>NZ_JAHVHT010000003.1 GCF_019802125.1 Tateyamaria omphalii
TTCGAGGCCGAAGCCTACATCCTGACCAAGGAAGAGGGTGGCCGTCACACGCCGTTCTTCGCGAACTACCGTCCGCAGTTCTACTTCCGTACGACGGACGTGACGGGCACGGTTCAGCTGAACGAAGGCACCGAGATGGTGATGCCGGGCGACAACGTGTCGTTTGGCGTCGAGCTGATCGCGCCGATCGCGATGGAAAACGGCCTGCGGTTTGCGATCCGTGAGGGTGGCCGGACCGTTGGTGCCGGCGTGGTGTCCAAGATCACTGAGTAACAGTTCGCGCTTACCGCGACCTGTGGACGGCATCTGTGGCAGTGCCTTTGCGCAGCAAAGGACACGAGATCAGAGCCGCAGCACCACGGTCGCAGATTGAGCACCCATCGTAAGACGGATCTCGATCCGAAACACGTTTCATTTAAAAGGCCGCGCCAATTGCGCGGCCTTTTTATTTGTTTGCGGATCTATCCTTGTTAGAATGAACCAAACCGGAGCGCAAAATTTGAAATCTCTTTTTCTTGGGACATTACTGGCCAATTTATTTCTGTTTCAAACGGCACTTGCGCGTCCAATTCTGTCGGACAGCCAAAAAAGTTACGCGGCCGTCTGCCTCGAGGAAGACGAATCCCCCGACCGTCTGATTGCGATCTGTGAAACGGCGCTTGCACGCGCGTCTGTGCTGAACGCGGATACGCGGGACATGCAGGTGTCGCTCGCGCGGGCCTATGACAATGACGGACAGCCGCAAACCGCGATCACCATCGTGGCGGATGTTCTTGAACATGATCCGAACCATGGCGCTGCGCTTAATGTGCTTGGTTGGGCACATTGGGGTTTGTCCGACTACGACGCGGCAATTGATGCGTTTGAACGTGCTCTGAACACGGGCGCGTCAGCGCAATCTTTTGCCGGTCTCGCCTCGTCCGGACGTTACATGGGCACGATTGAGGAAGACGAGTATGTCACTCTAATTGACACCGCGCTCGCAATATCACCCGATTACCTGTGGGCCCATCGTGAGAAAGCGTGGTTTTATATCGAAAGTGGTCGTCCGAATGAGGGCGAACAGATCCTGAAAGCGGCCCTGCAATACGATGATAAAGACCCCTGGACGCTCTATGCCCTTGGCGTGGCCTGTACGATCAGGGTGAATCAGGTGCTGCTCTTGCCCGGCTGAACCGAGCCATCGAAAGCGGGTATGCCCCGACCGAGGCTTATCTTTACCGGGCCAAGGCCAATCTCGACCTTGAAAACTATCGCCGCGCAATGGTCGATGCCGAACGCGTCGTGCAAGACTGGCCGGACACGTCTCACGGGTACGTCTGGAAAGCGCGCGCGCTGTCTGCGCTTGGATTGCGCTATGCGGGCCAGACCGTCTTGCGTGAGTTTCTGGCCAAGGGTCATGATGACGTTGCTGTCTACTGGCTGGCGGATTTGTTGTTTTATGGCGACGAGGACGAGGAAGCGGTTCGCGTTCTGCAGGCGAATTTCGAAAATGGGGACGCTGACTACTACGATCATGAATTCATGGCGATGATGATGTTGGACGCCGATGATTTTGCCACTGCACACACACATATCGACGCAGCACTGGCACTGGATCCCGAAGCCGTTTACCCGATATTCTACCGGTCGCTGATACTCGTGGCCGAGGGGGAATACGACACTGCGGAGGGCAAGTTTCTTGACGCGCTTCGCGGTGGCTTGCCCAGACATCGTATCGCCTTTTTCATCGGGGCGCTCACTGAACAGCGACAGATGGAACGCGCTGTTGAATTCCGAACCAAAGCCAACCTGGTCTCTGCCGGAGACTAACCCGACTGTGGAAGCGCTTTTGCGTTGCGCTGTGTCGTCGTAGGCCAGTCGACAGCAACGAAGTTGCGCCAAATGGCACGCGCGGCGAAACTTTTTCGCTTTTTCTTTCTCTCTTTCTGCATCTGCAAAGCCATCGCCAAAGTGGCTGAATTCCAAGGCTTCTCTTGGTGCTGCAGCTGCGAAATGGGCCGCAATGTATACGACGGTATTCAGCTAAGTTATTAAAATATATTGATTTTTTCTCGCGCTTGCGCACCTTAGGTTGCAGCGGGAGGACACGCGATGGATCAGATCAACACAGCGGCTTGGGTTGGAAAAAGCGCGTCAGACGTGGGTGGCATCGACATCTCAATGGCGGCCAAGCTTCACGCCACCATCGGTCGCTCGGACGAGACAGCGCCGCGCGGACGGGCACTGCTGCCACCTCTCTGGCACTGGGCGGCCTTCCCTCCGATCAGCCATGTCGATCATCTTGGCGTCGACGGTCATCCTGCGCCGGGCGCGCTTTTGCCGCCGCTTGGCTTGCCTCGCCGCATGTGGGCCGGCGGCGCGCTCAGCTTTCACGCGCCAATCCGCGTGGGTGACACACTCCATCGCCACACCGCCGTTCGGTCGGTTGAAACCAAGACCACTGGCACAGGACCCATGGCACTTGTGACGCTGGATCATACCGTGATCGGACCCCAGGGGCTCGCCATCGAGGAACGCCAGGACATTGTGTACCTGCCAATGCCCGAGCAATTCACGCCGCCCAAGAAACGCGCAATGCCGGCCGACACAGGCGAGCGCGTAGATGTATCTGCGGCAATGCTGTTCCGCTACTCATCCGTGACCTTCAATGCCCACCGCATCCATTACGATCTCGATTATGCGCGAAAGGTCGAGAAATATCCGGGCCTTGTCGTTCATGGTCCGCTCCAAGCCGCGCTGCTCATGCGTCACGCGGCAGAGCAAACCGGCCAAACCCCGATCTTTTTCGATTTCCGCGCGGTCCACCCGCTCTTTGCCGGAACACCAATCGACATCTGCACAACGGAAGATGACGGCGTGCTGTCGCTCTTTACCGGCCAGGATGGCTACCAGGGCATGCAGGCCACAGCAATGTTCGGAGGAACCCAATGACCGTACTCTCAGGAATGCGCGTGATCGAACACGCCGCCTTTGTCGCTGTCCCCCTTGCGGGCATGACCTTGGCTCAAATGGGTGCCACCGTTATCCGCGTCGACCGGTTGGGCGGCGGGCTGGATGCAGGGCGCTGGCCGCTCGCGCCGTCGGGCCAAAGTCTGTTTTGGGCGGGCATGAACAAGGGCAAGAAGTCAGTCGCGGTCGACACCCGCCATCCCGAAGGCCAGGCACTTGTGCAGCATCTGGTGGCTGCGCCCGGCGACGATGCGGGGCTGTTCCTGACAAACCTGCCTGCACGCGGCTGGCTCGACCATGAAACACTGCGTATCCTGCGCGACGATGTGGTCAGCGTTACCCTTATGGGCGACCGCCACGGGCGTCCGCAGGTGGATTACACCGTGAACCCTGCCCTCGGTATGCCGCATATGACAGGCCCCGAAGGATTCCGCGAGCCGGTTGCCCACGCGTTGCCCGCCTGGGATCTTATCGCGGGCAATATGTGCGTCTCCGCCCTGCTGGCCGCCGAGCGGCACAGGCTGCGCACAGGGCAAGGGCAAAACGTGCAACTGGCGCTCAAGGATGTCGCGGCAGCCACCATGGGTCACCTTGGGATGCTGGGCGACGCGACCTTGAACACTACGGACAGGACAAAGGCGGGCAACGCGCTCTACGGTGCGTACGGGCAGGACTTTGTTTGCGCCGACGGGCGGCGCATCATGGTTATCGGCCTGACTGACCGGCAGTGGCGGGGCCTGATCAAAGCAACCAGAACCGAAGATGCGATGCGCGCGATGGAACGCCGTTACGGTATCTCACTCGCGGATGAGGGCGAGCGTTGGCGCCGCCGGACCGAGATCACAGACATTCTGCGCCCATGGTTTGCCGCGCGCCGTGTGTCGGAATTCAGGACCGAATTTGATGCGGTGGGGCTGACTTGGTCCGAATTTCGCACTGTGCGCGAAGCGCTGGCCGACGACGCGGACCTAAGCAGCGACAACCCGATGTTCGATGTCCTGCACCAACCGGGGCTGGGCACATATCCGACGCCACGCCATCCTGCAACCTTCGGTGCGGTGGACCGGACCGCAGCGCAGGTGGCGCCGTCGCTGGGTGCTCATACCGAAGAGGTGCTAGGCGACGTCGCACGCCTGACAGACACTGAAATCGCGCATCTGTTTGATACGGGCATTGTGCAATCGGACACCTACAGCGCGACCCGCAGTGCAGCCTGATTTCGCCCTTGCAAAGCGTGGGGCTGGCGCGTAATTCATTCCGGCGTGAAGGGGTATAGCTCAGCTGGTAGAGCGACGGTCTCCAAAACCGTAGGTCGCGGGTTCGAACCCTGCTGCCCCTGCCACGCAGATCCTTGCAAACGCTTTGAATGTGAAACCCCAGAGGGATTGCAACGGGTGTTCCTGGTTCGAGGGCGGTTCCGTTTTCAGCACACTTTCCGCGTATCGTTGGCCCACTTCTGCAATTGCTTGCCTCATCCTTCCGCGTCAGTGCGGCTCATGCCGACTCGCTGAAACGCCGATTTGCCAAAGTGTTCATAGTGGTTCGAAGATACGTTCAGTCCTAATTCTGCGGGTCAGGCGATGTGCGCCGGTCCGCTCAGGATGTCGAACGCGCCTTGCGTGATGCGCGACACAAGAGCGGCCTTCGTCTACGCCAAGGCCCAGTGTATTATTGCAGCCATTGACCTCTGGCTGCGTCTCAATGGCGTCACGGCGTTCGCCTATCAGTAAAGCCGATGGAAAAGCATAAGCGACACTGTTCATTTGGTCAGATCTGATCATCTGTAGTGATTCATCAGATATTGCCGGTCGAGGCTGTACTTGGGAAATTCTCTTCGGCCAAGGTTCCGCATTGGGAAACAGTCCCACATTGCGATCGGTGACTGTCGTCTGATCTTACACAGTGCCATGTTTTCGCCACATCTCTGACACGGGTCGCTCTCATTCCGGCCGTAGCTTTGCCTCATCCGCATAGTGCGACCCGTATCAAACGCCCGATCTGCCCGGGCCCGGTAAAGACAGCCTCGAATTGTGACGGGGCAAGGAAGCTGCCAGATGAACTATACATTGATCCCCGGTCAGTCTCATGCCGCAAGTGAGGAAGAGACGATGTCGATGATCCGCTCGGTCTTGGCCGACGACGTCGATACGCCGGTCAAGCAACCCAGACCAGCGCCCGTCGTTCCAGCCCAAGCCTTTGTCGAAAGGACAAACGAAGCTGCCCCGCGCCGCCGCGCTGAGGATCTGCCGGAACTCGCGGACGCAGAGGATGTGCCCGCCGCCCCTCGCGCTCGCCTGATATCCCGCATGTCACTGCCCCGTCTGCGATCCGTGTCGACTCTTGCCGCACGCATCCGCAACTTCCAACCGACAACCCGCCATGTTGCCCTTGCTCTTTCGGCTCTGCTGATCGTTCTGCGCCCGCATTGGTTTGTCATCGGCGCGGTGCTCGGCCTTGTGATCGTGGCCGGGGCATTCCTTATGCTTGGATCCGACCGTATCTGGCGCGGCATACTTGCCTGGCTTGACCGGGTAGAGACACGCGATTCCGCCCGCGCCGCCGAACTGCGCGGCAAACTCGACAGATTTGCCTGTCTCTGGGACGGTGTGCTCGACATCTTTCCCGACGGGATGGTCGATAGCCTCTACATGCCCGATTTCCAGGCCATGCAGCAGGCGGACATCGACCACGAGCGGGTGGTCAACGATCGGCTGGACCGCATGGTGCAGGAAAGCTGAACACCATCCCCGACACGTGAACAAGGCGGGTGCAATCCCGCCTTGAATTCGTCCCGGCCTGCCGTTAAATGCGGTCCATCCGCAGTAAAGGACATGATCCATGGCCACCACCAACCCACTTCAGTTCATCCAGCAGGTCCGCTCGGAAGTCTCAAAAGTGGTGTGGCCAACCCGGCGCGAGGTTTTCCTGACCACGGTCATGGTGTTTATCCTGTCGGCGCTGACAGCTGTGTTCTTCGCCTTGGTCGACATCATCATCCGCTGGGGGCTTGAGACGGTTCTGACCACTTTCGGCTAAGGCTGGGCAGTGGGCCGGCCCCCTTGCACTTTGAAATGGTGCAGAGTATTTCACACACCTGATCTGACACAGGCGCGCGGCGATTCGAGCCCCGCGCCACTTTTTATTCCGGGCAGCGATTCACGCGGGTCGCGCCCAGACGAACCAAACGGGCGAGGGGCCAGAAAAGACATGGCAAAACGGTGGTATTCGGTCAGCGTTCTTTCGAACTTCGAAAAGAAAATCGCAGAGCAGATCCGCACCTCGGTCGAGGAAAACGGGCTTGAGGACCAGATCGACGAAGTGCTGGTCCCGACCGAAGAAGTGATCGAAGTCCGTCGCGGCAAGAAGGTCACGACCGAACGCCGTTTCATGCCGGGCTACGTACTGGTGCACATGGAAATGTCCGACCAGGGCTACCACCTGATCAACTCGATCAACCGCGTCACCGGTTTCCTGGGCCCGCAAGGACGCCCCATGCCCATGCGCGACGCCGAAGTGAACCAGATCCTGAACCGCGTTCAGGAAGGCGAAGAAGCACCCAAGCTGATGATCAGCTTCGAGGTCGGCGAAAAGGTCAAAGTCAACGACGGCCCTTTCGAAGACTTCGACGGCATGGTCGAGGAAGTCGACGAAGACAACCAGCGCCTCAAGGTGACCGTGTCCATCTTCGGCCGCGAAACGCCGGTCGAGCTGGAATACACACAGGTCACGAAACAGATCTGATATGGGTCAGGTTTCTTGACGAGAAAGGCGCACATTGGTGCGCTTTTTTGTTGCGCAATGCGGATCAGCTCTGTCGCGGCGTGATACAGCCACCATCTACACTCATCACTCAATTCGACTTTAGATTGAAAAAACCTGGCATCGGCTGTGGCATGGAAAACCTGCAAATCGGATCTGTCGCCGACCCTAGAGTGCGCGGCATCGGCGGCAGCCCTGAGCTGAAACCTCGATCCGGCGGAAATCGACCGATACGACTCTGGGTTGTTGAGCGCGGCCCATCTGGCTGCTATCCATCGAAATTGGAAACCCCAATCCAGGACGTGTCAACTATGATCACATGCCAGACCCCAATGCTTCACGCCTCAGGCGCAGTAGCCCGTTAAAGCGGTCTGACAGGTTTCCAATCTGAAGGCCGCCTCGTGAGCGGCCTTTTTTGTGTTTTCCTCATGCGGCGGCTTTCCATTTTCAATGGAGAGAACAATGCCAACCTTATCCCTTTACATCCCCCTCAGCCGGTCGCGTGGCGTAGTGCTGCGGCTTGCGGCCATCTTGGCTTCGCGCCCCGACCCAGCGCGTCCCGTTCCGCGCGGGCACGTGGATCTGCCCGCTTATCTGAAAAAGGACGTTGGTCTCCCGGCAGAGGTTGAACGCCCACCGCCTTTTCACCACGGGCTGTATTTTTAACTGCTCCGCGCCAGCGGGTCTGCTACCATTTTAAGAAATGGTGTTCCTTCTGTTTCGGGTGGGCACGGCAATGCTCACCCGAAATCCGTGAACGATCACCGGTCGCGGAGGCAAGTTTGATGCGGTAACGGTAAAATCCGCGCGAAGTGCAGCATGCGGTACTGTGGCGGGACCGGTCATGCCGCGCATCCCACTCGCCAAGCAAATCCCCAACTTATCCACAGAAACATCCACAACACCTGTTGACGAATGTGGCGGATTATCGCCTACTGGTTGATACAAGCACACCATGTAGATGTGCGCGCATAGGCCGAGCAGCGTATCTGGGGGATATTCTATGGCATTGAAGTATTTGAGGGACAGCCTTCCATGGCTGGTTCCATCCGCAGCAATTGTGTTCGCAGCATCCGGTTTTCTCGAGCTCGGAGGCACCGAAGAGGCGGCGGAACCGCAGCCTGTCGCCGCCGCCGTGCCGCAACCCGCACCTGTTGCGCCGCAGCCTGTATCGGCGCAGATCGTGGATACTGCTCTGCCAGCTGATCAAGAGGTCGTCGCCCGCCAGGTCTCGCCCGAAACATCCCTGACCGCCGTCGCACCGGTCGCGCCGCAAGCGCAGCCCGTAACAGCCGCAGCGCCGGCACCTGCGCCAAAGCCAGTGGCAACGCCTGCGCCACAGCGCACGGCGTCGCTCGCCGCCACACCCGTCGCGCCGTTCTTTGATACCAACACGTTTGGAGCAGGCGCGCAGCAGCAGTGCATCGACGATCTGCGCACCATGGCCGATCAGGCGCGCGTCTACTTTCCCAGTGGCGGTTTGACCGCGGACCAGGGCGGTATCGAACAGGGCCGCCTGCTGGGTCTGATTGCGCAGAACTGCCAGGGCGTTCAGATCCGGGTCGAGGGGCATTCGGACCCGTCGGGTGATCCGGCTGCCAACCTGCGTCTCAGCCAGGCCCGGGCCGAAGAGGTCATCAAACGCATCGGCGCCTCGGGCATCGACACGCGCATGTTCGTTGCGCAAGGCATGGGCGACCGGCAGCCGTCGGGCATCGTGGGCCCGGAACCTGCATCTTACTATGATCGCCGTGTCGAGTTCTCACTTGTGGAAGAGGTGACACGCGTCGCCGTCCGCGTTCCCACTGCGACACCCAAGCCATGGGCCAACGCCACATGCGTGACAGCGCTTCAGCAGGCCGTCGACAGTACCATGCTGTTCTATGCGCCGCGCTCGGTCTCTCTCGGCTCCAGCGACGTCGATACGGCGATGACCCTTGCCATGATGGCGATGGAATGCCCCCACGCGCGTCTGCGCGTGATCGGCCACCATGCCGGTGACGTCGGTTCGGGCGAGGGCGTGTCGACCGGGCTCCTGCGGGCCAAGGCGTTGATGGCGATGCTGGTGGGTAGAGGGGTAAATGCTGAAGAAATCATTATCGCAGCGCCCTCTCGTCCCCTGAACGACGCAGGCCTGCCAGGCAGCCGCGTCCGCTTCGACGTGATCCTCGAAGAGGGCTGACGATACGTCCCCGCGGGGACATTCCCCCTTGTGTTTTTGGCAGGAGCGCTGTAACCGGCGCTCCTGTTGCTTTTGCAACATTCCCCGTGGGAGGCGAGGGCATCGCGATGCCCAGACCACGACCACGTCAACATAGGCTTTGGAACGCGTTCCAAAGCTGTTTGAAAAGGAGATTGGCACATGGCCAAGAAACTTGCCGGCACCATGAAATTGCAGGTGCCCGCCGGTCAAGCAAACCCATCCCCGCCGGTTGGTCCGGCTCTGGGTCAGCGCGGCATCAATATCATGGAATTCTGCAAGGCGTTCAACGCCAAGACCGCAGACATGGAGCCCGGCGCGCCGTGCCCGACCGTGATCACCTACTACCAGGACAAATCCTTCGCCATGGATATCAAGACGCCGCCTGCGTCTTACTATCTGAAGAAAGCGGCCAAGGTGAAATCCGGCGCCAACAACCCCTCGCGTGAGACGGTTGGTACGGTGACGGCCGCGCAGGTGCGCGAGATTGCCGAAGCGAAGATGAAGGATCTGAACGCCAACGACATCGACGGCGCGATGCAGATCATCCTGGGCTCTGCCCGCTCCATGGGCATCGAGGTGAAGTAAGATGGCAAAGCTTGGAAAACGCACAAAAGCAGCCCGCGAAGCCTTCGCCGGGAAAGAGAACCTGACCGTCGAAGACGCGGTGAGCCTGATCAAGGCGAACGCCTCGGCCAAGTTCGACGAGACGGTTGAAATCTCGATGAACCTGGGCGTTGACCCTCGCCACGCGGACCAGATGGTGCGCGGCGTGGTTGGCCTGCCCAACGGCACCGGCAAGGACGTGCGCGTCGCCGTGTTTGCCCGCGGCCCCAAGGCCGAGGAAGCGCAAGCGGCGGGTGCGGACATCGTGGGCGCCGAGGACCTGATGGAAACCGTCCAGGGCGGCACCATCGAGTTCGACCGCTGCATCGCCACCCCCGACATGATGCCCATCGTGGGCCGTCTGGGTAAGGTGCTGGGCCCCCGCAACCTGATGCCGAACCCCAAGGTCGGCACCGTGACCATGGACGTCGCTGACGCCGTGAAAGCGGCCAAGGGCGGTGAAGTTCAGTTCAAGGCGGAGAAGGCCGGTGTGGTCCACGCAGGCGTGGGCAAGGCATCGTTCGACGAGGCCAAGCTGGTCGAAAACATCCGTGCATTCGTGGGTGCCGTGGCCAAGGCCAAGCCCGCAGGCGCGAAAGGCACCTATATGAAAAAGGTGTCGCTGAGCTCGACCATGGGTCCGGGCGTGAGCGTCGATGTGGAGAACGCCGTCACCGAATAATCAGGAACAAGTTCGAGAGAGTTTGGATGGCGCGTGCCCGAAGGGGTGCGCGCCATTTTCTGTTCCCGCGTAGACAGACCGTTTGGCACCGTCATCGTCTGGCCGAACGTCATCTGACAGCCAGTCAATGTAAGGTGCACTTTTGCGTTCGGATATCTGCGTTTCGCGCAGCGTCGAAACTCCGGCAACTTTGCATTCGCTTATCGCATCTCCGCAGGAGAAAAGCCTACGGCGAGGCTTAATTGGTGTGGGACGCGGACAACCGAGCTTGCGAGTTACTCCAACTCCGTCATCGGTGCTCCCGATGCGAGAGCGTTTGGGTCCGAGGCATCACTAGCGCATCGACGGCGCGTCGGGCACATGGGTATCCACCATACGGCGTGCGAGTTCGAGGCAGCCCCCTGCCTGATGCACCGCCAATGCGCGTCCTTTCTCGGCAGTCGCAAGATGCGCTTCGCCTACCACGCCGGTTTCGGACAGATCCGATGCGATCCAGCCATAGGATATGGGACCGATTGGCGGGATAGCCGACGTTTCCGCGCTGGATCGAAAGTCACGGGCGGCTGCCATATCAACTGTCTCGGGTCTGAAAGCCAGCATAAGCGACGTTTCCCTATCGCCGCCGTGAATCCCAAACATGTCCTCTTGTTCGCTGAATAGCCCCTCGGGTGCGCCGAACGATCCCCATTGGGCCTTGACCGCAAGCATCCCTGCCTGCACCCGCAACTCGCGGCTGAGAATCGAGATGAGGTCGAGGTTGCCGCCATGAGAATTGACGATCATCAGCTTTGTCAGACCGGCTCGCGCTACGGATAGGCCGATCTCGGTCCAGGCGCGCAGTGCCGTTTCTGCGGTCAACGTACAGGTTCCTGCGGCCCATAGGTGTTCGTTGGACTTGCCAACCGCTTGCACCGGTAGGATCAGCAGATCGAGGTCATCGGGGCAAGCTGCGCGAACGGCATCCAGCATCCCTTCGGCGATCAGGGTGTCCGTGCCGACGGGCAGGTGGGGGCCATGTTGTTCGATGGCTGCGGTGGGCAGAAGAACAATGGTTCGATCAGGGTTCCGCGCCTCGAATTCCGGCATTCGCAGGTCCGCCCAGTTGCGCGCGCTCATGCTTCTTCCTTCGGGGCGTAGGTTGCCGCAAGACGCGAGGCCAGATAGTCCGCCGCGCGGATCGGCGGGTACTTGGCTTCGCCCGTGCCTGGCAGCGCTTCGACCAGCGCATCGGGGTTGGCTTCGCAGAAGAATGCGACCGACCGACGTTGACGTTTTGGGGGCAGTACGCGATGCGGGGTAGAGACATAGATGTCGTTGGTCCAGCGCATCAGACAATCGCCGATATTGACGACATAAGCTCCCGGCACATGCGGCACATCCGTCCAGTCGCCCCCGCGCGGCTGCACCTGCAATCCGGGCTCGCCATCCGTCATCAACAGCGTGATTGCGCCATAATCCGTGTGCGCGCCCGCGCCAATCTCGTTGGCGGCACCACTGGCAGGCGGGTAGTGGAGCAGCCGCATGGCCGAAAGTGGCTCCGTGAACAGATCAGCAAAGTGGGTGGAGGGGAGCGCCAGATCCTCGGCCATGACACTCAGCAGCGCCGATGCCTGGACCTGACAGGCATCGTAGTAGGCCAGCATGGTGTCTGCGAAACCGGGAATATCGGGCCAGCGATTGACACCACGAAACGGCTCGTTCGCAAGCACGCGGGGATCATCAGGTGCCAGGTCATAGCCGATATTGAAGGTTTCCTTGCTGTCGACTTCGGGCCGGGTTTCGTCCAGCGACTCGTCCCCCGGCTTGGCCCAGCCGCGAAAGTGCGGGGTGTCGAGGATCGACAGCTTCGCCTTTTCCGCCCGTGGCTGGTTGAAGAACATGTCCGCCAGTCGGAAAACCTCGTCCCGCAGGTCTTGCGGCACTTGCGGGTTGGAGAGAAGAAAGAAACCGCTTTCGCGCACTGCTTGGCCCAGTTGTGCGGCAAAAGCAGCGCGATCGCTTTGCGCCTCCGACCAGTCGAGAACGGGGATCATGCTGTCAGCCTTTCCATACGTTCCGCCACCTTCCTCAGATAGCTTGCCCGCGATGTGTCTGTCGAGCTGTCCATCAGATAGTGCGCGGCAAAGACCGTGCGGCACCGTTTGGCGCAGATTGCGCGGAGGCCGCGCGTCAGCATCTTGCGTCCGGGTGCGCCGATCAGGGTGGTAAGCCACCATGATGCGCCGCAGGTCGTAAAGACACCCAACCGTTTGATATGCGTGAGGCCCGGCTGGATGTTGTCACCTTCGCCCTTGGGCATGATGAACGCGACACCGGGCAACAGCACCCGGTCAAGCCAGCCCTTGAGCATCGCTGGCAGACCGTACCACCATGTCGGATAGACGAAGATGAGCGCATCGGCCCATTGCACATCTGCCACGTCCTGCGCCACGGGGGCCGCGTTACAGGTTTCATCAAGGTAGCAGTCCAGCTCATGAGCCGTCAGCACGGGCATGAAATTCGACCGATATAGATCGCGGACCCGGTATTCGATTCCGACCTTGTCTAAATGGGTTGTCACCGTCTCCAGCACGGCGGCGTTGAAACTGTCCTCCTTGGGGTGGCAAAAAATGATGAGCGCACGCATCAGAATGTCCTTAACTGTTCTCCGACATGCTCCAGAAAACTGCGCCTTTTCGCATCCGTTGCCCGGTTCATGTCGTAAAGGGCAAGGTATTTGGTCGTCCTCGGCCTGCACACATGCCAGACCGCTCTGGTCACGCATTTGCGCGGCGGGTCACCGCACAGCATGGCCCTGACCCGCGTGCCGCCATAGGTGGTGACAGCCGCCAGCCGCCGGATGCGTGTCAGGTTCGGGACGACCTTGCCATCGTCCAACCGGAAAGACACGCCCGGTAAAAACACCCGGTCGAGAAAGCCCTTGAGCATCGCCGGGTAGCCAAAATTCCACACCGGAAAGACCATGATCAGCGCGTCCGCCGCACGCAGGCGGTCCACGTAGTCTTTCACGGGTTCGATGTTTTCCGGCACGTCGTGATAACCGCGCCGGTCCGCCTCCGACATGATCGGGTCAAAGCCTTCGGCATAAAGATCGCAATCATCCACGTCCCACCCGCGTCCCGTCAGTGTCTCGACCACTTGGTGATGCAGGGCAGCGTTGAAGCTGTCCGGCACCGGGTGGGCTGCCAACACCAGCGCGCGCTGCGGTTCGGCCGGGACTGTGGGTGCCGGTGTCATTCCGCCGCCTGTATCTTGGGGTAACTGTACATGCGGCTGAAATCCCACTCGGGATCGTCCCACGCGATCATCTTGCCGGGGTTCAAGAGGCCCTTGGGGTCCGCCTCCTGCTTGAACTTGAGTTGTCGGTCGTCGACCGTCTGTCGCCCGCCTTCCTCCAGCGTGTAGCGGTGCGGGTTGAAGACCATGGCGCCTGCGTCTTCGTGGATCTGTATGATCTCATCCAGCCGTTCCTCGGTCGTAAATTTGACAAGGGACAGCCCCGCAAACATCACCTTGCCGCCCTCTTTCAACACTTCAAGGTGGTGCAAAACCTCGGGCGACAGCGCATCGCGCATCTTTTCGATCAGGTGCAGTTGGTCAGGATAGCCAAAACGCACCTGCAAGTAGGTGATGGACGGGTCGACCTTGAGCGCGCGCAGCGTGGTGTGGTTCCAGCCGTATTCAAAGACTGTACCGGGCGCGCGGTCCCAGTCGTGGTCATCGCTGCGATAGATCAGGGTCAGGTCTGGGTTGCGGCCCAAAAGTGTCTGGAACCCGTCCATCGAATGTGGCGCGACCATCAGCCCGATCAGGGTATCGTCGGCCTCCACATGCGGGGCCACGCGCTGGAAATAGTCCTTGGCCACGGGCGCTTCGAACACGGTGGCAAGCTTGATCAGGATGCCGTCCTCGTTTGCAAGATCCTGGGCAAAGCGGGTGGCCGCCATGAAGTCCTTGGATGTCACGAACATCTCGACCCAGTCATAGGCCGGGGCGAGAGGCATCTCGATCTCGGTAATGATGCCGTTGGTGCCATAGGCGTGGCTGACGCGGGCCAGTTCCTCGCCCCTAAACTCAAGTATGCGCGGCTCTTCTTCCATCGTGACCACCCGCAGGCGGATGATGTTGCCCAGATCGCGCAAGCTGCCCCAGGTGCATGAGCCGACACCACCCGACCCACCAGCGATGAACCCACCAATGGTGGCCGTGGCCCACGTGGATGAGAACATGCGGATTTCCTGGCCTGAATGCTCTTTGCAGGCAGCGTCCAGGTCCTTGAGTAGACATCCTGGTTCGACAATCACGCGCCCCGGATGCACTTCCTTGACCTTGTCCATCCAGCGCAAGTGCATGACGCAGCCGCCCTCAAGCGGCATGGCCTGTCCATAGTTGCCGGTGCCAGCGCCTCGCGTGGTGACAGGGACATCGTGCTGATAGCAGACCTTCAGCACTTCAATCACTTCGGCCTCGTTCCGGGGGCGCACGACAAAATCGGCAACGACGTGATCCAGCCGCTCCTTCAGCACAGGAGAGTACCAAAAGAAATCACGCGAGGATGCGCGGATGCTTGTCTCTTTTTCTTCAATGTCGAGATGGGCCAGAGCGGCCTTGGCAGCGTCGAGGTTCATGATGTCTCCCACAGATGATCGAGGGTGGCGTAGTCGGGCTGGGTGCGGTCGATGGCGATACCGTTCCGCAGCACGATGCGGTCGGATTGGGGGCGGGCGTAAAGCTCGGTCCACTCCCGTGCATTGTAGATAACAAGGTCAGCAGGGTCGCCCGCATTCATCCCTTGTGCGGCAAAGCCGCAGGTGGCAACGGGCTGAGAGGTGAAGGACGTCACCCAGTCGGTTTCAGAATGGTCCAGATGTGCGATGCGCGTCGCCTGCCGCATCACCTCAAGCATATCCAGATCGCCATAGGCATAGAACGGATCCCGCGTGTTGTCCGAGGCGAAGCTGACAGGGATGCCGCGTGCCTTCATCTCATGCACCAACGTCACACCACGCCCGCGCGGGGTGCGGGCCGTGCCAGCGGGCGTGCGGTCCTGAAGGTAAAGGTTGCACATCGGCAGGCTGACCACATGCAACCCGGCCTTCGCGACCAGATCCAGCGTGTCCATCGCGCGTGTTTCGTTCTGTGTGGACAGCGAACAGCAATGGCCGACAACGATGCGCCCTTCGAAGCCGACCTCCAGCGCGACCTCGGCGATCAGGCGCAAGGTTTCCGACGACGCATCCATAGTCTCGTCCACATGGAAATCCGCATCCAGCCCGCGCGCTGTGGCGAGGCGAAAGAAGCCCTCCAACCGCGCGCGCAGGTCCGGTACGGGATAAGTCACCATGCCAAGCGTCCCACCATGTTCCGCCACCAGATCTGCAGTCACCTTGAAATCGCCGTCTTCTGAAAACCCGTCGCAGCCGATCAGGCAGACACCCTGTAAATCAATCCTGCCAGCCCACGTCTCACGCAACTCGGAAAACACGGGCCACGTGATCTGTGGCTGCGGAGGGATACTGTCGAGATGGGTGCGTACTGCCCGCGTGCCGTGGGCGTAGGCGCATTTCAGGCCGAACTCCATCCGCGCGCGTAAATCATCAGCGGTCCAGTGGGCATGATCCTCGCGCACCATGGTCAGCGCGCCCATGAACGAGCCGTCAGGGTTCGACGCCCGCGGCCAGATGTGCCCCTTGTCCAGATGCGCGTGCATGTCGGTGAAACAGGGAAGAACCATCGCCCGCGCCATATCCACGCGCTGGCCTGGGGCATCGGCAATCTTTCCGTCCGCAATGTGCAGTTCAGTGGTGGTGAGGTCTCCGTCCTGCCCGACGAGGCAGGCCGGAACAGTGACATTGGCAAGGGTTATGTGTCCGCTGGGCAGAGCGCGAAAGTCCATCAAGTCTCCCGTTTGATGGCGCTTTCGTGCCACTTGCGCAGCAACATATGCGACAGAAGCGACAGGGCCGCAAAGATGAAAACCCCCATGGCCGCAACGATGGCAAGGGCCGCAAACATCCGCGCGATGTTCAGTCGGTAGCCTGCCTCCTGAATGCGGAAGGCCAAACCGGTGCCCACGCCACCCGTTCCGGCAACCAGTTCGGCGACCACCGCCCCGATCAGCGACAGCCCACCGGCAATCTTGAGACCGCCAAGGAAGTAAGGCAGGGCGGAGGGCAATTGCAGCATCCACAGGCGCTGCCAACGGGTGGCGCCATAGATGCGGAACAGATCGCGCAGGTTGTGGTCGACAGAGTTGAGACCAAGGGTCGTAGAGCTTAGCACCGGAAAGAACGCGACGATCCAGGCACACATCAGCATGCCCACTGTTTTGCTTTCCACATAGATGAAGATCAGCGGCGCAATGGCCACGACCGGGGTTACCTGCAGGATCACCGCATAGGGGTACAGTGACAGCTCAACCATCCGGTTCTGATTAAACAGGATGGCGAGGCCCGCACCGCCGACAACAGCAATGGCAAGCGCCATCAAGGTGATGCGCCCGGTGAGCAGGGCACTGTCCCACAGGATCTCCCAGTCTCCTGTCAGGCTGCCCCAGACGCGCGCCGGGCTAGGTAGGATGAAATGGGGGATGTCGTTCCACACGACGATGCGATCCCAGATCCAGATCATCAGTGCCATGACCAGAAGCGGCAGCAGCCAGCGCGCGGTCTTTTCGATCCGCCGCGCACGGGCACGGCGCGCTTCCTCGGCATCAACGGTTGGGGCTGCGGGTTGGTTCAGTTCGGTCACGCTCATGCCGCGGCCTCCATCGCCTGTTCAAGCGCTTGAGACGCGGCGCGGCAGTGCGCGACATATTCGGAGGAGGTTCGGAACACCTCTCCACGCGGATAGGGCTCGTCGACGTGCAATTCCTCGATCACACGGCCGGGGCGGGCGGCCATAACGACAATGCGGTCCGACAGGAACACGCTTTCAAAAACAGAGTGCGTCACAAAGATCACGGTGCAGCCGATGCGGGCCTGCATATCCAGCAGATCGTTGTTCAGCTTGAAGCGCGTGATCTCGTCCAGCGCCGCAAAGGGTTCGTCCATCAGGATGAGCTTGGGCTGCGTGACCATGGCGCGGGCAATCGACACGCGCATCTTCATGCCGCCAGATAATTCACGGGGGTAGGCGCTCTGAAACTTCTCCAGCCCCACCAGCTTCAACGCCTCCAGGATCTCATCTTTGACGGAGGCGTATGTTTTGCTTTCCAGCCGGAAGGGCAAGTACACGTTCTGCGCAACAGTCGCCCATGGCATGAGGGTCGGTTCCTGAAACACCACTCCCAGATCCCCTTGCGCGCGAGGCTGGGACCATTCGATGCGGCCCGAGGTCGGCTCAGACAAGCCCGCAATCAAGCGCAGAGCCGTGGACTTGCCGCAGCCGGACGGGCCCAGAAGTGAAATGAAATCACCCTCGCGCACGGTCAGTGACATGGCGCGCAACGCCTGCACGTTGCCTGGAAACACCTTGTCCACGGTGTCCACGCGCATCAATTCCGGCCGCATGTCAAAAGGGGCGATCAGTGCCATCCGCTACTCCTGCCAAAAACCGGGCGGAACCGCCCGGCTTTCCCTCATACTGTCAGCCAGTTCAGGGCTTGATGTCGATACCGACCTTCTTGTTGGTAAAGTCGAGCGTATAGGCCGCCTTCCAATCCAGATCGTCGGAGATCACGCCAGCATCGACCATTTTCTGGTAGAAATCACCAATCACCTCGTCCGACATGGCACCGATGCCCAGCTCAAGCGTCTTGCCGCTGTCCACGATACCCTCGTCGCGCATCATGTTCTTGGCAAATTCGATCTTGTCCTGGGTCATGTCGGCATTGGCCTCAAGGATCAGCGCATCGGCAGCCGCGCTGTCGCCGTAGAGGTAGTTGTACCAGCCGGTCAGGGACGCATCGACAAAGCATTCCACCTGGTCCGGGTTCTCGTCGATCGTCGCCTGCATCACTTCGATGGTCGTGGCGTAAGAGGAATAGCCGTTGTCGGCGATCAGGAAGACGTTGGGTTTGAAGCCTGCCTCTTTCTCAACCAGGTAGGGCTCGGACGAGAGATACCCCTGCATGGCCGTGTCCGTGTTGGCGATGAAGGGCGCCGGGTTAAAGGTGTAGGGTTGGCGCTGATCTGCGGTGAAACCATGCTCGGCAATCATCCACTGGTAATAGCTGGTGTAGCCATTGTCCCCGATCAGCAGGGTCTTGTCCTTCAGGTCCTCCCAGCTTTCGACATCTGGGTGTGCCACGATCACCTGCGGGTGTTTCTGGAAGATGGCGGCCACTGCAACGACCGGAATGTCTTCGGCCACGGCGTTGAACGCCTGCAGCATGTCACCACCCATGTGGTACTGGATGCGATCCGCCAGCAGCAGGGCGCGGTTGTTCACTTGCGGGCCGCCTGACACGATGGTCACGTCCAAACCACATGCGGCATATGTGCCGTCGGCTACCGATTGATAAAACCCGCCATGCTCTGCCTGAGCTAGCCAGTTCGTTCCGAACGTGACGGGTGTCAGCTCCTGTGCCATCCCGGACATCGGTGTCGCGGCAAGCGTTGCGGCAATTGCAAATCTGTACATCAAAGACATCTCCCCTGTGTTTTTTAACATCACATGACGCTGGAGAATGACTTTCGATTGTTCGAAAGAAAGCCGTGATCGCAAAAGTCGGGCCATGCTGCTGCGCAATCGGTGGGATATCGCCTAAAAATGTGGCAAATCTGCTCGAAGGCGGTCAATTTGGGCTTCGTTCGTTCCCGTCAGTAGTCTTCGCCCGCGTAGCGATTGGGTTGTCCACATGCCGCAGGGTCGTCGATAAATGCCGCCCAATCACTGCCTGGACGCCAGATGCTCTCCATATTCTTAAATGCGGCTTCCCTGGACAGCCCGGACTCCGCGGCCGCGTAGCGATAAAAGAACGCGCTGACCCGTGCATTGTAGATGCAGTGCACATGCATCAATGTGTTTCTGTTGGCATCAATGGCGTGGCGGAAGGCTTCGAAGTCAGCGTCAGTCGGGGCATCGAACTCTACGGGGATATAGATGTACTTCATGCCCAAGCCGCCCACTGTGCCCGCCTCGTCTTCCAGTGCGCCAGCATTATGGTGCGGGCCCAGATTGACAATGTGGGTGACGCCAAGTGCTCGGATGTCGGCAAGTTGCCCTTCGGTTGGTTGTCCGGAGGTTGTCAGGCGCGCATTCAGACGACGCCAATTCAGGATATGGGTCAGCTCGCTCATTGGTTTCTATGTCCGTGACCGGTGGTGGGCGCGCACGCCGTGTGAGATTTGATCACGCGCTCAGTCGATGCGGGATGCTTTGCGAGGCAGGCCATGGGCCGGATGGGGCGCGGTACGAAATTGCCGCCGCAATTGGGGCAGATGCCGTTCAATCTGGTCTCGACGCAATTGGCGCAAAACGTACATTCATAACTGCATATCCGTGCCTCCGAGGTATCAGGCGGAAGGTCCTTGTTGCAGCACTCACAATTCGGTTTCAGGGCCAACATCGGGGTCGTCTCCATGTTCGTAGGCATAGACTACCTCATCTGCGGGTGGCAGAAATGACAATATGACCTCAAAATCTGCCAAGTCCTGTATTACATCCGAAATGCCACGTGTCGTTGTTTTTGTCGTTTATGATGGCATTGTTCTGCTGGATCTTGCGGGCCCCTTGCAGGTTTTTTCCCGCGCGGTCGACCCGTCGACCGGCGCGTTTGGCTATGAATGCCTTGTGGCTTCGGTCACCGGTGAGTCAATCGAAACGAATACGGTTCTCTCGATACCGACTGTAACAATAGCAAGCCTCGAAGAACACAATATAGACACGTTGATCATTGTCGGCGGAGACGGTGCAATTCGCGGTATGCGCGATGCTGAATTGGTCGGCGCGTTTGGAAGGCTGGCCAGCCGGGCGCGGCGCGTTTGTTCCGTTTGCTCGGGCGCGTTGATCCTCGCGGCGACCGGCCTTCTGGATGGGCGGCGTGCTGTCACGCATTGGGACGACTGTGCAATGCTGGCGGCTGAGTTTCCGGCTGTGAACGTAGAAATGGATCCGATTTTCATCAAGGACGGTCACATATGGACATCCGCAGGGATCACGGCTGGCATCGATATGTCGCTTGCCATCGCTGCCGAAGACTTTGGACGGGCAGCCGCCTTTTCCGTCGCGCGCGCGATGGTCGCTCAAATGGTGCGCTCGGGAGGGCAATCGCAGTTCAGTCCCGCCCTCAGCCGTCAGTTGCGAGACGGGGCAGGGCAGTTCGAAAAACTGCATGATTGGATTGCCAACAATTTGCGCCGGGACCTGACCGTCGAAGTGCTTGCCGCCCAAGCGAACATGAGCGCGCGCAACTTTGCCCGTGTTTATGCCAAGGTCATGGGTGTAACGCCAGCCAGAGCCGTTGCAGCGATGCGGGTCGAAAAGGCGCAAGGTCTACTGGAATCCAGCCAACAAAGCGTCAAACAGATCGCTGTTTCCTGCGGGTTTGGGGATGAGGATCGGATGCGACGTGCGTTCGTTGGGACATTGGGTGTGTCACCATCCGCGTATCGCGCGAATTTCAACGTACCCTGACGCCAGGGCAGTTGCGACGTCCGCAGAAAGTTGGCTCAGTAGCGTGTCAAGTTTCTCGACTGTGGCGGATCAGCACTAGGCAAATCACCGCCGATTAGGGTATTCGAAATTTGCCCGGGGGGGCACTTTTGTCGGGATGCCCTGATGATCAAATATTTGACCGCCGCGCTTTGCGCGACGATCGTCCTCTCGGGTGTTGCGGATGCGCAGGACCGTAAGCGCCTCGGCTACGGTCGTCTGATCACCAACGACTTCTTTGGCGATGGTGAAGATCGTTGGCGCACGGGCGGTTTCCAATCCTCTCGCATTTGGGGTCCCACCTGGCAGGGAAGAGCACCGGAAGGATTTGGCCAACTGCTTGAACTCCGCCTGGCGGCTGAAATCCTTGCGCCAGATGATATTCGTACCCCCGCACCAGGCGATCGCCCCTATGCAGGTGCCTTGTCTGCCGGGTTGCACACGCATTTCGTGCGTGGACTGATGGAATACTCGGTTGGCGGCGATATTGTCTTTCTCGGGCCTCAGACCAAGCTGGACGAATTTCAGGACGCTTTTCACGACACGTTCAACATCGTGCGCCCCTCGGATGCCGTGCGCAATGCACAGATTGGCAACGATATTGTCCCGAATGTCGTATTGGAAGCCGGGCGCAGCATTGCCGTAGGTGGAGCCTCGACGTTGCGGCCGTTTGTCGAAGCCCGCGCGGGGGTCGAGACAATGGTACGCGCAGGTGTTGATTTCACCTATGGCAGTCTCGGCCACGGTGACCTGTTGATCCGGGACAGTGTGAGCGGTCAGCGGTACCGTGCGGTTGAAGGCGAGTGGAGCGGCTACAGCTTTGTTCTTGGCGCCGATATCGCGCGCGTCTCGGACAGCAAACTACTGCCATCCGATCGCGGCGTGACGGCCGAAGACGTTCGTGAACGTGTACGCGCTGGTGTTATGTGGCGGAGCGAGACAGGGATAACCGGTTTCTACGGGCTGACCTACTTGGGCGAAGAGTTCGAAGGCCAGGACGAGGGACAAATCGTAGGCGCAGTCCGTTGGCGTGTGCCGTTCTAGCTTACGTTGAGTGTGTCTACGTCAAGTGGATATTTGACTTACCTGATGTTCAGCACGCAACACACTGGAATCTGACACAAAACCGGGCTTCACAGACGGAAATTCCGCTGTTAACGTACGGTTAATAAAAAAAGACAAGGCAGGCATACAGGCAATGGAAACGGGCTTTCGTGGCACGTTTGTCATCTCCTGGTCGCAAACAGAAGTGGACGGTCTCGAGGCCGCACCATTGCCGTCATTGGCGGTTGGGGCAGCATGGGCATGGCGTGGGGACGCTGTGCGTGTGGATGGTCCGCAAGATGTATTGCGCTTGGACAGGGCGAACGGAGAAGACGTCATCCGGCGGCGTGCGGCACGGATGGTGCACAGGCTGGTTGGAGCGGCACTGGACAATACCCCACTCAAATCCGAGGCTGCGGAGCCGGACGCGTTGATGTCCGATAGCAATTTCGTCGTGACCGATGGGGCCAAAAGCTACACTGTGACGGTTATCGAAGTTGGGCGCGGCGCCCCGCCGCTTTTGATGTTTTTGGATGACATTCCGCCACGCAAGACGGACTTGTGGGTGGTCCATCATACCATCAACACAGCGCAGGGTGATCCCTCTCCGGACGGATCGGGCGGTGTGATCTGCTTTACCCCTGGGACGTGGATAGATACGCCGGACGGGCCGCGGCTCATTGAGGAGCTGCGCGAGGGTGACAAAGTCCAGACACAGGATAACGGAGCACAGGAAATTCTGTGGGTAGGCAGCCGTCGTATGACGGGCGCGCGGCTCTTTGCCCTGCCACGTTTGCGGCCTATTCGGATCGCAACCGGTGCGTTGGGCGTGGAGCGGCCGGATCAAGAATTGCTCGTCTCACCCGAGCACCGGATGTTGGTGAAGGGTGACATCGCTCGCGATCTGTTCAATACGCCAGAGGTACTGGTGGCCGCCAAGGATCTGGTCAATGGCTCCACCATTTCCGTCGATCTCAAGGCCCGTTCCGTAACATATGTGCATCTGCTGTTACCACGCCATGAGGTCTTGCGGGCCAACGGTGTCGAGACGGAGAGCTTCCATCCTGCAAACACGGCGCTGTCGATGCTGAATGACGGTGATCGGGCGCGGTTGGTGTCGGCGATGCCAAATCTTGAATATGATCCGCATACCTATGGCAGCTATGCGCGACGAAACCTGAGCGCAAGCGAGGCCGCGATCCTGAATCACGCAGCCTGAGCGAACGAACACGTTGTCCGGCACCATCTTCCATGGAGGTGGCTCCGGGTGCGGTGTCTCCCAAACTGGTCGAATGAACTTGGGTTAAGTGAGCCGGGCTCTCTTCAGCTACTTTCCGCCCCGATCAGGGTCGCAATGATGGCTTTCGCGCTGTCCGAGGACCAGTCTGCATCGCCACGCAGGCGGGCAATCTCGCGGCCTTCCGGATCGATGATTACGGTGATGGGTAGGCCGAACACGCCCATTTGCGCTGCCAGCTTCTGTTTCGGATCTTGATGGCGCGGCAGGTTTGTGGCGTTGATCTCGTTCAGGAACTTCACGATGGCCGCAGGGTTGTTGCGGCCAGTCGCAATTGTCACCACTTCAAAGTCATCGCCACCAAACTCGGTCTGCAATTCGGACAGCATCGGCATCTCGTGCCGACACGGCGCGCACCAAGTGGCCCAGAAGTTCACGAGGATGTGCTTGCCTTCGTAGTCGGCCAGCGACCCCTGACCTGCACCATCGGCCAGATCGAAGGATTGGTTCGAAACAGCCTCGGGCGTGCTGTGGAAGATCAATTTCTTCATGTCGCCCTCGCGCAGCGCCTCTGCCGCCGATGTGTCGGCCAGGGCGGGAATTGCGCCCACGCTCAGGGCCATGTAGAGGGCTGCGGTAACAAGCTTTTTCATCATCTTCCTCAAGGTGGCACGTTCATGTCCGACAAGACCGCAAATCAGATGTGGGGGGGCCGTTTTGCAGCAGGTCCCGATGCGATCATGGAGGCAATTAATGCCTCGATCGGGTTTGACCAGCGCATGGCGTCCCAGGACATCGCGGGCTCGCGGGCCCATGCCGCCATGTTGGGCGCCACCGGCATTCTGAGTGATAAGGATGTCGAAGCGATCCGGGAAGGGCTGCTCACGGTCTTGTCAGAAATCGACGCAGGCACGTTCCAGTTTTCGACAGCACTTGAAGACATCCACATGAATGTGGAGGCGCGGCTGAAAGAGGTCATTGGCGAGCCTGCGGGGCGGCTGCACACAGGTCGATCCCGGAACGACCAGGTGGCGACCGATTTCAAGCTGTGGGTGCGTGACCAATTTGATGCCGCCGAAGGTGCCCTGTTGTCGCTGATCGCTGCCCTGCTGGATCAGGCAGAGGCGGGGGCCGATTGGGTCATGCCAGGCTTTACCCATTTGCAGACCGCGCAACCGGTGACATGGGGCCATCACATGATGGCCTATGTTGAGATGTTCGGGCGCGATTTGTCCCGAGTGCGCGATGCGCGGGCACGGATGAACGAAAGCCCGCTTGGGGCGGCCGCACTGGCGGGCACGTCCTTCCCGATTGATCGGCAGATGACGGCAGAGGCGTTGGGCTTTGATCGGCCTGCCGCCAATTCGCTGGATGCGGTGAGCGACCGCGACTTTGCACTGGAGTTTCTGAGCACGGCGAGCATATGTGCCATGCACCTCAGCCGCTTTGCAGAAGAGCTGGTGATCTGGTCTTCAGCGCAGTTCCGTTTTGTCACGCTGTCCGAC
Source organism: Tateyamaria omphalii (assembly GCF_019802125.1). Lineage (GTDB taxonomy): Bacteria > Pseudomonadota > Alphaproteobacteria > Rhodobacterales > Rhodobacteraceae > Tateyamaria > Tateyamaria omphalii_B. The sequence goes on from NZ_JAHVHT010000003.1 coordinate 24,582, forward strand.
CGCTTCTCGACCGGCTCGTCCATCATGCCGCAGAAAAAGAACCCCGATGCGGCGGAACTGATCCGGGCCAAGGTCGGCCGCATCTTTGGCGCGAACGCGGGCCTGATGATGGTGATGAAGGGGCTGCCGCTGACTTATTCCAAGGATATGCAGGAAGACAAAGAACAGGTCTTTGATGCGGCCGACAACTGGATGTTGGCGCTGGCTGCGATGGACGGGATGGTGCGGGACATGACCGCTAACCGTGAAAGCCTCGCTGCAGCGGCAGGGTCTGGGTTCTCGACCGCGACGGATCTCGCCGACTGGCTGGTGCGGGTGTTGGGCTTGCCGTTCCGCGACGCTCATCATATCACCGGTAGCCTCGTTGCGCTTGCCGAAGCCGAGGGCTGCGACTTGCCCGACCTGACGCTGGATCAGATGAAAACCGCCCACAAGGGCATCACCGAAGATGTCTTTACCGTTTTGTCCGTGGAAAATTCCGTCGCATCGCGTACAAGTTACGGGGGCACCGCGCCCACACAGGTGCGTGCGCAGGTGACCCGGTGGAGAGAGGTGATCGCATGATCCGCATCCTTTGTGTGCTGTCATTGCTGTTTGTTGCCGCCTGTGGGGCGGACGGAGAGCCCGTGCAACCACATGGCGGTGTGAGCATTGGGGTCGGTTCAAACGGCTTGAGCGCTGGCGGCACAGTGGGCGTGCGGCGCGGGCCACTGTCCGTCGGCGTGAGCCTGTTCTGATCCATGGCCCCGGTGCGAATGATCTATCTCGCCTTGGCCATATGGGGTGCGGTGCACCCAATGTACTATTTCATTGCGTGGTTCCAAGCGAACACCTGGGACATCATGGCCATGGTCGATGCATGGCACGTCAATGCCGCCACAAGTGGCCTGGTCTGGGATCTGACCATTGCGGCTCTTGCCCTGACTGTCTGGATCGTTTCCGAGGTCGCGGTGCGGCGCAATTGGTTGGCGTTGATCGCCATTCCAGCCACTTTTTGCATTGGCGTCAGTTGCGGATTGCCACTCTACCTGTTTCTGCGATCCCGGCCCGTTCGATAAAATCTGATCTTTTCCGGCCCTAATTTCGCCCAAATCCTCGGTATTGTTTCGTTTGCAGGTACAATGCGTTCGAGCAGAGGAACAGATTTTATGGAGCAGACAGCCCCCAAGGCCCTTTTGGCGGCCCCGGCGAACCCCATTCCACCCGCCCCACAGATGATTGTTGATGTGGCCCGCACCCACGGTGTCAGCCCGTTCCGTCAAATGCGTGAAATGTGGACGCTGCGCCGCGGCCAAAGCCGGATGCGCGCGGATGAATATCACACGTCAGGCGTATATGATCCTGAGCTGTCGATGGACGAAAAGAAGGCATTCGTAGGCGAGTTGGGCAGCTTCAATTTGAACAACCGCCTGTCGCCGCTGGACCTGACGCCGATGCGCGCGTTCATCCGCGACAAGGCAATGTATGCTGCACTTCTGGAACGGCTTGGAGCGCGAACCACGCATACTCAGGCTGTCGTGCATCCAAATCGGGCGTGCGGCAATATCCCCGTGTTGCGTGACCCTCAGTCGGTCGTGGCCTTCTTGCAGAACGATGCGAACTACCCGCTTTTTGGTAAGCCATGCGAAGGCTCAAAAAGTGTAGGTTCCGCTCTGATCACGGGGCTTGAAGGTGACATGCTGCGCCTGGGCAACGGCCGTGAGGTTGATCTGGAAGGCTTCGCGCATGAGCTGGTCGAGGACTATCCCGAAGGATTCATCCTGCAATCCGCCGTGCAGCAGCATCCCGATATGACGGCTATTACTGGCCCTGCGGTCGGTACCTTGCGCGTGGTCACGCTGCGCGATGAAAACGGACCAAAAGTGCTGTATTCGCTCTGGAAGCTGCCCTCGCCCTCGGCCATGTCCGACAATTTCTGGCAAGCGGGGTCCATGGTGGCTCAGGTCGGCGACGACGGCATTGTCAGCCGCTGCAAACGCGGCACTGGTCTGGCCGCCGAATGGATCGACACGCACCCGGTCAGCGGGCAACCCATCGTCGGCGCGCAGATCCCGCACTGGGACGCCGTGCAGAAGCTGGCCATGGACAACCACATGCTGTTCCCGGATTTCGGCGTGTTCGGTTGGGACATCGCAATCGATGCGGATGGCCCGCTGGTCATTGAGTGCAACGCCAACCCGTTCCACATGCTTTATCAGCTGGCGACGGGCGAAGGCGTATTGAACGCACGCCATATGCCGGAGTTCGATGCTGCCATCGCATGTTCCGAAGCGATCAAATCCAAGCGCATCGAAACGGAAAAAGCGCGCAAAAAGGCGGGCGATCTGCCGCGCTAAGCAATTGAAGCCGGGCGCCTGCTGAATTAGGCAGGCGCTCATGGATCATTTTCTTTACCAGAATGGCGTTTTGCACGCCGAGGATGTGCCCGTGGCCGAGATTGCCGCCGCGGTAGGCACGCCGTTCTATGTGTACTCGACAGCGACGTTGCTGCGCCACTTTACCCTGTTCGACGACGCACTTGATGGCATGGACCACCTGGTCTGCTATGCGATGAAGGCGGCCAGCAACCAGGCGATCCTCAAGACGCTGGCCCAAGCCGGCGCAGGCATGGACGTGGTGTCGGGCGGCGAGTACGCGCGCGCCAAGGCTGCGGGCGTGCCGGGTGAGAAGATCGTGTTTTCAGGCGTCGGCAAGACCGCCGACGAAATCCGCATGGCGCTGACTGGAGGCATCCGCCAGTTCAACGTGGAATCCGAGCCCGAGATGGAGGTCCTCAACCGCGTCGCGGGCGAGGTGGGCGCCATTGCCCCGATCACCATACGTGTGAATCCGGACGTAGATGCCAAAACCCACGCCAAGATCGCGACTGGCAAATCCGAAAATAAGTTCGGCATTCCCATTGCGCGGGCGCGTGAGGTTTATGCAATGGCCGGTGCGATGGAAAACCTCGATGTCATAGGCATCGACGTCCACATTGGCTCTCAACTTACCGAGTTGGCACCGTTTGAGCTCGCCTACCAAAAGGTCGCTGAACTCACGGTCCAATTGCGTGAAGACGGTCACAACATCCGCCGCCTCGATCTGGGGGGCGGTCTTGGCATTCCCTACGCCCGCTCGAACGAAGCACCGCCGTTGCCCACCGACTATGGCGCGCTGATCAAGCGGACCGTCGGGCACCTGGGCTGCGAGGTCGAGATCGAGCCGGGCCGCCTGATTTCGGGCAATGCCGGGCTGATGGTGTCCGAGGTCATCTATGTCAAATCGGGGGAAGGGCGCGACTTCCTGATCCTTGATGGGGCGATGAACGACCTGATCCGGCCCGCGATGTACGAAGCCTATCACGACATCGTGCCGGTCATCGAACCGAAACCGGGAACGGAACAGGCGCCCTATGACATCGTCGGTCCAGTCTGCGAATCCGGGGATACCTTCGCCAAGCAGCGCATGATGCCGCCGCTATCTGCCGGTGACCTCGTCGCCTTCAGATCCGCGGGTGCATATGGCGCGGTAATGAGCAGCGAGTACAATACGCGACCACTTATCCCGGAAGTTCTGGTTCATGGCGATCAATACGCGGTGATCCGCGCACGCCCGACCTTTGACGAAATGATAAATCGCGATACCATCCCTGGGTGGCTCTGACCTGATCAGTGCCTATATCGAGGCTTAGGGCGCTATAACGTGGCCCGCGCCACCGACAAGGGACGCGACGCATGGCCAGTTTTTCCAAACACGACGCGCGGCGTGGGCTGAAAGCCCTGCGCTGGCCGCTTGCGTTCACACGCGCGGGCATGTTTGCGGAAGCGTTCTGGCAAGCGACATGGCCGCTTGCGACCGTGGTGCTGGCGGTCTTGGCTGTTCTGATGCTGGGCCTGCAAGACACCGTGATGGTGGAACTCGTTTGGTTCTTTGCCGTTGTCGCGACCGTTGCGGCCATTGGGGCGCTGATCTATGCGCTGCGCAAGTTCCGTATCCCCACCCGCGAAGCGGCGCTTGTCCGTTTGGACGAAACGCTACCGGGCCGTCCCATTCAAGCGCTGCTCGATGAGCAAGCGGTTGGTGATGGTGATGCGGCATCGACCGCGGTGTGGCGCGCGCACCAGGCCCGCATGGCTGAACGGGCGGCGCGCGCGCAGCCCGTACCGGCCGATCTGCGCATCGCACGCCGGGATCCCTATGCCCTGCGATATGTCGCCGTCCTGATCTTTGCCGTTGCGCTGATTTTTGGCTCCATCTGGCGCGTGGGGTCCGTGGCGGACATGACGCCCGGCGCGGGCGATGGTCTGGCCACAGGACCGGTGTGGGAAGGCTGGGCCGAAAGCCCGCGCTACACCGGACGGCCAACGATCTACCTCAACGATATTCCCGAAGGCGTCCTGGAAGTGCCTGCAGGGTCGCTCATCACCTTGCGCCTCTACGGCGAGGTCGGTGCGCTCACCTTGGCCGAAACAGTATCGGGCCGGTCCGGAGAGGTCCCGCCGGCCTCTGCTCCCGAGCAGGATTTCATCGTCAACCAGTCGGGTGAGATTGCAATCAACGGTCCAGGCGGTCGCACATGGTCCGTTGCGGTGCTGCCGGACGAGGCGCCGAACATCGAAGTGCTCGATGGGCCGGAAACCACTGCGCTGGGCGAGATGACACTGCCCTTCGCCGCCTCTGACGATTACGGAGTAGAAGCGGGCGAGGCGCGCTTTGCTCTCGATCTGCCCGAGGTGGACCGCAGGCATGGACTGGCCATCGCACCCGAACAACGCCCCGAAATCACCGCATCCTTGCCTATGCCGTTCACCGGTGATCGCACAGGCTTCCAAGAGGCGCTGGTCGAGGACTTTTCGGAACACCCATGGGCCAATCTTCCTGTCACCGTGGTGATGACGGCGCTTGATGCCGCCGAACAGCAGTCCGAGACAGAGCCATTCCAGATGATCCTGCCGGGTCGCCGGTTCTTCGACCCGGTCGCGGCTTCCATCATCGAACAACGGCGTGACCTGCTCTGGTCCAGGGACAACAGCACCCGCGTGGCACAGATCCTGCGCGCGGTCGCCCACCGCCCCGACGACGTGTTCCGCCGCGAAGTGGATCAGTTGCGCCTGCGCCGGGTCATCACCAAGCTGGAAACCTTTGCCAGCTATGGTCTGACAGACGAAAAGCAGGAAGAGATTTCACGCGATATGTGGGACCTCGCCCTTGGGATCGAAGAGGGTGATCTCGCCGACGCGCTGGAGCGGCTGCGCCGCGCACGTGAGCGGCTGGAGCAGGCCATGCGCGACGGTGCCAGCCCGGCCGAGATCGAAGAGCTGATGCGCGAGCTGCGCCGTGCGACCGACGACTACATGCAGCAGCTGTCACGGCAGGCAGAGCTGGATCGCCAGAACAACGAAGAAAACCCGCGCAACCAGCAAAACCAGAACCAGATGCAAATGACGCAGGATGACATCCAGCGCATGATGGATCGCATCCAGGAATTGATGGAACAGGGCCGCATGGCCGAAGCCGAACAGGCCCTACGCGAGTTGCAGGAAATGCTCGAAAACATGCAGGTCACCCAAGGGCAGGGCGGCGAGGGCCAAAGCCCCGGTGAACAGGCGATGGAAGGGCTGGCGGAAACGCTGCGCGAACAACAGGGTCTGAGCGACCAAGCCTTCCGTGATCTGCAAGAGCAGTTCAACCCTAATGCGCAAGCCGGCGAAAGCCAGGGCAATGAAGGGCGCGACGGCGGCGCGGGCCGCGGTCAGGAGCATACCGAGGGCGGCCAAGGCGAGGGCCAACAGGGCGATCAACAGCAAGGCGGCCAAGGCAACCAGCAGGCGGAGGACGGCCAGAGCCAGGGTCAGGAAGGCTCTCTCGCCGACCGCCAGCAGGCACTGCGCGACGAGTTGCGCCGCCAGCAGGGCAGCCTGCCCGGCAGCGGGACCCCCGAAGGCGATGCTGCCCGCGACGCGCTGGATCGGGCGGGGCGCGCCATGGACAATGCCGAGGATGCGCTACGCCAACGCGACTTTGCCGATGCCATCGACAACCAGAGCCAGGCCATGGAGGCACTGCGCGAAGGAATGCGTGCGCTGGGCGAAGCGATGCAGCAGGAACAACAAGACGCACAGCAGGGTCAGGGCACGTCCGAGAGCGACCGGCGCGCCGAAGCGCGTGATCCCTTGGGCCGCGAGCCGGGCTCAAACGGGTCCGTTGGCACCGAAGAGGGTCTGCTGCAGGGAGAAGACGTTTATCGCCGGGCCCGCGACCTGCTTGACGAAATCCGCCGCCGCTCCGGTGAAGGAGAGCGTCCGGATGTCGAGCTGGACTATCTCAAGCGTCTCCTGGACAGGTTCTAGCGCCTATTCGCCTTCACTGGCTGTTAAGTTGTCCAGCCATGTCAGACCTGAGGAGACTTGTCCGTCCAACCACAGGCGCGCACCATCAACCTGGGCAACGTATGAACTGAGGAACGGATCGACCCCGGGCACCGCCTGGGCAATGTCTGGTGCGAAGACATATATCAGCAAAAGAACGACCGCGAGCAGGATCATCAACATGAACCCGCGCCGGAATCCGGATCGGGCTTGTTCCATTTCCGCCGGATCGGGGGCCATTTCTGCCGCGGGCGGCGACTGGCGGTCGCCTGTCGACCTCAGCGTCGAGTTTATTTCCTCGATATCTGGCAACAAGTCTCGCCGAGAGCCTATGGCGGCGGCTGTGGCAGCAGCCTCAGACACCTGCTCTGGCGTCGGGTCTTCTCCGCGCATCCGGGCCATGCGCTCGCGCGCTTCGCGGGCACGACGGTCTGCATCGGTTTCTGCATTGCTAAGACCAAGCTCGGGCTGGCTTTCCAACGCTTCGGCTTCGGAGGCGCGAGCCTGGCTTTCGATCTCGGCCTCTTCCCGCAGGATGTCCGCGACCTCGGGATCCAGTTCACGCCGTTTCGGTTCCGGGGCTGCCGCGCGCTCTTCATCCTCGGTCGGGCTGTCATCGGGTGCTGCCAGATCAGCCGGAGCGTCCTCGGCCTCTGGCTCCTCAGGCATGTGATCGGGATGATGTTGAAACCACGTCTGTCCGCAGTTCGAACACTGCACATCGCGCCCTTCGGCGGGGATCACGTCATCCACCACCTCGTATTGCGCATCGCAATTGGGACATATCAGCCGCATTTCGGATCCTGCCTCGTTTTTACGGGTTACCATATGTTGTAGGCCGTGTTCAGAAAAGACATAACTGCGCGGCCCGCACGCATGCATTCACATTGAATCCGGCATGGTGCTGAGGCACAACAGGTCTCAAAGGGGCGGGGACGCACGTGATCGAGCTGGAAAATGTTGCCTACAGCTATGGCGGGGGTGAGCTTTTGTCCGATATTTCGGTCAAGCTGGCGCCCGGTTCGTTTCATTTTCTGACGGGTCCGTCTGGGGCTGGCAAGACCACGCTTCTCAAGCTTTGCTACGGCGCGCTGTTGCCGACAGCAGGCCATGTGCGTCTGTTCGACCGCGATGTGCGCAGCCTCCAGCGCGATGACATTGCCAAGGTGCGGCGGCGGGTCGGTGTCGTGCATCAGGATGTTCAGTTCCTCGACCACCTGCCAGTCTCCGACAATGTTGCCCTGCCGCTGACCGTCTCGGGGCGTCAGGCGGAAACGGCGAACGGTGATCTGACCGAGCTGCTGGCATGGGTGGGTCTCACCAACCGCTCCGACGCCATGCCACCCGAACTGTCCGGCGGTGAGCGGCAACGCGCGGCGCTTGCGCGTGCCGTCATCATGTCACCGGATGTGGTGCTGGCCGACGAACCGACCGGCAACGTCGATTGGGACATGTCGCAGCGTCTTCTGACCTTGTTGGTCGAGCTGAACAAGATGGGCAAGACGGTGCTGATCGCCACCCACGACCTGTCCCTGATCCGGGCGGCCAAAGCGCAGGTGCAGGCGCGAGTTCTGCGCATCTCGAACCGGCGCGTGCAGCTTGCGGGGGCGGACCTGTGAAATTCGACCTCAAGACCCTGCGCGCCCTTGTGGCCGGTGATCGCTATGCCGACCGTGTCGTTCCGCCCACGGGCTTTACCGCGCAGCTGACCCTCTTTGTGTCGGGCGCGATGGCGTTTCTGGCTGTCTTTGCTCTAGCGCTCTCGCTTGCCTCTGGCCGCTTGGCCGACCGCTGGGGGGATGAGTTGGCGCGCACGGCCACCATCCGCATCGTGGCACCCGAAGACCAGCGCGCGATCCAGACCAACGCCGCATTGCAGGTGCTGTCGACAACTCCTGGTATCGCCGACGCCCGCGCGCTGACGGATGAAGAGCAACAGGCCCTGCTGGCACCCTGGTTCGGTCAGGACCTGCCGCTGGATACACTCCCCGTGCCCCGGCTGATCGAGATCGAGGCGACCGACCAGGGCTTTGACGTCACGGGTCTGCGCCTGCGTCTGGCCGCCGAAGTGCCGGGTGCCGTGCTGGACGACCACGGGCGCTGGCGCGCGCCGCTCGTGTCTGCCGCCCAACGCCTGCGTCTGCTGGGCTGGACGGTGGCGTTGCTCATCGTCGGTGCCGTTGCGGCCATGGTCACCCTAGCCGCCAACGCGGCACTTGCGGCCAACGCGCAGGTCATCGCCGTTCTGCGCCTTGTCGGTGCGACCGACAGCTACATCGCCAATGCTTTTGTGCGCCGCTTCACCCTGCGCGCGCTTGTGGGATCGGCGGTAGGTGTCGTCGTTGGAGTGCTGGCCGTGTGGCTCATGCCGTCTGGCGGGGATACGCCCGGCTTTCTGACCGGCCTTGGTTTTCAGGGCGTGGGCTGGTTGGTGCCCCTGCTCTTGCCGCCCGTCTGCGGCGGTGTTGCCCTCTTTGCCACAGCCTATGCTGCCAGCCGCGCCCTAAGGACCCTCACGTAATGCAAATGATCCGTTCCGCCCTGTTTGTGGGCCAGATTTACGTCGCCATGCTGGTGCTCGGCATCGTCTTTGCCCCCTATGCCATCGTCAGCCGCAACGGCGCCTATGCGGCCTGCAAGACCTATTGCAAATGGGTGTTCTGGACCATGGGCTGGATGGTCGGGATCAAGGGCGAGGTGCGGGGTGACGTACCGCAGGGCGAGGTACTGATCGCCTCCAAGCACCAGTCCTTCCTCGACATCATGCTGATCTTTCATGCGTTGCCTGCAGCCAAGTTCATCATGAAACGCGAGCTGCTCTATGCGCCGATCATCGGAATCTACGCCAAGCGGTTGGGCTGTGTGCCGGTCGCGCGTGGCAAGCGCGGTGCGGCCATTGCCAAGATGGTGGCGGATGTTGAAGCCGGGCGGGCGCATCCCGGCCAATTGATCATTTATTCCCAGGGCACGCGCGTGGCCCCAGGGGCCAAGGTGCCTTACAAGGTGGGCACGGCGGTTCTGTACCAACAGCTTGGTCAGCCCTGCGTGCCCGTGGCCACCAATGTGGGCCTGTTCTGGCCGCGCAAGGGGATCTCTCGTCGCCCCGGCACAGCCGTGGTCGAGTTCCTGCCAGAAATGCTGGAAGGCATGTCCAAAGACGAATTCATGGCGCAGCTGGAAAGCACGGTGGAGGCGCGGTCGGATGCGCTGATGCGCGAAGGAGGGTTTGAACCCAATGGAGTTCATTGAAGACATTCCGTCGCTCGAGGCGCTCTACGGGACACCCGGTCAGCCGTCGCTCCGCAAGGTCGCGGACCATCTGACACCGCTCTACGCCAAATGGATCGCGGCCTCGCGCTTCGTGGTGCTGACAACGGTCGGTCCGGGCGGGACCGACGGCAGCCCGCGCGGGGACGATGGCCCTGTTGTGCTGCAACTTGATCCGAAAACGCTCGCGCTGCCCGATTGGCGCGGCAACCAGCGCCTCGACAGTCTGCGCAACATCGTGGCGGACGGGCGTGTGTCGCTGATGTTCATGGTGCCGGGATCAAACACGGTTGTACGGGTCAATGGTGAGGCCAGGTTGACGGCGGATCAGGATCTGCGTCAGCGGTTCGAGCAAAAGGGCCGTCACCCGGCAACAGTCATCGTGATCAAGGTTGGCGAGGTCTATACCCAATGCGCACGTGCCTTGATCCGGGCTGGGCTGTGGTCGCGCAACGATGCGGAAGGTTTGCCAACTCCCGGTGAGATTCTGGCGGAGGTGTCGCAAGGCGAAGAGGGCGGCCAGCCCTATGACGAAGCATGGCCCGAGCGGGCGGCCCGGACCATGTGGTAATTTAACATAATCTGTCCCCGCGGGGACAAATTATGTGAATTACGGCAACAGCACCTGATCAATGGCGTGAATCACGCCATTCGATGCAAAGATGTCAGGCTGGATGACATTGGCGCCATTCACGGTCACACCCGAGCCGAACTTGCCCACGATCCCGTTCACGTCGAGCGTGCCACCTTGCACGGTTGTGACGTTCTGCCGTGTGCCGAGCACATCGCCTGCGGTGATCTGGCCGGGCACCACATGATAGGTCAGGATGTTGACCAGTTGGTCGCGGTTTTCAGGCAGAAGCAGACTGTCGACCGTTCCGGCGGGCAGGGCAGCAAATGCGTCGTTCGTTGGTGCGAAGACGGTGAAGGGGCCAGGACCCTTGAGCGTATCCACCAGACCGGCGGCCGACACTGCGGCGACCAGGGTCGAGAAATTCGGATCGCCCGAGGCGACGTCCACGATATCGGGGTCTTGCGGCTGTGCACAGGCGGCCAGGGTGACAAGGGCGGCGCCGCCCCCGATCAGTTTCAAAGTGCTGCGACGGTCCATGGTCATGTCCTTTTGTTCTTCAGAATTGGTCAATCGCGCCCAACGGGCTGCAATATGAAGGGGGGCACGGACGTGAAAAGGAAATGTCGCACACCCCGCCATATGGGCGTGAACGTGCCACGTGGCGGATTTGTTCCGAGCAGGGCAACGTGCGGCGGCGGATGGCTGCCTGTTTTTTAGTGCGCGCGGCTTATGATGGACAGGCGACCCGTCGATGCGCCGCCGATTCCGCTCAGAACTCGAAAACGCCAGCCCGTAAGCGACGGGCCAGATTCGATGTTACACTGCGTTTTTGACCCAGCTGTGGGTGGGTCCTAAGGCACATGTCAGGGAGCGCGCGGCTGGCTGTAGCCGATGAAAGGCTCGGCGGGCTCTCACTCAGTGCAAGTGGAGAGCCCCACCTGACTTAACTGTGTATCGGCCCCAATCCGCAGGCCAGCGCCGCTTCGCGAACGGCCTCGGAATAGGTCGGGTGCGCATGACAGGTCAGTGCCAGATCCTCGGCGGACGCACCGAATTCCATCGCGACGCAAACCTCGTGGATCAGATCGCCCGCGCTTGGCCCGATGATATGGGCGCCAAGGATGCGGTCGGTTTCCGCATCCGCGAGGATCTTGACGAAGCCGTCAGCGGCAAAGTTCGCCTTGGCGCGCCCATTGCCCATGAAGCTGAACTTGCCCGCCTTGTACTTGTGGCCCGCGTCCTTCAGCTCTTCCTCGGTCTTGCCGACATTGGCCACCTCGGGGTGGGTGTAGATCACGCCCGGGATCACGCCGTAATTCACATGCCCATGCTTGCCCGCAACCTGTTCGGCGGCGGCCATGCCCTCATCTTCGGCCTTGTGCGCGAGCATCGGCCCTTCGATCACATCGCCGATGGCGTAGATGCCGGGGATATTGGTCTGCCAATGCGCGTCCACCGCAATCTGCCCGCGCTCTGTCATCTTGATGCCAAGCGCGTCGAGGCCAAGCCCCTCGGTATAGGGCTTGCGGCCCGTGGCGACGAGCACGACATCGGCGTCGACCTCATGCGCGCTGTCGTCCTTGCGCAGTTTGTAGTGCACCTTGGCCTTGTTCTTGGAGGTTTCGACCGACTGCACGGCCGCACCCATGGTGAAGCTGAGGCCCTGTTTGGTCATGATCTTCTGGAACTGGCGCTGCACTTCGGCGTCCATGCCCGGCGTCACGGCGTCAAGGAATTCGATCACCTGCACCTCGGTTCCGAGACGGCTATAGACTGACCCCAGCTCCAGCCCGATGACGCCCGCGCCGATCACCACCATCTTTTTGGGGATCTTGCCCAGTTCCAGCGCGCCAGTGGAGGAGACAACGATCTTCTCATCGATCTCGACGCCCGGGAGGGTAGCGACGTCCGAGCCGGAGGCGATGATGATGTTCTTGGCCTCATGGACTTCGTCACCGACCTTGACCTTGCCCGCTTCGGGGATGGAGCCCCAGCCCTTGAGCCAGTCGATCTTGTTCTTCTTGAACAGAAACTCGACGCCCTTGGTGTTCTGGCCGATCGTGTCGGTCTTGTATTGCAGCATCTGCTTCCAGTCGACCGACGGGCTTTTGCCCTTGAGCCCCATGGCGGCGAAGTTGTGCTCGGCCTCGTGCAGCATGTGGCTGGCGTGCAGTAGTGCTTTCGAGGGGATGCAGCCCACGTTCAGGCAGGTGCCACCGAGGGTTTCTCGCCCTTCGACACAGGCGACCTTCAGGCCCAGCTGTGCGCAGCGGATGGCGCAGACATAGCCGCCGGGGCCGGAGCCGATGATGATTACGTCATAAGAAGCCATTTGTGCGGTCCTTTTGTTTTGCGGTCGGACCGGGGCGCTGCCCCGGACCCCGTGGTATTTTGGGTCAGAAGAAGATCAGGTGAGCGTTGCGATGAGCATGAGAGGGGCGGCGAGAAAGCCCACGAACCAGATCAGCGACCGCCATGGGGTCAGGCCGAAGTAGTAGGCGGGGATGTAGAGGACGCGCGCGATCAGGTAGGTCCAGGCGCAGGTGGCGGTGAAGCCAGTGTTCGCGTCGGCGAGTGACACGACCACGACTGCGATGGTGAAGAGTGCGAGGCTTTCGAAGTGGTTCTCCCAGGCGCGGATCAGGCGGGCGGTTTTTTCCGATACCTGGTCCTGGATGTCGCCGCCCAGGCGTTTGCGGTCGCGGGGTGAGAGTGTCTTGCCCGGGGGGAGTTCGACATTCGTGGGGACCGCCATCAGCAGGAACTGCACGAATTGCAGCAGGGCGGCGAGCGCGAGGGCGGTGAGTTCGGGGGTCATGCGGCCTGCACCGCCTGTGCGATCTGTTCGGCGCGCATGTCGTAGCTGCCTATGCGGGCGGAGGGGTGGGGGGCTGTGACGTGGGCGATGCCGAAATGTGCGAGCACTTGCGCGCTGTCAGTGCCGAGTGCAACGGGGCGGCGGCCCATCAACTCGTGTCTGCCGATAGCGTCGAAGCTGGCGCGGGCGTGGGCGACCGGGATTGTGCTCGACCGTTTGGGGGTGAGCAGGTGGAATATCGGCGTGATGTAAATGTCGGCACGGGTGAGGTTCAGGAGATTGAGCACCCGATCGATCACCTTGTTGTAGGGGATGTTAGGCAGGTAGCCGGTACGCTTGAGTTGCGCCTTGTGGGTCTGGGCCGAGGGGGCGTCGAGCCAGTCCTTGGACATCAGAAGCGGGCCGGTGAGGTTGCCGGAGGTCATCTGGATGGGCGAGACGTAGTCACCATCGAACCCGGCCTCGGCCAGTGTCGGGTAGCCCGGCAGGCGGAACGCGCGGCGTGCAGCGATGGCGCGGTGATATGCGGCTGTCAGGTTCATCCGTCGGCGGGTTGGAGAAGGATGGGATCGGGCGGTGTACCGAACATGCCGAGGACCATCATCACGAGGCCGACCATCGACACGATCCATGCGACGGAGCGGACCAGTGGGATGCCGGAGGCGTAGGTCGGGACGTATGCCACACGGGCCCAGAACCAGATTGCGGCGCCGAGGGCGGTGGTTTCTGTGTTCAGGTTGGTGATCGTCAGGGCGAGGGCCATGGCGGCGAAGGCCGGGAAGTAGGTGACATAATTCCAGAGCGCCCGTTCGACGCGGGCGGCGACGACATTGGGTTCGCGCTTTTCATCCTGAGGGCCGAGAGCCCAGCCGATGCCTTTGGACAGGTCCGAGAGGGTGGCCTGGATCAGGACGTGGGCGATCAAGAGGATCACGGCGTAGGTGAGGTAGAGGAGTTCTGGGGTCATGGGCTTGCACCTTGGTCAGTTGGTGGGCTGAAGCTCACCCTACACATTACTTGGTCAAATGTAGGGTTGGCTTCGGCCTGCTGCACCGTCACAAATCCATCAACAACCGCCGCGGATCCTCCAGCGCTTCCTTGACCCGCACAAGGAACGTCACCGCGCCTTTGCCGTCCACGATGCGGTGGTCGTAGCTGAGGGCGAGGTACATCATCGGGCGGATCTTGATCTCGCCTTTGATCACCATGGGCCGGTCCTGGATCTTGTGCATGCCCAAAATCCCCGATTGCGGGGGGTTCAGGATGGGCGAGGACATCAGCGAGCCGTAGACGCCGCCGTTCGAGATCGTGAACGTGCCGCCCTGCATTTCGGCCATCGACAGTTTGCCGTCGCGGGCGCGGGCACCCTTTTCGGCGATCTGCTTTTCGATGTCGGCGAAGGACAGGCTGTCGGCTTCGCGGATCACCGGCACGACAAGACCCGTGGGCGTGCCTGCGGCGATGCCCATGTGGACGAAGTTCTTGTAGACGATGTCGGTGCCGTCGATCTCGGCATTGACCTCGGGCACTTCCTTCAGCGCGTGGCAACACGCCTTGGTGAAGAAGGACATGAAGCCCAGCTTGACCCCGTGTTTCTTCAGGAACAGGTCCTTGTATTCGTTGCGCAGTGCCATAACCTCGGTCATGTCCACCTCGTTATAGGTGGTGAGCATGGCAGCGGTGTTTTGGCTGTCCTTGAGCCGCTTGGCGATGGTCTGGCGCAGGCGTGTCATCTTGACCCGTTCTTCGCGTGCGGCATCGTCAGCAGCGACAGGGGCGCGGGGTGCCGCTGCAGGGGCAGACGGAGCAGGGGCGCTCGCGGCGGCGACGACGGCCTTGGCGACGTCCTCTTTCATCACGCGGCCATCGCGGCCCGTACCGGTGACCTGATCGGCGCTGATCCCCGCCTCGGCCATGGCCTTTTGCGCCGAGGGGGCGTTTTCCACATCCGAACGGCCCGCGCCGTCACCGGCGGCTGGAGTCTGGTAATTGCTGGTGGGTTCGGGGCTACCTTCGGTCGCGGCAGGCACTGCACCGGAGGCGGAGATGACGGCCAATTTCGCCGACGCATCGACGGTTGTGCCTTCTGGCGCCGTGATCTCGGCCAGCACACCGGCCGCCGGTGCCGGCACTTCCACGCTCACCTTGTCGGTTTCCAGCTCGCAGAGCATTTCGTCTTGCGCCACGCTGTCGCCCACGGCCTTGAACCAGGTTGATACGGTGGCTTCGGTCACGCTTTCACCCAAGGTCGGGACCATGACATCGACGCTGTCGCCGCCACCGCTGGCGGGGGTATCTTCGGACGCAGTGCGCGCGGCGGCAGAGGGTGCGTCGTCCTGCGCGGCTTCCTTTGCCTTGGGGGCCGCATCCGACCCGGAATCGCCTTCGGAGATGTTGGCCAGCAGGGCGTCAACGCCCACGGTTTCGCCTTCGGCAGCGACGATGTCGGCAAGGGTGCCTGCGGCGGGGCTGGGCACCTCGACCGTTACTTTATCGGTTTCCAATTCGCACAGCATTTCGTCCACCGCGACCGTATCGCCGGGTTTTTTGAACCAGGTTGCGACAGTCGCTTCGGTGACGCTTTCGCCCAGTGTGGGCACGCGGACTTCTGTGGTCATGGTCTTATCCTTCGATGGTCAGCGCTTCGTTCACGAGGGCTGCTTGTTGTGCTTTGTGCTGGCTGGCGAGCCCCGTGGCGGGGCTGGCAGAGGTGGCGCGGCCCACATAGAGGGGCCGTGTGTGCTTGGCCTTGATCCGGCTCAGGACCCATTCGATGTTGGGCTCGATAAAGGTCCATGCGCCCTGGTTCTTGGGCTCTTCCTGGCACCAGACCATTTCCGCCCCTTTGAACCGCTCCAGTTCCTTGACCAGAGAGATCGCCGGGAACGGATAGAACTGTTCGATCCGCATCAGGTAGATGTCGTCGATGCCGCGGGCGTCACGCTCTTCGAGCAGGTCGTAATAGACCTTGCCCGAGCACATGACGACGCGCTTGATCTTGTCATCCTTGGCCAGCTTGGCGTCCGAATTGCCCTGCTCGGCATCGTCCCACAGCACGCGGTGGAAGGACGAACCGGTGGTGAATTCCTCGGCCTTGGACACGGCCAGCTTGTGGCGGAGGAGCGACTTGGGCGTCATCAGGATCAACGGTTTGCGGAAGTCACGGTGGATCTGGCGGCGCAGGATGTGGAAGTAGTTCGCTGGCGTTGTGCAGTTGGCGACGATCCAGTTGTCCTGTCCGCACATCTGCAGGAAACGTTCGAGGCGGGCCGAGGAGTGCTCAGGCCCCTGGCCCTCAAAGCCATGGGGCAGGAGGACGACGAGGCCGGACATGCGCAGCCATTTGGATTCGCCCGACGAGATGAACTGGTCGAACATGATCTGCGCGCCGTTGGCGAAGTCGCCGAACTGCGCTTCCCAAAGCGTAAGCGCATTGGGTTCGGCCATGGAGTAGCCATACTCAAAGCCCAACACCGCGTATTCCGACAGCATCGAGTCGATGACTTCGTAATGGGCCTGGCCCGCGCGGATGTTGTTGAGGGGGTAGAACCGTTCCTCGGTCTCCTGGTTCACGAAGCCGGAGTGCCGTTGGCTGAACGTGCCGCGGGTCGAATCCTGACCCGCCAGACGCACCGGGAACCCCTCGGTCAGAAGCGAGCCGAAGGCCAGCGCCTCACCCGTTGCCCAATCGAACCCTTCGCCGCTGTCGAACATCTTTTTCTTGGCGTCGATCAGGCGGCCGACGGTCTTGTGCATGGGAAAGCCATCCGGGGCAAAGGTCAGCGCCTTGCCCACATCGGTCAGGGTTTCGGGCGCGATGGCCGTCTTGCCGCGCTGGTAATCCTCCTTGTTCTTGTCGAGATGGGACCACTTGCCGTCAAGCCAATCGGCCTTGTTCGGTTTGTAATCCTTGCCGGCTTCGAACTCATCATTCATGCGCGCCTGGAAGGCGGCCTTCATGTCCTCGATTTCGCCCTCGGGGATCAGGCCGTCTTTCACCAGCCGTTCGGTGTAAAGCGTGAGCGTTGTTTTGTGCTTCTTGATCCGCTTGTACATCACCGGGTTGGTGAACATGGGCTCGTCGCCCTCGTTGTGCCCGAACCGGCGGTAGCAGAAGATGTCGATGACAACGTCCTTGCGGAACTTTTGGCGGAACTCGGTGGCGACCTTGGCGGCGTGGACCACGGCCTCCGGGTCGTCACCGTTCACGTGAAAGATCGGCGCCTCGACCACCAGTGCGTTGTCGGTGGGATAGGGGGAGGAGCGAGAGAAGTGCGGCGCGGTGGTGAAGCCGATCTGGTTGTTCACCACAATGTGCATGGTGCCGCCGGTGCGGTGACCGCGCAGGCCCGACAAGGCGAAGCATTCGGCCACGACGCCCTGACCGGCAAAGGCCGCGTCGCCGTGCAGAAGGATGGGCATGACGGCGGTGCGGTCGTGGTCGTTCAGTTGGTCCTGTTTCGCCCGCGCCTTGCCCAGCACCACCGGGTTCACGGCTTCGAGGTGCGAGGGGTTTGCGGTGAGCGAAAGGTGGACTTCATTGCCGTCAAACTCGCGATCGGAGGACGCGCCGAGGTGGTATTTCACGTCGCCAGAGCCATCGACATCCTCGGGTTTGAAGCTGCCGCCCTGGAATTCGTTGAAGATCGCCTTGTAGGGTTTCGCCATCACGTTGGCGAGGACCGACAGACGCCCCCGGTGGGGCATGCCGATGACAATCTCTTTCACACCCAGCGCGCCGCCGCGCTTGATGATCTGCTCCATCGCCGGGATTAGGCTTTCACCACCATCGAGGCCGAAGCGTTTTGTACCCATGTATTTGACGTGCAGGAATTTTTCGAACCCCTCGGCCTCGACCATCTTGTTCAGGATGGCCTTGCGCCCCTCGCGGGTGAACTGGATTTCCTTGCCGAAGCCTTCGATCCTTTCCTTGAGCCAGCCGGCTTCTTCGGGGTTCGAGATGTGCATGTATTGCAGCGCAAACGTGCCGCAATAGGTGCGCTTCACGATGGCCACGATCTCGCGCATCGTGGCGACCTGCAGGCCCAGCACATTGTCGATAAAGATCGGGCGGTCCATGTCGGCCTCGGTGAAGCCGTAGGATTTCGGATCTAGCTCGGGGTGCGGGGTCTGATCGCGCATGCCCAGCGGGTCGAGGTCGGCCACAAGGTGTCCCCGGATGCGGTAGGCGCGGATGATCATCAGGGCACGGATACTGTCGAGCACGGCGCGCTTGATCTGGTCATCGCTGACCTCCACGCCCTTCTCGGCGGCCTTCGCCTTGATCTTGTCGCCCGCGCCCTTGACCTCTGCCGGGGCGACCCATTCGCCGGTCAGCGCCTGGGTCAGGTCATCGCCCGGCTGGGGCGGCCAGTCGGTGCGCGCCCAGGACGGCCCCTCGGCCTCGCGTTTGACGCTGACCTCGTCATCGCCCATCGCCTTGAAGAACGCTTGCCAGCTTTCATCGACCGCCGCGGGGTCGTTGGCGTAGCGGGCATACATCTGTTCGAGGTATTCCGCGTTGTGCCCCTGCATGAAGGACGAGGCATGGAACTGGTCGTTGGGGGATTGTTCGGTCATGTTGGCACCTATCTGGCAGGCGGTTTGAAGTAAGGTGCGCAGTGAATGCGCACCCTACGGGCGTTATCCTTTGATGGCTTCCATCACGGCCTCGCCCAGCGTCGCGGGGCTGTCGGCCACCACGATGCCAGCCGAGCGCATGGCTTCGATCTTGTCCTCGGCGCCGCCCTTGCCACCGGCGACAATCGCGCCCGCGTGGCCCATGCGGCGGCCCGGAGGGGCGGTGCGGCCTGCGATGAAACCGGCGGTGGGTTTCCAGCGGCCTTTTTTCTTCTCGTCGGCGAGGAACTGGGCGGCGTCTTCTTCGGCAGAACCGCCGATCTCACCGATCATGATGATGCTTTCGGTCTCGTCATCGGCCAGGAACATCTCGAGCACGTCGATATGCTCGGTCCCCTTGATCGGGTCGCCGCCGATGCCAACGGCCGACGACTGGCCCAGGCCCATATCCGTTGTCTGTTTCACGGCCTCGTAGGTCAGCGTGCCTGAGCGGCTCACGACACCCACGCTGCCGCGCTTGTGAATGTGGCCGGGCATGATGCCGATCTTGCAGGCGTCGGGGGTGATGACACCGGGGCAGTTGGGGCCGATCAGGCGGCTGGACGAGTTTTCCAGCGCTCGCTGTACCTTCATCATGTCGAGAACCGGGATCCCTTCGGTGATGCAGACAATCAAAGGCATTTCGGCGTCGATGGCTTCAAGGATCGAATCCGCCGCGAATGGCGGGGGAACGTAGATGACGGAGGCGTTGGCTTCGGTCTTTTCCATGGCCTCGTGCACCGAGTTGAACACGGGCAGGTCCAGGTGTGTCTGGCCGCCTTTGCCGGGGGTCACACCGCCCACCATCTTGGTGCCGTATGCAATGGCCTGTTCAGTGTGGAACGTGCCCTGCGAGCCGGTCAGGCCCTGGCAGATCACCTTGGTGTTTTCGTCAATCAATACGGCCATTGTGGTCGTCTCCTTCGGGGGTGTCTTGGGTGTACGGGGCGTGTCATGCGGGGGCGGGGCCCTTGCGTAGCAACGCTTTGATATTGTCGTCGACCGGCAGGCCGACACGGTTGATCAGCTCGACGGTAAAGCCTGCGCGGCGGGCGACATCGCGCAAGCTGTCGAGGGTGAAATAGGTGACGTGATCGGGGTAGCGGAAGCCGCACCATTTGGGCCCAACCACGCGGCGGTTGACCGAGCCGAAATTGGGCACGCGGACGTAGGCAGCGCCGCCCGGCTTCAACGCGCGCCAGACGCCCTTGAGCACGCCCATCAGGTCGACCTCGTGTTCGAGATAGCTGTGCATGACCACGCCATCGAACATCTCGGGCTTGAAATCCCAGATCGCCTCGGCACCAGCGCCATGGACGCAATAGCCACCACGCTTGCGCATCCAGTCGTCGGCATAGGCGTGCAACGCCTTGCTAAGCTCGATGCCATAGGGCGTCATCGGTTCCGGCACGTTCATCAGGTTGCCGCAGCCGATGTCGAGCACCTTGCCGTTGTTGAACCACTCCCCCATGCGGTGCTGGTTCGACTTGTGGGTCAGCTTCAGCTTCTTGCGGAGCGACCGTATGGCCGGGCTGAGAGAGGTCGACCCCTTGGTCGCAACCTTCTTCTCTTCATAGGTCTTTTCCCAGGCGAAGTCCTCTTCCAGCGCGGCGTAGTCGACGGGGTTGCGCAGGTAGGTCAGGTCACACGTGCCGCAGCGTGCCACGACATAGGGATCGGGGGAGTATGCTGGCCAGGGCGTCGCCTCAGTCGCGTCGCAGCTTGGGCAAGGGCGCATGGAGGTCATTCGGACACCCCCATGCCTGCGGGCAAGCGGTCAACGCCGATAAAGGTTTGCGCGCCGCGGATGCCGATATGAACAACCGCCACGCGACCGCGCAGCAACTTGCGACCCTCGATAAAGGCGGTACCGGGTTCTGCTGCATATGGGGCGGGCAGAGGAATGGGCGTGCCGAAGACAGGGGGCATTGCCATTTTCGCCTGCACTGCTGTGACGGCTGCGTCCGCATGATCACCCGAAAAGGCAACCTCGCACCGGCGTTCGGCATGTGCGGGTGCTTGCGGCGTCGGCTCAAGCGACGTGTCCCAGAAGGTCAGCGCGAAAAGCAGCGGCGCGCCGGCCGTGCCTTCCATGTTGGACCTTGCGCGCTCCTGTGTCTGCCCGGCCTTGAAGCACCAGGCATTGAACGCCTCGATTGCGGGATGAGCATGTGCCATCCCGCTGCCAAGCGCCACTGCAAGGGCCGATATGCGCGCCGTGCGTTTCACTATTGCGCGGCGCTCGCGAAAGACAGGCAGTCATCGACGATGTCGCACAAGTCCTCGGTCGGGATGTCTGCGGCGCGGGGGCGTTGCGCCACGGTGACCTGACGGTTGTCCAGCCAGGCGGCGCTGGCCGCCAGACCAACGGGCGGGAAGTTCTCCTGCGACGGGATGTCTGGGCGACGTTCGCTGCTGCAGGAGGCGATGACGACCGATGCCAAGGCAATTAAAGACGCGTTGCGGAAAGTCACTTTAGCACCCTGAACTTGATAACGAATGGACTGTTCGAAAAGGTGTATCCCAAAGACAGCGTGATCCCACCCTTTTGAAGCACTGTTGTCGATAGGATGCCGTTCGATTGCGGAATTTGTCCCTTTCGGTAGCCCGCCTTTGCCATGACGGACAATGCGTGCTCAGCGTGGCTGCGCGCTTTGGCTTGCTTTTCTATCGACTTTCGCGGGAATGGTTCGATGCCATAGACCGAGACCGAACATTCATCACGCTTTGCGCTGGCGACTACATTCGCGCGGCGCCCGGTGTTCGGGTTTTGGACTCGGATCCGATACTCCCTACCACGCTTTTGAAACCCCTGGGTCTCCAATTCGGCCAAACCGCTTTCCGAGCTGAAATAGGCCGCGCATGCGCGAAGCGCAGCATCTGACGCTTGGCCGACCGCACCCGGAAAGTTCGCCGCGTACGCCACAGTGCTTGTGCATACTACGGCCGCGGCAAGCGCCATTCTTCGAACGCAGCTCACAATTTTACCCCTTGACCGCCTTCACGATCTTCTGCGCACCATCCTTCAGGTCGTCGGCAGCAATCACGTCGAGGCCGGAGTTGTTGATGATGTCCTTGCCCTGCTGCACATTCGTGCCTTCCAGACGCACCACCAGCGGCACTTGCAGGCCGACCTCTTTCACAGCAGCGACCACACCTTCTGCGATCACGTCGCAACGCATGATGCCGCCGAAGATATTCACCAGGATGCCTTTGACATTGGGATCAGAGGTGATGATCTTGAACGCTTCGGTCACCTTCTCCTTGGTCGCACCGCCGCCCACGTCGAGGAAGTTGGCAGGCTCGGCGCCGTAGAGCTTGATGATGTCCATCGTCGCCATGGCGAGGCCCGCGCCGTTCACCATGCAGCCGATTTCACCATCCAAGGCGATATAGTTCAGGTCGTATTTCGATGCAGCGAGTTCCTTGGGGTCTTCCTCGGTCTCGTCGCGCAGCTCGTTGATGTCGGCGTGCCGGTAGATGGCGTTGCCATCGAACGACACCTTGGCGTCGAGCACTTTCAGATCGCCGCTGTCGGTCACGATCAGCGGGTTGATCTCGAGCATCTCCATGTCTTTTTCCATGAAGGCTTTGTAGAGCAGACCCATCAGGCCCACGCACTGCTTTACCTGTTTGCCTTCCAGACCCAGCATGAATGCGATGCGGCGGCCGTGGTAGGCTTGGTAGCCGGTGGCGGGATCAACGCTGAAGCTCAGGATTTTTTCCGGAGTCTCGGCGGCCACCTCTTCGATGTCCATGCCACCCTCGGTCGAGCAGACAAAGGAGACGCGGCTGGTGACGCGATCAACGAGCAGGGCGAGATACATCTCGGTTTCGATGCCCGAGCCGTCTTCGATATAGATGCGGTTGACCTGCTTGCCCGCCGGGCCGGTCTGGTGGGTCACAAGCGTGCGGCCCAGCATCTTCTTGGCTTCTTCGGCGGCTTCCTCGACCGATTTGGTCAGGCGTACGCCGCCCTTGTCGCCCGCATCCGCTTCTTTGAAGCTGCCCTTGCCGCGACCACCCGCGTGGATCTGTGCCTTGACCACCCACATCGGGCCATCCAATGCGCCTGCGGCAGTCTTCGCGTCTTCGGCCCGCAGGACGACGCGCCCGTCCGAGACCGGAGCCCCGTAGCTGCGCAGAAGGGCTTTGGCCTGGTATTCATGGATGTTCATGGCGGTTTGATCCCGTATAGATACGTCAACGTTGGGCCTATTCGACCAACACTGAACGGTGCGTAAACGGAAAATATGTCGCACCGGCGGTTTTGAGGGGTGAAAACGTGATTTTGTGATCACTGCGCGAAAACGTGTGATCACAAATTACAATTTGTAAAGGAATCACGAGGGCGCATGTCGCAATTTCCTATAAAATCAAAGGAAAACGGCCTGCGCTGGGGAACGGTACTGACAGCGAACGAACCGGCGGCGTTGGTCGAGACGAATGTGCGCTGGCATTTGGCCACCGGCGCGGCTGCCGTTTACGTCTTCCTGGACGACCCCGATGACCCGGCCGCAGAGGTGCTATCGGCAATCGACGGTTGCACCATGCAGTGCTGCGATGATGCCTATTGGCGCGCGCGCCGCCCGAACAAGGGACGGCCCCCGTCCCAGATGCGTCGCCAGACCATCAATGCCAACCGGGCGCAGAACCGATGCGATCTGGATTGGCTGTTTCACATCGATGCGGACGAGTTCATCTGGCAGGACGGCGATCTGAGCGCCGAATTGTCTGCCCATGCCGATCCGCTGACGGAACTGAACCTGCCGGTCCTCGAACGCATCTTTCCTGCGGGCGCGCAATCGACGCTGTTTGACGGCGCCTACCGCGCCAGTTCGGACCTGTCCGAAGACGATGCGGAAGCGGCTTTTGCCCCCTTCGCCCGCTTTATGAAGCGCGGCCAGTATTCCCACGGCGCAGGCAAAAGCGGTGTGCAGGTCGGGGCGGGTTTGCGCCTTGGCGTGCATAACGCGACACGCACCGGGTCCGAGGGGCGCCAGCGTCGCGCCGCCAAGCGGGTGTCGACAACGGCGCGCTTGCTTCATTTCGACGGCATGACACCGCTGCACTGGGTGATGAAAGTGCTACGCTATCGTCAGACGCCGCCGGAGGTGCAGGCCACGATCCTGCAACCACATCGTGCGGAACAGATCGCGTGGATGCTTGAGAAATCGCAGAACCGGCAAGAGGCTATGGCTGCCCATCACGCACTCTTTGCCATGACCGACGCCCGGCACGCGCAACTCAACCGTTTCGATCTGCTGCGCGACATATCCTTTGACCCGGCCCGCGTGCTCGGGCCCGCATGCCCGGACCTCAGCGTTGCAGCCTTCGATGCTGAACTGATGCGCCGTAACCCTGAACTGGCAGATGTGATAAACGCCTAAGATGGCGTCGCGGGTGGTGTCGCGCCTTTGTACGCCTTCCACTTTGTGTAAAGCAGGTAAAGCAGCGCAACCTCGGGAATGGCTGTCACCAAAAAAGGCAGGCCAGCCGTGATGTCGACAATCACAACCGCGCCAAGGGCACCGAGAATGCGATTGCGATCCTTCTTGAACTTTGCGCGGACCGGGGTGTCTGCGACAGCTGGGACCGACGCAAACGCATCTTCGTCGGGGATTGAAAAGCTGTCGGCGGACCCGACCTTCGGTCCCAGATTGTCAAGCAAATGCGGTGCGGTCACCCCTTCAGCGATCACCGCGTAAACGCCGATCTCATCTGCCAGATGCTTCGGCGTTGTCGGACCGAGCGGTCGCATCTCGACAGTGCCCAGATTGTTGCGCGCTGTGTCAAAGACGTGTTGCGACACCAGAATACCGCCCACTTCGGCCATCTCCTGCAGACGTGCCGCCAGGTTCACGCCGTCTCCCAGCAGATCCTGCCCCTCGACGATCACGTCGCCCAGATGGATGCCTAAGCGGAACGGCAGCAAGTCGGGACGGCCGTTGATCGTGCGCTGGATGTCGATGGCACAGCGGACCGCGCCGACAACCGAGGGGATGTCTGCAATCAACCCGTCGCCCGATGTGTTCGCAATGCGCCCGCCGCAATTGGCAATAGCGGCATCGATAACAGCGCGCGTGCCGCGCAACGCGCGCACGGTGCCTTCTTCATCCACGCTCATCCGTCCGGAATAGTTCGCGGCATCCGCGGCCAGAACCGTGGTCAGCTTGCGTTCTATGGGGCGCATCTCGGGCATGTGAACCATATAAACATGAAAAGGGCCGGATGCGATGACATCCGGCCCTCAAATTTCAAGCCTGTGGCTATATTACGCGAGGCTGTCGTCGATGCCCTTGCAGGCTTCCATCAGACCTTGCACGGCTTTGACGGAGGTATCGAACATCTCCTGCTCTTCCTTGTTGAGCTTGATGTTCACGATACGCTCGATGCCACCCGCACCGATCACGGTGGGCACACCCACATACATGCCTTTCAGGCCGAACTCGCCGTCGCAATGTGCAGCACAGGGCAGAACGCGCTTCTGGTCCTTGAGATAGGCTTCGGCCATCTCGATGCCCGCGGTCGCAGGGGCGTAGAAGGCAGAACCGGTTTTCAGCAGGCCGACGATCTCGGCACCACCATCACGGGTGCGCTGTACGATCGCGTCCATCTTTTCCTGCGAGGTCCAGCCCATGTCGATCAGATCGGGCAGGGGGATACCGGCAACAGTCGAATAGCGCACCGACGGCACCATCGTGTCGCCGTGACCGCCCAAAACGAACGCTGTGACGTCTTTCATCGAGACGTCGAACTCTTCGGCCAGGAAGTGGCGGAAGCGGGCGCTGTCCAGAACGCCGGCCATGCCGCAAACCTTGTTTGCAGGCAGGCCCGAGAATTTCTGCAGCGCCCAAACCATCGCGTCGAGCGGGTTGGTGATGCAGATGACAAAAGCGTCGGGCGCGTTGGCGGCGATGCCTTCGCCCACGGACTTCATGACTTTCAGGTTGATGCCCAGAAGGTCATCGCGGCTCATGCCCGGCTTGCGCGGCACACCGGCGGTCACGATGCAGACGTCCGCGCCTGCGATGTCGGCATAGGACTGCGTGCCCTTCAGCTTGGCGTCGAACCCTTCGGAGGGGCCGGATTCCGCGATGTCGAGGGCTTTGCCCTCGGGGGTGCCTTCGGCGATGTCGAACAGGATCACGTCGCCCAGCTCTTTCAAAGCTGCAAGGTGGGCAAGCGTGCCGCCGATCTGACCGGCGCCGATCAGGGCAATCTTGGGTCTGGCCATGGGTGAAAGTCTCCGCACTTGGGGTTTAGTTGGCGCGGTGCCTAGCGTGTGACGGGGCGTCGCGCAAGGGCGCCGCACTGCAGCAGAGTGACGCTACGGCGCTGGTCTATGGGTGGTTTGCGCGCTAAGGGGGCGGAAAGAGGCTGTTTTTCGAAGGGCAACACACCCGTGACGCTAGATCTTTGGTTTTTCGCCGTTGCTGCGCCAGCCGTGATCTTTGCCGGGGTGTCCAAGGGCGGTTTCGGATCGGGGGCCGCCTTTGCCGCCGCATCGATTCTGGCGCTCGTGGTGGAGCCGGGACTGGCGCTGGGCGTAATGTTGCCGCTTCTCATGCTAATCGATCTGGCTACCCTGCGCCCCTACTGGGGTAAATGGAACGCGCGCGCCTCTTTGCTTCTGATCCTCGGCGGTTTGCCGGGCGTGGCGCTGGGCGCGCTCTTGTTTGCGCGCGCGGATGCAGACGTGTTCCGTGTTTTGATCGGCGCGATTTCAATCGGGTTCGTCGCCTGGCAACTGGCGCAGTCACGAGGCTGGATCCGGGCATCTCGGGTTGCCTTGTCCAAAGCCGCAGGTGCGCTGGCGGGGGTGGTCGCGGGCTTCACCAGCTTCGTCAGCCACGCAGGTGGCCCGCCCGCTGCTGTTTACCTGTTGTCTCTGAACCTGACCAAGACGGAGTATCAGGCCAGCACGGTACTCACCTTCTGGGCCATCAACATCGCCAAGTTCATTCCCTATGCTTTTCTGGGGATGTTCACGACACAAACCACAATGGCAAACCTTGCGCTCGCCCCATTCGCCCTGCTCGGCGCGTGGTTGGGGGTCAAGGCGCATCATATGGTCCCGGAAAAGCTGTTCTTCCGCCTGACCTATGTACTGCTCACGGTGACAGGGACCAAGCTGATCTGGGACGGGCTGACATGACGGTGCGCGCGCTTACCGCCGGTGATACGAAGCAGGCATTGGATCTCTATCGGGATCTGGTCGGTGACGCTCCGCTTGGGACCGACGATGCATTTGCTGCTGTGGTGACCCATACCGGTACTACCGTTCTTGGCGTGTTTTCGGATACTACCCTGGTTGCCATGGCTACGCTGCACATACTGCCAAACGTCACGCAGGGTGGACGACCGTATGCGCTTGTCGAAAACGTGGTCACGCAAAGGGATCATCGCGGCACGGGGCAGGGACGGCGGGTCATGCAGGCGGTGATCGACGCGGCGTGGGCTGCGGATTGCTACAAGATCATGCTGCTCACCGGGCGCACGGCCGACGCACGCGGCTTCTATGAGAAGCTCGGCTTCGGCGCGGATGAAAAGTGGGGCATGACCATCCGGCGCGCACCTGTTCGAAACTGATCCAGGCGGATCGGGATCCGCCTTACGATCTTGACCCGCCCGCAGACCAAAAAAGGACGCTCTGAAGAGCGTCCTTTTCAATCTGTTGCAACCGTAAGGCGGACGTGTCGTCCGCCCGTTTCAGGCGTCTTTGCCCTTGGCCGGCAATGCCTCGGCCAGCGCTTCAAAGGCCTGACCGCTTGCCACAAGGCATGTCATGCCGTTTGGCGTTGTCACCGTAATGGTCCACGTCCCGCTCTCTTCCGAGGCGAACACCTCGATCACCGAATTGTTGGCGCCCAGACCCATGGACTGCCGCGTCTCGCCATAGCCCTCGGCCAACCGGCTCACCACAATATCGCGGGGACCGCAATTTCGCGCCTGCTGCTGCGCCTGTGCCGCGTTAACCATCGCTGCGAGCGCCAGAACACCCGCTGTCATCACATTCATCATCCGTGTCATCACGTTCAGCCTTTCACAAAGGAAGGCGTCACCTCTGGTCATCTGGCCCAGCCGGAACCCCGGCGATGACCGGGCAGCCCCGGTTCATACCCGACCCTTTGCACGTTCCGTGAAGTGTTCGGCGGCCCTGCCGAAACGGCCCTCCCCGCGCAGTCGGATTGGGACAAATGTGCGGATCTAGCCTTGAATAATGGTTAACGCTGCGTGCGCAGGTCGTTAAAACTCGATGAAAGGCTTCTGAATTGA
Source organism: Tateyamaria omphalii (assembly GCF_019802125.1). Taxonomy (GTDB): domain Bacteria; phylum Pseudomonadota; class Alphaproteobacteria; order Rhodobacterales; family Rhodobacteraceae; genus Tateyamaria; species Tateyamaria omphalii_B. The sequence continues at coordinate 52,486 of NZ_JAHVHT010000003.1, forward strand.
CAGGAAGCCGGGACGTGATTTCTGCAATGCAGAAAAATAGCGCTTGAACTATCTGGCAAAAAATGGCCCTTTCCGCGCAACTTTATGACTCGCAAGGATCGCACGCCATGGCCCTCGACCGTCCCCTCCGCTCCGTTCTTTACATCCCGGGTTCCAAGCCGCGCGCGTTGGACAAGGCACGCGGTCTGCCGGTCGACGCGATCATCTTCGACCTGGAAGACGCCGTGTCGCTCGAGGAAAAGGAAAGCGCGCGCGCGACACTGGCAGAGGCGCTGGCGCAGGGCGGCTATGGCGCACGCCTCAAGATCGTGCGCATCAACGGCTTCGACACCGCATGGGGTCGCGATGACGCACAGGCGGCCAAGGACATGGGTGCAGACGCAATCCTTCTGCCAAAGGTCAACAGCCCCGATGATCTGGATGCATTGGCCGACATTACGGGCGACACCCCGCTCTGGGCCATGATGGAAACGCCTCTGGGCATGATCAACGCACCGGCCATCGGCGCACACCCCAAGCTGCAAGGCATGGTCATGGGCACAAACGATCTGGCGAAAGAGCTGCAAACCCGCTTCCGCCCCGACCGCCTGCCGCTGCAAACCGGTCTGGGCCTCTGCCTACTGGCGGCCAAGGCGCATGGCTGTGCTATCGTCGATGGCGTCTACAACGCGTTCAAGGACGAGGACGGCCTGAAAATCGAATGCGACCAAGGCCGCGACATGGGGTTCGACGGCAAGACACTGATCCACCCCGCGCAGGTGGACATCGCCAACGCCGCCTTCTCCCCATCGGAGGCCGAGATTGACCTCGCCCGCCGCCAGATCACCGCCTTTGAAGAGGTCGAGGCCAGTGGGCAAGGCGTTGCCGTAGTTGATGGACGTATCGTCGAGAATCTGCACATCGTCACGGCGCGCGAGACATTGGCCAAGGCCGATGCCATCGCAGCCATGGCAAAAGGATAGACGATGTATTGGATCATTCTGATTGCGGGTGTCGCCCTGTGGTGGACGGCGCATCTGTTCAAACGTGTCGCACCCGAACGCCGCGCGGCGATGGGTGATCCCGGCAAGGGCGCCGTTGCAATAGCTGTGGTGCTCTCCATCGTCCTGATGGTGATCGGCTATCGCGGCACGGACTTCATCAACGTCTGGTTCCCGCCCAGTTTCACGATCCATATCAACAATCTGCTCATGCTGATCGCCATCTACCTGCTCAGCCCCGCGCCCAAGCGCGGCAAGCTGGTGTCAGGGATGCGCCACCCCATGCTGACGGGCTTTTCCCTCTGGGCCATCGCGCACCTCTTGGTGAATGGCGATCTGGCCTCAATCGTCCTGTTTGGCGGCCTCCTGATCTGGGCCATCGCGGCTGCACGCATCATCAATTCCAACGAGCCAAACTGGCAACGCGGACCCGAGGGGACACTCGCCAAGGACGCCATGTTCTTCGTGGGCTCCATCATCCTGCTGGGCGTCATCGGCTGGATCCACAACTGGCTGGGTGTCTGGCCATTCCCGGGATAAGCCCATGAAACTCTATCGTTTCCTGTCCGAAGAGGACACATCCGCCTTTTGCCACAAGGTCACTGCCGCGCTCAATGCGGGTTGGGAGCTGTATGGCCCGCCTACCCAGACCTGGGACCACGCAGCGGGTGTCATGCGCTGCGGGCAAGCGGTCACAAAGGACGTGCCGGGGGACTACACCCCGGACATCAAACTAGGGGAACAGTAATGGCCAAAACCAATTCGGGCCGGTTTTTCGAAGACTACAGCGTCGGCGATGTGCTGACGCACGCGGTGCCACGCACTGTCGGGGCAGGGGAACGGGCGCTCTACCACGCGCTTTATCCGGCGCGGCACGCGCTTTATTCGTCCGACACGTTCGCGCAGGCGTCTGGTTTGGCGGCCTCTCCGCTCGATGACATGATCGCGTTTCACACCGTCTTTGGCAAAACCGTGCCGGACGTGTCGCTGAACGCGGTGGCAAACCTGGGCTATGCCGAAGGGCGCTGGCTCAAGCCGGTCTGGCCGGGCGACACGCTGACATCGGAATCCGAAGTGATCGGGGTCAAGCAGAACTCGAACGGCAAGTCGGGTGTGGTTTATGTGCGCACGACAGGCCGGAACCAGCATGGCGAAGCGGTGCTGGAATACGTCCGCTGGGTCATGGTGCGCAAAGGGAACCTGGACGCACCCGCGCCCGAGACCGTGATTCCGGAGCTGAACAAGGTTGTCCCCGCGGGGACACTTACCGTGCCGGAAGGTCTGACGTTCGAAAACTACGACTTCGACCTCGCGGGTGAGCCGCATCGTTGGGGCGACTACGAGGTCGGCGAACAGATTGACCATGTGGACGGTGTTACCATCGAGGAAGCCGAGCATATGATTGCGACGCGGCTGTGGCAGAACACGGCAAAAGTGCATTTCGACACCTCCGCCCGCCCCGACGGTACGCGCCTGATTTACGGCGGCCATGTGATCTCCATGGCCCGAGCGCTGTCCTTCAACGGGCTCGCAAACGCGCAAATGGTCGTAGGGCTGAACGCGGGCGCCCACGCCAATCCATGTCTCGCTGGCGATACCGTACGCGCGTGGTCCGAGGTGCTGGACAAGGCGGAAACCGCAGCGCCTGGCGTCGGTGCGATCCGTTTGCGGCTGGTCGCGACCAAGGGCGGAGCGCCATTCCAGTTGCGCGGCGAGGACGGCAAATATCTGCCGGAGGTCTTGCTTGACTTGGATTACTGGGCCTTGATGCCAATGTAGGATGCCGGGGTGACGCGCGTCTGACGACGACGCCCCACCCGCCATCCCGCATGGCGCAAGGAGTGAGCCCATGTTGCGTTACATTCTGCCCTGCCTGATGCTCGCCAGCCCTGCTGCCGCGAATGAAGAGCGCGAAGCCTTTGTTGAGGCGAACCTCTTGGGCATTTTCTACCACGAACTGGGCCACGCCCTGATCGACATCCTCGCCCTGCCGGTCTTTGGTCAGGAAGAGGACGCCGCCGACGTCGCCTCGGTCCTGCTGATCGATGGCTTCTACGAAGAAGAGGCGGCCCAAGCGCTCGCCTATGACACCGCGTTCGGCTTTCTGGCAGAGGCCGACTTTGCGGGCGACGTAACATACTGGGACACGCACGGCCCGGACGAACAACGCTTCTACAACACGGTTTGCCTGTTCTACGGGGCCAACCCCGATGCACGCGAGGGTTTCGCCATCGACCTCGGCCTGCCCGAAGAGCGAGCGGAAACCTGTCCCGAAGAGTTCCAGCTCGCGCTCGACAGTTGGGGCCCTGCCTTTGACGAGATCACGGGTCGTGGCGACTCCATCCTCTTTGCCGATGGGGGACACAAACTGCTGACAACCGACGTGATGGCTGCGGAAGTCGCTGCGCTGAATGAGGATTTCGATCTACCGACGCCGCTTATCGTGCGCGTAGAGTCCTGCGGCGAGGCCAACGCATTCTACGACCTCGGCACCACGGAAATCATCATGTGCACCGAGTTCGAAGACCATTTGCGCGCCCTCTACGACCAGTTCGAGTGACGGCACATTTGTGAAGTGCGTTTGCGCATGGCGCAGGCTAGGCTTTGCCAATGTGGCGCGGAATTTTCATATCGCTTTTTATGGGTGTTCCGGCTCAGGCGTGCCAGTTCGCACTGCTGCTGGCGGTGGATGTGTCGGGCTCCGTGGATCGGGACGAATACCGCATCCAGATGGATGGTTTGGCCCATGCGCTGCGCGACGGCATCGTCGCGGATGCGCTGGTGGAGCAAGAAGCACATGTCGCACTGGTTCAATGGACGGGCGCCACGCGCCAGAAACAGACGATCCCTTGGACCCGCATCGCATCCTATGGTGACGTGCTTGCCCTCGCCGAAGAGATCGAAAACGATCCCCGGATCTGGCGCAATTACTCGACGGCCATAGGCGAAGCACTCGCCGTCTCGCGCAAGGCATTCGCAACTGTCGCGCACTGCACCCGCAAGGTCGTCGACGTGTCGGGCGATGGTGTGTCGAACGAAGGTCTGGAACCGGCGGGGCAACGCGGCCCTCTGAACGAGGCCGGCATCACCGTAAACGCCATCGCGATTGAAACGGATGACACCGACCTGACGGCCTATTTTTTCGAAAATGTGATCACCGGGCCCGGCGCCTTCGTGGTCACAGCGCAGGGATTCGAGGACTATCCCGAACAAATCAAGCGCAAGTTGCAGCGCGAGACGATCCGGCAGGTGACTTATTATGCAGAGTGAGTGCGCTTGTGATCACACGTATTTCTGCCGTGATCACATTTGGGCAAAATCCTGCAAATGCGCCAAAAAACCGCGCCATTTCTAGGGTCGACGCGCGTGACTCGCGCGTAAAAAGGAGTATCAAAGGGCAGCCGAGAATAAAGGAAGCAACATGGCCGACGTCAATCGGGGCAATCGCCCGCTCTCGCCACACCTGCAAATCTACCGCCCGCAATGGACATCGATCTCGTCCATCATGGTGCGGATCACCGGCATCGGCTGCCTGATCGCCTCGGTCCTCGTCGTAAGCTGGCTGCTGGCGGCAGCAACGTCGGAAGCCGCCTTTGCGGCCATCGACGGACTTCTGCGCAGCATCCTGGGCACGGTAATCCTGACGCTCGCGATGTGGGGTATCTTCTACCACATGCTGGGCCGCCTGCGGCACGTGCTGTGGGATTTCGGCTATTTTGTGCAGGTCCCCGTATCCGAAGACATGGCCAAGGGCATGTTCATCGGGGCCACGCTGCTCACCATCTTTGTTCTCGTTGTGGCCTGAGGAGGGTTCGACATGCGTTTTATGACAGACCGCAAACGCGCCACCGGCCTCGGCTCCGGTCGTGAAGGGACCCACCACCACTGGCAGATGATGGTCAGCTCCATCCTGCTCGTGCCGCTGGTGCCGATCCTTGTCCTGCTCTTTGCGTCGGCACTGGGCGGCAACCATGCCGAGGTTCTGGCCTTCTTCAGCCGTCCGATCCCGGCCATCCTGATGGCTCTGGCCCTGATCGTGATCATCCAGCACCTGATGCGCGAAGCTCACGCGGCGATCGAAGATTACATTCATGGCACTGCAGGAAAGTTGACGCTGATCGCAACCACCGCATTTGCCTATACCATGATCGCAGCAGGGCTGTTCGCGATCGCGCGCATCGCGCTCTGACACTTCCCGGGCGGCAAGGCCCGAACCGAATAGGAGGCCGACATGGCTGCATATGATTACGAGACGCATGAATATGACGTCGTGGTCGTTGGCGCGGGTGGCGCCGGGCTGCGGGCGACATTGGGTATGGCGGAACAAGGGCTGCGCACCGCGTGCGTAACCAAGGTGTTCCCGACCCGCTCGCACACGGTGGCGGCACAGGGCGGCATTGCAGCGTCGCTGTCCAACATGGGGCCCGACAACTGGCAGTGGCACATGTACGACACGGTCAAGGGCTCCGACTGGCTGGGTGATACCGATGCCATGGAATACCTCGCCCGCGAAGCGCCCAAAGCCGTTTACGAGCTTGAACACTACGGCGTGCCCTTCTCGCGCACGGAAGAGGGCAAGATCTACCAGCGCCCCTTCGGCGGTCACACCACCGAATTTGGCGAAGGCCCCCCTGTGCAGCGCACCTGCGCCGCCGCCGACCGGACCGGCCACGCGATCCTGCACACGCTCTATGGCCAGTCGCTGAAGAACAACGCCGAATTCTACATCGAATACTTCGCCGTCGACCTGATCATGTCCGAAGACGGCGTGTGCCAGGGTGTGCTGTGCTGGAAACTCGATGACGGCACAATGCACCTGTTTGCGGCCAAGATGGTTGTGCTGGCGACCGGCGGCTATGGCCGCGCCTACTTCTCGGCCACATCGGCCCACACCTGCACCGGCGACGGCGGCGGCATGACGGCCCGCGCCGGTCTGCCCCTGCAGGACATGGAGTTCGTACAGTTCCACCCGACCGGCATTTACGGCTCGGGCTGCCTGATCACCGAAGGCGCGCGGGGCGAGGGCGGCTACCTCACCAACTCAGAAGGTGAGCGGTTCATGGAACGCTACGCGCCGACCTACAAGGACCTCGCGTCCCGTGACGTGGTCAGCCGCTGTATGACCATGGAAATCCGCGAAGGCCGCGGCGTGGGCGCCGATGGCGACCACATCCACCTGCACCTCAACCACTTGCCGCCAGAAACACTGGCCGAACGCCTGCCGGGCATCAGCGAGTCGGCACGCATCTTTGCAGGCGTCGACCTGACCAAAGAACCGATCCCGGTCCTGCCCACCGTCCACTACAACATGGGTGGCATACCCACGAACTACTGGGGTGAGGTGCTGGCACCGACCAAGGACAACCCCGACAACGTCTCGCCCGGCCTGATGGCCGTGGGTGAAGCGGGCTGCGCCTCGGTCCACGGTGCGAACCGTCTTGGCTCCAACTCGCTGATCGACCTCGTGGTCTTCGGCCGCGCCGCCGCCATCCGCGCCAAGGATGTGGTGGACGCGGCAGCCCCCGTGCCGACGCCCAACAAACGCTCGGTCGAGGCTGCGTTCAGCCGCTTCGATGGCCTGCGTTATGCCAAGGGCCATGTGCCCACGGCGGAACTGCGTCTGGAAATGCAGCGCACCATGCAGCAGGACGCCGCCGTCTTCCGCACCGACAAGACGCTGGCCGAGGGCGAAGAGAAGATGAAGGCCGTGGCCGAAAAGCAGAGCGATCTGCAGGTCACCGACACGTCGCTCGTCTGGAACTCCGACCTGATGGAAACGCTGGAGTTGACGAACCTCATGCCCAACGCGGTCGCCACGATCACGGCCGCCGCCGCGCGCAAAGAAAGCCGCGGCGCCCACGCGCACGAGGACTATCCGGATCGCGATGATGAGAACTGGCGCAAGCACAGCCTCGTCTGGTTCAAGGGCAACGCAGCCAGCCTTGGCTATCGCGGCGTGCACCTGCAACCGCTGACCAGCCACAACGATGGCGGCATCGACCTCAAGAAAATCGCGCCCAAGGCGCGGGTCTACTAAACCCGCATGTCCCAAGCGCTGCGCACCAAAGAGAACGTGGCATTTGCCCCCGGGCAGGTGCTGCGCGTCTATGGAATGCGGCGCTCGGGCAATCATGCGCTGATCAACTGGATCATGCGCAACGCCCCCAACGGTCATGGCGTGTTTCTGAACGACTGCCGCCCCAAAACCGATCCGGTGGTGTCGTGCAGTGGTGTTTCCGTGTTTGAAGACGGCGTTGACGTCGACATGCAGGTGGGACGCCAACAAAAGCTGCAACGGGCGGGCGCCTTGCCGTTCACCGTCGTCTCCTACGAAGACAGGGTGCCGCCCACGGCGCCCAAGCCGCTATATGCTGCACCAGAAACGCTGATCATCATCTACCGCAGCTTCCTGCACTGGACCGCATCGCTCCTGCGCAAGGTCCAGGGCAACGAGGGCTACGGCCCGCTGGACCGCAACCGGATCATGGGCCGCGCCCTCGGCACCTATTCCGAGATGCTGACCCGTGTGCAGGAGGATGACGTCGTGCCCCTTTGCTACGACGACTGGACCGCCGACGCGCACTACCGGGAAGAGGCCCTGTCCCGCCTGAAGCTGCCCGGCCGTGACCTGTCTCTGGGCACCGTCCAACGCTATGGCGGCGGATCGTCCTTTCAGGATGCAACCGCAGCTTCGGACCTCACAACAGACAAGCGCAGCGCACAGATGGCCGATGATCACGAATACCAGATGCTGCTCTGGACCGCTGCACGGGACGAAGGGTTCATGACCAAACTGACCAAAGTGTTTCCCGCCGATGCAAACCGGCTCGACACCTTGCGCAGCACGGCGAGTGCACAGGTGGTGCTGCCATGATCCGCGCCACAGCCCTCATCGCCGCGCTCACCCTCACCGCCTGCGCCGAAACCACGCAAGCCGTCGACAACGTCGCCCGCCGCAGTGCCAAGGCGGCGGTGGCCGAAACCCTCGTCACCCGCTTCCCGGCCGTGCCGCAACAGGCCGTGACCCCCTTCACCGACTGCGTGATCGACAATGCTTCGGCCCGCGAGATCGGGGAATTTGCCAAGGACGCCGTGATCGGCGTTTCAGAAACAACAGTCGCTTTGGTGCGCTCCGTCCTTGAGCGGCAAGAGACAGTGCAATGCTTGCTCGCACAGGGCTTAAGAAATGTTCCAACATGAGATGCTATTCAGAAACGCCAAAGAGACAGGTTGCCGATCTGTCGGCACCGCTGATGCGCAATCCCACGGACGCGGCCACGTAATAGGAACGAAAGACCGAATGAAAAACCTACTCTCGCTGATCATCTTTGCACTGACCTTTTTGTCTGCCAACGGCGCTGCCGCGAACGAAAACGCTGGTCCGACCCAAACATGCATTGCGCAGACCGGCGCGCCCGGTACGTATCTTTTGGCCGCAGATGCCCGCGGGCTTCCACGTGTTACGCCCGGACAGGGTGCAACAGCAGCAGGCGCCCGCAACGTGAACGATTGTTTGGCCGATGTGTTTCAAATCCAATATGGTGCGCGGCAAAGGGCGGTTGCGACGACATCGGGCCAAAGCGGCTTTGCATCGAACCGCGGAGACAGATGCGCGCGTATCCTCAACCGAAGTGCGGCCACAGCAGGGACATATGCATTCGGCGCTGCTCTGGCCGCTGGCGCTGTTGGCGCAGCAGCGCAGGCCAGCGTGTATCAGCGCAACCTGAACCGATGTCTTTCCCGATAGCTCTGGGCGAGATGAGATGTTCAGCGGCACGAGTATGAACAGGGACACGTTGATGGCCCAGAACGACACGGGCGCAAGCCCGAAACGGAATGTAGATACCGCAACGCGGACAGCGTCGCGGTCTCGCAAATAGAAGGAACTGACCATGGTCCAACTGACGCTTCCGAAGAACTCCCGCATGATGACGGGCAAGACATGGCCCAAGCCCGAGGGCGCAACCAATCTGCGCAAGTTCAGCATCTACCGCTGGAACCCCGATGACGGCAAAAACCCGCAGGTCGACACCTATTTCGTCGATCTCGACGATTGCGGCCCGATGATCCTGGACGCGCTGATCTACATCAAGAACAAGATTGACCCGACGCTCACCTTCCGCCGCTCCTGCCGCGAGGGGATCTGTGGCTCCTGCGCCATGAACATCGATGGCATCAACACGCTCGCCTGCATCTACGGCATGGACGAGGTGAAGGGCGACGTCAAAATCTATCCCCTGCCGCACATGCCGGTGGTCAAGGACCTGATCCCAGACCTCACCCACTTCTACGCCCAACACGCCAGCATCATGCCGTGGCTGGAAACCAAGACAAACCGCCCTGCCAAGGAGTGGAAGCAGAGCATTGAGGACCGCAAGAAGCTCGACGGCCTCTATGAATGCGTCATGTGCGCCTCCTGCTCCACGGCCTGCCCAAGCTACTGGTGGAACGGCGACCGCTACTTGGGGCCAGCGGCACTCCTGCACGCTTACCGCTGGATCATCGACAGCCGGGACGAGGCGACAGGCGAACGGCTCGACGATCTCGAGGATCCGTTCAAGCTCTACCGCTGTCACACGATCATGAACTGCGCCAAGACATGCCCCAAGGGCCTGAACCCGGCCGAGGCAATTGCCAACATCAAGAAGATGATGGTCGAACGCACCGTCTGATCCGACTTGCACGCTTCCCGGCCTGACGGCACAGTGCCGAAACGACGACCGGGAGGGGGCCTTGGCTGACATTGAATTTCTCTGCCCGCCAGACCTGGCGGGCAAGATCCCAGAACCCGCGCCGGCCTCAAGGTTCCTGCCGGACTGGTTCCGCAATCTCGACCGTGAAATGGGGATGAAGGACGCCCATGGCCTGCCGGGTTTGACCGTACGCGCCTGTCTGCCCGTGGCGGACGTCATGGCGCAGGGCTGGATCATCCCGACACCCTACGACATCTGGACCTCTGCCGATCCGGCGACGGGTGCCATCCAATTCCACTGGGATGCTTCGGCGGCCTTTGCGCCGATAGACATGCACCACCCCGGTCAGATCGGCGCCCCGAACCCGCCCTTTGAAAACGCGATGCCGCTCAAGCTGCTGAACCCGTGGCGGGTCAAACTGCCTCCGGGTTGGTCGGCCACGTTTCTGCACCCGGTGAACCACTTCGAACTGCCCTTCATGGCCTTTGCCGGCACAGTGGATTGCGACGCGCTGGATGTGCCTGTGAATGTGCCGTTCTTCTGGACCGGGCGCAGCCCGGACATCCGTCTGCCCGCGGGATCACCCATGGTGCAGGTCATTCCGTTCGAACGCCGTGCCCAGATGCGCGCTGCCACAGTGCGCGCCGAAACCGTGGAAGAGGCCGAGGTGCGGGCGCGGGATCTGAACCGCAAACATACCGAAGAATCCGTCTATGCCCGCGAGTGGCGCCGCCGTCACGACCGAACGCCCGGCTGACCTGCAACGCTCTTTCATCAGGATCTGGCGGCCCGCATCTTGCGCCCCTGTGCCCGCCCGCTAGGGTGCAGGGCATGACCGATCTTCCCGACCACGCCGCCGCCCACCGCGCCTTGCCGCCGGTGATCTGCTACCCGCCCGACACCCTTCCGCAACCTGATATGGCGGCCTACGCCTTGGCTCGCGAGGGCATGACCAAGCTGTCAGAAGTCATTGCACCGCCACGCGAGGCCGCAACATTCGAGATCCCCGCCGGTCACATCTTTCGGATCTCGTCCATCGAAGGGCCACAGGTCGGTGACCTGAACCTCTGGAACAGGAACGATCTGAGCGAGCGCTTCTACTCGGGCAAAACCCGCGCCCTGCACGGCACGCATGTGAACACAGGCGACCGGCTCTGGACCAGTTTTCCCACCCTGCGCCCGATGGCCACCATCATCCACGATACGCTCGACTGGTACGGGATCGACGACTTCGGCGGTGGCGTGCATGACGTGATCGGCACGCGGTGTGACCCCTATACAGGCAATCTGCTTCAAGGCGGGCACTACCACCATTGCTGTCACTCCAACCTGACCCGCGCGCTCGCAGATCACACTGGCCTCTCGTTGCCCGAGGCCGAGCTGCATGTCCACGATGTGCTGAACGTCTTCATGTGCACCGGCTTTACCCGCGACACCGGGCAATATTTCATGAAAGCGTCGCCTGTCCGCCCTGGTGATCACATCGACTTTCTGGCCGAGATCGACCTGCTCGGCGCGCTCAGCGCGTGCCCTGGCGGCGATTGCGGATCAGAGCACAGCTCCGATGTCGCGCCCTGCCATCCCTTGAAGATCGAGGTGTTCGCCCCAACACCCGGAGCTCTGGAAAATTGGCAAAGCCCCCCTCCCAACGGCTACGATCGCAGCCACGGCCGGTGATGGTACGACTACGGTTTGTTAACCGCTCAAGGGTAGGATCCTAACAAATCCCTACCCGACCGTGACGGTGGGGGTGCACAGGGGGGTGTACGGATGGTGCACAGGGGGTGACACCCCGTCGCAGCGTTCAACTCCTTGTAATCATGTCGAAAAATATGGACCGGCTATGCAAACGCCGCTTCCAGCGCGATTTCCACCATATCCCCGAACGTCCGCTCGCGGTCTTCTGACGGAAGCGCTTCGCCGGTTTGCAAGTGATCGCTGACGGTCAGAACGGCAAGCGCCCGGCGCCCGTGTCGTGCCGCGAGGGTGTACAGCTCCGCCGCCTCCATCTCGACGCCCAGAATACCGTGCCGCGTCATCTGTTCATCGAGGTCGGGTCGCTCGGCATAGAACACATCCGACGAGTAGATTCCGCCGACATGAGTCTTGGTCCCCCTCGCCTCAGCGGCCTTCACCGCCGCTGCCAGCAACCCGTAGTCGGCGCAGGGGGCATAGTTGATTTCCTTGAAGAACCCCGCAGATGGCGACGTGATCGTGCTGGCCGTCATCGCGATGATGACGTCCCGGATACCGACATGCGGCTGCATTCCCCCGCATGATCCAATGCGGATCAGTGTCTGCGCGCCATAGGTGGAGATCAGTTCGTTCGCATAGATCGACAGGGACGGCATTCCCATGCCGGAGCCCTGGATCGTCACCCGATTGCCCTTCCACATGCCGGTAAAGCCAAGCATGCCCCGCACTTCGTTCACCAGTTCGGCCCCATCCAGAAAGGTTTCGGCCGCCCACTTCGCGCGGTAGGGATCACCGGGCATCAAAACGGTTTCTGCGATCTGGCCTTCGGCGGCACCGATGTGGACGGTCATAATCAACTCCTTGGTCTGAAACAGTGAGTTCGATTAACCATTTTTGATCCGAAGGAGAACAGTCTGTTCTACAAATCACGCGATCAAATCGTGGATGGCTATTGGCAACGATGGATATGTCACCGTCAGAGCCGACAGTCGCAGGCTTCCAACGTTAGGGAGATGACAAACAACAAGGAAGATCGAGACAGCAGCCGAAACAAAGCGTGCAAGTGATGGTGATGTTTCGGAAACGGATTGGGCCGCACAGCCACACAATTGCTTGGGCCGGACCCTACGTTGTTCGAGAGCTCTTTGCGCTCAAGGGCGGTGATTGGATCGTGCCCCGTACAGATCCGGGGACACGATCCAATAAAGCCAAACGGCTTAGTCTAGATTTCCAGGCTTTCGGGCGATTTGCCCGCTTCGACCGCTGCCTTGAACCAGTTTGGCTGACGGCCCTTGCCGGTCCAGGTCTGTGTCGGATTTTCGGGGTTCATGTATTTTGGTTCGGCACTCGATGCTTTCGCACCACCGCGTGCGCCCTTTTTCCCGGTCAACTCATCAAGGGAAAAACCGAATTCCGCCGCTGCTTTTTGTGCGGCTGCCAAAGCCTCTTGTCTTTCAGTCTTTCGCCTTTGCACAATTGCTTCGTCGACATCGGCGCGCAAAGCTTCCAGTTCTTTCCGGCTCATTTTGTCGAGTTTTACTGCCATTAAATTTGTCCCAGTTTTGTTTGGATGATTCCCCTATTCTCAAAAATCTGTCGATAATCAATAGCATGGCTGACCGACTTTGTGTCAGTGGCGATAATTTGCTCGCTATGCGCGTTTCTTTCCACTGCCAGTCGAAAGAAGAATCTTTTCTTCCGTGTGCGTGCGCTGTGGCGATATCTATATCGGGCTCTATCTACTGGTTCTTTTTGCGATCCCAAGACCATCAATTCGAAAACAAAAAACCGGAGCGATCGTGCAGACCTCTCCGGTTCAGTGGGTTTGCCAATCGATTGGCTATGCTACTCGGCTGCGACTGCCTGCGGATCGGCCAGAGTCACAATATCCAGCATGATGGTGTTCAGTTCGAAATCCTTCGGCGTATAGACGCGGGCCACGCCCATGGCACGCAGACGGTCAGCGTCATCATCGGGAATGATACCGCCCACGATAACCGGCACATGGCTCAGACCGGCGGCCTGCATCCGATGCATCAGGTCCTCGACCAGTGGGATATGGCTGCCCGACAGGATCGACAGTCCGACGACATGGGCCTCGTCCTCACGCGCGGCAGCCACGATCTCCTCGGGTGTGAGGCGGATGCCCTCATATGCAATGTCCATGCCGCAATCCCGTGCGCGCACCGCAATCTGTTCGGCGCCGTTCGAGTGACCGTCGAGCCCGGGCTTCCCGACAAGGAATTTCAGGCGACGGCCCAATCGGTCGCTGACCGCATCCACCGCATCGCGCAGATCATCGAGCCCCTCGGTCATGTTCGACCGGCCCGAGGACACACCCGTGGGTCCACGGTATTCCCCATGCACGGCGCGCATCTGTGCAGCCCACTCGCCAGTGGTCACACCCGCTTTCGCGCAGATGATCGAAGCGGGCATCACATTCTTGCCCGCTTGCGCTGCGGCCCTGAGATCCGCCAGCGCTGATGTCACGGCGGCCTCGTCCCGCTCTGCACGCCAGGTGTTCAGCCGATCAATCTGGTCCTGCTCGACCGCAGGGTCGACAACCATGATACCGCCGTCACCGGTCATCAGCGGCGATTGCTCGCCCGCCTGATATTTGTTCACACCAACCACGACCGTCTCGCCTTTTTCGATGCGGTTCAGACGTTCGGCATTCGATTGTACCAATTGCGCTTTCATATAGTCGATGGCCGCGATGGCCCCGCCCATGGCATCCAGGTTTTCCAACTCATGCCGGGCACCGGCCTTCAATTCCTCGACCTTGGCATCCACGGCGGGATTGCCATCAAACAGATCGTCATACTCCAGCAGGTCCGTTTCAAAGGCCATGATCTGCTGCATCCGCATCGACCACTGCTGGTCCCAGGGGCGGGGCAGGCCAAGCGCCTCGTTCCAAGCGGGCAATTGCACCGCGCGGGCACGCGCCTTTTTCGACAGCGTCACTGCGAGCATTTCAATCAGAATGCGGTAGACATTGTTCTCGGGCTGTTGCTCGGTCAAACCCAGCGAATTGACCTGCACCCCATACCGGAAGCGACGGAACTTCGGATCGGTCACGCCATAACGCGTCTCGCAAATCTCATCCCACAAATCGACAAAGGCGCGCATTTTGCACATCTCGGTGACAAACCGAATGCCCGCATTCACGAAAAAGGAAATACGTCCCACGACGGCCGGGAAATCGGCCGGATCAATGCGCGGCTTCAATTCGTCCAGAACGGCAGTGGCCGTCGCAAGGGCAAAAGCCAATTCCTGTTCCGGCGTCGCGCCCGCCTCTTGCAGGTGATAGGAACACACGTTCATCGGGTTCCATTTCGGCACGTTCGTGTAACAATACTCTGCCACATCCGCGATCATCTTCAGTGATGGCTTCGGCGGGCAGATGTAAGTGCCCCGGCTCAGGTATTCCTTGATCAGATCGTTCTGTACGGTGCCCTGCAGCTTGGAAACATCCGCACCCTGTTCCTCGGCCACGGCGATATAGAGCGACAGAAGCCAGGGGGCCGTAGCGTTGATCGTCATCGACGTGTTCATCTGTTCCAGCGGGATTTGGTCGAACAGGGTCCGCATATCGCCCAGATGCGCCACAGGCACGCCAACCTTGCCCACTTCGCCGCGCGCCAGCACGTGATCGCTGTCATAGCCTGTCTGCGTCGGCAGATCGAAGGCGACCGACAGACCGGTCTGCCCTTTGGCCAGGTTCGAGCGATACAAAGCATTGGAAGCGGCAGCGGTCGAGTGCCCGGCATAGGTGCGGATCAACCAGGGGCGGTCTTTCTGTGCAGGCTGCGACATGAGCGATCTCCTGTGAATCGGGCGCGTAACAAAATTTCGTCTGATTGGAGGTATAGGTAATTATGTGGCGCAGTCAATCCGCTGCGTTGCGGCATTTTCGGCGCTGCGGCCAGACTGCGACCACGAACATCAACCAGCCCAGCACGCCAATACTGTGGGCCGACAAACTCGCAGGCCCGGTGAAAGTGAGCAGGGCGACAACCTCCTCCGGTGGCGGAGGGGCCTTGATCACGGATTGCGCGGGCAAGCCGTCAAAGATCATGCGGTAGTAGGTATAGTATCCTTGGGGAGAGGCCCAAACGAAGGTGATGAAGGCAACGATCCAGACCGGCACACGGATGATCAGGGGGCGCCGTTGCACCAGAACCCAGGTGAACCCCAGCGCCAGCACCGCAAACAGCAGTGACACGGCAACAAGGCCGATCTGACCCAATGTGGTCAGCGTGTGGAATGAATCCCCTTCATACATGTCGCCATTTTCGAGTGAGGGCATGGGAAAGGCCAGCCCATTTCCCTTGCCCCCACCCCCTACGCCTGCGAGGGTTTGCGCAATGATGACGACCGTTGAACTCCCCCTTTGGCTATTTATGCTGATCCTCCTGTTCGCGGCCGTGACCTTTGCCTCGCATTTCCTGTTCCCATCAGTGCGCTGGTTCTTTCGCCGCAGGCTGGAACGGGCCGTCGCGCAGTTGAACGAACGTCTGACGCGACCGATCGAGCCGTTCAAGCTGGCGCGGCGGCACGATATGATCCAGCGCCTGATCTATGACCCCGAGGTGTCGGAAGCGATCGTCAGGTATGCGGATGAACATGATGTGCCAGAGAACGTCGCCTTCGAGCAGGCGCGCCGCTACGCGCGCGAGATCGTGCCCAGCTTCTCTGCCTTCGCCTATTTCAGCTTTGGCGCGCGGGCCGCTCGGTGGCTTGCAACTGCGCTCTATAATGTGCGCACCGGGCTGAACAACGACCAGCAGATCCAAAGCGCGGACCCTAACGCCACGGTCGTCTTCGTGATGAACCATCGCAGCAACATGGACTACGTGCTGGTGACGTATCTTGCCGCGCAGGCGTCCGCGCTTAGCTACGCGGTGGGTGAATGGGCGCGGGTTTGGCCGCTGTCGCGGCTGATCAAATCCATGGGGGCCTATTTCATCCGACGCAAGTCGCGCGGCGTACTCTACCGCGCGGTGCTGGCGCGCTACGTGCGCATGGCAACCGAGGGCGGCGTGACCCAGGCCATCTTTCCCGAAGGCGGGTTGAGCGTGAATGGCAAACTCATGCCCCTCAAGAAGGGGCTCTTGTCCTATGTCGTGGACGGCTATGACCCCGACAAGCGCGACGTCGTCTTTGTCCCCGTTGCGATCAACTACGACCGCGTGCTCGAGGATCGCGTGTTGATCGCGGCCGATGCACGCGGCGACCGGCGGTTTGGTGTCAGCATCACTGTGGTCATGGCCGCGATCCTGCGCCTGCTTTGGCAATGGATCACCCGCCGGTACCGCAAGTTTGGCACTGCGTCCGTTGTCTTTGGCCCACCTGTGTCATTGGCTGCTCTCGGCGACGATGTCGAACTTGATCATCTGGCCGAAACATTGCGCGACCGCATCCAGGACGTGATGCCGGTGCCCTTCGTGCCGTTGCTGTGCCGCTTGCTGCTGATGTCGCCGGACCCGCTCCCAGATCTGGATCTGGTGCATGAGGTCAAGGCCGCCATGCCACCAAAGCGCGGCACACGTCCCCCGTTGCTCGATCAGGATCTGAGAGACCGTGTGCTGCGTGCTCTTACCGATATGGAGGTGCGTGGGATGGTGAAACAGGTATCGGACGCATGGGTCATGCAACCCGAAGAAGAGCCTTTGGTCCGCTTCTACGCGAATTCCATCGACGATCTGTATCCTGACAGCATCACCATCGGCAATGCTGCGCGCGCAAAGTCATAAAATTACAAAAATACCAAAGCGCGGGTTGCTTTATTTCGTGACGAGCCATATTCAGCCGTAACGCAGTCGATTCTGCGCTGCGGCACAGAATTTCTAACCCCGGAGGCTGACATGGCACTCGACACTGGTATCGCGTCCTACGACGCACCTGAAAAAGACCTTTACGAAATGGGTGAAATTCCACCCATGGGCTATGTCCCGAAGCAGATGTATGCATGGGCGATCCGCCGCGAGCGTCATGGTGAGCCGGACACAGCCATGCAGCTCGAAGTGGTCGACGTGCCAACGCTCGACAGTCACGAGGTGCTGGTTCTAGTGATGGCTGCCGGCGTGAACTACAACGGCGTCTGGGCGTCGCTGGGCAAGCCGATTTCACCGTTTGATGGTCACGGCCAGCCCTTCCACATCGCTGGCTCCGATGCGTCTGGCATCGTCTGGGCCGTTGGCGACAAGGTGAAGCGCTGGAAGGTCGGCGACGAGGTTGTGATTCACTGCAACCAGGACGATGGCGATGACCAGCACTGCAACGGTGGTGATCCGATGTATTCGGACAGCCAGCGCATCTGGGGCTATGAAACCCCCGATGGCTCCTTTGCCCAGTTCACCAATGTGCAGGCCCAGCAGCTTATGCCGCGCCCCAAGCACCTGACCTGGGAAGAAAGCGCCTGCTACACGCTGACGCTCGCCACTGCTTACCGGATGCTCTTCGGTCATGAGCCACATGACCTGAAGCCTGGCCAGAATGTTCTGGTCTGGGGCGCGTCGGGCGGTCTTGGTTCTTACGCCATCCAGCTGATCAACACTGCGGGGGCAAATGCGATTGGCGTGATCTCGGACGAGACCAAGCGCGACTTCGTGATGGATCTGGGCGCCAAGGGTGTCATCAACCGCAAGGACTTCAACTGCTGGGGCCAGCTGCCCACGGTCAACACGCCGGAATATGCCACGTGGCTGAAAGAGGCGCGCAAGTTCGGCAAGGCGATCTGGGACATCACCGGCAAGGGCGTGAATGTCGACATGGTGTTCGAGCACCCGGGCGAAAGCACGTTCCCCGTGTCTTCGCTGGTGTGCAAGAAGGGTGGCATGGTCGTGATCTGCGCGGGTACCACCGGCTTCAACTGCACCTTCGATGTCCGCTACATGTGGATGCACCAGAAGCGTCTGCAGGGCAGCCACTTTGCGCACCTGAAGCAGGCCGCCGCTGCGAACCATCTGATGGTCGAGCGTCGTCTTGATCCTTGCATGTCCGAAGTGTTCGCCTGGGACGACCTGCGCGAAGCGCATATGAAAATGCTGCGCAACGAGCACAAGCCCGGCAACATGTCCGTGCTGGTGCAAGCGCCCAAGACCGGTCTGCGCACGCTTGAGGATGCCCTGGAGGCCCGGCGTTAACGTCTTACACGTTTAAGAAGAGTATAAATGCCCGCGAATCATGTCATGGTTTCGCGGGCATTTTTGCGTTTTGAGCCGACTTGAAGGGGATCAATGGCTTAGAAAATGCCGCCTCACTATTTCTGGGGAGTAGAAATACGTGAATTTTCAGGCTGAGTTAACACATGCTATAGTTGTGTTAACCATTCATTAACCACTCGAGAGTGAGTCTGACCATGAAAAGTGACTGGATACTGGACGTTCTTACGGACCTTAAGACATTTGCCCGCGCCAACGACATGCCCGCCCTTGCCGAGCAGTTGGACGACACCGCAATCGTCGCAATGGCCGAGATCGCCGCGATGAAGGAAACAAGAGATGGTCAGCGTCACGACGGCGAGGCAGCCGTTGGAATCTATTTTGGAGGATTTGGAGCAAGCTGAGGGGCTCGCCGCCCTACAGTCAGCATCCGAGGAAATACGCGACCACTATGGGGTCGATCACGTGGTGTATCACTGGGTCGATTCCGCCGGGGATCAATACGGTTGCGGAACCTATTCGGACGTATGGCGAGACCGGTATCTCGAGCAAAACTACCTGCGTGTCGATCCGGTTATTCTTGGGTGTTTTCAACGCTTTCACCCGGTCGATTGGAAACGGCTGGACTGGAGCAGCAAGCCCGCCCGCACGTTTCAGGCCGAAGCCATCGCTCACGGGGTCGGAAACCAGGGATTTTCTGTTCCAATACGGGGGCCGAACGGGCAGTTCGCACTCTTTACCGTCAGCCACTCATGCGACGATGACATGTGGGCCACATGGACAGACGCGCACCGCCGCGATCTGATCCTGATCGCACACACGTTCAACGAAAAGGCGCTCGAATTCGAACCGGATCGTGCGCCCGAACAATCCCAGGCGCTCAGCCCGCGCGAGGTTGATGCGATGACCTTTCTGGCAATGGGATACAGCCGCGCACAGGTGGCCGACACGTTGTCGATCTCTGAGCACACCTTGCGCGTCTACATCGAAAGCGCCCGGTTCAAGCTGGGCGCGATGAACACGACGCACGCCGTTGCTCGGGCCATGAGCAGGGGATTGATCGTGGTATGACGGGGTGTGTTGCCGGTCACGGCAACTCTCCGTACGATTGTATTTCTGGACGTTAACGCACGCATCGGTAGTCTTTTGGTCATGCCTGCCCCGGTCTGACAAGGAGTACCCAATAATGCTGCGTTACGTGTATGCTGCCGATCTGAGCGATCACCCCAAACTTGCCCGCACCATGTTCCGCGATCGTGCGGACCAGTTTAAAACCCGGCTGGGCTGGGACGTGCACGTCGACAAGGACGGCTATGAACGTGACGAGTACGACGATCTGAACCCGCTCTACGTCATCTGGGAAGAGCCGGATGGCTCGCACGGCGGCTCGATGCGGTTCCTGCCCACGACAGGCCGCACCATGGTCAACGAACACTTTGGCGATCTGATCTCCGGACCCATCACCAGCCCGGTTATCTGGGAGTGCACCCGCTTCTGCCTGACCCGCGGCGCGGGTAGCCATGTGGCTGCGGCGCTAATGCTGGGCGGCGGCGAAATCATGCAGAATTTCGGTATCGAACACTTCGTGGGCGTGTTCGACGCGCGCATGGTGCGCATTTACCGTATGATCGGCTCATCCCCCGAAGTGTTGGGGAGTGCTGGCGAGGGCCGGGATCAGATCAGTGTGGGCCTGTGGCACTTCGACCAGCAGGCGGCGGCCGCTGTCGCTGACCGGGCAGGTGTTCCCATGGAGCGTTCACGCCACTGGTTCGACCTCGCCTTTGGCACGACATCACGCCGGGAACTCGCGCGCAGCGCCTGATCCCGCTGGCACCTGCCGCGCCCCGGATATAGGGTCGCGGCATGTCCACCGCCCTTGCCCTTTCCGACGATCAGGCGTCCGCCTTCGACACCGTGACCGAGATGTTGCGCGGCGCTGGCATTGACCTGGACGACTCTCTGCTCACGCCGCCGAAATCCTCGGCCACCTCCGTTATGGCGATCACGGGCAAAGCAGGCTCGGGCAAAACACTGCTTCTCTCCGAGCTCTACAAAGCGCTTGAAGCGGCAGGGGTCGAGGTTGTGTCGGGGGACTACGAGTCCCGCAGACGCAAGGACCGCCGGACACTTGCCATCCTCGCCCCCACGAACAAGGCGGCCAGCGTTTTGCGCTTCCGCGGCGTGCCCGCCACCACGATCCACCGCATCCTTTACACCCCTGTTTACGACCCCGAATACGAACGCATCGCCGAATGGCTTGCAGGCAACGGCGACCGGCCCAAGGTCGAGGGGCTGACGGACGAGGCGCTCGACCGCGCGCATGCCTTTTACCAGACCAACAAGTCGATTCCCGGAGCCCTCGCTGCGGCTGGTCTGCGCGGCAGCGACTTCATCACCGGCTGGAAACGGCGCGAGGAGCCGCTGGATATCGGTTTCATCGACGAAGCCTCCATGCTCGACGACAAGCAGTTCGAAGACCTCAAGGACATCTTTCCGACCTTGCTTCTGTTTGGCGATCCTGCGCAGCTTGCACCGGTCAATCAGTCCGGCGCGATGGTCTTCGACAAGCTGCCGGAAAAACGGGTGATGAATCTGGGCCGCATCCACCGGCAGGCGGCGGACAACCCGATCCTCGACCTCGCCCACGCGCTTGCCGACCCGCAAGTCGATTTCTACCGCTTCGAGAAGATGGTTGAGGAGGCGGCCAGCAAAGACGACCGCGTTGTCTGGGGGCAGCGGGTCGAAGTGGACCTGATGGCCCGTAGCCCTGTTCTTGTTTGGCGCAACGCCACGCGCATCAGGCTGATCAATGCGTTCCGCGCCGTCTACGACGCCCCCGAAGATCGCCTGATCGAAGGCGAGCCGCTGATCTGCGACGGCCTGGAATTACCGTTGAAACACCGCAAGAAGCGGCTCGATCTTGAAGCGCGCGGACTGATCAAGGGCGCGCAGGTCGTCTATCTGGGCGAGGGGCGCAAGCCGGGTTTCTCCCGTTTGCATGTCATCGGCGCCGAGGACCCGCAGGTGTCAGCGGCGTCCATCGTGAAGATAGAAAAACCCGACGAAGAAGAGCCCTTTATCCCCTACGCGGCCCGTATGGGGGCAACATTTCTCCATGGTGCGGCGGTAACGATCCACAAGGCGCAGGGGTCGCAGTGGGAAACGGTCCAGGTCTTCGCCCCCGACCTCTACGCCGCGGCGCGGATGAACCGGACCGAGGCGGGGCAACCCTTGTGGAAGCGTCTGGCCTATGTCGCGATCACACGCGCGCAGGATCGGTTGATCTGGGTTGTGCGCAACAGACTGTCAAAGCCGACAGGACCTTTGCGGGTCGATGACCTGCGCAGCGTACCTGCGGCCAAGCTGACGCTCGCATCCGAAGATCCGGCGTAGGGTGCGCGTTCACTGCGCACCGGTCTCTAGTTGCGCAGCAATGAAAAGGCGGCGGAGGCGGTCCAGCCCGCCGCAATGGCGATGGCGAGCGACATGATCCCATACCAGAACGGGTTCTCTCGGCTCAGAGTGAACAACCACCGCTCCAAACCCACTTTGCGCACGTCGATGGCAGTCTCGTAGCTGGCCACAACCTGTCCGTCGCGTGTCAGGAAGATCCGGGTTTCATAAGCCCCTTCGGTCAGTGCCGCAGGCAGCCGGATGCGCGTGCGAAACAGCGTATCCTCGTCAACAACGACGGTATCCTCGAGCAATTGGTAGGCGCCAGCATCCGTATTGATGCGGATCAGGGCCGTGACATAGGCGCTTGCATCCAGCACCGTGTTCGGCGTCTCAACCCCCCGCAACATGCTAGGGACAGAGACCTTGTGCTCCAGGTTGTCCCGAACACCCAGTACGTCGTCCAGAGGAGAGCTTGTGGCCACGGCGTAGAAGCTGGGGGCGCCATCGATCTCAACCGCATCCGTATTGACCCAGATCCCAAACCGGCGCTCCTTGCGGCGGACGGTGATGGGCTCTGGTGGGCCGGCAATGGTCACAATGACACCCAGTTCGCCCTCGGGGATCGGGGTTTCTCGTTTCACCGCGCCAAAGATCAGGATTTCCGAACCGTCAAAGCTGGTGGTGATTGCCACTTCGTCCTGGCTTAGCCCCAGTACAACCTCTTCGGCCCGCACGGGCAGGGCGAAGAGCAGAGCGATGAGCAGCCAGCGCAGCATCAGTGCCCCTCCACCGCGCCGACGGAATACAGTTCGGATGGCATCAGCAGCAGATCAAGGGCGAGCTTGCCGCAGACGGCCAGCACCATCAGCGCCAGCAGAATACGCAATTGCTCCGCCTTCATCCGCACACCGATCCGCGTGCCGATTTGCGCGCCGATCACGCCTCCGACCAAAAGCAGAACCGCCAGCACCACATCCACAGTGTAGTTCGTGGTGGCGTGCAACATGGTGGTGAAGGCGGTGACAAAGATGATCTGGAACAGGGATGTGCCCACAACCACCTTGGTCGGCATGCCCAGCAGGTAGATCATCGCAGGCACCATGATGAACCCGCCACCAACGCCCATGATGGCGGCCAGCACACCCACACTCAGCCCAACCAGCAGCGGTGGGATGACCGAGATGTAAAGCCCTGAGACCCGGAACCGCATCTTGAAGGGTAGCTTGTGGATCAACCCATGCTTCTTGCGCGTGGGGATCGCCGTGCCCTTGGCCGTCTTGCGGATCGCATTCAGGCTTTCCACGAACATCAGCGCGCCGATCACGCCAAGGAAAACCACGTAACACAAGCGCACGAGCAGATCGACCTGACCGAGCGACTTGAGATAGTTGAACAAGAGCACGCCCAGTGCTGCCCCTATGAGGCCACCTATCAGCAGCACCGTTCCCATCCTCAGATCGACCGTCTTGCGCCTGAGATGCGCCAATACGCCCGAGAAAGAGGAGGCCACGATCTGGTTGGCTTCGGTCGCAACGGCCACGGCGGGCGGGATGCCGATGAAGAACAACAGCGGGGTCATCAGGAACCCGCCACCGACGCCAAACATACCCGAAAGAATGCCCACCATACCGCCCAAGCCCAAAAGCAGGAACGCGTTGACCGATACCTCGGCGATGGGCAGGTAGATTTGCATGAGCACTGTTAGGACGGGGGCGGATGGGAAATCAAGATGTCATGCCGCCCCGCAGCGAACTGGGGCTAAGTTTGTGGGCAAACTGGATATATTGTGTGGCGCACAATATGCGTGCACCACACAGTTACCGCTCTTTTACATAAGGCTCGCCGCCGGCGCGCGGCGGGATCGCCTTGCCCACGAACCCAGCCAGAATCACCACGGTCAGGATGTAGGGAAGCGCATCCAGCAATTGGACCTGCACGCGGAATCCCAGGGCGCCTTCGATGATGTCGGGCCGCAGCGCTATCGCTTGCAGGTAGCCGAACAGCAGCGTCGCCCAAAGCGCGTGCCAGGGGCGCCACTTGGCGAAGATCAACGCCGCCAGCGCGATGAACCCGCGACCGGCCGTCATGTCCTTGACGAAACCCGCTTGCAGGCCGGTCGCAAGGTATGCCCCTGCGATACCGCACAGCATACCGCAAATACCCACCGCCACGAACCGCAGTCCAACGACAGATACACCCGCCGTGTCCACGGCGGCGGGGTTCTCACCTACCGCGCGCAGGCGCAGGCCAAAGCGGGTGCGGAACAGCAGCCACCAAGTGCCGGGCACGGCCAGCAGCGCCACGTAAACAAGGATCGAATGACCCGAGATCAGCTCGGCATAGATCGGTCCGATGAATGGCACACTGCGCGCCGCCTCGGCAAAGGGCAGGATGATCGGCTCGAACCGCCCGCCGCCAATCAGCGACGGGGTGCGCCCGCCTTGCTGGAACCAGTCCTGCGCAATCAGAACGGTCAGACCCGCCGCAAGAAAGTTGATGGCAACGCCAGAGATCAGTTGGTTGCCGCGAAAGGTGATTGAGGCAAGGCCGTGGATACCGGACAGTGCCATCGAAGCCGCAATGCCCGCCAGCAGACCCAACCAGACCGATCCAGACATCGCAGCGACCGCCGCCGAGAAGAAGGCGGCAAACAGCATCTTGCCTTCTAGGCCAATGTCAAAGATGCCAGCTCGTTCGGAGAAGAGCCCCGCCAGACAGGCCAACAAAAGTGGCGTAGCCAGACGCACGGTCGAGTCGAGGACAGAAAGGTCGAACAGGGCGAGAAAATCCATCGTGCTTACTCCGCCGGTTCAACCGATTTGGACGTACGCGCGGTGCGCGCCGCAAGGAACATCCGTTCAAGCGGCATCCGCACCATGTTGTCGAGCGCGCCGGTAAACAGGATCACCAGCGCCTGGATCACCACGATCAACTCCCGTGGGATCGATGTCCAAAGCGCCAGTTCCGCCCCGCCTTGATACAGGAAGCCAAACAGGATCGCTGCCAGGAACACCCCGAACGGGTGGCTGCGACCCATCAGCGCCACGGCGATGCCGATGAAGCCGGCACCTTCAACCGCGTTCAGGACCAGTCGCTCCGCCTCGCCCATCACGTTGTTGATGGCCATCATCCCCGCCAGCGCACCCGAGATCAGCATCGCGACCATGGTGATCCGCACGGCACCGATACCCGCATATTTCGCAGCCCGGCCAGACTTGCCATAAGACCGGATTTCAAGGCCCAGTGGCGTGCGCCAGATCAACAGCCAAACAAGGACACAGGCGACAATGGCGATCAGCAGTGACACATTGGCCGGTGCCGCTTTCGAGAAGTTGATCCCGATGGGGGCCAGCACCTCATGCAGGTTGGGCAAATGCACCGCTTCGGGAAAGCGAGCCGTGGCCGGGTCCATCGCACCTTGTGGGCGCAGCTGGTTCACCAGCATGTAATTCAGGACAGCCGCCGCGATGAAGTTGAACATGATAGTGGTGATCACGATATGGCTGCCGCGCTTGGCTTGCAGGTAGGCCGGAATGGCGGCCCAAAGTGCCCCGAACACAGCCGCCCCAAGGGCCGCAGCCAGCAAGGCAACGGTCCAATGCGGCCAAGGGATGAACAGCAATACCAGCGCCACGCCAAGCCCGCCCAACATGGCCTGCCCCTCGCCGCCGATGTTGAACAGTCCGGCGTGAAAGGCCACGGATACGGCCAGCCCCGTGAACATGAAATTCGTGGCGTAATACAGGGTATAGCCCCAGCCATAGCTGGACCCGAGCGCGCCTGTGACCATCAGGTTCACGGCGGCCACAGGGTCTTCGCCAATGGCAAGGATCACAAGTGCCGATAGGATCGCGGCCAGGATCAGGGAAATCAGCGGAACAAGGATCACCTCGGCCCATTTTGGCATCACATCCATGTCTCAGGCCCCCTTCGACGCATCGCCATGTGCATGGGCGAGGTTCGCTTCAATCTCGGCGAAGTCATGCGGCTTGTCGGTGTCGGTGATACCCGCCATGAGCAGCCCCAGTTCTTTTTCATCGGTCGCGTCGGTCTGGCGTTCGCCCATGATCTGACCGTCGAACATGACCGCGACACGGTCGGCAAGGCCGAGGATTTCCTCAAGCTCAACCGATACCAGCAGGATCGCCTTGCCCTGATCGCGCAGGGCGACGATCTGTTGGTGGATGAACTCGATGGCGCCAATGTCCACGCCCCGTGTGGGTTGGCCAATCAGAAGCAGATCAGGGTTTCGCTCAATCTCGCGCGCCAGCACTATCTTTTGCTGGTTCCCGCCGGAAAAGTTCTTGGCCGCCAGATGCGGATGCGGTGGGCGGACATCGAAGCGCTCCATCTTCTCCGCCGTGTCTGCCTTGATGGCCGCGTTGTTGGACAGAAGGCCAGAGGTGTAGGCCTCATCACGGTGATAGCCAAATGCAGTGTTTTCCCACGCGGCAAAGTCCATGATCAGCCCTTCGCGCTGCCGGTCCTCCGGCACATGCGCAATGCCCCGGTCCCGGCGCGAGCGTCCGTCGGAATGCTTGCCGGTCAGGTCAATGGGGGTGCCATTCAGCGTTACTGTGCCCGTGGCATCGGCATAGCCGCCCAGCACCTCCAGCAATTCGGATTGTCCGTTGCCCGCAACTCCAGCGATGCCAACAATCTCGCCCGCACGGACCTGTAGGTTGATGCCTTTGACGCGCTCAACGCCTTGTTCATCCACAACTTTCAGGTTCTGCACATCCAGGACCACATCGCCCGGCGTCGCCGGTTTTTTGTCCACGCGCAAAAGCACCTTGCGGCCCACCATCAGCTCCGCCAGTTCTTCGGGGCTGGTCTCGGCCGTCTTGACGGTGGCGGTCATTTCGCCCCGCCGCATCACGCTGACGGTGTCGGTGATGTCCATGATCTCGCGCAGCTTGTGTGTGATCAGGATGATCGTCTTTCCCTCTTCCTTGAGACGGCCAAGGATGCGGAACAGCTGGTCGGCCTCTGCGGGCGTCAGCACGCCTGTCGGCTCGTCCAGGATCAGGATATTGGCCTGACGGTACAGCGCCTTGAGGATCTCGACCCGCTGCTGCATGCCGACGCCGATCTCTTCAATGACGGCGTCCGGATTGACCTTCAGGTCATACTCTTTCTCGAGGTCCAGCAGGGTCTTGCGGGCTTTCGACAAGGACGGCTTCAAAAGCCCACCATCCTCGGCGCCCAGAATGATGTTTTCCAGCACAGTGAAGTTCTCGACCAGCTTGAAGTGCTGGAACACCATGCCAATGCCAGCGGCGATGGCCGCTTGGCTGTCGGGTATCTCGGTCTTGTTGCCCGAGATGAAAATCTCACCGGCATCGGCCTTGTAGAACCCGTAAAGGATCGACATCAGCGTCGACTTTCCTGCGCCGTTCTCTCCGATGATCCCGTGGATGGTGCCGGACATCACCCTGATCGAGATATCCTTGTTGGCCTGCACGGGGCCAAAGGCCTTGGAAATGCCTTTGAGTTCAATGGCGGGGGCGGTCATGGGCAGGGGGCCTTCGGTTGGAAAAGGGGCCGCGCCACGGCGATGTGGCACGGCCCCAAAGTCAAAAGCGCAGCTTAGAAGCTCAGCGCCGGGCAGCTGTCGTCGGACATGTAGTCATGCACGGTCAACTCGCCGCTCGCGATCTGGGTCGCCGCTTCGTCCACGGCATTTTTCATGGAATCGCTGACCAGTTCGGCGTTGTGCTCGTCCATCGCATAGCCGACACCGCCATTGGCGAGGCCCATGACGTTGAACCCAGTTTCCATGTCGGGGCCGTCCTGGAATGCCTGGTACACTGCATTGTCCACGCGCTTCATCATGGATGTCAGAACCTTGCCCGAGTGCAGGTAGTTCTGGTTGCTGTCCACGCCGATCGACAGGATGTCTTCGTCGGCTGCGGTCTGCAGCACGCCCACACCGGTGCCGCCGGCAGCGGCATAAACCACGTCAGCACCCTGGCTGATCTGCGCCTTGGTCAGTTCCGAGCCCTTCACCGGGTCGTTCCACGCCGCAGGTGTCGTGCCGGTCATGTTCGCGATGACGGTGGCATCGGGGTTCACCGCTTTCACGCCTTGCGCGTAACCACAGGCGAACTTGCGGATCAGCGGGATGTCCATGCCGCCGATGAAGCCGACGGTCCCGCTTTCGGAGGCTTTGGCCGCCATCATGCCGACCAGATACGACCCTTCATGCTCATTGAACACGACAGAACGCACGTTCGGTGCATCCACGACCATGTCGATGATGGTAAACTTGGTGTCTGGATAGTCAGCCGCGACCTGACCCAATGCGTCAGCGAATGCAAAGCCTGCCATGACGATGGGGTTGGCGCCGGATTCGGCAAAGCGGCGCAGGGCCTGCTCGCGCTGCGCCTCGGACTGCAGCTCGATCTCGCGGAAGCTGTTGCCCGTCTCGTCGGCCCAACGCTTGGCGCCGTTAAAGGCTGCTTCGTTAAAGGATTTGTCGAACTTGCCGCCCAGATCGAAGATCAGCGCGGGTTCAGCCAGCGCAGCACCCGCGGACAGGGCCAGGGCCGCAGTCGCGCCAAGGAATTTCTGCATCATGGTCATTATCAGGTCTCCCAGTTTTTCGTGGTTGGGGCGGTGGCAGCGGAGCACCGAACGCCCGGGATCAAAAGATCATGGGGAATTAGGCCGCAGGGCAGAGGGAGCGTCAACCGCTTTTTGACCGATTGGGCAAGTGTGAACGGACCTGACCTTGCGCAATGCTGCATGGGTGGGCAGGGGGGCTGTCTGCCCCCACTTCGCCCTAGGGGCGAAGCTCCCCCGAGGATTTTTTGGAACCAGAGAAGGGCAGGCGCGCGCGCATGATCAGTGCATCGACTGTGCCATCCGGACGCCGGTAGTAATCATTCCGTTTCGCTGCAGTTTCAAAGCCATAGCGTCGGTATAGGTGGATCGCTGCCACGTTGTCCGCTGCCACATCCAGAACCGCGTCCGTGCAGGTCTGTGCAGCCTGACACATCCACGCTTGCATCAGCCGTGCACCCATCCCGCGCCCTTGCGCGGCGGGGTCGACGGCAAGTGTAAGCAGTTCCGCGTCACCGGCGATTCCGCGCCAGAGGGCAAAGCCATGCGGCGCCGTTTCCAGATGGGTGAGGGGATTCGCGAGCAGATCGCTGAACTCCTCAGCCGCCCAAGGCCGCTCCTGCGTGAAGGCGGCCGCGTGAATGGTGGCAAGTGCCTCGGGGCTCATGGCAGGATGGCGGGTGGCGCATCGCGCGCCGGGGCCGCGTCCGGCGCCCGTATGTAGAACGGAGCAGGGGCGGTCGGCCTGTCGGGCCAGTGCCGCACGGCGCACCGTGCGATCGCCACGGCGAGTTCGGCGGGCGCAGGATGGGGGGCGGGATCGGTTACATCGGCTGCTGGCACCAGTTCGGGTCCGGTGTGGTGCATAACATAGACCATCTCGCGCGGCGCAGGGATGGCCACGGTCATACCGGAAGGCGCCAGCATGTCCCTTGCATCAAACCCTGTTACGCCATAGGCCGGGCATTCCAGACCCAACGCCAGCCCGCGCGCTGCCGACACGCCTATGCGGATCCCTGTGAAATTGCCCGGCCCTGTTCCGACCGCCAGGGCATCCAGGTCGGCCCATGTCACGCCCTGATCTTTCAGCACCTCTTCCAAAAGGCTCATCAACCGCTCTGCCTGTCCGCGCGCCATTTCTTCGCCAACGGACGCCAGAATGTCGTCGCCGCGCACAAGGGCAGCGGCGCAATGGGCCGCAGAGGTGTCAAAGCCAAGGATGAGAGGGGACGTCATTTCGAGGCCGTGTTCAGTGCTTTGCGCGCCGACGCATTAGCGCGTGGCAGATCGTCGTCGATATGCAGCCACGGAAGGGCACTGCCCGCATGGCTGTGCATTTCGGGGAGAAGGGTGTCCGCTTGGTCGACTATGCCAATGGGGACGTAAATCTGGTCCGGTAGATAGTCGAAGGCCGCAGCCAACGGGGCATGACATGTGGGGCAGGTCCAACGTTCGACCCCTGGCGCACCACTGAAGGCATTGGGCAATTGCGAAATCACGTCTGCCCGATCAAACGCGGCAAAGGCCGCCACGGGCGCGCCGGTCCACCGGCGGCAGTCCTCACAATGGCAATAAGCCACCGTCAGCGGTGGCTTATCCAATGTCAGCCGCGATGTGCCGCAATAGCATCTGGCCGTTAGTGCCTCAGACGGCAACCGGGCGTACCTCGGTCACTTCGGGGATGTAGTGACGCAGCAGGTTCTCGATCCCCATCTTCAACGTCAGAGTCGAAGACGGGCAGCCTGCACAGGCCCCCTGCATGTGCAGGTAGACCACGCCGCGGTCAAAGCCGTGGAACGTAATGTCTCCGCCATCCTGCGCCACAGCGGGACGGACCCGGCTGTCGAGCAGTTCCTTGATCTGGCCGACGACGGCGGCATCTTCGCCATCATGCTCGGCATGGCCCGAGGCCGGGGCGTGCCCATCGCTCATCACCGGCTGGCCGGACTGGAAATGCTCCATGATGGCACCCAGCAATGCGGGCTTGATATGGTCCCAATCGACCGCATCGGCCTTGGTAACCGTGACAAAGTCAGTGCCAAAGAATACGCCAGTGACCCCCTCAACCGCGAAGATGCGTTGCGCCAGCGGTGATTTCTCGGCCGCGTCTGCCGTCGGGAAGTCGGCGGTTCCCATCTCAAGCACGGTCTGTCCGGGCAGGAATTTCAGCGTGGCGGGGTTGGGCGTGGATTCGGTCTGAATGAACATGATGCGCTCCTGCAGCTTGTCTTTGCATATGCGGGTCGCGCGGCGCGGTGTCAAGGATTGGAACGATTCTAAACTGATGGGCGCGGCACTTCTGTAGAGTTCTAAATTCTAAAATTCGCCTTTTAACCGCGCTTTGTGGACTTGCGCGGAAAAGGAGGTGTCGCGCAGTCAAGACGAGTAAGAAACGTGTCCTCTTCCTATTACACCGTGGGTGCTTACGCCCAAGACGCCTTTTTTGTCACGCCGGACGGCAAGCTGATGCTCGACCCGGACTTCGATGCGAGCGAGGACGCGTACAGCTACGAAATCGAGGAATATGACGGCGGCGTTCTGTTCAATGGCGACAACGCCAATGACGAAGTGGGCGACGGCGATCAATACGCCAAGAAATACGACGCCAACGGCAACCAGCTGACCGAGGGCGAGGTCTATCTCGAAGAGAGCTGGACCCTGACCGATGGTGAGGGCAACACCATCACGCTCTACAAGGTCGAGAGCAACGGGATGCATTCCGGCTGGGTCGCCGACGGGCCGATCACGCCTGGAACGGCCTATGCGTATTCCGGTCCGAACGATGTCACCGCAGGCAACGCACCGCGCTATGACAGCTTGGTCGGTCCGACGGACGATCCCGATGAAAGCAACGAATACACCGGGGGCGCATATAACGACGACTACCGGACCGGGGCGGACCATGACACTGTGGATGCGGGCGATGGCAACGATACGGTGCAGGCCGGGGCGGGGGATGACAGCGTCAAGGGCGGCTATGGCAACGACTCTCTGTCGGGCGGCGACGGCAATGACACGCTCAACGGCGAAGATGGCGATGACACGATCGACGGCGGTGCGGGCAACGACAGCATTCAAGGCGGCTATGGCGACGATTCCATCTCGGGCGAGTCGGGCGACGACTTCATCGACGGGGACAAGGGGTCTGACCATATCGATGGCGGCGACGGCCACGACAGCCTGCGGGGCGAACAGGGCGACGACACGATCTACGGCGGCGCTGGAAATGACAGCATCGACGGGGGCAAGGACAATGACAGCCTCGACGGCGGTTCTGGCGATGACACGATTCTGGGCGGGGATGGCGACGACACCATAGACGGGGGCACCGGCAGCAACACGGTCACCGGCGGCGGGGGTGACGACACCTTTGTCCAGTCGCAGGACGGGCACACATTTGTCACCGATTTCGACATCGGCGATGCGGACGGGGATGGGGCCTACAACGATCAGCTCGATGTCTCGGACCTGCGCACGCCAGAGGGGCGGCCCGTCAATGCCTTTGACGTGGTGGTCACGGATGACGGCAACGGCAATGCGCGCCTGACCTTTCCCGAGGGCGAAACCATCGTGCTCGAGGGGGTGAGCCCCGCGCAGATGTCGTCCATCCAGCAACTGAACGCGGCGGGCATTCCCTGTTTCACGACCGGCACCGCCATCGCCACTGCGGGCGGACCCCGCCCGGTCGAGGCGTTGAGCCCTGGTGACCTGGTCCAGACACGCGACAACGGTCTGCGCCCTATCCGCTGGATCGGCACGCGTGCTGTCGACCGGCACGACCTCGCGGTCAATCCGATGCTGCGGCCTGTCCACATCGCCGCCGGCACCTTCGGCAACGCCATGCCGCTGCGGCTCTCGGCCCAGCATGCGCTGGCGCTGAACACCGGCAGGGCGCAAACACAGCTTGTGCGCGCGGGCCACCTGGCCCGGCTCAACGGCGGCGCCGTGCGGGTCGCACACGGGGTTCGGGCGGTGACCTATCACCACCTGCTGCTCGACAGCCATGACCTGATCCTCGCCGAAGGGGTGGCGTGCGAAAGCTTCTATCCGGGCCCCTGGGGTCTCGCCTCGATCGGCGCGCGGGCCACCCGCGACCTTGTCCGGCTGATGCCCGACCTGCGCAACAGATCGGTGGAGCAGTGCTATGGCCCCACAGCACACCCGGTTGCCCGCTTCGGGCGGTTGCCCCCGGACCTGCGGGACCTCGCGGTGGCGTCCTAGGTGATCGCTTCGAGCTTTTCCTTGCTCAAATCGCCCGGCACGATGGTGATGGGAATGGGCAGGGCACCTGCGTTGCGGCTGAGCTGTGTGACCAGCGGGCCGGGGCCCTTCTTGTCTGTGCCCGCACCCAGAACCAGCACGCCAATCTCTGCGTCTTCAAGGACCTGCGCCATGATCTCATCCACGGGCTGGCCCTCGCGGATGACCAGTTCGGGGTCGATCCCCTGCTTGTCGCGCATCCACTTTGCAAAAACCTCGAAATGGGCGTGGATGCGCTCGCGGGCCTCCTCGCGCATGACGTTGCCAACACCGATCCAGTGATTGAATTCATCGGGCGGGATCACGGACAGGATGGCAACGCCACCGCCCGTGTGGCTGGCGCGCATCGCGGCAAAGCGCATCGCGTTCAGGCACTCTCGGCTGTCATCCAGCACCACCAGGAATTTGCGCATCGGATCCTCCGGCTCAGTTCGCGCACAATGGCCCAAGCCCCGTCCCTACGCAATCCCGACCATGTCAAGCCGTCCGCGCATGGCGCAACGCCTGTTCCAGCCGGTCGTTGCCCCAGAAAACCGCGCCGTCCACGATGAAACTGGGCGCGCCAAACAGGCCGCGTTCCATCGCCTCTTCTGTTGCGGCGCGCAGTCTCGCCTTGCCCTCAGTCGCGGTGGCGGCGGCCAGAACTGCCGCACGGTCCTGCCCGATCTCGCCGAGGATATCTGCGATCACACCATCGTCCGCTATGTTTCGGTCATCGGCGAAGTTGGCGTGATACACGGCACGAACAAAGGTCCCGACCCACGGAGCGTCGCAATGCGCGGCTGCAATCCGCGCCGCCAGCAAACTGCCCCTAGGAAAAGACGACGGTTTGACAAAGGGCAAGCCCAGATCGGCGCAACAGCGCGCCATGTCGACCCACATATACGCCCCCTTCACCGGAAACATGTTGAAGGGCGAGTCGGTCATGCCCTGCGCGCCAAAGACGGGACCCAGCAGGAATGACCGCCAGACCAGTGGAACACCGGCCTCGGCACAGGCGTCTTCAACACGGGCAGCGGCCAAATAGCTGTATGTGCTGGCAAATTCGAACCAGAATTCGACGGGCTTAACCATTGCTGGCCGCCCAATCCCAATACATCTCGCGCACCCGCCGGGTGATCGGGCCCACCTGATACGATGTGTCCTCAAAGGCTGACACCGGCGTGACCTTCATCATGTTGCCCGACATGAATACCTCGTCCGCGTCTTCGAAGTCGGCAAAGGACAGCACCTTTTCCACCACTTCGATCCCGTCGGCGCGCATGTTTTCCATATGCCGTGCGCGGGTGATCCCGGCCAGAAACGTGCCGTTGGGGATGGGCGTGAATGCAACACCGTCCTTGACCATGAACACGTTCGCGGTCGCAGTTTCCGCCACATTGCCCATCGCGTCAGCCACGAGCGCATTGCCGAAGCCGCGGGCGCGCACCTCGGCCAGCATTCGGGCGTTGTTGGGATACAGGCACCCGGCCTTTGCGTTGACCACGTTGTCTTCCAGCACCGGACGACGAAACCGCGTGCGCGCCAGCGTGGTCGAGGCACTTTCCGGGGCCATCGGGATCTCTTCAAGGCTGATGGCAAAGCCGGTCGCACCCTCCTTTGGCACGATCCCCAATTCACCGCCATCCAGCGCCCAGTACATCGGCCGGATATACACCGCCTGATCGGGGCCATAGGCTGCCAGCCCCTCACGAACCATCGCCACCATCTCCCCGGTGCTGACCGTCGGGGTGATCATCAACGCCTCGGCGGACCGGTTCACGCGGGCGCAATGCGCCTCAAGATCGGGCGCCAATCCGTTCACATAACGGGCACCATCGAACACGGTCGTGCCCAGCCAACTGCCGTGATCCGCGGCCCGCATGACGGCCACATCGGCATCGTGCCATGCACCCTCATAATAGGTGCGCACGTTTGTTCCGGTTGCCATTGCTGTCCTCCCCTGACGTTCGGGCAGGCTAGCAGAGACAGGTCAAGGGTCCAGACCCTTTTACTTTGGCTCTTTGCGCAACTGGTAAACACCTTCGGGCAGGTCCAGGGCCGCGGCCAGATCACGGGCCTGTTCCGGCGACAATGTGATCTTGACCACGCTGTCGCTGCGGGGGTCGTACTGCTCGACCGTGATCACCTCGGCAAAGGCGTTTATGACCACGTCTTCCTGCAAGGGGGCCGCGCCATCGTCCACAAGCGCGATCACCGAGGCGTCGAATTCATGCTCGATTGTAAACATGCTGGAAACTTATTCCATACGCCAACCGTTGCATAGAGCACACGGCTGCGTGAACAGGGCTGGAAGCTGCCCTTGCGCATGATACAGTCTGGTGCGTCGTGACATGGAAAGGACGATGATTTGATTTCTCGCCTCTTGGCCGCGCTGACGGCTCTGGCCTTTGTAGCTGCCTGTGATGATGTTGCTGTCACGTCTGCGCCAACGGATACGTCTGCGCCCACCGCAACGGTCGTGCCCGCCGACGTTCCTGATGAATTGCGGACCCGCCAGCAATCGGCCCGCGCCTTTGCGCAGGTTGTTCAAAGGGTTGAGCCGGTGGCCGAGCGTGAGTGCCGCGCGCGAAACCGCAACGTGAACTGCGATTTCAAGATCCTCGTGGATGACCGGGCTGGCGCGCCGTCGAATGCGTTCCAAACCCTTGATGACGAGGGGCGACCGATTATCGTGTTTACCCAAGCCTTGATTGACGACGCGCGCAATGCGGACGAACTGGCCTTTGTGATGGGTCACGAGGCCGCTCACCATGTGCGCGGCCATATTGCCCGCCAGCGCGAGAATGCGGCTGCCGGGGCTGTGATTTTCGGCGGTCTGGCCTCTGCCATCGGTGGTGATCCGCAGGCGGCGCAGCGGATCGGCGCTCAGGTCGGTGCGCGCACCTATTCCAAGGATTTTGAGCTCGAGGCGGATGCGCTGGGCACCATTCTGACCGCGCGGGCGGGGTATGATCCTGTACGTGGATCCCAGTTCTTCAACCGTATCCCTGATCCAGGCGACCGCTTCCTTGGCACCCACCCGCCCAATGCGCAACGGCTTGAAATCGTGCGGCGGACGGCAGCGGGGCTTTAGGCCACGTTCCGGTCCGCGCGGCCCCGCAGCCGCACGACAATCCCGACGATGGACATGGCGACCCAGAAGATCTGGATGAGGGCCGAGGCCAGGTTGAAGCTCGACATCAGCCCCATCAGCACGCAGCTTGCTGCCAGCAGATTGATGCTGAAGTAAGTCAGGCAATCCCCGCTCAGGCACCGGGTGGTCAGCAGACCGTAATTGGTCACATATAGGCCGAAGCCCAGCATACCGATGAGCTCGTACAAGTGCAGCGTGTCCAGAAATGAATAGGTCATGGGAAATACCCCAGAGTGAATGCATTTGCTTTAAATCAATGGACGAGATCTAGCACATGCGGCCCCGTCTGTCGGGTCTGGGAAACCCGACCTTGAACCGGTTGGGCCACATTCTGTCGGACCGCGGCTCGAAATACGCCGTCTCGGGTTGTGCGGTCACATTGCGTGCCCAGATCGACGCTGCCCTCAAAACGCTCAAGCGGGACCGCGCCTATGCCAAGGCCACTCACAACACCTGGGGCGCGGTGCTGTCGCAGGGCGGCGCGATCAAGGGCGACGATGGTGAGGCCGGCGCGGGCATGGTCATCCTGCGGATGCTCGAACGCGAAGGGTTATCCGACCACCTGGTCATCGTGACCCGTTGGTATGGCGGCAAACACCTGGGCGGGGACCGTTTTCGCCACGTCCAGACCTGCGTGCGCGCCTATCTCGACCAGATTTGACCTGGATCAATGTTGGGCAGCGGCCCGGTCCGGCACAGTCACGTCATCCTTACTCACTCGAAAGGACGACCCAAATGACCGATGCCCGCCTCAAGACCCACGCCGATCTTGTCGACCGCATGGCCACCGCCCGCGGGGTCGACCTCGAAGAAGCCGCCTTGCGCGCCCATCTCACGCCCTCCGACATTTCGGATATTGTCCTGAACTGCGTGGGCTGCACCAAGCCCGATGCCTGTGAAAAGTGGCTCCGGACGCAGCAGGGGACCGTTTCGGAAACCCCCGGCTACTGCCGCAACGCCGATGTGTTTGCCGACCTGGCCAAACGCTCAAACTGACACGCCCAACGCCACCGCAGCAAAGAAACAGGCCGACGCGGCCAGCACGAAACTGTGCCAGATGGCATTCTGGAACCGCAGCGCCTTGGCCGCATAAAAAACTGTGCCGAGGGAATAGAGGCCCCCGCCCGCAACGATCAGCGCGGTGGACGCACCAGGCAATGCCTGCCACATCGGCCAGATCAGCAACACGCTCGCCCAGCCCATCGCCAGGTACAGCGCCAGCGATCCCCGCGCATCCGTTGCCCAAAAGCTCAACTTCGCCACAGCGCCGATCAGCGCAACAACCCAGACGGCTGCCAACACCACATAAGCAAAGGCGGAGCCGATCAGCACCACCAGTGGCGTGTAAGTGCCCGCAATCTTGAGGTAAATCGCCGCGTGATCAATCCGGTGAAAGACGGGGCGTGACGCCTCCCACGGCAGCAGGTGATAGAGCGCCGAAGCCAGCAATGCAAACACGGCAAGTGCCGCATAAACACTGGTCGCAGCGATCTGCGCGGCGCCTTGCGTCTGCGCCACATGCACGATCAGCATGGCGGCACCGGTGACCCCGGCGCCCAGGCCCAGCATATGCACCGACGCATCGGCAAGGGTTTCACGAACAGAATACGGATAAGGCATGGACACACCCTGACGGCCGGTACGCCGTCAGTCTACGCACAAATCCTCACGAAGAGGTTGACGTAACTGCCCTTTGGCGGCGCAGGTGCCAGCGATAGATGGACGGTGCAAGCACGTGATCATAGGTCTTGGACGCCAGCCAATGCAGCCCCGGCAGCGCCACGATGCGCGCCAGCCAGCGATAGCGCGGCATATCCTGCCATAACACGATGAAGGCGGGGATGCCGGAATACATCTGCCCGTCCTTCAGGACATACAGCCGCCGCGCGGCCTCGTCCCGGCTCAACCCCCAATCGGCCATCTCGGCCCGGTTCAAGTCCTCAAAACGAATGGGCAGCGCGCGATCGCCGCTATACTTGGCATAGTGGCTGATCTCGAAATTGCAGATCGGGCAGTCGGCATTGTACAGAACGCGGGTGTCTTCAGTCATACCCTAAAGATAAGGGGACAAAGCCCGGTGCCCACGGACAAACCGCCGCATCTCAGCGCGGTTTGTTTCCATCAATCCAGCGGGACATCATCACCTTGTCCTTGAAACACTCTGCTGGAATCTGGCGACGCTTCAGGCGCGCAATACGTTCTGCAAACTGCACCTGTTTGGCACTGGGATAGGCGGCAAATCGGCCCCCGGGGCCTTTTGTCTTCGCCTGATCAATCCACGCCGACAGTCCGGCCTTATCAGCAAACAGCGCCGTGGGCACGTCACGCCCGGTTTTCATCGCCAACGTGCGTGCGTAGGCAATCTGCTTCTCGGTCGCAGGTTGCGTATCGAGGGGCAGGGCGGTCTGCACCGGTTCGAACAAACCGGGAAGCGTGGGATGGATCGACATGGCTGTTCTCCTATCGCGGAGAACAAATATAGAACATTTGAGTCAAATTGCAACCATGGCGCACAATCAGGTGCGCCCTAAGCGTGCCAAGTCATTGTAAAGTATGAGTAGGTGCAGACAGTCAGGCGGCTCCTGCTCCGCCTTGCACCAGCTTGCCCCACAAGTCGTAATCGCTCGCCTCGTCCACCTCGACTGTGACGATGTCACCGGGGGTCAACGCTTCAAACCCTTCATCAATGAACAGATTGCCATCGATTTCCGGCGCATCCGCTTTGGTTCGGCAGGTTGCTGCCTCGTCATCGACCTCGTCTACGATCACGTCTATCCGCTGACCCACCTTGGCGGCCAGCTTCGCCTCGGAAATAGCGGCCGCTTTCTCCATGAACCGCTCCCATCGCTCCTGTTTGATCTCGGGCGCCACGTGATCGGGCAGCGCATTTGACCGCGCGCCATCCACATTCTCGTATTGGAAGCACCCAACCCGATCCAGCTGCGCCTCGTCCATCCAGTCGAGCAGGGTCTGGAACTCGTCCTCCGTCTCGCCGGGGTATCCAACGATAAAGGTCGATCGCAGCGTGATCTCCGGGCAGATCGACCGCCATTCCGCGATCCGGTCCAGCGTCCGTTCTGCCGCGGCGGGCCGCGCCATGCGGCGCAGCGTGTCGGTGTGGGCATGTTGGAAGGGAATGTCGAGATAGGGCAAGACCAGTCCCTCCGCCATCAACGGAATAAGCTCCCGCACATGTGGATAAGGGTAGACATAGTGCAGCCTTGTCCAAGCCCCCAATGACCCAAGATCGCGCGCGAGGTCAGTGATGTGCGCCCGGTGCCCGCGGTCTTCGGCATGTTTGATGTCCACGCCATAGGCCGAGGTGTCCTGAGAAATCACCAAAAGCTCTTTGACGCCTGCCTCAACCAGCTTTTCGGCCTCGCGCACGACCGCGTGGGCCGGACGCGACACAAGCCGCCCGCGCATATCCGGGATGATGCAGAACTTGCACTTGTGATTGCAGCCCTCTGAAATCTTGAGGTAACTGAAATGCCGGGGCGTCAGGCTGACGCCGCTGGCAGGCAGCAGGTCGACAAACGGGTCCGGGTCCGGGGGCACCGCGGCATGTACCGCATCCAGCACCTGCTCGTATTGATGCGGCCCGGTCACCGCCAGCACCTTGGGATGCGCACCGGTGATGTATTCCGGTTCCGCCCCCAGGCAGCCCGTGACAATCACCCGGCCATTTTCGTCCAACGCCTCGCCAATCGCCTCAAGGCTTTCGGCCTTGGCGCTGTCCAGAAACCCACATGTGTTCACGATCACCGCGTCGGCGCCAGCGTAATCCGGAGATACCCCGTAACCTTCGGCGCGCAACCGGGTCAGGATGCGTTCGCTGTCGACCAGCGCTTTGGGGCAGCCGAGGGATACCATGCCGATAGTCGGCTGGCCCGGACGGCGGGTGCCGTCCAGCGAGGCTTTGGGGGCGAGATCGGGGCGCAGGTCGGGCGGGTTCTGGCTCATGCTTCGCCTCATATGTGAAGTAGGAGGGCGGGAAAAGGGTTGGGATGGGATGACACGCTGCGTTAGGCTGACACCAACACGTCATCAGAACGGGAGCAGTCAAAATGAAATGGATCATCCGCCTGATCGGGTTCGTCCTCGTCCTTGTGATCGTTGCGGTGGGCTCGCTGTTCCTGTTGCCCGCCGACCGCATCGGCGCTATCGCCGCGGATCAGATTCGCAAGGCGACGGGCCGCGATGTGACAATCACCGGTGTGTCCATGACCCTTTGGCCGGTGTTGGGTGTGCGGGCCGACGCGCTTGAGGTGGGCAACGCGGAGTGGTCGGAACAAGGGCCAATGTTGACGGCCGAGAATGCCGCCATCGGCGTGGATTTGATGGCCTATATCCGCGACCGCGAAATCCGGATCACCAATGTCGAGGCAACGCGACCCACGATCCGCTTGGAAAGCCGCGCAGATGGCCGGGCAAGCTGGGTTTTCACCGATGCAAGCGGCGAAGCGCAGATCGAGGCCGAAACGCCTGCACCAGCGGCCGCCAGTACATCACAGGCGCTGTCTATCCAGAAGGTTGAGGTTACGGATGCAACGCTGATCTACGACGCCGAAGGATCGGATCTCGTCTCTTACTCCGGGGTAGATCTGAGCCTCGACTGGCCCGAGCGCTTGGGTCCTGCAACGATAGAGGCAACGCTCCGCCCCGCAGGGACAGAGGTGGAGATCGATGCCTCAATAGGTGGGTTTGCCGGTTTCATTACAGGTCAGGTACAGCCGATCAACGTCACGGTCGACGCGGGCGGCGGGCGTGTCACGTTAGATGGCCGCGCGAGCACCACGGGAGATGTCGCCGGTGCTCTCATGTTGAACTTGCCGAACACCGACGCATTCATGTCGGCCCTTGGTCTGCCCGCTCCTGGCCTGCCACCTAAGCTGGGGCAGGCTGTCGATATGTCGACGCAGTTGACGCTCACCGCTGACCGCCGTCTGTCATTGCGCGAGTTGCGCGCGGATCTTGGTGGGAACGCATTGAGCGGAGCGGCGGATATCAGTCTGAACGGAACACCCGTCGTGAACGCGCAGTTCAACGCCGGTGCGCTTGATTTGCGCAGCGCCACCGGAGCTGCACCTTCGGGCGGCGCTGCGACAGGTGCGGGGGGCGCAACACCGGCTCCGGCCGGTAACGGTTGGCCGAAAGAGACGATTGATGCAAGCGGCCTCGCTGCGTTCAACGGAGAGATTGCCCTCACCGCGTCTTCCATCGACCTTGGCCAGTTCAAGCTGGGCCAGACCCGGACGCTTTTGCGCAATGACAACAGCAGGATGGTATTTGAACTGCGCGAAGTAGCCGCCTATGGCGGGACGCTTGTTGGCCAATTTGTCGTCAACAATCGCTCGGGTCTGAGTGTTGGGGGCAACATGAATATGCAGGGGCTGTCTCTTCAGCCCTTCCTGCGCGATGCAGCAGACCTGCAGATGCTGACAGGCAAGGCCAACATGGACCTCAAATTCCTTGGTGTCGGTCAGAGTGTCGACGCCATCATGAAGTCACTGTCGGGCAATGGTTCTTTTGCAGTGGCGCAAGGCACCATAGAAGGGATTGACCTGGATGGTCTGCTCAAGTTCGGGCGAGGCAATGGTCGCACGACTGTCTTCGATGCGATGAGCGCAAGTTACCGCATGGAAGGTGGCAACCTTTTCAATGATGACCTTCTGGTGGTGCTGCGCAGTTTCGAAGCCCGCGGGAACGGCCGCATCGGGCTGGGAGCGCAGGACATCGACTATCTGTTCACACCGACCGCGATCAAGGGGGATGATGGCCCCGACCTGGCGATCCCGGTCCGCATTCGTGGACCCTGGTCTGACCCGAAAATCCTGCCAGACCTGGATGCTGCGATTGACCTGCGATTGGATGAGAAGCTGGAAGCAGAGAAGGAGGCGCTAAAGGCGAAGGCCGAGCAGCGGGTGCGAGAAAAGGTAACCAAGGAATTGGGCGTGACAGACGAAGGTCAGAACCTGGAAGATGCAGCCAAGCAGAAGCTGGAGGACGAGGTGAAGAAAGGTTTGCGGAGCTTGTTCGACTGAGGCCCAGGCTTTCAAACCAAAGCTATGCGCACTTGAGCGAATTGTTGGACGTCTTGGGTTCGGATTGCTGAAACGAAGGCGTCAAGCGGACCTGCAGGTGCAATCAGCTAAACTCTGGACTTTTTGGCATCAGCGGCCCAGTTTGATGCCAAGGGCGATTTGCGTTTGAGCGCGCCGCTCAGATGTTTTCGCATCTTGTGCGACGCATCTAGGTTTTCCCCCGCTTCGACCAGGTCAAGAATCTCAAGGTGCTCCGTGCACTGTTCCACAAGTCGGTCATGGTTCACCTCGGCTCTATATTCCATGAGGCGCCGCATCCGGTTCACCCTTTGCAGGGCCATGAGAAAGAATGGATTCCCGGACAGCTTGATCAGCTCTTCGTGAAAGATCGCCCCGTTTGCGA
The DNA here is from genome assembly GCF_019802125.1 of Tateyamaria omphalii. Taxonomy (GTDB): domain Bacteria; phylum Pseudomonadota; class Alphaproteobacteria; order Rhodobacterales; family Rhodobacteraceae; genus Tateyamaria; species Tateyamaria omphalii_B. The sequence continues at coordinate 94,823 of NZ_JAHVHT010000003.1, forward strand.
GCAAGGATTCGGCCGGTACGGTGTTGAAGTCCATGTCCAGCATCCCTTCTTGGATGCGCCGTTGTTCGGTCAGGATTCCGCGGTCCAGTTCGAAGGATGGTTCCAGCATGGCGGCTGGCTCAATCGCCATACGGAAGCGGTAAATTTCGTCGAATGCTTCTGGCGTGTTTGCGACCGGCAGGAAACGCCAGCCGTATCCTTCTTTCCGTTCGACCCATCCCTCACGGGCAGCGCGCACGAGTACCTCGCTGAGCCTCGCCTTGGTCCAGCCGTAGTGCTGACGCAAGAAATGCTCGGTGACTTCTTCCGGCAGATGGTTGATCAGCCAGTCTTCGGCCAGGCGGTGATAATCATCTTCGGCCGAGTCCGGCTGGGCATCGAGCGCTTCACTCATCGCTTCAGCATCCGTTTCCGCAACGAAAAAGCCGCGGTTCTCCTGTCGGATCAGGAAGCCACCTTCCTCCAGAAGCCCCATTGCTTCGCGGATCGGAGTACGGGACACGCCATAGCGATCCGCCAATTGCTGCGCGCCAAGGTGCTGCCCCGCTGAAATGCTGCCGGCCGCTATGTCCTGCAGCAGGCGTTTCGAGATCCGTTGGGCCAGATCACTTGTGCGCATGTTGAGGTGCCTTCTCTACCTATCACTCGATGGGCGGCCTTGCGCCCGCCAAGATCAAGATTGCACCCGGAGTGCAAAACTTTAAGCCTTTTTCGGCATATTCAAGCATTTAGATGCAATACGCGTCCTTGGCACGGATCTATCAGCTTTCGGTCGTCTTCCTGATGCGTCGGGTCCGAGCAAGCAGACCGACGGAAAATGGCACAAGTATCACCGCGCACAGGATGATTGACAGGACCAGCGAGACCGGGCGCTCCCAGAACAGGCTCATCGTGCCTCGAGAGATGATGTAGGTCTGCAGGAACGTCTCTTCGGCCATGGAGCCCAGTACGAGAGCAAGCACTGTTGCGGCAGGGGAGTAGCCATACTTCTTCATGGCAAAACCGACCAGGCCACTGCCAACCAGTATCCACGTTTCAATGATGCTCGCATTGATCGCAAAGGCGCCGATGACGCACAGCAAGACGATGACTGGCACCACGTTGACATATGGAATGTCGAGGAATTTGACGAACAGCGGGATCGCAAAAATGCTCATCGCGATAAGGATCATATTGCCCAGGTACATGCTGGCGATCAGACCCCAAACAAAGCCGGGATCGTTCACGATCAGCAAAGGCCCCGGCTGCAGTCCCCACATCAAAAACGCACCAAGCAGAACGGCCGTCGCGCCGGAGCCGGGGATGCCAAGGGACAAGAGCGGCACCATTGCACCTGCAGAAGCTGCGTTGTTGGCCGCTTCCGGTGCGACGAGCCCGCGCATTTCACCTTTGCCGAACTTTTCCGGATCCTTGGCGATTTTCTTTTCAACCGAGTAGCCGATGATCGATCCCAGTGTGGCGCCGGAGCCGGGTAGCACCCCCGCGATGAAGCCGATGGTGGAACCGCGCCAGAACGTCCAACGGCTTTCCGAATAGTCCTTTCTGGACGGCCAGAAGGCTTTGTCACGGAAACTGATACGCAATCGTTTCGGAGCCTCGCGGTGTTGGCCGTTGAAAATGCAGTGCAGCAACTCGCCGATCCCAAAAAGGCCGATGGCCACCGCAACGAAGTAGACGCCACCGATCAGTTCGGGCGACCCGAACGTGTAGCGTTGCTGACCACTCATCACATCGACGCCGACAGTTCCGACGGCAAAACCGATAAGCGCCGAGATGAAGCCCTTGAACTTGTTGTCGCCCATCATTGTCGTCAGCATCAGCAGACCGACAGCGATGATCAGGAAGTATTCGGACGGTCCAAAGGACGCGGCGAAGTTTGCGAGTGACGGTGCAAGGGCAGTGATAAGGATGACGCCAACAGTGCCGCCGAAGAAGGACGCAATGGCCTGCATCACAAGCGCCGGTCCGGCGCGTCCCTTTTGTGCAAGCGGGTATCCGTCAATGGTTGAGGCGACCGTTGCCGACTCGCCCGGAGTATTGATCAGGATGGAGGTGATCGTCCCACCATACATCGACCCGTAGTAGATACCCGCAAGCATGATTATTGCGATCGTGGGCTGAAGGCCGAATGTCATCGGGATCAACACGGCGATCCCCGCCGCTGGTCCGAAGCCCGGGAAAAGCCCCACGATCATCCCGAGGAAGGCGCCAATAACCAGGAACATGAAGCCCTCGGGCGAGGCAGCAATGCTCAGGCCGAGAGAGAGATTTGAAACGATATCAGCAAGCATGGACGCACGTCCTTTCGCGCAACAGGGTGGCGGATCAGAAGCCTAACGGGCCGGTGGGGAGGGATGCGTTCAGCAGGATCTTGAACAATCCGTACAGAAACCCGGGCAGTGCTATGCTGTAGACGACGTTGCTCAGCATATGCTTGCGGTTGAACGTGGTCAGGAATGCAAGCATGAACAAGATCATCGCCAGAAATGCGCCCAGTGTCGGCATGATCGCAACAAAGACACAGAGGTAGCAAAAGACGATGGCGACATCGGCCCCGAACTCCGGACCTCCATCAATAGCGTGCGCGTCGACGCCCAGAGCGTCAGCCTTCGCTTCGGCTTCGGGGTCTGCTTGATGCACTGGGCGTTGACCGGACAGTCGCTCGGCCCGCCATTCGTGGAAGTCACCCCAAAAGTTGATCGCGCTGGAGATGATCAGGAGTATTCCAATCACCAGAGGGAAGAAACCCGCAGCTGGACGGCCTGACGACGTCACGAGGGTGAGTGTGTTCAAGCCGTAAACGGTGTAGCCAATCGCCAGTAGCAGCAAAGCTGCGGCAAACCACTTTTTCATCGGACCTCCCCCTCCGAGTAGACAGGTATCACGGGCGAGCATGGTCGCCCGTGACGGTTTCGATCAGTTCTGGATTGCGCCGATTTCGATCAGGGTCGCGCGGTATTGTGCGCTGGTCTCTTCAAGATAGGTGGCAAACTCGTCGCCCCAGATCGGATTGCCAGACATGCCGTTCTTGGCCAGATATTCCTGCCATTCCGGCGTCTCGATGACCTTTTTGAGGGTCGTGACCCACCAGTCCCGAACGTCAGGATCGACCCCGCCGGGCATCACGACGCCGCGTGGCAGTGAAAAGCTGAAGTCATAACCCAATTCGATGAAGGTTGGCACGTCCGGGTTGTTTGTGCTGCGCTCTGTGTCTGAGAATGCGAGTGCTGCAAGCGTTCCTGCTTCCAATTGGCCCGCGACCTCTGAAGGGTTGGCGACGACAGCATCAACGCTGCCGGAGGTGAGCGCCGTCACCAGTTCCCCGCCGGATCCAATCGGAACATACTCGAAGTTGATGTCGGCAACTTGTGCAAAAAGTTCAGCGGTGACGCGCTCAGGTCCCGCCGAACCGCTGCCCGCGATAGTGACCCGACCGGCATTGGCTGCCTCCACAAAGGCATCGACAGACGTCAAACCTGAATCAGACCGCACCACCAGCAGCATGGCATCGCTGGCAAGCAGGCCCACCGGAGTGAAGTCGGCGTAGGTCCAGTCGGTATCCGCGACGAGCGGAGTGCCGATGAAGTTGCCGCTGGTGGACGTCAGGCGCTGCGGATCGCCGGCGTTGCGTGCCACATAGCTGAAACCGACAGCGCCGCTTCCGCCTTCTCGGTTCTCGACGACAATGTTTCCGGCATACAGGTCATAGTCGCGCAAGATGTCGACGACTGTACGGGACATCCGGTCGTTCCCGCCGCCGGGCCCAAAGGCAATTGTGTAGGTCAGCCGTTCCGCCCCGTAATCCTCCGCGAGCGCGGGTCCGGCAAGAGCTGAAGCAGCCGCGCAGGTCGCGGCCGCCATAAAGGTTCTACGCAAGATCATGGTTTCCTCCCTGGATCATTTGCATTTTTATCACTTTTGATGCAATAAAAGTTAAGATTGCATGTTGTCAACTGAAAATACAGAAGACGTGTGGGTCGGGTCTGCTAGGCGTTTTTACTCGTTGTATTACTTAGATGTGCGAGGATTTTAGTGCTGAAGGGATATTTTGATCGATGGGGACTGAATTTTAATTTGCTTTTTATAATTTAAATATGTAGATCGCAAAAAAGCCCTGATGTGGGCGATGCCAACTGGGAGGATAATGTGATGAAACTAATGGTTTTGCCCTGTGACGGCATTGGTCCTGAGATCATGGCGGCGACGCTGGATGTCTTGAATGTCGCCAATGATCGTTTCGATCTTGATCTCAGCTTTCACGAGGAAGAATCTGGCTTCACGAGCCTGAAGAACCACGGGATCACCCTTCGAGAAGAGGTTCTTGATCGGGCACGAACACAATTTGACGGCGTGATCTTGGGTACCCAATCCCACATGGACTATCCCCCAGTCGCAGAGGGCGGTCGGAATGTGTCTGCGGGTTTTCGGATCGGTCTCGACCTTTATGCCAACGTAAGGCCAGCGCGGAGCCGCAGTTTTCTGGAAAACAAGGCCAACGGTATGGATCTGGTGATCATGCGGGAGGCCACCGAAGGCTTCTACCCAGATCGCAACATGTTCAAGGGCGTGGGAGAGATGATGCCCGATCCCGATATGGCGCTGTCCGTTCGAAAGATCACACGACACGGATCCATGCGCATCTGTCGCGAGGCATTCAAGCTGGCCATGCAGCGCGGCAGGAGGGTGGCCGCCATTCACAAGGCAAACTCGTTTCTCATGACGGATGGTCTGTTTCTCGAGTGTTTCCGCGAGGTATCGAAGGATTTTCCCGACGTCGAAACCGAAGAACTGATCGTTGATGCCTTTGCTGCACTGTTGGTGCGTCAACCGGAGAAGTATGACGTGGTCGTTGCCACGAATTTCTATGGCGACATCCTTTCAGATCTCGCCTCCGAACTGTCCGGTTCGCTTGGTTTGGCCGGTTCAATCAACGCGAATGCAGAAACGGGTCTTTGTTGCGCGCAGGCACAGCACGGGTCTGCACCCGATATTGCAGGCCAGAACGTTGCAAATCCGACGTCCTTGATCCTGTCGGCCGCGATGATGTTGACCTGGTTGGGGGAGCAGCGTGGTATTGAGAAGCTGATGGATGCAGGTGGTGCCATCACCGACGCGGTTGATGCCGTGATTGATGATCCAGCCAAGCGCACTCGTGATCTTGGAGGAACTGTAAACACTGACAGTTTTGGCAGTTTGGTTGCGGACGCCATTTCGAAACAGGCCGTCGCGGCCTGAGGCTCATCAATCGTCTGATCTGTTGATCCGATCCTTGGCGGTGATCCCCCGTTGGCGCCACTGCCCAAATTCAGGAGTAATGCATATGTCGCGGATTGCGTTGATCCATGCCACGCGGGTGGCGATCGATCCGATTGAGGTCGCCGTGCGCCGTCATTGGCCCGAGGTTGAGGCGGTCTCCATCATGGATGAAGGGCTGTCGGTGGATCGCCAGGCTTCGGCAGGTTTGTCGCCTGCACTGCACGGTCGGATTGCCGATCTGACCAGTTACGCGGAGCGCATGGGAGCAGATGGTATTCTGTTCACGTGTTCGGCCTTCGGTTGCGCAATTGATGCGGCGGCCCAAAACAGCAGGGTGCCGGTTCTGAAGCCGAACGAGGCGATGTTCGATGCAGCCTTTGTTTACGGCAATCGCGTCGCGATGATCTACACATTTCAACCTGCCCGGCAAACCATGGAAGCTGAATTCGCGGACGCTGCGCGGACGCGGGGCAGTGCTGCGAGGCTGAGCAGCTATTTCTGCGAAGCCGCGCTGGATGCCAAACGCGCGGGCGATGACGCATCACATGATCGCATCGTGGCCGAGACGGCGCGAGGGATCAGGTGCGCGGATGTCATTTTGTTGGCTCAGTTTTCCATGTCAGGGGCCGCAGACATGGTTTGTGCCGTCGGATCCACTCCTGTTCTGACAGCACCCGATGCGGCAATCGTTGCGCTACGTCGCCGTGTGGAAGCCGGTGCGAGGCAGCAAGCATGTTGATCGGGGTGATCGCCGATGATTTCACCGGCGCGAGTGATATCGCCAATACTTTGGCCAAGGGACTTGCGCCGGAGGGCGGTCTTCGGACCGCGCAGTTCTCTGGTGTTCCTTCGGGGTCTGCTCCGGCGGAAATCGAGGCCGGCGTGATCTCTTTCAAGAGCCGCACGGCGCCAATCCACGAAGCAGTGGAAGACAGTTTGGCAGCCTTGGAATGGTTGCGTGCACAGGGTTGTAGTCAGATCGTGTTCAAATACTGCTCGACCTTCGACTCGACCGAGGAAGGAAACATCGGACCTGTCGCCGACGCCCTCGCAGATGCACTGGGCGCTGATCCGGTGGTTTTCTGCCCGGCATTTCCGACAACCGGGCGCACCGTATACCAAGGGCATCTCTTTGTCGCTGACAGGCTTCTGAGCGCGTCGGGGATGGAACGCCATCCTCTCACGCCAATGACTGACGCGGATTTGCGGCGATGGTTGTCGCATCAGACGCGCTCGCTAGTGGGGCATATTCCGTATTCGGTTGTACTGCGCGGTAGAAAGGCGGTCCAAGCTGCCCTGCGAACTGCTGACACCCGCTTTGTGATTGCAGATGCAATCGCTGACCAGGATTTGTTAACATTGGGACAGGCGCTGTCGGATGCCCCGTTGATCACGGGCGGTTCTGGCATCGCGCTGGGTTTGCCCGGCAATTTCATTCGTGCGGGGATTGCTGACGGGCATGTCCCAACGCCTGTGTGCGTTTCTGGGCCCGAAGCCATCTTGGCGGGGTCTTGTTCCGGTGCCACACGCACCCAGATAGACATGCACGCCGCCAATCATCCCGTTTTCGCCATTGATGTACCCGGTGTTATGAATGGCGCCGTCGTCGCTGACATGCTGGTCGCGTTTTGCAAAGAAAACATGGGTTGTGCGCCGCTGGTCTATTCGTCGGCGACACCGGAAGAGGTTGCCGCACTGCAAAGGCAGTTTGGACGCGAGGCCGTGGCGGAGAAGTTGGATGCGCTCTTTGCCGAGACCGCGACACGCCTCGTCGCTCATGGCTATAGGAGGATCGTTGTGGCAGGTGGCGAAACCTCAGGAGCCGTTGCACAGGCCCTGTCGCGCGCCTTGTCCGAACCCGCCATGACCATCGGCCCGGAGATTGACCCGGGTGTGCCAGTGCTTACGCTTGGCGAAGAAGACAGGATCGCCTTGGCCTTGAAGTCGGGCAACTTTGGCGCACCAGACTTCTTCTCAAAAGCACTGAAAACCATGGAGCAAGGGGCATGAACCCGAACGAAACGATGCTGCGGGAGCAGATATCGACCCTGTGTGCATCGTTGTTTGCGCGTGGCTTTTCCGTTGGAACCGCCGGGAATGTGTCCGCACGGCTGCCGGACGGACTCCTCATGACGCCAACAAATGCGACACTAGGTGACGTCCACCCGGACCGGATTGCGAAGATTGACCTGTCGGGGCACCACGTGTCCGGCGAAAGGCCGACCAAGGAAATCTTTCTGCACCAGGCCTTCTATGACACACGTCCTGACGCGGGAGCCGTAGTGCATCTTCACTCTACGTGGGCGACGGCATTGTCATGCCTGCAAGATACGGACCAAGAGGACTGCGTGCCGCCGCTCACGCCTTATGTGGTGATGCGCGTGGGAACAGTTAAGTTGATACCCTATACGAGACCGGGTGACCCCGGCGCCGGGGATCTCATTCGTGGTTTGAACGGGTCCTGTGCAGCCGTTCTGCTTGCCAATCACGGTCCTGTCGTAACGGGACGCGACCTGTTCTCTGCTGTCTGTGCAGCAGAAGAATTGGAAGAGACAGCGAAGTTACTGGTTGCGCTACGGGGGATGCCCATGCGGTTTTTGACGTCCGATCAGGTAGGTATCCTGCAATCCACGTTTGGGAGAATATAGAGCAATGAAGACCGCTGATCTGATCGATCAATATGCCGCCGATCTCAAGCTGGTGCACCTGCCATTTCGTACATTTGGGATGAAACCGGGTTTTTCTGGTCAGGCGCAGACGGTGAAATGCCTTGAGGACAACACGTTCATCCGGGCGCAATTGGAAACGCCGGGGGCAGGGCGCGTTCTAGTTGTTGATGCAGGAGGTTCGACCAGGATCGCCGTGATGGGCGACATGCTTGCAGAGTTGGCCATCAAGAATGATTGGACCGGTGTCGTCCTTGCTGGCGCGATCCGTGACAGTGTTGAGATTGCGCAGATGAACACGCTTGTCTTTGCCCTGGGAACGTCTCCGGTGAAAAGCGCAAAGGACGGGCTTGGAAACGTGGGGGGCACCATCACGATCGGTGGTGCTGACATTTCGCCCGGCATATGGATCTATGCTGATGCAGACGGCGTTCTGGTGAGCCATCGCGAATTGAAACAGTGACCGTGCTGGCTCGTGCAGGCAAGGCACATCAGAATGTCTGGTCGTAGTCACCTACTCCTTCTTCGGTTCGGATCACTGCGTCGATACCGTTGAAAATTGCGCGCAGCTCTTCCTCGCTCTCGGGGCTTTCGCATACGACGACGAGGTTTGGCGTGTTCGAAGATGCCCGCACCAGGCCCCAGCCGCCATTGTCGAGTATAACGCGAGCACCATTCACCGTTATCAATTCTGCTATTGCGCGGCCTGCGATCTTACCACCCTCGTCGGCCAATGCCGCCAGCTTGTCGACGATGCGCGCCAGAATGTCATACTTGTCTGCATCTGCGGCGTAAGGAGACATGGTGGGGGTCGACCATGTCTTTGGCAGCGCGTCGCGCAAGTCGGACATCTTCATGTCCGGATTGCGATCCATCAGCTTGCAGATCTCAACGGCGACCCGCATTCCGCAGTCATAGCCTCGCCCCACCGGTTCGGCAAAAAAGTAGTGCCCGGACTTTTCGAAACCGGCGAGTGCGCCAATTTCCCTGACCCGCCGTTTCATGTGGCTGTGTCCGGTTTTCCAATAGTCCACGGTGACACCGTTCGCACGCAGCTCCGGGTCCGACGCGAATAGGCCGGTTGATTTGACGTCCGCCACGAAGACGGCGTTTTGATGCAGCCTGGACAGGTCTCGGGCCATTATGATGCCGACCTTGTCGGCAAAGATCTCTTTCCCCTGATTGTCCACCACGCCGCACCGATCCCCATCGCCGTCAAAGCCAAGTGCCAAGTCTGCGCCGGACGCTCGTACGCTGTCCGACATGTCGTGGAGCATTTCCATGGCTTCGGGATTGGGGTTGTAGTGCGGAAAAGCGTAGTCGAGCGTTGTGTGACGTTCGACCACGTCGACCCCGATGCTGCGAAGAAGGTCCGGGGCGAACGCAGCGGCGGTTCCGTTGCCAGTGGCACAAACCACCTTGAGCTTGCGCGTCATCTTGAAGTCGCGGGCGAGGTCGTCGAGGTAGGCGTCACGTATTCCGGCGACATATTCACACCCTCCACCCGCGCGGCGCTCTCCGTCGCCGTTCAAAACGATGTCCCGCAGTTCCGCCATCTCGGCAGGTCCGTGAGTGAGGGGGCGTTCAAAACCCATCTTCACTCCCGTCCAGCCATTGGGATTGTGCGATGCAGTGATCATGGCGACTGCGGGAACGTCGAGATGGAATTGCGCGAAATATGCCATGGGCGACAATGCCGTGCCGATATCATGCACCCGTATGCCGGCTTGGATCAGTCCGAGGATCAGTGCGTTTTTGATTGCCAGTGAGTAGTCGCGGTAGTCGTTTGCAACCACGATATCGGGTCTGATCCGGTGCCGATGAATTTGGGTACCAAGGCCTAGTCCAAGCGCAGTCATGCCTGGCAGGTTGATCTGTTCCGGATACTGCCACCGGGCGTCGTATTCTCGGAAGCCGGTGGGCGCGATCATGGGATCACGAAGAAAAGCCCAAGTGTTTGGTGTGATTGTGGTCAGCGGTTTGACCATGCCGGGTCTCAGAATGTCATCGGCCGTGCCTTGGCCAGCGCGTCAAATTGCATGAGCGTGTCGATGAGTGCGGGCATCTGGTCGAGGTAGATCATGTTTGGCCCATCTGACGGAGCAGTGTCTGGATCCGGGTGCGTTTCAATGAAAACCGCACCAACGCCAATGGCAACCGCGGCACGTGCCATGACCGGTGCGAACTCGCGCTGGCCCCCGGATGAGCCGCCCTTACCCCCGGGTTGCTGGACAGAGTGGGTGGCATCCATGACGACCGGGTAGCCTGTTTGGGCCATCTGGGGCAGGGACCGCATATCGGCGACCAGGGTGTTGTACCCAAAAGACGTGCCCCGTTCGGTCAGCAGGATGCGCGTGTTGCCGGTGCTTTCGATTTTGGTGACGATGTTGGGCATTTCCCAAGGGGCAAGGAACTGTCCCTTCTTCACATTCACAACGGCGCCGGTATTGCCCGCGGCGAGCAGCATATCGGTTTGGCGGCAGAGAAAGGCGGGGATTTGCAGGATGTCGGCCACCTCGGCCACCGGGGCGCATTGCGCTTCGGTATGCACGTCCGTCAGGACCGGCACGCCAATGGCGTCCTTGACCGCCTGCAGGGCCTTGAGCCCTTCATCGAGGCCGAGACCGCGCCCGCCCGTGAGCGACGTGCGGTTCGCCTTGTCGTAGCTGGCCTTGAAGACGTATTGCGCGCCTGCCGCTTCGCAGATCTCCTTCATGCGACCCGCGACCTGTTGGCCAAGATCGACGCTCTCAAGGGCGCACGGCCCTGCAATCACGGTCAGGGGCCGGTCATTGCCAATGGTCAGACCGGCGACGTCAACGTGTTTCATATCAGCTTGTCACCTGTTCTCTGAGGATCGACGCGGTGAGCGAGATCATCAGATAGATGCCTGCAAAGACAAGAAATGCCAAGATCGTGTTTTCGAAGGCGCGGGGATAGGTTGGCTCTTCGGGTGCAATCGGTTCGACCGCGACGGTCAGGTATCGCACCTGGCGCGTTGCCTCCACCCGCGATTGTTCCATCTGTTGCAGGGCCGATTGCAGCATCATGTCGCGTGAGGCGAGGTCGGCCTGGGCGATCTGGATGCGGGCGGCGAGTTCGGCCAGTGAGTTTTCACCTTGGCTGACATCGGTCATCTTGTTGTTGAGCGCGGCGAGTTGATCCTTGAGGATGTCAAGCGTGCCACGCGCGCCGTCCACCCGGCTTTGGTTGGGACGCGCGTTGTTGAGCAGGCTGGCGAGCTCAATCTCTTTTTCGATGATCTGGGTTTCAACGGTGCTGATCTGGGTGCGCAGGGATGCGATCACGCCTTCTGGGTCGAGGGTGGAGCCCTCGATCTGCAGGCGAACGAGGTTTTCCTGAGCGGCGCGGCGTTCCGCCTCGGCCCGTTCAAACCCTTCGCGCGCATCGCGCATCTGGTCGTCACGTTTCTGGGCCGACAGGTTGTTCACGCGCTGTTCGGCGTAGTCGATCAGTTGGCTCGAGAACTCTGCCGACACCTGTGGATTGGCGGCGGCCACCTCCATTCGGATCATGCCCTCGGTTGGGTCGTAACCGATTTTGACGTTCTTTTTGTAGGTTTTGTACGCCTCTTCGTTGGTCGGATTGTCGCTCAGACGTTGGATCGGGTCGATCCAGTCCTGAGTGAAATGAGTCTTGAAACCCACGTCGCGATCGAGGCGCAGCATCGCATCCTTGGATTGCAGGAAGCCCTGCACGGCGATGCTGTCGGCATTGGTGGCAAATTGCGTGGGCAGGAGACCACCCAGAGGGCCAGCGCCGCCCGAGCCTTCGTTCTGGATGATCAGGAACTCGGACTTGGTCGCGTACATCGGTGTCGCGATGCTGTAGAAATAATAACCGGCCAGGAAAGTCGGCAAGATCACGAAAAATGCCAGCCGGACCAGGAGAAGGCCCATTTTCTTGCGGCGGCGGCGCGTGATGTCGCGCTGGATGTTCTGAATTTCCTGTGTGCGCCGCTCGGCAGGGCTCAGCTCGGTCGAGGGGAGTTGCTGCTTGGCCACCTGCACCGTCTGGGGCAGTTGCGCGCGGCCCGACCCCGCGCCGCCCGTGGTCGCAGGCAGATTCGCGAAGGCGTCGGGTGCGCCGCCTTCGTGCTGTTCAGCCCCTGCTTGCGGCACGACAAGTTCCAGCATGTTCGAGCGCTGGAAGGGGTCTATTCCTTTGGCGCGCAAGAGCCGCACGGCATCGAAGTCCGAAGTTGGCGCAAGCCCGTGTTTTTGCGCCACGCGACGCGCCATGCGCAGCTGACGGCCTGTCAGACCCTCTTGCCGGATCGTATCAATCGTGTTCTCGCTTTGCACCTGCCTGTTCGATGCAACCTCTCCGCTTTTGGCAGCGGGTGGTTGAGGCTGCTCGGTCACTTGCGGTTTCTCGACCGTCTGCTCCTCCGCTTCCGTGCTCTCGGCCCGTGCAGCCGCCGCCGCAGCTTGCGACCCAAGAGCGGGCGCCGTCCGCTTGATGCGGAATTTTCTAGCTTTGGGTTTCGTAGTCATAGAGCCGTTTCGCCTCTTCGAGCGTGTCGAACATGTGCAGTTTGCCGTCTAGCAGGACCGCGGCAGAGCGCGCGAATTTCTCGAGCGTTTGGGCCTGGTGCGACACGATGATGATTGTGGTGGTGCGCAGCCGTTCCTGCAGCACTTCACCGGCTTTGCGGTTAAATTCCACGTCGGTGGACGAGGGCATTCCCTCGTCGATCAAGTAGATGTCGAAGTCAAGCGCGAGCATGAGTGCAAATGAAAAGCGCGCCCGCATTCCCGAGGAATAGGTTCCAAGCGGTTGGTCAAAGTACTCGCCGAGATTACAGAGCCAGCGGCAGAAGCTTTCGACATAGTCGGGGTCGAGCCCGTAGAGCCGTGCAATGTAGCGGGAGTTTTCCAGGGCGGAAATCTTGGGCAGAACGCCCCCCATGAAACCCAGCGGGAACGAGATGTTGCAGCCACGCCGGATCTCACCCTCGTCCGGTTTCTCAAGGCCCGCCATCATGTTGATCAGGGTCGTCTTCCCGGTGCCGTTGGGGGCGAGTACGCCGAACGAATTGCCCAATTCCACCCGGAAAGACACACGGTCAAGGATCACCTTGCGCTGTGTGCCCGTCCAGAAGGACTTGGATACGTTTTCGAACTCCAGCATCCTTGGTTGCTCCGCGGCGTCTGCTCTGTCTCCGCCCCCTCAGGTGGGCGGCCCGTGTCCCCAATACCAGAGGTGCCTTAACGGTCTAATCACCGACTTTGGCGATATTATGTCCAAAGTGCTGTCAAATGTATAGGATTTACAGGGTACTGTCGCCGCATCAGCGACAGTTTTGCACCGATGCCACGCAGCTGTGACGGGGGCGTTACCCGCTCGGTGTGCTGCACTTTACCCGCACTTGGGGCGTCAATGGCAAACAGAGCGACACGACAAAGCCAAAGACTTTACGAAACGCTGGTGGGCGTCCGGGCAACACTTTCCCAAATCGCGGCTTTGAGTGCGCCAATGATCAGCAATGGGGCAAAGCTGATAGGAAAGCTTCCGATGCAACACATGTTCGCTCGCCCCTTGTTTTTGTCCGAGGCGGCGTGATGCGATTGGCATCAATGCCGCTTAGCCAGTGCCTAGCATCCATGTTCTATGTCAACTGTGGCGACTACGCGATCATGTTCCACGCAAGCCCCGCGATGACAGATCCAACCAAAGCGAGGCAGAGATAAGCTGCAAAGACACGCGGCTTGACCAATGCCCAGACCGCAATTGCCGCAGGGATGCAGCTCACACCACCGGCTAGCATAAAGGACATGGCCGCCCCATTTGCCATGCCTTGATCCAGCAGTTCGGCAACCAATGGGGCCGCTGCATACCCGTTCAGATAGGCGGGCATCCCAACCAGTGCGCCCAGCAGGACGGTTCCCACACCGTTTCCGCCAAGGACCGATGCGACCAGGTCGGCCGGGATGTAGCGAACCATCACCGCTTCGATCACATAGGCCAAGGCAAGCCACTTCAGGAGAAAAGCCGCATTGGTCAAAACCGTACCGCGAAACGTGTCGCGACGTGCGGCATCCGTCCAGAACAGCCAGACGGGTCGGGCTGAAAAGGGCTGTTTCACGCCGCAGCATCCGCCGACGCTGGGTTTCTCACGCAACGGGTCGTTGAAAACTGGGGAGCCTGACATCAGTAATGTGCCGAACCCGCCCACCATACCCAGCAAAACGGCAGCTGCGGTCTTGGCCAGGGCGAATTCCAGGCTGATGGCACCGGTCGTTATTGCAAACATGGCCGGATCCATAAGCGGGGAAGCCAGCCAGAACGCCATAACTGCACCAAGCGGCGCGCCGACAGCCAGCAGCGCCGCGATAAAGGGGATCACCTCGCATGAACAGAAGGGTGAAAGACCTCCAAGCAGTGCCGCCATCACGATCATGCGCGCGGGCTTGCCCTCAAACGCGCGAGCCAGCAGGTTTTCCGCGCCCGTCGCCTTGAGGTAAGCAACGGCCAGTACAGCGAAGGCAATGAACGGCGCTGTGTGGAGAAGTGCATTCGCTGCAAAGGTAATGGATGGCCACAACTGCGGCAGGTCGAACAGAGCAATCAGACCGAGAACAATCACCGTTGCGCACCAAGCGCCATCCAGAGACTTGTGCCAGCGTGCCGGCGTAGGATTGGTTGTGTCAGTCATGATCGTGATCCGAGTTGGGGCTGTCGGCGCAGCATTCGGTCAGAAGGAAATCTGCAAGGTCTTGGACCTCGCCAAAAGCGACAGCGGCGCAAATGATCGAACGGCCGTGCCGCGCTTGGGTGACAAGGCCCGCACTGGCAAGGATTTTGACATGATGCGTGAGTGTCGACCCTGTGACGCCGGTGCGCTGGCCCAATGCGCCGATACTTAACCCATCCGGGCCTGCGCGAACGAGGGTGCGCAAAACTGACAGGCGCTGTTCGGAGCCCAGAGCTGCGAAAGCTGCGGCAGCGCGGGTGATGTCGAGCGGGGACGGGCTTTCAATTTTCATAATTCTAGGATTATCGAAATGAAGAGTGATCGCAAGAGTTATTTCGATAAGTGTCGAAGTAATTGCCCAAATGTCGGAAACGGCATAGGTCGATGGAATGACTTTGATCAGCGACATCCGCTCCTGCACCTTGTGCGCAGACCGTTTTGCAGCAACCGAGACAGGCCATGCGCCTCGTCCGATCGTTTGGTTCAAGCCGGGTGCGCGGATTCTTGTTGCGGGGCAAGCACCTGGTGCCCGCGTACACGAAAGCGGGAAACCCTTTACTGATCCCTCGGGTGATCGGCTGCGCGAATGGCTCGGGATGGATGATGCGACCTTCTATGATCGTGATCAGGTCGCCATCGTCCCGATGGCCTTTTGCTTTCCTGGCTATGATGCAAAGGGCTCCGACCGGCCGCCACCCAAGATCTGTGCAAAGACATGGCGGAACGATGTGTTGAACCATGTCGGAGACGTTCCACTCGTTCTGTTGATTGGCGGATATGCACAGTCTTGGCACTTGGGGACGAAGGCGTCAGTTCGCGAGACTGTTGCTGCTTGGAAAGACTTTGCACCACGGGCCTTTCCCTTGCCTCACCCGTCCTGGCGCAATACCGCGTGGTTAAAAAAGAACTCCTGGTTCGAAGACGAAGTTCTGCCCGCGCTGCGCGCGCGGGTTAGGGAGGTTTTGGCGTGACGGAAACGGTTTTGGATCAAGCCCATGCAGCGATGCAGGCGGCGCAGGACGATGATACGGTGCGTCTGCGCTTTTTCGAGCGGTTGGGCGATGCCGAGTTGTTCCTTCTGCTTGAGGGAGAAGTCGAGGGCGATCAGGTAAGCCCGCAGGTGTTCGACCCTGGCACAGGCCCGATGGTACTTGTGTTTGATCGGGAAGAGCGACTTTCATCGTTCGTCGGTGCGCAAGCCCCCTATGCCGCTCTGTCCGGACGCGTGATCGTCCGCCTTTTGGCGGAGCAGAAGCTGGGGCTTGGACTGAACCTTGATGTGGC
Source organism: Tateyamaria omphalii (assembly GCF_019802125.1). Classification (GTDB taxonomy): domain Bacteria; phylum Pseudomonadota; class Alphaproteobacteria; order Rhodobacterales; family Rhodobacteraceae; genus Tateyamaria; species Tateyamaria omphalii_B. Next base: position 110,747 of record NZ_JAHVHT010000003.1, read on the forward strand.
TCCGTCGTCTTTCCTGCTGGATGCAGACGGTGTGCAATGGTTGGCTCAAGTCCTGGACCATGCCCCGGACGAGGTCGAAGCGCGACTTGCAGAGTTGTCTGCCCCGACGGGCTTGCCCGATGCACTGATCACCGCGTTGGATACCAAGCTGGCGACAGCCACGGGCCTGGCGCAGGCAGCATATTTGGTGGGCACGACGGACGCCGAAGGCATGCGCGGTCACATGCTGGCCTTTGTCGGTGCCGCCCCCGGTGCCGAGGATGCACTCGCCCAGGCGGCGTCCGAAGCGTTAACGTTCTCCGGGATCGAAGCAGGGGCGATGGATGTAGGTTTTTTCGATGGTCGCGATCCGGTTACGGAACGCCTCGCTCGGGCCGGTTTGCGTTTTGACCTGCCGCAACCCGCGCCAGCTCGGGCACCCGAGCCAGCCGCTCCGGGTACGGATCCGAACCGCCCGCCGCGTTTGCGCTGATCTTTGCCATACGATCACGCATTCCCGCGCCTGCTCACATCGCCGCGAGGCGGGCTGAAATTCTGGACCAATCGGTCATAGTATCGCATCATGCGCAGCAGACAGCTGCGGCGTATCCCGTTTCACAGAGGAATTCTCAAATGATGAACCGTTTCACAATGGCCGTTGCTGCAGCGGCAAGTGCCCTGACCCTTGGCACATCGGCCATGGCTGGTGACCAATATGTTGACGAAACCGGCTTTGCCGTCTCAGGTTATGACGTGGTTGCCTATTTCGATCTTGAAATGAAGCCGGTGGGTCAAAAACAGACCGCGCCAGTCGCTGGCAATGCGGACATCACGGCTGACTATAACGGTGCGACCTTTGCGTTCTCGACAGAAGAGAACCGCGACAAGTTTGTCTCCGACCCGGCGCGCTATGCACCCCAATATGATGGCCATTGCGCCTATGGTGTGGCCAAAGGTGGCAAGGTGCCGGCCAACCCGTATTTGTGGCGCATCGTGGATGACAAGCTGTACCTGAACATCACCGAGACTGTCGTGGGTTTCTGGGAAGAAGACATTCCGGGCAACATCACCCTGTCTGAGACCAATTGGGTGAGCATCGAGGAGGATCCGGCATCTGACCGTACAATCCCCAAATTCACGAGCGCGGCCCCAAAGTCGTAAAGTGAATCGACTGCCTGAGAAGGATCGAACCGATTTTCGGGCAAAGGCCCCGGTGCGGATAACGCGCCGGGGCTTCGGCCTTTTGGCCGGAGGGGTCATCATCGGGGGCGCCGTTTTTGCGTCGCGTTGGTTCAACATCTCTGCAAAAGCCGGGCTGGACGGGACGCTGAGCACGCCGGAGGCGCATGCGGCGGCGTTGCGTGGCGATGTATTGCTGATCGACATTCGCCGCCCCGACGAATGGCAGCGTACTGGCGTAGGCGAGGGGGCCATACCTATCGACATGCGCCGCGAAGATTTTACAGAGCTGTTGCTCCAACGCACTGGTGGACGCTCCGACACGCCGGTTGCATTGATCTGCGCGCGCGGTGTGCGGTCGCGCGGATTGACCCGGCGCCTGATGGGCGCGGGGTTCAAGGCTATCATTGACGTCCCGGAGGGCATGCTCGGATCCGGTGCCGGGCCTGGTTGGCTAAAGCGTGGCCTTCCAATTGTCGCCTGGGCTTCGGATCAGACGTGACCTGATCAGAAAGCGACGCTCTGATATGATCTCCGCTGGTGATGGGGGTGGGTCGGCAGAATATCCAAGACTTACTCGGCCGCGATTTTTTGTGCTTCGATCCGGGCACGCATCTCCGCGCGTTCCGTGCGTGCGTTGATCACGATGGCCGGTTCGCGCAAGGTCAGCGGGTTGTCGAGGCGCAGACCGGACAGCCCGATCCGGGCCAATGGATAAGCACTGAGACCGGACAGCGGGACGGCGAATGCCAAACTGACGGCGATCGGGATGAGCCACCACGACACCAGTCCCATGCCAAGGCCAATGAAGAGCAGGCCGCCGATCATGGATTCGATCCAGTGGAACTTGATCAGTGTCATCATCGGGTATGCTTGCGCCGTGCGGCTTTGCGGGGTCCAGCCGCCGCGGCCCATCAAGCCGCCGATCACTGCCTTTGTCTGTTGGATCATCATGATCGGGGCATAGGCGACAGACAGAGCCAGTTCAGTCAGAACCGCGCCTGCAAAGACACGCCGACCGCCAAACAACCGCACGGCCTTGCCATTTGCCGCGATGATCAGGGCAGATGTGATCTTGGGCAAAAGCAGCATCGCGTACATCACAACCAGGAAAATTGCACTGTCGATATGGGTCATGGCGGGGGGCCAATTGGGGAACAGCGGGTTCGCCTCATTGAAGTACGAAATCACGTTCGTCTCTGCGTCGCGACCCAACAGGGCCCAAAACACGAGCAGAACGAACCAGGCAGGCGACATCAGATAAGCGGCAGCCCCTTGGAAAAGGTGGAAACGGCTGACGGGATGTAGACCGCGCGTCGTCAGCAGGCGCAAGTGTTGCAGGTTGCCGCGGCACCAGCGCCGGTCGCGGATCACGTAGTCGATGAGCGTGCCAGGGGTTTCTTCGAAACTGCCCGAAATGCGGGGCAGGAAACGCACCCGCCAGCCCGCACGTCGGAGCAAGGATGCTTCGACAAAGTCGTGCGACAGGATAAGATCACTGCGTCCGGACAGGCCACGCAGATAGGGAAGCCCGGCAGATGAAGCAAACGCATGTGTGCGGATGATCGCATTGTGGCCCCAATAATTGCCCTCTGTCCGTGCCCAGTGGGCAAGCCCTTCGGCCAGAAGCCAACCATACGCGATATTCGAGAACTGCTGCATACGTGCAAAGAGCGTGTTCGCACCGATCAGTTGCGGAAAGCTCTGGATCAGCCCTGCCTTTGGATCGGCGGCAAGTTCCGTTGACAGCCTGTCAATGGCGCGCCCTGTCATGAGGCTGTCGGCGTCAAGCACGAGCATGGCTTCGTAGGACGCACCCCAACCAGTGATCCAGTCAACGAGGTTGCCCACCTTCTTGTCCGTATTCTGGGCACGACGGCGATAGTAAACAGGCAGTGGCGCGCGCGCCTTGAGCGCTTGAAACGCATCCCATTCCTGCGCAGCGATCGCCTCATCCGTCGTGTCGCTCAGAATGAAAAGGCTGTATCGGTGTCCACCCTTTTGCCGCATCAGATCGTTCAGCATCGCGGTCGCGTTGCCGAATACGTCCCAAGGGGTCTCATTGTAGATCGGAACAAGCAGCGCCACGTCCAGCGGATCGGCGGCCGGTGGTCTGCGGCCTGCATCAAGCCGACCTGCGAGCCCCACGCCCACCGTCGATACCGCGATGGTCACCCAGATGAACGTCAGGCCAATGAGGGTCAGCAGCACATATTCGAAGCCGGTCATGCCCGACATCGCAAAAAACCCATAAAGGCCCCACAGAACACCACCCGTTATGGCGAGCGCGGGCAGGAACACGGCCAGACGCCAGATCGGGTCCTGCCGATCGGTGCCAGCGTCCGCTCCGGCGGGGGCACGGGCGAAGTCCTGTGCCGGCATGGCAAGCGGTGCGCGGGGGGGCATAGCAGCGTGAATCATGTCGTCCACCTATATAGCCAGACTTCACTGAGCGCCTCTCCGTCCAGCCGCAATTGTGCGCGGAATTCGGCCCAAGGGGCGTCGCCTGGCATGAAGGTAAAGGCGAGGCGCGGGCCGCCTGTTTCGGGATTGCGCTGAATTACGCCTTCGGTGACGTCGCCGGCCGTAGATCGGACAAGTCGGTCGATCCTGGAAAGGTCCTTGGGCACGTGCGGCGCGTCCTCGAAATCGATGGTGAAAATGCGTCCGCCTTCGGGTCTGCCACCGGCCGCCGTGTTGAGAACGCGCAGCGGCACTTCTATCGCGGGCGCAGGATCAGCGCCCCAATCGAGACGATAGGTCATGCGGTGCGAACTGCCTGCCGCGATGTCGCCATAGGGGCGCCAGTAGGCCACGATGTTATCGAAGATTTCGCTGTCCGTCGGGATCTCGACCAGCGCGACGGAACCACGTCCCCACCCTTCGCCCGGTGTGACCCAGAGGCCCGGGCGACGATGATAGAGCGCTTCCAGGTCATTGAAATCACTGAATTTCCGGGCCCGCTGCATCAAGCCGAAGCCACGGGGATTGTTGTCGCTGAATGCACTTATTTGCAGGGTGCGCGGGTTGGCCAGCGGGCGCCAGATCACCTCGCCTGCGCCGTTGTGGATCATTAACCCGTCATTGTCGTGAACGGCGGGGCGGAAGTCGTCGAACCGCTGTGTGTCCATGTCGTCGAACATGAACATCGACGTCAGTGGTGCGATGCCCAAATGCGTCAGGGTCTGACGGGCAAAAATCTCTGCCTCGACCTCCATGACAAGGGGCTGTCCCGGCATGATTGCGAAGCGATACGCACCGGTACAGGATGGGCTGTCGAGCAAGGCGTGGACGATGATCTGAGCGGCGCCTGTATCGGGGCGCTCTATCCAAAAATGGGTGAAGTCAGGAAATTCTTCGCCCATGGGATCGCCGGTTTTGAGCGCGAGTCCGCGCGCCGACAATCCGTAGATGTCTCCGGTACCGATTCCCCGGAAGTAGCTGGCGCCCTGAAAGACCGCGTATTCCTGAAAAATGCCCGGCTCGCGCAGCTCGGCACGCAGGCGCAGGCCGGAATAGCCCAACGTGTCATCCACGGGCATATCAGCGGGGAACTTGTCGGTTGTGTCAAAGACATTCAGATCGAATTTGATCGGTCGCGCCTGATCCCCTTCGACCACATAGGTGCGAATGGATTGCGGATAGTAGAGGCCCGGAGCCAGTACGTCGATCCGCTGGGGGCCATCTGTGCCCTCCCAAAGCGCATTGCGTCCATCGAACCAGATCTTGCGATACTGGTCATAGGTCAGGTTTTGCCACGCTTCCGGGACAAAGGGGCGGGGTTCGTAGGCGTGGGTCGCCTTTTGCCGTGCCAGTTCAACCACGTCTTGAGGATTGAACGCGGTCGCATCGCCCAATTGCAAACCGGGCTCCTCCTGCGACCAGGAGGCGCTGGGGGCGGCGGCCAGTGCGGCCAGGGATGCGAGAAACTCGCGTCGGAGCATCAGCGGGTCACCTTTGGTTTCCATGGGGTCGATTTGAACCATCCCGCAAGATAGGCGGTCAGGATCAGAACCCCGCAGCCAAACGCATTGACGGCAAGCACAGTTCCCGTGTCGCGACCCAGCACATCCATGGCAAAGCCGTTGAAACGGGCGACAAAGATCGAGACGACAAACACCGCAAGCGATTGTTGGCCGACCTTCAAAATCAAAGTGAGGATCTTCTCCCATGCGCGGGCAAATGCATGGGTTGCAGTGACCCGAAGACGGTTGCCTTTGTCCCCGGCCAAAACCCAAGCCAAGTAGGCCAGGGCAAGGAATTGAATATAACGCAAAATACCAAAGTCGGATTTCGAGATCCATTGCCGGTTCTCGCTCCGCCACTCGCGTGCCCAGTCGAGCCCGAGGCCGCCATTTTCGCGCACGCCGATGCTGGAGAAGGGGATATTGGCCAGCACGATGAAGGTCGCGATGCCAATCAGCAGCGCATTTACAGGCGGTTTCGGCAACCAACCGCGCATGAAGGCAAAGCCCGTGAAAAAGACCAGTTGCCACGCGAAGGGGTTCAAGAACCAGCGGCGTTGCCAGTCGTCATTGCCAACCCAAGGTTCCGCGGTGAAGTTCAGGTAAGGCAGGCCTGCCGCCTCCATGAACCGGCGCTGGCCGAGCACCCACATGGCAATGCAAAGTGCCGCTACCAACCCGAGGTGGACGCGCGCGAGTGCGATGACCAGAGGCATCATGGCCAGGATCACCATGTACATTGGCAGAATGTCGAACAGGTTTGGCACCCATTGCAGGGTCATGAAGCTGAACAGGATATTGGGGTTTTCCCAATGCTCGCTTTCGACGAACAGCATCCAGAGGTTCATCTGGCCCCAGTAATTGCGATCCGTGATTCCAAGGTCAGTGACGTAAACAAGCAGGGCGGCGGTGGCAAAGAAGAGGCCGACATGCGCCCAGTAGACTTGCCAGATGCGGTAACCGACCCGCGCGGTGCCAAGTGCAAAGCCAGCACGGTCGAATGTGGCGCCGAATGCGATGGCAGAGGCCATGCCAGAGCAGAACACAAACATCTCGGTCGCGTCCGAAAATCCCCAGCGGGCCGGGATCCAGCGCGTCAGGAAGTTGCCCGGCGTGTGGGCAAACAGGATGATGAACATCGCGATGCCGCGGAAGAAATCCAAGCGGATGTCGCGCACCCGGACCGGGTTGGCGCTGGCCGATACGGACGGAGCCGCGGCAGTGTTCGTGGGGTCGGCAAAAGTCATGGCCGCTGTCTACTTAACCTTACAAATCCGCGCCATACCCGCGTGCTATTGCGCGGGGATACGCCGGGCATCCTGAATCGACGCGAGCCGTGTGGCAGAGAACCGGTCGATCGCGCCTGCGCGCCGGGCAATCCGGTCTTCCAGCAGAGCCTCGGTCGCGTCGTACATTCCCGAGCGCAATCCCGCGTCGATCGTCATCCGCTCAAACACGTCGCGCTGGGCGTGGCTGCCACCGATGGTCTGCATCGTGGGCCGTGCTGCAGCAAGACCGCGGAACGCGGCGTCATAGCGTCCTTCGGCAAAGGCGTTGAGCCCGGCCAGTGCGGCTTTGCCCGGATCGGCGACGCGGGCGGGCATTTCGCCCTGGCGTGCGGCATCGATCGCAAAGCGGGCCGTCATCGCGGCCTGTGCGTCGTCGCGGCCTGCAGCCCCTAGTGCCAGCTGGTAGTGCAGGTCGGCAAACACGAGGCAGCCGTCATCGGTACGGTTTTGCGCAAAGTCGGCCAGTTCGTCCCAGCGGCTGCCCACTTGCGTGCCCTCAAGCTCAAGCCGCATCAGCAGCGAAGTCGCGTTGGCGATGTCGCGGTAGTCGTCGGTCTTGTCCGCTCGGATCTGCTGGTCATAGAGCGCCAGAACAATGTCATTTTCACCGCGGTCGAGGTGCAGAAGCGCCTTGTGCCACCAGACGTGGTAACGGAAGTTGTTGCAGTGATCCCAAGCTGAGACGTTGTTTTCGATCAGGGAGATACCGACATCAGGTCTGGCCGTCATGTCATAGACGTGGGCAACGGCGTGCAAGCCCCATGCGTCATCGGTGGCCAATTCCAGCCCTTTGAGCCCCGCCGCTTCGGCTGCTGCGTAGTCGCCGGTTTCCTCAAGCGTGAAGGCGTGACAGCCGTGTACATACCCCTCGAGGGCGTGCCCCCGGTGCGCATCCAGCACATTTTCGATCGATGTGCGCATACCCACGCCATCCCCGAGGATGAAACGGATGGCGTGGCTGACCTTGGCGGACAGCGTGTCGGTCGGGTATTCGGTCAGCACGCGCTCCATCGCAGCGATGGCGCCCGAGGGGCGGCCATCCAGCCATTCGCCAAGCGCGCGGACCCAAAGGCGTTCGCGTGCGCTTCCGCCGGAGACGGCCAGTGCAGCGACCGCATCCTTGCCCGCCTGATGTGCGACGTCCCACAATTCCTTGCGGCCCATCATGAGCGAGAACAGCCCCTTGGCTGCAAATCCCATGGCGAAGTGGGGCGCACCGGACAGCACGGTACTCAGATGCGTTGGGGTGGCTGTGCCATGTGCCATAAAGGCGCGGATCATGCCGTTCCACTCTTCAACGAGAGCGGGGTCGTCCAGGCTGACCGGCGCTTGGCAAATATCGTGCATCATTGGGGCGCTACCTCTTACCGAATGCGTTGTTGTTTTTGGTGTAGACCATCTATGGGCCTTTGACATGTCATGAGGTCTAGACACACGTAACCGTGAAACTCCGTAGGCGGTTCCGTGAGCAAAATGTCAGCACATTCGTGAAAAGCAGGCGAAAACCGGCCAAAGCGCAGGGCTCAGTCAGGATTTTCTTGCGTGTTTTGAGGGCCTAATGTTGCAAGAACCGCTTCCGTATCCTGCCCAAATCGCGGCGGCGCGTGCCGGTATGTTACGGGCGTTGCAGAGAACTTGAGCGGATTCGCCAAGAGCCGGACGTATCCGTCCGCCACGTCATCCCGTTCGACCGCAACAACCGTGCCCCGGGCCTGCGCTTGATCGGAGGTCAGCGCCTCTGCAACATCGTGGATTGGCCCGCCCGGCACCTTCACCGCATGCATTTTCTCAAGCAGTTGATCCTTCGTCATTTTCGCCAGGATTGGCGTCAGCGAGGCGGTCAGTGTCACGCGATTTTCAATGCGGTTTAGATTGGTCGTATAGCGTGGATCGGAGCCGAGTTCCGGGGCGCCGATGGCGTCGCAGAAGCGGGCGAACTGGCTATCGTTGCCCACGGCCACCAATACGTGGCCGTCCGATGTCGCAAAGGCATCGTATGGCACGATGTTCGGGTGCGCATTGCCGCGCCGTTCAGGCACGTTGCCGGAAACGAGGTAGTTGCACCCTTCATTGATCAGCCACGCCATCTGCGCATCCACGAGACTGAGGTCGATATGTTGCCCTTCACCCGTCTGGTCGCGGTGGCGCAGTGCCGCCAGAATGCCGATGGTTGCATACATCCCGCACATGACATCTGCGATGCCTACGCCGACCTTGGTCGGTGTGCCATTCGGGTCGCCGGTGAGCGACATGATCCCGCCATAACCCTGCGCCATCAGGTCGTAGCCCGGCTTGTCCCGGTTTGGTCCGGTCTGACCGAAGCCTGAAATGGAGCAATAGACCAGACCCGGATGCGCCTTGAGCAGCGTATCGTGGTCCAGGCCATATTTGACCAGTCCGCCGGGTTTGTAATTTTCGATCACCACGTCGGCGCGGGCGGCCAATTGGCGGACGATGGCCTGCCCATCCTCGGTCGACAGGTCGACGGCCACCGACTGCTTGTTGCGGTTTGCGGCCATGAAATAGGCCGACAGATCTGTCGGACTACCGTCGCGGTCGCGGGCGTAGTTCGGACCCCAGCTGCGTGTGTCATCACCGCCGGTTTTGGGGTTTTCGATCTTGATGACTGTGGCACCCATATCGCCCATAAGCTGCGTGGCGGTAGGCCCAGCAAGGATACGCGACAGGTCGAGAACAAACAGACCGTCGAGCGCGCCCGGTGTCTCAGATGCGGCCATCATAGGCTCCTCTGTCGATGACGGCGGCAATGACTGTAAAGGTGTCGGCGGACTGTGCGACGGCCAGCGCGTCCTGCAGTTCAACGCGCGAGGTCACGGTGTGACCCGCGCCACCAAAGGCGCGGCCCATGGCGGCGAAGTCATGCTTCGCAAAGTCGACGCCCGCGTTGCGCAACTGCCGCTGCCGCTGTTTCAACTCGATCAGGGCGAGGGATGCATCGACAAAGACGACGAAGATGGATTTCAGTCCCAGTTCGGCGGCTGTCGACAACTCGCCTGCAACCATCAAGAAACCGGCATCACCCGAAAAACTGACGACGGTCCGGTCTGGGTCCGCAACCTGCGCGCCCATGGCCAGTGGAATGGCGCAACCCATCGTGCAGAGGGCCGACGATTGCATGAGCCCGCGCGGCTCGTAGCATTCCCACATCTGGCTGAGCAGGATGCGGTGTGCGCCGCTGTCGGCGGTTGCAAGTGCGTTGCGCGGAAGGGCATGGCGGCAGGTGTCGATGACGGCGGCTGGCCCCCAATCGTCGTCGGTCGGAAACGCCTTTGCCAGATCGGCCTTGGCTGTCGCGATCTCGTCTGCGGCCCAGGTCGCGCGGGGTGTCACGCCATCGGCCATCGCAGCAAGGGTTGCGCCGCAATCACCCACCACGTTCATCGTGGCCTGATGCATGTAGTGATGGTTCGGCTCGGCCGTGATGTCGATCATGGTCTGGATGCCGGGGTAGTAGAAGTCGCGCCAGCCGGTCCGCATCTCGATCGGGTCATAGCCCAATCCAATGATCAGATCGGCGCGCTGCACGAGCGGCAATAGGATCTTGTCAGCTTTGGGCGACAGGCCCGCACCACCCAAGGCAAGCGGGTGATCTTCGGGCAGCAGACCCTTGGCCTTGTACGTCGTGATGACGGGCACGTTGAAAGTATCGACAAAGGTCTGAAGCGCCGACGATATGTCCTGACGGCGCGTGTCGAAGCCCTCGTTCAAGGCATCAACGCCAACAATCAGAACGGGGCGGTCGGCGCGCGCGAGAGTTGCCCGCATCTGATCCATCGTTGCGGGCGCAGGGACCACAGGCTCTGCCGTAGTGCGTCGGGCTGGTATTTCAGGTGTAACCGGGGTGACCGCAACGGTGATCGGAACATCGATGTGAACGGGTCCGGGCCGGCCCTCGAGTGCGATGCCCACTGCCTTGTCCGCGATCACGTGCGCCGCACCGGTGTTCAAGGTAAACGTCGCCTTTGTGATGGGGCGGAACACCTGGGTCTGATCAAGAACCTGGTGGGTGTAAGTCTGCGCCTCATCCGCATCGACGCAGCCTGCCAGAACGATCAGCGGCACGCGGTCCTGATGGGCGTTCGCGACCGCATTCACCCCGTTCAAAGCGCCGGGGCCGACCGTAGCAACAAGGATGCCTGGTGCGCCTGTCCGGTGCCAAGCACCTTCGGCCATGAAGGCGGCGGCGTTTTCGTGCTTGCACAGAATGAACCTGATGCCTGCGCGTTCCAGCGCGTCGACAATTGTCAGAACTTCACCGCCCGGCATGCCAAAGGCAAAGCGGCAACCGGCATCGAAAAGCCGGGTTGCCAGAACGTCCGCTGCGCGGGGAGAGGAGGGAGGGATGTCTTTCATCGGTCGTCTTCCAGAGTTCGGCACCGCGTCTTCCTGTCATGGTCACGCCTGACGCACAACTCACACCTCCGCCATGGTTTGTTTCACTCGAGGTCTTGACCTTCCAGTGACTGGAAGCCCTATGTGGATCGCATGAGCGATGTTTTGACCTTTGAAGTGTCTGGCCTGAACTGTGCGTCCTGCGTCGGCCGCGCAGAAGCAGCACTGATCGCGATGCCGGGTGCGCGAGATGTCCGTGTGAACTTGGCTGACCACAGTGCTCGCGTGTCCGGTGTTTCAGCAGTGGACGTAGTTCAAGCCATGGAGCGTGCCGGCTATCCGGCCGAGCTTCGCAGGGTCGAGGTCCGTGTTTCTGGCATGTCCTGCGCCTCATGCGTCGGACGGATTGAAGCTGCTATACGCGCTGCTCCGGGGGTTGTACGCGCAGACGCGCGACTGCCGACGAAATCGGTGGTGTTTGAAACTCTTGGAAACGATACGGAGGTATATGTCGCCCTGCGTGATGCAGGATATCCGGCGGACAATCCGAAACAGACATTCAAGGCGGACACAATGGACGAAGTGTCAGCCCTCTTCCGCCGATTTATTTTTGCCGGTGTTCTGACGCTGCCTGTGTTTCTCATTGAAATGGGCGGACACGCCTTTCCACCGTTTCATCACTGGGTGATGCGCAACATTGGTGCCACGAACAGTCATTTGTTCCAGCTGGTTTTGACCGCAATCGTTCTTGCCGGACCTGGGAACAGTTTCTTTCGCCGAGGTTTCCCAGGCCTGGTCCAGGCGCGCCCGGACATGGATGCGCTTGTGGCCTTGGGTGCCGGTGCCGCCTTTGCATTCTCTGCGTTTTCAGTCCTCGCCCCGGGTATCCTTCCTCCTTCGGGTGTATATTTCGAGGCGGCGGCCGTCATCGTCACTTTGATCCTCATGGGCCGTTGGCTCGAAGCGCGTGCAAAGGGACGAACGGGCGACGCGGTGCGTCGGTTGCTCTCGCTCCGTCCCGAGACTGCGGAACGCGTCTCGCAGGGCAGCACCGAACACATATCTCTGTCGCAAGTCGTGACTGGTGATCTGCTGCGTCTGAGACCGGGAGGGCGTGTGCCCGTCGATGGAGTGGTCGAAAGCGGTCATAGCCACATCGATGAAAGCATGCTGACTGGCGAGCCGATACCTGTTCTGAAGCAGGCTGGTGATCTGATTACCGCTGGTACGGTTGCAACCACTGGAAGCCTGGACTTGCGCGCGACCCATGTGGGCGATGACACAGTGCTGGCGCGCATCACTGCACTGACCCGTGACGCACAAGCCGCGCGCCTGCCGGTCGAGGCTTTGGTCAACCGGATCACCGCCCGCTTCGTGCCCGCTGTCTTGCTGATTGCGTCAATCACATTTGTCACTTGGTGGATGCTCGCCGGTCTCGCACCGGCCGTTGTGTCGGCGGTATCCGTTCTGATCATTGCGTGCCCTTGCGCCATGGGTCTGGCCACGCCGATGTCTGTGATGGTGGGCACAGGGCGAGCGGCGGAACTTGGGGTCCTTTTTCACAAGGGGGATGCGTTGCAGCGCTTGCAGGACGCGAAAGTCGTGGCCTTTGACAAGACGGGCACGTTGACCCACGGCAAGCCGGTGTTGCATGACATCGCCGTTGTCGATGGTTGGAATGCGGATAACGTTCTGGCTCTTGCTGCTGGGCTCGAAACTCTGTCTGAACACCCCGTCGCGAAGGCCATCGTAGATGCTGCACTGGAAAAAGCCGCGGACGTCACGCGGTTCGAGGCGGTTTTGGGCAATGGCGCCATGGCAGATGTCGATCAGCACCGTGTGGTCGTGGGCAACGTTGAAATGTTGACGAATACCGGGTGTGCCGTTGAACCTGCACTCAATGACAATGCAAAACAGTGGGCAAAAACCGGGGCAACGGTCGTACATGTTGCCATTGATGGCAAACATGCCGCAGTCTTCGAGATACGTGATACTGTGCGCGGCGGTGCTGCATCCGCAATTGCATCGTTGAAGGCGGAGGGACGCGTCGTCGCCATGATATCGGGCGACACGGTGGCGGCAGCCAATCATGTTGGACAGGAACTGGATATCGACACAGTGGTGGCCGGCGTCAAACCTGATCAGAAGGTACAGACGCTGCAAGATCTTCGCGCGGCGCACGGTGCAATCGCCTATGTCGGGGACGGCTTGAACGATGCACCGGCCCTAGCATCGGCGGATGTTGGACTTGCCGTAAATGGAGCCACCGATGCTGCCATCGAGGCAGCAGACGTTGTGCTGATGTCACCTGAACCGGGGGCGGTGTTGCGTGCGTTGCGTATCAGCGCCGCGACATTGCGCAACATCTGGCAGAACCTCGGCTGGGCCTTTTTCTACAACACGGCACTAATCCCTGTGGCCGCCGGTGTTCTCGTCCCATTTGGCGGTCCGCAACTGTCTCCGGCGCTTGCGGCGCTGGCCATGGCTCTGTCGTCGGTTTTCGTAGTGAGCAATGCATTGCGCTTGCGCGACAAAGCGAAAGGATGAGTTTCTCGCAGATCGCTGGCGCCCAGGCCGGTAACACGACGAACCGGCAAGATATTGAAGAGCCTATTTTCTTCTGGCCGAAAATACTTCGGGGGTGGCCGAAGGCCGGGGCAGAGCCCCCTGAAATGATGGTTTCGCCGTTAGGCGGCCCTATGATCAGCGACGACGATCGCGGCGCGAGGACATCGGCTGGAAGGCCACCCCAACATGCGCTTCGCAGTAGGGTTTGCCCTGTTGAACCGGTAGGCCGCAGAACCAGAAGTTATCTGTTGCAGGGTCACCCACGGGCCATTTACAAGTCCGTTCGGTCAGTTCCATGAGGCTGATTTTCTTTGCCTTCTTTTCAACCTCGTTCACCTTCGCCAGTGCCTCTGGGCTGATTTCGTTGGCCGAAGGTTGCGGAGGAAGCGGTTGGCCTGCCGGAATGATCTGCTTGCGGGCGGGCACGACAGCCTTTGCTTCAGGAGCGGGTGCCGGTTTGACCGCTGGCTCCGTTTTGGGCTGCGGTTTCGGCTCCGCCTTGGCCTTGGGGGCCGCCTTCGGCTTCGCGTCCGCCTTGGCCGTTGTTGCGCTTGATCCGCCACCTGCACGGTTCGAAAGGCCCAGGCGGTGCACCTTGCCGATCACTGCGTTGCGCGTAACGCCGCCAAGCTCTTTGGCGATCTGGCTGGCCGACTGGCCCTCGCCCCACATTTTCTTCAAGAGTTCAACGCGTTCGTCGGTCCAGGACATCAGCAGGCTTTCCGATTTAAAAAGCGGCCTCTCGCGGGGCCGCCTTTGTGTCTCATTGAGTGTCAGCGCCCTATTCTAATCACACGCGTCAAAGTTACAAGGGACGACCTGTGGTCTTCGATTTGACCTGGCGCCCTTCGCGCAGCGCCAGAAGCAACGCACCCGCGATAATGATTCCCGCACCCAGTAGGGTGATGCCGTCCGGGATCACGCCGTAAAAAGCAATGTCATAGAGCGCCGCGAAGATGAGTGTGGCGTAGCTGAAGGGCGCAACGAAGCTGGCGTCAGCCCGCGCCATGCCGTTGACGAAACACGCTTGTGCCGCCGCCATGGCACATCCGACGCCAGCCATCAGCACCCATTGCGTTCCGCTCGGAGATATCCAGACAAAAGACACGGCAATGCCCGCGATGCAAAGCCCGATGGCATTGTTGACCAAGAGGATCGAAAAAGGTCCCTCGCGCCCGGTCAGCTTCTTGATGAAGCTCAACTCAAGACCGAGCGCCATGGCCGCGCCGAGGGCCAGCAACGCTGCGGGTTGGAAGCTCTCCGGAGTGGGACGCAGCAGGATCATCGCGCCGACCAGAGCAATGGCGGCCGCCAGCCAACGCCATTTGCCCACCCGCTCACCCAAAAGCGGGATTGCCAGGATCATCCCGAAGACCGGGTTCAGAAAGGAAATCGCCGTGGCGTCGGCCAGCGGAATGTAAGCCACGGATGCGAACATGAGGGTGACGCCAGCCCATCCACTTGTTGTCCGCGCAAGGTGCAAGCCGAGATGAGGACGTTGCAGTGTCGGTCTTACTACCAGCGCAACTGTGCTGAGCGTCAGGAAGGCGAACAGGAAGCGTCCGAAGCTGATTTGGAACGGGTGCAGCGGTGTGCCGAATTGGTCAGTGCCCAATGCCTTGGCAAACAGTGTTGTCGCCGCGATGAAGGCGCAGGCGCAGGTGATCAGCAGCGCCGCGAGCGCTGGGTTTTGAGCCTTTGGCGCGAACATGGTGGATGCGTGCGCCTCTGCGGCGGTGAGTGCAAGCGTGATTTTACTGGCATGTTCTGGATTTCTCGCCTAGACGCGTCGCATGATCAGTCTGCACACCCTCCGACGAGCCGTGCGACGCAGCCAACGCTGCGACTGATTCCTCGTGCCGCAATGGCACTCCCCAACTCTCAAAATTGTTGACCCCGCCTATTGCCTCATGCACCAACGTGCTTTGACGCATTGGCTTTCTAAAAAAGGATGATCCGCATGATCACGTCCGTTCTGCCAACCTACAACCGCGCTCCTTTGACTTTTGTCAAAGGCGAAGGCGCCTGGCTGATCGAGGCGGATGGCCGACGTTTCCTGGATCTCGGGGCCGGTATTGCCGTAAACGCCTTGGGTCATGCACACCCGGCCCTGACACAGGCATTGACTGAGCAGGCGAACGCGTTGTGGCATACGTCGAACCTGTATCACATCCCGCAACAAAAGACCCTCGCGGACAAGCTGGTCGATGCAACCTTTGCCGACACCGTGTTCTTCACCAACTCGGGCACTGAAGCCTGTGAGCTGGCCGTGAAGATGGCGCGCAAGTACTGGTATGACAAAGGGCATCCGGAAAAGGTCGACATCATCACCTTTTCCGGCAGTTTCCATGGTCGGTCGTCGGCTGGGATCGCGGCAGCCGGGTCCGAAAAGATGACCAAAGGCTTTGGCCCGCTCTTGCCCGGTTTCACGCATCTTGAGTTCGGCGACCATGACGCACTGGCACCTGCGATCACCGAGAAAACAGCTGCCATCTTGATCGAACCGGTGCAGGGTGAAGGCGGGATCATTCCCGTGCCCGATCAGTGCCTGAAAGGCTTGCGCGACCTTTGCGATGAAAAGGGAATCCTGCTGATCCTCGATGAAGTGCAGTGCGGTGTTGGGCGGACGGGAAAACTCTTTGCCCATGAATGGGCAGGGATCGAACCTGACATCATGATGGTGGCCAAGGGCATTGGAGGAGGTTTTCCGCTTGGAGCCGTGCTTGCGACCGAGGACGCCGCAAGTGGCATGACAGCCGGAACGCATGGGTCAACCTATGGCGGCAACCCGTTGGGCTGTGCCGTCGGCTCCGCCGTGCTCGATATCGTGGGCGATCCGGCATTTCTCAATGATGTGAATCGCAAGGCCGGGCTTTTGCGCCAAAAGCTCGAGGGTTTGGCGGCTGCGCACCCGGATGTGTTTGACATGGTGCGTGGATCGGGCCTCATGCTTGGCATCAAATGCAAGCTTCCGTGCGCAGACGTCGTTTCGGCCGGATATGCGCAAGAGGTGATTACAGTGCCCGCTGCTGACAACACGATCCGCCTTTTGCCGCCGCTCACGGTCACAGACGCCGAGATTGCCGAGGCCGTCAGCCGCTTGGACGCAGCCGCAAAGGCGATGGCCGCCTGATCCTTCTCTGTTCCAAAAAATCCTCGGGGGTCCGGGGGCAGACAGCCCCCGGATCTCTCCACCGAAGAGAACGTATATGACACATTTCCTTGATATTCACACAACCGAACAGCCCGAGCTGCGCAAGATCATCGACAACGCTCATGCCATGAAAGCAGCGCGGGCCGGACGTCCAAAAGGTGCGCCGGACGATGAACAGCCGCTTGCCGGTCACATGGTCGCCCTGATTTTCGAAAAGCCGTCGACGCGGACCCGCGTGTCGTTTGACGTGGGCGTGCGCCAGATGGGCGGGCAGACTATGGTGCTGTCGGGCAGCGACATGCAGTTGGGTCACGGCGAGACGATCGCGGACACTGCCCGTGTCCTTAGCAGATATGTGGACCTGATCATGATCCGCACGTTTGAGGAAGCAACACTGCTGGAGATGGCCGAATACGCCTCTGTCCCGGTGATCAACGGGCTGACCAACCGCACGCATCCCTGTCAGATCATGGCCGACGTCATGACTTTCGAAGAGCACCGCGGGCCGATCAAGGGCAGGAAAGTGGTGTGGTCCGGGGATGGCAACAATGTCTTTGCCAGCTTTGCTCATGCTGCCAAGCAATTTGAATTCGATCTCACATTTACCGGACCTGAACCGCTTGATCCGGAACCGGCCCTGGCCGGTCTGTACAAGACCGAGCGTGACCCTGATGTCGCTGTACAGGATGCCGATCTTGTGGTGACCGACACGTGGGTCAGCATGCACGATCCGCAGTCTGCACGTGAGCGGCGGCACAACCAGTTGCGCGGGTATCAGGTCAATGCCGACCTCATGGGCAAAGCCAAGAGCGAAAGCCTGTTCATGCACTGCCTCCCTGCCCACCGGGACGATGAGGCAACATCCGAAGTGATGGACGGCGCGCATTCCGTGATCTTCGATGAGGCAGAAAACCGTTTGCACGCCCAAAAGGCGATCATGCGGTGGTGTTTGGGCGCCTGACGCTTTGGCGGGTCCACGCATAGCAGTCGCCGGGGCTGGCAGCATTGGCTGTTACGTTGGCGGCCTGTTGGCTGCTGCCGGACACGATGTCCGCTTCCTTGCACGCCCGCGTGTCGCAAAGGCCTGTGCCGAACATGGGCTGCAGTTGACCGACTACGCTGGCAGCGCAGAAGACGTGATGGCTCCACGAATGTCAGACATGGCAGAGGGTGCAATTGCCGGGGCCGATGTGGTGTTGGTTTGCGTGAAATCAGGCGATACTGCCGACATGGCGCGCGAAATTGCGGTACATGCGCCCGAAGCACAGGTGATCAGCCTGCAAAACGGAGTCGAAAACGCAGCCATTCTCCGTGCGGCTTTGCCAGCGGCCGATGTGCGCGCAGCGATGGTTCCGTTCAACGTCGTTGCTGAAGGAGCCACGCACTACCACCGTGCAACGTCGGGTGACATTCTGATCGAAGCGGGGCCATTGCCAGACCTGTCCACGCCGGCGTTGAACTGGCGTCAGGTGGGCAACATCGAAGCGGTGCAATGGGGTAAACTTCTCATCAACCTAGGGAACGCGATCAATGCGTTGTCCGATCTGCCCTTGCTAACACAACTGCAAGACCGGGTGTGGCGTCGTCTGATGGCGGATCAGATGGCCGAAGCCCTTCGCATCTTGACTGCCGCCGGGATTTCCCCGGCCAAAACCACCGCAGCGCCGCCGCGCCTGATCCCTCATATCCTGCGCCTGCCGACGCCGATCTTTCGCCGCATCGCGGCACAAATGCTGACCATCGATGCTCATGCCCGGTCTTCCATGTGGGATGACCTGAAGCGTGATCGGCGCACCGAGATAGACGCCCTGCAAGGCGCCATCATCTCGCTGGCGGACCGTCATGGGCGGCAGGCACCTCTCAATGCGAGGATGCGCTATCTGATCAGGAAAGCGGAAGCCGCCGGAAAGGGACCGCCCGGCCTCACTCCGGAGCAGATCCGGGGTTAGGCTTCATCGCTTTGGCTTGGCGCGCAATGTGGGGTCAGCTTCCGTCGGGTCTTCTGGCCAGGGATGCTTTGGATATCGCCCACGCATATCCTTGCGCACATCCGCATACGAGGTGGCCCAGAAACCCGCCAGGTCCGAGGTCACCTGCACGGGCCGCTGAGCCGGTGACAGCAGGGTGATCTGCAGCGGCACCTGTCCCACCATCGGATGCCGGGTCACACCGAACATTTCCTGCAGACGCACGGAGATACCGGGGGTGGTCTCGTCATAGTCGATGGGTACTCTTCGGCCCAACGGTGTCTCGAAATGACCGGGCACTTCGCGGTCCAGACGTTGCATGTTGTCCCAGCCAAGGTGGGTTTGCAGCGCCGGCAAGATGTCGAACCCTTTCCAATCTGCCGCGGTCCGCAGCCCTGTAACATGCGGTAGCAACCAGTCTTCCAGTGTCTCCAATAGCGTCTCGGAACTGAGGTCGGGAAAGCCATCATCCATAAGCGCGGCACGGGCCAGCAATCGTTTGGCACCCTTCGATGGCTGCAGTCCGAGCTGTTTTACTCCATCCAGCATGGCGCGGCCGATAACCTCATCCGGTGCATCATGCCAAGCACGATCCTCAAGGATGAGCGCGCCGAACCGTCTCTGGGTTCGGGCCAGAACGGCGCCATCCCGTTTTGACCACGTGCAGATGTCGTGCCATGCGATCTGATCGGAAAACAGGTCTTCGAGTTCTGACAGCGATAGCGTCGCGGCTTGCCTGATCCTTGCTTCGCGTGGGTTTCCGTCCAGGTCTGTTGCCACGATCAGTGTTTGCCCTGCCAAGGCATCCCCGTCCGGCATCACGGCCCCTTTGCCGCCGGACAGGACATAGCGCGGCGCGTCGCCGGGTCGCCGTTTGCCGACGCGGTCGGGGTAGGCGAGGGCAGCCATCGCGGCAGGGCCGAGGGTCGGCCTGCGCTCTTGCCCCGCAGCCAGCCGTTTCGCCTCATCCCGAATTCGTTCGATGGCGCCACGATGTGCAGCATCTCCGAAGTCTTGCGGTGATTTCAGCGCGCGCAGGCGCAGCGCCAGATCCACACCTTGCCCGCGCAGCGGATCGCGGTCAGCCAGAAGGGCGGCAAGCGGCGCGGCATCTTTGCCTGCCTGCACAAGCATATGGGCGAGGCGAGGGTGCAGCGGTTGACGTGCCAGTTGCCGACCATGCGGGGTGATGCGGTTTTGAGCATCAAGCGCACCCAACATGCGTAGAACACCACGGGCTTCGTCCAAGCGGCCCTGATGAGGAGGCGTGACAAAGCGCAGGTCGGCCTCGCCCGCGCCCCACATCGCCAGTTCCAACGCAAAACTCGCCAAGTCGCCTGCGGTGATTTCCGGCGGTGGGAACGCGGCGAGGGCACCATCCTCCCCTCGGGTCCAAAGTTTGTAAGCAACGCCAGGATTCACTCGCCCGGCGCGGCCCGCCCTTTGGGTTGCTTCGGCGCGGGTTACGCGTTCGGTGATCAACCGCGACATGCCCGAGGATGGATCAAATTGCGCGCGCCGGGCTCGCCCACCATCGACGACAATTCGAATGTCGGGGATAGTTAGCGATGTTTCCGCAATCGACGTGGCCAGAACGATCTTTCGCGTGTCAGAGGGGGTGACGGCAGCGCGTTGCGCCTTGAAGTCCATTGCACCGAACAGAGGCTGCACATTCGGCAGATCGGTCAGCATCGCAGCCGTCCGCCTGATTTCGCCTTCGCCCGGCAGAAAGGCGAGTAGCCCACCCGGCGCCTTGTGATATGCCGTGCGGATCAGGTCGGCCATCGCGGCTTCGAACCTCACCCCCTTTTGCAGGGGAGTATCCAACCAATGCGGTGTCACCGGAAAACTGCGCCCCTCGGACGTCAGGATTGGAGCGTGCATCACATCCCCAACCGGCTCTGCATCCAGCGTCGCCGACATGGCCAGCAGGATCAGGTCATCTCGCAAGGCGTCGGCGACTTCCAGGCAAAGCGCGAGGCCCAGATCCGCGTTGAGCGAGCGTTCGTGGAATTCGTCGAAGATGACGGCCCCCACGCCCGGCAGATCGGGGGCGTCCTGCAACATGCGCGTCAGGATGCCTTCGGTCACCACTTCGATCCGGGTGCCATTGCCCGTGGCACTGTGGCCGCGGATGCGGTAGCCGACCGTTTGCCCGGCCTTTTCTCCCAGTGTCTGGGCCATGCGCTCGGCCGCGTTTCGGGCGGCCAAGCGGCGCGGCTCAAGCATCAGAATACGTCCCGCCGTAAGGTTTGCTTCGAGTATCGCAAGCGGGACGCGCGTCGTCTTTCCCGCGCCCGGCGGCGCTTGCAGCACAGCGCGGCCTTCCACGCGCAGCGTGTCGATCAGTTCGGGCAGGATATCGTCAATGGGCAGGCGGCTCATGACTGCCTTATGGCCGAAGGCGCTGGGGGCGCCAACACTGGACATTTGGGGGATGCGCCCGCAGAAAGCGGCCATGGATATTCAGGATCTGTCCCAACGCATTGCAAACGGTGAGCGCCGGGCGTTGGCGCGTGGGATCACGCTGGTCGAAAGTGGGCGCGCGGATCATCGTGCGCAGGCGGCAAAGGTGCTGGCGGCGTTGCCCAGGGATCGCCAGGCGCTGCGCATTGGATTGTCGGGCACGCCGGGTGTCGGCAAATCCACCTTTATCGAAGCCTTTGGCATGACGCTTGTCCAGGCAGGTTTGCGCGTGGCCGTGCTGGCCGTCGATCCGTCCTCGGCTCGTTCCGGTGGATCAATCCTCGGGGACAAGACGCGGATGGACCGTTTGAGCCGGGAACCCGGCGCGTTCATCCGCCCGTCACCCAGCCAGACGCATCTGGGTGGAGTTGCCCGGCGCACGCGCGAGGCTGTTGCCCTGTGCGAAGGGGCGGGTTTCGACGTGGTCCTGATCGAAACGGTGGGTGTCGGCCAGTCTGAAACCGTTGTGGCCCAGATGTCCGACCTGTTTCTGTTGCTGCTTGCTCCCGCTGGCGGGGATGAATTGCAGGGCGTCAAGCGGGGGATAATGGAGATGGCAGACATGATCCTGATCAACAAGGCGGATGGTGACCTGAAACCTGCTGCAACCCGGACATGTGCCGACTATGCGGGCGCCCTGCGGCTTCTGCGCAAACGACCACAGGACCCGGACGGATATCCCAAGGCGATGATGGTATCGGCGCTTGCCGAAGAGGGTTTGGACTCTGCGTGGGCTGATATGCAGGCGCTTGTTGAGTGGCGGCGGGATGCGGGGTTTTTCGACGCAACCCGCGCAGCGCAGGCGCGCTACTGGTTTGAGGAAGACGTGAGATCGGCCCTGTTGTCCAAGCTGGATGGCGTGTCTGCCAGACAGGCGATGGAACAGCTTGGCACACAGGTCGCGAAAGGTGCACTTGCGCCATCGGTCGCCGCAGAGCGGATGCTGGAAGTGTTGGATGCCAAATTCACCGCGCCCCGGGTTGACCCGGTCCCCGATTCCCCCTAAAGCCACCGAACGAAATTCGAGGGCGCCGCTCTACCTGCGCGGTGCCTATGTCGTTTCGGACCCCGCAACACGGACCAGACGGCACAGCGGAGAAGAGGATAAACCCATGTCGCGCGTATGCGAACTGACCGGTAAAGGCCCGATGACTGGCAACAATGTCAGCCACGCCAACAACAAGACCCGTCGGCGTTTCCTGCCGAACCTGAACGACGTGACCCTGCAGTCCGAAACGCTGGGCCGCGGCATCAAGCTGCGCATCTCAGCGGCCGCGCTGCGCTCGGTCGATCATCGCGGTGGTCTGGACGCCTTCTTGGCGAAGGCCAAGGATGTCGAATTGTCCGACCGCGCGCTGAAGGTCAAGAAAGAGATTGCGAAAGCCCAAGCCGCAACGGCCTGAGCCTGACGTACTTACGCAAAAACCCCGTCTGCGACGCAGGCGGGGTTTTTATTGTTTGCAAGAGGCGTGTTGGCGTTGCGCCGTGCATGCGATTGTGCCGCAGTTGAGCAGGCATCTCGACGGCTTTAGATATACTGTCATGCAGCGAACCTTTCATGCCATCCTCCTGAGCCTTCTGTTGGCGGTGACGAGCCACAGTGCAGCCATTGCACGTGGCGCAGCTACCGCAGTGGATCAGATGGTGATCTGCTCGGGCACGACGGTCGTGACAGTGTTCGTGGATGCAGACGGGGAACCGACTGCAGCACCCCATCTTTGCCCGGACTGCGCCTTGCATTTGCTGGCAGCGGTCGTTCCATTCTCTGCCGCTGCGCTGCCCTTATCGCTCGGATCAACACGCGTAGATTGGGAAACGCATATAGTCCCCGAGGGGACGGCAGTTGAAGACCCGTCTGCGCGTGGACCTCCTGCTTGGGTCTGATCCCACTCAAACTGACACGACCCTTTTGCATACAGGAGGACAGCATGTCCTTTCGCACGACCTTTGCTGCCGCTTTTGCAGCAGCCCTGCTTTCTTTTCCCGCCTTTGCCGAAGGCATCACGGTACTGGATCCTTACGCCCGCGCCGCGAGCCCTGCTGCAAAGTCAGGCGCCGCTTTCATGATGATCCGCAATGAAACCGATCAGGATGATACACTGATCGCTGCGCGCACCGATGCGGCTGCACGCGTTGAATTGCATACCCATATAGAGGTCAGCGATGGCGTCCTGCAAATGACCGAAATCGACGGTGGGATCGACTTGCCCGCCGGTGGTACGCACCACATGTTGCGTGGTGGTGATCACGTGATGCTGATGGGCCTGACGGCCCCTCTCGAGCAAGATGCCACGATTGATGTCACGCTTGTCTTCGAAAAGGCGGGTGAAGTCGTCGTCACCATCCCGATTGACAATGAACGCAAGCCCGAAGCGGGCGCCCACGGCGAACACTCCCACTAAGCTCACCAAAAAATCGTAAGGCGGACCTTGATCCGCCTTACCCCGCCAGCATCTCTTCCACCCAGATGGGGACTGTTTCGGATGCTTTTCCGGGTCGGGCATCATCAAAGAGATTGATGTTCTCACCTGGCTCGAGGTTCATTTCCAGCGTTTCTGCGCCCACATGGCGGGCCATCTGAACAAACCCTGCCGCTGGGTAGACATTGCCGGATGTCCCTATGGCAACGAAGATGTCCGCCCGCGCCAGGGCTTTCTCGATCCGTTCCATATGGTAGGGGATTTCGCCGAACCAGACGATGTCTGGACGCGCAGCAGGCGCGTTGCATTTCGGGCAATCCTGGCCAACGCTCATTTTCAGCGATGCAGGCCAGCGATGCTCACAGTGTGCGCATAGCGCTGAATTCAACGCACCATGCATGTGAATAACATCCTGGCTGCCCGCCTTCTCGTGCAAGTCATCCACGTTCTGAGTAACAAGCGTGATTGCGCCACCGTGTCTTGTCTGCAGTAGGGCGATTGCTCTGTGCGCTGCATTGGGTGTTGCCTTCGCCGCTTGCGCACGCCGTGCATTGTAAAAGTCCGTGACGAGTTGGGGGTTGCGTGAAAACCCCTCGGGAGTTGCGACATCCTCAATGCGGTGTTGGGCCCAGAGGCCGCCTTCGTCACGGAACGTGCCAAGCCCGCTTTCGGCGGAGATGCCCGCTCCAGTCAGGATTACGATTGAGGGCGCTGGCATGTCGTATTTCCTCGATTACTTCGGTCAGGCATCCAAAAGCCGCAGTTCTCCTGCAAGCCAGGGCAGTTGTGCCAGGGCTGGGTCTATCATGTGTGTCTTTATCAGTCTGCGCATGGTATCGGCGACATCCGTCGGAACCTCGCCCGCCCAGTCGGCACTCGCGTAAAGCGATATCGTTCGTGAGAAGGGCTTGAAAGGCAGAGGGAACGCTTCGACCTGATCGTGGAACCGTCCAGCGCGCATGTATCCCAATGGTGTCGTCACCGTCCATCCGATCCGACGCGCAACCATGGCCATAAGGGCCAAATGACTGCCGATCTCGAACCGATCTGCGAAGCTGAGCTTCTGGCGCGCCAGGTGAGCTTCGATCTGGCGTGATATGAGTTGCTCGCGCTCATACCTCAAAAATGGCAGGTCAGGCAGGATGGCCATCGGTTCATTGTTTCGGACGACGCCGCGGGGGGCCACAAGGATGAAAGGATCGCGGGCAAGCGGGTATTCAAGCACGCCATCACGCATTGTGCCGTCGCTGGCGGAGATCGCGATATGGAGGCTCTTGTCCGCAATGGCTTGCAGGATTTCGTGGCTGGGCGCTGTTGCAAGGGTGAATTTGCACCGTGTGAGGCTGTCTGCCAGAATCGTCACCAAACGGGGCGTCAGGTCATTTTCGAAGTCGTCAATGACGCCGATGGAAAGCGCAGACAGATGCGCGAGGTCCATCACCGTTAACTCCGACTGTGCCAGCCGCAACTGGGACAACGCTGCTTCTGCCCGTGCCAAGAAACTTGTGCCGGCAGGTGTCAGCCGCATGGGACGCTTGCCGTGATCGACCAGGTCGGTTGCCAGTGCAGTTTCCAGATTTCGCAGTTGCTGGCTGACCGCCGGCTGACTCAGTCCAGTGATAGTGGCAGCCTGGGCGACGGAGCCTGTCGCCGCCAAAGCCTCGAAAACTTCGAGCCCGCGCAGTGTTACGCCCTTGCTCAGCATGTATCGCCCCATGTCAGTTTCATGATCTTTGAATGTTGTGTTGCTTGAACCGTCAAGAAAAATCGGGTTTTGAAGTGCAGTAGGTTTCGAAATTTGGAAAGCATCGCAGACTTCTTGTGTTTGGCGCACTGTGCAGGGCACAACAGAGCATGAAAATCGCGACCGCCTCGTACCCTCTGGATGTTTTGCCCAACTGGTCCGCATATGAGGACAAGCTGACGGCTTGGGTTGCCGAGGCGGCAGGTGCAGGTGCCCAGTTGCTGGTGTTTCCCGAATATGGCGCGATGGAGTTGGCGACGCTTGCGGGTCCTGACGTTGCAGGTGATCTTGAAGCGTCGCTGTTTGCGGTAGCGGATCGTCTGGAAGACGCAGATGCGCTCCACGCACATCTTGCTGCCCAGTTTGGCGTGCACATCCTGGCGGCTTCCGGGCCCGCCACTTCCTTTTTGCCAGAAGGCGTGACCCGACCTGTAAATCGTGCGCGCTTGTTCGTGCCCGGCGGTGCGGTTGGCCGACAGGACAAACAGATCATGACCCGTTTCGAGGCTGAAACTTGGCACGTCGCACCGGGCGGCCCCCTACAGATGTTCGATACGGAACTGGGAAAGATTGGTGTCCTGATCTGCTATGATTGTGAATTTCCATTGTTTGGACGGGCTTTGATGGAAGCAGATATTCTTCTTGTTCCTTCCGTGACCGAGGCTCTTTCGGGCTATTCCCGCGTTCGCATCGGTGCGCAAGCCCGCGCGTTGGAAAACCAGTGCGTAACGGTGATGTCCTCGATCATCGGGGATGCGCCGTGGTCGGAAGCGGTTGACACGTCAGTGGGCGCAGGCGGTATTTTCGGCCCGCCTGACAAGGGCTTTCCCGATACTGGTGTAATCGCTCAGGGCAAAATCAATCAGCCAGGCTGGATTTACGGAGAGGTCGATTTGTCCGCCATTGCCGCTGTGCGTGCCGATGGTGTTGTGCTCAACCGTCGGGATTGGATGCTGCAGGATGGTCGTGCCGATCCGGTCACAGTCGTGACACTGACCTGATTAGCCCTTGAATTATGGGGCGCGGAGGCGCATTTAGTGGCGCGTCCGCAACTTGGCGGGCCGTGTAACGAAGGAGAGACCATGGCCAAGGAAGATACGCTCGAATTTCCCGGTGTCGTGAAGGAACTCCTGCCCAATGCGACGTTTCGGGTCGAGCTTGAAAATGGCCATGAGATCATCGCACACACGGCAGGAAAAATGCGCAAGAACCGTATCCGTGTTCTGGCTGGCGACAAGGTACAAGTTGAGATGACGCCGTATGATTTGACCAAGGGTCGGATCAACTACCGCTTCAAATAAGCCAATCGCATGGCCTTCATTCTGGGATCCGGAAGCCCGAGACGGTTGGAACTGCTCGGCCAATTGGGCATCGTGCCGGATGACGTCCGACCCCCGGACATCGATGAGAGCCCGTGCAAGAGCGAACTGCCGCGCCAGTACTGTGTGAGAATTTCACGCGAAAAGGTTGCAGCGGTCGCCGCTGCCAATGAGGATGTGGTGCTGTGCGCAGATACGACCGTCGCGCTGGGGCGGCGTATCCTTGGAAAACCCGCGGATGAGGCTGAAGCGCGTGAATTTCTGACCATGCTGTCGGGCCGTCGCCATCGGGTCATCACCGCCGTTGCGATCCGCAAAGGTGACCGGGTGTGGGAGCGCGATGTGGTAAGCACCGTTCGCGTCAAGACGCTCTCATCGGATGACATTGGCGGCTACCTTGCGACAGGTGACTGGAAAGGCAAGGCAGGAGGCTATGCCATTCAGGGGCCTGCTGGCGCGCTAATCCCTTGGATATCGGGCTCCTTTACCGGGATTGTGGGGCTTCCACTTGCTGAGACGGCGGGGCTGTTGCAGGCCGCTGGTATGAAGGTTTGGGCATGAGAGGCCGTGAAATCCTGCTGGACCACTTCAATGGCCGCGAAGCGGCCGCATTGATGGTGGATGGCCACCTCGAAGACTTGCTTGTCGACGCCGATGCACCGCGCCCCGGCACCGTGTACCGCGCCGTGACGGACAGACCCGTCAAGGGGCAGGGCGGCGTCTTCCTAAAGACACCTGACGGGTCTGCCTACCTGCGTGGCGTCAAGGGGATAGGCCAAGGTGAAGTGCTGCATGTGCAGGTCACGGGATACGCTGAACCGGGCAAGGCAATTCCGGTGACCCACAAGATCCTGTTCAAGAGCAGGTATGCTATTGTGACGCCTGAAGCCCCGGGCTTGAACCTGTCACGCAGCATCCGCGACGACGATGTCCGTGACGCATTGCTCGCACTTGCCCACCAGGGGATGGATGGAAGCAGCATGGGGCTCATTCTGCGATCTGCTGCCGCAGATGCGAACGATGACGAAGTGCTGGATGACATTGCAGCGATGCGGGACCTCGCGGAGGCGGTCCTGGATGATACCGGTTCCGAGCCCGAGACGCTGTCGGAGGGGGATGGCCCCCATGTTCTTGCCTGGCGCGACTGGGTTGATCCGGCACAGGTCGTGACTGATGCCGGTTGTTTCGAGGCACATGGCGTTGCCGACGCGATTGATGCAGCTTGCTCGGCCCAGATACCTTTGAGTGGAGAGGCCAGCATGTATGTTGAAGCGACCCGCGCACTGGTTGCGGTTGATGTGAACACAGGTGCCGACGGCTCCTTCGCCGCAGGGGTGCGCGCCAACTTGGCCTGTGCGCGGGCGCTGCCGTCTGCGCTGCGGGTCCGTGGCTTGGGAGGCCAGATTACGATTGATCTGGCGCCCATGCCCAAGAAAGAGCGAAAGACGTTCGAGGCCACCCTGCGCGCCGCCTTGCGCAAGGACGACATCGACACGGTAATGGCCGGTTGGACGCCCCTCGGCCATTTCGAGTTGCAACGCAAACGGGCGCGACTGCCCTTGTCCGAGGTGCTGGCGTGAGCTGCCCGATCTGCGATGGTGACACGGTCCAGAAATACCGCCCGTTTTGTTCGCGACGTTGTGCGGATATTGATCTCGCACGCTGGATGAACGGCAATTATGCGGTGGCTTCGCGACGTGAGGACAGTGACGATCTTCCTGATGATGAAGGTCCTGTCACACATTGAGAGTTTGGTGCGAATTTCCTATGGACAGTGCCCGATGATACGCTTATCACGCGCCCACCCGAAGCCGCAGGCTTCTCCCGTGCCCGGGTAGCTCAGGGGTAGAGCAGTGGATTGAAAATCCTCGTGTCGGTGGTTCGATTCCGCCCCCGGGCACCACTTAACTTGCTGCATAGCACATGTTTATATGTTGAACCTAGGTAAGGGATTGCCGGGTCTCGGTTTGGTCCACCTTTTCTAGGGTGAAGCTATGTTTCGCAACAGACCCTTGTGAAGCAGTGAGCGCCGAACGACCGGCAGTCTGGTCATGCTCGCACTCCTTGAACTCTCTGTGGAGAGTTGGTCCTATCGGCAGATCTCTTGCTGGCCATCTCGCCGGCAAAGCTTCGACCGGAACTTTACCAATCGCGCGAGCAGTTCTGCGCTCTCTTGCGGCTGACGTCGGTCTGTCCGTGATGTGTTGGGAAAAACCCTTGCAGTGGAAGAGGGCGGGTGTGTGGACTTGGACCCCGCGAACGTTCCACCAACCGTTTTGGCGTCACCGAATGTGTGTGTGTGAGGTTGACCAGAATGATTGGAACAAGCTCATCAAATCCTCCGACCCTTATTCGCGTAGCACAGCGGATCGCTTGGTGGTTGATGACACCTGCACTTTGGCACGCTCGATGCCGGTCGAGCATCAGCCATCCTCCCGATCGGCTATGGGTCGGATCCTCATCCGAGCGGTGCGTGTCCTCTGAGGGACCGCTTCGCCCTCTCGCGAACCTTCGGCGATAGTTCCTCTGCAAATTTGACGAGCAAACCGACCATTGATGTTTGCGGCGAATTTGTCAGAGCGCGGTGTGGTGCTTCGGCGAAGGCGCGAACGGCGGGGCAACTCCGGCATGTGCACTCCTGGCTAGGGCAATCTAGGCGGCGGCGTGCAATGTGGAAGGCTTATGCTCCCCCGGTTCTGCAGCAATAATACCTCAACTCAGAGGCGAATTGACGCTCCAAATGATCGGGACGTTAACTGCATGTGAACTATGTTTAACTATTCGTTATCGTTCGCTGTTCAGAAAGGGCCTCAACCGAAATGGAACCGAAAAATGTCATGGGAGACATCGAACGTGCGCTGGAACAGTGTGCGTCAGAACCAGTGCACATCCCAGGCTCCATCCAAGGCCATGGCGCCCTGATTGCTTTCGACAACGAGAGTTTGCGCCTGACCCACGCGAGCAAAAACCTCGAGGCCGTAGCTGGGTTGGCTTGCGAGGAGGTTTTGGGCCAAAGCATCAATGAAGTTTTTCCCTCCGGCGTCCGGCATGACATGGTCAATAGCCTGCTCCCAAGTTTCTTGAAGCAAGATACGCGCTTGCTGGATCCCGTTACGCTCGGCCAAACAATCCTGCTCGCATCAACGGCTGCTGCGGGATCGGCAACAATTTTTGAATTCGAAACCGCCGAAAACCGCGCTTCCATGTCGGGCGATGCGCTCAAACAACTCGCCTTCTCGACTGCGCGGCTTCAGAACGTTGACGATTTTGACTCGCTGTTCAAGCTGGCCGTACAGCTCCTGCAGGTGCTCACCGGCTACCAGCGGGTCATGGTCTATGAGTTTGACGGGGAAGGCAATGGAACGATCAGGGCGGAGGCGCTTTCCGGAGGTTTGGACTCTCTTCTGGGGTTGAACTTCCCTGCCTGGGACATACCGGCTCAGGCACGCGCAATCATGGCCCGTGTTCCGTTTCGCTACATTGCCGATGTAAATGCTCCGAATGTGCCGGTCCTGGCTGCAGATGATCGCATTCCTCCACTAGACATGACGCAATCGCACCTTCGCGGTGTGTCTTCGGTGCATATGGAATACCTCAGAAACATGGGTACCGAGGCGACGTTTACTTTGAATGTCGTTGTCAACGATGAACTCTGGGGCATGATTGCGCTTCACCACCCACGTCCACGCGTACCTGAGCAGTCAGTGCGTGAAGTGTGTCGGAACTTTGTCCGTTTCTTCGGACTGAAACTCGCCACGATGCTTCAACAGGACCGCCTGGACCGTTTGCGTCAGGCGAACGTGCTAAGGGCCGAACTGACAAATGTTGCGGCCTCTGGCGACGCTGACATTCGGTTCAGCACGCAACTGCTCGAACAGTTGGCGAACGCAATGCAGGCAGATGGAGCCCTCATTGTGAAGGATGGGTTCGTGCAGTCCCATGGTGTGGTGCCGCCAAGCACGGCGGTGCGAGAATTGATGACGTTTTCCAACGCACAGGTCGAACCCATTTCGACTGCCGGGCTGAACAAAGACTACCCTGAATTGGTCTTTGCATTCGGGGCAGGAATCTCAGGCATGCATCTCACGCCCATACGGAAAGACAATCTGGTGGCCTTTTTCCGCCGCGATAGGGAGCAGATGACAACATGGGCCGGGGTCCCAGAAAAGCAGGTTGTCGGAACCGGCGCGGATGCCCGGTTGCGGCCTCGCGGTTCATTTGCCGCTTACAAAGAAACGGTTCGCGGCACGTCGGCGGCATGGACGCAGGAACAGGATCGCATCGCAAGCGATGTCTGGTCGATTTTGATCAATTCCGAGCACAAAGCCCTTATCGAGAAAACGGCGCGCCAACAGAAAATGCTCATCAACGAGCTGAATCACCGCGTCCGTAACCTGCTGACACTCATCAGGTCTTTGTCCAGGCAATCACGCGCTACGTCCCATTCCATTGACGACTACGTCGACACGCTCGAAGCGCGGATTGAAGCGGTCGCGAACGCACATTCACTTGCGGTTGAAGAGCCTGAAGCGCTTGTGAGTGTGCAGAGCATTTTGCGGCAAGAAGCGAGCGCACATAGTGGCCAATCCGATCGTGTCCGAATAGCTGGACCGAAGGTTGGCCTCCAGCCAGAGGTGACCCCTATCTTTGCATTGGTCATTCACGAACTGATGACAAACGCAACCAAGTACGGCTCCTTGTCGGTGCCTGGCGGTTCGCTCGACATAGAGATCGTGCTGCACAAGGGCCGTGTGAAGCTGCACTGGACCGAGCACGGCGGGCCAGCTGTCACCCCGCCCACCCGGACGGGATTTGGGTCAACTCTACTAGACAATGCCGTCCCAAAAGACTTGCGCGGCACTATTCAACGCGACTACGCCAAAGACGGTTTCCAATGCGTTCTGGAACTCCCAAGTGCATTGATCACCGACACCGTGTATCCGTCGGAGGTTCCGCACGATATCGTCTCAAAAGGCGCTGACTGGTCGGATACCCTCGGGGATCGTGCCAAGGCATCGTGTCTTCTGGTCGAGGACAATTTCGTTGTCTCAATGGACACGTTGGCGACCCTAAACAGCGTCGGTTTCGAAAACGTACAGACTGCAAGCTCCAGCCGTGATGCGCTGCAAGCCATCAAGCAAATGGTTCCCGACTTCGTCGTTCTCGACGTGAATCTGTCCGGGGGTGACAGTTCACTTTCCATTGCGGAAGAACTGCAAGCCTTGGGTGCGCGGTTCGTTTTTGTCACGGGGTACGGTGTTGAAGGGGTTCCAAGAGATCAGTTTCCCAATACGCCCGTACTCCAAAAACCCATGCGGAAGTCTGCGCTCAATGACGCGCTAACAGAGTTGCGACTGTGACCCTCTCCACGTTTGGTCCTGTGCGCGGTGAGTTGATTCACGCGACGCGAAAGATCCATGATGCGTTGCATGGTGATCCATTGCTTGCTTGCCTGACGCGCTCGAACCTTACGGCGCACGCGTATGAGCGCGCATTGAGCGTCTTCGCCCAGTTTTACTTTGCGATGGAAACCGCGCGAGACGACACTGATCTGTTTCCAGAGTTCGGCCTGAAGGCAGAATGCCTCGCGTTGAAGCGAGACGTTCCTTCCGCAACACTTCGAGTGCACCGCTTCAGCGTTCAAGGTCGCCCGGAGCTTATGGGTGCGCTCTATGTTGCGCATGGCGCCGCGTTTGGCCGCAACAGCATGCGGGCCAACGTCGTTTCTATGCTCCCGAATGCGCCGCATCACTTTCTTCGTTGTCCTACACCATCACACCGGTGGAGTACGCTAACATCGAGGCTCGAACAGATCGGGCACGATGCGTGTGCACGAAAACGTATGATACGCGGTGCCGACCAAGCGTTCTCTTTCATCGCTGAAATCAGTAAGCTGGAACAGTCTCGCCTTGAATGTGAGAGCTGATGGAGAAGCAACCTTTGATTGGCATGTCATGAGTTGGTCGGCATGCAGTGAGGCATGCGCGACGATAGCAAATTGACGCTGCCGAACGGGACCTGGACATGGAAGGGGGCCAACGTCCCACATGGCGCTTTTACTATATGGCTAAAGCGAAGGAACGATCCTTGTTCCGGCAAAATTGCGGACGTCGGTGATTGGGTTTGATACGGCCCTTACCTGACCTGCGTCATTGTCTTCGCGTGCTGCCGTGTTTCACCGTATCGCTATCGACGGAAAGGGCCGCCTGCGCCGTTGAACAAGGGACAACATAGCGTAACCTGGAAAGGACCGCACATGTCCCGAATGACTTCTACTTCGCTGATCGGTATTGCTCTTTTACTGTCATCTACATCTGTGCTGGCTGAGAGCGCTAGGGACATCACCAACCTGGTTCTCGCGGATAGGACTGCGGAATGCGCTGACTACGTTGGCGACTACCACTCGCATGTAACGGATCTCGGGCAAGAACTGGCCTTCGAAGGACGGGTGAACCTTTCGGCCGATGACGAAACCTGCACGCTTACGGTCAACCAGATACCAAATCACGATTTTGGAAGCGCCAATATCCGCTGGCCCGCAGATGCCGCCGAGGTGTCTGATGAGATCCGCGTCCCGCGCAATCCAAAACCCGCACCAGAACCTACATCCATTGGACTGACACCGGCGGCCATTCTTCTCAATGGTGTCAAATGGGAAACCAACCCTGCCGCTTGCTTCGGTGAAGGGCCGCAACGCCCTGGGCGGGAGCGGGTCGGCTGTGGGCACCGCTTTGTCGACCATCCCTGGCGATACAATGTCGGCTCGCCTCTGAACGAATTTCAGTTCGATAGCTATCACGCTCATGTCCAGCGTGGGGGGATGTATCACTACCACGCCACCCCGCGCGTGCTCTACTCCACCGACGCACAAACCTTCGACGATGCCGCCTGCGCCCAGGCAGGGCCCTCTCCCGTAATTGGGTTCGCGCTGGATGGTTTTCCACTCTTTGGACCCTGCATCACGGCCGACGACGGTTCTGTTCGCGCGGCCCGCAGCAGCTATGTTTTGCGCTCCGGTGAGCGTCAGGAGGTTGATGGATACGAAACCCCATACGTGACGGGGCTGGTCAAGACCTCAACCTACAACGGTCAATTTACCGGGGATTTCGAATACATGGACGGCGCCGGGGACTTGGACGTTTGCAATGGAATGACGGTCGATGGGCAATACGGTTACTACGTGACCGATGACTTTCCCTATGCGATCCGCTGTTTCACCGGCACGCCGATCGAAACCTTCCAGCCCAGGCAATGAGCATGTTGAAACGGACCCTGACCGCATGGCTTGTCTGCACGTTATCTCTTGGCGCGACGACCGCAACCGCGCAGCAGCCCAACGTGCTGCTCGTGATCGCCGATGACATGGGGCTCGACGCCAGTGCCTGCTACACGGTTGGAAACCAGCAGGCAGCCATGCCGACGCTTGAGCGGCTCTGTAGCGAAGGGTTGGTGTTCGAAAATGCCTACGCTTACCCCACGTGCTCTCCGACAAGAGCGGCGCTGATGACAGGACGCTACGCGGCGCACACCGGGATCGGTGGCGTGGTGGTTTGGAACAGAGCGTCACCCGGGTTGTCGACCGACGAAGTAAGCCTGTTCGACATCGTGACAAATGCCGGCTATGCCGCCGCTCTTTTCGGCAAATGGCACATCGGTACGCGGGTCGATGGGTTTGACCATCCTGCCGCGCTCGGGGTGCCGGAATACTTCGGGCCTTACACCGGCGCCCTGAAGGATTACGGAAGTTGGACCGCGATCGAGAACGGGGAAGAAGTTGAGGTCACTGACTACGCCACCTCTGCCCTCACGGACCGGGCGATTGACTGGATTGGCGGGCAAGATAACCCGTGGTTCCTATGGCTTGCGTACAACGCGCCGCACGCTCCGTTTCACGTACCGCCTGCAGAGCTACTCGGATCGGCAGCAGGGGTCGAAATGGCAACAAACCTGTCAAAGTACCAGGCCATGCTGACGGCAATGGACACCGAATTCGGGCGACTTCTCGACAGTCTAGATGCCGAAACACGTGCAAATACGGTCGTGATCTTCATAGGCGACAACGGTTCGCCCAATCAGGTCGCGCGCGACCTATATGCCCCAAACGGCGCCAAGGGGTCGCTTTATGAAGGCGGTATTCACGTTCCGATGATTGTCAGCGGCCCGGGCATCACCCCCGGGCGCACCGATGCGCTGGTTCAAGTTAACGACATTCATGCGACCATCGCAGCGATGGCGGGCGGCAAAAGCATCACGGCCGATGCTTTCGACATCTCGTCCGTACTCGGAGGCGGAGAAGGACCGCGCGATACGATTTTTGTCGAACACTTCTCCGATGCACCGCCCCGCGGCTCCAACACTTACGGTTGGATCATTCGCAGCGGTAACGACAAGCTGGTCATGATCGATGGGCAGGACCCCCAACTTTTCGACCTGTCTAGCGATCCTCTGGAATTGAAGGACCGTCTGACCGATGGCACTTCGCAGGAGGAGGCCGCGCGCATCGCGGAACTGACAGCCAAGGCCGAGGCGGCGCGATCAGGGGATTAAGTTAGGGCTGAAAAACGTACGCTTGAACCAAAACTTACCTTGCCAGCCTCGGTTCGCGGAAGAGGCTTTGTTTGTCGCCCAACCAATCTCCGGCGAAGTCCATCCAGCCGTCTTTGTCATGCTCTGGGGGGAATGTTTGACGACACGACGGAAACCTGATGCTGCAACGTTGAACACGGAAACAACAGGACAGAGGATCGAAGGATGAAGACCACGATTGCTTGCGTCACTCTGCACACCTTGTTCATGACCCCGGCCACTGCGGACACGCTGATCTCTGATGCCCAGGCCGATGGCCGTTTCGAAATGCAGAGCATCTACACGCACGTTGCCGACGACGGTCTACAGGTCACGGCTGACAGATCCTTGGCTTGGATGTCGTCGCATTTGGGGTGAGGCAGGCCATTGTCATTGGCTCCATGGTAAAGACTACCGCGAAAATGACCCTGCACGAAAAATCTGCTCGGGGCGCTACTGGTAGCGAAATGACCCGGTGCTCTGAATGCGTGTCGCAGACAATGCACCGGGCCCGCGCTATCACGCCAGGTATGTCCTGAACCACGCCACCATGCGCTCCTCGGCAAGGGCAGCCGCAGCTTCGTCGTAGCGCGGCGTCGTGTCGTTGTGGAAGCCGTGATTCACACCCGGATAGATATGGGCCTCGTAGCGCTTGTCGTTTTCCTCCAGCGCCTTCTGATAATCGGGCCACATCGCATTGATCCGTTGATCCAGCGCGGCCAGTTGGATCATCAAGGGCGCCTCGATCTGCGGAACCTGCGTGCTGTCAGGCGACGCACCGTAGAACGGGACGCCCGCACCCATCTCCGGGTAGGCAACAGCAAGCTTGTTCACCACGCCACCGCCATAACAGAAGCCAGTTGCGCCTACTTTGCCATTGGTTCCGTCAAGCCCCTGAAGATACTCGAATCCAGCAAAGAAATCGTTGAGCAACGCCTCCTGATCAAGTGTTCTTTGCATCTCGCGCCCTTCGTCGTCGCTACCAGGATATCCACCCAATGAGGACAGCCCATCCGGACCCATCGCGACAAAACCTGCTTTCCCAAGACGACGCACGACGTCTCGGATATACGGGTTCAAACCCCGGTTCTCGTGCACCACCAGCACGGCGGCAGGGGGGCGATCCGGATCAATCTCAGCTGGGCGCACGAGATAGGCGCTGATGTCACCCGTCCCGTTCGGGCTGGGATAGACAATGTCTTCGCCCGCGATGTCTGGGTCATCCTCTGCAACCTGCTGCGCCAACGCATAGTTCGGGGCGAGCGTTCCGAGAATGGCAGCGGCTGTCAGGCCGCCGACAGCCCACTTTCCTGCGCGGTCAAGAAACTCGCGCTTGGTGATCTTGCCATGCGCGTAGTAGTCATAGAGATCCAGCAGCTCCTGATCAAAATCTGCCGCAGTCAGTCGTTCGGGCGGGGTTTGGTCGTTCATCATCTTTCTCCCTGTGGTTTGAATGTGCGGCGTCGCGATCGGGACTGGCCCGTGCGGATTTGAACGCGAGGGCTTCAGTTTCGGATCACCCATCGTTTGAGTGATGCATCGACGGTGGCGCATGGTTTCACGGTCAAATCGCGCGACATGAATGGGCCCGCTGTCCGGCTGTCCTCGGCGACAACAACGCATTGCGACGGATCCGTGGTGAGGCGAAATTCCTTTGACAAGGCGTCGTACTCAAAGGATTGGCTGTCCGTGCCAGGTTCACAATCAAGCAGTCCAAACGGGACGGTGTCACTTTCCGGCGCACTGAGTGTCATGCACTTGCCATCGAATTCGACGGACTGCAGGGCACCGGTGTCGGTGTCATATCGGAATTGCGTGTCACCCCCCTGCGGCTTGCAGGAATGCGCCTGAATTTGCTCCGAGAACCCTCGTCCCAAGGTATCAATGCACCAGCCCAGGCCGTCTACTTCGTCCAGGTTGTCGGCCAAGTATATGATAGGCGAAGGCGATTGAACCTGTGGCTCCTCCGCGACCGCTGGGATGGCCAGAAATGTTGCCGACATAGCGGCTGCAAAGGTCGTTTTCATCTTCGGGTGGTCCCTATCTGGGGTGCACGTGCGGCAGAGGTGTGCGGAGATCATTTTCCGGATGTCATTCGGCGCAGTGTCAGGTCGCGATCAACGAAGTGGTGTTTGAGAGCAGCCGCGATGTGCAAGACCACGATAAATGCCAAGGCGTGACCCAAATAGGTGTGAACAAAGGATGCCGAGGAAACAATCCAAGGTATCTCCGCCTGCGCCGGAATCTCGAACCAGCCAAACACCGAAAGCGCATTGCCGCGAAACACGGTAAAGGCAACGCCTGATGCGGGCATCAGCAGTATGCCCGCCAAAAGCACCCAGTGCGCGGTTCTTGCTGCACGTTCCTGCCAGGCAGGCATGTTTCCGACTGCGCCTGGAAAGCCGCGGAACAGGCGCCACCCGACGCGCCAAAGACCCAGGATGAGGACCAGAACGCCAAGAGATCGATGGATGCCCACCAGGGGGCGTTTCTCTTCACGTGGCAGTCCGCTGTATTCAAGGTACAGGCCAAACCCAAGCATTCCGATCATGGCCAGGGCGAGAACCCAATGGTTCAAGCGCGACATGGCGCCATAGTTGTTGGTTTCGGACATTGCGATCCCTTCCTTTATGGCCGCCGACGCGGTGGCGCGCTTGCGTCACACACTCCGTCTGGATCTGTGAGTACGCAGCCTGCTTCGGCGCTCAAGCACGGTAGGATGGCATTCGAACCCGCATCATTGGCGTGATAATGGTATGCGGCCGATGCGTCGGTATGCCCACGGCAGGCGTCAAGGCCGACAGGCTCCGAGCCATCCGGCAACAGCCTTTCGAAGATAGGATAACCATCCATTGCGATTCCGATCTGGGCTCCATGATCGGCATCAGTTGGCGTCGCAATTTCGGACAGGCAGTCGGTGACAGCGTGATAGTGATACCCGACATGCGGGTTCACATGTCCGCCGCAATCATCAAAGGGTGCAATTGTATAGGCTCCAAGGATTGCCTCGACTGGCGCTGGGGCGTCCAAGCGCACGCCATTCAGCGCTATCCCGCTGCCAGAGATGTCGGTCGGTGCCTGATCCGTCGGCTCCGTCGGTGTCAGTGGAATGACAAAAGTCAGCGTTGCGTCATCCGGCATGTATTCCGGCAAGCACTCGACACAGTGGTTCTGGTAGGCTGGGTCGACATTTGGCCGCGCCGCTGCTTCGCAGGCTTCCAGCGTGCCGGTAAAACGCACATCACCTGTCTCAGGATCAAAGAGTTGCCAATTCGTGTCGCCGTAAAGCTCCGCCAGCTTGGTGACGAAGGCCCCGTCCACGTCATGCACTACGCCGTTTTCGAGCCAGATGCCGCCCTGCGCCGCGGTATCGTTGATGGATCGAGGGCACCACGGACCGGGTGTGTAGCTTTGAGGCTCCGGTATCACGGTCACGCTGAAGCATGTCGCTGTCGTGCCGCCGGCAAGGGTGCAGTCAACTTCTGACGGGCCAGACACAATTTGTGCACCAGACAGGAAGGTCTCGATCTGGTGCAGTTTTTCATGGGCGCCAGCGGTGGTCGCAACGCCGACCACAAAACAGCAGAGCAGCGCCAACTGCGGACGCCAGACCTTGGAAAACATCATTCGCAAGCCCTCCGATACGTGAAACGATTGCGTTCGAATCAAAGTTAGGATACGAACTGTTTGTATGTTACGTAAAGGCCATAAACTGCACGCATTGCTGCATTCTGCCGACCTCATCGAGCAGCATTTGCGGATCGAGCTTGAACCATTGGGTCTCAGGCCTCGGCAAGCGCGCGTTTTGAATGCACTGGGTCGGGTGGGCACCTGCAGTCAGGTTGAGCTCGCGCGCGCGTTCAACGTGTCTCCGGCCAGCATGAGCACCATGACGCAACGGCTGGTGCAGGGCGGCTACATCCTGCGCGAGGTCGACCCGGACGAACGGCGTACCAATACGCTTCGCCTGACAGAAAAGGGTAAGGCGCTCCTATCGGATGTTCACGCAGCATGGCGCAACGTCGACAAGATCATTGAGAACGCGATTGGCTCAGACAATGCGGATCAGTTGGCCGATCTTGCATTTGATTTGCGCGATGCGTTGGGGGGACAGCCACCGGCCAAGGCGCTTGCGGGGGGCAACTCTCAACGTGCCGACAGCTCTGATCGGCACCGTTAAAAGGCCGAAATCGCGCGGCGACCTGAAAAATGCAAAAAAGAGCGACGGAATTCGCCTGCGCCGTCGTGCAACTACAAAGATATGCACTGGGTTTAGGCGGCTATGAAAACGACGATCACCCTCATTCTTGCTTTTGGCATTATCGGTGGAACCTATGTGGCGACTTTTGGCGCGCCAGCAGCCATTCTTTCGCTGATGCCACAAGAGCAGTCGGAACAACCCGGCGGCGAAAGCACCGAGCGGCAGCAGGTGCGGACCGCGCCGGAGGGTCGGCCCCGCCGCGAAGGGCGACCAGGGCGCTCAAGCGCAACCATCGTCGCAATGCAAGAACTGGAAACCTCCGTCTACGAACACAATTTGCGCGCCATAGGCAGTACTGTCGCAGCCCGCAGTGTAGATGTGACAGCGGACGTGTCGGGGACAATCACCAAGGTGAGCGCCATCCCCAATGACCGGGTAGAGGTCGGTGACATCCTGTTTCAGCTCGATGACAGGACGGAACAACTGAATGTCGAAATCGCGCAGGCTGAACTGGATCAGGCGTCACAGGCATTGCAGCGCTATCGCAGTCTGGCAAACAGCTCTGCGGTGTCCGCGGTCGATATCGCCGATGCTGAAATTGCCGTCCGTCTTGCAGAAGGGGCGCTGAACCTTGCGCGTGTTGCTCTGGATGAGCGCGCGGTGCGGGCCGCCATTGCAGGGCAGGTGGGGCTCAGCACGCTGGATATTGGCGACCGGGTCAACGAAGGTGACGTGCTTGTCAGCATCGACGCCCTCGATGAGTTGCTCATCGAGTTTGAATTGCCGGAGCGTGCCATCGGTTTGCTGGAGGTGGGACGCGCAATACGTGCAAGCACTCCGGCTTATGTGGGTGAGGTCTTTGACGGCCAGATTGTTGCATACGACAGTCGCCTCGACAGTGTCACGCGCAGTGTCACGGTGCAGGCGTTGATCGGCAACAGCGACCGCAGGCTCTGGCCTGGCATGACGTTTTCAATTCGCTTGGAGGATCGGACCGATCCCCTGCCCACCGTCCCGGTGACCGCCATCACGTGGACCCGGGATGGCGCCGGGATCTGGAGCGTGCAGAACGGAACGGCGTCGCGCGTACCGGTCACCATTCTCTACCGGCAGGGCGACAATGTCTGGCTTGATACCGATCTTGCGGCAGGTGCCCGGATCGTAACCGAGGGCGCGCAAAAGCTGCGTGATGGCGCAACCGTACGCGCGACAGACGGCCCTGGATCGCCGCCGACACGTGCAGCGGACCCCAGGGATGAGGCACCATCTGCCAGTGTGCGGCAGCGCCCGGCGGATGCGCCTGAACCGCAGGCTGAGACCAGAACTGCGGACCAGGCAGCGCAAGAGACTCCAAATGAGAACCGGCGCGAAGAGGACCCGGCATGAGCGACAGCAGGTTGCACCGGATCGGCCGAAAGGGAATTGCAGATCTGTTTGTCTCGCGGCCCATCTTGGGCATTGTCCTGAACCTTCTGATCCTGATTGCTGGCTTGGCGGCTCTCTTCAACGTTGATGTGCGCGAGATGCCTG
Organism: Tateyamaria omphalii; assembly: GCF_019802125.1. Lineage (GTDB taxonomy): Bacteria > Pseudomonadota > Alphaproteobacteria > Rhodobacterales > Rhodobacteraceae > Tateyamaria > Tateyamaria omphalii_B. Next base: position 151,446 of record NZ_JAHVHT010000003.1, read on the forward strand.
ATGTGGACCAGCCAGTGCTCTCCGTGCGCACCGAGCTTGAAGGCGCTGTGCCCTCTACCGTCGATACGGAGATCACACAGGTCCTGGAGGACGCGCTGAGTGCACTTGATGGCGTCGCGTATATCGAGGCCAGTTCATCTGCTGGGGTAAGCCGCATCACACTCGATTTGTCCGATGGCACAAACATCGACATTGCTGCAAGCGAAGCCCGAGAGATCGTCTCGGATACCGTGCGCCAATTGCCCGATGATATCGAGGATCCAGTGGTGTCAAAAAGCGATACCACGTCGGACGCGATTATCAGGCTGGCGCTTCAGGGCGATGCGACGCTCGACGAATTGACCCAACTCGCCGAGGGGCAGATCTATGACCGTTTGTCATTGATCGACGGCATCGCCGAGGTGACGCTACGTGGCGACCGGGCCGACGAATTTCGGATCACACTAAACGTTCCATCTCTTCTGAGCCGCGGCCTGACTGTCTTTGACGTGGCTGATGCGCTGGGGAACCTGCGCGATGACACGCCGCTGGGATCTTTGGACGCCGAAAACCAGACCCTCGCGCTGCGGGTTGGCAATCCGGAGGTGACGGTCGACGCCATCGCCAACATCCCTGTCAATGACACCACGCGCGTGGCGGATGTCGCCTTTGTCCAAAAGACCGCGGAGGACAGCGATGTATTTGTCCGCGTGAATGGACAAACCGGTGTCGGGCTCGAAATCACACGTCAGTCGGAGGGCAACACTCTGACCATATCGCGCGACGTACGCGCCGCGGTCGAAGAATTGCGTGCCGGCCTGCCGGAAGGGGTCTCGCTGTTCATCACGACCGATGACGGGGTTTTCATCGAAGGGTCGATGACCGAAGTAACCAAGTCGATCTTGCTGGCAACGCTCATCGTGATTGCCGTGATTTTTGCATTTCTGCGTTCGCCCCGTGCCACTCTGATCCCGGCAGTGACGATCCCGTTCGCGCTTGTTGGCGCAGTCGGTGCCATATGGCTGGTCGGGTTTTCGGTCAATACGATCAGCCTGCTGGCCTTCGTGTTGGCAACCGGCATGGTGGTCGATGATGCTATCGTGGTGGTCGAGAATATCGTGCGCAAGCGTAAATCCGGAATGGGCCGGGCAGCGGCTGCAGCAGCAGGCACAAATGAGGTGTTCTTTGCCGTTGTGTCCACCACGGCCACGCTCGCCGCCGTGTTCATTCCCATCTCTTTCCTGCCGGGGCAGGCGGGCGGTGTGTTTTCAGAATTCGGCTTTGTGCTGGCCTTTTGCGTGACACTATCCTCCATTACGGCGTTGACCCTGGCACCCGTTCTTGCGTCCATTTTCGATCCCGGCAAAACGAAAGCGTTCGAGGAAGCAGGCACATCTGCTTCAACGCGGCCGGGCCCGCTAGCACGCACCTTTGATTCGGTAATTGACTGGTCGCTTCGCACACCTGTGATTGTTTTGGCAGTGGCCACCGGCTTTGCCATCATCGCTGCGGGGGCGGCCGGGACACTGACCTCGGAAATCACGCCAACCGAGGATCGCGGCGTGTTCCTGATCCAGGCAAGGGGCGCCAGCGACACGTCGACGGAGTACCTTGAAACTCAGGTGATTCAGATCGAGGACATACTCACTCCCTACCGCGAAGCGGGCGACATCACCAATGTTCTCAGCATCGTTGGCGTTGGTGGTGGAACGAATGCATTCATCATTGCCCGACTGCCTGACTGGGCTGACCGCCAACACACGCAACAGGACATTTCTGCCGAGGTCAGCGAAGCATTTGCGGCCGTGCCAGGTGTGCAGGTGTCGACCCGCTCGCCCAACAGTCTGAACATACGCGGCGCAGGACGCGGGCTCACCTTTGCTGTCACCGGGCGGAACCTGGCGGACATCACCACCGCCGCCGATCAGTTGATCGCCGCGATGGAAGAGGAGCCTGCTTTCGTCAATCCGCAACTCAGCAACGTATCCGTGCAAGCCCAACTCGAACTGCGGGTCGATGACGATATGGCAGCTCTGTTCGGGCTCAGTGAGGCTGACATCACCGAGACCATAAGCGCCTTCGTGCAAGGCGAGGTTGCGGTCAGTGTGTTCCAGAACGACTCCGAAACCGACGTCACACTGTACCCCGGCGGACCACCCATCGACGATCCATCGGACCTCGAGGCGTTGTTCATGCGCATGGATGATGGCCAATATGTGCCTCTCTCTGCTCTTGCCACGCTTGAACACATCGTCAGCCCGTCCGAGATCGAACGCCAGGGCGGTGCATTGTCCGTTTCGGTGCAGGCAAATCTCGGTGATGGCGTTGATCTTGGCGCTGCGATGACTGTGCTTGAAGGGATTGCAGCCGACACGCTGCCAGATGGATACTCGATCGTTTATACCGGCGAGGCGGCAACACTCATAGAGAGCCAGTCAACCATCTACCTGATCTTTGCCACCGCCTTGCTGGTCGTGTTTCTGGTGTTGTCCGCGCAGTTTGAGAGTTTTGTAAGTGCCGTTGTCATCCTTTTGACCGTGCCATTCGGTCTGGCAGCAGCTTTGCTGGCGATGTCTCTGACGGGGGGCTCTTTGAACTACTACAGTCAGATCGGGTTGGTCATGTTGATTGGCGTGATGTCGAAAAATGGCATCCTGATCGTCGAGTTTGCCAACCAACTGCGCGCGGCGGGGCAGGATATTGACAGCGCCATCCGCGATGCGTTGCGGCTGCGTATCCGCCCGGTCATGATGACAATGGTTTCGACGGTGTTTGGCGGGTTGCCTTTGATCCTGACGTCAGGTGCGGGTGCCGAGGCGCGCATTGCCGTCGGATGGGTGATCATTGGCGGGCTGGGCTTTGCAACCGTGTTTACACTGTTCCTGACACCGATCTTCTATCGCTACGTTGCTGGCCTGGGCTACGAACCGGGCATGGCAGCGCAGCGTTTGAGGCAAGAACGCAAGCAATCAACGGTCAAGCCCACCCCGCGCGCCGCCTAGTTCAGCGGTCGCGGGTGAGATACGCGCGCCAAAAGAATGAAGTACGATCGCACACCTTGGGCAGGAGCAAGCAGGATTGAGGTGGCAACAAAGGGTTTCAATCGCACGAGGTGTTTCGGCAGATCAGTGACGGGGCATTGCGAGCCATGAATGTCATCGGTCTTGATGCAAGGCGGTAGCCACCGCCCTAGGTTATCGCGATTGTACCCGCGGGCGCCGCGTGAACCGGTTCATTTTGTTCCTGCGAAATCGAACGTCTGTCTATTTGGTACCATGCCCATCTGGCGACCTTGAAAGCTGCGTCCAGGCGTCGAACTGAGACAGGAAGACCCGTCCGTTTAGGTTCGTGATGAAATGTGACCGTTTGAGGCGATCCATAACCGGGCCTTTGACCTCAGACAAATGCAAGCCCACGCGCATGTCCTTTAGACGATGGTTGATGGCTTCGAAGCATTCCAGTGCCGAATAGTCGATTTCGTTTATCGCCGAACACATCAAGACAACGTTTCTGACCTCGGACCCTTCGGTGACACGTGTCTGGATCAGATCCTCCAGAAAACGGGCGTTCACGAAAAACAGGCTCTCATCCACACGCAAGCTGACCAACGCCGGATCGGTTTCAACTGAGTGACGATGTATGTTCCGAAAGTGTTCGGTGCCGGGCACCCGACCGACCTCGGCCACATGAGGGCGCGACGTCTTGTGGAGGTGCAGCAGCACGGATATCGCCACGCCGGAGGCAACACCCACTTCTACGCCAAGGCCCAGCGTCAACAGGATTGTGGCGGTCACCGCAATGAAGTCCGCGCGACTGTATGCCCAAGTCCTTCTGAGGATCGAAACATCCACAAGCGACAGCACCGCCACGATGATCGTCGCCGCCAGCGTGGCGGTTGGGAGGTAGTACACCAATGGCGTCAAAGCTACGGCTGCCACAGCCAAGCCGATAGCGGTATACGCACCGGCAGCCGGTGTTTCGGCCCCTGCGTCAGAATTGACGACCGAACGCGCAAAACCGCCGGTGACCGGATAGCCACCCGTAAAGGCGGCGCCGAGGTTGGCCGCACCGAGCCCGATCAGTTCCTGATCCGGGTCGATGCGCTGACGTTTTTTGGCAGCAAGCGTTTGCGCAACGGACACGGATTCCACGAACCCGATGATCGAGATCAGGAGTGCCGGCATCAATAGCGCGCTGACCAGTTCAAGTTCAAAGTTGGGCAGGGTCAGTGGTGGCAGGCTCCTTGGAACCGTCCCCACGATCTTGACGCCTTGATCGGCAAGGTCAAACGCCCACACGCCAACTGTGGTCGCCACAACTGCAGCCACCGGCCCAACCTTGATGGCGACATCTGCAACTTTTGGGCGGATGCCTAAACGCATCAGCGTTTGCCGCAAGCCGTTGCGCACCCAAAGGAGAAAAGAAGTTGCGGCCAAGCCTATGGCAAGGGTGATCAAGTTTGTATCGCTCAGGTGTAAAAATAGCGACGCCAGCATTTCAGGCAGGGTGTGTCCGTGCGCTGGCACACCCAGAATGTGCTTCAGTTGGCTTGTGGCGATCAGAATGCCCGACGCAGCGACAAAGCCCGCGATGACAGGGTGGCTGAGGAAATTGGCCAGGAAACCCAACCGGAAGACGCCCATCAGCAATAGAATGGCGCCCGACAAAGAGGCCAGTGTCAGGGCAGCAGCGGCATAGCCCGCTGTTCCTTGTTCCGCGACCTGTCCGATTGCGGACGCGGTCAAAAGTGACACCACGGCCACCGGGCCAACCGCGAGTGCGCGGCTCGTTCCGAAAATCGCATAGAGCAGGATCGGTGCAATTGACGCGTAAAGGCCCGCTTCGGGCGGAAGGCCGGCCAACATGGCATAGGCAAGACTTTGCGGGATCAGCATGATCGTCACGATCACGGCTGCGATCATGTCACTGGAAAACGCTTCACGGTTGTAGGTTCGGCCCCAATCAAGCACGGGCATGTAGCGGCGCAGGCTGTCAATCATCATCTATTCCGAACAAAAAAGGACGGGCTCTCCTGTTCGTTCTTGCGCCCGTCCGATCGCAAGGCGTGAAAAAACAGTGCCATGCACATTATTGATAAGCGGTCTATTCAGCCGCGACCTTCAGTTTTTCCGGTTTGGCCATCCATTCCTTCCCCTTGAGCATTGCTTTCCAATAGATCGGCGGCAGCATACGCTCCTTGAGAAACCACGCGAGGCGCGTGGGCTTGGTGCCATCCAGCATCGCCGCCGGGAAACTCGGCTTCAGAACACCACCATAGCCAAATTCGGCCAGAACGATCTTGCCGCGCTCCACGGTCAGGGGACACGAACCATAGCCGTCATAGGCTGCGGTGGGTGAGCGGCCGGAGATGTCGGCTACGATGTTCTCGGCCACCGTTGGTGCCTGTTTGCGCGCGGCCGCTGCGGTCTTGGCGTTGGGCGCGTTCATGACGTCGCCAAGGCTCCAGATGTTGTCATGGCTTGCATGGCGCAGCGTTGCCTGATCCACATCGACCCAGCCGGCGGCATCGGCCAGGGGAGAGACCCGGATGAAATCCGGAGCAACCTGCGGTGGGCAGACATGCAGCATGTCGAAGTCGACGGTTGTGCTCTCAGGTTCTGTGTCCGGCTTGGCGATCCTGAACGTCGCTGTTTTCGCAACGCCATCCACCGAGACCAGGTTGTGAAAGAAGTTGAGCGTCGCGTCGTACTTGTCGACGTATCGTTCAAGCGCAGGCACGTAATCCTTTACGCCGAACAACACGCCACCCGCATTCATGAACTGTATGTCGATGTCCTTCAGGCGACCGTTGCGGACCCACGCATCACCAGACAGGTACATCGCTTTTTGCGGCGCGCCTGCGCATTTGATCGGCATCGGCGGCTGGGTGAAGATCGCACGACCTTCCTTCAGCTCTTGCACGAGCTGCCAGGTATAGGGGGCAAGGTCGTATCGGTAGTTCGACGTCACGCCATTGCGGCCCAGCGTGTCTTCCAGACCTTCAACCGCTTCCCAATCCAGTTTTAGACCGGGGCAGACGACCAGCCGGTCGTACTTCACCACACGGCACCCATCCAGGATCACCGCATTGTCTGCAGGCTCGAACGCAGCCACGGCAGCTTGGATCCACCTCACCCCGCGCGGAATGAGGGACCCCATTGTCTTGGCGGTTTGACTGGCTTCAAAGATACCGCCGCCGACCATCGTCCAACCGGGTTGATAGTAGTGGATGTCAGCCGGGTCGATGATCGCGATCGACACGTTCGATGTTCGAGCCTGCAGACTGGCGGCAACGGCCACGCCTCCGGCCCCGCCGCCAACGATCACGACGTCGTACTTTGCATCGCCCATGTCCGTCGGAGTTTTGCCGCCATTGGCAATCCGCCTGGCAACACCGTTCATATCATATCCGGCGGCTTTCGTGGCGGCGAGAATCTCGGGTATCGGGCGCTTCTTGCTCTCGTGAAAGGACCACAAGGTGGCAGAGCGTGTACCGGTCCGACAATAGGCGAGCACTGGGCGCGGCACGTCGTCAAGTGCGGCGCCAAAAGCAGCGACATCCGCATCCTTCACCATGCCGGTTTGCACCGGTACGTAGGCCGTCTTGATGTCCATGGCCTGCGCAGCCGCATCAATCTCTTCAAAGCTGGGCTGATCAGCGCCTTCGCCATCCGGGCGGTTGCATATGATGGCTCGAAATCCGGCTTCCCTGATCGCTGGCAGATCCTGCGCCGTGATCTGAGGGCTGACGGACGTCTTTTCTGTAATTCTCCTGATATCCATCTGCCCGACCTCAAAGACCGTTTACGGGCACTTTGAGCATTGGCTTGCCGTCCTTGTCGGTCGGCACCTCGCCTGCGCGCATGTTCACCTGCAAAGAAGGAATGATCAGTTTGGGCATCGCCAATTGGGCGTCCCGCTCGGTTCGGAACTTGACGAAGTCGTCCTTTGACTTGCCGCCGCCCACATGGATGTTGTGTGCCTTCTCCTCGCCAACGGTCGTCTCCCAGGCAATGTCGCGGCCGTTCGGTCCGTAGTCGTGGCACATGAACAGGCGCATATCGTCGGGCAAGCTCAGAACCTTCTGGATGCTGTCGTAAAGAACACCGGCATCACCGCCCGGGAAATCGGCCCGGGCAGAACCGCCATCGGGCATAAACAGGGTGTCGCCGGTGAATGCCGCGTTGCCCATGACATGGACCATGCAGGCGGGGGTATGTCCCGGCGTATACATGGCAAAAGCCTGCATATTGCCGATTGTGTAGGTGTCACCATCCTCGAAAAGCGCATCGAACTGAGAGCCGTCGCGCTGGAATTCGGTGCCTTCGTTGAAGACTTTTCCGAACGTGTCCTGCACCACCATGATCTTCGATCCGATGCCGATCTGACCGCCCAGCTTTTGCTGAATGTATGGGGCCGCGCTCAGGTGGTCGGCATGGACATGGGTTTCGATGATCCATTCCAGCGTCAAACCCCGGGTTTCGATCTGTTGGATCAAGGTATCGGCATGTTCGTATGTGATCCGCCCGGCGGCGTAATCTATGTCCATCACGCTATCAACGATGGCACAAGCACTCGATGTCGGATCTTTGACGATGTAGCTGATCGTATTCGTGGTCTCGTCAAAGAACGCTTGCACGTCAGGTTTGACGGACATGTTGACGGGGTAAGTCATGGCTTTTCTCCTCCAAGGTACTCGGATCAGGATGTGGCCTTTGCCGGGTCGCCATGCCAAAGGCGACGCAGGTAGAAACCGCCCGTGACGGACACCAAAAACAGGGCAACTTCCCACCGGCCGGTGCCAAGCGCCGGGATGGCCGCGCCCGGGCAGAAGCCTGCGATGCCCCAACCGACACCGAACAGGGCCGAGCCTCCGACCAGTCTGGCGTCAATATTGCTTGTGGTAGGGACCTGAAATCGCGCTTCGAACAACGGCGCCTTTCGGCGCCACACCAGCCGGTATCCGATGAAAGTGACGATCAAGGCACCACCCATGACGAACGCCAAGCTGGGGTCCCAGGTACCGGCCAAGTCAAAGAAGTTCAGCACTTTGGCCGGGTCCATCATCCCGGACAGGGCAATGCCTGTGCCAAACACCAAACCGGTCAGAAGGGCAAATAGATGCTTCATATCAGGCTCCCAGGGCGTGGCGGATCACGAAGACGGTGATCGCGGCTGTCAGCATGAAGGTGGGCACGGCAACAAGCGAACGGACCGACAGGCGCGAAAGGCCACAAACCCCATGGCCGGATGTGCAGCCGGACCCCAGGCTCGCACCGAATCCGACGATAACGCCACCAACGACAATCATGGCCGGGCTTACGGGAACGGTGAGCGCTGGCATCGCTCCGGTCACAGCAAAGATCAGGATGGGAGAGAGCACCATGCCAAGGACGACGGCCAGCCGCCATGACATCTCCTCCCGGGCTTCTGCGAAAATCGTGCCTGACAGAATGCCCGTCGCCCCGAAGATGCGCCCGAGGCCAAGCATCAGGAGAACGGCGCCAAGACCGATCATCAGACCGCCACCAAACGAGGCAAAGGGTGTGAACTCTGTTTCCATCACCCTACTCCTTGCCGTTTTCACGGTCTGAGATCGTGTACGTCACGAAGGCCATCACGGCGCAATGAGTGCAATCACGGGTTCCGGCATTGGCAGCCATCTTGTTCTCCCATCCAATGACTTGGAGAACAGATATAACTTTGGTCCCACGCCTTCAGTGACATTGTCACCCAACATGCAAAAACTTGAATGCTAATCGGCCGCGGCAATATCGCGGAGCGCGGGTTTGTCGAGCAGGGCTATGCGGCCGCGGGACTGCGCGATCAACTCCCGTTTCTGGAAGTCCTGCAAAATGCGGCTGACGACTTCACGTGCGGTGCCAAGCTCACTTGCCAGATGCTGGTGCGTTGCGGAGACCTCTTTGAAGTCACCGGCGAGCGCAAGAAGACGCGCCGCCAGCCGCACATCCATCTGTCCAAAAGCAACATCATCAACGACGCGCAGCAGATCAATCAAACGCCGGGAATATGCAGCAAAGACAAACGCGCGAAATGCATCTTCTTCGGCCACGAGACGATCAAACGCTGCTTTAGGCAGCGCTATCGCGGTGATGTCCGTCTCTGCTATGCCCTCGGCGTTGTATGCTTCTTCCGCCAGCATGCAAGCTGTTGTGAGAACGCAGCTTTCGCCTGCATCCACACGATAGAGTACAATGTCTCGCCCGACGTCAGAGCGTTGAACGACGCGGATACGTCCTTCGTATAGAAAGAAAAGGCTGTCCGGCACATTCAGTGGGCCAAAGACCTGCGTCCCTTCTGCCATGTGAGTTATGCGGGCAACCTTGAGCAACCTGTCGCGGACCGCGCGGGGCAGCTGGGCAGTGCCCTGGAAACGTTCTGTCCAGTCCCCGATCATCGTGCTTTGCGTACCGGTGCGACAATACCCTCTTCCAATGGTGCGATACGCGCCAACAGATCGCTTCGGTTGGAAGCTATGTCGGCCAGTGTAAGGTCGTCGAGCACCGCCATGAATGCCTGTGTCGCCTCTCGAAGGGCTCGGGACAACTTGCATATGCCGATGAGGGGGCAGGTGTTGCTGTCCGGGTTGAAACATTCGACAACGGTCAGCGGCCCCTCGGTCAAGCGGACAACATCGCCGATAATGATGTCTTCGGCAGGCCTTGCCAGGCGAAAACCGCCATGTCGGCCACGATGGGTGACCACATATCCTGCCAAACCCAGTTCATGCACGATCTTCACGATATGAGGGCGCGCAAGACCATGCACCCGTACAACGTCGTCAACACGGATCAGATCCGGGGTTTTCAGCGCCGCCAGTTGCAAGGATCGCAGAGCGAAATTCGTATAGGATTTCAGTTTCAAATGACGACCCGGATTTAAAATTACATGCTGAATATATCTTTTTTGAGGTTGGGTGACAATGTCACTGAACTGCCCACGGGATCATCTTAGCTGAAGTTGGCACATCCGAAGGAGAGCTGCATGACACTTCTGCTTGGCGACACCGTTCCCGACTTCAAGGCGGACACCACGACCGGTCCGATTTCCTTTCACGACTGGATTGGCACGGATTGGGTATTCTTCTTCAGTCATCCGGCTGATTTCACCCCTGTTTGCACAACCGAGATGGGCCGGACCGCGCAGTTGGCGGAAGACTTCGTGCAACGCGGTATGAAGCCGATTGGCCTGAGCACAGATGGTGTTGAAGAACACCTGAAGTGGATCGAAGACGTCAACGACACCCAGAATACGACACTTCGGTTTCCCATTGTCGCTGATCCGGAGTTCAGGATCGCAAAGCTCTACGAGATGATCCACCCCGGAGAGGCGCAAAATGCGGCCGTTCGCTCCGTATTCATCATCGACCCTGACAAGAAGCTTCGCCTGTCGATGACCTATCCGATGAGCGTCGGGCGCAACTTTGATGAAGTGCTGCGTGTCATTGATGCCTTGCAGACGGGGGATGCCAAGGGCGTGGCCCTGCCAGCCGATTGGCGTCCGGGTGACCGCGCAATCATTCCGCCGTCACTGTCGGACGAAGAGGCCTTGGTGAAGTTTCCTCAGGGTTTTGAGACCACCCGATCCTACCTGCGCACCGTGGATCTGGGGGGCGAGCAGTGAAACGAGATACTCCAAGCCCGCGCAAGACCACCACTCAGGAGAAGAAACTGATGAAAAAGGCCGTGTTTGCATTTGCCTCTGCACTTGGGCTGGCTGCGCCAGCACTTGCCGAAGATGTGCCGACCCTCGTTACCATTCTATCGTCGGACGAACCGCAGACCCAACTGATGAGCATGGTATTGACCATGCAGTCGATCCAGCAGGGATCTAACGCACATGTATTGCTGTGCGGCCCTGCCGGTGATCTTGCCCTTAAGGAAGCGCCCGCTTCGGCAACCGCGCCGCAAGAGCCGCGCGGCGTGAGCCCGCAGGGACTGATGCAAAACATCATGGAAAGCGGCGCCAAGGTCGAAGTCTGTGCACTCTACCTACCGAACAAAGGTGTGGGTGCAGACGCGCTGCTGGACGGGGTCACAGCAGCCAAGCCAAATGAAATGGCGGCCCGCATGCTGGCTCCGAACACGCGGATCATGTCGCAATAGGTTTCAGGTAGGTTCCGTGAAAGGCGTCCGCGTCGTGTGAAGTCTGAGATGCCGAATAAACGCGCGCGCTATGGCTGGTGTCGGCTTGTGATCGGAGGTGACAAAATAGGTTCGGTATTCGATAGGAGAGGCAAATCTTCGAAACTCCACGTCCCCGGCGCGGTATTGTGCAACGGGAAACGGGTTGATCACAGTGACGCCAAGCCCTGTCTGTGCAAGGTCGACCGCCGCAAATGACGTAGAGGCCTCGGCCACGATCCTCGGAATGCTCCGGCTGGTTGTCAGCACCTTTTCAAGTTGCGCGCGTCTGGAATGCCGACGGCTGAGCGCAATCAAGGGCTGGTCATGCAAATCCTTGGGCTCAATTGTTTCCAATTGCGTCAACGGATGTCCCTTGGGCATCGCGCACGCGGCTTCAGAGTGTCGGTATGGTGTCAGCTTTATCCCTTCACGGGTCAGGTCGATGCCCGACACGCCAAGATCCGACCTGTCATCCTGAATACGCCTGATGACATCTTCAGATGATGTGACTTCCAAGCTTACGAAGAAATGTGGGTTTGCTTGCAGAAAGGTTGCCACGTGACCGACCAAGAACCGATGCGCATATGTTGGCGGCGCAGTCAGCCGCAGGGTTTCCTGGGTTGGTTCTATTGGCCCATCGATACGATCCAATGCTTCGAACAAGGGATCGAGTCTTCGGTTGAGCTGTGTCGCCTCGAATGTCGGGCGCAAACGTCCTCCGTCACGCTCAAAGAGTATGCGTCCAAGCCGCGCTTCCAATGACGAAATGGACCGGCTGATGGCCGATTGTGACAGTCCCAATCGAAGCGCCGCCTTTGACGTGGTGCCGCTTTCCATCAGCGCCCGGAGCGCCTCGTACTCGGGCAAACTGTGCCAGGTCCGTCCAGCCATCAAAGTCTCTGCAATAAGGTCATCAGTCTATGAAGTATTATCATATACATAATCATAGCCCATGAGAATTTATGACGTACAGTGGACAGGCTTCCGCTATTTTCAGGACAACTTCATGGGGCTTTCGACCCAGCCAGCCATTTTCGACGGTCACAACGACGTTTTGCTGAAGCTCTTCCGGGCAGGGCGATCATCCGTTTCCGACGGCTTTCTGACCGGCGGTGACGGCGCGATTACCTTGCCCTCGGCCCAGGTTGGCGGCTTTGGCGGCGGCTTTTTTGCGGTCTTCGTACCGTCTCCGATGGATGTCGACGACAAGTTCGAGGAGATGACCAGGGACAAGTATGATTTGCCGTTGCCTGACCCCATCGCTTGGGAAGATGCTTTTCCAGTTGTGATGTCGCAGGCCGCCATCTTGTTCGAACTGGAGGAACAGGGCGCGCTGACAGTCTGCCGCTCTGCCGCGGACATTCGCGCTTGCCTTGCCTCGGGAAAAATCGCTGCGATCTTTCATATTGAAGGAGCGGAAGCGATTGATCCCGAGCTCGATACGCTTGACGTTCTGTATCAGGCTGGCCTTCGCTCGATCGGCCCGGTCTGGAGCCGCCCCACTATATTTGGACATGGCGTGCCTTTCCGCTTTCCGAGCACGCCTGACACGGGTCCGGGTCTGACGGATCACGGCCTGCGATTGATCCGGCGATGCAATCAGTTGGGCATCATGGTCGATCTTTCGCATTTGAACGAAGCTGGCTTCTGGGATGTGGCAAGGCATTCGGACAAGCCGCTTGTGGCTACCCACTCCAATGTACACGCCATTTGCCCCCATTCGCGGAACCTGACGGACAAGCAGCTTGCGGCGATTGCCGAAAGTGGTGGTATGGTGGGGTTGAACTTTGCCGTGGCGTTCCTGCGCACGGACGGCAAGATGCTCCCCGACGTCCCGTTGGAGCAGATGGTCCGTCATCTGGACCACTTGATCGAGACGCTCGGTGAGGATTGCGTCGGTTTTGGCTCGGACTACGACGGCGCGATTGTGCCTGAACCGCTTACTTCCAGTGCCGGGCTGCCAAAATTGCGGGCGACCATGCGCCAGCACGGCTATGACGACGCACTTATGACGAAACTCTGCCAGGGAAACTGGCTTAGGGTCTTGGAAAAAACCTGGGGTGGATAACCCGGGCATAAAACCAACTATTTTTTGACAACAGAGGAACAGACCAAAATGAATACCTTTGCACGATTGCTGTCTGGCGCCGCTATCGGCCTTGCCGTCAGCATGACATCCTTTGCCGCTGTGGCAGAGACACCGGCGAACATGCTGGTGATCGCACATCGGATCGACGACATCACAACAATTGACCCGGCCGAGAGCTTTGAATTTGCTGGTTCAGACATCAGCCGCAACGTCTATGGCCGTCTGGTCAGCCTTGATCCCAACGATCTGGCCGCCGGATACAAACCTGACCTCGCCACAAGCTGGGAAGTCTCCGAGGACGGTAAGACCATCACCTTCACCATGCGCGAGGGGGTGACGTTCCACTCGGGCAATCCGGTGACAGCTGAAGACGCTGCATTCTCGCTGCAACGCGCGGTGATCCTGAACAAGACGCCTGCCTTCATCCTGACCCAGTTCGGTTTCACAGCCGAAAACGCGACCGAGACGATCCGCGCCGAAGGCGGCAAACTGATGATCACGACTGACAAGCGCTATGCGACGTCCTTTGTGCTCAACTGTCTGACGGCGACCATCGGCGCCATTGTCGACAAGGAAACCGTCATGGCCAATGAGGTCGATGGCGACATGGGCAACGAGTGGCTCAAGACCAACTCGGCGGGTTCAGGCCCCTACAAGTTGGACAGCTGGAAGCCAAATGAAAGCGTTACGCTGTCGTCCAACCCTGACTACTATGGCGGTGCGCCCGCGATGGAGCGCGTTATCGTGCGCCACGTCATCGAAAGCGCTTCGCAGCGGCTGTTGCTGGAGCGCGGTGATGTCGACATCGCACGCAACCTCAACCCCGAGGATATCGCGGGTGCATCGCAAGCCGAGGGTGTGAAGATCGAGGACGAGCTCAAGGGCCGTCTGATGTACATCGCCCTGAACCAGAAGCACCCCGAACTGTCCAAACCCGAAGTGCGGCAGGCCTTCAAATACCTGATCGATTACGAGGGTATGCGCGACAGCTTCCTGAAGGGGCAGTACACGATCCACCAGAACTTCCTGCCTGCGACCTATCTGGGCGCGTCCGAGGAAAACCCGTTCTCCTACAATATTGAGAAGGCCAAGGAACTGCTGGCGGCCGCGGGTGTCGAAGACCTCGAGATTGAAATCGGGGTGCGCGAAGCCCAGGAGCGGATCGAGATCGGCCAGAGCTTTCAGAATGCAGCCGCCCAGGCCGGGATCAAGGTCAACATAACGGTCGGCACAGCCAAGCAGATCCTTGCGCGTTACCGTGCGCGCGAGCTCGATGTCTATCTCGGTGCCTGGGGCCCGGACTATCCTGATCCGCAAACGAATGCAGGCACGTTTGCTTATAACCCCGACAACTCCGACGCAGCCAACGCCACCGGTCTTCTGGCCTGGCGCAACAGCTGGGACACGGGTGGTTTGACGGAAAAGGTTGACGCCGCGGTGGTCGAGAATGACCGCGATATGCGCATCCAGATGTATCAAGACATACAGGCAGAGTTCCGCGAAACCTCGCCATTTGTCATCATGTTCCAGCAAATCGAACAATCGGCTCTGCGGGACAACGTGATCGACTGGTCGACCGGTCAGGCCGTTACTTCTGCCGCGTACTGGCAGGTCACAAAGTAAATGGCCCTTACCGAAGGCAGTGGGAAGGGGCGCGAACGCGCGTCCCTTCCTCCCTGGATTAAGACGACCGCCCTGACCATCGGCTCTATTGCGATGACGATGTTGGGGCTTTTGTTCGTGACGTTCATCATCGGTCGCGTGATGCCGATTGACCCCGTCCTTGCCATCGTGGGCGAGCGTGCATCGCAATCGACCTACGATGCGGTGTTTCTGGAACTGGGGCTCGACAAACCGCTGGTCGTCCAATTCGGCTACTACATCTGGGACGTGCTGCACCTCGATTTCGGCACATCGCTGTTGAACGCCAGGCCTGTGTCCGAAGACATTGCGCGCGTTTTCCCTGCAACGCTCGAGCTTGCAACTTTGGGCATTGTTATCGGGATCGTGATCGGCGTGCCGCTTGGCGTGATTGCCGCTGCGCGCAAGGGATCATGGATAGACCAGGTTGCCCGCGTGTTGGCGCTGGTCGGATATTCCATGCCGATTTTCTGGTTGGGCCTGATGGGTTTGCTCATTTTCTACGGCATCCTCGGTTGGGTCGGCGGGCCTGGTCGCGTTGGCATATTCTATGTCGATGTGGTGCCCAGCGTGACTGGAATGATCCTTGTGGATGCAGCGCTGGACGGCAATTGGGACGTTTTCAAGAACGCCTTCAGTCACATCATCCTGCCTGCGTCCTTGCTGGGGTATTTCTCGCTCGCTTACATCAGCCGGATGACGCGGTCGTTCATGCTGGAGCAGCTGAGTGCGGAATACATCACCACGGCGCGGGTCAAGGGCATGTCCGAATGGGATGTGATCTGGAAACACGCGTTTAAGAATATCCGCGTGCAATTGATTACCGTCATTGCGCTCAGCTACGCCAACCTGCTGGAAGGATCGGTGCTGACCGAGATCATCTTTTCCTGGCCGGGCATCGGAAGCTACATCACCACCGCGCTTCTTAGCGCTGACATGAACGCCGTCCTCGGTGGCACGGTCGTTGTCGGGCTGATCTTTATCCTGCTCAACATCCTATCCGACCTGCTCTACAAGGTCTTTGACCCGAGGGCGAAGTGATGGCGGAACGGACCCTTCGGCAGTGGCTGCTGACCGACACACCCACATCACGCCGACACGCCAAACTGTCGGCGCTCTATCAGGGCTGGCTTGCGTTCCGATCCAACACGATGGCGATGGTAGGCTTGTGCATCCTGTTGGCCCTCGTGTTGATCGCCATGGCTGCACCGCTGCTGGCGCCGCACGATCCGTTCGTGCAGAACCTCGGCAACCGGTTGGCCCCGCTTGGGTCAGAGGGGCACCTTCTTGGCACAGATAGCCTGGGCCGCGATATCCTCTCTCGCCTGATCTATGGCGCGCGGATCACGCTTTACATAGTGGCGCTTGTGGCCCTGATTGCCCCGGTGGTTGGCCTTCTGGTCGGGACCGTTTCGGGATATGTCGGCGGTTGGGTCGACATCGTGCTGATGCGGATCACGGACATCTTCCTTGCCTTCCCGCGCCTTGTGCTGGCACTGGCCTTTGTCGCAGCACTGGGGGCCGGCATCGAAAATGCCGTCATCGCCATCTCGCTGACCGCCTGGCCCCCTTACGCCCGTATCGCGCGGGCGGAGACGCTGACGATCCGGTCATCAGACTACATCTCTGCCATCAAGCTGCAGGGGGCAGGGGGGTTGAGGATCATCACCAAGCATATCTGGCCTCTCTGTATCTCGTCTTTGATCGTTCGCGTCACTCTCGACATGGCCGGGATCATCCTCGCTGCCGCGGGTCTCGGCTTCCTCGGCCTTGGTGCACAACCGCCGAGCCCTGAGTGGGGTGCCATGATCTCCGAAGGGCGCCGTTTCATCCTCGACCACTGGTGGGTCGCCACCATGCCCGGTCTTGCGATTTTCATAGTGTCGCTTGCCTTCAACCTTCTGGGCGATGGCCTGCGCGACGTGCTCGACCCCAAGGCAGGTGAGTGATGGATACGCTTCTCGATATCGAAAACCTATGGGTCAAGTTCCCGACCCGGCAGGGTATCTTTGATGCTGTGCGTGGTGTCTCGTTCACACTGGGACGCGAACGGCTTGGCATTGTTGGCGAAAGCGGGTCTGGCAAGTCGATGACCGGGCGCGCCATCTTGCGCCTGATCCGTCCCCCCGGCATGGTCGAGGCAGATCATATCAATCTGGACGGCGTGGACCTGCTGCAAAAGTCCGAAAAGGCGATGCGCGAGGTGCGGGGCGAACGCATCTCGATGGTCATGCAGGACCCCAAGTTCTCGCTCAACCCGGTGATGACGATCGGGGACCAGATCATCGAGGCGTACCGGCTGCACAGCACCGCTTCCAAATCCGAAGCGCGGACCAAGGCGCTCGAGATGCTCGAGGCCGTGTCCATCCGCAATCCAGAGCGCGTCATGCGCGCGTATCCACACGAGATGTCGGGGGGCATGGGGCAACGGATCATGATCGCGATGATGCTGATCCCGAACCCCGAAATCCTGATCGCGGACGAACCGACCTCTGCTCTCGACGTGTCTGTACAGCGCCAGGTGCTCGACATCATGGACAAGCTGGTCAAGGAGCGCGGCATGGGACTGATCTTCATCAGCCATGACCTCAACCTTGTAGCGGACTTTTGCGACCGGGTCCTGATCATGTATGCGGGCCGGATTGTCGAAGTCTGCGACGCGGACAAGCTGCATGATGCGCAGCACCCCTATACGCGCGGATTGCTGAACTCCCTGCCACGGCTCGACACGCCGCGCGACCGTTTGGACGTCCTGACCCGCGACCCGGCCTGGTCCGACACGCCCAGTGTGAGTGGCCGCTTATGACCATGCTGAGCATTGAAAAACTGAACGTGTGGTTCGGCACGGGAAGGGACCGCGTGGACGCGGTCAAAGCGGCCTCCTTCGATGTCGGGGCCGGAGAGAGCTTTGGTCTTGTCGGCGAAAGCGGGTCCGGAAAGTCGACCATTCTCCGTGCGATCACAGGTCTTGCTCCGACCTGGTCGGGTCGGATCACTGTCGACGGTCGTGCTATCGAAAGGACGCGCCCGCGTGCCTTCTACAAGCAAGTGCAGATGGTGTTTCAGGACCCCTATGCATCCCTCCATCCGCGCCATTCCGTCGATGCGGTGCTGGGGGAGACACTGCAATTGCATGGGTTCAAAGACATTGACGCCCGCGTGGTGCGCCTCTTGGACGATGTCGGATTGGGGCAGAAGTTTCGCTTTCGCTATCCGCATCAATTGTCGGGCGGGCAGCGCCAGCGGGTGGCAATCGCACGCGCATTGGCGCCGGAACCGCAGCTTCTGCTGCTGGACGAACCGACCTCGGCACTGGATGTTTCCGTGCAGGCTGAGATTCTCAACCTGCTTGCCGATCTGCGACAGGAACATGGTCTGACCTACCTCATGGTGTCGCACGACCTCAGTGTTGTTGGTCACATGTGTGACCGGCTGGCCGTGATGAAGGACGGCGAGATCGTCGAGATCATGAATGTCGCAGCCTTGCGGGCGATGCAGGCTACGCATCCATATTCACAGCACTTGCTTCAGGCGTCGGTCTGAGGCGCAATTCAACAGGGGGAATTCATGTATCAATTCAAGAACAGTCTCTTGGCAGCGGCCACCGCCAGTCTTATCGCCGTGATGCCGCTCTACGCCCAGACGCCGAACAATATGTTGGTCGTAGCGCAGAATATCGACGACATCGTGACCATCGACCCTGCGTCGGCTTACGAATTCAGCTCGGGCGAATACGTCGCCAATACGTACGACACTTTGGTACGTTATGATGCTTTGGACACAACGGTTCTGGCGCCTGCACTCGCCACCGACTGGGAGGTCGATGCCGCGGCGAAAACGGTCACCTTCACTCTGCGCGATGATGTGACGTTCCACTCCGGCAACCCGTTGCGGGGTGAGGATGTCGTGGGATCGTGGACACGCGTGGTGTCACTCGACAAGGCGCCAGCATTCATCCTGACCCAACTCGGCTGGACCCCCGAAAACATCGAAGACATGGTAACCGCGGACGGCAATACAGTGACCGTGAAGTACGAGGGTGACTTTGCCCCGTCCTTTGTGTTGAACGTTCTGGCTGCGCGACCTGCCTCCATCGTGGACATGGCAACCGTCATGGCCAACGAGGTGGACGGCGACATGGGACACGCATGGATGAACAGGAATTCGGCCGGGACGGGACCCTTCAGCCTTGGCACCTATCGCCCGGCGGACATCCTGTCACTTGATGCCAATGCCGACTACTACCAAGGCGCTCCTGCCATGGAGCGGGTTGTGATCCAACATAATCCTGAAGGGGCCACACAGCGTCTTCAGCTTGAGGCCGGCGACGTCGATATGGCCAAAAACCTGGACCCAGGTCAGATCGCAGGGCTTGCCGACGTGGACGGCGTTCGTGTTGAAACCTATCCGCAAGCGGCGGTCCACTGGGTGTCTTTCAACCAGAAAACCGAGAGCCTGACAGATCCTGCCGTTTGGGAAGCAGCACGCTATCTGGTGGACTACGAGGGCATGGCCGACGGTATGCTCAAAGGTCAGATGAAGGTGCACCAGGCCTTCTGGCCTGACGGTTTCCCGGGTGCGTTGACCGAAACACCCTTTGGCTTCGATCCTGAAAAAGCCAAGCAAATCCTTGCGGATGCAGGGGTGGAGACACCGATCAACGTGACCATGGATGTGATCTCTGCGCCGACTTTCGTCGAGATGGCACAAGCGTTGCAGGCGTCCTTTGCCCAAGGCGGGATCAATCTGGAAATTGTGCCCGGCACAGGCGCCCAAGTGATCACGAAGTACCGCGCCCGCACGCATGAGGCGATGATGCTGTACTGGGGCCCGGATTTCATGGACCCGCATTCAAACGCCAAGGCGTTCGCGTTCAACGCGGACAACTCGGACGACAAGTACGCCTCGACGACAACGTGGCGGAATGCATGGATGCCACCGGCAGAGATGAACGAAAAGACGATGGCGGCACTGGCGGAACAGGATGCTGACAAGCGCTTGACCATGTATCTGGAACTGCAGCAGGAGACGCAGGCCGAAGCACCCTTTGTCATCATGTTTCAGGCCATCAAGCAGGTGGCCATGCGCGACAACGTTCAGGGCTTCGTGAACGGCGCCACATCCGACTATGTGTTCTACCGATTGGTCGAGAAGGAATGAACGAAACCCTGTCCCCCGATGCATTATTTGCCGATCTGCACAAGGCTGTCGGGGGGCGTCTGTTTACCGTAACAGTTCTCGACCGAGGCGCCGGGCTTGCGCGGCGCATCTATACGTCGGACCCCGACGCCTATCCCGTCTCTGGGACCAAGCCCATGTCTCAGGGCGCGTGGACCGACATGGTGATCGAGCGCGGCGAAACCTTTGTCGCGAACACGGTTGCCGAATTCGCCGTCTACTTCGGGGATCATGCGTTGATCGAAAGCCTTGGCTGTCAGTCCGCCCTCAATGTTCCCGTTGTCGATGGTCAGGTCATCGGAACGGTGAATGTTCTGGATCAAGAACACTATTTCACACCCCAGCGGGTCGAAGATGTTCAAAGGGCCGTTCTGGAACGACACGATGATTTGATTGCCGTTCTGCACCACGTGATGCGGTAGCGCCTGCGTCAGTCGCGCCTCTGGTGATTTGTGCCGCGACGTGATGATGTGCCCGCCAGAAATAGACACCACTGCAAGGCAAAAGAGCACATCATGTCGGGGCCCCTTGATGGTTTGAAAGTGGTCGAGTTCGCAGGTCTTGGACCTGCGCCTCTGGCAGGGCAATTGCTGTCTGACATGGGCGCCGAGGTCGTCGTCATTGACCGAGCCTCTGCGTCGCAGGACCCACATGATGTCAATCGACGTGGCAAGCGGTCCATCGCGTTGAACCTGAAGTCGCCAACCGGTCTGGCTGTTGCCCGCGAACTGATTGCGCGCGCCGATATCCTGATCGAGGGGTTCCGTCCGGGCGTGATGGAGCGGCTTGGCCTGGGACCCGCAGATCTGCCCGACACCCTGATTTACGGCCGGATGACAGGGTGGGGCCAAGAGGGACCGCTGGCCCAGACGGCCGGGCATGATCTGACCTATCTTGCGCGAACGGGCGTGCTCAGCCTGCTTGCAACGGCGGACGCGCCGCCGAGGCCGCCGCTCAACCTGATAGCTGACTATGGCGGCGGCAGCATGTTTCTTGTCTTTGGCGTTCTGTCCGCGGTGATCGCGCGTGGCCGCACCGGAAAGGGGCAGGTTGTCGACGCTGCGATGGTTGACGGGGTTCCTGCCATGATGGGCCTGTTACACGGTTTCATGGCAAGCGGTTTCTGGACCGATCAGCCCGGAACGAATTGGCTGGATGGCGGTGCGCCTTTCTACCGGTGCTACCGATGTGCAGACGGCCGCGACATTGCGGTTGCAGCGCTTGAACCGCAGTTTTACGCGCTTCTCATCAAAGGGCTGGGGCTGGACCCTGCGACGCTGCCGGATCAAAATGATCGCGCGCAGTGGGACCAGACAGCCGCAACTTTCGCAGAGATTTTTGCCAGCCGCCCGCGCGACGCTTGGGCCGATGTCTTTTCCGGCACCGATGCGTGCGTGGCCCCCGTCCTGTCGATGTCCGAAGCAAGAGAAGATGCGCACCTTGTGTCGCGCGAGACCTATGTCGCACCCGGCAATGTCTGGCAGGCGGCTCCGGCCCCCCGGTTCAGCCGGTCGGTGCCGCGTGACACAGCACCCCCAACGGCACCCGGTGCCGATGCTGATGCCCTGTTGTCGGAAATCGGCTACGACGCGGCGCGCATAGAGACCCTGCGCCGGGATGGAGACCTTAGATGAAAGTGCTCATTGTCGGTGGTGGTATCGGCGGTCTGTCGGCTGCCATCGCCTTGCGTCTGCGCGGCTGGCAGGTCGAAGTGTTCGAACAAGCGTCGGCGTTGACCGAAGTGGGCGCGGGTCTGCAGATTTCCCCGAACGGGTGGCGGGTGATCGACGCGCTGGGCGTTGCGGCACATCTGCGCGCCACTGTATTCGAGCCTGAAGCCATCGAGATGCGGCTTGGCGTATCCGGCCGGCAGGTGTTTCACCTGCCGATGAAGGGCTACGCAAAGAAAAGATGGGGTGCGCCCTACCTGCATGTGCATCGGGCGGATCTGGTCGATGCTCTGGCGGCAAGGTTGGCGGAGTTGGCCCCCGATGCAGTTCAGACGGGGCGGGCGGTTTCCGCTTACGAACCATCCGGCGAAGTGCATCTTGAAAATGGAGATACGTACAGCGCCGATCTGGTCGTTGGGGCTGATGGGCTGCACTCGGTGATCCGTCGGCAGATGCTGGGGCCACAATCACCGCACTATACTGGCAACGTTGCCTGGCGGGCGGTGGTCCCGTTGGAAGAGCTCGCCGCCCCGCCGCCGCCCACGGCCTGCGTCTGGGCCGGGAACAAGCGTCATGCTGTCACAACGCGGCTGCGGGCCGGAACAATGGCCAATTTCGTTGGAATGGTCGAACAGGATGAACCAGCACCCGAGGGATGGCGGATCGAGGGCAATCGCGATGACGCCCTTGCCGCGTTCTCCGGTTGGGACCCGATTATCGTCGGCCTGATCGAACGTGCACCAGTCCTGAACCGATGGGCTCTCTTTGATCGTGCGCCGCTGCCGCGGTGGCACGACGGGCGCGTTGCTTTGCTTGGTGATGCGGCACATCCCATGTTGCCGTCGATGGCGCAGGGGGCGGTGCAGGCGTTGGAAGATGCCTGGACACTCGCGACCGTTCTCGATGGTGCCGAGGATGTCGAACAGGCACTTGGCGGATACTTCGATCAACGTATCGAACGCACCGCGCGCATTCAGGCAGGCTCAGCTTCAAATGCCCGAATGTTTCACAAGGCGTCCGCATTGGGGCGTCTCGGCTTCTACGGCCCGATGGCCATTGGGGCACGCCTTTTTCCAGACATCATTCATGCGCGACAGGATTGGGTCTATCGCCATGATGTCACCGGGCAGGCATAGGTGCTGCACCTTCTCGAACGGCTTGCGGGGTCTGGCCTGTCCAGGTGCCGAATGCGCGATAGAATGAGTTGGGGTCACGGTAAGCCAGGAGATAACTGATCTCGGCGACGTTCAGGTCGGTAGAGGTCAGGTATTCTCTTGCAAGGTCGGCGCGTGTGCTGTCCAGAACCGTTTGAAATCGCGTGCCCTCGTCCTTCAGGTGCCGTTGCAGGCTGCGTGTACTCAGTCGCATGCGACGGGCGGCGGCATCGACTGTGGCCTCACCAGCGGGGAGCATCTCGGCCAAGGTTGCACGTAAGCGGGCCGCCATTGCCTGCTCTTCGATTTGCAGACGCATTTGGCGTTTGAAACCGGGTTCCAGCTGCGCCCATTGCGCAGGATCGGCTGAGAGGAGCTTGCGGTCCGCGTCTTCCGGCGAAAACGTGAGAGATGTGCAGGCGCCGGTCTCGATCCGCACTTCCAGAAACTCTTCAAGTCCGTCGTGGCACGGCAATCGCTCAGGCAATTGGGCGGCATCAGGAACAACGTGACGGCCTGTGCATCCGCGAACGGCTTCGGTCAGGAACACGAGTTCGGTTGCGCCAAAGGTTGATGGCAGCGGCAGGCTTGGCACGTTCGAGGTTTTGGTGATTTCCAGCGCCTGCGTTGATGTGCGCTTGAGACCCAGAGAGAGCGGGCCGGTGATAGGTTTGAACAACGACAACCGTTCCAGCCCCACGGCCACACTGGGGCTGCATGTGAACGCGAAAAAGGCCGGATTGAATGGGCCGCGTGCGTAGGCTTGCCCCAGGAAAAGCGGTGTATCGTCGCGACTTGCCTCGGCCAGAATGGCGTTCCAGCCCGCAAAGTAGTCCGCGGCATTCACGCCACGCCCCTCATTCTCCAGAAAGTCTGGCGGAAAGCGCATGCGCCGCATGACATTCGCAGGATCGACGTGAAGCAGACCGCACAACTGTAGGGTCGTCCGCGCGATCTTGTAGTAGGTCTCTTGCGCTGCTGCCATGGTTTGATTGTGCGAGAACTCTCTGAATGTTGCCAGCTTGGTCGCGTGGTCTGCAAGTTGTTTGGCGCGATTTGCAAGTGAGGAGGTGGCGCAATTCAAAGCAGCGTTCTTTTCCGTGGCCCAACGCCCGGCAGCAATCGCGCAGGAACCTCATCAAAACAGAGGAGTGTTCTGACGACGAACCGATCCATCACGCCGATGATGGCACTGCTGTCTTACGACACGGAAGACAGCGATCGCATGATCGCGCTGAATAGACGGCACTTGCGCTCCAAGATGCGAAGGGCCCCATCCGGGGCCCTTGTTCGTCAGCTCTTGTTCATTCGGTTTTCGATCAGATCTTCTACCACCGACGGGTCCGCGAGCGTTGATGTGTCGCCCAAAGCGCCGAAATCGTCCTCGGCAATCTTGCGCAGGATGCGGCGCATGATCTTGCCTGAGCGCGTCTTTGGAAGGCCCGGCGCCCATTGGATCAGGTCGGGCGAGGCGATGGGCCCGATTTCGCTGCGGACCCAGGTTCGCAACTCCTTGCGCAGTTCTTCGCTTGGTTCCTGGCCGTTCATCAGGGTGACATAGCAGTAGATGCCTTGTCCTTTGATATCGTGCGGGTAACCAACCACGGCCGCCTCCGCCACCTTGGCGTGCGCAACCAGCGCGCTTTCCACTTCTGCCGTCCCCATCCGGTGACCCGACACGTTGATGACGTCATCTACCCGCCCGGTGATCCAATAGTCGCCGTCCTCGTCCCGGCGGCAGCCATCCCCGGTGAAATAGTAGCCCTTGTAGTCCGAGAAATAGGTTTTCTCGAACCGCTCGTGATCGCCCCATACGGTGCGCATCTGCCCAGGCCAGCTGTCGGCGATGACCAATACCCCTTCAACGCCGTTGCCCTCGATGACATCGCCGCTGGTCGGGTCCAGAACAAGGGGCTTGATGCCGAAGAACGGCTTCATCGCGGCACCCGGTTTCGTTGCATGCGCGCCGGGCAGGGGGGTCATCAAGTGACCGCCAGTCTCGGTCTGCCACCAAGTGTCGACAATCGGGCAACGTCCGCCGCCCACAACCTCGTTGTACCAGTTCCAGGCTTCGGGGTTGATCGGTTCACCGACCGTACCCAGCACCTTGATGCTGCTCAGGTCGCATTTGGTCACGTAGTCATTGCCTTGTCCCATCAACGCGCGAATGGCCGTCGGGGCGGTGTAAAACTGTGCCACCTTGTGCTTTTCACAGACTTGCCAGAAGCGGGAGGCGTCTGGATATGTCGGCACCCCTTCGAACATCAGCGTCGTGGCGCCATTCGCAAGTGGGCCATACACGATATAACTGTGCCCCGTGACCCATCCCACGTCAGCGGTGCACCAATAGATGTCGCCGTCCTTGTAGTCGAACGTGATTTCATGGGTGAGTGCGGCATAGACAAGGTATCCGCCAGTGGTATGTACAACGCCCTTTGGCTGACCCGTGGAGCCGGACGTATAGAGGATGAACAGCGGATCTTCGGCCCCCATCTCCTCCGGTGGGCAATCGGCATCAACCTTTTCAGCTTCCTCATGCAGCCAGTGGTCCAGCCCGTTGCGCCAGGCGATCTGCTGGCCGGTGCGCTTGACGACCAGGCATTTGGTGTCGTCGATCACGTTGATCAGCGCCTGGTTCACGTTGTCCTTGAGGTTTGTCACGCGGCCCCCGCGTGGCGCTCCGTCGGCTGTGATCACCACCTTCGCATCGCAACCTGACACACGCGCAGCCAGCGCATCGGGCGAGAAGCCGGCAAACACGATGGAGTGGATGGCCCCAATCCGCGCGCAGGCCAGCATGGCGTAGGCCGCTTCGGGGATCATGGGCAGGTAGATGACAACCCGGTCGCCCTTGCCCACGCCCAGCCCCTTGAGCACGTTGGCCATCTTGCACGTTTCTGCGTGCAATTCATGATAGGTGATGTGCTTTGCCTCATCCTCCGGGCTGTCCGGTTCCCAGATGATGGCCGTCTGATCCCCGCGCGTGGCGAGATGCCTATCGATGCAGTTGGCCGAGACGTTCAAGGTGCCGTCGTTGTACCAGTTTATCGACACATTCCCGAAATCGTAGGAGACGTCCTTGACCTGGCTATAGGGTTTCATCCAGTCAACGCGCTTGCCCTGGCTGTCCCAAAAGGCCGCCGGGTCAGCGATCGAGGCCGCATACATTTCTTCGTATTTTGCCGCATCCACATGGGCATTGGCGGCCAGCTCTGCGTTTGGCGCGTGGGTTTTGGTGTCCGACATGGTTCCTCCCGGTCGTGTATCCGTATGATCGGAGGCGCACGCACGGCACTTCCCGCCAAAAAGCTGGCGAGCCTCCTCCCTCTCTCACGGTGATAATACGCAACGTGTCACAGAAGGAAATAAATGCGACGATGGTTGTAGGGCATCCTAGACAAAAACGGCGCGTGGCGAACTGTCGGCGCCCAAGATGGATACTTCGCCCGCACCCCTCTTGGCAGCGTGGCATCGCCACGCTAGCTTCCTGAGCAAGCGGGCCGACACGTCCCGCATCAAGGGAGAGATATCATGAACAAGATCGCAGTCGGCGGTATCGCCGCCGCCATTTCCTGCACATTCGCGCTCGAAGCTGCCGCTACAGAGTGGAATGTGTCCGTGTGGGGCAAGCGTCGCGCCTTTACCGAACATATCGAAAAGCTGGCCGAGCTGGTGTCTGAAAAGACAGGTGGCGAGTTCACCATGAACATCAGCTATGGTGGCTTGTCCAAGAACCGCGAAAACCTCGACGGCATCTCCATCGGCGCTTTCGAGATGGCGCAATTCTGTGCGGGCTATCACCGCGACAAGAACCGCGTGATTACCGTTCTGGAACTGCCATTCCTGGGTGTTGAAAATCTCGAGCAGGAAGTGGCCGTCGCTTCGGCCGTCTACCAACACCCTGCCGCGGTGGAAGAGATGGAGCAGTGGAACGCAAGGCTGCTGATGACGTCGCCCATGCCGCAATACAATCTTGTGGGTACGGGTGAGCCCAAAACCACGCTGTCCGACTTCGACGGTATGCGTGTGCGCGCGACCGGTGGTCTGGGCAAAGCCTTCGAAAGCGTCGGTGGTGTGCCCACGTCAGTCACGGCGACGGAAGCCTATCAAGCGATGGAGTCCGGCGTTGTCGACACGGTCGCATTCGCCCAGCACGCCCACCTGTCCTTCGGCACGATCAACCAGGCGGACTGGTGGACGGCCAACCTGAACCCCGGCACCGTGAACTGCCCGGTGGTCGTCAACATCGACGCCTATGACAGCCTGTCGGATGATCACAAGGCCGCCCTCGACAGTTCCATTCCCGAGGCGATTGACCACTACCTGGCCAACTATGCCGAACTGCTCGAACGCTGGGACAGCGTTTTGGAAGAAAAGGGTGTGCAGAAGGTCGAGATTGCGCCCGACGTGATCGAAGAGTTCCGCGCCAAGGCGGCGGAGCCTGCACGCGATGCGTGGATTGCCGATATGGAAGCGCAGGGCCTTCCCGGTCAGGAACTCTATGACCTGGTCGTAGACACACTGGCCGACGCCAAGGGCGGCAGCTGACCTAGGGGTGCGGTGCGGCTCTCGTTTCAGTCGCACCGCACGTCCTGATACAAAGAAAAGGGGCAGGCATGGCAGGTGCATCCACAGTGCTGGAGGATTCCAGCCTATTGAGCCGCTTGGACAGGGCTCTGCTGCCCGTTGAGCGCGTCATGGCGCTGTTGAGCGGTATCGCCGCCTTTTCCCTGATGTTTCTGGCCGCCTACTCGGTGTCGGCGCGCGAATTCTTCGAAAAACCGCTGCTTGGCTATGTCGACTATATCGAAGCTTTGATGCCGCTGATCGCGATTATGGGTGTCTCCTATGTGCAGCGCAGCGGCAGTCACATCCGCATGGACATCATTGTCGGTGCGATGCGCGGGCGGGTGCTTTGGTTGGTCGAACTGACGATGGTTTTTCTGATCCTTGTTCTTATGATCGCTTTGGTCTGGGGATCATGGTCCCATTTCGACCGATCTTTTGACTGTGCGCGGCCTCTGTGCAGCCGGGACAGCTCCATCGACGTTTCGCTGCCGATCTGGCCCTCGAAGCTGCTTGTGCCCATCGCGTTTGCGGTGCTCTGCGCGCGGCTGGCTTTGCAATCTGTTGGCTATGCCCGAGCCTTTTGGCTGAACCTCGAACGTCCCGTCGCCGTGCCGCTGATCCAAAGCGTGGCCGCACAGGCCAAGGCCGAAGCTGAAGCGCTGGAAGGGGCCGACTGATGGATCCGATCACGATTGGCCTGTGGACCACGGGCGGCATGCTGTGCCTTGTGTTCCTGGGCATGCGCGTTGCATTCGCAGCAGGGCTCGCTGGGTTCATAGGTCTTGTATGGTTGCGCTGGAACGGGTTCGACTATGCGCCGGATCGGCTGGGCAAGGCGGTCGAGATCAGCGTCAAGATTGCGGGGCAGGTGCCCCATTCCAAAGTCTCGGCCCACGCGCTGAGCCTGATCCCGACCTTCATTCTCATTGGCTATCTTGCCTATTACGCCAAGTTGACCACAGCACTGTTTGATGCGGCCAAGAAATGGATCGCGTGGGTGCCGGGTGGGCTTGCCGTGTCCACGGTCTTCTCCACTGCTGGCTTTGCCGCAGTGTCTGGCGCGTCCGTCGCCACGGCGGCGGTCTTCGCCCGTATCGCCATCCCGGAAATGCTCAAGATCGGGTACAACAAACAGTTTGCAGCAGGCGTCGTCGCCGCTGGCGGCACGCTCGCGTCCCTGATCCCGCCATCGGCGATCCTCGTGATCTACGCCATCATCGTGGAACAGGACGTGGGCAAACTGCTGCTGGCCGGGTTCATCCCCGGCGCGTTCTCCGCCTTCATCTATGCTGTCCTGATCATCGGCATCGCCGTCATCTTCAAGACGGTTGGCCCGCCTGTGTCCGGGTTCACATGGCGCGAACGACTCACTGCCTTGCCACCTGCGCTGCCCATCGTGGCCGTCGTCGTGATCATCATTTTCTTCGTCTACAACCCCTTTGGCGACGCCTGGGGCACACCGACCGAGGGCGGCGCTGTCGGGGCGTTCATCGTCTTCCTCATGGCGCTCTATCGTGGGATGCGCTTGTCCGAGTTGAAGGATGCGCTCATCGAAACGGCCAAGCTGACGGTGATGATTTTCACCATCATCTGGGGCGTGCTGATCTACGTCCGCTTTCTCGGCTTCGCAGACCTGCCGGGCGCTTTCAGCGACTGGATCACCTCGCTGACCGTATCGCCCATGCTGATCCTGATCTGCATCCTGCTCGCTTATGCCGTGCTCGGCATGTTCATGGACGCCATCGGAATGCTGTTGTTGACGCTCCCGGTCGTCTATCCCGCAGTCATGGCCCTGAACGGCGGCGAGTTCGTGAGTGCAGAGGACAGCACCTTCGGCATGTCGGGACCCATGTGTGCCATCTGGTTCGGGATACTCGTGGTCAAGATGGCAGAGTTCTGTTTGATCACCCCACCTATCGGGCTCAACTGCTTTGTTGTGGCCGGCGTTCGAGACGACCTGACCGTTCAGGATGTGTTCAAAGGGGTCACGCCCTTTTTCATTGCCGACGCAATCACCATCGCTCTTCTTGTGGCCTTCCCGGCAATCGTGCTCTGGTTGCCCTCGCTGGCATAGTGGAGGGCACCATTGGCCGACAAAACGATCCTGGTTGTTGGAACCTACGACACCAAGAATGACGAACTGGCCTATATGGTCGAGCGTATCCGGGCGCAGGGTGGTGGAGCGCTGACCATGGACATATCGGTGCTCGGGGATCCCGAACATCCGACGGATATCTCGAAACACGACGTTGCCGAGGCTGCGGGCAGTTCCATTCGGGCCGCCATCGACAGCGAAGACGAAAACACGGCCATGCAGATCATGGCCAAGGGGGCGAGCGTCCTCGCGCAGCGCCTGTTTCGTGAAGAGCGTTTTGACGGGATCGTCATCCTTGGCGGAACGATGGGGACCGATGCCGCGCTTGACATCTGTCAGGCGCTGCCGCTCGGCGTGCCGAAATATGTCGTATCGACCGTATCCTTTTCGCCCCTGATCGAACCGCAACGCTTGTCAGCCGACATCCAGATGATCCTTTGGGCCGGCGGCCTCTACGGGCTGAACTCGGTCTGCAAGGCCTCCTTGTCTCAAGCGGCGGGCGCGGTTCTTGGAGCTGCGCGTGCGGTCGAGCCACCCAACCTGTCCCGTCCGCTTGTCGGGATGACATCGCTCGGGTCTTCTTGCCTGACCTATATGAAAGCCCTCAAGCCCGCGCTGGAAGAGCGGGGTTTCGAAGTCGCGATCTTTCACGCGACCGGGATGGGCGGCATGGCTTATGAAAGCATCGCCCGCGAGGGCGGTTTTGTGTGCGTCATGGATTTTGCGCTGTCAGAGCTGGGCAACCTGCTCGCCGGCTCCGTCGTGAACGCGGGCACTGACCGGATGCTGAATGCAGGGCGGGCGGGTATCCCGCAGATCGTGGCGCCCGGATGCCTTGACCTGATCGACTTCGCAGGGTGGCAGGACATTCCCGACCGCTTCCAGGATCGACCGTTTCATGTGCACAACAGGCTGGTAAAATGCTCGGGCTACAACGGGGACGAACGGCGCGAGACAGCACGAGAGATGGCGAACCGGCTGAAACAGTCTGATGCGCCCGTCCATGTTCTGTTGCCCAATCAAGGGATCGAGGAATGGGACCGCCCCGGTGGCGCGGCGCATGACCCGGAAGCCTTTGCCGACTTTTGCGATGAGATGCGCACTCAAATGACCGATCCACTTCAGTTCACCGAGCTTGATTGCCACATCAACGATCAGGTCTTTGCCGACGCGGCGCTTCAGATCTTTGACGGCTGGATCGCCGACGGGACGATCCGGATCGCGTGAGCCGCGTATGGTTCCGCGTTGTTAGTTACAAAAGCAACTGATACCCGATTTCGAAAGACGAACGACACGGCGGGCGCAGGCCGCACGCCAGACAAGGATACACCCATGGCCAAGGCTTTCGCGTCCCAGGCGGACATGACGGAAAAGACCATCACCTTTTACGAGATTGGCGAGGGGCTGTGGGCCTTTACCGCCGAGGGCGATCCCAACTCCGGCGTCATCATCGGGGATGACAGCGTGATGATCGTCGAGGCGCAGGCGACCCCGCGTCTGGCCGAAAAGGTGATCGAAAAAGTACGCACCGTGACGGACAAGCCGATCACGCATCTCGTTCTGACCCACTACCACGCCGTGCGTGTTCTGGGCGCTTCCGCCTACGGTGCCGACCAGATCATCATGTCGGACATGGCGCGCGGCATGGTGGCTGAGCGCGGGCAGGAGGATTGGGACAGCGAATTTCAGCGCTTTCCCCGGCTGTTCGAAGGGCACGAGAGCATACCCGGCCTGACCTGGCCTACCACGACCTTTTCTGATGCAATGACTGTCTACCTTGGCAACCGTCGGGTGGACATCAAGCACCTGGGCCGCGCCCATACGGCCGGGGATGCCGTCATCCATGTGCCGGATCAGAACGTGATGTTCACCGGCGACATCGTTGAATATCACTCCGCCTGCTATTGCGGCGACGGCTACTTCGGCGATTGGGGCGGAACCCTGGACGCGATCAGGGCATACGATGTCGATGCCATTGCCCCTGGACGCGGCGACGCGCTGGTCGGATCAGAGATGGTGAACAAAGCCATCGAAAGCACGCGCGACTTTGTCGACAGCACATACCGCCCGGCCGCGCGGGTCGCAGCGCGGAACGGATCGCTGAAAGAGGCGTGGGACGCCGTGCGCGCGGAATGTGACCCAAAGTTCAGCGACTACGCCATCTACGAGCACTGCCTGCCCTTCAACGTCGCCCGCGCCTATGACGAGGCACGCGGTATCGCCCATCCGCGCATCTGGACGGACAAGCGTGACATCGAGATGTGGGAAGCTCTGCAGGGGTAGATTATGGTCGATGTGCGCTACGACATAGCCTTCCAACTTTATCCATACGCACCAGTTTCGGCACAAACGATGCCAGCGCAACGGCACCCGGTTGTCATTGTTGGCGGCGGTCCCATTGGCATGGCGCTTGCGCTCGACCTTGGACGCAAAGGGACGCCTGTTCTGGTGCTCGATGACCATGAGGGGGTGGGGCAGGGCAGTCGTGCCATCTGCTTTGCCAAGCGAACCCTTGAGATTGCCAATCGGTTGGGCGCGGGTCAGCGCATGATCGACAAGGGCGTGGTCTGGAATGTGGGCAAGGTCTTCCATGGCGACGACCGCGTCTTCCAGTTCAACCTGCAGCCCGAAGACGGACATCGCTGCCCGGCGTTCGTCAACCTGCAACAACCCTACTTCGAGAAATTCCTGGTGGATGAGATCCGCGCCGCACAAGCCGACGGCGCGCCGATTGAAATCCGTGGGCGCAACGCCGTCACTGCCATGGAACAGCACCGTGACCATGTTCTGCTGGATGTGGATACGCCCGACGGTCCTTACCAGATCGAAGCAGATTGGTTGATCGCGTGCGACGGTGCCCGGTCTCCGATCCGCGATATGATGGGGCTCAGCTTTGATGGCCGGGTGTTCGAGGACAACTTCCTGATCGCAGACGTCAAGATGACGGCAGACTTCCCCACCGAACGGTGGTTCTGGTTCGAACCGCCGTTCAAGGATGCGGGCCAATCGGCGCTTCTGCATAAGCAACCCGATGACATCTGGCGCATCGACTTCCAGCTTGGCTGGGACATCGACCGCGAGAAGGAGTTGAAAGAGGAAAACATCCGCGCCCGCGTCGATGCGATGCTGGGCGAGGGTGCGGAATACGAGCTGGAGTGGACGTCGATCTACACCTTCCAGTGCAGACGAATGAACAAGTTCCGGCACGACCGCGTGATCTTTGCCGGGGACAGCGCACATCAGGTATCACCATTCGGGGCACGTGGTGCAAACTCCGGTGTGCAGGACGCGGACAACCTCGCTTGGAAACTGGATCTGGTGCTGCGCAACCTCGCGCCTGAAACCCTGCTCGACAGCTATTCCGAAGAGCGCGCTTATGGCGCAGACGAGAACATCCTGAATTCAACCCGTGCCACGGATTTCCTGACACCGAAAAGCGAGATCAGCAAAATCTTCCGCAATGCGATACTCGATCTGGCGAAGACACACAGTTTTGCCAGGCCGATGGTCAATTCGGGGCGACTTTCGGTGCCCTGCACTTATGATGGCCTCTCGCTAAACGGCCCGGATCGGTTGGACGGGCCTGACATGACGCGGGTCGGCGCACCCTGCGTGGATGCACCATTGGGACAAGGTTTCTTGCTGGATGAACTGAAGGGTGGTTTCACGATCCTGTCCATTGACGCAGATGCCCCGTCCGTTTCGGAAATCGACGGCATTCCTGTTGCGGTTCTCACGCTTTCAAGTGACAGGGATGATCCATCGGGTGCACTGCGGGCCAGATACCTGGGCAGAGCCGCCTCAGCCGTCTATCTCATCCGCCCGGATCAGCACGTCGCGGCACGCTGGCCTGTCGCCACGCACGACGACATCACGATTGCCCTTCGGATTGCCTTGGGAAAGGGGCAACACGCATGACGCTGAATCTCGACCCGAACATTTCTGACCCCGATGGTTTCTACGACGAACTGCTGGCCGCGCATCAGCCGTTGACCAAGGATGAAAGCGATGCATTCAACGCCCGCCTGATCCTCATCCTGGCCAATCACATCGGCGACCGTGCTGTCCTGACCGAAGCACTGAAAGCTGCACGAAAAGCCTAACGCGGCATGCTTACGCGCCTTTTCGATATTGCGAGGGCGTCATGCCAAGCTCGCGCTTGAACGCGGTGTAGAACGAAGACCGGGAATTGAAGCCAACGTCATACGTGATTTCGAGGATCGTGGCGTCGGTGTCGCGCAACCGGTCGGTGGCATCGTGGATGCGCCAACGGTTCACATAGTCGAAAAAGCGCACTCCGATCTTTTCATTCAACGCCTGTGACGCATAGTGGGTTGTCACTCCAATCCGATTGGCCAGATCCCACAGTGACAGGTCCGGTTCGAGAAACAGTCGCTCATCCCGCATCAGCGCTTCGATTTTACCCGCGATCCGATCAAGCCGGTCATCGCTGAGACCGGACTTGCCGTATTTGCGCATTGGCAGCCCGTTCTGCTCCCCTGTTGGCAATCCCGTCGCCGGAGGTTCAATGCCCGGACGCTGGCGCGTGCCCCAAAGCGCGATGCTCCACATCAGGACGTAGTTGATCACGATTGCAGCCAGAAATGTGTCGAATATGGCAAATCCGGGAAGGCCCGGTTTCACGAGTGACACGGCAAGTGTGATAACGTTGAAGCACCAGAATACGATAACCAGCGCTGCCAGCCACCACGCCCACGCAAGTTCCCGGTTTTCGGTACTTGCAAAGAGATCCTTCAGGCGACTGCGATATTTGCTCAGCCGCTGCAGGATCAGAATGGCGTAGATGGGCAACAGGACAAAGAAGATGACTGTCGCCGCATAGAGCCCAAGAATTGCTGCAGTTTGCAAGCCATTGAGGTCAGTCGCCTCCGGGTGCAACCCAGCCTTTTGGGATGCCGGCAAAAGCAGAATGTAGAAATACAGTACTGTGGCAAAACCAATGGGCAAGCCATGCCAGGCCCAATTGGGCGTCTGCGCTTCCTGCGTGGGATCATGGGTCAGGCGGCTTACATAGAGCCAGAGCAGGAACGGCTTGCACATGGTCAGCGGCACCTCCGCCAACTCGAACGCAAAAGCGATCATGATGCCCTGTTGAACGGGAAACGCCAGCGCCACCGGGATGGCCAGCATCTCCAAGGCGGTGGCCAGGAAAAACAGAGCGAGGGGCAGTCGAACGCGGCGGTGCCGATCCGGAAGCAGCAGAAGATGTGCGCAGAATGCAGACAGAACAAGCAAGCCCGTTGCCGCGGCAACGCGCAGGTTTTCCAGATCGAAGTGAAAGTGGTTTGGGTCCATGGAATAGTGACACGTTATCAAATTGGGAAAAGACGCGCCCGCTTGAACTTGCGGGCGCGCTTGGGTCGTTTCAGAAGATAAAGCAGTCCTCTGTCAATGGTGCGCCATCAGTTGCGAAAACCGAGATCTCGGACTCGCCAAAGTAGATTTTGGTCAACCTGCCATAGGTTTCGATCTGCAGGTCCCCAAAGCGCAGCCCGGTGTCCGAGAAATCCAGGATGTCCTCGGCGGTATCAAATCCGAAAACCCGGTCGTGGCCGCCCTTCGTTTGGAAAACAAATCTGTCGCCTCCGCCGCCTCCCCACAGGAAGTCTGACCCAGCGCCGCCTTGCAGGACATCGTTGCCATCGCCACCGTGCAACATGTCGTTTCCAGCACCACCCGAAAGGGTGTCATCGCCGCTGTCCCCACGAAGGTGATCCCGCCCGGCGTCGCCTTGCAGGCTATCGTCGCCATGACCACCATTCAAAAAGTCGTTTCCCAAGCCACCCTTGATCGTGTCATCACCACCTCGCCCACGGATGTGATCGTTTCCGGCGTCGCCACGCATCATGTCGTTGCCGTACCCGCCGCGCAGGTGATCGTTGCCATCCAGCCCGATCAACTGATTGTCGGCATGTGCTGCATTCGGTGCGTGGCGCAGCACGTCAAAAAAGTCGCGACCTTCTTCGCCGATCCACAGGGTCGATTTGTCTGCAAAGGTGAACCTGCCGGTATCAAGTGCGTCCACTGCTCCATCGAAAGTTAGGCGTGCACCGCCCAGTTCAAGCACTGTTTCGGTCTGCCCAAGTACATCCGCTGTTTCGCTCAACACGATGTCGGCTGCGGTACCCGCAATTGTAAAGCTGTCGTCGGACGGATCGAAAGACGCCCAGGCCTCATCGCTATAGATCGCTGTAAAGGCATCAACCAACAGGGCAGTGGGCTCTGCATTTGAGTGTGTGGCGGCGATTGAAAAAATGGTGCCCGATTCAACATGAAGGAAGGTGGCGGTTTTTGTCCCTAGGGTTCCGCCCTGAAAGCCGATGAATTGTTGCCCAAAGATCGTGCCGGACGACAAGCCCAGGCTTTCACCGTCCTGGCTAGGCGCTCCATCCGGGGTTCGGAAGTCCAGCATGTCTTCCATCTGATCGGGCGACAGCAACGTGCGCGACACCAGAAGTGCATCAAAGAAGCGGATCATATCGGATGTCGTCGATACCACGCCGCCTTCTGCCCCAAGGTCAAGTGGCGCATGGGTGACGTCAATAAACTCACCCGGAACAAGTTCGGCGTATGAATGCAGTCCGTTTTCGATCACGCCATCTGACTTCAGCGAGCTGTCTTTCATGCCAGCGACCGAGAAAATGCGATCGGAAAGCACTTGGCTGAAACTGTCACCTGTGACCTGCTCGATCAGCTTCTGCAGCAGGATGAAATTCGTGTTCGAGTATTCATATGCCTCTCCGGGTGCGAAAGAGGCGTCCTGTCCTGATGTCAGCGCAAGAAGTTCGTCCGGGCCCAGCGGTTGATCCGGGTACGTCATGAGCTTTTCGATGAAGGCAGGCAGCCCGGTTTGTCCAGGGATACTGTCGAAATCCGGGATACCTGATCGGTTGGACAGCAGCTCTCGGACCGTGACCTCGTGGATGTTGGGAATGTCTTCCAATCCTGTCAGATCCAGTTGCGCGGCGAGCGGGGTGTCAAATTCGATGGACCCTTCACCGACCAGTTGTTGGATGATCACGGACGTCATCATTTTGGTTTGCGAGCCGACCTCGAACTGATGGTCGGCGGTGGCGGGTTCGGTTCCATCGCGTTCGACCGTTCCCAAGGCGTTGCGTATCGAAAGCCCGTCGCGCGCAATCTCGATCAAGACGGCGGGTGCAGGGCCAGCTTTGAAAAAATCCTCGAGTGCCATGCCCGGTTTGTGTTGCAGAGCATCTGGATCGAAATGAGACATATGTTGTGTCCTTTTGGAATACTGGGAGACGGGCCAGACGGCCCGGTGCCTGTCTCTTGTCAGAATGCCGTCGCAAAGGTGTCCGTGCTGATCGGGATGGACAATTTGAATGCTTGCAAGGGTGAAATACGCGTCGATGTGCCGGAGTTTGCTGGTTTTCGCCTTACCTGCCGCCTATTGTCCGGGGGACGTTTTTGCCCTATCGCTATGCTTTGGTTTTTCCGGCAGTGAGATGATAGCGCCATGAGTGGCAAACCGAACAACCTGTCGCGGAATGCACGGCTGTCCGTCGCCCCCATGATGGACTGGACCGACCGTCACTGCCGCTACCTGCATCGTTGCCTGAGCAGACAAACGCTACTCTACACCGAGATGGTGACGGCGCCCGCGCTTGTGCGAGGTGGTGCCCTGCACCTCTTGGAACACGATGAGGCCGAGCATCCGGTTGCCCTTCAACTCGGCGGATCCGATCCGGTTGAACTTGCGCAGGCTGCGCGCCTGGGGGCCGCGGCCGGGTATGACGAGATCAACCTGAATTGCGGATGCCCCTCGGACCGGGTGCAGTCGGGCACCTTTGGGGCTGTTCTGATGCGCCAGCCTGCGACCGTTGCTGCCTGTGTTGCCGAGATGCGCGCGGCCGTGGATGTTCCCGTGACAGTAAAGTGTCGCATTGGGGTGGACGATCAGGAACCGGAAGACGTGCTGCCAGAGTTTCTGGCTCGCATTGTGGCGGCAGGATGCGAGCGGGTGACAATTCACGCACGCAAGGCGTGGCTCAAGGGGCTGAGCCCAAAGGAAAATCGCGACATCCCCCCGCTGGACTACGATCTCGTGCAGCGGATGAAGGGTCTGTTTCCAAACCTGCACATTTCGATCAATGGTGGGATCACCTCCCTCGATCAGGCCGAGGCGCTTCTGGCGAGCGGGCTTGACGGGGTGATGATCGGACGCGTGGCATATCATCAACCGGCAGACATTCTGACGCAGGCTGATCGCCGCATCTTTGGCCAAGGGGAAGACACCACCGCAGAAACTGCCGTGGCTGACATGCTGCCCTATATCGATGCGCATCTGACCGCGGGCGGGCGATTGCACCAGATCACGCGGCATATGTTGGGGCTGTTTGCAGGGCGCCCAGGCGCCCGTGCATGGCGGCGTGTTCTGAGCGAAGGTGCCACGCGCGACGGGGCAGGGCCGGAACTGGTCGAAGCAGCCCTCGCCCATGTGACCGCACTGGCCCCCGAAGCCAAAGCGGTGTAGCACCGCGCGACACTGCGTGGAGCCCCAGATGCCGGACACAATTCTACTCATCCAGATGTCGCTGGTTCTTGCAGGCATCGGCGCCTTCGCCGGCGTATTGGCGGGATTGCTCGGTGTGGGGGGCGGCATTGTTCTGGTGCCCGCATTCTTCTATGCGTTTCAGACACTTGGTTACGACGGGCCGGACCTGATGCAGATGTGCCTTGCCACGTCTCTCGCCACCATCATCGTGACATCCGTGCGCTCGGTGATGAGCCACAACAAGAAAGGCGCGGTCGACTGGGACATTCTGAAAGGATGGGCGCCGGGCATCGTGGTCGGTGCCGTGCTCGGCATGGTTCTGGTCGCGCAACTGCGCTCAACGACACTACAGGCCATCTTTGGCATTCTTGCGTTGATCGTCGGGCTCTACATGGGGTTGGGCCGCGCAAGCTGGCGGGTTGGCCCATCGATGCCTGAGGGTGTGGGGCGTGCTGCGCTGTCGCCTGCCATGGGGTTTCTGTCTGTCCTTATGGGCATTGGTGGCGGCAGCTTCGGTGTGCCGTTGATGAGCCTGTTTTCCGTGCCGATCCACCGCGCTGTCGCAACTGCGGCAGGCTTTGGCGTCCTTATCGCGGTCCCGTCGGTCATCGGCTTTCTGCTGGTCGGGATCGAAGGACCGGTACCGCCGCTGACCATCGGTGCGGTCAACCTGATCGCATTCGGGATCATCATCGCGATGACCTTGATCACAGCGCCCTGGGGGGTCAAGCTTGCTCATGCGATGGATCCCGGTCCGTTGAAACGGGTCTTTGCGGTGTTTCTCATCCTCGTGGCGCTCAATATGCTGCGCAAGGTCGTTTTGGGATGATGGCCCGCGACGGATTTGTGGTGTTCGACCACGATCCGCGCACGATGCGCTGGGCCGAGGCCGCGCGGAAAACGGCTGAGGGTCTCGCCGCGGATCCAAAGGTTCAGAGTGCTAACCTCCGTCACGGTCGCACATGGTTTGTGGGCGTCGATGTCTTGCCAAATGACACATGGGGCGGCGTTGCGGGCGTTCCGCTCGCCGGTCCGTGGCAACCCCACGTGCCCGATCTGCCTCTGCACGCCGCACAAGTCTCGATTGTCTACCCGGGTTATCCCGTCCGCGACCCCGACCAAAGCGATGCCAATCACCGGTTCCGCCAGACGCGCATGGCCGCCCATGTCGACGGTCTGCTGCCCGAAGGGCCCGCGCGTCGCAGGTTTCCGCGCGAATTTCATGCCTACATTCTCGGACTACCCCTGAACGACGTCAGCGCATCGCCGACGGTCATCTGGCCGGGCAGCCACCGGATCATGCAAGCCGCGCTAGCCGGCGCAATCGGCGACAATGATCCAGGCCAAGTCGATGTGACCGAAGCCTACCACGCAGCGCGGCGAACGGTATTTGAACGCTGCGCGCCCGTGCCGATCCGCGCACGCCCCGGTCAGTCCTTTCTGATCCACCGCTTCGCCCTGCACGGAACGCAACCGTGGGACGGCGCCGATACCGACGGACGCATGATCGCATTTTTCAGACCTGAATTTGCAAAGGCGGGCTTGTGGCTGAGCGCGCCCTGATGCCGCGCTAGCGTTTCAAACGGGCCGCGCGGCCACCGCGCCGCCCCTTGGGTGCGGCCTCGCGGTTGGGCAAGTCTGCCATGATTGTCCGCCGTTCCTCCGGGCTCATCCGGCTCCAGCCGCCGATCTCGTCGATGGAGCGGGCACAGCCGGTACACAGCCGGGTCTCGGGATGGATCACGCAAATCTGGACGCACGGACTTTCGATCTCACTGCGCTTCCAGACCACTGAACGGGGAACGTCGGTCATGCCTGCCTCTTCATGGCTGCCAGCCTGTCCAGCAGCCCTTGCAAGATATAGCCAGCGGCCACGTGATCAATGACCTCTGCGCGACGTTTACGTGTCGTATCCGCCTCGAGCAGTGCTTTTTCGGCAGCCACCGTGCTCAGCCGCTCATCCCAGAACGTGATGGGGCCATCCCACAACCGCTCGAAATTGCGGGCAAAGGCGCGCGTGGACTGGCAGCGTGGACCCTCGGTCCCATCCATGTTGCGGGGCAGACCAAGGACCAGGCCACCGACACGCCGTTCTTTGATGATGTCTTGCAACCGTGCGGCATCGACACCGAATTTCTTGCGGCGCACCGTCTCCAGCGGTGTCGCCACGGACCAGAAGGTGTCCGACACGGACACGCCGATTGTCTTGTCCCCAAGATCAAGGCCCATCAGCGCCTGCATCGGGGGCAGGGCCGCCAGAAACACATCCGCATCGTCCGTGATCATTCGAGGCCCACGCGGTCGGCCACTTCGCTCAGAATGTCGGCCGCACGCGGGTCGTCGCCAAATACGTCTCGCGCGTTGATCAGAATGGCGCGCGCCTGATCCATCTGGCCGAGCACACCCAGGGCCGAAATCAGCTGCGCCCAATCCTCGACAGGTCCGCCCTCGGTCGCCAGCCGGTCAGACAGGCCGGACACCATACCCTGGATCATCTCCATACGTTCTGCCGGGCTCAGATCCTGCGCCGCTTCGATCTGGTCAGCGCTCGGCCCGCGGCCCGTACCAATCGCGGGTATCGCATAGTTCACGCCAGCACGCATTGCGATGTCTTCGATCTGGGCCGAAACTGGTCCGATCCATGGCGCATCCGCCGGTCCTTCGCGCAGCAACTGGTCCCAGATGCGCAGCGCGGTGTCCGGGCGACCGGTCTGGGAATTCATCAGCCCGTAGTAATAGCGCGCCGGGCCATCGGTTGGGTCCATCGACAGCGTCCGCTCAAGCACATCTTCAGCCTCCGGCGACACATATCCGCCCGCTGCAAGGATCAGAAGGTCGGCATACTCGGAAAAGTCGGTGGCCGTCGCTTCCGGTCCTTTCAACTGGATCACGGTTGCCTTGGCTGCATGGGCGGCGGCAAAGTTGCCCAACCGCCCTTCGGCGCGGCTCAACAATTCATGACCTTCGACGTCGTTGGGGCGGGTCGTGATGGCTTGCCTCAGTCGCTCGACCAAAGCCACGTAGTCCGGGTTCTCGTTTACCGGGGCGGATTGATCAACGACGCTGGCTTCTGCCGTTTCCTGGCTGGGGCGTTCTTCGCGCAAGATCTGCGCCGCCTCGATCCGGTCGGCGAGTGCCAAGTCGCCGTAGCCGGGTGCGCCAAGCTCATTGTAGATGAAATAGGATCCGACAACGACCGCGCCGATCGTAACGGCCAGCGATACATACCCGCCCGAGCCGTCCAGTTTCTGTTCCTGCTTTTGCAGTGCCGCATCTGCGGCCAGAATGCGCCGCGACACTTCGGTGCGCACGCGGTCGGCATCGGCCTCGGACACCACGCCACGCGCCAGATCGCGATCGACCTCGCGCAACTGATCCCGGTACACATCCAGATCATACGCCGCAGGCGGGCGGTCACCGACCGATCCGCGCAACATCGCACGGGCCAGTGTTGCCAGCACCGCAAGGGTCAAAAGGGCCGTGACAATCCAGAAATTCATGCGCCTCACATCCAAGCCTTCACGTCATGTAACCCCTGCACGCCCCACGCAAAAGGGGCCATGTCCGGCCCCTGATGTCGCAGCACGGGGACAGGTGTCGCAAATCCGTCAAAAAGCGACGCGGGCGCGGCCCCTTTTCCTGAACGCAAAGGCGATTAAAACATCAGAAATCCGCATCGCGATTCCAAGGTTCTGGACGGCTGCCCATGAAACGATATTCCGCCTTCGCCATCGCCCGAGAGGCTGCCCGCTACCACACCGGCTGGGAACGGGCGTGGCGCGCGCCCGAGCCCAAGAAAAAGTATGATGTCATTATCGTGGGCGCGGGCGGTCACGGGCTCGCGACGGCCTATTATCTGGGCAAGAATTTCGGCATCACCAACGTCGCCATTCTTGAAAAGGGTTGGCTCGGCGGCGGCAACACAGGCCGCAACACGACGATCATCCGCTCGAACTAT
Source organism: Tateyamaria omphalii (assembly GCF_019802125.1). GTDB lineage: Bacteria > Pseudomonadota > Alphaproteobacteria > Rhodobacterales > Rhodobacteraceae > Tateyamaria > Tateyamaria omphalii_B. The sequence goes on from NZ_JAHVHT010000003.1 coordinate 193,465, forward strand.
CTGCAGGACCCCTCGGCCGCGATCTACGAAAAGGCGCGCAGCCTTTATGAGACGATGAGCCAGGACCTGAACTACAACGTCATGTTCAGCCCCCGCGGCGTCATCATGCTGGCCCAGACCCATCACGAGGTCCGCGGCTACCAGCGCACCGCCCACGCCAATGCGCTGCAAGGGGTACAGACCGAGTTCATCGGCCCCGAAAAGGTCAAGGAACTGGTGCCGATCATCCGTCTCGAGGGGCCACGCTACCCGGTTCTCGGCGGCCTGTGGCAAGCGCGGGGCGGCACCGCCCGTCACGATGCGGTGGCGTGGGGCTACGCGCGTGCGTGCTCTGACATGGGCATGGACGTGATCCAGAAGTGCGAGGTCACTGCCATTCGCCGCGACGGCGACAAGGTCGTCGGCGTCGACACGTCCAAAGGGACCATCGACTGCGACAAGCTCGGCATCGTGGTGGCGGGCCACTCCGGCCATCTGGCCGACATGGCGGGCTTCCGTTTGCCCATCGAATCCGTGGCGCTCCAGGCGCTCGTGTCCGAGCCGATCAAACCCTGCATGGACGTGGTGGTCATGGCCAACACGGTCCACGGCTACATGAGCCAGTCCGACAAGGGCGAGATGGTCATCGGCGGCGGCACGGACGGCTACAACAACTACACGCAGCGCGGTTCCTTCCACCACATAGAGGAAACGGTGCGCGCCCTGATCGAAACCTTCCCGATGATCTCGCGGCTCAAGATGCTGCGCCAATGGGGCGGGATCGTGGACGTGACCGGGGACCGCTCGCCGATCCTTTCGAAAACTCCCGTTGATGGGGTCTTTATCAATTGCGGCTGGGGCACCGGTGGGTTCAAGGCGATCCCGGGCTCGGGCTGGGCGATGGCCGAACTCATGGCCAAGGGCCGGTCACCGCTGACGGATGAGTTCGGCCTCAACCGCTTCGGCGAAGGCCGCTTCATCGACGAAAGCGTGGCAGCGGGGGTGGCGCATTGACCGCATTCACACCCACAGCCACTGACACGGCCAAACCAGCAATTTGGAACCAACCTGCGACAGACGGCGTTTCCTTTCCGACTAACAGATCGAAAGGAGCCGACACATGTCGTCGACAGACCAAGCAGGTACGAACCACACAACCACGACCACAACCACCAGTTCCGGGGGCAATGCAGGGCTCGCCTTCGTGGTCGGTATCCTTGTCGTCGTCGTGGCCGTTCTGGCCTACGTCATGTTTTCGGGCGAAGGCGCATCAGGCGATGACGTCAGCATCACCATCGAAAGGGCCGGGTCCGCAGTCGAAGACGCAGCAACGGCTGTCGAAGGTGCTGCATCCGGCGAAGGCAACTAAGCCAGTACGCACACGCATCCTTTCGGGAACGGGGCCTCGCCCCCGCCCGCATGAGGCGCACGGGTCACTCGTGCGTCTTTTTGCCTTCTCCGGCAGCAGAGCCAAAGGCGATCAGGCTGGCGACGTCCACCTCGCGCCCACCCCGCGCTTCGAGCCGTTTGGCAGCAGCGCGGCGTTCCAGCAGAAACATGACAACCGCGCCCACGGCGATTGCGCCAAAGACCAGAATGGCGCCCGTTGTGTGATCCATGATGACCTCCTGTCAACTTTAGTTGACAGTGGCACAGAATTGCCGGTCAGGTCACGCAAAATCACCAAACAGGCGGAAGCCGGCCGCTCGTTTCAGACCAAACCGGCTGCCATCGGCCCGTTTCCGGCCCGTTCTGCCACGGCAATTGAACAGACCCCCGGCAATGATGACATGAAGCTCCAGAAAACGGAGGCTTACCCATGTCAGACTATCCAAACCCGAATATCCATCGTGGCGACGGCGTGTCGGGCCGCGGGCTGCTTATCTCCTTTGCGGTCATCGTGGCGGTTGTCGCCTTGCTGGCCCTCCTCGGCTCCGTCGGGTCGGGCGGTCGTGAAGGCGCACCCACACAGGATGCCATCGCACCGGCTGCCATCGACTCGACAGGTGCTGCAGGCATGGCGGTACCAACCGAATAACTCCTCCCCACGTATTCGGACCGCACAAGGCGGGCGTCTTCGGACGTCCGCCTTTTGCGTGCCGGGAACCGGGATGTCATCCAACACCGGAGCGCGCGCATGTTGATCCTGACTTGCCCCAATTGCGGTGTGACCGCCGAAGAGACCGAGTTTCATGCAGGCGGCGAAGCGCATCTGAAACGCTTCGGTCCCGGATCATCCGATAACGACTTCGAAACCTACCTGTTCATGCGCGAAAACCCCAAGGGCGTGCATTTCGAACGCTGGCGGCATGTCTATGGCTGCGGCAAGTGGTTCCACGCCGCACGCTGCACGACAACCCTGGAAGTCTTTGGAACGTATTCGGCCCAGGTGACCGAACCGCCGAAAGAGATCCTCGACACGATTTCCGAAAAGCGCCCCGGCTGGGCGTGGAGGGACCTCGCCTGATGTTTCTTCTGACTGAAAATACGACCGCCCTCTGCCCGACAGGTGGCTTTGCCACCGTAAGGGGAGGCTCCCACGCCCGCCGCAGCGATGAGGCCCGCACATGAGCACACGTCTTGCCACAGGCGGCCGCCTTCTCAACAAGGACAAGGCGGTGCGCTTCACCTTCAACGGTCAGCAAATGCGCGGGTTCGAAGGAGACACGCTCGCCTCGGCCCTGCTTGCAAATGACCAGATGCTGGTGGGCCGGTCCTTCAAATACCACCGCCCGCGCGGCATCGTCGCGGCGGGTGCCGAAGAACCCAATGCACTGGTGAACCTTGGCGTCGAAGGCAAGTTCGAACCGAACCAGCGCGCGACCACGACCGAGCTGTTCGAGGGGCTGCTGGCCACCTCGCAGAACCATTGGCCCAGTCTTGAGTTTGACGTGGGCGCGATCAACGCCAAACTCGCGCGCTTCATGCCGGCGGGCTTTTACTACAAGATGTTCATCCACCCGCGTCCCTTGTGGAAACACGTCTATGAACCGTTCATCCGGCAGGCCGCTGGGCTGGGCCAAGCGCCCAAAGGGCGAGACGCTGACACCTACGAGCATTTTCATGCGTTCTGTGACGTTCTGGTCGTCGGCGGCGGGATCGCTGGCCTGCTTGCAGCACGCTCGGCTGCCGTTGCCGGTGCGCGGGTTCTGATCCTCGAACAGACGGCCCATTGGGGCGGCCGTGCGCCGGTGGATGGAGGCGAGGTTGATGGCAAGCCTGTGGATAAGATCGTGGACGAACTGGTGTCAGAGCTCGCTGACATGCCGAATGTCACGATGCGCACACGCACGATGGGGGCAGGGGTTTACGACCACGGTTACGTCCTCGGCTATGAGCGTCTGACAGACCACGCGCCTGAAACAGATGGCCCGCGTCACCGCCTGTGGCGTATCCGGGCCGGACACGTCATCACGGCGACCGGCGCCATCGAACGTCCCCTGTCTTTTGCGGGCAACGATATTCCTGGTGTCATGCTGGCCTCCGCGGTGCGCGACTACGTGGTGAACTACGGTGTCAGCCCGGGCGATCGGACGGTTGTTGTCACCAACAATGACGACGCATACCGCACTGCAACCGCTTTGAAAGCCGCGGGACTGGACGTTCCGGTCATTCTGGACGCGCGCGTTCTACCGGTGGACAGCCCGCTGATGGCAGAAGCGAAAGCCGCAGGCATTCGGGTAATGATGGGCCACGGTGTCGCCAAGGTTCTGGGTGGCAAACGTGTCATCGGCGTCGCCGTCTGTTCGCAGGCAGGCGAGGGTGCCGTGCTGGAAGAATTTGCCTGCGATGCAGTCGCGATGTCAGGCGGCTGGTCCCCGGTCGTCCACCTATGGTCGCATTGCGGCGGCAAGCTGCTCTGGGACAACGATTTTGCCATGTTCCGCCCCGATGTGGATAAAGCACCGACGGGTGCGGATGGTGCGGCCTTCGTCAGCCCGGCTGGTGCGGCCAACGGTCATTTCGGCCTGACCGAGATTGTCGGAGACGCGCACGCCATGGGTTATGCCGCAGCACGTGCGACGGGGCACGAGGTGACACCCAAACCTGCACCCGATGCGTCCAGCACCGAAGAGACGCCATTGGCACCTGTCTGGCTCATGCCACAGGGGGCAGGGGCGGCGCTGCGCAGCAAGGCGTGGCTCGACTATCAGAACGACGTCAAGGTGTCGGACGTGCAGCTCGCGGCGCAGGAAGGGTTCGAAAGCGTCGAACATGCCAAGCGTTACACGACCCTCGGCATGGCGACGGACCAGGGCAAGCTCAGCAACATCAACGGGCTCGCGATCCTGTCGGACGCCCTGAACCAGCCGATCCCACAGACCGGAACGACCACCTTCCGCCCGCCCTATACGCCCATCTCGATGGGCGCCATCGCGGGCGAGGCGCGGGGCAAGGTGTTCCAACCCGTCCGCCAGACCCCCATGCACGCCTGGCACGATGAAAACGGCGCAAACTGGGAACCGGTCGGCCACTGGCGCCGCCCGTACGCCTATGTCCGCAGCGGCGAAAGCGTCCACGACGCAGTGATGCGCGAGACGAGGAACGTGCGCGAGAACCTCGGCCTGCTCGACGCCTCCACCCTTGGCAAACTGATCGTGAAGGGGCCGGATGCAGGCAAATTCCTCGACCTGCTCTACACCAACATGATGAGCACGCTGAAGCCGGGCAAATGCCGCTACGGTCTGATGTGCAGCGAAAACGGCTTCCTGATCGACGATGGCGTGGTGGCGCGGATCGACGAGGACACGTTCCTCTGCCACACCACCACAGGCGGGGCCGAGCGCATCCACCAGCACATGGAGGAATGGCTGCAGACCGAATGGTGGGACATGCAGGTCTATGTCGCCAACGTCACCGAACAATACGCACAGATCGCCGTCGTCGGCCCCAACGCCCGCAAGGCGCTCGAAGCGCTGGGCGGCATGGACGTCTCTGCCGAGACGCTGGGCTTCATGGAATGGGCCGACGGTACGCTCGGCGGCTTCGACGTTCGGGTCTACCGCATCTCGTTCTCAGGCGAATTGAGCTACGAAATCGCCGTCAAAGCCTCCGAAGGACAGGCGTTCTGGGACGCGCTTATGACCGTCGGCGATGCGTTGGGGGTCATGCCCTACGGCACCGAAGCGCTGCACATCCTGCGCGCCGAAAAAGGTTTCATCATGATCGGTGATGAAACCGACGGCACGGTCATTCCCCAGGACCTCGGCCTGCATTGGGCGCTGTCCAAGAAGAAAACGGACTACCTCGGCAAACGGGCGCAGGAACGCACGCACATGACCGACCCGGAGCGGTGGCAGCTTGTCGGGCTCGAAACCGTCGATGGGTCCGTCCTCCCAGACGGCGTCTATGCTGTGGCCGATGGCACCAACGAAAACGGCCAACGCACCATGCAGGGGCGCGTGACCTCGTCCTACCACTCGCCCAACCTGAACAAAGGAATCGCGATGGGGCTGGTGCTGCACGGACCCGACCGCATGGGCGAGGTGATCACTTTCCCCGGTACCGACGGCACCACCTACCAGGCCAAGATCGTGAACCCGGTCTTTTACGATCCCGAAGGGGAGAAGCAGAATGTCTAAGGCCCTCAGCGCATTAAACGGCGCCAAATGGTCCGACGGGATCGCCATGATCGAGGAAGTCGCGCTGCAGGGCATGATCACCCTGCGCGGCAATCTGGACGACCCGAAGATCAAGACCGCAGCCACCAGCGCGGCAAACGTCGATATGCCAGGACCCGGACAGGCGAACTGCGCGGATAATCGCGGCATCTGCTGGATGTCACCGGACGAAGCGCTGGTGCTCTGCCCGTATGATGATGTGGCCGAAAACATCGACATGATGCACAAGGCTCTGTCCGGTCTGCACAGCCTGTGCGTGGATGTCTCCGACGCACGCGCCGTGTTCGAGGTGTCCGGGCCTTACGCGCGCGGGGTTCTGGCCAAGCTCGTACCGGTTGATCTGGCACCCGATCGGTTCACGAAGGGCATGTTCCGACGCACCCGTATGGCCCAGGTGCCAGCAGCCCTCTGGTTGCACGACACCGACAGCTTCCGCGTGATCTGCTTCCGCAGCCAGGCACAATACGTATTCGACCTGTTGACCGTCGCAGCGCAACCCGGATCGGACGTAGGCGCGTTCCGCTAAACTTTTTTGTCAGGACAACATTCCCTTTCCCCGCGTATTGACGCAAAATCGCGTCAAGAACATATACAGGGGATATACGGTGAAAAAACTGATACTTGCGCTCGGGATGACCATTGGACTGTCGGCACCCGCAGCCGCTTTGGAATTCGCGTGCAGCGTGCGCAGCACCGGGGACGGGTTCATTTCTTCGGCCATTGCCGTGCAGTTCGAACCCGGTCAATCGACAGCCATGGTCTATGACCGTTACATCCACGCAGTGCATGGGCAACCAATCCAGGCCACCGTGCGGCAGCGCTCCCTTAACCCGGATGAGTACCGTATTTCTTGGACGGTGAACAACGTCCCGGCAAGGCCGTCGCCCATTCGCATCGGCTATCAGGCGGTCATCAATATCAAGACCAACCGGATCATCGTTCGCGGATCCATTCGAGGCGTCACAAATTCCTTGAACGGCAACGGCACCTGCCGACAAGGGACACTGAAGCTGAACGGGTGATGTGCAACGGAAATCCGCGAAGGCTGCCTTGAACTTGCTCACCTGCGCACAATCTGTCAGGCACAACGTCGAAATACTTGAAAGGGGCCCGCCATGGCTTTTGAACTTCCCGACCTTCCCTATGCCCACGACGCACTTGCATCCAAAGGCATGTCCAAAGAGACGCTGGAATACCACCACGACCTGCACCACAACGCCTATGTGACCAACGGCAACAAGGCGATCGAAGGCACCGAGTGGGCGGGCAAGTCGCTCGAAGAGATCATCGTTGGCACCTACGATGCAAATGCCGTGGCCCAGAACGGAATCTTCAACAACATCAGCCAGTTGTGGAACCACAACCAGTTCTGGGAAATGATGGGGCCGGGCGACAACGCCATGCCGGGTGAGCTTGAAAAGGCGCTGACCGAAAGCTTCGGCTCGGTCGACAAATTCAAGGATGAATTTTCCGCGGCCGGTGCGGGCCAGTTCGGTTCGGGCTGGGCGTGGCTGGTCAAGGACAAGGACGGCAGCCTGAAGGTGACGAAGACGGAAAACGGCGTGAACCCACTCTGCTTCGGTCAGACAGCGCTCTTGGGCTGCGATGTGTGGGAACACTCCTACTACATCGACTTCCGCAACAAGCGTCCGGCGTACCTGACAAACTTCCTGGACAACCTGGTGAACTGGGAAAACGTCGCGAGCCGCATGTAACCGGTCTGGCCGTGCTGTATACACTTCTGTGGGGGCTGGCGGCTTTGCTGCTGGCCCTTGTCATTTACGCCTGGTGGATCGAACCGGCGTGGCGTTTGCGCGTGGTCACCTGGCGGATCAGTGATCCTGCATGGGCTGGACGTGAACCGCTGCGCATTGTCGTCATCAGTGACCTGCACGCAGGTGCGCCGCATATCCCGTTGTCACGGGTCTCGCGCATTGTGGCGCGCGCCAATGCGCTCAAACCCGATCTTGCAGTCCACCTTGGCGACTATCAGGCCGCGCACCCGTTCACGCTGGGTCGTATGACCAAGGGTGACATCATCGCGCGGCTGGCCGGGTTCACCGCACCGCTGGGCAGTTACGCAGTTCTGGGCAACCACGATTGGTGGCAGGACACCAAGGCGGCCAAGGCGCGCACCACACCCGAAGCAGCCCAGGCCCTGCGCGATCATGGCATTCCGCTGCTCGACAACAGTGCCATCCGTTTGCGCGACGGCAAGGATGCCTTCTGGCTGATCGGGCTCGGGGATCAGCGTCCTCTGGACGAAGGGCCCGAAGGAGAGGGGTTCGACGATCTGGATGCCGCGCTGAACGAGGTGACAGACGATGCGCCATGTATTCTTCTCGCGCACGAGCCAGACATCTGGCCCGACGTGCCGGACCGCGTCTTTCTGACCTTGTCCGGCCACACGCACGGTGGACAGATCCAGATCGGCCAATGGTCTCCGATGATTGCGGCCTCGTCGAACGAGGATTTCAATTGGGGACACTACACATCGGACGGACAGCACTTGGTTCTGTCGGGTGGAATCGGGTGTTCCGTCGCACCGGTCAGGTTCAACGTGGTCCCAGAAATCACTGTGATCGAGGTGTCGGGTGGATGAGGAAGCCGAAGCCCGGTTTCAGCCCAGCTCCGCCAGCGCCTCTGCGGCCCCTGCGACAACCGAATAATAGTCCAGCAGGGATTTGTCCGCGAAGCCCTTTGCCACCACATGCTGCAAAAGGTCGACCAGCGGGTCCCAGTACCCTTCGACATTCATCAGAATGACCTGCTTCTCGTGCAGGCCGAGTTGACGCCATGTCAGCACCTCGAACAGCTCGTCCAGCGATCCGGCACCGCCGGGCATCACCACGACTGCGTCGCAATTCATGAACATGACCTTCTTGCGCTCGTGCATGGTCTCGGTCACGACGTAGCGGGTCAGGTCGGTCTTGCCGACCTCCCAGTCCACCAGATGGCGCGGGATCACCCCGAACGTATCGCCGCCCTCGGCTTGCGCGGCACGGGCAACCGACCCCATCAGGCCCACGTCCCCCGCGCCGTAGACCAGCCGCCAGCCGCGTGCCGCGATGCCCGCGCCCAGGGCCTCCGCCTCGACGCTGAAGGCAGGCGATGCGCCCGGGCGGGACCCGCAATAGACGCAAACAGACAGATGGGACATGTGGTGCTCCTGTAACGGGCGCGCGAAAGTGATGGTTTTGTGACGCCCTTGTTTTGACCGCTATAGCGCCGCCTGTTATGGAAGCGCAACGAAACCGGGAAAACCGGTGCGGTGGAGAGGGTCTACATGTCCAAATGGACGGCATTTGCCGGGTCGAACGGTGCCCTTGTGGGTACGGTGGCGGTTGTGATTGCAGCCGCCATTGGCGCTGGCCTTTACATCCACGCAAACCAGCAGGCGCCGACGCCGACTGTAGCCCAACCGGCGGAGGTCGCGACCGCACCGCAAGTTGCTGCCGTCGAACCGCAGGCCGAGGCGGCCCCGGACGCGGCAGTTCCGCTTGATCCACCCTCGATTGACGAAGTGCGCGTTGAACCGGACGGCCTGACGGTCATTGCGGGCCGCGCGGCACCGGGAAGCAAGGTCTCCGTCCTGCTCGACGGTACAGAAAACGCCGAAACGACAACGGATGACGGCGGCAGCTTTGCCGCGATCACCATTCTGCCGCCCAGCCCGAACGCACAGGTTCTGACGGTTGTACAGCGCGTCGGCGTCGATGAAATCGCATCGGTGGACGAGGTGATCCTCGCCCCGCAAGCCCAGCCCGAACCGGTGGAACCCGAGGTCGTGGCCGAAGCGCCAGCCGAAACCGCGCCGGAAATCGAGACCACGGATACCGCACCCGTCTCCGAAGAAACTCCAACCGCACAGGCCGCAGTCGAACCGGAAGCTCAGGACACGACCGACGTGGCAACAGCCCCGAACGCCGCCGCACCGGACAACACAGCTGCAACAACGGTCGCAGATGTGGCAGAGCAGGACGAGACCCTGCCCAACACAGCACAGCCGTCCCAGCCAGAAACGGTGGCCGAGGCAGATGTCGCAACACCCGCAACCCCGGTCGAAAGCACAGAGACAAGCGCGGCGCAGCAAGTCACGGTCCTGAAATCCACCGAAGAGGGGGTGCAGGTCCTCGGCAACACACCGCCAGAGGCCCTCGACAACATCGCCCTCGACAGCATCAGCTATTCCGAGGCAGGCGACGTCGAACTTGCAGGCCGCGCCCAACCGCAAGCCGACACCGTCCGGGTCTACGTGAACAATGCGCCCGTCGCGGATCTCGATGTGACGGCAGATGGCCGCTGGAAAGGGGCATTGCCCCAGATCGACACCGGCACCTACACCCTGCGGGTGGACGAGCTGGACGCCGAAGGCGAAGTCACCAGCCGCGTCGAAACCCCGTTCCGCCGCGAAGACCCCGAGGTGCTGGCGCAGACGGATGATGTGGACAGCCCCGCCAAGCAGATCACCGTGCAGGCGGGCAACACCCTCTGGGCCATCGCCCGCGACCGCTATGGCGAGGGCACGCTCTACGTTCAGGTGTTCGAAGCCAACCGCGACCGCATCCGCAACCCGGACCTGATCTTCCCGGGCCAGGTCTTCGCCCTCCCAAACTGACGCACAACTGGCGCGCTGCGCTGGCAACTCGCCCGTCGCTGCCTTAGATAGTGGCACCTGAACGTCAGGAACCCATCTCCATGCCCGCAGACAGCTCGGAGTCGTCGGCACCCGCTGACCAAGCGCCCCAATCGAATGACCCCAAGGACACCGTGGCCGAGGCCGAACGCGCCTCTGGCCTGCGCACCATCCGCAAGGTCGCGCCCTATCTTTGGCCCGCGGACAAACCATGGGTGAAAAAACGGGTCGTGCTGGCCATGCTGGCGCTTGTGCTGTCCAAACTGGTGTCGGTCTACACGCCCATCCTCTACCGCGACGCCGTGAACGTGCTGAGCGGTGAGGGCGTGTCGGACCTCGCCCTCGGTGCGATCGGCCTGACCGTGGCCTATGGTGCCGCACGGCTGATGAATGTGGGCTTCCAGCAATTGCGCGACGCGATCTTTGCGCGCGTGGCGCAGCGGGCGCTGCGGATGCTGGCGCTGGAAACCTTCCAGCACATCCATCGCCTGTCCATGCGCTACCACATCACGCGCAAGACCGGCGGGCTCAGCCGGATCATCGAACGCGGGGTCAAGGGCGTCGAATTCCTGCTGCGCTTCCTTCTGTTCTCCATCGGTCCGCTGGTGCTGGAGCTTCTGATGATCGGGGTCGTCCTGACGATCCTCTTCGACATCTGGTACCTGGTGGTCGTGGCGGTCACCATCGGGCTCTATGTCTGGTTCACCTTCGCCGTCACCGAATGGCGGGTAAAGCTGCGGCGGGTCATGAATGACCAGGACACCGATGCCAACCAAAAGGCCATCGACAGCCTGCTGAACTACGAAACGGTCAAGTATTTCGGGGCCGAAGCGCGCGAAGCCGGGCGCTATGACAAGGCGATGGAAGGGTATGAGGCGGCGGCGCTGAAAACCAGCTACTCGCTCGCCTTCCTGAACTTCGGGCAGTCGCTGATCATCACCGCGGGCCTTGTCGGTGTCATGGTCATGGCAGCCATCGGGGTGCAGAACGGCACGCTGACCGTCGGCGATTTCGTCATGGTCAACGCCTACATGATCCAGATCACCATGCCGCTCAATTTCCTCGGCACGGTTTACCGCGAAATCCGGCAGGCGCTTGTGGACATGGGCGAGATGTTCGACCTGCTCGAACAGCCGGCCGAAGTGGTCGATGCCCCGGACGCCAAGGCGTTGAACGTGACCGGCGGCCGGATCGAACTGGACAATGTCCATTTCGGCTATGATCCCGCGCGGCCCATTCTCAAGGGCGTGTCGGTGGTGGCCGAACCGGGGCAACAGGTCGCCATTGTCGGCTCCACCGGGTCGGGCAAGTCGACCATTGGGCGGCTGCTGTTCCGCTTCTACGACGTCGGTTCGGGCGCGCTGCGCATCGACGGGCAGGACGTGCGCGAGGTCACGCAGGACAGCCTGCACGCGGCCATCGGCGTCGTGCCGCAGGACACGGTGCTGTTCAACGACACGATCCGCTACAACATCGCCTATGGCCGGGACGAGGCGACATTTGCAGACATCGAACGGGCGGCCAAGGCGGCACAGATCCACGATTTCATCATGGGGCTTCCCGATGGCTACGACACCGCAGTGGGCGAACGCGGTCTGAAGCTGTCCGGCGGGGAAAAACAGCGCGTGGGCATCGCCCGCACGCTTCTGAAAAACCCGCCCATTCTGCTCTTGGACGAAGCGACCAGCGCGCTCGACACCGAGACCGAGCAGGAGATCAAGGAAGCGCTCAATGCGGCAGGGCAGGGGCGCACGGTGCTGACTATCGCACACCGGCTCAGCACGATTGCGGAAGCGGACCGCATTGTCGTTCTCGAACAGGGCGAAATTGTCGAGACGGGCACCCACGACGAACTGTTGGCAAGTGATGGACGCTACGCCCAGCTGTGGCAACGTCAGCAGGCGGATGAGGCGTGACGCCGTGCGCCGCTCTTTGCCCTTCGGGCAAAATCGCCCCGCCCACCGTCCCGTGGCTGCTGCATGAAGAATGATGACCGGAACGCATTGGATCGCCCGTTCATTTGATGATCAAAGTCGACGGCGTGCGGGGTACAATGCCGTAGACGAAGCCGGACGCTTCGTTTGAGGGCGGCTTTATGGTGCCACCGGATGATGCCCCTACGCGTACACCGTGGTGCATGTGGTTGCTCGCAGCGGATCCAAGGCGAGCAGGCGCAGGGCGATCCCGGAAATGAAAAGCGCCGGTGAAGCCACCGGCGCTTTTCAACGGTGTGTTGGCTGCGACACCTACTCTGCCGCTTTCAGGGACGCCGCTGCCAGCGGCGACTGGGGCACAGATGCCTCAGCATGTGCGGGTTCGTCACCGAAGTCCCACACCAACTCGTCGCTTGTCACTGCGCGGGAATCGCGGTCCAGCGCCCAGTCACGCGCGGCGCGGCTGGCCCGACCCATGGACAGTTTGGCGAACAACTGGCTGAGCCAGCCGGCATAGGTCACGATCCAGACCCGAAGCGCCAGAAGCGATGGTGTGACCACCAATGTCAGGACAGTGGCGATGCCCAGGCCAAATACCACAGCCGTGGCCAATTGCTTCCACCACAGAGCGGTCGGGCTGTCGACGGTGTAGCCGCCACCGCCAAAGTCCAGCGAGAGGCCAAACATCATCGGTGCGAGGCCCGCCATGGTCGTGATCGTGGTCAGCAACACCGGGCGAATACGGTCCTGTGCCGTGCGGATGATCGCCTCGATCCGCGGCATGTATTTTTCGTATTCCTGGTAGGTGTCGATCAGAACGATGTTGTTGTTCACCACGATCCCCGCCAGCGCGACAATGCCCGTGCCCGTCATGATGATCGAGAAGGCCTGCCCCATGACCAGCATCCCGATCAGCACACCGGCCGTGGAGAGCACCACGGCCCCCAGAACCAAGAGCGCGTTGTAGATCGAATTGAACTGGGCCAGCAGGATGATGAACATCAGGAACAGGGCCCCGGCAAAGGCCTGCCCCAGGAACGCACTGGATTCGGCCTGATCCTCCTGATCGCCTGTCCACTCGGTTTCGATGCCGATTGGGAAGGGGTTCGTTTCGACCCACTTGGTGATCTCGGCAATGCGTTCGTTGGCATTGACCGGGATCATCCGAAGCGCGCCTTGATCCATCTCCGCCTGCAGATCCAGCCCCCGGCCCTCGGGCGCGAGGTTGAAGAGTGCAAAGCCCTGACCATCTGCGGTGATTGCGGCATCGGATGATGGTCGCACGGTGGCCACGATCTGTTCGACATCGGCACCATCCACCTCGACGGTACGGACCAGCTTTTGCAAACCGTTCAGCACGTCCGCCTTCACATCGAAGTAGCGCTTCTGATCGACGCGGTTGATCTGTGCCAGTTCGGCAACGGGCGTGCGGGTGATGAAGTTGGCAAGGGGCACCAGACCGTCCGCGGTCCTCACCTTCAGCGTGTCAAGCGTCGACAACACGCGGTTGTCTTCCGGCAGGCGCACGCGGATCTCGATCTCTTCATCCGACGTATCCACCCGCATCGTGTCGAGCAGCAGACCACGGGTCACAAGCTGCACCATGGCCCCGACAGTCGCCACATCGGCGCCGTAGCGGCCCGCCTTTTCGACATCCACGTCGATCTGCCAGTCGATGCCGGGCAGGGGGCGCGTGTCCTCGATCCGGGTAAGACCGGGGGTCTGGTCGAAATGGGCGCGCGCCAGTGTCGTCGATTGCAGCAGGTCGTCCCAATCGTCGCCGCGGATGCGCAGATGCACCGGCTTGGCCGAGGCGGGGCCTTGGGACAGGGACAGCACCTCGGTCCGAATGCCGGGGATCTGCGACAGCTCGGCCGTCAGCTCGTCCAGAACCGTGTTTCCGTCGAAGTCCGAAGCCTTGATCTGGCGCATGACGACATGATCGGTGAACGGGATGGTGAACCAGGGTTCGGATGCGTCCGGGCGGTCCTCCCACGGGATGGTCTCAAGCTGGATCTGGCCAATCGTGTCGCGTGGGGACTGTGCGCCGCCCGTATTGGCGTTCAACCCGCCTGCACCGGCAAAGGCAAAGGCGCTGCTGATCCCCGGATGCGCCAGCACGATGTCCTCGGCCTGGCTCAACAGGGCATCCTTTTCGTCAAGTGACATGTTCCCGCGCGCCAGCACATAGACGATGGCCTGCTCTGGCTCCGTCTCGACAAAGAACTCGACGCCACGGTTGTTGTTGATGAAGTAGATCAGCGTTGTACCCACGAAGACAAAGACGCAGCCGATCATCACAAGCGGCATCACCGGGTTTCCGACAATGCCTTGAATGACATAGCCGAAGGTTGACCGCTGGTAGCCCGCGCGCACCGAGCGATTGCGCGTGCCGAACACCTTGCGCACGCCCCAGGTCACGCCAAAGCCCAGACGCAGGAACAGCGCGGTGACCGACAGCATGGCCATGACCGCACCGGCAAAGGCAAGGGCCGCAAGGGCCAGCATGGCAAGCCCATACATGAACACGTCGATGAAGGTCGGCAGAACCGATCGCCAGACCTGTTGCTGATCCATCACGGCAAAGGCACCGCCGGCCCGTTCGATCAGTCCAGGAACGACCGTGAGCCCGGCCATCATGACACAGGCGAGGACGAACAGCCCCACATGCGCGATGAAAGGCATCCGCGCGATGCCCTGGTTGGCATTGCTCAGCGCCTGGATAAAGCGGCCCAACACGCCGCCCATGACCGGCAGGTAAACCAGCGCAACGATCAGAGAGGCGGACAGGACAAAGATCAGGGTGACGGGCAACATGCCCATGAACTCACCCGGTACGCCGGGCCAGAACAGCATGGGCAGGAAAGCGCACAGCGTCGTCGCAGTCGACGACACAACCGGCCAGAACATGCGTTTGGCCGCGTCCACATAGGAGCGCATCGGGCCAACCCCCGCCTGTTGCCGCTTGTCTGCGTATTCGACAACGACGATGGCTCCGTCCACGAGCATCCCCACCGCCAGGATCAGACCGAACATCACGATGTTCGAAATCGAAATGCCCATGATCGCGAGCAGGACAAAGCACAAAAGAAACGATGTCGGGATGGCAAAGCCCACAAGTGCCGCGGCGCGTGGTCCAAGAAAAGCCAGCGAAACGATCATCACCAGCGCGATGGCGGTCAGAACCGACCCCTCCAACTGCCGCACCATGGATGCCACTTCGCGGCTCCGGTCGTTGGATGTGCCAACCTCGACGACGGCCCGCAGGCCCTCGGGCCATTGATCCGCCTTTTCGTCCACGAGGGCCTTCACCTCTGTCGCGGTATCGATCAGGTTGAAACCCTTGCGCTTGACCACCTGCAACGCGACGGTGTCTTCCCCGTTGAAGCGGGCCGTCGACACGCGGTCTTCGAATGTCAGGTTGATCTGCGCCAGATCGCCCAGCGTCACGACCCGGTCGCCATTGGTCTTGACCGGCAGATTGTAGATGTCACGCACCTCGTCAAAGGACGACGGGATCTTGACCGCAAAGGCACCCTGCGCCGTTTCGACCTCACCAGCTGCAATCAGCTGGTTGTTGTTCTGAACGACATTGATCAATTCGCCAGCAGTGACGTTGTATGCCTCCAGCCGCAGGGGATCGATCAGCACTTCGACCATCTCGTCACGGTTGCCGACAAGGCTCGCTTCGAGAACGGCGTCCAGGGCCTCGATATCATCCTGCAGGGTCTTGGCCACACGCGCGATGGTCCGCTCGGGGACCGGGCCGGTCAGGTTCACGATGACGATGGGGAACTCTGAGAAATTGAACTCGTCAACCGTGTACTGTTCGTAGCCTTCGGGAAAGTCGGCCTCTGCCTTGTCCATGGCGTCGCGCACATCCGCCATCACCTGTGTCTTGTCCCAGCCGAACTGGAACTCAAGCACCACGTTGGCGTAACCCTCGGCGGCCGTCGCAGTCATCCGGTCCAGCCCGTCGAGATCGGCCAATTCCGTTTCCATTGGCTTGATCAGAAGCGTTTCGGAATCAGCGGCGGAGATACCGGGGAAGGGCAGTGAAATCACCAGCGTCGGGATTTCAATGTCCGGCTCACCCTCTTTGGGCAACACGACATAGGCCAACGCTCCTGCCGCAATCGACAGAAAGATAAAGGCCACAACCATCCGGGCCCGTGACGCCGCCCAGTCAACGATACCGGTCATTGTGTCTGCTCCTGAAAGGTCGGCGCGACGGTCACGCCTGCCGTGACGAACTCCTGCCCGACAACGATCACGTTGATTTCATCGGGCAACCCGGCCAGCCAGATGCCCTGCGCCGTGTCGCGCACAACGGTTGCGGGGTTGAATGCAACCACACCGGCGCCGTCCACCGTGCGCAAACCCAGGGCGCCATCCTCGTTCAATGTAAGCGCGGAGGAGGGCAGCAGATGCGCCTTCTCGCCGGCCGCGGAAATGGCGATCTCGGCGGTTTGGCCGTCGCGAATCTTCAGGTCGGCGTTCGGCACTTCGATCTCGACCCGGAAGGTGCGGGTCATTTCATCGGCGGCCCGGCTCAGGAATGTCACCTCGCCCGTCACCTCCTGACCGCCAGCGGCCAGTCGGGCCCCTGCCAGCGCGCCAACCTCGATGCGCGCGACCTCGGTTTCCGGCGCGTAGGCCACCAGTTTGATCGGGTCGAGCTGGATCACGGTTGCGCACAGTGAGCCTTGTTGCAGCAAGGTGCCCAGTTCGGCGGTGTCACTTTCCAAAAGACCCGAAAACGGTGCACGAATCTCGAGCCTCTCCAGCTCCTTTTCGGCGGTGGCGATGGATGCCGTGGCGCTTTCGATGGCGGCATTCGCGCTTTGCAGGCCGGACTTGGCCGCCGTCACGCTGGCTTTTGCAGCCTCGCGCGATGCTTCTGCGGCCGCGACAGCGGCTTCAGCGTTCTTCACGCGGGTTTCGGCGGCAAAGCCATCTTCGCTCAGGCGGCGCGCAGCGTTCTGGTTGACCAGCGCCTCGTCAATACGGGCCTGTGCTTCGATCACCCGGCTTTCAGCCTCGGGCACACGGCTTTGGGCTTCGGTCTTGCTTGCGATGGCTTCGGCCAGACGCGCGCGTGCTTCGGCCAATGCAGATTCGCGGGTGCCGGGGTCCAGTTCGCACATCAGCTGACCGGCCTCCACAAAAGCGCCCTTGCGCAGCGGCGGAGAGATCACGGTCGATGATGTCTCGGCCCGGATCTCGACCTGACGCGCGGCCGCGGTCTGGCCGCGCAAAATCACCGCATTGTCGATTTCACGTGCGATGGACGCCCGTGCTACTACCTTGATCAACGCACCCGTAGCTGCGTCCTCTTCGTCAGGCGCAGATGCAGCCGCGTCTTCCGATGTGGCTGTTGCTTCTGTTTCCGCAGCTTCCGGCGCCCCCGCGATGAATGCCAGGGTCCGCTCCCGCTCGATAATCCAGAAATACAATCCGGCACCCACAGCAATGGCCAAGATCAACGAAACAATCCGCATTTGGTATACTTCCTTGGTAGACTGCGCTCCGCGAACTGACGGAACGTCACGCGCCATATATGGGCTTACGTCTAAACTAACCAGTTCAGATTAAAATTTTTGAGACACATTCGCAAGATTGCTCAAATAACGGACGCCTGCGTGCCGTCAGCTGCTCTTGGCTTGGGCGCAACGGCACGATAAGACATCCGCGAAAACAACGGTGCGGCGGAGGGATCCGCCCCGGAAACTGGGAGCGCGGGCGTGAGCAACACCGACAGCTTTATCGATGAAGTCACCGAAGAGGTGCGCCGCGACCGCATGTTCGGCTACGTTAAGCGCTACGGCTGGATCGCCGGGCTTGCCATTCTGTTGATTGTCGGCGCTGCCGGTTTCAACGAATACCGCCGCGCCCAGGAAGAGGCGCGCGCCCAGGCGCTCGGGGACGCGATGCTTGCCGCCCTGGCCGCCAACGAAGATGACGCCCGCGCCGAAGCACTGGCCGGTGTCACTGCCGAAACGCCCGAAGGTGCCGCCGTGCTTGCCTTCATGACCGCAGGGGCCCAAGCGGAAGCAGGCCAGAGCGGCGCCGCCATCGAAACGCTTGCACCGATCGCACAATCCGCCGACCTGCCGCTGATCTACCGCCAGATTGCAACCTTCAAATCCCTGATGCTGCAATCCGAAACGCAAGACGCCCAGACCCGCCGCCAGGGCTTCGAAGCACTGGCCGTACCGGGCGTCCGCCTGCGCCTGCACGCCGAAGAACAACTGGCGCTCATCGACATCGAAACCGGCGACACGCAGGCGGCAATCGCCCGCTTCCAGGCCATTCTCGACGACGCCGAAGCGACCCCGGGCTTGCAACGCCGCGCCCTACAGGCAATGGTGGCGCTGGGCGGCGCGCCAGAGGCCACAGAGACCGCCGGAGACTAAGATGAGTCGGACGATGGGGAATCTGGGCATGGGACTTCACACGCAGCGCCGTGCCGTTCTGGTAACCGTGGCTCTGGCCGTTCTGGCAGGCTGCGCGGAACGCGAAACCATCCTGCCCGGCAAACGCGAGCCCGTGTCGGCCATCCTGTCGGCCCAAACGGCCGAGGCCGAGGCGCTCACAGACGCCGCGCGCGACATCAGCCTGCCGCCGCAGGTCGCCAATGCCGACGCCGCGCAAAGCTTTGGCACACCGGCATTCCGCACCGATCACCCGCAACTGAACCGAACGCTCACGCCGATCTGGTCACTGGACATCGGCGCAGGCGACAGCCGCAAACACCGCATCGTGGCCGACCCGGTCGTGTCGGGCGGGCGTGTTTTCACGCTCGATGCCGAAACGACGGTCTCTGCCGTCTCGACCTCCGGCCAGCTGCTCTGGCAACGCGACATCCTGCCAGCCCGCGCCGAAGGGGGTGAGGGCACAGGCGGCGGGCTCGCTGTTGACGGCAACGTGCTTTACGTCTCCAGCGGCCTCGGCACGCTCACGGCCCTCGACACCAGCACCGGCGGGCAGCTGTGGACGCAAGAACTTGAAGCCATCGGCGTCGGGCGTCCCACGGTTTTTGAAAACCTCGTTTACGTGATGGCGGGCGATGACACCGGCTGGGCCATTGAAAAGGACGATGGCCGCATCGCATGGCAGGTCACCAGTTCCGAGGCACGCACCAACGTGCTCGGTGGACCGGCGCCCATCGTGACGGACGGGCTCGCCGTCTTCTCCTTTGGCTCCGGCGAATTGCAGGCCGTGTTCCGTCAGGGCGGTCTGCGCCGCTGGGATGCGTCTGTTCTGGGCGAACGGCAGGGCCGCGCGCTGGCCAAGGTGGATGATGTCACCGGTCGCCCGATCGCCAAGGATGGCGTGATCTACGCCGGCAACCAGTCCGGGCGGACGGTGGCCGTGGACGCAGGCTCCGGCACACCGATCTGGACGGCAGGAGAGGGCGCGATCGACACTGTCCTGCCCGTGGGCGACAGCGTATTCCTGATCTCGGACCGCAATGAACTGGTGCGGCTCAACGCCGAGGATGGCAGCCGCATCTGGGGCACCCGCTTGCCGAATTTCGTGCGCGAGCGGCCCCAGCGCCAGTCCGAAGTCTTTGCCCATCATGGCCCCGTCCTCGCTGGTGGGCGCCTGTTGGTGGCCTCCTCGGACGAGGTGCTGCGCAGCTTCGATCCGACAAACGGCAATCTCACCGGGGTGACAGACATTCCCGGCGGCGCCTCGACTGCGCCGGTCGTGGCGGGCCAAACGCTCTATGTCGTTTCGCGCAAGGGGCAGTTGCTGGCCTATCGGTAAACACCGGGCCAGACGTCCCCGCGACACGGGCTCCCGTCACCTGCCACTACATCTCCGGTTTCGCCGCAGAGCGATAAATGACCTGCTCCGCGCCAAACCGCTGAAGCCGCGCCACCTCGGTCATGCCCAAACGCTCCAGCAACCGGCAGGACGCGGTGTTGGCACTTTGGGTTTCCGCAATCACGCGCTCCAGACCGTCGCCATGCAACACGTGATCCAGAACCGCGCCAACAGCCTCGTGCGCAAACCCCTTGCCCCAGATAGCAGGATCGAACTGATACGACACCTCATAATCGGTCCCGTCCTTGTGGGGGCTCAACTCGACAAGTCCCAGCGGCACATCATCCCCAGACCGGCACACAATCCAGGCCGCCACCCCATCCGGCAATGACAGGTAATCCCGAAATCGCCGGACCGCATGTCGCCACGGAACCGGCCCGCCCAGATAGCGGCGCGTGTCCGTATTCCCCAGTAAGCGAACGAAAAACCGACAGTCCCGCAAGACAGGCGGGCGCAGGACCAACCGGTCGGTTCGTATCTCTGCCGGGAACATCATGGATACAGAAAAAGCCGATGCATCCCGCAAGGCAAGACCGGGGCCACACCCACCCCCTTTAAGTGGGCGCGCGCATGGTCTATGTGCACGGCTTGATCTGTCGGATACGCACCCCATGACCATGACCCTCGCCATTGTCGGACGGCCCAATGTGGGCAAGTCGACGCTGTTCAACCGCCTTGTCGGCAAGCGCCTTGCGCTGGTCGATGACCAACCGGGCGTGACGCGCGATCTGCGCGAGGGGCCGGGCAAGCTGGCCGATCTGCGCTTTACCGTCATCGACACTGCCGGTCTGGAAGAGGCGACAGATGACAGCCTGCAGGGCCGGATGCGCAAGCTGACCGAACGCGCCGTGGACATGGCCGATGTGTGCCTGTTCATGATCGACGCGCGGGCGGGGGTCACGCCTACCGATGAAATCTTTGCCGACATCCTGCGCAAGCGCGCCGATCACGTGCTGCTGGCCGCGAACAAGGGCGAAGGGGCCGCCGCAGACGCCGGGGTGCTCGAAGCCTTCTCGCTTGGCCTTGGCGAACCCATCCGCCTGTCTGCCGAGCATGGCGAGGGCCTGACGGACCTCTATGCCCAATTGCAGCCCCTTGCCGATCTCTTCGCGGAGAAAAACGCGCAGGAAGACCCCGAAACCGACGTGAGCGTGGACGAGGAGGATACCGACGAGGTCCCCCAACCCACGGCTTCGAAACCCCTGCAAGTGGCCGTGGTGGGCCGCCCGAACGCGGGCAAATCCACCCTCATCAACCGCATCATCGGCGAAGACCGCCTTCTGACCGGTCCCGAGGCCGGGATCACCCGCGACGCAATCTCCCTGCGCACCGACTGGGACGGCACGCCCATGCGCATCTTCGACACCGCAGGCATGCGCAAGCGGGCCAAGGTGCAGGAAAAGCTGGAAAAACTCTCCGTCTCTGACGGCCTGCGTGCGGTGAAATTCGCCGAGGTGGTTGTCGTGCTCCTCGATGCCGCCATCCCCTTCGAACAACAGGACCTGCGGATCGCAGACCTCGCCGAACGCGAAGGGCGTGCGGTCGTCATCGCCATCAACAAATGGGATGTCGAGGACGACAAGCAGGCCAAGCTGAAAGAGCTGAAAGAGAGCTTTGAACGGCTTCTGCCCCAGCTTAAAGGCGCCCCGCTCGTGACCGTCTCGGCCAAGACCGGTCGCGGCCTCGACCGTCTGCACGGCGCCATCCTGCGCGCCTATGACGTCTGGAACCGCCGTGTGCCCACGGCGGCTCTGAACCGCTGGCTGACCGGTATGCTCGAACAGCACCCGCCGCCCGCACCGCAAGGCAAACGGATCAAGCTGCGTTACATGACCCAGGCCAAGACCCGGCCGCCAGGTTTCGTCGTGATGTGCTCGCACCCCGACAAGGTGCCCGAAAGCTACAACCGCTATCTGGTCAATGGTTTGCGTCTCGACTTCGACATGCCGGGCACGCCGATCCGTCTCTTCATGCGCGGCCAAAGCGACGCCAACCCCTACAAGGGCCGGAAAAAGGCAGGGCCATCCAAGCTGCGCAAACATACCGAAGGGCGGCGCAGCTGACGCGGTTTACCCTTTGTTCATGATTTCAAGTCATTGAAATTGCGCTGAATTTGTAATGTCCCAGCGTGGGACACTACCCGCGTGCAGCAAAGGCGATGATGACGGGCCGAACCATCAAAACCGCCCCCAAAAGCGCCAGAACCGCCACCGATCGCGGATCAAACCCATTCTGAACCGCGATGGCCACCAAGGCCCAGATCACCGCGATCCCATAGGTCGGCGCCCGCTCCAAACGCCGCTGAATAATCAACGCCAAAACAACCGCAGCCGTCACCATCACCCACGCTGCCGTCCCCCCGGACGTAAAACCATAGCCCGCCAGCATCAGCCCCAAGGCCACAAAACTCGCCGCACTCAGCCAGCCAGCATAAAGGCCCACCGGCCACGCTGCGGCCCAAGGATCCAGCCGCGGGCTGCGCCAGAGCGCAATCAGCGCGCTGATCAGCATCACCCAGATCAAAACCGTCGCCCAGACCGGACTTTGCACCGCCACCGGCAGCCAGACGCTGCCGACAGCCAAGGACACGGCCAGCGGCGCGCGCATGGGTACCCAATCCGGCGCTGACCAGCGCTTGATTGCGCCGAAGGCTGCACCGACAAGCAGCCAGAGATAAATCACGCCCCAGATGGCGAAGGCATAGCCCGCGGGCTGGACCGGCGGGTTCACCTGCGGAATGGGGAACTGATCACTCTCGAACCCGCCGAAATCGGGCACCCAGAACGGCGACGCGGCAAAGGTCAGGGTAAGGATCAGTACGAGGGCAGGCATGGATTTCCACCGTTTACAAAATTTCGCGTCCGGCTCATCTTTTAAGCAATAGCCGCATTTCAGCCAGGCAAAACGTAGTCTGGCACATTACATTTCAAGGACTTGGCCCACGATGACACGTATTGCGATTTTCTGTGACGGAACCTGGAACTCGCCAGACATCCCCGAACCCACCAGTGTGCACAAGCTCGCACAGGCACTGGTCAACGACCCGGCCAAGGGGCAGGTCGTGGCCTATTTCAAAGGGATCGGGACCGACAGGCGGTTTGATGGTCCCATGATGAAGATGCTCAACAAATATGCCGGTGGAGCATTTGGGTGGGGGCTCGACGCCAAGGTCAAGCAGGCCTACCAGTTTCTCGCGCAGGCCTATCACAGCGGCGATGAGATTTATCTTTTCGGATTTTCACGTGGGGCTTATACCGCCCGGTCCGTGGCAGGGATGATCCGCAAATGTGGGATTGTGCAGGACACGAGTACCGATGGGATCAACAAGGCGTTTCAACTCTACCGCAAACGCGGCAAGCGGAACCACCCGGACGCGCCCCACATCCGCGCGGCGCGGCGCGAGATGTCTCCGAAATTTGGCACTTCTGTCAGTGACTTGGCTTGGCGCAACGACACGTCCCGCATGGTCGCCATCCCCTATCTCGGGGTCTGGGACACAGTGGGCGCACGGGGCATTCCGCCATCCCTGCTGGGACCGGTCGCGACGGTGTGGAACCTGCAATATGCATTCCATGACATGGCGCTGTCGAGCCTTGTACAATCTGCGCGCCACGCGCTGGCGCTGGACGAGTTGCGCGTGCTCTACAAGCCCGCGAAGTGGGACAATCTCGACGGTGACAAGGGCCTGAACAACGGTGATACAGGACCCCTGCGCCCTTACCAGCAGATGTGGTTCGTGGGCAATCACGGGATTGTCGGCGGGTCGGGGTCGTCGAAGGAATTGTCAGCGATCACGCTGGACTGGGTGGTGCAGGGCGCGGGGCGCTTAACCATTGATCCGCAAACAAAATTCCCGCCGACCACACCCGATCCGCTGGTGGATGTACAGATGGACACGAGCCTGTCCTGGCTGAGGAAATGGCGGCAGGGGCCCATGTCCGATCTGGAACTGCACCCCTCGGTCACGGCGCGCAAAACGGGGCGGCCTGATTACCGCCCCGGATCCTTGCGGCTCTAGGAGAGCGACCCGTTGACGGCCAAGGTCGTCTTGCCGCCCAGATAGGGTGCGAGTGCTTTGGGCAGGGACACCGAGCCGTCGGCTTGCTGGCCGTTTTCCAACACCGCAATCAGGCAGCGGCCCACGGCGAGGCCGGAGCCGTTAAGTGTATGAACGAACTGCGGTTTTCCGCCATCTGCGGGCTTGAACCGTGCGTTCATGCGGCGCGCCTGGAAGTCGCCCGTGGTCGAGACAGAGCTGATCTCGCGATAGGTGTTCTGTCCGGGCAACCACGCTTCGATATCATAGGTGCGGCGTGCGCCAAAGCCCATGTCGCCCGTGCATAGAACGACGGTTCTGTAAGGGATTTCAAGGGCTTCAAGGATGCCCTGGGCGCAATCAAGCATCCGTTTCTGCTCGTCTTCGGAGCCGTCGGGATGGGTGATCGACACCATCTCGACCTTTTCGAATTGGTGCTGCCGCAGCATCCCTGCAGTGTCGCGGCCTGCGCTGCCTGCCTCGGACCGGAAGCAGAGCGTGTGGGCCGTCATGCGGATGGGCAGTGTCGCCTCGTCCAGAATGTCGCCAGCGACCGTGTAGGTCAGGGGCACTTCGGAGGTCGGGACAAGCCACATGCCGTCCTCGGTCCGGTAGCTGTCTTCGCCGAATTTGGGAAGTTTATCAGTACCATACATGGCATCGTCGCGCACGAGCACGGGGCTGTTCACCTCTGTGAGCCCGTTCTGATCGACATGGGTGTCGATCATGAATTGCGCCAGTGCCCGGTGGATGCGGGCGACCGATCCCTTGAGCATGACGAAGCGGCTGCCGGAGGTTTTGGCGGCCGTTTCAAAGTCCATCGAGGCGGTGACGCCTGCAATGTCGAAATGCTCTTTTGCTTCGAAATCAAAGGTTTGCGGCTCACCCCATTTGTGGATTTCCACATTATCGTCCTCGTCCGCGCCGTCTGGCACGTCGTCGGCTGGCAGGTTCGCGATACGCGCAAGGGCGTCGGTCAGCTCGGCGTCGAGCACTTTGGCCTCTTCCTGCATCTGCGCGATTTCCGCTTTCTTTTCAGCGACTAGGGCGCGCAGGCGCTGGAACTCATCCTCGTCCCCGCGGCCCTTGGCGTTGCCCACTTCCTTGCTGGCCTTGTTCTGTTCGGCCTGTGCGGTTTCGGCCGCGAGGATCTTGGCGCGGCGCGCTTCGTCGAGGGCCAGAAGGGACGACGACATCGCAGCGTCCCCACGGCGCGCGAGGGCGGCGTCGAAAGCGGCGGGATTGGCGCGGATGGCGCGAATGTCGTGCATCGGTCTGATCCTTTGGACTGAAATTTACGGTGCCGCCCCTATGCCCGATCAGGGGGCAGGGGCCAAGAGGTTAAGGCAGCGTACGGTGGGGCGGAGGCGGGGTGTTGCGGGCAAACTGCGATGTTTGGGGTTAAAACTGCGTGTTTTGGCGAGGCCAATTCCTGCCGAATTTGGCGGGTTTTGATGAAACTGCACATTTTGCCGATCAAGCTGCGCGTTTTCCTTGGCGTATGAGCGCCAAGGTTTCGTTAACGTTCTAAGGGTTTTAACGTTTGAAGACCGTCTTTAGGAATTGGGAAAGGTTTGGCCTAGGGGGCAGTGCGCAAAGCCGTCCGGACCCGTTGGACAGAGGCGCCTTGATCGCAGTTCCCCGTCGCTTACGGGACTGGCAGACGCAGTTTGATCGCACCGGCGTGATCTGTTGTGCCCGCAAACCCCTTTCCGCCTTGCACAGAACGGCCCCCGCCCATAGGTTCTGCCAAACTCTGAAGCGGGCCAGAATCCGCCCCAAGACCAAGGACAATTCCCATGGAAGCCATCGGCCAGTTCATTCCCCTGATCCTGATCTTTGCGATCATGTATTTCTTGCTGATCCGGCCTCAGCAAAAGAAGGTCAAGGAGCACGCTGCCATGGTCGAGGCCCTGCGCCGGGGGGATCAGGTGGTGACCCAGGGCGGGCTGATCGGCAAGGTGTCAAAGGTCAAGGAAGACAATGAGGTCGAGGTGGAGCTGGCCGAGGGCGTGAAGGTCCGGGTCGTGAAGTCCACTATCGCGCAGGTGCTCAACAAGACCGAGCCTGCGAAGTAATGCTTCAGATCGAGAGCTGGAAACGGGTTCTGATCTGGGCGCTGTGCGCGCTTGGCCTGATCCTGGCCCTGCCGAACGGGTTTTATACCCGCGTCGAGCAGCACAATGATGCGGCGCAGGCCATCGAGCTGGGCGCCGATACGCCGGAGAACCAGGCGCTGTTTGCGCAGTGGCCGGATTTCATGCCGTCGGCGCTGGTGAACCTTGGGTTGGACCTGCGCGGGGGCGCGCATTTGCTGGCCGAGGTGCAGGTAGAGGATGTCTATGCCAGCCGGATCGAGGCGATGTGGCCTGAGGTGCGCGATACCTTGCGCGCGGAGCGGGCGACCATTGGCACCATTCGGTTGCAGCCCTCGGACGCCGATGTGCTGCGCATTCGGATTGGCGAGCCTGCGGGGATGCAGCGGGCGTTGCAGCTTGTGCGGACGCTGGCGCAGCCGGTGCAAAGCCTGACGGCCGTGGGTGCGAACGACATTGTTGTCAGTGCCGATGGGCCGGATGTGGTCGTGGTTCAGTTGAGTGACGAGGAGAAGCTCGCCTCGGACGAGCGGACGGTGCAGCAGTCGTTGGAGATCGTGCGTCGTCGGATTGACGAGGTTGGTACGCGGGAGCCGACCATTCAGCGTCAGGGCGCGCAGCGGATTCTCATTCAGGTGCCGGGCATCGGGTCGGCTGCCGAGTTGAAAGAGATCATCGGGACGACGGCGCAGTTGACGTTCAACCCGGTTGTGAACCGGACGTCGGACCAGAATGCGGCCCCCGGTGTGGGCAACAAGCTGGTGCCGTCGCTGGACGAGCCGGGGCTGTTTTATGTGATCGAGAGCGCGCCTGTGGTGACGGGTGAGGATCTGGTCGATGCGCAGCCGAGCTTTGATCAAAACGGCAACCCGGCGGTGTCTTTCCGGTTCAATACGACAGGCGCGCGGCGGTTTGGGGATTACACGGCTGAGAATATCGGCTCACCCTTTGCCATTGTGCTGGATGATGAGGTTGTGTCTGCCCCTGTGATTCAGAGCCATATCCCGGGTGGATCGGGGATTATCACCGGTCGTTTCTCGGTCGAGGAGTCGACGAACCTCGCCGTGTTGTTGCGCGCGGGTGCGTTGCCTGCGGAACTGACGTTCCTTGAAGAGCGGACGATTGGGCCGGAGCTGGGGCAGGACAGTATTGATGCGGGCAAGGTGGCGACCATGGTCGCCTTTGCCGCTGTGCTGGTGTTCATGGGGTTGAGTTACGGTCTGTTCGGGCTGTTTGCCAATATTGCGCTGATCATCAATATCGGGCTGATCTTTGGTTTGCTCAGCATGATCGGGGCGACGCTGACCTTGCCGGGTATTGCAGGGATTGTGCTGACCGTGGGTATGGCTGTGGACGCCAATGTGCTGGTGTTCGAGCGCATCCGCGAGGAGTTGAAGTCGTCGCGCGGGCCTGCGCGGGCCATTGAATTGGGCTACGAAAAGGCTCTGTCGGCCATTCTGGATGCCAACATCACGACCTTCATCACCGCTGTGATCCTGTTCGCCATGGGGTCCGGCCCTGTGCGCGGGTTCGCGATCACGCTGGGGCTGGGCATTCTGACGTCCGTGTTTACCGCGATCTTCGTGACGCGGCTGATGGTGGTAATGTGGTTTGAACGCCGCCGCCCCAAGACAATCGAGGTGTAAGATGCGACTGAAGCTGGTCAAACAGGGCACCAATTTCGATTTTTTCAGCCGGTGGAAAGTCTGGTTGGGCATTTCCGGGCTGCTGATCGTGCTGGCGGCGGTGTCTTTCCTGTTGCAGGGGCTGAACTACGGCATCGACTTCCGCGGTGGGACGACCGTGCGGACGGAGAGTGCGCAGCCGGTGGACATTGGTCTCTATCGTGACGCGCTGACGCCGCTGGAGTTGGGCGATATCTCGATCACCGAGGTGTTTGATCCGACCTTTGACGCCGATCAGAACGTGGCGATGATCCGCATCCAGGCGCAGGAAGGGCAGGAGGCGGTGACGCCCGAGACCATCCGCGATGTGCAGGCGGCGTTGAGTGCGTCGGTGCCAGATATTCAGTTTGTGTCGGTGGAATCCGTCGGCCCGAAAGTGTCGGGCGAGTTGATCCAGACGGCGGCTATTGCGGTAATTTTGGCCATCGGGGCGGTGCTGATCTATATTTGGTTGCGGTTCGAGTGGCAGTTTGCGCTGGGGGCCGTGGCGGCCCTTGTCCATGACGTGATCCTGACCATTGGTGTGTTTTCCGAGCTTCAGATCAAGTTCGATCTGGCGATTATCGCGGCGCTTTTGACCATTGTGGGCTATTCGCTGAACGACACGGTCGTGGTGTTCGACCGGGTGCGGGAGAACCTACGGAAGTACAAGAAGAAGCCGCTGAACGAAGTTCTGAACATCTCGATCAATGAGACGTTGAGCCGGACTGTGATGACCTCGGTTACGACCTTGCTGGCGCTGATTTCGCTGTACGTGCTGGGCGGGGATGTGATCCGTGGCTTTGTCTTTGCGATGATCTGGGGTGTGATTGTCGGGACGTATTCCTCGGTCTTTGTTGCGTCGACCATCCTGCTGTGGCTGGGCGTGAAGCGTGACTGGTCAAAGCCTGATGCGAATGCGGGCAACCAGTTTGCGAATGTGGACGCCTGAGGCGCTGGCCTAGCGCCGGCGCCGAACTGGCCCTTGCTTGCAGGCGCAGTGCCTGCAAGCTGGGCACATCATGTCAGGAATGATTGCGGATACGCTGGCGCTGCCCGGCTTTGGCTGGGTGCTGGTCGTCACGATGGTGGCGGGTGTCGTCTATGGCTTTGCGGGCTTTGGCGCGGCGCTGGTCTATATGCCGGTGGCGACGGCGTTTGTCCCCGTCGAGATGGCGATTGCGGCCTTTGGTGTGACGGCGCTGGCGTCGCTCGTGTCCGTGGTGCCCAGAGCTTGGAGCCAAGCCGACCGGCCGAATGTGGTGCTGATGATTGTCGTGGCGACCCTCGCTTTGCCGCTTGGGATCGCGATCCTGCGCTTGAATGACGTCACGACCATGCGGTGGGCGGTGCTGGGCGTCACGACGCTGACCTTGGTCGCGTTGGTGCTGGGCTGGCGGTACAGGGCGGCGCCGACGCGGGCGGCGCGCGTGTCGGTTGCCGCGGCGACTGGGGTCGTGGGTGGCGCAACGGGGCTGGTGGGGCCGATCATGGTTCTGTTTCAGTTGAGCGGGCAGGAGGGTGTGGCGCGGGCGCGGGCCAACACGCTGGTGTTTCTGACCATCACGGGGCTGCTGACCGTGCCGCTGATGGCGATGCAGGGGCTTCTGACTGTTGAGGCCGTCGTGCTGGGCCTGATGTTGATCGTGCCTTATGGCGTGGCCTCGCGCATCGGGCAGGCACTGTTCGATCCGGCGATGCAGGTGCTCTATCGGCGGGTGGCCTATGTGATCATCGCGGTGGCGATTGTCATGGGCTTGCCGGTGTTCGGGGAATGAGCGCGGTGGTGGCTGAGGCGCTCGCGCTGCCTGGGATCTGGTGGCTTGTCGCGGCGATTGTTGCCGCGGGACTGGTGCGCGGCTTTGCGGGGTTCGGGTCGGGCATGATCATCATGGCGGCGGCGAGTTCAGTCCTGTCACCCTTTGCAGCGCTGGCCTTTTTGACCGTCGTGGAGTTCTGGGGGCCGTTGCCGAACCTGCGCCCCGCCCTGCGCAACGGCAACCTGCGGGAGGCCGGGTGGCTGCTGCTGGGCGTGGCGATCGGGTTGCCCGTGGGGCTGTGGACACTGTCCTTTGTGAACCCCGAGGCCTTTGGTTGGGGTGTGTCGATTGCCATTCTGATCTTGTTGGCCGCGCTGATCTCGGGCTGGCGCTATCGCGGGCTTATGGGGCCGCGCACGACTGTAGGCGTGGGTACGTTCGGTGGCTTTCTGGGTGGCCTCGCAGGCATCCCTGGTCCGCCGGTCATCCTGCTTTATATGGCGTCGGCCAAGGCGATTTCGGTGATCCGGGCGAACTTCCTGCTCTATCTCTTGGGCATCGACGTGATGATGCTGGGGATCTTTGTGGTCTTTGGCCTGCTGGACGCACAGGCGGTCATCATCGGGCTGGTGATGGTGCCGCTTTACATGGTTGCGAACGTCGCGGGCGCATGGTTGTTCGACCCGCAGGCAGAGCGACTTTTCCGCACGGTGGCCTATATCGTGATCGCGGCATCCGCTATTCTGGGCCTGCCGATTTGGGAGATGGGTCATGCGCCTCAATGAGATCACCTATACCGACGCTCAGCCTGTTGAGGGCTATGGGCCGGGGTTTTTCCGCATTGGCGGTGAGGTGGTTGAAGGTGGCTTGTTAACCGGTCCCGCGGGCACGGGCGGTTGGTGTGGTTATGACGACCGCGCGCCGCTTTTGGATTTGGCCGATCAGGTGGATGTGCTGTTTCTGGGGACTGGTGCGGATATTGCGCATATTCCCGGCGATCTGCGGGCCGCGCTGGAAGAGGCGGGCCTGGGCGTCGAGGTGATGTCGTCGCCATCGGCGGCGCGGACCTATAACGTGCTGCTCAGCGAAGGGCGCCGCATTGCGCTGGCGGTGCTGCCTGTCTGAGAGGGCGGAGGGGGCCAGCCCCCCGCGCGTTGCGCGTCCCCCGGAGTTTATCCAGCCAAGTGAAGTATGGGCTTTTGGCAGGCCGCTCAATCGGTTAGCCATGTTTCATGGAATTGACTGTCACTGATCTGGCTGTGGGCCGTGGTGGGGTGCCCGTTCTGGCCGGTGTGAGTTTTGTGCTGGGGCCTGGTCGGGCGCTGGTGCTGCGGGGGCCAAACGGGTCGGGTAAGACGACGCTGCTGCGCACGGTGGCCGGGTTGCAGGTGCCTATGGCGGGGACTGTTGTTGGGGCCGAGGACCGGATTGCCTATGCCGCCCATGCGGATGGGTTGAAGGCGGCATTGACTGTCGCTGAGAATTTGCGGTTCTGGGCGTCGGTGTTTGGGCAGTCGGAAATTGCGCCTGCGCTGGCCGCGTTTGATCTGGAAGATCTGGTGGATCGGCCTGCGGGGCGGTTGTCAGCGGGGCAGAAGCGCCGTTTGGGTCTTGCGCGGCTGATGGTGACCGGACGCGATGTCTGGGTTCTGGATGAGCCGACGGTGTCGCTGGATGCGGCGTCGGTTGCGCTGTTTGCCGATGCGGTGCGGGCGCATTTGGCGCGGGGCGGGGCGGCGTTGATGGCGACGCACATTGATTTGGGCATTGAGGCCGAGACGCTGGATGTGTCTGGCTTTCGTGCGGCCGCGGCGCGGATGGATGCGGCTGATGAGGCATTTCTGTGAGGGCGCTGTTTTTCCGTGACCTGGCGCTGGCCTTGCGCGCGGGTGGCGGGTTTGGCCTTGGGCTGGCGTTTTTCCTGATTGTCGTGGTTCTGGTGCCGTTCAGTGTGGGGCCGCAATCGGCGCTGCTGACGCAGATTGCACCGGGGGTTTTGTGGCTGGGGGCGTTGTTGGCGTGCCTGTTGTCGCTGGATCGGCTTTTGGCGGTGGATTGGGAGGATGGCGCGCTGGATTTGCTGGCGACCTCGCCCTTGCCGCTGGAGGGGATCGTGGCCGTGAAGGCGGCGGCGCATTGGGTGACGACTGGGTTGCCTTTGGTGTTGGCGGCGCCTGTGTTGGGGGTGCTGTTGAACCTGGCGCCGTCGGGCTACGGCGTGTTGGTGTTTAGCCTTGCCCTCGGCACGCCTGCGTTGTCGATGATCGGGGCCTTTGGCGCGGCGTTGACCGTAGGGATCAAGCGCGGTGGGCTCTTGTTGTCGCTGCTGGTTTTGCCGCTCTATGTGCCGACGCTCATCTTCGGGGCGGAGGCTGCGCGGCGGGCGGCAGAAGGCCTCGATCCCGTCACGCCGTTGTTGCTTTTGGCGGGGATCACGCTGGCTGTTCTGGCAGCGATGCCATTTGCCGCAGGGGCTGTGTTGCGGGTGAACCTGAGATAACGTGGATGTCGATTGAGACGGGGACCGCGAGGGGTTAGATATCGAGACATGTCACTTTGGGAATACGCCAACCCTGTCAAGTTTCTGCGCCTGAGCGAGCGTGTCCAGCCGTGGCTGTGGTGGGGTGCTGGCATTTGTCTGGTTGTGGGGCTGGTCTGGGGGTTCTTCTTTACGCCGGATGATTTTCGGCAAGGCTCGACTGTGAAGATCATCTATCTGCATGTGCCATCGGCTCTGATGGCGATCAATGCGTGGTTCATGATGCTGGTGGCGTCACTGATCTGGATCGTGCGGCGGCACCATGTTTCCGCTTTGGCCGCCCGTGCGGCGGCGCCTGTTGGCATCGTGATGACGCTGATTGCGCTTTTTACGGGCGCGATTTGGGGGCAGCCGATGTGGGGGACGTGGTGGGCGTGGGACCCGCGACTGACGTCGTTCCTGATCCTGTTTCTGTTTTATCTTGGCTACGTGGCTTTGTGGGAGGCGATTGAGGATCCAGATACGGCGGCGGATCTGACCTCGATCCTATGTCTGGTGGGTACCGTCTTTGCCGTGCTCAGCCGCTATGCGGTGCTCTTCTGGAACCAGGGGCTGCATCAGGGCGCGTCGCTGAGCCTCGACAAGGAAGAGAACGTGGCGGACGTGTTCTATTTCCCGCTGCTGGTCTGCATTGGTGGGTTTGTCCTGCTGTTTCTGGCGCTGGTGCTGTACCGGACGGGGACGGAGATACGGGTACGCCGGACGCGCGCCTTGATGGCGCGTGAGACGCGGGGCGCGCCCCTGCAGGCGGAGGAAGCGTGATGCCTGATCTGGGGAAGTATGCTGAAGCGGTGCTGTCGGCCTATGCCGTGTCGATTGTGCTGCTCGTGGCCATTGTCGTGCTGACCGTCTGGCGTGGGCGCAAGGTGCGCGCCGAGATGGAGGCGGTTGAGCGGCGGAGTGCGC
Organism: Tateyamaria omphalii; assembly: GCF_019802125.1. GTDB lineage: Bacteria > Pseudomonadota > Alphaproteobacteria > Rhodobacterales > Rhodobacteraceae > Tateyamaria > Tateyamaria omphalii_B. The sequence goes on from NZ_JAHVHT010000003.1 coordinate 226,469, forward strand.
GCAATGGCTAAGCTGTCGCCGTTGATGCTGGCGCCCATTGGGATTTTCGCGGGTTTTGTGGCGCTCGCGGCCGTGGGGATGTTCCGTGAGAACCCGAACGAATTGCCGTCAACCCGGATTGGCGCGCCTGCGCCGCCGCTGACCGATGCGCAGCTTGCAGATTACGCGCCGGTGGCAGCGGGCGACCTGGTGCGGGGTGAGGTGACGCTGGTGAACTTCTGGGCGTCATGGTGCCCGCCCTGCCGGGCCGAGCATCCTAAGCTTTTGGAGATGGCGGCGGAGGGGATGCCGATCATCGGGGTGAATTTCCGCGATACCGAGGGGCCCGCGTCCAAATATCTGGAGGAAGATGGCAATCCGTTTGTGGCTGTCGCCTTTGATCCGGCGGCACGGTCGGCCATCGATTGGGGGGTGACCGCGCCGCCTGAGACTTTCATTCTGGATGGGGACGGGACGGTACTCTACCGCTTCCAGGGGCCGCTCGTAGGGTCGGATTATGAAAACCGTTTCCTGCCCGCGCTGGAAAAAGCGATGTCAAATTGAGCGCCTCAGGGCGCATTCTATTCTGATCCGTCCTGTTTCTTCTGACTGAAAATACGACTGCCCACTGCCCGGCAGGTGGGTTTCCCCACCGAGAGGGGAGGCTCCTGCCGCTTATGACGGGAGCCTCCGGCGGGGATTTTTTGAAACAGGGAATTCGGACCGGTCCGCGCAGCGGCAAACACTCTGGGAGAGTGTCCCTCTCGCGCATCGCTTTGCGATACACTGCCGGGCATCGCGCGCCGCTGTGCGGCACGCTTGTTGAGGTCCGACTGGGCGGGGCGCCTGGACGGTCCCGCGCTGGTTACAGGCGGTAACCCGCGTTAACGTCGAGGATTGCGCCTGTGATCGCGCCTGCCGCGTCGGAGGCGAGGAAGCGGACGGCGGCTGCGATGTCGTCTGGCTTGGCCATGCGGCGCAGGGCGCTGTCGTTGATGATCATGTCGGTGATGTCGTCTGGTCGCGTTGCTTCGGGGGTGTTGACGGCGCCGGGGGCGACAGCGTTGACGCGGATGCCTTTGGGGCCGAGCGCTTTGGCGGCGACCTTGGTCCATGTGTCAAGCGCGGCTTTGCTTGCGGAATAGCTGTGCGCGACCATGGCGGGCAGGCGGGCGTTTTGGGACGAGATGTTGACGATGGCGGCACCAGGTTCGAGGTGCGGCAGTGCTGCGGCGACGAGGCCCATGGGGGCGTTTACGTTGACGTTGAAATTGGTTGCGATCTTTTGGGCATCGTAATTTTCCGCATCATCGGTGAGGATGCTGCCTGCGTTGTTCACAATCACGTCGAGACTGCCGAACCGGTCGATGACACGTTTGGGCAGGGCCGCCGTCGCATCCGGGTTGGCGAGGTCGATCTGGAAGTCTGCGGTATTGGGGTGATCGGTGAGCAGGCCGGTCGGCGCGGTGCCGCGCCATGTGATGGCGACGTTGTGGTCCTTGGCGAGATCGAGGGCGATGGCGTGTCCGAGGCCACGGGTGGCGCCGGTGACAAGTGCGGTTTTCATGGTATTCTCCCAACAAAAAGGGCGCCCCGAGGGGCGCCCGTTCTGGTAGTATCACACCCGCTTTAGGCGGCGGAGGCAAGGTTGCGCAGCACGTAGTGCAGAACGCCGCCATGTTCGATGTACTCGATCTCGATCGCGGTATCGATCCGGCACTTGAGCATGATCTCTTTCACGGTCCCGTCACCCATGGTGATGGTGCAGGGCACTTCCTGTAGCGGCTGGATGGTGTCGAGGCCGGAAATGGAGACGGTTTCGTCGCCCTTGAGGCCCAGCGATTTGCGGGTGTCGCCGTTCGTGAACTCGAACGGGATGACGCCCATGCCGACGAGGTTCGAGCGGTGGATGCGTTCGAACGATTCCGCGATAACCGCCTTGACGCCCAGGAGGGCTGTGCCCTTGGCTGCCCAGTCGCGGGACGACCCGGCGCCGTATTGCTCGCCGCCGAAGATCACCAGCGGGGTGCCGTTTTCCTGGTGCGCCATGGACGCGTCGAAGATCGAGGTCTGGTCGCCGTCCGGCCCAAGCGTGTAGCCACCTTCGACCCCATCCAGCATCTCGTTCTTGATGCGGATGTTGGCGAAAGTGCCGCGCATCATGATCTCGTGGTTGCCGCGGCGGGAGCCGTAGGAGTTGAACTCGCGCGGTTGAACCTGGCGGTCTGTCAGGTAGCGACCGGCGGGAGTCGATTCCTTGAACGAGCCCGCGGGGCTGATGTGGTCGGTTGTGATCATGTCGCCGAGGATGGCCAGAACCTTGGCCCCTTCGATGTTGGTGATCACGCCCGGTTCGGGCGACATGCCCTGGAAATACGGCGGGTTTTGCACGTAAGTGGAGGTTGGCGGCCAGTCGTAGGTTTTCTGGTCGGTCGTTTCCACGCCCTGCCACTTTTCGTCACCGGTGAAGACTTCGGCGTATTTCTCCTGGAAGGACGCGCGTGTCACGGTCGCTTCGACCAGTTCGGCGATCTCCTGGCTGCTGGGCCAGATGTCTTTGAGGAAGACATCGTTGCCATTCTTGTCCTGGCCTAGCGGTTCGGACGTGAGGTCGATGTCCAGCGTGCCGGCAAGTGCGTAGGCCACCACGAGGGGCGGGGAAGCGAGGTAGTTTGCGCGGACGTCGGGGCTGATCCGGCCCTCGAAGTTGCGGTTGCCGGACAGGACCGAGGTGGCGACCAGATCGCCGTCTGCGATGGCCTTGCTGATCTCTTCCTGAATCGGGCCGGAGTTGCCGATGCAGGTGGTGCAGCCATAGCCCACGAGGTTGAAGCCGATCTTGTCGAGGTCTTCTTGCAGACCTGCGGCTTCGAGGTAGGCGGAGACGACTTGGCTGCCGGGGGCCAGCGAGGTTTTGACCCATGGTTTGCGGTCGAGACCCAGGGCCGCGGCCTTGCGTGCCACGAGGCCCGCGCCGATCATCACATAAGGGTTCGACGTGTTGGTGCAGGAGGTGATCGAGGCGATCACGACCTTGCCCGATTCCATGGTGTAGTCTTCGCCCTCGACCGAAACCTCTTTGCCCATGGGGCGCTTGAAGGTTTCTTCCATTTCCTTGGTGAACGCCGCCTTGGCGTCGGTCAGCGCGACGTAGTCCTGCGGGCGTTTGGGGCCCGAGATGGCGGGCACGATCGTGCCCATGTCGAGGTGCAGCGTATCGGTATAGATCGGCGCATAATCCGCGCCGCGCCAGAAGCCGTTTTCCTTTGCGTAGGCTTCGACCAGCGCGATGCGGTCCTCGTCCCGGCCGGTGTTGCGCAGGTAGCGCAGGGTTTCGTCGTCGATGGGGAAGAAGCCGCAGGTGGCGCCGTATTCGGGGGCCATGTTGGCGATGGTCGCGCGGTCGGCGAGCGGCAGGCGGTCGAGCCCTTCGCCGTAAAATTCGACGAATTTGCCGACGACGCCTTTGGCGCGCAGCATTTCGACCACTTTCAGGACGAGGTCGGTGCCTGTGGTCCCTTCGACCATGGAGCCGGTCAGCTCAAAGCCCACGACTTCGGGGATCAGCATGGAGATCGGTTGGCCGAGCATGGCGGCTTCCGCCTCGATCCCGCCGACGCCCCAACCAAGGACTGCGGCGCCGTTGACCATGGTGGTGTGGCTGTCGGTGCCCACCAGCGTGTCGGGGTAGGCGACTTCGGCGCCGTTCTGGTCGTGGTCGGTCCAGACGGTTTGGGCGAGGTATTCGAGGTTTACCTGGTGGCAGATGCCGGTGCCGGGCGGCACGACGCGGAAGTTGTTGAACGCCGACTGGCCCCATTTGAGGAACGTGTAGCGTTCCATGTTCCGTTCGTATTCACGGTCCACGTTCATCTGGAAGGCGCGCGGGTTGCCGAACTCGTCAATCATCACCGAGTGGTCGATCACGAGGTCGACGGGGTTGAGCGGGTTGATCTTTTCCGGGTCACCGCCCAGGGCCACCAGACCGTCGCGCATGGCGGCGAGGTCCACGACCGCAGGCACACCGGTGAAGTCCTGCATCAGCACGCGCGCTGGTCGGTAGGCAATCTCGCGGGGGTTCTTGCCGCCCTGTGCGCCCCATGTCGCGAAGGCCTTGATGTCGTCGACGCTGACGGTCTTGCCATCCTCGAACCGCAGCATGTTTTCCAGAACGACCTTGAGCGCGGCGGGCAGTTTGGCGAAATCGCCCAGGCCTGCTTCGGTCGCGGCGGGGATTGAATAGTAGTCTACGGACTGACCGCCGACGGTCAGCGTCTTGCGCGTCTTGGCGGTATCATGGCCTACGGTGATGGGCATAAAGTCTTCCTTTCCTGAAACGGATGGGGCAACGAATTGGGTGCGTCATGCCCCAACTGGGCGGATTCGATCAACTGTATTTGGGGCTTCTGCGACGATTTTGTATACTATTGCATACAATTTATTTGCTCGGACCCGTCCAGGGGCTGTCACATACGCTCAACAAACCTTGATTGGCGCTGTGACCGAGTCTCCCATAGGTACGCTATACTGCTCGAACATCTCTCCCGACACAGGTAGCTTGCGACCTTGATGAAACGTCTGATTCCCTATGCCCTTGCGGCTCTTTCCAGTCTTGTCATGCCCGCTGCCGCGCAATCGCCTGTGGTGGTCGAGTTGTTTACCTCGCAGGGTTGTTCGTCTTGCCCGCCTGCTGACAAGCTGATGCATGAACTGGCAAAGCGCGACGATGTGATCGCCCTGGCGCTGCACGTGGACTACTGGGACTACATTGGCTGGAAGGACGAGTTTGCCGACCCTGATTATGCCAAGCGGCAACGCGGCTATGCGGTCGCGGCAGGGCGTCGGTCCGTCTACACTCCGCAGATGATCATCAACGGGCAAGCGGACATTGTCGGTGCGCGTCCGATGGAGTTGTCCAAGGTCATTTCTGAATACGCGGTCAAGACAACGCCGGTCAGCCTGGTCGTCACCAAATCCGGTGATCGCGTGCGCATCGTCGCCGAGAGCGCCGAGCCAGCCGGACCGTTGGTTGTGCAGATGCTGCGCTATACCCCCGAGCGCACGGCGCGGATCACGCGGGGCGAGAATGCGGGTCACACGATCACCTATGCGAATGTCACCGAGGGTTGGAAGATCTTGCAGCAGTGGGATGGCATCACCGATCTGGCGATCGAGGCGGATGCCCCCGGTGACAAGCCGCTTGTGGTGCTGGTGCAGCAAGGGGTCGATGGCCCCATTCTGGCAGCCACTCAGCTCAGGTAGTCATGTCGGGGTAGTACTCGTCCGTGCGCCAGCGTCTGGCCACCCACAACCACTGCTCTGGATTGGCTCGGATACGTGCACCGATGCTGTCGTTCATCGCTTGCGTCATCGTTTCAGGATCGGAATGCGCAATGGGCGCTTCCATCACGCAATCAAAGCTGAGCCCGTCGGGTCTGCGGATGCCGTAGAAGGGGATCAGCAGCGCTTTGTAGCGCAGGGCCAGTTCGGCGGCCGAGACGGCTGTGCGTGCCGGATGGCCGAGGAAGTCGAGAATAGGTGCCTTCTGCACGTGTTGATCAAAGAGCAGGACGAGTTGGCCGCCTGATTTGAGGTGCCGGACAAAGCCCGCCGTGCCCTTGCGTCCCTGGGCAAAGACGGGACCACCAAAGGCCTGCATCGTGCGCACGTAATGGGCGTTGAAATAGGGGTTCGACATGTCGCGGTAGAGCCCGCCGACGTCATAGCCGCGCCCGACAAGGGTGGCGCGCAGCGCTTCGTAATTGCCGAAATGGCCGGTGACGAGGATGACCGGCTGGCCGGTTTGCGCCGCCTGCTCAAGCGCATCGATGCCGGGGCCGTCGATCTGGGCCGTCTTTTGGCGCGCCAGCAGCGCGCCGGTCGAATAGTTTTCGATCAGAGTACGACCCGCATTGTTCAGGCTTTCACGCGCGATGCGCTCGTGCTCGGCGGTGGGCAGGTCCGGCAGGACAAAGGCGATATGTTCGGTGGCGCGCCGTTTGAAGCCAGCGGCGGGTCCGACGATGTGGGACAGAATCCATCCCATGAAGGGGACGCGCCATTTGTAGGGCAGTGCGAGTGCCGCGCCGATACATCCACGTGCCACGGCGTTCGTTGCCAGATAGGCCAGTCTGGTCTGCCACGGCAAAACTTCTGGGTCGTGTCGCATTCGGGTCCATGTGTTGAGCGCACTGCCTGGCAATGCGCGAAATCACGGACAGACATAGAACCAGGCCCACAGGTTCACAAGAAGACCGTTCGGTGATCGCCGTGTCAGCGATGTTTCCGCGCGTGAGGGGGTGTTTCGATACGCTTCTGATCAGGCGTCTTTACCAGTGCCGGATCCGTGCGCGTGGTGCCTGCCAACCTGGGTCACCTACGGTGCGCATCCATGCCGGTTATGCCCTATTCTTCCTCTTCGGTGATGAGCATGAGGTCGCCGCTGGCTTCCATGTCGCGGATCGCCTTGACGATACTGCCCATGGCCTCTTCGACCTCTGCCGGTTTCTGTTTGCCGGCGTCCTGTACCTCTTCCCTGAGTTGGTCGGCCATCCGCGCCGACATGTTGTTCAGCACGAATTCCACTGATTGATCGAGCCCCATGTCTGGTGCGCCCGCGAAGGCCGTGATCAGATCTTCCTGTTCGACGTTGCGCAGAATGCGTGGGATATCGCGCGGTGCGATGCGGTTGGGGATGTTGGCGAAGGTGAAGATCGCCTTGCGGACTGCCGTAGCGAACCCTTCGTCCGTTTCTTCAAGCCCTGCGAGCATGTCGTCGCGCGTGGACGAGGTAGAGGAGTTCAGAATCGCGCCCACACGCTCGACCGGGCCGTTGTCGAAGGCGCGCAGCGGTTCTGCATCCATCTGGCTGGCAAGCGAAAGACCAATGCGTTCGACGGCCTCGGGCGTCACAGCGCCGGTTTGCGAAACGGCATAGGTGATCGCGCGGGCGCGCGGGCCGGGCAGAAGGCCAAGGAGTTCGGCTGCCTTGGCGACATCGAGTTTCGAGAGCATGACGGCTGCGATTTCAACGCTTTCCTCTTCGAGGATCGGGAGCAGTTTGTCCGCGCCCATGTCGCGAATGCGCTGCCAGGGATCGCCGCCCCGTTTCACGCCCGCCTCCTTGCGCAGCCGGGCGGCGGTTTGGGCGCTGATCTTTCCATCCAGCGCGTCGAGCGCGCCTGCCATGCTGCCCGGCAGGCTGAGCCCGATGCGTTCAACTTCTTCCGCGAATTCGGCGGCGACCAATTGCAGCGTGTCGCGGTCAACGACACGCATGGAGCCCATCGCCTTGGTCAGATGTGCTTGAAGGTCCTCTGGCAACTCTTCGAGCGGGATGTCGGCCCCTTCGTTCAGCAAGAGCCGCACGACGATGGCCGCCTTGGCACGGCGGGACAGGGTCGCGGGCGGCCGCGGTGCCGGAGCAGGGGTCAAAGAAGCGCCGCCGCCCGGCTGCATGGGTGCAGGGGCGGCGGACATGGGTACCAAGTCTGTCATGTCCTGCCTCGAAACGATTTGGCGTCGTTGTGGCAGGCAAAGGTTGAGAATCCCTCAACCCGGGCGCGGGTTTAGTAGTTGTAGGTGGTACCGGTTTCGATCGCGTCGCGCAGGCTGGCTTCGGCCCATGTGCCGGCCCCACCGCGCTCTTGGATCTCGCGCAGCTGGATCATGGCCGCCACGGTGTCCCCTTCGACGACCTTTCCCTGACCCATGTAGGAACGGGCGAGGATGTTGTCGGGGTTCGCGTCGATGGCCTGCTTGTAGTAGACGTTTGCCAACTCGAGCTGGCCGGTCTTGCGGGCCGTGAAGCCGCGATAGGTCAGCACGCGGTCTTCGGCCTGATCAGGCATCTGGTCGAGCACGGTGTTGGCTTCGTTGTAGCGCCCGGCATAGGCCAGCTCGCGCACGGCTTTGTAGAGCTCATCGGCGTCCAGATAGGACGTCTTGTCGGGGCGCACGCACTTGCCGATCTTGGCGTCCCAAACCCCGTTCACGGGCTGCGAAAAGCGGACATAGGCGTTCTTGTCCGGGTCCCACTGGCGCACGTTCAGGCAGTTCTGCGTGGTTTGGGTTTTTTTGGGCTTTGCGTTGTCGTCGCTGCCTGCGGCAAAGCCGGTTGTGGGCAGGGCGAGCGCCGAAGCGATGGCGGTGGTCAGGATCAGCGTGCGCAACATTTTAAGTCTCCGTCGTGAGGTGCGTCAGGTTCGATGTTGAGGTAACCCGTCGCACCTCGGTCTTATGCGATCACGAAAACGTGAGCGGTCAGCCTGTCGTCGCCACGCAGCTGTTGGTGTCGGCGTCATAGACAGTGCCTGCGGCGCAGGACATCGCCTGCTGTTCCAGCTTGCCGTAGTTGCAGCCCATCGCGAGGCTGAGTGTGGGGGCGAGGGTGAGGGCCAGCGCCACCAGAACGGTTTTGGTCTTCATCTTTCGTCTCCTTTGTCTTCGGGTGACGTAAGGGTAGGGCAACGCTGCCGTTCTGCAAAAGGAAAACGGGTTTGGGCGCATCAGGATGCGCCTTACTGCATAGAATGCGGGCCGTGTTGGGGCCGGTCAGTCCTCGGCAAAAACGCGGGCGAAGATCGTGTCGACATGTTTGGTGTGGTAACCAAGGTCGAACTTTTCCTCGATCTCTGCGGGGCTGAGCGCTGCCGTGACGTCGGCGTCTGCGAGCAGCTCTTCCTTGAAGTCGGTGCGGTGTTCCCAGACTTTGAGCGCGTTGCGCTGGACGTAGGTATAGGCGTCTTCGCGGCTGACGCCTGCTTGGGTCAGGGCCAGGAGCACCCGCTGGCTCATCACGAGCCCGGGGAACTTGTTCATGTTTTCCAGCATGTTCTCGGGGAAGATCAGCATCTTGTCGACGACGCTGGTCAGACGCGCGAGCGCGAAGTCGAGCGTGATGGTTGCGTCGGGGCCGATCATGCGTTCGACGGAGGAGTGGCTGATGTCACGTTCGTGCCAGAGCGCCACGTTCTCCATCGCGGGGATGACAGCGGAGCGGACCATGCGGGCCAGGCCGGTGAGGTTTTCGGTCAGCACGGGGTTTTTCTTGTGCGGCATCGCCGACGAGCCCTTTTGGCCCATGGAGAAGAATTCGGCGCCTTCCAGCACTTCGGTCCGCTGCATGTGGCGGATTTCGACGGCGATGTTTTCGATGGAGGACGCGACGACGCCGAGGGTGGCGAAGAAGGCCGCGTGACGGTCGCGAGGGATCACCTGCGTGCTGATCGGTTCGGGGACGAGGCCCAGTTTGGCGCAGACGTGATCCTCTACGCCCGGGTCGATATTGGCGAAGGTGCCGACCGCGCCGCTGATGGCACCCGTTGCAATCTCCGCCCGCGCGTCGCGCATGCGGCTGAGGTTGCGGTCCATTTCGGCGTAGAAGCGGGCGAAGGTCAGGCCCATGGTCGTGGGTTCGGCGTGGATGCCGTGGCTGCGCCCGATGCGGACCGTGTCCTTGTGCTCATAGGCGCGGCGCTTGAGGGCGGCGAGCAGCCCTTCGAGATCGGCGATCAGGATGTCGGCGGCGCGGGTGAGCTGGACGTTGAAGCAGGTGTCGAGCACGTCCGAGGATGTCATGCCCTGGTGGACGAAGCGCGCTTCCTCGCTGCCGACATGTTCGGCAAGGTGTGTGAGAAAGGCGATGACGTCGTGTTTGGTGACGGCTTCGATCTCATCGATGCGGGCGACGTCGAACTCGACATCCTTGGCTTTCCAGACGGCGTCGGCGTTTTCGCGGGGGATCACGCCCAGATCGGCCATGGCGTCACAGGCGTGGGCCTCGATCTCGTACCAGATGCGGAACTTGGTGGCCGGGTCCCAGATCGCGACCATCTCGGGGCGGGAATAGCGTGGGATCATGGGGCACCTTTTTATGTCTGTCGGATCGGTTGCCGCGTCCTTAGACTGAGGTCCGGTGAACGACAAGACGAAGGCCGTGATATGAGACGCTTTGCCCTGCTGCTGATCGCCTTGCCGGGTCCGATCTGTGATATCGCCGGGACGAGACATGCCTGTTGAACGGACTCTTGGGGATTTCGAGGGGGCTTGGGAGATCGAGCGGAGCATCACGCCGACGGTTGGACCGCCAGCGCGGTTTTCCGGTGTGGCGACGTGGACGGCGCAGGGCGAGGATCTTGCCTATGCCGAGACTGGCACGCTGTATATGGAGGGTGCTGCGCCAATGCAGGCGGAGCGGCGGTATCTGTGGACGCCGGGGCTGCATGTCTATTTCGATGATGGGCGGTTCTTTCATACGGTGCCTGCAGCCGGGGGTGAGGCATCGCATTGGTGCGACCCGGATGCGTACCGGGTGTCTTATGATTTCGCGGACTGGCCTGCCTTTCGCACGACATGGACCGTGGAGGGGCCGCGCAAGTCCTACGTGATGACCAGTCACTACCGACGTACCGGGCGCTGACCCCACGCCGCAGCGTCTGTGATCGCAAACATCGGCTTTGCACTTGCAGAAAGCGGACGTGCTTGGCACAAGATGCGCAAATTTTTGCCACTTGGACAGGTGAGACCTCATGGAAGCGACATGGAATAACAAGGTGCTGAGCGAAGCGTTCGGCGCAAACGAGGGCACCGCCCTGCGGATCAAGCAAGCTGCTTTGGTGGTGCTGGGCATCGCCTTTCTTGCGGTTGCAGCAAAGATCAAGGTGCCGATGTGGCCCGTTCCGATCACCATGGGGACCTTTGCCGTTCTGACTGTTGGTGCGGCCTATGGCGCGCGTCTGGGTCTGGTGACCATCATGGGTTACATGATCATTGGTGCGCTGGGCTTTGACGTGTTTGCAGGCTCGTCGGCCGAGAAGTTCGGTCTGGAATACATGATGGGCGGCACCGGCGGTTACCTTGTCGGTTACGTTCTGGCGACGCTGGCGCTGGGCGCATTGGCGCGCCGTGGCTGGGACCGGTCGGTTGTTTGGATGGCCGTCGCCATGCTGCTGGGTAACGTGCTGATCTATGTTCCCGGCCTGGCGTGGCTGGGTCAGCTTTATGGCTGGGACAAGCCGATCCTGGAATGGGGTCTGACGCCCTTCCTGATCGGTGATGCGCTGAAACTTGCGCTGGCAGCGCTGGTTCTGCCCCTGGCCTGGAAGCTGGTGGGCCGCGCGCGCGGCTGATCCAACGCTTGAGTTAAAATGAGAGGCGCGGCCCCGGATGGGACCGCGCCTCGTTTCATTTTGGGGGACAGGTGATGGGACTGAGCCCCCACTTTCTCAGGTTGCTTCCAGAACCTCGCTCGCGGGCGCCAGCTCTGTCAGCACCTTTGAACTGCGCTCCAGCGTGCGGTGCACCGGGCATTTGTCGGCAATCTCGAGCAGGCGTTGGCGCTGCGCGTCGTCGAGCTGGCCCGTCAGTGTGATCCGGCGTTTCCATTCATCGACCTTGTCGCCCTCCACGGCACTTGCGTCCTGCGCGTGGACCTTGTTGTGGCTGACGTCCACATGCACGTGGTCGAGCGGCCACTCCTTGCGCCGCGCGTACATGCGGATCGTCATGGACGTGCAGGCGGCGAGGCCAGCGGACAGAAGTCCATAAGGCGATAGCCCTTGATTGGTGCCGCCATAGGCGCGGGGTTCGTCGGCGAGGATGTGGTGCCGCGTGCCGTGGGTGATGTCCTGCAGGAACCCTTTCGGGTCCGCTTCGGAACTGCGCACGACGCCTTCGGGGGCGCCGATGGGCGGGGCGGGGGGCTTCAGCTGCAGGTATTTCTTGGCCCAGGTGGCGATGATGTCGGCGGCGTATTCGGCGTGATCGGCGTTGGTTACGAGGTGGTCGGCATCGTCGAGGGTGACGAAGCTTTTGGGGTGTTTGGCAGCGAGGAAGATCTCGCTTGCGTTGTCGATGCTGACGATGGCGTCGCGGGGGGCGTGCAGGACCAGAAGCGCCGCGTTCAGCCGGGCGATGGCGGGCTGCAGCGCTTCTTCGGTCACGTCCTCGACGAACCCTTTGCCGATGCGGAAGGGGCGGCCGCCGAGGTTCACCTCGGCTTCGCCGTGTTCGAGGATCTTGGGCAGCGCGTCGGAGAAGTTGTGGGTCACGTGTTCTGGGTCGAAGGGTGCGCCGATGGTGGCGACCGCCTTGATCTGATCGAGTTGGGCTGTCGTTTTGAGTACCGCGGCCCCGCCAAGCGAGTGGCCGATCAGCAGTGCGGGCGGCATGTTCCGGTCATTCAGGTAGTCCACCGCCTTGACCAGGTCCTGCACGTTCGAGGTGAAGGACGTGTTGGCGAACTCGCCGTCGCTGTGGCCGAGCCCTGTGAAATCGAAGCGCAGCACGGCGATGCCCATGGTGGTCAGCCGTGCGGCGACACGGCGGGCGGCGGGGATGTCCTTGCCGCAGGTGAAGCAGTGCGCAAAGACGGCCGTGGCCAGATGCGGCCCTTCTGGCAGGTCGAGCCGGGCGTCGAGGGTTCCGGCGTGGCCGGCAAAAGTGATGCGTTCGGTGGGCATATGTCGTCTCCTTGGCATGGAGAATGGGCGCGGCGGGCCGTGCTTGGAAGGGGTTTGACACGTATCTCACGCAGAGGTGTGAGTCTGACACAGTGTGCCGAGGTGCGCGCGGCGGCGCTATTGGCAGTGCGCTTGGGTTTGATGTGTCTTTTCTGCGTGAGGGCGCATGTCGTGTGAAGCCGCACGGTCGCGCCAGAACGGTGTGTCGAAGGGGAGGGCTGCGTATTGAAGGCGAGTGCTGGCGTGGGTGCGTTCGGCAGTGCGGGCAGCCAGCGCGGCGTAGACCATGGGGGCGTCGGTGTTTCCCGCGATGGCATCAGCGACTGCGTTTCCGGCGAAGAACCCGCCGGACAGCGCGTTGAACAGCCCTTGGGACGAGATCGGGTCGAAGGCGGCCATGGCGTCGCCAGTGGCAACCCATCCCATTTCGCAGGCGCGGTCGAGGACGGCACTGCGGCAGTCCATGGTGGCGCTGGGGCTGGCGTTGTTCGGGATTGGAATGCGAGTCAATGCGCGGACCGCACGATCGAGCGTGGAGCCGGGTGACTTCAACATCTGTTTGGCGTTCGCTGCGCTGGTGACAAAGCCGATGGTTGAGCCGGTGCGGCTGGGCACAGCGTACCACCAGCCATCCTTGGCAGCCTCGGCGACCATGATTGGCTCAGCCTCGCTGGGGATATGCCAGAGCAATGCGACCAAGTTCGGTCCATGTAGGGACGTCGCGCCGTTGCGGCGGGCGATGTGGCTGGGGCGGCCGGTTGCGTCGATCAGATACGAGCTTTTGACGGTATGAGCGGTTCCGTTTTCGGAGATGTCCACGTGCCAGCCCGCGCCCATTTTCCGGGTGTGCCCCACCCGCCCTTTGACAATCTTCGCGCCCAAGGCTGTGGCGCGGGTGCGCATGGAGAGGCTCAGCGTGCGACGGTCAACGCCCCAACCGTGCAGACCAAGCCCCGGGATTGCGCCGTGAGACTGCAGATGCGCGCGGCCCCAGACGCTTTCGACAGCCTTGATATGGAGGGCGTCCCGCAACGCTTGGCCGAGGCCAAGGCGCTGCATGATCGCGCCCGCGCCCTGTGCCAGCATTTCGGCGCGCGTTTGAACCACGCCGCCGGTTGGGTCGACGACGGTGACAGCGATGTTGCGTTCAGCTAGCGCGATGGCAGCGGCAAGCCCGGCTGGCCCGCCGCCTGCGATCACGACCTGTGGCACTAGACCTCGCCGCGATCGAAACGCTGGAAGGTCTGGGTTTCGAGTTCTTCCTCAACCTCAACCTTGGGGGCCGTGCGCAAGGCCAGCGTTGTGACCTGTTCTTCTGTCGACTGCAGTGCGACCACGTCCTGAGCAAGCTTGAGGCTCGGATCCCCTCGGGTGAAGGTCGGTGAGCGGCCCGTTTCGACAAAGCACGGATCGGGCAACCCGGACCCTTCGGGCGGCGTATGCGCCTCGACCAGGCCGGTCATCCACCATTTGTGGACCATGTTGTCGATCCGTGCTGCATAGCCCGTGCCCTGAAGATCGCGCAGCCAGAAGCGGCGATGGCTGAAGTGGCGTTGTACCTGAAGCGGGGCCAGTTCCGGAGTGGTGGCAATAGTATAGGCCTCGATCGGTAACACCTGATTCGGGACACGGGCGCCCCAAAAGCTGGGTGAGGAAAGGTACAGGCTGGGGGTATAGACCAGACCTGAATTGCAGGACGCTTCGTCCGTCTGCCAGGGCACACCCATCCAGCGGGTCAGGCTGCCGGGGCCTGTCGGGCCCCATGGGCCGTCCCATGCGAGTGCCTGTTCGCGGCTGAGTGTGTCGCCGTAATCCTGGCGCACGGGCTTGCCTTCGGGCAGGGGGCGCAGGCGGTAGGGGACATCGGGGTTCCACATGGATGCAAGGCGCATGGGCCATGTCAGCTCGATCCCCGGATGGAACGGGCCGCCCAGGCATTCGTGCAGCGCCGCGCGGTCCAACTCGCGCGGTTGGTCGCAGGTGGGGATGTCGTCGAAGGCCGGGATGGTGGGGATGCCCGTCCAATCGGCTTCGAAATTCCCGGCCGCCCAGTTTTCCAAATGCTTGTACTGGGTTTTCGTCAGAAACAGATCCTCGCGCGCTGGGTCCACCAGTTTGCCCTTGTCGGGGCCGTTCAGATACCGGTCCCCGTAGGTGTCGCCGAAGAATGGTGGCAGGGCGGCGTGGTTCAACGCTTCGGTATTGCTGTTGCGGAAGAGTTTGAACACCGCCTGTCGATAGGTGGCGCTTGCCCCGGTCGGGTCGGCCATTTGCGCAATGATGTCTGGATCGCGGGCATCGAGGGGGGTGCCCTGACCGGCCAGCAGCAGGACACCGTCGCAGACCCATTGGTGCCCAGTCATGCGGTCGAAGATGGGCCAGACATCGCGGGTGAAGCTGGTGCTTGTCGGTGGCTCCAGGATCCCTTCCCGAAAGTAGAGGTCCCGCACAACGTCATCCATCGTGACAACCCCGAAGAGGCCCGGTCCGAAATTGGGGGGTGCGACGATCACATGGGCCGGTGTCGCCTCGAACGCAGTGTCGCCGATGGTGACGGTTGCCCGCACGGGGCCATCGCTGGTGTCATCGTGCCAGCCGTCATTGTTGGCGAAGGTTGTAGGGGCCGTGCCCGGAACCAGCGGCGCGGAGTGGCCGTGGCCGCCAAAGAACAGGAGCCGCCCGGCATCGTCGGTACGCAGTTCGCCGAGGTAGACGGGTTTGCCAAAGAATGTCCCGTCGTCGAAGGGCACAGAGGTTTGGTTGGGACCCGAGATGTCGCGCGGGGAGGGCCGGATGCTGAGCCGGTCGCGGTCGTCACCGTTGAAGGTGGCGTTGCGTCTTGACGGCTCGAAGACCTCGTCCGGTGGCAGGTCCATCGCGTGCTGGAAGTCATACCAGCCTGCCTTGAGATTGGCGATTTCGACGCGCCAGTTGATCTGGGCGTCGGCCGTCGTGATCTCGCGCACTTCGCCGGAATTCAATGTGGCGTAGATGCGGAACCGTGCAACTTGGCGTTTCAGCCGCCCTTCGGCATCGCGGAAACCATCGCTATCTTGAGGCGTTGCGCTAATGACATCTGGTGCAAGGAAATAGCCATTTTCCGAATTGCCGACCCGCGCGACGCCAATCGCTGGATGGATCGAAATGCTTTTTATCTCACCGGCTTGCATTTCCAGGTCCTTCAAAATGCGTTGATAAAAATCAAATACTTGTCTGGGTCGATTTCAGAATCGTTTACAAACTTCACGTTATGCGAGAATTCCCAATTGGCCTATGATTTGTTTTCAAAAAAATCGCTTGCACGCAAAAATAGAAAAAGAATCGGGCTTTTCTGTTCGGATGCGTTGGGTGTGGGCGCCTTGCGTCCGCGTAGCCGGACGGGATGTCATTGCATGAGCACTGGATGTGCGATGCGGTATGGTTGCAACAGGCCTGCTTAGGCGATCAGGCCTGTCCCATCAATGCGGCGTCGAATGGGTATGTGATCAGGTTTTCGTACCCATCTTCCGTCACCAGCACCTGATCCTCGAGCTTGATGCTGAAGTCGCCGCCCACTTCGCCGACGGCTGCCTCCACGCACAGGACCATCCCGGGTTCGAGCGGGTAGTCGTAGGCGCCCGCGACGGCCTTGTCGGGGTAGGCGACCAATGGCCACTCGTCGCACAGGCCGACGCCATGCATCAGGCAGCCGTATTTCTGCGCCTGGAACTTGTCATCCAGCACATGCGTGTTTGCCGTAAGCTCCGGGATCATGACGCCGGGTTTGATCATCTCCATGTTCTGCATGATGTGCTCATGGGCGTGCTGCATGGCGTAGACCATGTCGGGTCGTGGTGTCCGATCCCCGATCCACCAGCTGCGCGAGATGTCGACGCAGATGCCGTAACTGCCGATGAGGTCGGTGTCGAAGCTGATGATCTCGTTCTGTTGGCACACGCGCGGGCCGCATTCCTGAAACCACGGGTTGGTGCGCTGGCCGGAGGAGAGGAGCCGTGTTTCGATCCATTCCCCGCCGCGTTTGATGTTTTCAGCGTGCAGGATGGCCCAGATGTCATCCTCGCAGGTCTTACCGTCGCCCACATTGGCGCGTGCGAAATCCTCCATCGCCTGCACCGAGGCTTCGCAGGCGTTCACGGCGCAGCGCATGGCGAGGATCTCGTCCGGTCCCTTGATCGAGCGGGATTTCTCCGTGACCTCTTCGCCATCCATCACCTCGAACCCCTGCGCTTCGAGCGCGCGCAGGCCGTGCACCATGGGTTTGTCGACCGCCAGGCGGTTCAGTCCGGGCGCGTGTTCGGCGCAGATCTCGCGCACGCTATTGGCGAACACATCTGCGGCCACGTCGATCTTGTCCCCGCGGTCGAAATAGAACAGGTCGGCACCGTGCCTGACCTCGCGCACCAGCGGGTTGAATGAGGACAGGAAGGGCGCATTCTTGTAATCCCAGATCACCATGTAGCCATCGGCGCAGAGCAGTACGGCGCGGAACGGGTTGTGCGCGTTCCAGAGCTGCATGTTGGTCGTGTCGGTGGCGTAGCGGATGTTGAGCGGGTCGAACATCAACAGCCCCGCATAGTCGCGGTCCACGATGTGTTGGGTGAGCCGCCGCCAGCGGAAGTCACGCATTTTCGCGAGGTTTGGCAGGGTCAGCCCGGCAGCGTTCCACTCCTCAAAGGCAAGTTGGGTGGGGCCGATTTCGATCCGGTTGGCATCGTTTGGTGTGCCGTCGCCCAATGTGGCGCCGCAATTCGGGTCGATCTTGCGGTTGTCCCGGTAGTGTTGGTTCATTTGGCCTTCCTCCCCCGTGCCAGCGTGCAGCGGAATGCGCGCTGCGAATTGCCAAATTCCGACAGGCTTTTGGCGTTTTTTTCCACTGGAGGGGTGGTGGGCTGCGTGGCACAACGGGCCATGACAGCGATTTTGCAGACGCATTTGCCCGATGACATGCGCATGGCGCGTGCCTTGCCCGGCATCCAGCCCGAACGTGGACATTGGTTGCGTGTCGATGAAGCCTATGCCGCCCAGATGGCGCGCCGGGAAGTGTTGTTGGCGGAGCAACCTGCCGATGTGCTTTACCTTGATCCGGAGGCGCGGCCTGCGGCGGAGGAGCTGCTGGGTAGCGTTCTTGAGTGCCTGCCTGCCCTGGACTTCGAGGTGAGCGAGGAGCGCGCGATCTGCCCGGATGGGCGCTGTATTGCCCTGGACCGCGCCGCGCCGTTGGAGACCCTTGGCCGGCTGTGCCAGAACGATTTCGTGCTGATGGAACAGCGCGAGGATGAGCATGTGTTGACCGGTGCGGTGCTGTGTTTTCCGGCCTCCTGGCGGCTGAGTGAAAAGGCGGGGCGTCCCCTGACCGACATACATGTCCCGGTCGCGGAGTATACCGGCGATGTGGCCCGCCGCGTTCAGCGGCTGTTTGACGGGATCCAGGTTGGGCGCCCGCTGTGGCGGTTCAATCAGCTTTGGTACGAAGACCCCGAACTGTTCCAGCCCCGCTCGCAATTCGAGCCGCGTCGGGTGGGGGCCGGGTTGCGGAATGGGCCGTATTACCGGACCGAACGGCAAACGCTGTTGCGCCTGCCGCAGAGCCGTGCGGTGGTCTTTGCCATTCACACATACGTGCTGGCCGGTGCTGACGTGCCGCCCTTGGATTAGACGGGCGGCACGCCCGCGTTACGACATGTCATTCACCTGACCACGCGTCGTGGATGACAACATGGGGTTGCCCGTTCGAGGTCACACGCAGCGAGCGGCCCTTGCCGTTCACCACGCAATTCACCTGTTTGCGCCAGGCCGAGAATTGTCGTGACTGCACCACGTCAATCGCATCGTCAAACCGCAGGGTCAGCGCGTGTCGGCCACCCGGCATGAGCCGCGCGGCCTTGACGAACCCGCTGAAGCGATGGCCGAGATAGCGGCCGGTGACGCGCTGCCCGGGCGCATAGCCGTGTTGCGGCGCCTCCTGCGCCCGCGCGCTGAGCGTGTTCCAGTCACGTGCGCCCCACTGGCGCGCCACGGTTTCAAGTGCCTCTGCATGCGTCAGTGGTGTGCCTGCCGCGTTGACTGCCTGTCGCAGACGTTTGGCCTGCGCCTTGAGCGCAGATCGTGAGGGTAGGGGGATATCCATATCCAGCTCCGTTGTCCGGTCGCGTGGGTTTGGCGTTCGGGGCTCCGCGTTGCCGAGGCTGCGACCGTTGAAGAGGTCGGACAATCAGGACTTCACCAAGATGCGGAGGGCAGGAGCCTGAACCCTATGGGGCGAATACGCCGATATGCCCGAGGGCGCAAGCGTCGCTTTGCGCTTGCGCCTCTTGATCGGGGTTCAGCCGTCGATCCGGGCACCCATGATCGCGATGGACTGCTGATAGACGGTGGCTGCATTCCACTGCTTGATCACGGCAAAGTTCGGTTGGCCCTGCTGGTAGCCCTGACCGGGTTTCCAGCCCTTTTGACGCAGGAAATTAGCCGTCGACGCAAGGGCGTCCGTTTGGTTGTAAAGATCGACGCGGCCATCGCCGTTGGCGTCGACACCATATGTCAGCGCGTTGCCAGGCAGGAATTGTGTATGTCCCAATTCGCCATGTTTCGCGCCCTTGGTGGCACCGGTAATGGAGCCTTGATCCACCAGTTTCAGTGCGCCGATCGCATGTGGCTTGAAAAAGTCGGAGCGGCGGCAGTCA
This sequence comes from Tateyamaria omphalii, assembly GCF_019802125.1. GTDB lineage: Bacteria > Pseudomonadota > Alphaproteobacteria > Rhodobacterales > Rhodobacteraceae > Tateyamaria > Tateyamaria omphalii_B. The sequence goes on from NZ_JAHVHT010000003.1 coordinate 245,589, forward strand.
TAGGTCAGGGTTACGATAGCGGACACCACAGAGCTGTCGCCCATAAACCCGCCAAAGGCGGTTTCCATGCCATGAATGGCAATCAGAACACCGGCGGGCACACCGTATTGGCGTTCGAGCGCGGCGTAGAATTCAGGATTGCGGGCCTTGCGTTTGCGCCCTTGCGCGACGATCGTATCGGCCCCTCGAACCTGCATGAACTTGTCGAGGCTGTAGCGGAACGATTTCTGGTTCCGATCGGCGGCGATTGTCCGGGTGGCGTAGGTTGCATTTGCGAGTGCCTGCAGGCCAGGCGATTGGACACCTGCACGTTTTGCGTCCGCGGCAAAACCGGACTTCCAGCTTTCAAACCCAGCGGATGAGTTGCCGCATTGTGCGTATGCAACATGTGCCGACAAAGCGAAAACGGCGGCAAGGGTGCCGCCGGTTAACCGTTTTAAACACATCTGTCTCTCTCCCTGTGAACGTTCCGGGCGAGGGTACAGCGCTTTGACGCGCGCGCCCAAGCCCATTCTTCGATGTGATCAAGCCATGTGTGCAAGGATGATGTTCAGGCCCATAATAACGGAGGCAGCGACGCAAACGCGAAAGCAGAATTGAGTTGTGGTCATAAATTTCACCATTATTAAATTTTCAATAACAACATCGTCGGCCTCTACAGCATCAGATGCAAGTCAGGAATACACGACCCCTGCTGCAACGCAGCAAGATAGGCGAGAGTACGCTCATTTATTCAGCGCTGGCAAGTCATGAATCTGTTTTTAAACGATTTTTGGTCGCTCACAATAGCGGCAGCAAGCAAGATATTCCCGCAAAAGTAGAATTATGGTGCTCGGCCAGGGCGCGTATCGAGGACATGTCACACCGCTCAAAGCCGTTTTGGGCGATGGTTGGCAGAGCGGTTCAGGGCAGCTTATTCAAGGCGCAAAGGTTAACTTCGGATCCGTCGAAAATCGTGTCACGAACGCCTGCTCACGTTGCGCAACGGTGCCTTTGCCCCGACTTTCCCTTCGCTTTGGTTGAAGGACGAAATGCGGTTCTGTGAGACGCAACCGGTCCAGAGAAGCCCGAACCGGGAGTCGGGTGGAAGTATTTCGCATGCAACAAAAAAGGCGCCCCGAAACGGGGCGCCTTGAGTTTCAACTGCCAGGGAGGATCAGCAGCTGTAGTACATGCCGAACTCAACCGGGTGCGGTGTGTGTTCGTATGTTTCGATCTCTTCCATCTTCAGCGCGATGTAGCCTTCGATCTGGTCCTTGGTGAACACGTCACCAGCCAGCAGGAAGTCCATGTCGGCTTCCAGCTCTTCCATCGCTTCGCGCAAGCTGCCGCAGACGGTCGGGATACCGGCCAGCTCTTCTGGCGGCAGATCGTACAGGTCCTTGTCCGACGGATCGCCGGGGTGGATCTTGTTCTGGATGCCGTCGAGGCCAGCCATCAGCAGGGCCGCGAAACACAGGTAGGGGTTGGCCGACGGATCGGGGAAGCGTGCCTCAACCCGCTTGGCTTTGGGCGACTCGGTCCATGGGATCCGGACGCAGCCCGAGCGGTTGCGGGCCGAGTAGGCGCGCAAAACGGGGGCCTCGAAGCCGGGGATCAGACGCTTGTAGCTGTTGGTCGACGGGTTGGTGAAGGCGTTGAGCGCCTTGGCGTGCTTCAGGATGCCGCCGATGAAGTACAGAGCTTCGTCCGACAGATCAGCATACTTGTCGCCAGCGAACAGCGGCTTGCCGTCTTTCCAGATCGACATGTTGCAGTGCATACCGGTGCCGTTGTCGCCCGCGATGGGCTTCGGCATGAACGTGGCCGACTTGCCGTAGGCGGCGGCGACGTTGTGGATGACATACTTGTACTTCTGCAGCTCATCGGCCTGCTTGGTCAGGCTGTCAAAGATCAGACCCAACTCGTGCTGACAGGACGCCACTTCGTGGTGGTGCTTGTCCACTTTCATGCCCAGACGCTTCATGGTGCTGAGCATCTCGGACCGCAGATCCTGGCTTTCGTCCGTGGGGTTCACGGGGAAGTAGCCGCCCTTCACGCCCGGGCGGTGGCCCATGTTGCCCATCTCGTATTCGGTGTCGGTGTTCCAGGACGCATCGGTTGCGTCGACTTCGTAGGAAACCTTGTTGATCGAGTTCGAGAAGCGAACGTCGTCGAACAGGAAGAATTCGGCTTCGGGGCCGAAGAAGGCGGTGTCGCCAACGCCCGAGGATTTCAGGTAGGCTTCGGCTTTCTCGGCGGTCGAGCGCGGGTCGCGTTCGTAGGCTTCGCCGGTGTCAGGCTCAACGATCGAGCAGTGCACGCAGATCGTTTTCTCTGCATAGAACGGGTCGACATAGGCGCTGGCCTGATCAGGCATCAGCTTCATGTCGGAGGCTTCGATGGATTTCCAGCCCGCGATGGACGAGCCGTCGAACATGAACCCTTCCTCAAGGAAGTCTTCGTCGACCTGGTCGGCCATGACGGTGACGTGCTGCAGCTTGCCGCGCGGGTCTGTGAAACGGATGTCGACGTACTCGGCGCCTTCTTCCTTGATCATATCGAGAACGGGGTTGGCCATTCCTATTGGTCCTTCCTGACGTTTGGTATTGAGTTACAGCGCGTCCGAGCCGGTCTCGCCGGTACGGATGCGGATGGTTTGTTCGATGGGGGTGACGAAAATCTTGCCGTCGCCGATTTTCTCGGTCTTGGCCGCATCAACGATGGCAGCGATTGCAGCGTCGACCTGATCGTCGTCGAGGACAACCTCGACTTTGACTTTGGGCAGGAAGTCGACGACATATTCTGCGCCGCGGTACAGTTCGGTGTGCCCCTTCTGGCGGCCAAACCCCTTGACCTCGATGACCGAAAGCCCCTGAACGCCGACCTCTTGCAGGGCCTCTTTCACCTCATCAAGCTTGAAGGGCTTGATGATTGCTTCGATCTTCTTCATGGGGCTGGCCTCCCTTTGTCGCGCCTTGAGATGGGATGGACCATTTCCGGGTTTGGAAGGTCCATGGGATGCGGTAGAGATTAGGTGTGCCGGGCGTCGATTGTGAGTTGTGCGCACTTTGATTGTGCAGGGCGCACAAAAAATGTGCGAAATGAAAACTTTGGGATTTTCAGCATGACGGAACTGCTAACGGCTGCGCAGATGCGAGCGATTGAACAGGCGGCAATTGAGTCGGGACAGGTGACGGGCCTTGAGCTTATGGAGCGCGCCGGGGTCGGCGTGGTCGAGGCGGTGTTCGAGGAATGGCCCGAGTTGGGTGAAGGCGTGCACCGGGCGGTGGTCTTGTGCGGGCCTGGCAACAACGGCGGTGACGGGTTTGTCGTGGCGCGATTGTTGCGGGCGCGTGGATGGGATGTCGATGTGTTTTTCTACGGCAATGCGGGGAAACTGCCGCCGGATGCTCGGGTAAATTACGACAGATGCCGCGCCGTTTGCTCTGTGCAGGATTTGGGGTTTCCTGTTGCCGGTGATGCCGAGCAGATGATGTTTAGAGATGCCGCAGTTCATCGCGGCGATGAACTTCCCGTTTGCGACGATGACATCAAACCGCCCTTTGTCGTTTTTGATGCTCTGTTTGGAATTGGCTTATCCCGTCCCATCACCGGTTTGAACGATGTGATGGTACACTTAGATTACCTCGGTCTGCATCGCGATCTCAACGAAACCCGCCTCGTGGCAATAGATGTGCCCAGTGGATTTGAAACCGATACCGGCGAAATGATCTGGGATAAGGTGCCGGAGAGCACGCCGTTTCCTGCAATTTGGTCTGATCTGGTGGTCACCTTTCACGCCCGCAAACCCGTCCACGATGTCATTGCGCGTGACCTCATGAAGACGGTGGTTAAAGATATCGGCCTGGACCCTTTCGTCACCGACAACGATCCAAGCCGTGTCTAAAATGTCATCGGCTGAAAAGATCGTGCGCAGTGCGCTGCCCAACCTTGCTAAGCGTCATGGGCACAAGTTCGACCACGGGCACGCGCTGATTTTATCTGGCGGTTTTGGGCGCACAGGTGCTGCGCGCCTGGCCGCGCGTGGGGCGTTGCGCATCGGCGCAGGTTTGGTGACGTTAGGTGCACCACCGTCGGCTCTGATGGAGGTCGCAAGCCAGATCACTGCGCTCATGCTGGCCCGGGTTGCGGATGCAGCCGCACTCGGAGCGATCCTGGATGATGGCCGGATCAATGCGCTGTGTCTCGGGCCGGGGTTGGGATTGCATGATCGTGCCACATCGCTTGTGGACGCGGTGCTGTGCGGAGGGCACCTCCGCCTTACGAGGCGTGTTGTTTTTGACGCAGATGCGTTGACCCTGATTGCGCGCGAACCGCAGCGCATGGAGGCCCTCAACGAACATGCGGTGCTGACACCGCACGGGGGGGAGTTTGCGCGGCTGTTCCCTGACATCTCCGAAAAGCTGAGCGTCGTGCCGGACCGGGGTCCGGCTTACTCGAAGGTGGATGCCACGCGAGACGCAGCGAAACGATGCGGGGCTGTCGTTCTGTTCAAGGGGCCGGATACCGCCATTGCGCACCCGGATGGCCGATGCTCCGTCCATACCTCGACGTATGGTCGAGAGGTGCCTTGGCTTGCCACCGCTGGGGCGGGCGACGTACTTGCCGGATTTATTACCGGCCTTATGGCGCGCGGATTTGAACCCATTGAGGCCTGCGAAGCTGCCGCTTGGCTGCACGTCGAATGCGCGCAAGCCTTCGGACCCGGCCTGATTGCCGAAGACCTGCCGGAGATGCTTCCACAGGTGTTGCGCGCGCTGGACACCTAGGCGGCTTCTGCGCCCGTCATCGTCATCGCGGGCACCGACAACTCCAGACCGTCAGCATAGACCACATGCGGTGCCTCGAACCCGAGCCGGACGAGCGTCATCTGGCGGGTGCCGAGCGAGGTGATGTATTCATCGTCGATCAGGCACCCGGCCGGCATCACCGCCTGTGCCGCACCGCGCATGGCCCGTGCCCGCCAGTCGCGGATCAGAACCATCTGGGCGGCGGGAATGATGACGTGATGACTGGGCTTGGTGTCGCCCAGAGAGCCCGCGGCGATTTTCACCGCCTCGTCCGTCGTTCGGTAGGACTGGGTCGCGGTGAGCGGGACCAGACCTGCATTCCGTGTGATCACGCGATCCCCCGCCGAGAGATACTCGACCGGAATTTCACCGTCAGCTGTCAAAAGAAGCGTGCCGGACACAAGTCCGACATGCGCGATATCAATGCGCAAAGGGGGCATCCGCCCGACCGTTTCGCGCCCGACCGTTTTCGGTTTCATGGCGTCTCTTTCTGTAACCTGCCTCTAGGTTGGGCATATGATAGTTGAACGGGCGCTTAATGTCGCGTCATTTTTCGCAAATACGTCTCGCCTCCCTCCGCCCTCTTTGCTATTGGGGCTCGTGTTGCGGGCGTGGCGGAATTGGTAGACGCACCAGATTTAGGTTCTGGCGCCGCAAGGTGTGGGAGTTCGAGTCTCCCCGCCCGCACCAGACACGGCAGGAACGACGTTGAGAAACTATTGCGGGTTTCGTACGTTCCCACGTCATGACACAGCTAGAAACAAGCAGCGTCCCGCCGAAAGATCCCGCCATGTGGTGGCGTGCCATTCGACATGTCGCGCGGCTGAACGACGAAAAACATCTGGGGCTTATCGCGGCGGGTGTGGCGTTTTATGCCATTCTGGCTGTCTTTCCCGGCATTGCGGCCACGATTGCACTGTGGGGGATCATTGGTGATCCCGGCTTGGCGCTGCGGCAGATGGAAGAGTTTCAGGCTCTGATCCCGGCGGATGTCTATGCGTTGCTCGCGGCTCAGCTGGTCAAGCTTGCGACGACGGATGGGCTGACGCTGGGGTGGGCATCGCTTTTGTCGTTCGGGTTTGCGCTCTGGTCGGCACGTGCGGGGGTGGCTGCTTTGATGCAGGGTCTGAACGCGATCTACGACGCGCCGAACCGGTCGGGCGTGGCCCACTACATCCGAGCGTTCCTGTTGACGTTGAGCCTGATCGGCGTGGTCCTTACGGCCATGGCCTGCATTGTTGTACTACCCGTGGTCCTCGCGTTTCTGCCGCTTGGCCCATGGGCCAATTTTGGTGTTGAAGTATTGCGCTGGGCCGTTGGTATCGCCGTTCTGCTGGCGGGGTTCTCGGTGATCTACCGGTTGGGGCCGAACCTGTCCGGGCAGCGCCCGCGCCTGATTTCGCCCGGTGCTGCCTTTGCCGCGATCTGCTGGATTGCTGCGTCGACCGGGTTTTCCGTCTATCTGCAGAACTTCGGTAACTACAACGAGGTATACGGGTCCATTGGTGCGGTGATCGTCATGCTGTTGTGGCTGTTCATCAGCGCCTATCTGGTGTTGCTGGGGGGCGCCTTGAACGCGGAACTGGCGCGGGCGCGGCGCGCCAAGCTGTCTATCCCAGAACCATCAGCCACATCCACGCCGTCAGAATAGTCAGTGCCGTTGCGACAAGCACTGACGTCGCCGCCACCCGCTTTGCACGGCCGTACATGTTGGCAAAGATATAGCCGTTGACGCCCGGAGCCATGGCGGCTGTCAGAACGGCGGTCTTGTGGGTGCCTTCAGGCACGGAAAGGGCTGTGCCAAGTCCGTAGGTGATCGCCGGATGCAGCAGGAGTGAGATCGCGCAGATCATGGCGATGACCCGTGCGTCACCTTCAGGTTTGTATTGGATCAGGACCCCTCCGAGGGCGAAAAGGGCGGTGGGAAGTGCCGCACGGATCACGAGGTCCAGCCCGTCGCGCAGAACGTTCGGCAGCACGATGCCGCTGAGGTTGACGATGAACCCGGCCAGGATCGCCAGGACAAGCACGTTGCGAAACATCGCCCGGATGACCCCACGCGCCATCGTCAGAGGGCTTTGACCGCGATTGCGCGCAATCTCCATCGCGGTGATGCCCAGCCCGTAGCAAAAGGGGGAATGGAATGCGATGATGGCGTAGGCACCAGACAGCGCCTCGGGTCCGTAGGCTCGTTCGTTGATGGCGAGGCCCAGCAGGACCGAATTCGAAAACAGGCAGCAAAAGCCGATGGCGATGCTGTCTTCGATATCGCGTTTGAAGAAGTAGAAGGCACCTGCCGTGCCAAGGACAAAGCCGGTGGCGGCGCCAACGTAGAAGCTGGTCAGCAAGCGCAGATCGAGGCTGGTGGACAGGTCCAAGTTGGCGATGGCGGAAAACAGCAAGCAGGGGATCGCAAAGTTCTGGCTGAACTTCATCAGCGCGTCGATGCCATCGGCCGTAAAGAAACCGCGCCAGACCGCAACGTATCCGAACCCGATCACCAGAAAGACGGGCAGGATGACGTCGAGAAGCGCTTGCATGTTCGGGCCTTTGCGGCGGGGTCAGAGGACGGGAGCCTCCGGCGGGGATTTTTTGAAAACAGGGAAGGTCAGGACACGGGGCGCGTCACCGTCAGGCCGTCATAGGCGGGTTCAATGTGGGCGGGTGTTTCGTTCAAAACGGTGTCGTAATCGAGGTCGATGTGCATGTTGGTCAGGATCGCGCGTTTGGGTTTGACCCGTTCGATCCAGTGCAGCGTGTTTTCAAGATGGCTGTGCGTCGGGTGCGGGTCGCGGCGCAGCGCGTCGACGATCCATGTGTCGAGGTTGTCCAAAGCGGGCCAAACGCTGTCAGGGATGGTGGCCACGTCCGGCAGATAGGCCACGTCGCCGATACGGAAGCCAAGCGCGTCGATGCTGCCGTGGTTTACCTTGAACGGGGCGAAGGTGATGGGGCCGCCGGGGCCGTCAATCACCGTGTCGCCGTCGATCGTATTCAGTTCGAGGATCGGAGGGTAGGGCGAGCCTTTGGGCTGGACAAAGGCATAGCCGAAGCGGCTGATCAGGTCGTCCTGCGTGTCGCCGTCGGCCCAGACCTGCAGCCGTTCGCGCATGTTGAATACGATCATCCGCAGATCGTCGATACCGTGCACGTGATCGGCATGGGCATGGGTGTAGATCACGCCGTCAAGGCGCCCGGTTCCGGTGTTCAGAAGCTGGTTGCGCAGATCGGGAGAAGTGTCGACCAGTACGGTGGTCGTGCCTGTTTCGCCGATGCGCTCGACCAGCAGTGAACAGCGTTGCCGACGGTTCTTGGGATTGTCAGGGTCGCACGCCCCCCAGTTGCCACCAAGCCGCGGCACACCGCCGGACGATCCGCAGCCAAGGATCGTGAACGTCAGAGTATCCGTCATGCAGCGACCTTGTAGGCTGCAGCCTTGGCGAACAGGCGGTCGAAGTTCCTTTGCGTTTGCGCGGCGAATTCAGCGTAGTCGAGGCCCATCGTCTCGGCCCCTTTGCGCGCTGTGTGGGCCGTGAAGGCGGGTTCGTTACGTTTGCCGCGATAAGGGGGCGGTGCGAGGTAGGGGGCGTCGGTTTCGATCAGGATGCGGTCCACAGGCGCGGCGGCGAAGATGTCGCGTAACTCCTGGCTTTTCGGAAATGCCGCGATGCCGGACATCGACAAATAGAAGCCGAGGTCGAGTGCGGCGCGCGCGAGGTCCAGAGACGAGGAAAAGCAGTGCATGACGCAGCTGTAGGCGCCTTGCTTGTACTCTTCGGTCAGGATTCGGGCCATGTCATCATCCGCTGCCCGGGCATGGATGATGAGCGGCAGACCGGTTTCGCGCGCCGCTGCGATATGGATGCGCAAGGATTTTTTCTGAATGTCGGCACTTTGAGACGTGTAGTGATAGTCCAGTCCGGTTTCGCCTATGCCCACGAATTTCGGATGCCGCGCCAAAGCAATCAACTCATCCGTTGTCGCAAGCGGTTCGTCGGCCGCACTCATGGGGTGGGTTCCGGCGGCATAGAAAACAGGGTCGTGCGCTTCGGCGATGGCGCGGACCTGTGGCTCCAGCCGCAACTTGGTGCAGATCGTGACCATTCGGGTGACACCAGCCTCGGCGGCGCGCGCGACGATATCTGGCAGCTGACCCTCGAAATCCGGGAAGTCGAGGTGGCAGTGGCTGTCGGTGATTTCTGGGGTCATCGGGCGGGGGCCGTCTCGGATAGCTTGAACAGCGTATCTAGGACCAGCGCGGCAGGGTCAAGGTTGACCGCTCTGCCGTGGCGGGCGCGGGCCAGTGCGGTCTGTGCAGTTTGTGCCCACGCGCGGGCTTGATGGGCGTGGGGTGCGAGGCGCATGAGGATCGCGGCCTCGTCCGGGGCGGCCTCGACAGGGGGAGGGTGGCCCAGAGCGCCGGTGCGGGCCAGACGTGACAGGGCGACGTCGATCAGAGTGTAGAGCAGGTCGAGCTTTTCTTCGGCGCCACGACCGGCCGCTGCTTCCGCCAAGGCGAGTGCCCGCCCACGGTCGAGGTTGGGTAGCGTGCCAAGCAGGTGGATCACTTCGCGGTAGATTTTGAGCCCGTCGAGAAGCGATAGGCGCAGGGCATCGCCGACCGATCCCGCGCTGAGTTCCGCAAGCGCCGTTGCATCGGGGCCGGGGTCCACACCGGCTTGCGCCATGGCCTGCTCCATCTGCTGAAGATCAAGCGTGCCCAATCGAAGCGTTCGGCAGCGCGAACGGATTGTGGGCAACAGGCGGCTGGGCTGATGGCAGATCAACAGGAGTGTGGTGCGCGCCGGCGGTTCTTCGAGCATTTTCAAGAGGGCATTGGCGGCGTTGACGTTCATGTCGTCGGCGGCATCGATGATCACGACCCGGCGTCCACCATCCGTCGCACTGAGTTGGAAGAACGAACCGAGCGCGCGGATGTCGTCGATGGTGATCTGATCGCGCAGGCGCTTTGTCTTTTCGTTTTCTGTCCGATGCACGGATTTCAGCCCCGGATCGGATCCGGCTGCAATGCGTCGCGTGACCGGGTGGTCGGGCGAGACATCAAGCGTGCTCGGCACCGGGGCACCGAACATATCGTCGGGATCCGGGTCGGGGGTGGCCAGCAGGAAACGCGCGATACGCCAGGCGAGCGTAGCCTTGCCTACACCACGCGGGCCGGTCAGCAGCCAGGCGTGATGCACACGGCCCCCATTGAACGCGTCCAGGAATGCCGCCTGCGCCGCGTCCTGGCCGATCAGGTTCACAGTTTCACGCGGATGCGGTGCGCCGGGGATGCGCGTCGGGTCCTGGGTATCTTCAGCCATGAAAGTGACCTAGCATCGGAGGCGGCAGGGGGGCCAGCCCCCCGGCGCATATGCGCCTCCCCCCGTCGTATTGTCAGTCAGAAGAAGCCAGGTATGCGGCAGCGACGCTCTGAACGTCGTTGGCCACTGCGCTGACGTCCTGCGCACCATTGATCGTGCGAAAGCGATCCGGGAATTCGTTGGCAAGCGCAAGGAACCCTGCACGCATTTTTTCCTGCAGATCGGTTCCGAAATCTTCGAACCGTTCTTCGATACCCTGCCGCCCCTTGGCGCGGGCAAGGCCCTGGGTCGGGTCCATGTCGATCAGGATCGTCAGGTCGGGTTCCCGCCCAATCATCAGGTCGTGGAGCGTGTCTACCTTGGCGCGAAGATCCCCGCGGCTGAGACCTTGATACATGCGGGTGCTGTCGGCGAAGCGGTCACAGATCACGATCTTGCCGGCATCGACAGCCGGTTGGATCAACCGTTCCATGTGATCCCGCCGGGCCGCCGTAAAAAGCAGCAGTTCGGTTTCTGCGGACCAGCGATCCGGATTACCCTGCAAAACAAGCGCGCGTATTTCCTCGGCCCCCGGGCTGCCGCCGGGTTCGCGGGTCAGGACCACGTCATGGCCAAGGCCGCGCAAGTGGTCCGCCAGCAACCGCGCTTGCGTGGATTTGCCGGAGCCGTCGATGCCTTCGAAGGTGATGAAGTGCCCCTTGGACGTCACGCGCCACCTTCGGGCGCGGTTTCCTCGTTGAAGCGCTCGATCAGTGACAGGGCAGCGGTCGAAATCTTGGCAAGGAAGCCGCCATGGGCAATGTCGTCCTCGGCCAGCAGCGGGACGCGCACCTCCGGCAACCCTTCTGGCTGGATCACCAGTTCACCCAAGGGCGTTCCGGCGGCAATCGGTGCCTGGACCGGGCCGGTGTAGACGACCTCGGCATTCACGGTCTTGCCAGCGAGGATGGGCAGAAGGACGGTAACGTCTTCCTGTGGGACGAGACCCACTTCGGGTTCCGCACCTTCCCACACGCGGGCGGTGGCGACACGCGTTCCGCTTTCCACCACTGTACGTTCGGCAAACTGGCGGAAGGCCCAGTTCACAATCGCCTCGGATTCCTGCGCGCGGCCCTCTACCGTGTCGAGGCCCGAGATGACGAATACGACGCGGCGCTCGCCTTGCTTGGCCGAGCCGGTCAGGCCGTAGCCGGCTTCTTCCGTGTGCCCGGTCTTCAAGCCGTCGGCGCCAATGCCGAGCGTCAGAAGCGGATTGCGGTTGAAGCGGTTTGAGCTTTCGTTTGCGTCAAACAGGAACTCGGTTTCCGAAAACATCGGATAGTATTCGGGATAGTCGGATATCAGCCGTTGCGCCAAAAGGCCCAGGTCGCGCATGGACATCCGGTGCCCTGCGGCGGGCCAGCCGCTGGAGTTCGCGAATGTCGAATTGGTCATACCCATCTCCTGCGCGCGCCGGGTCATGAGGCGGGCAAATCCGGCCTCGGTCCCGTCGGGGCTGAGCGCTTCGGCAATGACAACGCAGGCATCGTTGCCAGACAAGACGATGATGCCGCGTATCAAGTCCTCGACCGTGACACGCTCGCCCTGCTGCAGAAACATGGTCGAACCACCAAAGCTCGCTGCATGCGTCGATGTCACCAACTCGTCCGTCATGGCCAGTTGCCCACGCTCCACGGCTTCGAACGCCATATAAAGCGTCATCAACTTGGACATTGACGCAGGCGGCAGTGGCTCGTCTGCGTTCTTGTTCAGCAAAACGGTGCCGGTGGTGTGGTCAATCACATAGGCCGCCGTCGCGCGTGTCTCAAACGCAGTGACGGGCAGGGCGGTGCTGGCAATCAGCAGGGCGGCAGCAGCGAGGGGGCGGATCACGGGTGATTTGCTCCTGGTCAGTTTGTGACGGCGTATGCGTCGGTGAACCCTTCGCCCTTGATGGTTTTCAGCAACTGGCTGCGTTCCGAAGCGGTGCCAGCAGGGCCGACAACAACGCGCCAGAACGCTTTGCCATCGCGTTCAAAGGATTTCACGGTTGGAATGACCCCGGCGCCGCGCATCTGCTTGGCGGTTCGTTCAGCATTTGCCTCGATTGAGAAGATACCGATCTGGATGAACGGTTTGTCGAGGCTGGATGCCGTTGGTCGCGTCGTTGCTGCGGCAGGGGTGGGTTCAAGTGTGGCGGCAGGCTGAATGCCTTGCGTAGAAGGTGCCGGAGCGTCGAGACCCGCTGCAGCGCTTTCGATAGGATCGAGTGTTGTCGTTGAAACGTCCGCAGGTGCGGCGACGGTTTCTGCATCGACAGGCGCTGCCTCGGGTTCAAGGGATACTTCTTCTTTCCGGAGCGCTGTGACATTCAACTGCGCAGGTGCGCCAGCCAGCATTCCCAGTGCTTCCGCCGCATCAGAGCTGATCTGGATGCGTGGGCCGGGAATATCACGTTCACGACGGAACAGAGCGCCCACGACGAATTGGTCGTTTTCGGTGTTGCGGATAATTACCCGCTCAGGGTCGGTGACATCCGGGTGCGCCACCCACACGCCGCCAAGAGACGGACGGCCATCCCAGAGCCCTGCTTCCGTTGCCGAGAACACCTCGGGTGCTTCGACGTCGCGCTCGACTGTCTTGATGGCAGCGCCAGGTTTTGGCGTGTCTTCTACCGACGTGTTGGAGCGTTTGAACGCATCCATGGCGACGAATTGGCCACTTTCGTTGCACCCGGCCAACAGGCCAAGCGCCAGAACTACGGCTGTGCCGCTGCGAAATATGGAACGGGATGAATGTCTGCTCATGGACCAAGTCCTTGCCTGCTGTTGCCTGTGCGCCCGATTTCGGGCTGTTTTGGTGCCGCTTGCGGCACAGGATTTTTCCCCGCTTATGCAGGGTTCTGGGCCGATCATAGCCTGAACGTAACGTTCTGAAAAGCGCGCGATTCGCACATCGGCAAATTTCCACGGCGCTGTGGGCATTTGCAGAATCGCATCTGCGCCCCTAAAGCACGTCGCACCGGAGGTTTGGCAGAGTGGTCGAATGCGGCGGTCTTGAAAACCGTTGGGCGTGAGAGCGTCCCGTGGGTTCGAATCCCACAGCCTCCGCCACAAGCCCAGATGCTGGTCGAGATTTGAGAAAGGGTGGCGTCAGCTTCTTGCGCATCGTCTTGGATCACCCGGTTTCTGACTGATCTAGGGAGCTTTGTTCCGTGCCAAGAACGGCAGGACGTGTTTTTCCGCTTCGTTCGACAAGATTGACAGCGCAAAGAATGCATTCCCGCGCGACAGCAGGATGCACGGCATTATAGCTGCAGCCGCGAGAAGCGCACACTGTAGCCATCGTTGATCCTGTCACCTGTGTCGGTGCAAAAGAGGCAGCCAGTCAAAGGTAGTCTCGCCATGACTTCAAGCATCCATGACAGCGGCAGTGACATGGCGATGACAACGAAGAGCAAAGCCGGGAATGGCCAGAACCTCGCAGGCCATTTCGACAGGCCGCGCGAAGCCGACCAACACGCGCTGGTTCGCCCTTTCGACTGTAGGTCGTTTCAATTCAGGCGCCGGAGGACAGCAGTGGAGTGACATGCCGCGGTGCTGTTGAGTGTTGGCGGAGTTCAGTTGGTCGTTCAATACACCGCAGTTGAGACAAGCCGGGCCTTGGTTGTTCGCCGCTCTTCCAAGGCGAATCTACCTCGGCACGAAGTGAGTGAACAATCTCATTTGCAAATAGCATGTTTCTGCACGAGACATTTCTCCGGTATTTGAGGTGAATTAAATTCGCTGATCGATGTCTCAATTCAGCTTGTGCTTGCTTGGCGTTTTTGATCGTATCTCCAAAAGAGAAAAGTCGGAAAAACAGGGGTTTCTGTGCGTTATTCTTTCAAGGAAAGTGCTGGCATCTTCGTGAATTGGCCGAATTGGCCTTTGAATGACGATGTTGACGCAACGGCATCTGGCTCGGCAGTTTTGACCAAAACCAGAGCCGCAACGGAAACTGGAACATCAAGCGACGACTCCCTCACTGGAACCAATGGGTCCGATCTGTTGGATGGTGGCGGTGGAAACGACGTCATTACCGGCTTGGGTGGGCGTGACACTCTGATTGGTGGCGCAGATGACGATGATCTGCTTGGCGGCTCTGGCAACGACCTCTATTTTTTTGACCTTGGATGGGGAAGTGACCGTCTTCTGGATGTAGATGAGAGTGGGGGCGGTGGCGGCGTTCTGGATGCCATCGAATTCGGCGTTGGCATTGATCCGAACGACATTGCGCTGAAACGAGACGGTCAACACCTTGTTGTTGAACATGAGAATGGTGACCAGATCTCGGTTTTCTACCAGTTCGGCGTCACATTTTTGTCGATGGATACCGCGTATCAGATTGAAGAAATCCGATTTGCTGATGGGACCGTCTGGGGCGATGCAGAACTCCATGCAATTCTGACGACGGGCACATCTGGTGACGACTACATCGTTGGAAATGACGCTGATGAGCTTTTGCTGGGTCTCGAAGGCGATGACTACATATTGGGCGCTGATGGTGAAGACACGATAAATGGTGGCGCAGGCAATGATTTCCTCGGCACTGGTGCGGGACAAGGCCAGTTTGTTTTCGATCCCAATTGGGGGCAAGATACTGTTTCGGCGCGTTTCGGCGACTCCATTGTTTTTTCCGACGGCGTGCATTCAGATGAACTGACGGTGAGAAGGTCGGGCAGCGACCTCCATATTGATCATGCCGATGGCGCGTCGATCCGCGTCCTCAATTTCTTCGCGGCCAATGCAGCAGGTGACTTGGCGGCAGTCCATTTCGCCGATGGCACCATCTGGACGGCGGCGGATCTGGTTCAGATGGCGCGCATACCGACCGAGGGCGCAGACGTCATCGTAACTGATGACAACGGCGCCGTGATTGACGCGCTCGGAGGCGAAGACACCGTTTCCGGCGGCGCTGGCAATGACACTATTTCCGGTGGTGTCGGTGATGATGTTCTTTCGGGGCGTGACGGAAACGACCTGCTGTATGGGGGTGTCGGCAACGACACGTTGGGCGGTGTTGTCGGGGAACGTGGCGACGACCAACTGTTTGGCGGCGCTGGTGACGACCTGTTAGCTGGCGGATCGGGCAATGACACCCTGACAGGAGGTTCAGGCAATGATGTTCTGAGCGGTCTCGATGGAAACGACGAATATCATTTCTCCGAGAATTGGGGCAGCGACACGATCAACGCTGGCGACGGCAGTATCAGTTCAACTGTACAGACAACATTTGACGTCATCCGTTTCGATGCGACCGTTTCAGTGTCTGATATTTCTATTTCGCGCGTCGGCAGCGACCTGATCCTGAGCCATTCGAATGGCGATGAAATTCTTGTCCGCGACCAATTCGCGAATCCGCAACTCGATAGCCTCTATGTAAATGTCTCCGAGGTTGTATTTGCCGACGGCACAGTTTGGACTGCCGGCTTTCTGGATCTGCAATCCAACCCGGCCACAGCTGGCAATGATGAGCGCAACGGCGGAACGGCTGATGATTTCATCGATGGCTTGGCAGGCGACGATACGCTCTACGGGAGAGAAGGGAGCGATACGTTGTCAGGTGGCGCTGGGGACGATGAACTGAGAGGCGGCGCCGGGCTGGACACATATGTGTTCGAGCTGGGTTGGGGACAGGACACGATTTTTGACACGTCAGCCGCGGTTGGCAGCGCGGCCCCTGACAGTATCGGTCTGCTTTCATTCGGCGACGGTATTCACGCCAGCGATTTCACCGCACAGATACGTGACCTTGCCATCCTGCTCATTCACGCAAGCGGCGCAACGATTGAGCTGGGCGAGTTCTTTCTTCTGGACCTGCCGGGAGAGGCCGTGACGGCCAGCTTCATGGATGGAACGGTGTGGACCATTACGGAGATCGAAAACCTGACGACGCGTGGTACGCAAGGTGACGACAGCATTTCTGGATTTGACCGGGACGAGACACTCGCGGGTGAGGCCGGTGACGATACGATTTGGTCCAATGGTGGCGACGATACAGTCAGCGGTGGTTCAGGTTCCGACATCCTGAATGGCGGCGCTGGCAACGACATGGTTTCAGGGGATTTCGGCCACGACAGCCTTTGGGGTGCCATTGGGGACGACACGCTGATCGGTGGCACAGGCAATGACCGGCTTTCGGGTGGGGCGGGCGCAGACACATACGTGTTCGAGCTGGGCTGGGGCAATGATACGATTGTCGACTTCGGTACGTCGCAACCGAACAGCCCGGACGTCATTCAATTCGGCGCCGGCATTCAAGCGTCGCATATCCAAGTACACTATGCCTTTGCAGATATGTTCCTGACATATGCAAACGGAGACCGCATCGTCATCCAAAATGCGCGCACGACGGAAAATGTGGTCAGAGAAATACATTTCGCGGATGGCACGGTCTGGACGAATGCATATCTGGACGCGATCTACCAGGCAGGGACCTGGCCTCTCGAGGTGTTCATTGCATCCGACGCGGATGATGAGGTTCTGGGCACATCGATGGGTGACTCCCTACGTGCTGCGTCCGGTGACGACATCATCGTGGGTTTCGAGGGCCCTGACACGCTGGATGGAGGAGAAGGCGACGATATCCTGATCGGTGGTCTCGGCAATGACAGCCTGATTGGTGGGCTGGGCGAAGACGTATATGTCTTCGATCTTGGCTGGGGTTGGGATTTCATCGATAACACCGAAGCAAATGCAACTGACGAGACGGCGGCCGCCAGCGCCGAGTTTGTGTATTTTCGCAGTGCAGTGTCCTTCGATGACCTCGCCTTTTGGTGGCGCGAGGATGATTTGCTCATATTGCACGAAAGCGGCGATAGAATCGTCATCGAGTACCATTTCCTGCATCCGGCCTATGCAATTTCGGAACTGGTGTTCGAAGTTGGCGCTGATGATCTGGAATTCATTTCGGTCGATGAGCTTCAAATTGGTTTGATGGGCACGGACGGCCAAGACAGCATTGTGGCGAGTGTTGGTGACGACACGATCATCGGCCTTTTGGGCGACGACACGATTGACGGGGGCGCCGGGCACGACATCCTGCAAATCCGCGGGAGCAGTAGCGACTATCAGTTGCTCCAGGCAGACAATGGTTTCTACGAATTGCGCTCAGTTGACGGCGCGGATTTGATCGTCGGCATCGAAGAGGTGCAGTTCCAAGATGCAACTATGACGCTCGGAGAAATGCTGACGTTGCTTGAAACACCCGGTCTTGTCCTTCAGGGGACATCGGATGCGAACGACTTGCTGGGCTCAACCGGCGATGACTTGATCGCTGCCGGGGCCGGCAACGATACGGTTCACGCCGGGAGCGGGAACGACGCCTTGAACGGCGGTATCGGGGCAGACGTTATGAATGGTGGTTCCGGGAATGATACACTGACAGGTCTGAACGGCTTTGACAGCCTGTCCGGGCAGGGCGGGGACGACAACCTGAGGGGAGGGTTCGGCAACGATACTCTGGACGGGGGCGATCTGAACGACCTGCTTCATGGTGGTGTCGGCTTTGACAGCCTGCTGGGTGGTGCTGGTTCCGACACGTTGTTTGGCGTGAATGGGCGGGATACGTTGCTGGGTGGTTCGGGCAACGATGATTTGTTTGGGGGCGATGGCAACGATCTACTTGATGGAGAAGCGGGCAACGATCAGTTGAATGGCGGCCTCGGTTTCGACACGCTGATTGGCGGCGCCGGTGATGACGTCTTGAGCGGCCTGAACGGTTTCGACCTTCTGCGCGGTGGAACAGGCAATGATAGCCTCGAGGGCAACTTTGGGAGCGATACGCTGGATGGTGGTGCTGGCAATGACACGTTGCGCGGTGGGCTTGGTGCGGACACATTCGTGTTTACGGGCGGGGCTGATCTGATCCGGGATTTTTCGCTTGTGGTGGATCATTTGGAAATAGCCGCTGCCATACTTCCAGACGGGGCATCCCAGGTCAGCGACCTTGTCGACTTCGCGTCGGTCATTGACGGGAACCTGGTGTTTGACTTCGGGGATGGTGATCAATTGCGCCTGAACGGGGTCACAAACATTCAGCTGTTGCTGGATGAGATCACGTTTGTCTGACGGCCAGACGTCGACGGCTGACCATATCCGAGTCTTGTTCAGCGTGTTGCGCCATCCCGCGACCCTTTTCACCTCTGGGCTGTCATGCGTGCCCAGTTGTGGGACGATCCGGCTCACAATACCCACCATGGTGCCACCTAGGGCTTGACAGAACCGGGTGTGATAAGCGCCTCTTGGGCATGAATGCAGGCCGCGAGAGCCTCGTAGACAAGGGAGACACTTCAATGACATTCAAACAGCTTCTGGCTGCGACCTGCGTCGTGGCTCTTGGTGCGGGTGCACAGGCCGATGGCGTGAAGGTTGGCATGATCACCACGCTATCAGGCGGCGGTGCAGGCTTGGGCATCGATGTGCGCGACGGGTTCATGCTGGCGGTGAGGGGCAATGACGACATAGAACTGGTGATCGAGGACGATCAGCGCAAGCCGGACATTGCTGTGCAACTCGCCGACAAGATGATCCAGTCCGAAAAGGTCGATGTGATGACCGGTATCATCTGGTCAAACCTCGCCATGGCGGTCGTGCCTGCGGCAACGGCGCAGGGAAAGTTCTACCTGTCACCAAATGCGGGTCCCTCGGCCCTTGCAGGCAAGGGATGTCACGAAAACTACTTCAATGTGAGCTGGCAGAACGACGCCTTCTCAGAAGCGGCCGGCACTGCGCTGAGCGGCGAGGCAGGGAAGGTGTTTCTGATGGCGCCGAACTACCCCGCAGGCCAGGACATCATGGCGGGCTTCAAACGAACCTATGAGGGTGAGATTGCGGCCGAAGTCTATACCAAACTTGGCCAGACCGACTATGCGGCTGAAATCGCACAAATGCGCGCAAGCGATGCCGACCAGATCTATTTCTTCCTGCCCGGCGGCATGGGGATTTCGTTTATGAAGCAATATGCAGGGTCTGGTGTGGACAAACCCGTCTCCGGACCGGCGTTCAGCTTTGACCAGGGTATTCTGGGTGCGATCGGCGATGCAGCCGTCGGCGCCAAGAACACGGCGCATTGGTCCAAGGATCTTGATGTGCCCGGCAATGCAGAGTTCGTGGATGCGTTCCAGGCCGAGTACGGACGGCTCCCATCAATCTATGCGGCGCAGGGGTTCGACACCGGTTTGCTTCTGGCCTCTGCTGTCGCCAAGGCGGATGTGGATGATGCCGACGCATTCCGCGCAGCCCTGAAAGAGGCGGAATTCCAGTCGGTGCGCGGCAAGTTTTCCTTTGCCGACAACCACCACCCGGTGCAGGACATCTACATGCGCGAGGTGATCAAGGAGGGTGACCTGGTCACCAATCGGATCGTCGGTACGGCGGCTACGGATCACAGCGACCCATACGGCGCGGATTGCAAATTGTGACCCGGTTGGCCCCGGTCGTGTCCGGGGCCGTCTTTTCCATGAAAACAAAAGGCTTGCTGGACAAAAGTGATCCTGCAGGACGGGGTGAATGACGACGCTTCTGTTGATCGAGCAGGTGCTAAACGGTCTGCAATCTGGGATCATGCTGTTCCTGATGGCGGCCGGCCTCACGCTGATCTTCGGGGTGATGGGGCTGATCAATCTTGCACACGGCTCGCTCTATATGATCGGAGCCTTTGCCGCGGCGGCTGTGGCGGCGGCCACCGGGTCATTCCTGTTGGCCCTGATCGCCAGCCTGGTGGCGGCGGCGGCCGCCGGGGTGGTGATCGAAGTTGGCGTGATCCGCAGGCTTTATGACCGTGATCATCTGGACCAAGTGCTGGCCACTTTTGCACTGATCCTCATCCTGTCCGAAGGCACGCGCTGGCTGTTCGGGTCTTTTCCGCTTTACCTTGACGTGCCTGCGGCACTCGCCGGACCGGTGACATTGCCCGGCGGCATTGCCTATCCCGCGTACCGTCTGGTGATCATCCTCGTGGGCCTTGTCCTGGCGGTGGGCTTGTTCCTGCTGATCGGTCGGACACGCATCGGCATTCAGATCCGCGCGGGCGAGGCCGATCGGGAGATGATCGCGGCCCTTGGCGTCAACATCTCGCGCCTCTACACACTTGTCTTTGCCCTGGGCGCTGCCCTTGCCGGGCTGGCTGGTGCCCTGGTGGGGGCCATTCAATCTGTTCAGGTCGGCATGGGTGAGCCTGTGCTCATCCTCGCCTTCGTGGTCATCGTGATTGGCGGGATCGGGTCGATAAAGGGCGCGCTTGTCGGCGCGCTGCTGGTCGGGTTGACCGATACGCTGGGGGGCGTGTTGCTACCGCTGGCGCTGAGTGGGATCATGGATGCGTCCTCGGCCACGACCGTCGGGTCGGCTCTTGCCTCCATGCTGATCTATGTGCTGATGGCGGTGGTCCTGATCTTCCGTCCCACCGGCCTGTACGGAACAGCGTGATGCTGCGCGAACGAACCTTCAATATCGTTGCATTTCTTGCTTTGCCACTTGTGGCATCCATCGCTCTGGCTTTGGACGAACCCTTCATCATTTCACTTGCCACCCGAGCCGCCATTCTTGCCTTGGCGGCCGTCGGACTGAACCTGGCCCTGGGGTTGGGCGGACTTGTCAGCCTGGGCCACGCGGTGTTTTTCGGGCTCGGCGGCTATGCCATGGGCATTCTGGCCAGCCATGCCCAAAGCTACGTGCCGCTCGATCTTGGGTTCATTGTGATCGAGGGGACCAAGTCGATGCCGATCATCTGGCTTGTGGCCGTCGTTGTCAGCGCTGCAACGGCTCTGCTGATCGGGCTTTTGGCCCTTCGTACCGCTGGCGTGTACTTCATCATGATCACACTCGCCTTTGGCCAGATGTTCTATTACTTCACCATCTCCTGGCCTGCTTACGGAGGTGAAGACGGGCTGAGCATCTATGTGCGTAACGACTTCCCCGGATTGAACACGCTCGATCCAATCCAGTTCTTCGGACTGGTCTTTGCAGTATTGGCGGCTGTTCTTTGGGTGATGGGACGGATCGAGAGGTCTCCGTTCGGCCTTGCCCTTGGGGCGGCGCGTCAAAATGCAGTGCGGGTCGAAACGGTCGGGCTCAGCCCGTTTCGCTTGCGTTTGGTGGCCTTTGTCATCTCGGGCGCTGTAACCGGGCTTGCAGGGGCGCTTTTTGCAGATCTGAACCGGTTCGTATCGCCCACCATGTTCAGTTGGCAGATGTCGGGTGAGTTCATCATCTTCATCGTGCTCGGCGGCATCGGCCGCCTGTATGGCCCGGTCGTGGGTGCCTGCCTGTTTGTTCTGCTGGAACACCTGTTGAGCGGGATCAGTGACTTCTGGCTGATTTACCTTGGTACGGTGTTGCTTTTGGTCGTTCTGTTTGCCCGTGGCGGCGTGATCGGTGCGCTGTCGAAACCGGATGCAACTCATGACTGACCCGCTTCTGGACATACAGGCGCTGTCCAAATCCTTCGGCGCCCTGCGCGCCACGGCGGATGTTTCGCTTGCGCTGGTGCCTGGCGAAATTCATGCGCTGATCGGACCGAATGGGGCGGGCAAGTCGACCCTGATTCAACAGATCGCGGGCGGGTTGGCCCCGGACGCTGGGCGGGTCATTCTGGATGGCCGGGACGTAACCGGGCTAAACACCGCAGATCGTGCCCGATTGGGCTTGGGGCGGACGTTTCAGATCAGTGCGCTCGCGATGGAAAACACGGTGCTGCAGAACGCAATGCTCGGTTCGGTCGGCGCGGCGCGAAATGCTTGGCGTTTTCTGCAGCCGGTCATGGGCGACGCGCGCCTGCGCAAACAGGCCGAGGCCTCCATTGAGCGCGTCGGCCTGGAGGAAGCTGCCAACACGCCAGTCAGCGCTCTGAGCCATGGACAACGTCGGCTGCTCGAGGTGGCCGTCGCTCTGACCTTGGACCCCAAGGTGTTTCTCATGGATGAACCCATGGCCGGACTTGGGGCCGAGGGTACGGCACGCATGACCGACTTTCTGGGGGATTTGCGCAAGGAAGCCCCCATCCTGCTTGTGGAGCATGACATGGATGCGGTTTTTGCCCTGGCCGATCGCATTTCGGTCCTGGTTTCGGGAAAGATCATCGCAACCGGCACGCCCGATCAGATCCGTCGCAACGACGACGTGCGAACGGCCTATCTCGGGGACGAGGTGCTCCCATGACGCTTTTGCGCCTCGACCAAATCGCGGCTTCCTACGGAGCAGCACAAGCTTTGTTTGGGGTAGATCTCCATCTCGAAGAAGGGGAGGTGCTGGCCCTCATGGGCCGCAACGGTATGGGGAAGTCGACCACTATCCGAGTCATTTGCCGATTGATGAAGCACAGTGCCGGACACGTGCAGTTCCTGGGGCGGGACATGGCGCAGGTGTCCCCCCATGAGGCCGCCCGGGCCGGTCTGGGCCTCGTGCCAGAGGGGCGACGCATCTTTGCATCGCTGACGGTACGCGAAAACCTGATGGCAGCCGCACGTCCGGGCTTATGGGACTTCGCGGCCGTCACCCGATTGTTTCCGCGTCTCAAAGAACGCGAGGGACAGATAGCACGCCACTTGTCGGGCGGGGAGCAACAGATGCTCGCCATCGGGCGCGCGCTGATGACGAACCCGCGCCTGATGCTGCTGGATGAGGCGACCGAAGGTTTGGCACCGGTCGTGCGGCAAGAAATTTGGGATGCTCTGGATGCCGTACGGCGCGACACGGGTATGTCTTTGATCGTTGTCGACAAATCGTTGACCGAATTGGGCCGGATCGCGGATCGTGCCACGATCCTTGAGCGTGGTCAGTCAGTATGGACGGGTTCGATGTCGGATGTCGCGGGGGATGTGGCGAACACTTATCTTGGCGTCTGAAGATCTGGGCGGCGCTACTCCGCCGCCCGCAACCCGCGCAGTTCGCCCAGCAAGCGCGGAATCTTGTCCTTGAATCGAAAGAACCCATGGGTCGCGTTGGGCCACGCCGTGCTGTCGAATGTCCGACGAATGCGACGCAGCGGCGGCGCAGCGTCTTGCCCGCTGTACCGGGACAAGACATCGGCAGCTGGCCCCACGGGCGCATAGGCTGTGACCACTTGATCAACACCCGCTGCCTCGGCCCAGGCCGACAGGGCCGCTGCGGTCGGTGCGACATGAGACACCGCGCCCAAGCGTTCGCCAAAGCGATCAACGGTATCCTTGGCCGCCGCGTCTGCAAATTCTGTAACATGCGGTGCCATGGCCAAGGGTGACAGGCCGCTCCGCGTTGTGATGATCGCGGTGGCGGTCGGTGCGATCCCCGCGTCCAGGATGAAACCGGGGCTTAGATCGTCGTCATGCAGGATCAGGCCTGTGCGCGGGCTGGGGATCGGCAGGTCGGCCTCGGGCAGGAGCATTGCATCCGGCTTCGGCGGGGCGGACAGGGCGGGTGCTTCGCCTGCCAACTGCCACTTGGGCGCAAAGCGTCCCTCGGTGTATTTCGATATGTTCGAGGTGCGCGCGAGGTAGGTCTTGCCCGGTGTCTGGATACCCGCCACCCACCGCCAGCTCAGCGTATTCGATGCGGGATCGCCATCAAGCAGATGACGCAGGAAAAAATCAGCGCCCAACTCCCAGGGCAGTCGGAGCGTGAAAATCCAGATCGAAGCAAACCACATCCGGGCGTGGTTGTGCATATAGCCGGTTTCGACCAACTCGCGCGCCCAGGCGTTGAAACACTCGATATCCGTTTCGCCCTTGCACGCCTGCTCCCATCGGTCGCGCAATCCCGATTGGGTCTGAACATTGTCAAGCGCGCCCTTCAGCGATGTCTTGTACTGCCCCCAAGCAGCGGGCCGCATCTCCAGCCATCCTTTCCAGTAGGTCCGCCAGTATACCTCCTGTATGAACTTTTCCGCGGCGCTCGGGCTGTGGCGTAACAGCGTTGCCTCAAGCACTTCAGCTTCGGTCAAGAGACGGGCGCGGATGTAAGGTGACAAGGTCGACACACCGTCATGGTTGTCGCGGCCCAGATCGTAGTTGCGCCGCGCGGCATAATCGCGCCCGGCTCGGGGCACAAAGCGGTTCAACCGTTCAAGTGCGGCGGTGCGGGTCGGAGGAAATCTGGTCAAGGCTTCGGTCATGGGGGGCGAGCTAGGGGGACGTGCGCCCTCTTCAAGCGCCCGCGTGCTCTTGCAGCCCCCGTTGGCCGATACTAAGACTCGGGTAATATCTCTGCGGGTATGGTCCTGCAGACGTCTGACGAGGCAGGACTTATGCGCGATCCCATTGATCAATATGCTCACATCACCAACAACCTGGTCCCCATGGTGGTCGAACAGACCAGCCGTGGCGAACGGGCCTACGACATCTTTTCGCGCCTGCTCAAGGAACGGATCGTGTTTATCAACGGGCCGATCCATTCCGGAATGAGCCATCTGGTTGTGGCCCAGCTGCTGCACCTCGAGGCGGAAAACCCGTCCAAGGAAATCAGTATGTATGTCAATTCGCCGGGCGGCGAGGTGACGGCCGGGATGTCGATCTACGACACGATGCAGTATATCAAGCCCAAAGTGTCGACCCTGATCTGCGGCATGGCCGCCTCCATGGGTTCGGTTGTTGCGATCGGAGGTGAGCCGGGGATGCGCTTTGCCCTCCCGAACTCCGAAATCATGGTGCACCAGCCCTCGGGCGGGTCGCAAGGGACAGCCGCAGACATCCTGATCTCCGCCCGTCACATCGAGAGAACGCGCGAGCGTCTGTACCAGCTCTACGTCAAGCACGCCGGTCAAGACTACGATACGGTAAAGCAGGCGCTGGATCGCGATACCTGGCTGACGCCAGAAGAGGCAAAGGAATGGGGCCACATCGACGAGATCGTGGACCAGAGATCGAAGCCTGACGATGACGAAAAATAAGGCAATTGCGCTGGTCCTCACGGCCAGCGTGATCTGACCGCGAGGTCAGGCAAAAAGACGATTGTGGACCCCGCGGGGCTGTCCTAAGCTGACGGGCAACGCGGGGCGAACCGGAAACCCACCGGCGCCTGAGATGGCGGCATATGCCGGGAAGGACGCGATATGGCGACGAATTCGAGCGGCGACAGCAAGAATACCCTCTACTGCAGCTTCTGCGGCAAGAGCCAGCACGAGGTCCGCAAACTGATTGCAGGCCCGACCGTTTTCATCTGCGATGAATGCGTCGAGCTGTGCATGGACATCATCCGCGAAGAGACGAAGGCATCCGGCCTGAAGTCGACCGATGGTGTGCCAACGCCCAAGGATATCTGCGAGGTACTGGATGACTACGTGATCGGCCAGGCCATGGCCAAGCGTGTGTTGTCGGTCGCCGTGCACAACCACTACAAGCGCCTCAACCACGCCCAGAAGGGCGGGGACATCGAACTGGCGAAGTCCAACATCCTGCTGATCGGTCCCACGGGCTGCGGTAAAACGCTGCTGGCCCAAACGCTCGCGCGCATCCTCGATGTGCCGTTCACGATGGCGGACGCGACAACGCTGACCGAAGCGGGTTATGTGGGTGAGGATGTCGAAAACATCATCCTCAAGCTGCTGCAGGCCTCCGAATACAACGTCGAACGTGCGCAGCGCGGCATCGTCTATATCGACGAGGTAGACAAGATCACCCGTAAGTCCGAAAACCCGTCCATCACCCGCGACGTGTCGGGCGAAGGTGTGCAGCAGGCACTGCTCAAGCTGATGGAAGGTACGGTAGCTTCCGTTCCGCCGCAGGGTGGGCGCAAGCATCCGCAGCAGGAATTCCTGCAGGTGGATACCACCAACATCCTGTTCATCTGCGGCGGCGCCTTTGCGGGCCTCGACAAGATCATCGCGCAGCGCGGCAAGGGCTCGGCCATGGGCTTTGGTGCTGATGTGCGCGACAATGACGAACGCGGCGTGGGCGAAATCTTCACCGATCTTGAGCCCGAAGATCTGCTCAAATTCGGCCTGATCCCGGAATTCGTCGGTCGTCTGCCGGTGCTCGCAACGCTCGAGGATCTGGATGAAGACGCGCTTGTCACCATCCTGACCCAGCCCAAGAATGCGCTCGTCAAACAATACCAGCGCCTGTTCGAGCTTGAGGATACAACGCTCACCTTCACCGAAGACGCGCTGAGCGCTATCGCCAAACGCGCCATCGAGCGCAAGACAGGTGCGCGTGGCTTGCGGTCTATCCTCGAGGACATCCTGCTCGACACCATGTTCGAACTTCCGGGCCTCGAATCGGTGACCGAAGTGGTGGTGAACGAAGAAGCGGTGACATCCGATGCGGCACCGTTGATGATCCATGCCGAAGCAGAGAAAGAACCAGCCTCGGCGGGCTGATCACATCGTGACATTGGATCGGAAGGCGGGTGTCACACCCGCCTTTTTCATGTCGTCATAGTGCAATCGTAAGGCGCACTTACGTGTGCGCCCAACCCCAAAGGAAGCGCCATGTCCATTCAACGCATCCACTCCGGTGGCGAATATGAACCCAAGGTCGGCTATTGCCGCGCCGTGGCGGCGGGCGGCTGGATCCACGTCGCAGGCACAGTCGGTCACGGCACCACTGCGGTTGAACAATGCCGCTCCGCACTCGAGATTATCGGGAATGCCCTAAAGGAATGCGGCGCTGACTTCAGTCACGTGGTGCGCGTGACTTACATGCTCCCTGACCGCAACGAATTCGAACCGTGCTGGCCGATGCTGCGCGAGGCTTTCGGGGACAACCCGCCCGCCGCCACGATGATCGAATGCGGGCTGATCACGCCCGAGGACCGGATTGAAATCGAAGTGACGGCCTACAAGGGAACGTGATCACCTTCATGCCGGATCGGCGCCTGTGCGTCCGTGTCCACTGGACGACGCTGGCATGATGCGGCATAGACGGTTCAAAGCGCTGGAGGCGAAACATGGGCATTCTCAACACGCTGCTGCGGGCAGTCACCTGGTGGAACGGCCAAACTCTGAACACGCAACTCTTCACGGCCCGCAAGGGCGTGAAAGTGGGCGAAGACAGCCAGGGCAACGTCTTCTACAAGACGCAGGACGACAGCAAACGCTGGGTGATCTACAATGGCGAGGCCGAGGCGAGCCGGGTGGATCCCGAATGGCATGGCTGGCTGCACCGCACCTGGGATGAGCCACCAACAGACAGGCCGCTCAAGCGCAAGGAGTGGGAAAAGCCGCACCAGCCCAACCTGACCGGCACGGCGCTGGCCTATGCACCCGCTGGTTCGATCCGCAGGGCGGAGCCGGCGGACCGGTCCGACTACGAAGCCTGGACGCCGGAATAACATGGCCGAGAACACGACCGAGGTGCTGGTGGGCGGCGTCGTGCTTGCTGCGGCCATCGGGTTCGCCGTCTACGGCGCGCAAGTCGCAGGCCTTGGCAACAGCGGCGGGGCGTCCTACCCGCTCACGGCCAGCTTCCGCAGCCTTGAAGGGGTGAATGTCGGCACCGATGTCCGCCTTGCTGGTGTAAAGGTTGGCACGGTCACGGATGTCACGCTCAATCCCGAAACCTACCGTGCCGACACCGTCGTGTCGGTACGATCAGACACGCAAATCCCCGATGACAGCGCCATCGTCATCAGCTCCGAGGGGTTGCTCGGTGGCAATTTCGTTGAAATCATGCCGGGTGGATCACCCTTCTATTTCGAAGGGGGTGATGAAATCACCGACACCCAAGGATCTGTCAGCCTGATCTCACTCCTGCTCAAATTCGTCTCCGGGGGCGAAGGCGAATGATACGCCGCGCCGCACGCATTGCGGCACTGGCGGTCTGCATGGCCACTGGCGCCATGGCCGAGGACCCAACGGAAAGCGCGCCGGGTGCCGTTCTGCGTGGCCTCGACAAGTTCAGCGGCCAGGTCGTCGACATCGAGATGCTGGCGGGGCGCACCGTGCGGTTCGAACGCCTCAACATCACGCTGACCGAATGCCGCTATCCTTCGGGCAACCCATCGGGGAACGCCTATGCGGGGCTGCAAATTTCTGAGGTCGGGCGCGACGGCGTTGTGTTCTCCGGCTGGATGATCGCCTCTGCCCCTGCTTTGAACGCGATGGAACACGCCCGCTACGACGTTTGGGTCATGCGCTGCACGACGTCCTGAAAACTGCCAATGGTCGCGGATGTGAAATCCGCTGAATGGACCCCAAGCGCGTGGTCCAGCCGCGCGTGGTAGGTTGCGCGCGTGATTTCCTGCGCACCCAATGTTGCGAGGTGCGGTGTCAGGAACTGCGTATCAAAAAGGGTGAAACCGGTGCGTTGCAGGTGATCTACAGCCGCCGCCAATGCCATTTTCGATGCGTTCGGTCGGCGAGAGAACATGCTTTCCCCAAAAAACGCGCCCTTCAGCACAACGCCGTAGACGCCGCCGACCAACTGGCCCCCGTCCCACACCTCGATCGACCGCGCCTGACCCCGATCATGCAGGGCCATGTAAAGCCTTCGGATTTCGGGATTGATCCAAGTGTCCACGCGGTCCGCACACCCGTCCACCACACCGGCAAAATCCGCATCTGCGCGCAGCACCCAATCCGTCCGTCGCATCGCCCGTGCAAGCGAGCGTGAGATATGGAACCCATCCAGCGGCAGCACGCCACGCATACGCGGATCGACCCAGAACACCTCCGGATCGTCGCGCGACTCCGCCATCGGGAAGATGCCCGCAGCATATCCCTGCAACAGCAGCTCAGGCGTCAGTCTGATCTCGTCTTTCATGTGTGGGTCCTGCGAATATGCCGCCAGATTACCGCGACAGCCGCGCACAAAAAAGGGACCGCCGCGGCGATCCCTGTTGAAAGCGTGTCCGGCCGATCAGTCTGCCTGCGCTTCAAGCCACTTTTCCAGCCAGTGAATGTTGTAGTCACCGGTGTGGATGTCCTTTTCGGCCAGCAGGGCGTGGAACAGGGGCACCGTCGTGTCGATCCCGTCGATGATCAATTCGCCCAAGGCCCGGTTCAACCGTGCCAACGCCTCTGCCCGGTCGCGTCCATGAACGATCAGCTTGCCGATCAGGCTGTCGTAATAGGGCGGGATCGAATAGCCGTCATAAAGCGCCGAATCCATGCGGACCCCCAGGCCACCCGGGGCATGGTATTGCGTGATCCGTCCCGGAGAGGGCGAGAAATCGGGCAGCTTCTCAGCGTTCAGCCGCACCTCGATCGAGTGGCCGTTGATCTCCAGATCCTCTTGCGTGAACGACATGTCCATGCCGGACGCCACACGGATTTGCTCGCGCACAAGATCGACGCCAAAGATGGCCTCCGTCACCGGGTGCTCCACCTGCAGCCGCGTGTTCATCTCGATGAAGTAGAACTCACCCTTTTCGTACAGGAACTCGATGGTGCCCGCGCCGATATAGTTGATCTTGGCCACCGCATCCGCACAGATGCGCCCGATCTCGGCCCGTTCTTCAGGGCTGATCGCGGGGCCGGGCGCCTCTTCAAACACCTTCTGGTGGCGCCGTTGCAGCGAACAATCCCGCTCGCCCAGATGCACGGCGCGGCCCTTACCGTCGCCAAAAACCTGGATCTCGATATGGCGCGGTGTGGTGAGGTACTTCTCAATATAGACTTCGTCGTTGCCAAAGGCGGCCTTGCCCTCGGCTCGCGCGGTCATGAAAGCGCTTTCCATGTCGGCTGCGGTCTGCGCCACCTTCATCCCACGTCCACCGCCGCCAGCAGTGGCCTTGATGATGACGGGATAGCCGAACTCTTCGCCGATGGCCTTGGCTTCTTCCAACGTCGCGACGCCCCCGTTCGAACCGGGCACGCAAGGCACGCCGAGTGCCTTCATCGTGTCCTTCGCCGTGATCTTGTCGCCCATGACGCGGATATGCTCGGCGGTCGGACCAATGAAGGTCAGCCCGTGATCTTCCACGATCTGCACAAACTGCGCGTTCTCCGACAGGAAGCCGTATCCGGGGTGGATCGCTTCGGCGCCCGTGATCTCACAGGCGGAGATGATAGCCGGGAAGCTGAGATACGATTGGGGCGAGGCCGGAGGGCCGATGCAAACGGACTCGTCTGCCATACGCACGTGCATGGCGTCTGCGTCAGCCGTCGAGTGGACAGCCACCGTCGCAATACCCATCTCTCGGGCTGCACGGATGACGCGCAGGGCGATCTCTCCGCGATTGGCAATCAGGATTTTGTTGAACATGGTGCGCCCCTTATTCGAGGATCACGAGCGGGGCGCCAAATTCCACGGCTGCGCCGTCATCGACAAGGATGCGCTTGACCGTGCCTGCGCGTGGGGCAGGGATATGGTTCATGGTTTTCATGGCTTCGACGATCAGCAGCGTGTCACCTTCGCTGACCTGTTGGCCGACCTTGATAAACGATGGCGCGCCCGGTTCCGCCTGCATGTAAACGGTGCCCACCATGGGTGACGTAACGGCGCCCGGATCGTTTGCGGGGTCTGCCGGAGCCTCGGCGGGTTCTGACGCAGCGACTGCTGCAGGCGCAGGGCTGGCGACGGCTTGTGGGGCGGGGGCGGCGACCTGGGTCACCACCTGTTGTGCAGTGTGGCGCGACACGCGCACATTCAGGCTGTCGTCTTCGCCATATTCGCGTTTGACCTGCAATTCCGTCAGATCATTTTCACGCAGCAGCTCGGCCAAGGCCTGGATAAAGGCCACGTCGGCGTCATGATTGCTTTTTGTCATTTTGTCCTCAACCGGTGGGCGGCGGCGCTTTCCGAACAGGGTTGGCGCATGCTCAGCGCCGCTTATAGCGCTGCTTATTCGCCGTGGAAAGCGCAGTTGGTGACGTTAGGACAACACCCGCACCAGCATGCATCCGAAAGCTGCATGCTGGTGCGGATTGACGTCAGGCGGGATCACAGAATGAAGTCGTCCGCCGTCAGGCTGTTCTGCTCGATGTCCAGCAGAGTAATCGAGTTGATGTGACCGTTGCTCAGATATGCCAGGTCGACAGCCTCATAGAGCCCATCGAGGTCAATCACCGCATCACCATCGGCATAGGTGATGAAGGCCGAAACGTCGTCAAAGTCGATCACCGCTTCTGTGATCCCGGTTTCGCTGTTGGTGCGCTGGACGGGTGGCAACCGAATAAGGTCGCCGTCACCAAAGTCGGTGATAACGTCTTCCCCGCTGCCACGGCTGAAATAGAACGTGTCCGCGCCGGAACCGCCCTGCATTGTGTCGTTGCCGCGCCCGCCAAGCAGATTGTCCCGACCGCTGTTGCCGAGCAGAAGGTCATTGCCATTTCCACCTGCCACGAAGTCGCTGCCACCACCGCCAATGAGGGTGTCGTCGCCTTCGCCGCCGCGCAGCGTGTCCTTGTTGCCATTGCCGACCAATCGGTCGTCGCCGTCGTTGCCTTCCAGCACGTCGCGACCGCCGCCGCCGAACAGCATCTCGTCGCTGGCGCCACCCCGCATTGTGTCGTTGCCCGCGCCGCCAAGAACCCGACCGGATCCGCCCAGCAGTTCATCGGCAGGGAGGGCCAGATACAAATCATTGCCGCTGCCGAGATTGACCTCGCCGATGGTGCCCGTGTTGACCACGACGTCGTTGCCGGAACCGGTATCGAGCCGCCCGGCAATATTCCCATCAAATGTTGTCCCTGCGCTCTCGAAGGAGAGAACCAGAACGATATCATCCCCTCCACTGGTACTGACATCGCCATCGACAAGACCGGCCGTATAGACGAAGTCATCCCCCAATCCCAACTGGATGTCGCCGATGATTATGCCTTCGTTCAGTATGGCACGCTGCCCGGTTTCAGTCAGTGAAATGGATGTCTCTGCGCGTCCGCTGCTCCCTATGACACCGGTGTTGCTGATGACGACATCGGTCGCACCGGCACCTTCAACGAAATCCCGGACAAAGCCATCATTGAGAAACAAGGCTTCGTTATCTTCCAGAAAAACGAAATTGCGTGCCTGTGTGCTGGTCTGCTCAATTTCCAGAACAGGAGCGAAGTCAAAGATGAAACCCTCAGGCAGGAAGGCGTTATTGTACAGGAAAGATGCGCGGTCAAACAGACCGCGTGCAAAAGTAGTCATATTTAAACCCCCAGGTTAACAGGGTAGTTTATGCCTTATTTTTGCCATAGTTTCTACAGACGCGAGCGTAGGTTTCCGAATTGAATACAATATCGAAAGCGGCCACGAATTAATTAAAAAAGAGGGCGTTAAGCCCTCTATTTCAACCGAAGATAGGTAATATCCTCAACCTCAGATAGATAATTGATGCCTAAATTGCGAGATATTCAGACCGTAATTCCTCATTTTCCAAAACTTCCGCAGCGGTTCCGTCAAAAACAATTCCGCCGGTGTCCAAAATAACGGCACGATCCGCCAGTTGAAGCGCGCGCACGGCGTTCTGTTCGACGATCACGGTGGTGATTCCCTGTTCCTTGATCACGGTCAGTGTCTTCTCGATCTCATCCACGATCACGGGCGCCAGGCCTTCATAGGGCTCGTCCAGCAACAGGACCTTTATGTCACGGGCAAGCGCCCGTGCGATGGCAAGCATCTGCTGTTCCCCGCCCGAAAGCGTGGTGCCCTCTTGAGTGCGGCGCTCGCCGAGCCGTGGGAACAGATCGTAAAGCCGCTCGATGGACCAGCCGATGGGTGGGGCGATCTGCGCAAGTTTCAGGTTCTCTTCCACGGTCAGCCCGGGAATGATGCGCCGATCCTCGGGCACCAGCCCAAGCCCAGCCTGGCTCGCCTCGTGGCTCGACATGTTGTGCAGCGGTTGGTGGTCCAACCAGATCTCGCCATGGGTCACTTGTGGATCACCGATCCGCGCAATGGACCGCAGGGTCGACGTTTTGCCAGCACCGTTTCGACCCAGCAGGGCAAGGATCTCACCCTCGTGGACGTTAAAGCTGATGCCCTGCACGATGTAGCTTTCGCCGTAGTAGGCGTGCATGTCCCACACGCTCAGAAAGGCGGGCGCTGTGGCTGCGTGGTTTGCGTGCTTTGAAAAGTCGGGTTTGACGTTCATCGGTCAGGCTCCTTACGCGGCATCTTGGGTTTCGCCCAGATACGCTTCGCGCACCTTGGGATGGCCCTTGATATTGTCGGGCGTGTCTTCGACCAGCGGGGTGCCCTGCGCCAGCACGGTGATCCGCTCGGCGAGGGAGAACACAACATGCATGTCGTGTTCGATGATCGAGATGGTGATGTCCCGCTCGTCCTTGATCTGCTTGAGCAGGTCGATGGTGTTGTTGGTGTCGGCGCGCGCCATACCTGCCGTCGGCTCGTCCAGCAGCAGCAGGCGCGGCTCTTGTGCCAGGCACATACCGATCTCCAGCCGCCGCTTGTTACCGCGCGACATGGTGGCGGCGTTGTCATTGCGCGCGTCGGCCATGTTCATCTCTTCCAGCATCTGCTCGGCACGTTCAACGATCTCGCGATCCTTGAACATGTCGATGAACGCATTGGGCGTGAACGCCCCGTCGCGCTTGGCGAAACAGGGGATCATCATGTTTTCCATGACGCTCAGCTCGCCAAAGATTTCCGGTGTCTGAAACACGCGGGAAATGCCCATCTGGTTGATCTCGTAAGGCTTCCGCCCCAGTACCGACTGCCCGTCGAACATGACGGACCCGGTGTCGGGGATCAGCTTGCCCACCAGACAGTTCAGCAGCGTGGACTTGCCCGCCCCGTTGGGGCCGATGATGGCATGAACCGTGTTCTCGGCCACACTGAGGTTCACGTCCCCCAACGCTTGCAGACCGCCGAACCGTTTGCCCACGTTTTTGACTTCAAGAATACCCATCGGTTTCTCTCCTTATTCCGCAGGCGTGGTTTTGCCGTCCGGTCCGTCTTCGGCCGGTTTCTTGCGCTTGAAGAGGCGGGCCACACGTTGGCCCCCTTCGACAAGCCCACCAGGCAGGAAGATCACGACCAGCATGAAGATGATGCCCAGCGTCAGGTGCCAGCCCTTGCCAATGAACGGGTAAACTAGCGACACGAGGATGTCCTCGATCCCGTCCGGCATGAAGGCGAACCACTGGTGCAGGATCTCCTTGTTGATCTTGGACAGGATGTTTTCCATGTACTTGATCGCACCGGCACCGAGCACTGGCCCGATCAGCGTGCCGACGCCACCGAGGATAGACATCAGCACGACCTCACCGGACGCGGTCCAGAACATGCGCTCCGCACCCACCTGCGTATCCATGGCCACCATCAGACCACCAGCCAGGCCGGCATACATGCCCGAGATGACAAAGGCGGCGAGGGTGTAAGGCTTGGCGTTCAGGCCCGTGTAGTTCAAACGCTGCTGGTTCGACTTCACGGCCCGCAGCATCATGCCAAAGGGCGAGCGGAAGATGCGGATCGACATGTAGAACGCAACCAGCATCACGATGGCCGCCACGTAGTAGCCCGCGTTGAAAGTAAAGAGCCAACCACCGACGCTCCATTCAAAGCTCGACCCCATTTCGAGCCCGAAGAGGTTCGCCTTGGGCGTGGCCCCGTTGGCCAGTGTGCCATCCAGAATGCGCGGGTCGGTGACTTTCGGCTGCAGCCCTGTTTCACCGCCGGTGATCGGTGTCAGCACCGAATAGGCGAGCGAATAGGACATCTGCGCAAAGGCCAGTGTCAGGATCGAGAAGTAGATGCCCGAGCGGCGCAGGCTGATCCACCCCACGGCGAGGCTGAAGATGCCTGCAACGATCACCGACACGAAGATCGCCGGGATTACGTTCATTGTGAGCAGCTTCATCATCCAGATCGCGGCGTAGGAGCCGACGCCGAGGAAGGCCGCGTGGCCAAAGGACAGGTAGCCAGTGAGGCCGAAGAGGATGTTGAACCCGATGGCGAAGATACCAAAGATCACGAAGCGCTGCATCAGGTCTGGATAGCCCGCATTGAACTGCGCCATGGCAGACCCTTCAGGGAAGGGGTTCAGCAGGAAGGGGGCCAGTACCACCAGTACGGCGACCAGAAGCAGGAGGCGGAAGTCTTTTTTGTCGAGACCGAACATTAGTTATTCCTCCATCACGCCCTTGCGGCCCATAAGGCCCCGAGGACGGGTCAACAGAATGATGATGGCAACCAGGTAGATGATGATCTGGTTGAGGCCCGGCAGCACCGCGAGGACCTCGCGCATCGAAGCAAAGCTTTCGAGAATGCCGAGCAGGAAGCCTGCGGCGACGGCACCGGGCAGCGAGCCCATGCCGCCGACAACGACCACCACGAAGCTGAGGACGAGGAAGTCCATGCCCATGTGGTAGTTGGGCGAGTTGATGGGCGTGTACATCACACCCGCAAGGCCCGCGACTGCGGCGGCGATGCCGAACATCAGGGTAAAGCGGCGGTCGATATTGATGCCCAGAAGCTGCACCGTCTCGCGGTCGGCCATGCCGGCCCGCACGACCATCCCGAAGGTGGTGAACTGAAGGAAGGCGAAGACTGCACCGATGATGACGGCGGCGAAGGCGAAGTAGATGATCCGCCAGTAGGGATAGATGATGATGTTGGGATCAAAGCCCAGCATCGCGCCGAAATCGAACGAGCCTTTGAAGGCCGCAGGAGCGGGTGTCGGGATCGGGTTGGCGCCGTAGTAGTACTTGATGATCTCTTGCAGCACGATGGCGAGGCCGAAGGTTACGAGGATCTGGTCAGCGTGCGGGCGCTTGTAGAAGTGCTTGATCAAGCCACGCTCCATGATCACACCGATGGCGATCATCACCGGGATGGCGAAAAGGATCGAGAGTGGGACAGCCCAGTCGATGATGGCCGCACCCGTCGTCTCGCCGAACCAGTCCATGACGTAAGGAACATCGACCTTGAGCGGGTTGCCGAGGAAGTCTGTTTGGGTGTCGTCCACAACCGTGTGGCTGAGGGTCAGGATCCGGCTCAGGGTCACGGCGCAGAAGGCCCCGATCATGAACAGGGCTCCGTGGGCGAAGTTGACCACGCCCAGAGTGCCGAAAATCAGCGTGAGACCCAGCGCAATCAGCGCATAGGCCGAGCCCTTGTCGAGCCCGTTTAGAATTTGAAGGATGATCGCTTCCATCGGCCGAACCTCTGGGTTGGGGCAGATGTCCCACGATGGGACATGTTATGTTAAATTATTGAAAGCCTGGGATCAGGTGCCAGAGAAGGGTGGGACACAGGTGCCCCACCCAGCATTTTCAATGGCTTACGCGCCGGGGTTGCAGGACCCCAGTTCGCCACCGAAGATCGACGCGTCGTAGGTCACCTGGCTGACAGGCGTCACTTCCACGATTTCGAGAAGGTCGAACTCGGATGTCGGGTTCTCTTTCCCTTTCACGACCAGCACGTCCTTGAAGCACTGGTGGTCTTCGGCGCGGTAGAGCGTCGGACCGTTGCCCATGCCGTCGAACTCGAAGCCTTCGAGCGCTTCGGCTACGGCGCAGGGGTTGAACGACCCGGCCCGTTCCACGGCGTCCGCGTAGAGCATCGCCTGCACATAGCAGGTGTGTGCCGCCTGCGAGGGCGGGAAGCCGTACTTGGTGCCGAAGGATTTGACGAACGCCTTGGAGCCTTCGTCCTGCAGCGACCAGTGCCAGTTGGTGGAACCGAAGATCCCCTTCACGTTGGCGCCCGCACCCTTCGCCATCAGGCGGGAGTAAAGCGGAACAACGATCTCGAAGTTCTTGTTGTTCACCAGCTTGTCACGCAGGCCGAACTGAACCGCGTTGGTCAGCGAGTTCACCATGTTGCCGCCGTAGTGGTTCAGAACCAGCACGTCCGCGCCCGATTGCAGAACCGGCGCGATGTAGGACGAGAAGTCGGTCTGTGTCAGCGGCGTTTTCACGGCTGCAACAGTTTCCCAACCCATGGCTTCGGTCGAGGTGCGCACGGCTTCTTCGGTCGTGTAGCCCCAGTTGTAGTCAGCCGTCAGGTGGTAGGCTTTACGATCCGTGCCGTAGTTGTTGGCCAGGATCGGCGCCAGCGCCGCACCGGACATGTAGGAGTTGAAGAAGTGGCGGAAGCCGTTGGCCTTCTTGTCCTTGCCGGTCGTGTCGTTCGAGTGGGTCAGACCCGCCATGAAGATCACGCCCGCCTCTTGGCAGAGCGCCTGCACGGCCACAGCCACACCGGAGGACGAACCACCCGTGATCATCACGGCGCCGTCTTTTTCGATCATCGAACGTGCCGATGCGCGGGCTGCGTCAGATTTGGTCTGCGTGTCGCCTGTGACGTACTCGACCTTTTTGCCCATGATGCCGTTGCCTTGCAGGGCCTTGGACGAGAAGGTGTTCATCAGGCCGCCGTCGCCGCCACCGTTCAGGTGCTCGACCGCCAGCTCGTAGGCGCGCAGTTCGTCCGCACCTTCGTCAGCGTAGGGGCCGGTTTGCGGCACGTTGAAGCCCAGCGTCACGGAAGAGCCGGTGGGCTCGTTCGTGAAAGCAGCGGCCGACTGCGCCGTAAAGATCGTTGGTGCGGCAACACCGGCACCCGCGATGGCACCGGTCTTGAGCACGCCACGGCGCGTCAGATTCATTTTGGACATGAATATCCTCCCATTTGTTGAAATGCGCGGACCTGCTCCTCAACCGGACCGCGCGCGCACATTGTGCAAAGCCACTATCGCGTATGGTTGGAAAATTGCGCAATAAACCCCTTGTTTTGCAGAATTATTTTGTAAACAATTGCACAATGCGACGGTATACTTTGTAAAGTTCATTATGTCGCAGCGCAGAAACGCGTTGAAATAACTCACAAACGCAAGGGAATGGTGCATGGCGCGAGACGCACTGACTGGCACGCGAATACGCGAGCGGCGCGCCATGGGTGGGCTCAAGCAGTCCGATCTTGCCAAGCAGATTGGCATATCAGCGTCGTATTTGAACCTGATCGAGCATAATCGCCGCAGAATCGGCGGTAAGCTGCTTCTGGATATCGCCGCTGCGCTTGACGTCGAACCGACCGTATTGAGCGAGGGGGCCGAGGCCGCGTTGATCGCCGCCTTGCAGGAGGCCGCCCAACGTGCCCGTTTGCCTGAAGAAGAGAGTGCGCGGGCCGAGGAATTTGCGGGCCGGTTTCCAGGTTGGGCTGAGGCACTGGCGGCGGCCCATCGCAAGATCGCAGACCTTCAGCGCATGGTCGAAACCCTGAGCGACCGTTTGGCGCATGATCCGGAACTGGCCGCATCCGTGCACGAGGTCTTGTCGACCGCAGCGTCCATCCGATCGACGGCGTCCATTCTGGCCGAAGACAAGAGCATCACCGCCGAGTGGCGCGACCGCTTCCACGCCAATATCGATGCAGACAGCCGCCGCCTGGCGCATAGTTCGAAGGCGCTGGTCGGTTTTCTGGATGCCGAAACGGGGGAGGCGGCCCCGTCGGGGTCCCCGCAGGAAGAGGTCGCGGCCTTTCTCGCAGGTCATGCGCAGGCATTGGAGACATTGGAAGGCGGCGACGCGGAGGCTGATCGGCTTGTTACGACTGCCACAGAGCTCGCTTCGGCCCAGTCGCGGCATTTGGCCCGCACGATCCTTGATCGCATGGTTCAGGACAGCGCCCGGGTTGGCTTGTCCGATCTGAAAGATGCGCTGTCATCGCATGGGCCGGATGTTATCACCCTGGCCGGTCATTTTGGTGTGTCGGTGCCTCATATCATGCGCCGCCTGGCGGCGGTACAGCAGCTTGATGCCGGGTTGGTTGTTGCGGATCGCGCGGGCAGCCTGCTGTTTCGCAAGGACACGGATGGGTTTGCCATCCCACGTCATGGGGCTGCGTGCCCACTTTGGCCGCTGTTTCAGGTGATGGGCCAACCGGGGCAGGTCATCCGGGCGCGGGTCGAGATGCCCACCCGCGACAATGCCGTATTTGATTGCTACGCCGCTGCCGAACAGGTGGGACCCGCCATTCTGAATGCCCCGCCGCTTCTGGAGGCCACGATGCTGATCCTGCCGGCCCCTGATACACCAGGCGCGCGGGATGTGCCGATGGAACAGGTGGGCCCGGCCTGCCATATCTGTCCCCGGTCCGGATGTCGGGGCCGCCGCGAGCCGTCGATCCTGAGCGACGGGTTCGGTGGTTTTTGACAGGTCTGCCAATTCCGCACATAGTTGACGGGCGGGGTCCAAAGAGCGAAACAGCCTCCGGCCTGCGCGATTTGGGGAGGAGACGCAGACATGGGCAAGCATGTCCTGCTCGTTGAAGACGAGATCAATATTATAGAAGCGATACAGTTTCTGCTGAGCCGGGAGGGCTGGAAGGTGGATACCCACTCCGATGGCGCAACGGCCGTCGAAACAGTGCGCACCATGAAGCCCGATCTTGTTGTGCTGGACTACATGCTGCCCGGCAAGAACGGTATCGACATCCTGACCGAACTGCGCGCTGATCCGGAGTTTGCCCGGTTGCCCATTCTGATGCTGACCGCGCGCGGTCAGGGCAGGGATCGGGAACTGGCGGAGCGGGCGGGCGTCAGCCGCTTCATGAGCAAGCCGTTCTCCAACACCGAGGTGATGACGGCGGTCCGTGA
The DNA here is from genome assembly GCF_019802125.1 of Tateyamaria omphalii. Classification (GTDB taxonomy): domain Bacteria; phylum Pseudomonadota; class Alphaproteobacteria; order Rhodobacterales; family Rhodobacteraceae; genus Tateyamaria; species Tateyamaria omphalii_B. The sequence goes on from NZ_JAHVHT010000003.1 coordinate 285,126, forward strand.
CCTTGTGCAGCTGGCGCAATGAGTGATCAGACCCCCAGCGCGACCCTGTTTCTGGAAAAGCGCAGCTATCGCCGTCGTCGGCTGATGGATGCCTTGCGCCTGTTGCCGATCGTCGGGGTGCTGTTGTGGATGCTGCCGGTGTTCTGGCCGAGCGGAGGGGATCACCCTGCCGATCCAACACCTGTCGCGATGTCGAGCGCCGTCACATATGTGTTTGTCGTTTGGATACTGTTGATCCTGGCCGCAGCTGTCTTGTGGTGGTTCATCGGTGAGCGTGACCGGGCGGACGAGGGCTCATGATCTCGGTCAACCAGCTGCTTGGCGTCAGCCTGGTTTACGTGGCCTTTCTGTTTGCCATCGCCTTTTTTGCCGAACGTGCATCCATGCGTGGCAAAGGCAGCTGGTTGCGGTCGCCGACCGTCTACACGCTGTCCCTGTCGATCTATTGCACCGCCTGGACATTTTATGGCGCCGTAGGCTACGCCGCCCGGTCGGGGATGGAGTTTGTCACCATCTATTTGGGCCCGAGCCTTGTGATGATCGGCTGGTGGTGGGTGCTGCGCAAGTTGGTGCGGATCGGACGGGCGCAGCGGGCCACATCGGTCGCCGACCTGATCTCGGCCCGGTATGGCAAGTCCAACCTGTTGGCCATCGTGGTGACCGTCATGGCCGTGATTGGCGTCACCCCGTATATCGCGCTGCAATTGCAGTCCGTCACATTGTCGCTGTCGATATTCTCCGAAACGGGCCAGCCCGACAGCCTGAGCCAGCAGACCGCCGCGTTCTGGGTGGCTGGGGGGCTTGTTGTGTTTACCGTGCTCTTTGGCACGCGCAATCTGAACGCCAATGAACGCCACGACGGTGTGGTTATCGCCATCGCGGTCGAAGCGGTCGTCAAGCTGGTGGCCTTGCTGGCTGTGGGCATCTTCGTCGTCTGGGGGATTGCCGGTGGCATCGGGCCGATGATGGAGCGGATCGACAACTCCAGCATCGGTGAATGGAGCATGGACCGCAGCCGCTGGGCCGCCCTGACCATGTTGTCGGCCGCCGCCTTTCTGGCGCTGCCGCGCATGTTCCAGGTCATGGTGGTCGAGAACGAGGATGAGCGGCACCTGCAGATCGCGAGCTGGGCGTTTCCCCTGTACCTGATGTTGATGAGCCTTTTCGTTGTGCCGATCGCAGTTGTTGGCCTCGACATCCTGCCGGCCGGATCCAACCCCGATCTTTTCGTTTTGACCGTGCCTTTGGCCGAAGGGCAGGGCGGGCTTGCAACGCTGTCCTTCCTTGGCGGTTTTTCGTCGGCCACATCCATGGTCATCGTGGCGACGCTCGCCTTGTCCACAATGGTGTCGAACCATGTGGTCATGCCGGTCTGGCTGAGCAGGCAGGCCGAAGGCGCGCAGGTTTCAGGTGACGTTCGAAACGTGGTGATCCTCGCCCGCCGGGCGTCGATCCTGATGATCATCTTCTTTGGCTACATCTATTATCGCCTGTCAGGTGGCGGAGCAGCGCTGGCCGCGATTGGCCTGATTTCCTTTGTTGGGGTGGCACAATTCCTGCCTGCCATGCTTGGCGGCATCTTTTGGCGCGGCGCGACGCGCTGGGGGGCTTTGGCGGGCCTGCTGGTCGGCTTCGCGGTTTGGGTGTTCTGTTCGCTTCTTCCGAGCTTCGGTCCCGATGCGATTCTGAGCACGGCAGTGTTCGAACAGGGCATTGGCGGTCTGCGCTGGCTGCGCCCGCAAGCGCTGTTCGGGATCGAGGGGATAGATCCGACCGTCCATGCGATGGTGTGGTCGCTCAGTCTGAACGTGGCTGTCTTTGTTGGGGTGTCGCTTGTCACCTTCCCCACGCCTTTGGAACGTCTGCAAGGCGCACAATTCGTCAATGTATTCGACCATTCCACGCAGGCCCGTGGTTGGGATGCTGCCCTTGCCACGTCCGAAGACCTGATGATCATGGCGCAGCGTATCCTGGGCCCGGCGGACGCGCTGTCATTGTTCCGGGCCGAGGCGCAGCGGCAGGGTTTGACGGGACATTTGCCTGAGCCGACGCAGGGTTTCCTGCAAACCCTTGAGCGCGAATTGGCAGGGTCCGTTGGATCGGCCACTGCCCATGCGATGATCAGCCAGCTTGTGGGCGGAACATCGGTGTCGGTTGAAGACCTGATGGCGGTCGCGGACGAGTCCGCGCAAATCCTGGAATACTCCAACCGGCTTGAAGCCAAGTCCGCCGAGTTGAGCCGCACGGCACGCCAGTTGCGCGAGGCCAATCAGAAACTGACAGCGCTTTCGGTGCAAAAGGATGCGTTCCTGGGCCAGATCAGCCACGAGTTGCGCACGCCCATGACCTCTATCCGCAGCTTTTCCGAAATCCTGCGCGACACCGATAAGCTGGATCAGGCGGACAAGACGAAATACGCGTCGATCATTCACGGTGAAACGATACGGCTGACCCGGCTTCTGGATGACCTGCTGGACCTGAGCGTGTTGGAAAATGGCCAGGTGAGTTTGAACCTCGAGCAGGGGAACCTGAACGATGTCATTGCGCAGGCAGTCCTGTCGGCGGGAGGTGCACGTTCGACCCAACTTCGTATCAACCATGTGCGCTCTGATCTGGATGTGCCGCTGAGCACCGATCTGGACAGGTTGCGGCAGGTGTTCATCAACTTGATCACCAACGCCCAGAAGTATTGCAACGCGCCAGAGCCGTCGCTGACGGTTGATATCTTGCAACACGGCGGCGGGTTGCAGGTCGTGTTTCACGACAATGGAACGCTCATTCCGCCCGAAGCACGTGCGCTGATCTTCGAAAAGTTTTCTCGCATCAATGACAAGGATGGTTCGGGCGCGGGTCTGGGTCTTGCGATCTGCCGCGAGATCATGGCGCGTTTGGGCGGTGACATCACCTATGAGCCGCGGGCCGACGGAAATGCATTTATCGTGCATTTGCCCGGTCAGGCTGCCTTGGCGGCGCAATAGCGCAAAACTTTGGACCGCATAAAGCGGTTGGTAACCTATCGTCCCTAGACCTATGCCGTACGTGCAGGCCGTAGAAACGGCGGAGTTTATGGGCGAAACCGAAAAAACAAGTGTTCTGGGACGCATTGCTGCTGCGGGGCGGGATGTGCGTCAGGCGCGGGCAATGACGTTGCCCAAGGCCATGCGTGTGACGCTGGCCAAGGTTGCGGATGCGCTGATGGATCTGCCCATGGCTGTCATCGGTGCGGTTGTCGACAAGATGCCAGGCGATGCAGTCGAAGGGCAGTTGAAGGATGACGCCTTGCTCATGCTGCTGGACGGACCCGATGGGCATGTTGGCGCGGCTGCGTTCGATCCTGTCCTTGTCGGTGGTTTGATACAGCAGCAAACCATGGGCACTGTGCAACCGGATCAGGGCGCGCCGCGGGCCATGACGCGCACCGACGCCGCGATCTGTGCCCCGCTGATCGACATGCTGTTCGAACGCATCGTGGCGGTTCTGGATGAGCAGGAAGACAAAACCCTTCTGGAGGGCTTTCGCTTTGGGGCCAAGGTGGAAGACACACGCACACTGGCAATGGCACTGGATGCGCAGGATTATGCGTTGGTCCGTCTCACCGTTGATGTAGCGCGGGGGGCGCGACAGGGCGAAATACTGTTCGTTCTGCCGTTGCCTGACCCTTTTGATCAGACGGAAGGCGATGATGACGAAGAGGACACGTTCGAGCAGTCGAGCATGACCGATACGGTGATGGCGTTGAACGCGGACTTGAAGATGGTGCTGTGCAGTTTGCATCTGCCGCTCGGCGCGCTGCAAAGCATGTCGCCCGGTGATGAATTGCCGGTCACGCCGGGCGCATTCCCGAACGTGCAGATCACGACCAGTACCGGTCGTATCGTGGGACGCGGGATCGTCGGTCATGTCAACGGGGTCCGCGCCGTCAAACCGCAGCGCAAGCCCAGCCATGCCACCCAGCCCTTGCGGCGCGTATCTGACGAGCCTCTGGTAGATATGCCTCGGGTCGAAGAAATCCCGGGCCCTGCGCGGCGTGAAGGCGAGGCAACGAAGGACGTGACAGAGGACGACATAGAAGCCGCAATGGCGGCATTGCGGCCAGGCGATCCGGTTCTTGGTCAAGACGTTGCGCCGGAGGTCGACAGGGATATTGCGAACGCATCGGGCCTGGTCGAAAACCTGCCTGCTCTCGCGGATTTGCCTCACCTGGACGATTTGCCCGATCTTGCAGACCTGCCTGACCTGAGCGACCTACCGGATCTTGCCGCGAACGGCGGTTAGCCGCCCTTTTGCGCGGCTATGGCTTCAAGTGTCGGGCGCAGGGCATCAAGGTCGTACCCGCCATCCCGCGCGGTGCGCAAGATATCGTCGCATGACATGCGTCCGGCTTGTCCCAGACACCACACGACCGTCGACCGTGTGCCAGACGCACAATAGGCGAGCACCGGTGTTTCCGTTTCCTCTGCGAACGCCATGTGCTGTTCGACGTTGGCGGGGGTCATGGTCTGATGTGTCAGGGGCAGCCTGTGAAACGTCAGGCCGGCCGCTTGTGCCGCAGCCTCCAACGCGTCGGCCTGAAAGGCCGGGGGGACCTCTGGATCCGGTCTGTTGCAGATCACGGTTTTGATCCCGGCTGCCGCAATGTCCGGCATGTCCGCAGGATCCAGTTGCGGTGCAACAAAATAGGCGGGCGTAATCTGTCTGATATCCATGGCCCTTGGTTTATGCCGGGCACCGCCTACTGTCCAGCGCACGGGCCGCAGGCCAGTGTCACGTGCCCGTCAAAAGCACAGCATCTCATCGCTCGCTCGATGCTTGGGCCGGATCATGACAATACGTGACCGGCCGAAAAAGATGCAGAACAGCGCCGATCCAAATGTGTCGGATCGGACCCGCACGACGCCGCGAGGTGATGCGGCCTTGGGCCTCGGTCCCAATGTGACTGAAAGGCCGGGACCGTGGCGAGCGTATCCCGACCACTACAAAGATCAGTAGGGTGATGGTTGTGGATCCGTCCTGTCAGGATGGTCGAGCATGCCAGCCACTATGCGGCACGGACGTACGACCCGGTTTTCCGAAAGTGGCGGTGCCATTGCCGCGTCTTCACTCATACGGGCCTTGGCGGGCCTTCGCACCTGGAACACTCGGATCCGTTGTGAGCTACCCCAGAAAGATCCCGACGATCACCAGCATGAGACCCAGGACCGACACGAATAGCGCGCCGAGGTTCAAGGGAAGCACGCGCGACATGACGGCACGCATCTGAGCATCCTCCAGCCCGTCGGCCCTCGCGCGCCAGACCTTGAGAATGCACCAGACAAGCCCGATCAGGCCAAGAACCGACAAGGCGGCTCCGCCCCAGATTATGCCGTCGAATATGGTAAAATTGCGATCCTGTTCCATGAAGACGGGCTATCCGAGCGCCGCTGCGATGACAAGAGATCAACCCCCTTGCGACACCGTGCCTGCACCGCTATCCAGCGCTCTGATCACCAGCCAAGGAGCGCGCAATGACCGACACCGCCACCAATGCCGAAAGCTACCGTGTCACGGCGGATGAATTGCGCCAGTTCATCGAACGTTTTGAACGGCTCGAGGCCGAGAAGAAGGACATCGCGGATCAACAGAAGGAAGTGATGGCCGAGGCCAAGGCGCGTGGCTACGACACCAAGGTCATGCGCAAGGTCATTGCGCTGCGCAAGCGCGACAGCGATGATATTGCCGAGGAAGAAGCTGTCCTTGAGCTATACAAGGAAGCGCTGGGCATGGGCTGAACGCTCAGCCGTCTTTTACATCACTGGGCTGATCTACCGGCGTGTAGTTCAACCAACGCAGGGGCAATGCGCCACCTTTCGGCACAATCCCGATCTTGACCGGGTTGCCAGTTCGTTTGTCTGTCAGCGAAAGCGCGGACTCGCCGTCCTTGATATGTTTGTCGCCCCATTGCATGAGCGCCAGGATGACCGGAGCAAGCTCCCGACCTTTCTGGGTCAGAACATAGGCATAGCGCGTGCGGGCTGACCCATCCCTGTACGCCTCCTTCTTGGCGAGACCGTTCTCGACAATTTGCGCAAGTCGGCCGGATAGTACGGATTTCGGTATGCCGATGTCGGTCTGAATGTCCGCAAAGCGGCTGACACCGTAAAACATTTCCCGCAAGATCAACCAAGTCCACCGATCCGGCACCTGCTCGATGGCCAGTGCTGCACCGCATTCCGTCAGTGACACAGGCGCTTCCCGTACCGGCCCTTTTTCTGAGTTTGACATTTGAACTCTGCTCTGCCAATTATTTTTATGAAACGCAGGATACCCAAAAATGCCGGTTCAGACCACTGAAAATAAAGCCAAAGGCGGCGGCTGCTATTGTGGCGCCGTCCGGTATGCGATTTCGGAACGTCCAACTGTAAAGGGTCAGTGCCACTGCCGAGCCTGTCAGTACATTGCGGGCGGAGCACCTCAGTATTTCATGCTTGTCCCCGTCGAGGGCTTTTCATGGACGCAAGGGCGGCCGGTCACGTACACGCGCCCCGACCTCGACACTGCGGTGACGCGGCATTTCTGCGGCGTCTGCGGAACACATTTGGCCACGTTCCGGCAGGATAGTTCGGACGTTGTTGTCAAGGCGGGCACGCTGGATGATCCAAGCCGATTTGCCCCACATGTTGCAATTTGCCATGCACAGGCGCAGCCGTTTCACAACGTGCCAGACGGGATACCGGTCTTTGAAGATCTGCCAGCGCGCTAGGGCGCTATGAAGCTCACACCCGGGATGCGCGCCACGCGCTCCATATCTTCTTCGTAGATATCGGTCATCGCTTCGATTGTATCCTCGGTCCAGCCGGGAGCATTCAACTCTTCCTCGATCTCGTCTTCGATGGCGAATTTGTCGAGGAAGGCAACGATCACCCGCCGCTTCTGCATTTCGGTCATGGTGGGGTGCGTCTTGAGGTAGGCGCGGAAGCGCTGCATGCCCTCTTTGGACATGATCTCGGACAGCAGGTCGAATCCGCCGACGATCTTCTCACCGTGTTCGAGGCCCGCCAACTCGCGCACGATCTGTGCCCAGAGCATCGGCATGTCCTCGAAACACCAGGTGGTTATGGTGACGTCGGGTGCCGCCGAACGGATCGCTGACAGCGTTTCGGACCATCGGATCGCGTACGGGTCGGCGCCACGCAAAAACGCTTCCATGTCGTCCTGCGGCGCCTGATCGAACAGCGCCGGCAGAAAGGTTGCAGGGTTACGCATGGCAAGGAAAAGCTCGACCTCGTCATGTGCGAAAAGAGCCGACAACTGGGCGACCCTTTCCGGTGCCGCTTCGTAGATAAACCCGTTGCGTATGCAGGAGCGCGGAGCGCCGAACAAGAACATGTGGCTCAGGATCATGCGGTCGGCGTTTTCCTCATCTAGGATGAGGTCCAGCAAAACGTCCCGGGCATCTGGTGCGGGAGGTGCCTCCTGAAGTGCCGCCATGGTCTGCTTCAGCAGGCTCCGATACTTTCCAGGCCCCGGGACTGCGATCCCGCGTTTGGAAAAATCCTCTTTGTTGCGCAGCAGGCAGCGAACCAGGCGCTCCTCCTCTGTGAAATGGGCACCTGCGTGAAGGACAATTTGCATGCGGATCGACCTGTCGGGCTTTGTGAACGACATGGGTAGATATACGGGAAACGGGCCGGGATAAAACCTCTGACCGGAGTGGAAAAACGATCTTGCCACCGCGATGCGCAAAGAGTAGACGATGCGCCCAAGGCCCCTATAGCTCAGCTGGTAGAGCAACTGATTTGTAATCAGTAGGTCCGCGGTTCGAGTCCGTGTGGGGGCACCACTTCTTCTCGTTTTAAGCATTGAAAACAATGGGATGGCCTCCGAAGGGTTATTTGCGGTCACCATTTTGGTCACCAATCCGCTGCGCAGGCACGTCATCGGTCTGATGTTAGATCAATCATTTTGCTCTCGCCGTTAAGGGGGGGGGGCGCTACGATCTCCAAGGCGGTTCGCATCCAGACCGGTCATACCTACCAACACGAATTTTTCAGATTTCTGAAAAACACACCCCCTGCATTGCTACCGAGCATAGAGGTGAGACTGAATTTCCACGAAGGCCGTGCGAATTTCCGCAACGCTTCCCAGAACACGTTTTGCGTCGTTCGTTCCGCCGTACTTAATCTTTAGGAAGTCCCCAATTTTCTTGAGGTCAAGCTCATCGACTCCACGCGCTGCATATGAGCTCAGAACATATGCTAAAAAATCTTTCATCTCGGCTTCGTAACCGGCCAAGCCAGAATTAGCCGCACTTTCGGCCCTGTCTAATCGACTGAGAGGAGCCAGAGCGAAGCGGACATGTGCGAGGACGTCAAAAACATCGCTGTTGGGCGCGTCGATTAGTCTCCGCATGTCATCGATTTTCTCGCGGTCGTATCCTCGATCTTGAAGCTGGGCCAAAAACCTGGATCGTGTTTCTGGATCGCTCCAAATCTTGCGCAGTTGGTCTTCATCCGAGATTAAGCCCTCCAAGTCGCCAAAAAGTTGGTTCATGAACTCTTTTGCGGAGATAGGCCTGCCGTCGTGTGACCAATAAGTCGTCGTTCCGATGAACCTGATTTGGCGTTCCTTCCCATCAGCCAATCGCACAACGACTTTTTCCGCAGGTGGTGGCGTTGGCGTCGGTTCGCCGGGTCCGACTGTTGGGGGTGGCTGGGTCGTCGGTTCACGAGGTGGGTCAGGGTCCAATGGCTCTCCGTCCCATTCAGGATCGTTGAAATGCTCGTAGGCCTTCACAAAGTCGATGATTGTGAAAAAGTCTTTTCCCTCAAACGTTCGCGTTCCGCGCCCCACAATCTGTTTGAACTCAATCATCGACTTGACTGGGCGCAATAAAACGATGTTCCGCACATTTCGAGCATCCACACCAGTAGAGAGCTTTTGCGATGTGGTTAGGATCGTGGGAACCGACTTCTCGTTGTCCTGAAATTCGCGAAGATGTTGTTCGCCAAGTGCCCCGTCCTCCGCAGTGACCCGCTCGCAATAATGCGGGTCATCGCTGGTTTTGATTTGGTTGATGTAGTCGCGGACAAAGGCTGCATGGGGCTGTGTCGCGCAGAAGACGAGCGTCTTCTGGTTCTGATCGATCTCGTCCATGAACTGCGTTATGCGGCTTTGCTCACGTTCGGGAATGAAGATCGTCGTGTTGAAGTCACCTTCGCCGTATTCCTTTTCCTCATCTATCTCGCCGGATACCACGTCGTCTTGGTCGTCATATGTGTAGGTGTCGAGCGTGCTGGCCATTTGGCGGACCTTGAACGGCGTTAGGAAACCGTCTTCGATGCCGTTCTTGAGAGAATAGCTATAAACAGGCTCCCCGAAGTACGAATATGTATCTGCGTTCTGCTTGCGCTTCGGCGTTGCAGTCAGGCCAAGCTGAACAGCGGGCGCGAAATACTCCAAGATGCCGCGCCAAGTGCTCTCGTCTTTTGCGCCGCCTCTGTGGCATTCATCCACGATGATCAGATCGAAGAAGTCCGGCGCATAGTCGTAAAAATTTGCTTCGCCTTCGCCGTCTTTTCCTTCGGTCATGAACGTCTGGAAAATTGTGAAGAAGATGCTCGCGTTCTTGGGCATCTTGCCCTTTTTGCGGATTTCGTCGGGTGAGATGCGCGATAGGGCGTCCGCTGGGAAGGCTGAGAAAGAATTGTAGGCCTGATCGGCGAGGATGTTGCGGTCGGCGAGGAAAAGCACTCTGGGGCGGCGTGAGGGCTCATAGGAGAGGTTCCAGCGGGCCTCGAACAGCTTCCATGCTATCTGGAAGGCGATGGACGTTTTGCCTGTCCCTGTGGCGAGGGTCAGGAGGATGCGGTCTTGGCGATTAGCTATGGCATCCAGGGCGGCGTTGACCGCGCGGGCTTGATAGTAACGCGGTTCCCATTTGCCACCACCTGTCTCGAAGGGGATGGAACCGAATTTCTCTCGCCAAGGGTTTGGGGTGGGGAAGATACGTGCCCAGAGGTCTTCCGGCGTCGGGAACGGCGTGATCTCGCGCTCCGTGCCCGTCTTCATATCGACTTCGTGCCAGCCGATACCGTTGGTGGAATAGGCGAGCGGGGCGTCGATCCGAGTGGCGTAGTCCACAGCCTGCCCACGCCCGCTGGTGGAGCCTTTGGAGGCTTTCTTGGCCTCGATCACCGCCATGACATGATTGTTCATGCGCAGCACGTAGTCGGCGGGTTTGGGGGCGGCGCGGTTCTGTCCGACGTTGATCCGACCAGGCCACAGCATTTCTTCGCGGTTGATACGAGCACCGGGGATGGCGTCGGGGCCATACCATCCCGCTTTCATCAATTCGGGATCAATCCGATTGGCGCGAGTATCTTCTTCGGTCTCGTCAAAACTCATACGCGCAACGGTAGTGAAATTCGCTGAAGCGTAAAGAGGTTAGGTGAGTTCGCCTGCGAAAGCTCTTTGCAGAAGGGATTGGCGGAGATCGTTGATATTTGCGATCTTGTCGGTTGCCGACGCCAATAGTGCAGCATGGGCTTCCGAAATCTTTTCCATTCGTTTAACAGCTACAGTCTGCTGTGTTTGGGGTGGGCACTTTAGTTTGAGCGTCTTCACATCTCTAATGTTGATTTGCATAAGAGCTGCACCATAGGTCTTTTCAGAAATCTGCTTCTGCAAAAAACTGGATTGGCATTGATAGAACCCAAAAAGGCGGTTCATTCGTTCGTTAAACCTAATCGGAACGATACCGCGAGTTACATTGGCGCCTCGGAGTTCATGAGACGACAAGCTAATGGTCCCCGTTGTTCCCCTTACACAAAGCAGCAGTTCTGTACCGTTGAGTTGCGTGCGCGAATAAGACGCCGCACGCTCTGGTGCGACCCTTTTTAGACCCGCCGGTGATACGATTTTGCCACCCAAATCGACAGGACGCACAACTGGCAATCCGTTCGCCACGTCCTCACCGGGTTGGACGATGCCGTAAGAGAGCGAGCAGTCTTCGTTTGCCAATTCCTGTAAGGTAAACTCTGGCCATTCTTCTTGCGCGAAAACTTCATCAAGCGATGACGTGAACAAGTCCCGTACGTTCTGGAGGTTGGCGTCGGCGTGGGCGCGGGCGCGGGCCAGTCCCTCGAAGGCCTCATCCAAAACCGCAACAATCCGCTGTTGTACTTCGAGCAGTGGGAGGGGGATTGGAATTTCCCGCAATCGGCCTTGATTGAGCTTGGGAACGGTCATGCCCGATACGAACGGCATGAGGTCCGTGCCGTTCAGATAGTAGATCAACCAGTCATCCAAAACTTGATCTCTATGCGGGCGGATCACATGAGCGTGGTTGTTGACCCACGCCTTGCCCTCAATGGCGAAGGCTGAGTTTTCGCCCGCTTCCCATTTCGCGCCATCCTCGCCAATCAGTACCAGCGGTTCATCAAAGAGGTATCCATCGACGTGATCAAGAACGCCAGTTGCTCCATAGTATGGGTATGGGCCAGCCGTCCTATCCTTCTTAGTAATTGGTTTTCTCAATCGATCTAGTACATCGACTAGTTCGCCAAGTGGTTTCGTTGGCCAGCCGAAGTCAGCAGTGTCCTTCACAGCATTCCCCGAATGTCTTCGAGGATTTGCGCTGTCTCGGCATCCCGTGCCAGCATGTCGGCAATGATCTCTTCGGGGCACCGCAGAGCCTCGGCCTCGGGAGCGTTGGGGTTCTTGACCGACAGATCGTAGGTGTCCTCGTCCAGATCGGCGCGGTTCACGATCCAGCTTTTCGGACCGTTCGGGCGGGTACGTTGCAGATCGACAAAACCCGCCAGATCGTTGTCGTTCAGCGGGTTGGTCTTGCCGAGGCTGCGGCCCGGATCGAGCTGGTAATACCAGATGTCCCGCGTCGGCGCGCCTTTCTCGAAGAACAGCACAACGGTCTTGACGCCCGCGCCCTGGAAAGTGCCTTGAGGGCAATCGAGGATGGTGTGCAACTTGCAGGTCGCCACGAGTTCGCGCCGCAGCTCGACACTCGCATTGTCGGTGTTGCTGAGAAACGTGTTCTTGATGACGATGGCCCCGCGCCCGCCTGCCTTAAGTTTGCGGATAAAGTGCTGCAGGAACAAATAGGCGGTTTCACCAGATTTGATCGGAAAGTTCTGTTGGACTTCTTTGCGTTCACCGCCGCCAAAGGGGGGATTGGCAAGGATCACGTCGTGACGGTCCTTTTCCTGAATATCCATCACGTTCTCATTGAGCGTGTTGGCGTGGATCAGGTTGGGCGTGTCGATCCCGTGCAGGATCATGTTCATAATGCCGATGATGTAGGCCAGCGACTTCTTTTCCTGACCGAAGAAGGTGTCGCGCTGGAGCGTCCGAAAATCCGCTGCCGAGATGTCTGGCTTCATCAGGTAGTCATAAGACTCACAAAGAAAACCGGCAGAGCCGACAGCGCCATCATAGACAGTTTCGCCAATCTTCGGATCGACCACCTTGATCATCGCCCGGATCAGCGGGCGGGGCGTGTAGTATTCCCCCCCATTGCGCCCCGCGTTGCCCATTCGCTTGATGCGGCTTTCATAGAGGTCAGACAGTTCGTGCTTTTCGGCTTGGGTGTTAAACGACAGTGCATCCACGATCTCTAAAACATCGCGCAAGGTGTAGCCGGACCGGAACTTGTTGATGATCTCCGAGAAAATCTCGCCGATCTTGTATTCGAGCGTGTCGGCGCTGGACGCAGAGGCGCGGAACGCCTTCAGGTAGGGGAATAACTCGTCATTGACAAATGCAACAAGATCATCGCCGGTGATGGCGTTGTCGTGCTCCAGCTTTCCGTCTTCAGTCTTCGGCGCTGCCCAGCTTTGCCATCTGAATTGCTTTGATAGGATAGGCGTGTAGTCACGCCCTTCGAGCTCCGCCTCGTCCATGCGCGATTGCTCAAGATCGTCGAGGTATTTTAGGAACAAAATCCACGACGTTTGTTCAGCGTAGTCGAGTTCGGATGCCAAACCCTGCTCGTTGCGCATTTCTTTGTCGATGTTGTTGAATGCGTTCTCAAACATGCGCAGCTCATCCCATTTTGCGTCAGGGTATATGGTTGGCGCGCGCTGCGTTCAATCGGCGTTTGTCTCTAACCTTGCTGCTCATTGGTGGGGTTGTTGTGTGTGGGCATAGGACGACAAGCCCCAGGCATTCGCCTTAGGCTCGCGTTCCTGTGCCCGTTCATCTTGCGTCTGCTCACCGGAGCCGGTCGCCGCTACGGGGCCCCTGATGTCACATCGATCCCGTGCATCAGGATTGGCCGCTACTTTCGACATTGGATCATATGCCGGGAACCGGGCTTCGGCCTCTAGGACTGCCCTTGGCGTTTGGTTCCGCCCCGTGGTACGCCGTCCGCGTCTGGTGCCACCGTCTTGTCAGTACCGTCCACCAGTGCGGCCCCGCGTACTTGCCTGTGCGCGGGGTCACGTCAGCCGCTAGGGCTGGGATTGTTTTTCCAGCAGGGATTTGATGCGCGTGTCGATCTCGGAGCGATCCCAGTAAACGCTGCCAGAGAGCTTCACAGGGCGCGGCAGAATGCCGGATTGGATGTCGCGGTAGATCGATGCCTTGGAGCGCCCACCGAGCTTCTGCGACAGCTCAGAAATCGTGATGAGTTGGATGTCCATAATTCTCTCCGTCTGATTGAGACGACTTGAGAATTATTGGTGTCAGAACGGAGCAGCTAACCCCCAACACACCCAGATGTTGGATGTCGAGTTGGGGGTCAGGCGTCAAAGTCCGTCATAGCAACGAGGATTTTGAACGCTTTTTGCAGGTCTTCGAAGTCTCGCTGATATTCTTCGCCTTTTTCCACGGCGGTCTCAGCGGCCCGCCGCCAATTTGCCTTTTCTCCTAAGGCCAGGAACACGGCTTCAACGCATTTTCCGAATATCGATGAGGGTTCCGCGCCTCGCTTTGCTGCGCTGGGCGTGAGGCCGAATTGTCTGAACAGGTGCGCGATCTCAATCGCTACAGTTGTTGCAGGGACATTTTGACGGCTCGGTTTCAGAATATCTGAATGCGACTTGGTAGCCGAAAGAACCTTGTTTTGTACTCTCAGGCTGCTTTCGATGAAGTCAATGAAGCCTTCGCCGTACTCTCGTTCCATGTCAGACTGAACTTCAGCATTTGCTGAAAGGACAGCAAGTAACGCCCTAAAACCTTTGCGTTTCTTTGCCGCTTTTTCCCGCACTTCAGCAAGTATCTTGTCACCTTCGCGTCGGTGACATTGAGCTATCCAATTGCCCAAGGCTTCAGCGCGTACATCATCAAAGATGGCCTGCATCTTCCGGGCTTTGACGTATAATCCGTCATGCGTGTATTGGCGAATGAGTGCATCTCGAATGATGCTGCCAACTTCAAGGTGGGTTTCGTTCATGCTCGACCTGCAAACGGGATGACATCAACAGCCGTGTGACCATCCAAGAATGAACTCCACCGGTTCATTACGGCTCGCCGCTTCTCAACAAACGAGCCACGAATGTAAGCGTTGGTGGCGCTGTCGCCGACTTTGTGGTGTAGAATTGTCTCCGCAATCCGTTCCGAACAAACATCGTTCGAGACGACCCAACCGCGAAAACTTGCCCGGAAGCCATGTGCGGTTACGTTCGTACCACGCCGCTTGAGCGATGCTCCAAATGTGTTTTCACTCAAATAGGGGCGTTTCTTGTTTGCAGGTGAAGGAAAGATATAGCCGCTTCCGTTGTCAAAATCCTTCGCGCGATCCAAGAGCGCGCGCGCTTCCGGTGAGAGCGGTACGATGTGGTCGCCGCGGTTTTTGACTTTCATTTTCGTCGCTGGGATCACCCATGTATCGCCGTCAACCTCATGCCACATTGCTTGTGTGACGTTGCTGACACGCACCACCGTCGAGACCAAAAATTTGAACGCTGTATCTACCACCCCGTCATCGTAGCTTTGATAAAGCATCGGCACTTCCTGCCATGGCAGGGATGCATGACTGCTCGGGCGTTTGTTTTGTCTACCCAACAGCACTTTCGCCAATGGCACGGCATTCAGATTGACGTCGTGCCCTTCGGCGGCTGCATGTTCCAGGATGATTTTGAGCCTGCCGATGGCTTTGCGAGCCGTATCTGGCATGTCGGTCCAAATCGGTTTCAATGCATCACGTACATCGCTTTGATGAATTTGGTCGACGCGCAAATGGCCAAGGCGCGGAAGCACATGGTCCCGCACTGGCGAATACCACCGCCCTGCAGTGCCACCGTTGTGCAATTGTGCTTTTCTGGCCTCAAATGCTTCTGGTGCGATCTGTGACAAAGTTGGAACGCCATTCTGACGGGCAGCCTTTTGAGCCGCGCGTCTACTTTGTGGAGATACACCATCGGCGATCAGCTTCTTCATCCTTGCGGCCTCAACGCGGGCCGATGCGAGTGTGAAATGCGAAGCCGTTCCAATTACACACTCTGCCCGACGCCCGCTTTCTGGGTCCGTGTAGCGCAGCAGCCAGGTGTCTTGCGCGTTCGATCTTCTGCGGAAGTAAAGGCCATTTCCGTCGGCATGTTTGCCCTCTGGAAGCGCCTTTAGCTTGGTGTGTGTTAGCTTGGACATCGGAAGTGACCTCATAGTGGTGACCAAAGCACAAGTTTGGTCACCAAATCTTATGCGATGCGCCGTGAGTAATTGCAATCACATGCTACTACTTGCTACTCAGAGCTGGGCTAAAAATGACGTTAAAGTAAAGGCTTGTGAGTTCAGATGACACCTAGTGCGATAAGCTGAACCCAATAAATGTGGTGCCGTGTGGGGGCACCATTTCATCCTTGTTCACTGCTGCGACTGATGTTTTGGTCGGGTCTGGCCGTTGTTTGACAGGATGCATCGCGACCTCGAGTGAAAAGCATGGTGTTTGCCGGTCGGATCGTGCGTGTCTTTGTTGCCTTCGAGGGGCTTTTCCCACTGTTCGATTGACAAATATCAAGCGCTTCGGGGTGTGGTGAATTCGCCTTGCCTAAACCCGCTATAAACCGGCGTTGTACGGCACAATTCGATGACCGCACCGCGATGGTATGCAGGCAAGTATCTGCAAGTGGACCGACATGAAGCCACCGCATGCTTCGGCGCAACAATTCCCTTTTCTACAACGGTTTAGCAATCCGTTTGCGGTGCCTGCGTGCCATAAACCATCGGTATAGGCATGGTCTTGAGCCGTGCGTAAACCGCCAACCTATCGACCGGTTCGGCTTCTTGCACAATCTGTTGATCAACCCACGGCGGATCCCCCTGCCGTCACATTGAAAGGTTGATTGCTCATGCCGTTGACACCGAACATCGCACCGCGCGTCGTGTGTTCACCATTCACGCCGCTTTCGTTGCTCGCCTTTGCGCAACAGTCCTTACGTGTCCCGTCCCGCTTTCTTAAAGCCGGACGAAATACGTTTGCGAGCCCTCGCCGTTCTGCGGTCATGCAGATGACAGATGAGGTGGCGTGATGCGCAAATTCGTTTCGCAAAACGTTGCTTGTCCGCGCGCTGCGTTGTGCGGCGCCAAATGCAAGCGCCGATCCCAGGCGCATGTCGGGCAAACGGCCTCCTCAACCCATCCACCACTTTCAAGGCACGCACCACAGTGGTCCGTGCACAGCACCAAGGAGACAGACATGAAGTATTTCAAGAAAATCCGGAGCGACGTCGATGTGTCCCCGTTCCTTGAGGAAATCGCGAGTGTCGATGATGCGTGGGCACAAGCGACGGGACGTCAGGACAAGATCGCCGTTCAACGTGAGGCGCTTGCCATTCCCTTGCGTGGTCTGCGCAAGTCGATGATCCTGGGGCGCAAGCGCCGCGACGTACACGAGAGCCGGTGGACAACCGGGTCGATCAAATTCCCCGTGGCGCGCAGTTTCATCGAGGATGTCGCACGTGAGCTGGACGCGGATATGAGCCGCGCCAAGATTGTCTGTCTGCCTGCAGGGCGTCGTGTCTACCCGCATATCGACCGGGGTGAGTATTATCGCTTCCGGGGCCGCTATCACTTCGTTCTGAAGTCCACCGCGGGGTCCTGGCTCAAAGCCGGCGATGAAGAGATCCGGATGAAGGAGGGCGAGCTTTGGTGGTTCGACAACGACCAAATGCACGAAGCCTTCAACGACGGTGACGAGGATCGGATCCACATCATCTTTGACCTGCTTCCAGCAGACATGCGTGCCAATGCCGCTACCGCGACCGAAAAGGCTCGCGCAAAACTTGAAAAGGCAGCCTGAACAATGTCACGCATTCAATTTCGCCACGGCATACCCGGCGTTGTGCCAAGCGCCTGGGTCATACATCCCGACGCGGGCAGCCGCGCGGTTGCGCCCGTGGTTGCCGTACATGGTCTGAATCGTGAGACTGAAGTTATGGCCAACCTGTTGGCGCCCCGTGCCGACGCCACCGGGCGCACGATTGTCCTGCCGATTTTCGATCGCACCTCGTGGCGCCGCTACCAGCGTGCGGCCTGTGCGCAACGGTCCGATTGGGCATTGATTGCGCTCCTCGATGCCTTGCGCGACGAGCGTGTGATTCAAGGCGGGCCTCCGGATCTGTCCGGCTTTTCTGGCGGTGCTCAATTCGCGCATCGTTTTGCATGGCTCCATCCGGACCAGGTCGCGCGGCTGTGCCTGGTGGCACCGGGCTGGTGGACCTTCCCAGATGCGCGCGGAGCGTTCCCGCTCGCCATCGGCACTGGCTGCAATGGACAGTCGTTTCGCTTGCGGGCCAATATCAAGCGCTTTCTGGACCGCCAAATGCATGTCTCGGTCGGTGCCTTGGACGTCAAACAGGACAGGAACCTCCGTCAGGACGCGGAGGTCGTTGCCCTGCAAGGGGCCAACCGGGTTGAACGCGCAAGGCGCTGGACGGCTGCGGCGATCCGTGCGGCGCGGCGTGTTGGCGTGGCGCCCCGGATCTCTTTCGATCTGATGGCCCACTGCGTGCACAGCTTTTCCGATTGCGTCGCCAACGCGCGCCTGGATCGCGCATTCGTGCCTGACTTTACCCCCCAACTTCAGACAAATCAGCCGCCCTTTCGCGGGCACGACCAACTTGGAAAGGTAGCCTAATGGAACTTCTGGATATGAACACCGATGCCGCCCAACATATTGCAGGCGCGAAATGGAGCTTTGTAACACGCCGCGTGCGTCGCGGTACGGTTCGGAAGCTGGATGGTGATCTGAGCGCCGTGCGGGCCGGTGACCTCGTCTTGGCGGAAGTGCAATGCATTGGCAGCCACAAGCGGTTGCAACTGAGCGACGGGCGCTACTCGGCGCTTTACCCTAAGGATCGTATCGTCCTGGCCTGCGGCGATCGCTTTGCGGAGGACCAGTTCGAAGGCAACGCGGCGCTTTCGCCAGATGGGTGCGACCTGCTTGCCGGCGGCGGGGTGGTTGGCTTGATGCAATCACGCAATGGAAAGGTCAAACGCCCGACCAGACTGTCGGTGATTGGACGGCTGGCGGACGCGGATGGCAAGGTGCTGAACCTTGATCAGTTCGCTCTCTCACACCATTCGGGATCTCGGCCCGAGCGGGTTATCGGTGTTCTGGGCACAGGAATGAATGCGGGAAAAACTGCAGCAGCGGCCGGTCTGGTGAACGGCTTTGCCCGGTTCGGCGACAAGGTGGCAGCGATCAAGGCGACGGGCACCGGATCGTTCGGTGATGTGCACCAATATGAAGCAGCGGGCGCTGCCCGTACCTTCGATTTTACCGATGCGGGGCTCGCCTCGACCTTCCGGCAACCGGTTGAGCGACTTGACGCCCTGACCCGTTTGCTTCTGTCAGCCGCGTCGGATTGCGATGTCGCCATTGTCGAACTTGCCGATGGTGTGAGCCAGGTGGAGACAGCGGAGTTGCTGCGCCGTCCGGACTACCGGTCGCTGTTCGATGCCTTCATGTTGGCAGCCCCGGGCGCGCTGGCATCCCGCGGTGCCCTGTCCTGGCTGGCCGAGCACGACATCGTGCCCATCGCGCAAACGGGCCTGATGACACAGGCACCGCTGGCGGCGCGCGAAGCCGAAACGCTTGGCTTGCCGGTTCTGTCTCGCGAGGATCTGTCGGACCCGGCGACTGCGGGTTCGCTGCATGCGCTGCTGTCGGAGACACAGTCGGGGCATGCGGCATGAGCCGTAGACCCGCCATAGCTGCACATCGCCGGTGGATAGGACTGAGCGTTCTGGTCTGCCTGGCGATCGGGCAGGCGGCCACAATGGTCGTGACCGCCTTTGCCACGCGAGACGTTATTGGCGCGCTCAGGGAAGGAAATGGCATTGTTCCCGTTCAGGCGCTGATTGCGATGGTTGCGGCGGGTTTCGCGATTTTCGGACTTCGATCAGCGGAAGGGGCGATCGGTGAACGCACGGCTCAAAGCTATGCTGCCGATATTCGCCGCACACTGTTCCTGCACATGACCAAGATGCCAACAAGTGCCATGGCGCGCAGGCGGGCAGGTGCGACAGCCTTGCGCTATGTCGGTGACTTGACGGCATTCAAGGGCTGGGTTGCGCGGGGACTGGTCCGGTACATTTCTGGCGCAGTTACGATACCCGCGGCATTCCTGATCCTTTACTGGCTCGAGCCGAGGCTGGCTCTTGCGGCCGCTGTGCCGATTGGAGTTGTCGTGATCACGATCTTCCTGCTTGGTCAACCGCTTGCCGATGCCCATGCGACGTTGCGTTCCAAGCGGGCGCGACTTGCGGCCGACATGGCCGAGCGACTGCCGCAGGGCATCGCGCTGCGCCGCTCTGGCCGGGTCAAGACAGAGTTGCGCGCGCTCGATGCCAAGTCGGAAAAGATCGTACGCGCGGCGGTCTGGCGCGCTTGGCTTGCTGAAACGGTTCGCGCAATGCCGGATGCAGCGGCTGGGATTGCAGGGGCACTGTGTTTGTGGGTTTGCCTTGATCTCCGCCTCAGCGTGGCGGATGCAGTCGCGGCGCTGACCGCTCTTGCGCTGGTGGTCTGGCCATTGCGTCATCTGGCTGACGCCCGCGACCGTCAAAAGGCATTTGGCGTGGCGCGTGCGAAGCTGGATGCGACACTATCCACCCCCCGGATGCGCAGTTTGAAGAAGGCCAATGCCGATCCAGACGCCCCCGCCGTCGCACTGGATGGCGTGCGGATGCCAGGTAGCGCGCCGTTGAACCTGACCCTGCAATGCGGTGAAATGCGCCGACTTTCAGGCCCCGCCAGTTGTGGAAAAAGCCGCCTGCTGCTGACCCTTGCCGGGTTCGAGGCCGCACCGGACGAAGGGATGCTCAAGGTTTTCGGCAGTGCGCCTGCTGCGTCGAAAAGTGGCCGTATCCTTTATCTTGGGCAATATGCACCCACTCTGAAAGGGTCGTTGCGCCGGGAGGTTACGCTTGGCACAGGATGCGATCCCGAAAAAGCGGAGTTGCGCGATGTGATCAAACGCGCCGGGCTTGTCGACATGACAGAGCGGCTTGGCGGTCTGAACGGCCAGGTTTCGGAGGGCCGCCGCAATCTGACCTCAAGCGAGCGCGGACGGCTCTTCCTGGCGCGGGGACTGATCGCGCGCCCGGATCTGGCATTGATCGATGCGGACGAGATCGGATTGAAAGGTGAAGCACTTGCCGTTCTGCTGGATCACTTTGAGTGTCTCGGCGCTGCAGTGCTGATTGTGACGTCGGACAAGGCGGCCCAGATCAGGCTGGGCTCACCGGTGCGACTGCAAACAACGGGTAACTACAGTCGTGCGGACGCGGCGTGACGGTTGTTTGTCCTTTTGCACAGGCGACACAAAAATGAGCGGCGTCGCCCAGTCCGCCGTGACGAAGCGAACATAATTCCTAAACGGGGGAAGATTTCCGCCAAAATTTTGTGCGAAATAGCGGATATTGCGCAAAAATAACGCACATAGGCTTGATTTGGCCCATTAATTGAGCGGCAGCTGGTGAGAAACAGAGCGAGAGCGATACCACTTGCGGCGGGCTGTACGGCTCGAAGTCGTGCGATGGTGTCGGCCTAGGAAACCAAGAACACCACCGCACTCCGCATCAAATGCGTAGGGGGGCATATGGATGTTCGGAATTCCGAATGCAACGCCCTGCGCGACACGCAAGGGGACACAGATGTCTAAACGACTACTCACCACAACCGCTGCCTTGGCCGTGATGGCCGCCCTGCCTGCCGCCGCTCAGGATTGTCCGATCAAGGTTGGTGTTCTGCACTCGCTATCCGGGACAATGGCGATTTCGGAAACGACGCTCAAAGATACGATGGAAATGCTGGTCGAACAGCAGAACGAAGCGGGTGGTGTTCTGGGCTGCCAGCTTGAGGCTGTGGTTGTGGACCCGGCATCCGACTGGCCGCTCTTTGCCGAAAAGGCGCGCGAATTGCTGACCGTGCACGAGGTCGACGTGATCTTTGGCAACTGGACGTCGGTGAGCCGCAAGTCCGTCCTGCCCGTGATCGAAGAGCTGAACGGCTTGCTGTTCTACCCCGTCCAGTACGAGGGTGAGGAAAGCTCGAAGAACGTGTTCTACACCGGTGCCGCGCCGAACCAGCAGGCGATCCCGGCGACCGATTACTTCCTCGAAGAACTGGAGGTCGAGAAATTCGCGCTTCTGGGCACCGACTACGTGTACCCGCGCACCACGAACAACATCCTTGAATCCTATCTGAAGGACAAGGGCATCCCCGCCGAGGACATCTTCGTCAACTACACGCCCTTCGGTCACTCCGACTGGTCCAAGATCGTGGCTGACGTCGTGGCGCTGGGCGCTGACGGCAAGAAGGTCGGCGTGATCTCGACCATCAACGGCGACGCCAACGTTGGTTTCTACAAGGAACTGGCCGCTGCGGGTATCTCGGCTGACGACATCCCCGTTGTGGCATTCTCAGTTGGTGAAGAAGAGCTTGCAGGTCTCGACACATCGAACCTCGTCGGTCACCTGGCCGCGTGGAACTACTTCCAGTCGGCAGACAGCGAAGCCAATGAGGCGTGGGTCGAGGCATGGAAAGCCCGCATGGGTGAAGAGCGTGTGACCAACGACCCAATGGAAGCGCACTACATCGGCTTCAACATGTGGGTGAACGCCGCGACTGCAGCAGGCACGACCGATGTCGATGCCGTGCGCACCGCCATGTACGGCCAGGAGTTCCCGAACCTGACGGGCGGTACAGCCGTCATGCTGCCGAACCACCACTTGGCCAAGCCGGTTCTGATCGGTGAGATCCAGGAAGACGGCCAGTTCGACATCATCAGCCAGACCGAAGAAGTGCCGGGCGACGCCTGGACCGACTTCCTGCCGGAGTCGGCCGTGCTGGTCTCGGACTGGAAAGAGCTGGGCTGCGGGATGTATAACACCGAGACGTCCACCTGCGTCCAGATCAAGTCGAACTACTGATTTGAACCTTCGGGGGCGGGCAGCTGCCCCCGATCACCTACTAGGATTGGATGCCCATGTCGGTTTTCCGTCGCTTCTTTGTTGCGGCCTTGTCCCTTCTCGTGACGCTGGCCGCTTTGCCTGTCTCTGCCCAGGATGCGCAGGCGCCGATCCAACGCCTGTTGCAAGAGCATGGCGAGATCATCGCCAAAAGCTCGCGCCGTACCATTGGCCCTGCCATTGATGCGCTGGCCGCCAGCGGTCTGGACGAGGCGCAAACCGTGCTCGAACGCTGGCGCGAAAAGGAGATGTGGCAGAACAAGGACACAGGGCTTTTCGTCTATGCCGAGGAAATCGACCGTCGCACCATCCGCACCTTCGACTTTGCCACTAGCGAGGCGCTGGGCGAGTTCGAAGACAAGGCCTACAAACAGCTCAAACCCAACAGCGGCATTCGCGGTCTGATCAGCGCGGCCCTCGTTCGCTTCCAGTTGACCGACCCCAACCCGCAGGCGCGCACCGCCGCGCTGAACGCGATTGAGCGCGATGCTGATGAGACCCACCTTGCCGCGTTGCGCGCCGTGGTTGATGCCGAGAGCGATGCAAATATCGCGCAGCGCATGAAGCGGTTGGAACGTCTCCTGACCATCCGCTTTGCCGAAGAAGACGCTGAACGGATCGCCGCCATCCAAAGCTTCGAGGGTGATCTGGGCGTGGACGTCCGTGCGGCGCTCAACCCCCTTGTCGTCACGCGGCTCGATGTCGACAGCGTCCTGCCCAATGACGCCGATGTCGTACGACAGATTGAGCCTGGGACAGACGCGCTTGATGTCGACTCGGCCTATGCACTTCTCGTATCGAAGGACCTCGCGGTCGAACGCATCTCTCGCGACGCCCAGAAGGCGGCACTGATTGCCAATATCGACGGGGGTAGTGTAGGCGGCATCCAGTTAGCCTCGCTCAACACCGAAGCCGGACGCGATCTCGCCTATACCGCACTGGTCCAACAGGGCGCGGTAGAACCCGCTGCCACGGATGCCGAGGTCAGGGAAACACTGGAAAACTTCGCCTTCTTCGAGCGCTACAGCGCCGTATCGCCCGAGGTCGCGCTGGCAGCCCAAGCCGTGCTGAAGGGCATCGAAAACAAGGTTGCCGTGAACCAGACAATCGACCTTGGCCTCGACGCGCTATCTCTTGCTTCGATCTACTTTCTCGCGGCCATTGGGCTCGCCATCACCTTCGGCGTCATGGGCGTCATCAACATGGCCCACGGTGAGTTCATCATGATGGGCGCCTATACGGGTTACGTTGTCCAGCTGTTTGTGCCCGACTACACGCTCAGCATCCTCCTCGCCATCCCGCTCGCCTTCATGGTGACCTTCGGCGCGGGTGTCGCGATGGAGCGGCTGGTGATCCGTTGGCTCTACCACCGCCCGCTTGAAACGCTGCTTGCAACCTTCGGCATCTCAATCGCGCTGCAACAACTCGCCAAGAACATCTTCGGCACCCAAGCCCGCCCACTCACGGCCCCCGGGTGGCTCGACGGCTCGCTGGTCTTCAACGACATCGTGTCGATCAGCTACATCCGCATCGCCATCTTCGTCCTCGCGCTCCTGTTCCTCGCCCTGTTCCTGATCGTGATGAACCGCACGCGGCTCGGGCTCGAGGTGCGGGCGGTCACCCAGAACCCGCGCATGGCGGCGTCGATGGGCATCAACCCCGACCGCATCAACATGCTGACCTTCGGTTTCGGCTCGGGCATCGCGGGCATCGCAGGTGTCGCCATCGGGCTCTATGCCAAAGTCACATCCG
Source organism: Tateyamaria omphalii (assembly GCF_019802125.1). Classification (GTDB taxonomy): domain Bacteria; phylum Pseudomonadota; class Alphaproteobacteria; order Rhodobacterales; family Rhodobacteraceae; genus Tateyamaria; species Tateyamaria omphalii_B. Next base: position 309,288 of record NZ_JAHVHT010000003.1, read on the forward strand.
AGATGGGCAGCGACTACATCGTGCAATCCTTCATGACCGTGGTCGTCGGTGGGGTCGGTAACATCTGGGGCACGCTGCTGGGCGCCACCATGGTCGGCACGCTGCAAAAGGGGATCGAGTGGTTGAACCCGTCCAACACGTTGGCAGCACAAACCTACATGATCCTTTTCATCATCCTGTTCATCCAGTTCCGGCCGAAGGGCATCATCGCCCTCAAGGGCCGCGCGGCGGAGGCGTAAGCGATGACCGACGCAACACTCGCGCCAGCCCGCCAACCTATTGTCCGGCGCTACCCGGTCTTGCTGGTGTTCCTCGGGTGCCTCGCACTCTTCACGCTCGGCGTCACGATCCTGTCTGAGGGGTTCGGGATCGGCATAATCTCAACCAGCTTCGTCAAGACATTGGGCAAGACGCTGTGCCTCTGCCTTGTCGCGCTCGCCATGGACCTTGTCTGGGGCTATTGCGGCATTCTCAGCCTGGGTCACATGGCGTTCTTCGGCATCGGCGGCTACGCCATTGGCATGTGGCTGATGTACGCGCGCACGGAAATCATCGTCGTGCAAAGCCTGTCCGCCGCACCTTTGCCACCGACGGCACAGGAAATCTCTGACGGGATCGCCACACAAATCTTCGGCGTTGTCGGCGCATCGGAGTTTCCGCCGATCTGGGCCGTTGCGCATTCGCTGCCGCTGCAACTGGCCGCCGTGGTTCTGGTGCCGGGCCTGCTGGCGCTGGTCTTTGGCTGGCTTGCCTTCCGCAGCCGGGTCACGGGTGTCTACCTGTCGATCCTGACCCAAGCCATGACCCTCGCGCTGGCCCTGTACCTGTTCCAGAACGACAGCGGGCTGCGCGGCAACAACGGTCTGTCGGGGCTGCAAAACCTGCCGGGGCTGGGACACGTGCCGCAATCCACAATTTCGATCTGGTTCTTCTGGGCTTCGGCGCTGGCGCTGGGCCTCGGCTACATTCTCTGCACCTGGGTCGTGTCGGGCAAATTCGGTTCTGTGATACGCGCCATACGCGACGACGAAAGCCGGGTGCGGTTCCTCGGCTACCCTGTCGAGGCATACAAGCTCTTCGTCTTTACGCTCACCGCCGTGATCGCCGCCATCGCTGGTGCGCTGTATTATCCGCAGGCGGGTATCATCAACCCGGCAGAGATTGCGCCCATAGCTTCCATCTACCTTGCCGTGTGGGTCGCCATCGGGGGCAGGGGGCGGCTCTATGGTGCCGTCATTGGTGCCGCTTTCGTCTCGCTCCTGTCCACCTACTTCACCGGCGGCCAGGCGCCCGACATCAACCTTGGCTTTTACACGATCCAATGGGTCAACTGGTGGACTGTCCTTCTTGGGCTCTCCTTCGTAGTTGTCACGCTCTTTGCACCCAAAGGGCTGGGCGGATTGTTCGACTTGATCGCTGCGCGTACAGCGCCTGACCGGCATGGCGCAGACCTCGGCCCCGATGTTGGAGCCCTGCGTGAGAAGGAGGCAGAGAAATGAGTTCCCTTCTCGAGGTTTCGGGCGTCTCGGTGTCCTTTGACGGGTTCAAGGCCATCAACAACCTCACCTTCCAGATCGGCGAGGCCGAAATGCGGGCGGTGATCGGACCCAACGGAGCGGGCAAGACCACCTTCATGGACATCGTCACGGGCAAGACACGGCCCGATGAGGGCAGTGTGCTGTGGGGCGAGAAATCTCAATCGCTGCTGTCGATGTCGGAAAGCCAGATCGCCCAGGCCGGGGTCGGGCGCAAGTTTCAACGCCCAACGGTGTTCGAGGATCAGACCGTCGCCGAAAACCTTATGCTGGCGTTGAAAAAGAAACGCGGGCCGTTGGCCGTGCTGGGCTTTCGGGCCTCGGGCGCGGATCAGGACAGGGTGGTGGAATTGGCCGAGGAAATTGGCCTGTCTGGTGCACTGGGTCGCAAATCGGGTGAATTGAGCCATGGGCAAAAGCAATGGCTCGAAATCGGGATGCTGCTCGCGCAGGAGCCCAGATTGCTGTTGGTCGATGAACCGGCGGCAGGCATGACCCCGGCCGAGCGCGAACACACGACCGAAATCCTGGTCGAAGCGGCCAGGACACGGGCCGTGGTCGTGGTGGAGCATGACATGGAATTCGTGCGCCGCCTGAACTGCAAGGTAACGGTGCTACACGAAGGGTCGGTTCTGGCCGAAGGGTCGATTGACCATGTGACATCGGACGAAGCTGTGATCGAGGTGTATCTTGGTCGATAACCTGTTGGAAATTGAAGGGCTCACGCTGCACTACGGCGGCAGTGAAATCCTGCGCGGCGTCGATCTGGCGGCACGGACGGGTGAAGTCACATGTGTCATGGGCACTAACGGCGTGGGTAAGACAAGTCTGCTCAAGGCGATCTCCGGTACGCATGGGCGCAGTGGCGGGCGGTATCGCCTCGGCGGGCAGGAGATTGGCAAGCTCAGCGCACATGCGCTGGCCCAAAAGGGCGTGGCCTATGTCCCCCAAGGGCGCGAGATATTTCCGTTCCTGACCGTGCAAGAGAACCTGGAAACCGGGTTTGCCTGCTTGCCGCGCGCACAACGTCGGGTCCCTGACGAGATTTTCGACCTGTTCCCCATCCTCAGGGAATTTCTTCATCGACGCGGCGGCGACCTGTCGGGTGGTCAACAACAGCAGCTTGCCATCGCGCGAGCCTTGGTGACTAACCCGAAACTCCTGCTGCTCGACGAGCCCACCGAGGGTATTCAGCCCAACATTATCAAGCAGATCGGCAACGTGATTTCGACCCTCCGCGAACGGGGGGAAATGGCGATCGTTCTGGTTGAACAGTATTTCGACTTCGCCTTTGATCTTGGCGACAGGTTCACGGTGCTGGAACGCGGGGCGGTCAAGCTGGAAGGAGAGCGATCCCGCATTGAACGTTCGGATTTGCTACGGGCGGTATCCGTCTAGATGGTGTCAGGTGACCGCGCAGTAGCGGTCCACGATGGCGTTGATCTCGGACGCCACAATGGGTTTGCGTAGATAGCCATTCATGCCCGTCGACGAGATTGCCTGATCGTCGTGGTAGTCACCATCCGCGGTAACGGCAATGATCGGTATGTTTTTGGGCGGATCCGCGGCCTGTTTACGAATGCTCTGGGCGGCGTCCACACCCGAGACGTTTGGCATATGGATATCCATCAAGATCACGCCATACATGTCTGGATTGGCAAGGACGATATCCTGACACTCCTGACCATCGCTTGCGATATCGAAGTCGTACCCGAGTGTGTGAAAAATCTCGCCCATCATGTACTGGGTGAAACTGTCATCCTCGGCGAGCAGGATCTTTTTGGCTGTGGCAGTCATGCGGCTGCTTCCTCGATGTCCTGCGTTGGAATACGCAAGGTGAATGTCGTGGTATAGTTGAGATAACCCGAAGGGCTCTCAACCTCAAGGTGTCCACCCATCAGTTTTGCGAGATCGGAACTGATCGACAGACCCAAACCGGTCCCGCTATACCGTCGGGTCAGACTGTCATCGACCTGCAAGAACCGTTCAAACACGTTGTTTGCATCCTCGGGCGACAGCCCCGGACCGGTATCGGACACGGAAATATCAATCATCTTCTTTCCGGATGTATCATCTGGTGACCGCCGCAGGTCGATCAGCAGGGCGCCTTCGGTCGTGAACTTGGCCGCGTTGTCACACAGGTTGTGCACGATCTGACTGACCCGCTTGTCATCCATGCACACCGTATCCGGCAGGTCATCCGCCAATTCGACGATGACTTCTATGTCCTTGCCGTAGCGCTTGACCGAACCATTGGCGGTGTTGCACCACTGTTGCGCAATCGAGGCGAGATTGGTCTCCTTCGGCGTCAGCTTCACTGCATTCGCTTCCAGCCGCGACACCTCCAGAACGTTGGTCAACTGCGCCAAAAGAACATTTGCCGCTTCCAAACCGGTTGCAGCCTGCTGTTTCTGGCGCTTCGGCACATCCGACATTTCAATGAGCTGAAACAGCCCCATCATGGCATTGAGCGGCGTTCGCACTTCGTGGCTCATATTGGCCAGAAAGCGTTTACGCGCCAGCGAAGCGGCGACAGCATCGTTTTCAGCTTTCTTGCGCTGCGCAACCTCGCGTTCAAGGGCGGTGATCTGTTGTGTGAGCCGCTGACTCATATCGTTCAAAGCAAGTACGATCCTGTCGATGGCGTCTGTTTGCGGGCGCCTTGTGCGATCAAGCGACAGGTTCAATGGCGTGGACCGCGACGTTGACGCATCGACTTGGCGTACGACATCAGTCAAGTGCCGCGTCACCATCCAGTAGTATGCCAGCAACAGGGCAAAAGCCACAAGGTAAGCCTTGATCAGATTGGTTGTTACAAGAGCAAAAAACTGCGCCCAAAGGTCCGCCCAGATGCTTTCGAGCGACAGGTAAATCGTCAGTGTTCCTATCGGTTCGTTCAGGCCATCCATGCGTCGGACAAGATCGAATTCCGTGCGTCGTTCCACGTAATCCGGGTCGCCATATTCGAACAAATGCCCCGTTGTCGATTGCAGCTCCACATGTGCGACGGCGGGGTCGGACTCGATCCCCCTGAGGATGATGTCAACTTGATCGAAATCGAATTGCCACAGCGCATTCTGCAAAGGGTCCACGGAGGTCGCGCTGACCCGGTCAACGACCTGAAAGGCAGTGCCGACCTGGCGTTGATAGCTGAGATAGAGTTGCACCCCGGCAGCGAAGGCCGAAAAAACCGTGCTGACCAACAGCGTCACCAGAACCAGTCGAAGGCCCAGCCTGTCCTTCAATGCTGTCCGAACAAAGGTCATCCGTTACTGATCAACATGCAGTGCCAGAATGTCGTCGAGCGTGCCGTCGCTTTGCATCGCCCGCAAAGACGCATTGAAATCTGCCATAACTTGATCACGGTTCGGAAAATCCTTTCGCATGGCCATGTGGACGTCTTGCGACGTCATCACTCCCGGCACGAACTCAAGCCGGTCAGACAGGCTCGGGTCAAGATTGCGCATTGAATAGTTTACCACATCCACACTATCGAGGGTCAGTTCAGCGCGTTCAAAGGCGACCATTTGCAAGGCTTGCAGCGTTGTGGTCACGACAGTTTTGTTCAGGTAGTCGGCGCTGTCGAATTCGTCCTCGTACAGAAATCCATCACCAACGGCGATCGAATACGGCTGAAGGTCGGCGACGTTTGTATATCTGTGATCGCCTCCGATCCTTTGCACCAGTTGTACATCGGTGGAGTAGAAGGGCTGTGAATACTGCAGGAACGAGGTCAGATCAGGATCGAAGAACAGGCTGCCAACAACATCGTACTCGTTGCGCCGCACTCCATCCATGATGCGCGCCCACGGCAGAACGTCGCTGTCCACCTGATATCCGGCATGTTTGAACACGGCAGCAATGACATGTAGTGACAAACCTTGCTGTGGCAGACTGGCGCCCGAGAAAGGCGGCCATTCATCCGCGACGACGCGAATGGTTGGCTTGTCGGATGCGGCATGGAGTGATGTTGCAAAACACGTCCAAATTGCGAGGAAAATCAGGAGAGGCTTCATAGAATTCAGTTCCCGCGAACATCAAAAAAGTGCTGACATAAAAACGGTATTTATCGTTTAATTTCAATTAATGGTTGCGTAAATGCACGCAAAATTTTGGCCGAGTCGCATCTCGTGGAAGGGTGTCGTTCCGGTTTGTGTCGACATTCGTGAACCTGCAGCAGCTAAATCGACTGGTGATCACAGCCCGCCCGAGCGATACGCGGGTCGGCGCAGGTCAAACGTCCTGTGGAATGCTTCAAAGGGCTTTGGTTGTGGGGGCTCTTCTTAGTTCCTGATTTTGAACAGAAAATTTCTACTAATATTTTAGTTTGACAGAAATTTTACTTTGCGCATATCGTAAGCGCAGTCGGCGAAATCCGGCTCACATAGAAATTTGGGAGGACACAAGATGCGCAAGTATCTTCTCTCCGCGACGGCTGTTGCTGCAGTCATTGCGGGGCATGGGACCGCTTTTGCCGATACGGCGGCGGCCCAGAAATGGATTGATCAGGAATTTCAGCCATCCACGCTCTCGAAGGAAGAGCAGATGTCGGAGATGGAATGGTTCATCGAAGCGGCAGAGCCGTTTTCTGGCATGGAAATCAATGTGCTGTCCGAGGGCATTCCGACGCACGGCTACGAATCCGAAGTGCTGACCAAGGCCTTCGAGGAAATCACGGGCATCAAGGTGAACCATCAGATCCTCGGCGAGGGCGAGGTGGTGCAGGCCGTTCAGACGCAGATGCAGACGCAGCGGAACCTCTATGACGGCTACGTCAACGACTCTGACCTGATTGGTACGCACTCGCGCCTGCAACTGGCCTATAACCTGACCGAACAGATGGCGGGCGACTGGGCGGCGACAACCTCGCCGACGCTGGACCTTGAGGACTTCATGGGCATCCAGTTCACCACGGGTCCCGATGGCAACCTCTACCAGCTGCCTGACCAGCAATTCGCGAACCTCTACTGGTTCCGCAAGGACTGGTTCGACAACGAAGAGTACAAGGCCGCGTTCCAGGAGAAGTACGGCTACGAGCTTGGTGTTCCGGTCAACTGGTCGGCCTATGAGGACATCGCCGAGTTCTTCTCGGAAGACGTCAAGGAAATCGATGGCGTCGCGATCTACGGCCACATGGACTACGGTAAGCGTGCGCCTGACCTTGGCTGGCGCATGACCGATGCCTGGCTGTCGATGGCCGGTGCCGGTTCGGTGGGTGAGCCAAACGGCGTGCCGATCGACGAATGGGGCATCCGCATGGAAGCCGGTTCGTGCAACCCCAACGGCGCAAGCGTGACCCGCGGTGGTGCTGCGAACGGCCCGGCAGCGGTTTATGCGATCCGCAAATGGGACGAGTGGCTGCGCGCTTACGCGCCGCCCGGAGCGGCGTCCTATGACTTCTACCAGTCGCTGCCTGCACTGGCCCAAGGCAACGTGGCCCAGCAGATCTTCTGGTACACAGCCTTTACCGCCGACATGGTGAAGCCGAAGTCCGAAGGCAACAATACGGTGGACGATGACGGCATGCCGCTCTGGCGGATGGCGCCCAGCCCGCACGGCCCATACTGGACCGAAGGGCAGAAGGTCGGCTACCAAGACGTGGGCTCGTGGACGTTCCTGAAGTCCACACCTTCGGAGCGTGCACAGGCCGCATGGCTCTATGCCCAGTTCGTGACTTCCAAGACTGTCGATGTGAAGAAGTCCCATGTGGGTCTGACCTTCATCCGCGACAGTTCGGTCAACCACGAGAGCTTCACCGAACGCGCGCCCAAGCTGGGTGGTCTGGTCGAGTTCTATCGCTCGCCTGACCGCGTGGCATGGTCGCCCACCGGCATCAACGTGCCGGACTATCCGAAGCTGGCCCAGATCTGGTGGCAGCAAATCGGTGACGTGAACTCGGGCGCTTTCACACCGCAACAGGCGATGGACCGTCTGGCCGAGGAAATGGACATCACCATGGCCCGGATGCAGCAGGCTGACGAGGCGGCTGGTGTCTATGGCGGCTGTGGCCCCCGCCTGAACGAAGAGCGGGACGCCGAATGGTGGTTCGCCAATGGCGGTGCCAAGCCGAAGCTGGAGAACGAGAAGCCGCAAGGCGAGACCGTCAACTACGACGATCTGGTCGCCCGCTGGCAGCAATAACTCCCCGTGGGTCCGCCCCTGCACACGGGGCGGGCCGACCTGGGCCGGGGCTCTGATTGCGCCCCGGCCTTCTACGAAAATTGGACACAACCCATGACAATCGAGCTGAAAGCGGCGGTGAAGGAGATCCGGGGGATCACCCACATCAAGCCGACCTCTCTGGTGCTGGAGACGGGACATTTCAACGTCCTGCTCGGGCAGACCGGATCGGGCAAAACATCCCTGATCAAGCTGATGGCAGGCCTTGATCCGCTGGCCTCGGGAGAGGTCTGGATGGACGGGCAGAACGTGTCGAAACTGTCAACACAGAAACGCAACATCAGCCTCGTGCACCAGTTCTTTGTAAACTATCCGCAGATGACGGTCTTCGACAACATCGCCTCCCCTTTGCGGGTTGCAGGCATGGCGAAGTCTGAAATTCAGGGCCGCGTGGAAGAGGCAGCCGATATCCTGCAACTGCGCCCTATGCTGAACCGTCGCCCGCAGGAATTGTCGGGCGGGCAGCAGCAGCGCTGCGCGCTGGCCCGTGCGATTGCCAAGGAAAGCCGGGCAGTGTTTTTGGACGAGCCGCTGGCGAACTTGGACTACAAGCTGCGCGAAGAACTGCGTGAGCAACTGCCCGAACTCTTCGCGGGGCGAGGGGCTGTTGTGGTCTATGCCACCTCCGAGCCCGAAGAGGCGCTTCTGCTCGGCGGCAAGACCGCGTTGATGGATGATGGTGTCGTCACACAATTTGGACGGACCGCGGAAATCTACCGGAGGCCCGACAACCTGACCGCCGCGCGCGTATTCTCGGACCCGCCGATCAATGCGGCAAGGATGTCGAAGGCAGGGACGACCGCGACCCTTGATACCGGCGCAAGCTGGACGGTTTCTGGGTCCGCAGCGGATCTGCCTGATGGGTCGTATACGCTGGCGATCCGGCCCCATCATGTGACACCTGTCCCCGCAGGGACAGATTATGTGAAATTATCTGGTAAGGTTCTGGTAACGGAATTGTCCGGCTCGGAGTCCAGCGCGCATTTTGAATTGGGCAGGGACGGATGGGTTTCCCTCGCCCACGGTGTGCACCCCTATGAGGTGGGCGAGGCGCATGATTTCTACATGGATGCCAGCCAGGCATTCTATTTTTCGGAAGACGGGAGGCTTGTGGCCTGATGGCGAAGATCACGCTTTCCAACCTGCGCCATTCCTACTTGCCGAACCCCTCTGGCCCCGCAGACTATGCGCTCAAGGAGATCGACCTCGACTGGCAGGACGGCGGCGCCTATGCGCTGCTAGGGCCGTCGGGCTGCGGCAAGTCCACGTTGCTCAACATCATCTCGGGCCTGCTTGTGCCATCGGAGGGTCGTATCCTGTTTGATGATCGGGACGTGACGGACCTGCCACCCGATCAACGCAATATCGCGCAGGTGTTCCAGTTCCCGGTGATCTACGACACGATGACGGTACGCGAGAACCTGGCCTTTCCCCTGCGCAATCGCGGCGTGGATGAGGCGCGGATTGCGGCGCGTGTTTCTGAAATTGCAGCGATGCTGGAGGTCGAGGAGATGCTCGACACCCGTGCGTCGCATCTGTCGCCCGACAACAAGCAGAAGATTTCGATGGGACGGGGCCTTGTCCGGGACGACGTGAACGTCGTGATGTTCGACGAGCCCCTGACGGTCATCGACCCGCATCTGAAGTGGAAGCTGCGGTCGAAGCTGAAAGAGCTGCACCAGCGGGTGAAAGCGACAATGATCTACGTCACCCACGACCAGACAGAGGCGCTGACCTTTGCCGATCAGGTTGTGGTGATGCAGGAGGGTGAGGTGGTGCAGATTGGCACGCCGGTCGAGTTGTTTGAGCGGCCGCAGCACACCTTTGTCGGCCACTTCATCGGCTCGCCCGGTATGAACGTGCTGCCTGCGGAAGAGCACGGCGGTGGGGCGCGGTTCGAAGGACGGCACGTGGCGCTTGAGGGTGCTGTCGTAGGGCAGGGTGGTACAACGCAGATCGGCGTGCGGCCCGAGTTTGTGTCGCTTGCCGATGCGGGTCTGCCCGCGCGGGTGCGCAAGGTGTCAGATGTCGGCCGTCACGCGGTAGTTGAGGCCATGGTGGGCGACACGCCTGTCAAAGCCATTGTTGAAGGCGAGCTGCCTGAACAGGGGGCGGAAGTGCATCTGGCATTCCGGCCATCCCACACGCGGCTTTATCGTGACGGGTGGTTGTCTACTGAAAAAGAAGGGTCGGCTGCACAATGAAGACCGAAAATCAACGCGCGTGGTTCTTTGTTCTGCCCGTCCTGCTGCTGGTTGCGTTCAATGCGCTGGTGCCGATCATGACGGTGGTCAACTACTCGGTGCAGGAGACGTTCGGGAACAACGTGTTCTTCTGGCAGGGGCTGGACTGGTTTGAACAGATCCTGCGGTCGGACCGGTTTCAGGCGGCTTTGGGGCGGCAGTTCCTGTTCACCTTCTTGATCCTGATCATCGAGATCCCGCTGGGGATCATCATTGCGCTGTCCATGCCGAAGAAGGGCATGTGGGTGCCGGTCTGTCTCGTCCTGATGGCGCTGCCCATGCTGATCCCGTGGAACGTGGTCGGCGCGATGTGGAACATCTTCACCCTGCCGAAGATCGGGCTGCTTGGGTACTTCATGAACGACGTGCTGGGCATTTCCTATGACATGACACAGAACCCCTTTGCCGCGTGGGTGACGATCATCGTCATGGATGTCTGGCACTGGACGTCACTGGTGGTGCTGCTGAGCTACGCGGGTCTCGTGTCGATCCCGGATGCGTATTATCAGGCGGCCAAGATTGACGGTGCGAGCCCTTGGAAAGTGTTCCGCTACATCCAGTTGCCGAAGATGAAGACCGTGCTGACCATCGCGATCCTGCTGCGCTTCATGGACAGCTTCAACATCTATACGGAGCCGTTTGTTTTGACCGGTGGCGGGCCCGGCAACTCGACGACACTCTTGTCGATTGACCTTGTGAAGATTGCCCTCGGCCAGTTCGACCTGGGTCCGGCGGCGGCGATGAGCCTGATCTATTTCGCGATCACGCTGCTGGTGTCGTGGCTGTTCTACACTCTGATGACGAAGGATGATGCGAAATGAGAAAGCGGTCCCTTATCCCGATCCTCTACATCGCGTTCCTGATGTTGCCGATCTATTGGCTGGTGGCGATGTCGTTCAAGACGACGAACGAGATCCTGTCTGGCTTCAGCCTGTTCCCGCAGACCTTCACGCTCGACAATTACAAGGTCATCTTCACCGACCCGAGCTGGTATTGGGGCTACATCAACTCGATCATCTATGTGTCGATCAACACGGTGATCTCGGTCGCTGTCGCGTTGCCTGCGGCTTACGCATTCTCGCGCTACAGGTTTCTGGGCGACAAGCAGTTGTTCTTTTGGCTGCTGACGAACCGGATGGCTCCTGCGGCGGTGTTCGCTTTACCCTTCTTCCAGCTTTATTCGTCTGTCGGCCTGTTCGACACGCATATCGCGGTGGCGCTGGCGCATTGCCTGTTCAACATCCCGCTGGCGGTCTGGATTCTCGAAGGCTTCATGGGCGGCGTTCCGAAGGAGTTGGACGAGACGGCTTATGTCGATGGGTATTCGTTTCCGCATTTCTTTGTCGTGATCTTCCTGCCGACGATCAAGGCGGGTGTCGGTGTGGCGGCGTTCTTCTGCTTCATGTTCTCTTGGGTGGAGCTCTTGCTGGCCAAGACGCTGACGGCGGTGCAGGCCAAGCCCATCGCGGCGGAGATGACCAAGACGGCGTCCTCTGCCGGCTATGAATTGGGGCTGCTGGCGGCGGCGGGGACGCTGACGATCATCCCTGGCGCTATCGTGATCTATTTTGTGCGCAACTACATCGCCAAGGGCTTTGCCCTGGGGAGGGTGTGATGAAACGACTTCTTTGTCTTGTGGCGCTGCTGCCCACGACCGTGTGGGCGCAAGGGTGGGGCAATGTGGCCAACCAGCAGGAGGAGAAGGGGTTTTCCTGGACCGACCCGCTGTGGCCCGCGTTCTGGATGGCGTGGACACCCGCGACATTTGCGCTGTTCTGCTGCATCTTCGGTGCCATCGCGATCATCGGCGTGCTTGAGGTGTTCAAATACCGTGATGGCGTCGAACGGCGCGGAGTGCTTGGCTTGACAACAACGCTGGGCGACCGGCTGTTCATCTCGCTTTTAGGCTCTGCCTATATCTTTCTGGCGTGGCTGGGGCTGGTGGGTCAGCCGCTGTGGGGGCCGCTGGGCCTTGCCATCGTGTGGGGCGTGTTTGTTTTCTGGAAGGTATGAGAAAGCGTTTTGTGAAACGAAAGTTTTCGTATTTACTCACTCGGCATAACGAGTGAGCGATACGTCTTGGATAGGACGGCATGAGACAAAAGAAGAAAAGCGAACTGCTGACCGAGGTCGAACTTGAGTTCATGACAGAGCTCTGGGACTTGGGCGAGGGGACCGTACGGGATGTTCTGGACAAGCTGCCGGAAGACCGGAACCTCGCATACACCTCGGCCGCGACCATTCTGCGCATACTGGAGCAAAAGGAATTTGTGACCAGCCGCAAGGATGGCAAGCGCCATGTCTTCAAGCCGACGCTGGGCAAGGATGCGTACCAGACCCGCTCACTCAAGGATCTGTCGATGAAATTGTTTGACGACACGCCCGCGTCTTTGGTCGCGCGGCTGGTCAATGACGATGCGCTGACAGAGGAAGCATTGGGGCAAATCCGGGCACTTGTGGATCGGAGGTTGAAAAATGATTCCGGGTGACGCGCTGCTCGACGCATTCATCAATGCCAATATTCTTCTCGTCGTAGCCTATGGCCTTTGGTCGGCTGCGCGTTTTTTGTTTAATCGGTTTGGGTTGAAACACAGCTTCGCGACACAGCTGCAGCTGCTGAACAGTGTGTTCGTAGTGATTGTCCTGTCGCCCTTTGTGATCCTCGCCTTCACGACACTGCAATCGAACGGCTATGCCCAATCGGTCAATGTGAACCTGTCGGACATGGTGGTGGCCTACTACCTGAACGGTGGCTTCAGCATGCAGGCGACCGAGTTCGAGCGGCTTGTAAACATGCGCGATACGTTCTTGAACAATGTCGTCAATGCGGCGGGCTGGGTCGCGTGGTCGGTGATCGCTGCATTCCTGATTGGCCTCATTGTCGGCATCGGCCGCCTTGTGTTTTCGATGTTCTGCCTGTTCCGCATTGTATCGGCGAGCTACGGATGGCGGCAGTTTGGGTGCATACGTCTGCGTTTGTCCGACAAGACGCTGGTGCCGTTTTCGACGAGAGGTATTTGGTACTACTACGTCGTCATTCCTTCGCACATGTTGGGTGAGCCAAAAGAGCTCAGCGTGTCTCTGGCCCATGAATTCCAGCATCTGCGGCAAGGCGATATCGAGTGGGAAATCGTGCTTGAGGCACTCAAGCCGTTCTTCTTCCTGAACCCGGCCTTTCATGCGTGGAAGCGGCAGGTTGAGAACCTGCGGGAGCTGTCCTGCGATGCGGAAGTACTGACACGTGGGCGGATAGATGTGCGTGCCTATTGCGATACGCTGCTGGCCGTCTGTCAGCAAACGCTGAGACGCGACCGCATGTTTGTGGTGGCGGTGCCAAAGGTGACACTGGTCACGGCGGATCGGTCGGCGCTGCGCGACGGGCGCATGAGCTTTTTGGAGCAGCGTATTCTGTCGCTCTTGGACATGCGCCACCTGCGCAGGCCCCGCTTACTGTATCTGGCGACATTGCTGCCGCTTGCTGTCGCCATCATGCTGACGGCGGTGGCAATTCAGCGCCCCGGTGACTGGAGCCAGGATCGATTGATGCTGTCGACTGTCGTGAACCTTGAACGCCTGGATGAGATCAACCGTCTGTCCACGTTCGGGCGTATCCGGAACTGAACCCTAGCGGTCGATCTTCCATGCGTTTGCATCCGGGTGCACCAGCTTTTGCATGGGCGCTTCGTTCGGGTGGCTGATGCGGTGCATCAAGGCGCGGGCCAGAAAGTCGCCGGCGATGTCGACGTTTTCTTCGAGAACAAGGATACCGGGGCGGAAACGGCGCAGGAAACTGACGGCCTCTTTGGCAGCAATGTCAAAGTCCTGTTCCAATGTCAGACCCATCTGTTCCAGTGCGGACACCATGGTGACGCAGCCGCCAATGCTGGGCGCGATCAGAGCGTCCGGACGTTCGGGTTGATTGAACATGTCCGTTATGGCGTGTTCGACGGCTGTGATGGTGCTGTGCGAAGTGGCACCCTCAACGATTGAAAACTCGACGCCTTTGGCCTGTGCAGCATCGCGCGCGCCTTCGATCATGTTCTGCGAATAGGTTTGCGACTGCGGCGGGGCGAGAAGGGCGATGTGCTTTCTGCCGCGCGCGGCCAGCGCTTCGACCGCGAGGGCGCCGAAGGCTGTGTTGTCATAGTCGAAATATGCATGTTCTTCCGATGACGCCGTGCGGCCATGTGCGACGAAGGGGAACTTGTGTTCCATCATGTAGCGCACGCGGGGATCGTCCGGTTCGGTCTGGTTGATGATCAGCCCATCTGCAGATCCGGTTTCCACGATGTAGCGGATGGGGGTCATTGGATCCTCATCCGGGAAATACGGGGTGATAATCACGTGGTAAGGCGTGCCGCGCAGGGCCGATGTCACGGCAGAGATCAGGCGCGCCGTGTTGTTCATGGCGTCATGTTCGGTCGACATCACCAGAGAGATCACGTTCGTGCGCCCGGTGCGGAGGCGCACCCCGGCGCGGTTCGGCCGGTAGCCGATCTGACGTGCGATGTCACGCACGCGCGCCTTGGTGTCCTTGCGGATGTCGGGTGCGTCCGCGAGCGCGCGGGAGACCGTCGGCACGGCCAGCCCGGACAGCCGCGCGATGGTCTTCAAAGTTGGCCGTTCACCCGGTGCAAGGACGATGTCCTTGGGTGAGTCTGTTGTGCCAGACTTGGTCATGGGCGGCCCTTTCTGATGCGCGAGGCGACCTTTTGGCGAGGAAGCGCTTGCGCGGATTGCCAGCGGAATCAAGCCGTTGGCGGTGCGTTGATAATTAATTCGACTGTCAGCAAAATTCTACCTTGATCGAAAAATCTAAATCGTTGTAGCAATTACTATAACGATTTAGAAGTCAGGGAGGACTCAAGATGAAAACTTTTTCGAAACTGCTGGGCTCAGCCGCCTTGCTGGGTGCGTCGGTGGCGCATGCGGGCGAGCTGGAGGTCACCCATTGGTGGACATCGGGCGGTGAAGCTGCAGCTGTGTCCGAGTTTGCCAAGGCATTTGATGCCACCGGCAACACGTGGGTTGACGGCGCTATCGCAGGCTCGGGCGGCACGGCGCGTCCCATTATCATCAGCCGCATTCTCGGTGGTGACCCCATGGGGGCCACGCAGTTGAACCATGGTCGCCAGGCGGAGGAACTGATTGAGGCCGGTCTGATGACGGACCTGACCGAACTGGCAGAAGCCGAGGGCTGGACCGATCTGGTGAACCCGCCTGCGCTGCTGGATGCCTGCACCTACGAGGGGCGCATCTACTGCGTGCCCGTGAACATTCACTCGTGGCAGTGGATCTGGTTGAGCCATGACGCTTTTGCCCAGATCGACACGCCAGTGCCATCGAACTGGAACGAATTCGCTGCAGCAGCCCCCAAGCTGGAAGAGGCCGGTATCGTGCCGCTCGCCATGGGGCAGCAGGGTTGGCAGCAGAACGGCGCCTTTGGCGTGATGACCATTGCCATCGCCGGGCTTGATGCGTGGCGCAAGGTGGTGGTCGACAAGGATGCGGATGCCGCCCGTGGGCCGGAGTATGCCGCCGTGTTCGAAGCTGCCGTGGATGCGCGCAACTTTGCCTCCAATTCAAACGTGCAGGACTGGAACCTTGCCACCAACATGGTCATCACCGGCAAGGCTGGTGCGCAGATCATGGGCGACTGGGCGCAGGGTGAGTTCCAGATGGCCGGCCAGGTTGCGGGTGAGGACTATACCTGCCTGCCGGGTCTTGGTGTGAACGAAATCCTCGATACCGGTGGCGACGCTTTCTACTTCCCCGTGATTGACGATGAAGAGACGAAGAAGGCGCAGATGGCGTTGGCGTCCACCCTGATTTCCCCAGAGGTGCAGGTGGCCTTCAACCTCAAGAAAGGGTCGCTGCCGGTGCGCGGTGACGTTGATCTAAGTGCCGCAAATGACTGTATGCAGAAAGGTCTCGATATCCTTGATGCGGGCGGGATCATGCCGTCGGGTGACATGAACCTGACTGCTGATACGCAAACGCAGATCGAGGATCTGATGGCCGAGTTCTGGACCTCCGACATGTCTGCTACCGACGCGCAAGAGCGTTACGCAGACATCATTGCGTCCGCCGACTAAGGGCGCACCTCCCAGTCACCTGCCCGGGCGACCGGGCAGGTGCAGTGCGGCATAGGGCGGGGTCCTGTCATGTCTTCTTCTACCAAAGCGCGGCGGCCTTCGAGCCTGTTCCGCAACCTGTCGGCCAAGCTCGCGTCGATCCCGATGGTGCTCACCGCACTGGTGGTGTTTGTCGGCGGTACCGCGTGGACCGTGGTCTATTCCTTTACCTCGTCCAAGCTGTTGCCCAAGGCGAATTTCGTCGGGTTGGATCAGTATGAGCGGCTGTGGAGCACGCGGCGCTGGTTGATCTCGATAGAGAACCTGGCCGTTTACGGCTTTTTCTCGATGATCTTTACCTTGGTGATCGGGTTCACTCTGGCCGCCCTGTTGGATCGCAAGATCAGGGGGGAGGATGTGTTTCGCACCATCTTCCTGTATCCCTTTGCCCTTAGCTTCGTCGTGACGGGGTTGGCGTGGCAATGGATCCTGAACCCCGACCTTGGCGTACAGAGTGTGGTGCGCGGCATGGGGTGGGAGAGCTTTACATTCAACCCGCTAAACGACCCCGACATCGTGATCTACGGCATCCTTATTGCGGGGCTGTGGCAGGGCACGGGCCTGATCATGTGCATCATGCTTGCTGGCTTGCGCGGCATTGATCAGGAGATCTGGAAAGCCGCGCGGGTGGACGGGATCGGCACGGTCAAGACCTATGTTCGCATCATCATTCCCATGATGCGGCCGGTCTTCATCACCGCGCTGGTGCTGATCGCGAGCGGGATCATCAAGATCTATGATCTGGTGGTGGCGCAGACTAATGGTGGGCCCGGCATCTCGTCCGAGGTGCCTGCGAAATACGTGATCAACTACATGTTCCGCGCTCAGAACCTGGGCCAGGGGTTTGCAGCGTCGACCATGATGCTGCTCAGCGTGGTGATCATCCTGATCCCGTGGGCCTACCTCGAATTTGGAGGCAAGAAACGTGGCTGATGCAGTGACCCCGCGCGGCCCGAAACCGCGCCCCCGCTTTTCGCGCACCAATATCATGCTCTACGGCACGCTGATTGTCGTGGCGGCCTACTACGCGCTCCCGCTCTACGTTATGATCGTCACGTCGCTTAAGGGCATGCCCGAAATCCGGATCGGCAACATCTTTGCCCCGCCGGTCGAGGTGACCTATCAGCCTTGGGTCAAGGCGTGGGCAGAAGCCTGCACCGGCATCAATTGCGAGGGCCTGAGCCGCGGGTTCTGGAACTCGGTCCAGATCCTGATCCCATCCGTGATCCTGTCCATCGCGATTGCATCGGTGAACGGCTACGCGCTGGCGAACTGGAAGTTCAAAGGGTCCGAGGTGTTCTTCACCATTCTGATCGTTGGGGCCTTTATCCCCTATCAGGTGATGATCTACCCAATCGTGATCATCCTGCGCGAGATGGGGCTGTACGGAAACATCTGGGGACTGGTGCTGGTGCACACGGTCTTTGGCATGCCCATCCTCACGCTGCTCTTCCGGAACTACTTCACATCCGTCCCTGAGGAGCTGTTCAAGGCCGCGCGCGTCGACGGGGCAGGGTTCTGGGGTATCTATTTCCGCATCATGCTGCCCATGTCGCTGCCCATCTTCGTGGTGGCGATCATTCTGCAGGTCACAGGTATCTGGAACGACTTCCTGTTCGGCGTGATCTACACCAAGCCCGCCGACTATCCGATGACCGTGCAACTCAACAACATCGTCAACTCGGTGCAGGGCGTGAAGGAATACAACGTCAACATGGCCGCCACGCTGCTGACCGGTCTTGTTCCCCTCATCATCTACTTTGCATCCGGCAAGCTGTTTGTCCGGGGCATCGCCGCAGGCGCGGTGAAAGGCTGATCCATGACTTCTGTTCTTGTCAAAGACCTGACTTTGAAATTCGGCGCGCTGACCGTGCTCGACAACCTCAACATCGACATTCCGGAAGGCGAGTTCCTCGTCCTGCTGGGCGCATCCGGCTGCGGTAAGTCCACGTTGCTGAACTGCATTGCTGGTTTGCTGGACGTGACTGACGGCGAAATCCACATCAATGACCGCAATGTCACGTGGGAGGAGCCCTCGGGCCGCGGCATCGGCATGGTGTTCCAATCCTACGCTCTCTATCCGCAGATGACGGTTGAGGGGAACCTGTCCTTTGGCCTGAAAAACGCGCGGATGCCGAAGGATGAGATCCAGAAGCGTGTGGCACGCGCCGCTGAGATTTTGCAGATCGAACCGCTATTACAACGCAAACCAGCGGCCTTGTCCGGGGGGCAGCGCCAGAGGGTCGCCATTGGGCGGGCGCTGGTGCGGGATGTGGATGTGTTCCTATTCGATGAGCCGTTGTCGAACCTGGATGCCAAGCTGCGCGCCGATCTGAGGGTCGAGATCAAGCGCCTGCATCACAGCCTGAAAAACACGATGATCTACGTGACCCACGATCAGGTGGAGGCGATGACGCTTGCCGACCGGATTGCCATCATGAAAGGCGGGATCATCCAGCAACTGGACACCCCGACCGAGATCTACAATCGGCCGAGGAACAAGTATGTCGCGGGCTTCATCGGCAGCCCCGAGATCAACTTTTTCGAAGGCACTATCGAGGGCGATGCCTTTGTCACTGGCGGCGCACGCCTGTCGCTTGACGGGTATGCGTTCAAGGTGACCGCGACCAGTGGCCCAGCCTGGCTGGGCATTCGTCCAGAACATATCGTTTCGGGTGAGGCCGCCGCGTCACTGCCAGTCACTGCCGAAGTAACCGTGGATCTTGTGGAACCTATGGGGTCTGACACGCTTGCGTGGGCCAGCCTTGCAGGTGTGCCGTTGCGCATCCGCATGGACGGGCAGGCGGCGGTGGCATCCGGTGACCGGATCAGGATCGGGTTTGACCCGGCCCGCGCGTCCCTTTTCGACAAGCAGACCGAGGAAAGGCTCTGACGCGATGCTGGACCTGAGTGGCCCATGGCACTTGTCGGATGAGACGGGCCAGTACACCGCGCCAATGGTGCTTCCTGGCGATGGGATCGGTGCCTTGCGTGATGCTGGTGTCATCCCGGATCCGTATTGGGGCCGCAATGAATATGACTTGCGCTGGATCGGTGAACGCGACTGGCTGCTGACCCGCACCTTTCACGCCACAGGCCGGCACATGACCTTGGTCCTGTCGATGTTGGATACGGTCGTGGATGTTTCGCTGAACGGTAAGACTGTTCTGCACGCCGACAGCATGTTTCGCACCTACCGGGTCAATGTATCGGACGTTCTGGTTTTGGGCGAAAATGTTATCACGCTTCATTTCCGTTCCGCGCCGAGGATCGCCAAGGCGCGGGCTGAGGCGCAGCCTTTCCCAATACCTTTTCAAACCGACAACTGCCCGATCCCGCACGGAAACATGCTGCGAAAACCGGAATGCGACTTCGGCTGGGATTGGAATATCGCGCTTGCGCCATTTGGCTTGTATGGCGACATCCGGTTGGAACAGAGCGGTCCGCGCATCGCCGATGTGATCGTTGAGCAGCACCACAGCAACAATCGGGTCGTTGTCGATTGCACTGTTCTTGGCGATGCCATCGCGGATGGAACTGAGATTTCCGTCAACTTGTGTGGTTTGACCGGTGTGAGCCAGATGCTCTCCGGCAAGGCCCGCGTGTCGCTGAATATCGAGGCACCGGACCTGTGGTGGCCCGTGAGCCATGGCGCGCAGGTTCTTCACGATCTGGTTGTTTCTGCTGAGACACTGCAGAAAACCTGCCGCATTGGTTTACGTGATATGCGACTGGTGACGGCGCCGGATGATGCGGGCACTGGTTTCGCCCTGAAAGTCAACGACCGCCCCATTTTCATGAAAGGTGCGAACTGGATCCCGGCAGATGCGCTGGCCGGTGCGATCACACCCGATACCTGTCGCGATCTGCTGCAATCGGCGGTGGATGCGAATATGAACATGATCCGCATCTGGGGCGGTGGGCGGTACGAGCCGGACTGGTTCTATGACCTCTGTGACGAGATGGGGCTGCTGGTGTGGCATGATTTCATGTTTGCCTGTCACCTCTATCCGTCGACGGATGAGTTTCTGGCAGAGATCGACACGGAAGTCCGCGAACAGGTGGCTCGTTTGAACCATCATGCCTGCATCGCGTTGTGGTGTGGCGACAATGAGCTTTTGGGCGCCTTGACCTGGTACGAGGAAAGCCGCAACGACCGTGACCGCTACCTTGTGGCCTATGACCGATTGAACCGCACAATTGAAAAAGCGCTGCGGGAAACCGCTCCAACCGCGATCTGGTGGCCTTCTAGCCCATCTCCCGGACCGCTGAGTTTCAGCGGGGACTGGCATGATGACAGTTCGGGTGACATGCATTTTTGGTCGGTCTGGCACGAGGGACGCGACTTCGAGCACTACCGGGAGATACGCCCGCGCTTTTGTTCCGAGTTCGGTTTCCAATCCTACCCATCGATGGACGTGATCCAACGCTTTGCTGATCCCGCCGATTTCAACATCGCATCCCCAGTGATGGAGAGCCATCAGAAGAACGCGGGCGGCAATGCGCGGATTGCCGAGACGATGTTTCGATACTTCCGTTTCCCCAAAAGTTTCGAAGACTTTGTCTATCTCAGCCAAGTGCAGCAAGCGCTTGCCATCAAGACAGCAGTTACCCATTGGCGCGGGTTGAAGCCGCACTGCATGGGCACACTCTACTGGCAGCTTAACGACACGTGGCCGGTGTGCTCCTGGTCGAGCCTTGATCACGGTGGAGGCTGGAAGCTGCTGCACCATGCTGCGCGACGTTTCTATGCCGATGTGACAGTAGTTGCCGTTCCAACGGGTGACGAGATTGAGCTCCGGGTCGTCAACGACACGGCATCGGTCTGTGACGTGGATGTTGCGGTTTCCGCCGTTGCCCCAACAGGAGCGTTGCGGCCGCTTGGTCGGGCGTCTGTAAAATCAGGGACAGTTGAAGCGGTTAGTGCTCTGTCCGTTGCCGTAGATGCACTCGGCTCCGATGACATGCTTTGGTTCGAGTGGTCCGTGGATGGCCGCTCTACGTCATACGACCATTTCGCCCCGCATCGCTATAAGTCCTATCCGTTGATCGCACCGCATGTGGTGGCCGACATCAAGCAGGAAAAAAGCGCGTGGCGCATCACGCTGACGGCGCGGCATCTGGCTCTGTTTGTGTCCGTCGAAGCGGATCAGCCTGGCCGTTTCAGCGACAACTGCTTTGATCTGATCCCCGATAAACCCGTCACGATCCTCTTCCATCCGCGCGACGAGGAGAGTTTGCCAGACTTCACATTGCGCGATCTTCACTCTGCCACGCATCTTACCTGAAAGGCCTCGACATGACCGCTTTGTCCTATCAGCTCTACAGCTCCCGTATGTTTCCGCCGCTCGAAGACACGCTCAGCATGCTGGCGGAGATCGGCTACGCACATGTTGAAGGCTACGGCGCTCTTGTCGCTGATGCCGATGCGATGGATGCACTGGAGCGCGGGCTTCAGGCCACTGGGCTGACGATGCCAAGCTGTCATGTCGGTCTGGCCATGTGTGAAAGCGATCCGGACGGCGTTCTGCGCATTGCAGAACGTTTCGGGATCGAAACGGTTGTGATCCCATTCATCATGCCAGAGGACCGTCCGACGGACGTTGCAGGTTGGCTGGCATTCGGCGCAAGACTCTCCGCCGTAGCCGAAAAGCTGGCCAAAGCCGGTCGTAGGCTGGCCTATCACAACCACGATTTCGAGTTTGTGCCACTGGCCGACGGCAGTTTGCCGATCGATCTGATCCTCGAAGCTGCACCCGAGGTGTTGTTCGAGTATGACGTCGCCTGGGCCGTACGCGCGGCAGCTGACCCCATGGCGCCCATTGACCGCTACGGCGCACGCATTGCCATCGCCCATCTCAAGGACATCGCGCCGGAGGGCGAGGCTGCGGACGAGGAAGGTTGGGCCGACGTGGGCCACGGCACCATGGAATGGCCAACGCTGTTCAATGCGCTCAAGGCTGCGGGGACGCGGTACTTCGCTGCCGAACACGACAACCCGAGCGATCACAGGCGCTTTGCCCAACGGTCGTTTGACGCGACCCAGACCTTTTGAAGGAGACCGCCATGCAAGGCATTGGCATCATTGGATGCGGCAACATTTCGACCGCATATCTCACCCTTGCGCCCCTTTTCAAAGGGCTTGAGGTCCGCGCCGTTGCAGACCTGAACCCGTCTGCGGCACAGGCGCAGGCCTCTGCCTTTGGCGTGCGGGCTAACACTGTCGACGGCCTGCTGGCTGCGGATGACATCGACATCGTTGTGAACCTGACCATCCCGGACGCGCATTTCGAGGTGACACGCGCCATTCTGGAGGCGGGCAAGCACGCCTATTCGGAAAAGCCCATCGTTCTAACGCAGGAGCAGGGCGAGATCCTCCGCGGCCTTGCGGCCGAGAAGAACCTGCGCATTGGTTCTGCCCCCGACACCTTCCTCGGTGGAGCACATCAGGCAGCACGTGCGGCCATTGACGCGGGTCAAATCGGTGAAGTGGTCGCGGGTACCGCGCATGTGATGAGCCACGGGATGGAGCATTGGCATCCTAACCCGGACTTCTTTTTCCTGCCCGGTGCAGGACCGATGCTGGACATCGGCCCCTACTACGTGACCAACCTGGTTCAGCTTCTCGGCCCTGTGAAACGTGTCGGCGCGCTGACATCGACGCCGTCAACAACACGCACCATCCTGTCGGAACCGCGGCGGGGTGAGATAATCCCGGTCAAGACGCCCACCAACATCCATGCCCTGCTTGAGTTCGTGAACGGAGCGACCATCACACTGTCGACCTCATGGGACGTCTGGGCGCACCGTCACGGGAACATGGAACTCTACGGAACAGAAGGGACCATGTTCCTGCCGGATCCGAACTGGTTCTCCGGCACGGTCGAGGTGACAGGCAAGGACGGTGAAACACGCGCGCTTGAAACTGAGAACCATCCGTTGGGCGTGCCCAACCAAGAAAACAATGGCGCGGCTAAGGCGAACTACCGTACTGCCGGCCTGGCCGACATGGCCGCCGCCATGAACGAAGGGCGTCCGCACCGCTGTTCGCTGGAGCTGGCGCTTCATGCGGTTGATGTGATGACGTCGGTTCTAAAGGCCGGTGAGACGGGCGAGATGGTCACGCTCAGCACCACTTGCACACGGCCGGAACCATTGACCGAAGAAGATGCGAAAGCGTTGCTGAAGTAAGGGCAGGGGCGCGTCAGGCGCCCTTGCCAAGATGCCGGGACAGGGCGGCATCCACGCCATCAGCCCAAATCAGGCTTAACCAAGCCTCGAATGATGTGCTGAACGCCTCTTCGTTCGCAAGCTCTTGATAATACTGGTTTTGCGCGAGCCAAGCCTGCGGGTTGGTCTTGGCCTGTTCGGCTGCCGCGACCAGCGCATCCCAATGCGGATCGTTCGGCTCGATCCGACTTCCGTCCTGGCGGGTACCTGCACACATCCGCGCCCAGAGCGCTTCGACCAGGCTCAACCCATCGACTGTGCCACCCGCTTTCAGTGCATCTCGCAGGATTGGGAGGACAAAGCCGGTGTGGCGCGATGAGCCATCGAAGGCCACGCGCCGCGTGGTGTCACGGATTTCCGGATTGGAGAACCGGGTTTCGATCAGGTCCACATACGCCGTTGGCGTGAAACCCGGCACTTCGAACACGTAGGGTGCGATTTCCTCCATCTGCACCTTGCGGAAAAAGGCCCGGATTTGCGGATGCGACATGCAGTCGGCAATCGTCTGCAGCCCCAGCAACTCACCGGCGTTGGCCAGCACCTGATGTCCCGCGTTCAGAATGCGAATTTTCATCGCCTCGTAGGTATGGACCTCGTCGGTGAAGATGGCACCTGCCTTGTCCCAGTCGGGACGCCCGGCGCAAAAGGCGTCTTCGATCACCCATTGGCGAAAGTTTTCATGGGTCACAGGAGCGGCATCAGCGATGCCGAATTGGGCCGCGAGCGCAATCTCGTTCGGACCCGTTGCGGGCACGATGCAATCCACCATCGAATTGGGAAATGTTGCGTGAGTGGTGAGCCAATCAGCGAGGGTGGGGTCGGTTGCGCGCGCAAGCGTGACGATCACGTCACGCAGGATATCGCCATTGCCTTGGAGGTTGTCGCAGCTTTGGCTGGTGAATGGGCCAACGCCCGCAGCCTTGCGCCGCGCCAGTGCGGCGACCATGGCACCGAAGGCAGTACCGGGTGTTTCGGGGTGCGCGATGTCGCGGGCGATGTCAGGGTGCGACAGGTCCAGACCGCCCGTATTCGGATCGATGTAATAACCACCTTCTGTCACTGTAAGCGCGACGATGCGGATATCGGACCGCGCCATTGTTTCAATCAGTGAGGCGTTGTCCGCCTCGACAGGCAGAAAGTCGATCATGGAGCCCACGACCTCGGCCGAACTGCCGCTTGGGTCGAGTTCGACCAGCGTTGTCAGGCAGTCCTGTGCCAGCAGCTTGTCCCGCATGACCGCGTCGCCGGGACGCACACCTGCACCGATGATGGCCCAGTCTTGCGCCAGTCCGTCCTGCATCAGCCGATGCAGATACCACGCCTGGTGGCCGCGGTGAAAATTACCGACACCGATGTGCACGATGCCGGGGCGCAAGCCTGCGCGGTCGTAAGTGGGGCGCAGAACCTCATCAGGCAGCGCCGGAAGCGCCGCATCCGAAAGGGGAACAGCGGGGCGTTTCGCGGAACCGTCTGCCATCAGCTCATCCATTGTCCGCCATCGACGTTGTATGTTTGGGCGACGATGTATTCCGCCTCGTCACTCGCCAGGAACACTGCCATGCCAGTGAGGTCGTCGGCTGTACCCATCCGACCATACGGAACCGCCTCGCCGACTTCACGTTTCTTCTGGCCCGGTGCCTTGCCTTCATACTTGGCAAAGAAGGCGTCGACCCCGTCCCAATGCTCGCCATCGACCACGCCGGGTGCGATGGCGTTCACGTTGATGCCGTGCTGGATCAGGTTCAGCCCCGCAGATTGGGTCAGCGAGATGACGGCCGCCTTGGTCGCGCAATAGACTGCCACAAGCGGCTCGCCCCTACGGCCAGCCTGGCTAGCCATGTTGATGATGCGCCCCTTGATCCCGTTGTCGATCATGTGCTGCGCAACGGCCTGCATGGTAAACAGCGTGCCTTTGACATTGATGTCGAAGCAGCGGGCAAAATCGTCTTCGGTGATCTCGGTGATGGGTGCAGCGGTAAAGATCGCGGCGTTGTTGATCAAAATGTCGATGGGCCCGAAGCCACAGCTTTCCGCCATGCCAAGCGCTTCGCGAATGCTGTCGGTATCCGTCACGTCCATCCGCACGGACAGCGCATTGTCGCGGTCCAAGGTATTGGCCGTTTCCGCCGCCCGGTCCTGGTCGATGTCGGCGATGATCACGCGCGCGCCTTCACGCAGATAGGCCTCAGCAAAGGCCTGGCCGATCCCGCGGGCTGCCCCGGTAATCAGGGCCGTTTTTCCGGCAAGCCGCGTCATTCGATCCGCAATCCATCTGCGCCAAAGCGGTGGATCACGTCCTCGCGCGGGGCCAGGCGCACGCGGTCACCATGCTTGAACCCCACCTCGCCATCGGCGCGGACCGTGATCGTTTCGGCCAGCCCGGAGTTGTGGATGTGAAAGAAGGTGTCGGAGCCAAGATGCTCTGATACGCCCACCGTACCCTCCCACGGACCGGTATCCGACGAAACTGCGATGTGTTCGGGCCGTATACCGATGGTCTTGGCGCCGTGCTTTTCAGCCTCCGCCCCTTCGATGAAGTTCATCTTCGGCGAGCCAATGAAACCCGCAACGAACAGGTTGCGCGGCGTGCGGTACAGGTCGAGTGGAGAGCCCACCTGTTCGATATGACCCGCCCGCAGCACGACGATCTTGTTCGCCATGGTCATCGCCTCGACCTGGTCGTGGGTCACATAGATCATCGTGGTCGCAAGGCGGTTGTGTAGTTCGGAGATTTCCAACCGCATTCCCACACGCAGCGCCGCGTCGAGGTTCGACAATGGCTCGTCAAACAAAAACGCCGCAGGCTCACGCACAATGGCACGGCCGATGGCAACCCTCTGGCGTTGACCACCAGAGAGTTGCCCCGGCTTCTGCTCGAGATAATCGTCGAGGTTCAGGATCTTGGCGGCACCTTCGACTTTCTTGTCGATCTCGGCCTGATCCATCTTGGCCATCCGCAATGGAAAGGCGATGTTCTTGCGCACCGTCATGTGCGGATAAAGCGCGTAGGACTGGAACACCATGGCAAGCCCGCGCTTGGATGGCGGCACCTGTGTGGCATCCTCTCCGTCGATCATGATCTTGCCCGACGTCGTCTCTTCCAGGCCGGCGATCAGGCGCAGAAGGGTGGACTTCCCGCAGCCAGACGGGCCGACGAAGACCGCGAATTCGCCATCTTCGATGGTCAGGTCGAGAGGCGGGATGACCTGTGCATCCCCGAAACTCTTGGTCACGTTTTCAAGTACGATACGTCCCATTGGTTTTCCTTTTTATGCGGTTCCGCGTTGCTCGGTGAGCGCGGGCATTCCTATTTCACGGCGCCGAAGGTCAGGCCTTGGACCAATTGTTTTTGACAGAACCAGCCCAGAACGATGATCGGGCCGACAGCGGCGGCAGAGACGGCGGACAGGCGGCCAAAGAACAGACCCTCGGGCGCGCGGTTGCCTTCGATCAGCTTGGAGAGTGTGGCAGCCTCGGTCGTGGTCAGGCGGACCGTCCAATACGCTTCGTTCCAGCAGAAGATGAAGCACAGGAGGGCCGTCGATGCGATGCCGCCCCAGGCCAGCGGGATCAGGATTTCCTTGACCTCACCCCAAGTGCTCACCCCGTCCATCTGACCCGCTTCGATGATGTCCTTGGGGATTTCCTTGAAGTAGGTGAAGAGCATCCAGATCACGATGGGAAGGTTGATCAGCATCAAGACCACAATGACCATGAAGTGGGTGTCAAAGAGGCCCAGGCTCTTGGTCAGGAACGTCATCGGATAGAGCACGGCGGCGGCGGGCAACATCTTGGTCGACAGCATCCACATCAGCACGTCCTTGGTCGCCCGGCTGGGGTTGAAGGCCATGGCGTAGGCACATGGGATACCGACGGCGAGGGCAAAGATCGTGGCAAAGACCGACGTGATGACCGAGTTGGTCGCAAAGCGCCAATAGTCGTAGTTCTCGGTCATGTTCAGGTAATTTTCCAACGTGGGCGTGAAGAAAATCAGGAACTCGGGCTTCACCGCGTCGGCGTCGGTTTTAAAGCTGGTCAGGATCAGCCAGAAGATCGGGAAGAAGAACAACAGGCCCACGACCCACGCCAGCACAGGGCGGCTCAGTTTTCCGAAGCGGGATGTTTCTGCAACGATGGCCATGGTGCTTACTCCATCAATGTCTTGCCGATCATCCGCAGCAGGAAGATGGCAACGATGTTGGCGAGGATGACGGCGAAGATGCCCGTGGCGCTGGCGGCCCCGATGTTGTTGTTGGCAAATTCACCGATCAGGTAGGGCAGGTTCTTGTTCCCGTTGCCGCGGCTGACGATCTCGATCTCGGCGTACAGCGACAGGTGGAAAATGGCCTGGATCATGACGACGATGGCGATGGGCCGCGACAGGTGGGGCAGGGTCAGGAAGCGGAATTGCGACCAGGTGCCCGCGCCGTCCAGCACGGCGGCCTCTTTCTGCTGCTGATCCTCCGATTGCAGCGAGGTCATGAAGATCAAGACGGCGAATGGCGTCCACTGCCACGTAACCATGATGATCACGGCATAGGCCGATGTCTGCGTGGCGCGGAAGGAAATTGGTTCAAGCTGCGGCCAGAGCGAAAAGAACCAGCCGACAAGTGGCGCATTTTGGAGCGATGCAATGACACTGTTGATGCCACCAACGGCAAGTCCTTGCAGGCCCAGCACAGGGTCGAGGATCATGTTGATCCACAAGACCGCGTTCACGGCGGGCATCACGAAGAAGGGCGAGATCAAGAGCACGCGGACAATACCACGGCCCGGAAAGGCCTTGTTGATCATCACGGCGATCGCGACGCCAAGGATCACGGTCAGAAACAGGATGCTGCCGACAATGAGCAGGCTGTTCTGGATGGCGAACAGGAAATCCTTGGAATTCAGAACGAATTCGTAGTTTCCTAAGCCGCGCCAGTTGCTGAAGCTGGGCGTTGTCCATTCGGGGCGACGCAAGTTGTTCAGCACGTAACGGATAAACGAGAAGTAAAGTGTCAGGCTCAGGGGCACCAGCATCCAGATCAAGAGCAGGATGACGGCCGGTGTTTGAAGCAGACGGGGAAGCTTTCTATCAGACATAATCCTAGATCCCGGCGCCGCGCGTGGTGGCGATGCCAATTGGAATGGTGTGAGCAATGTGTGAGTGCCAGCCTAGGCCATTTTCCGATTTTGGAAACCGATCGATCTCAAGGCCGGTTGAGGGTGGGAAGCCCGGCGAACCGGACCTCCCATAAGTCTGGGAAGACTTAGTAGTAGCCTGCTTCGCGCATAACCGAGTCCGCGACGTCCTGCGCTGCGGCAAGTGCGTCTTCTACGGACTTCGCACCAGACAGCGCGGCAGACATTTCCTGGCCGAAGGCGCTGCCGATTTCCGGGAATTCCGGAATGGCGACGAACTGGACGCCAACATAGGGCTTCAGCTCGGTTGCACCGGGTGCCGCGGAGTCGATCGCTGCCATTTCCGCGTCAGCAAAAGGTGCTGCCGCTTGGAACTCGGGGATCGCGTAGGTGGACGCACGCTGACCTGTCGGCACGTTGCCCCAGCCAAAGTCGGGGTGGTTTGCAACGGCTTGCACGTAGTCCTTGGATGTTGCCCACTCGATGAATGCCTTGGCTTCTTCGGCATTCTCGGTGCCCGCAGGCACGGCCATGGCCCAGGCCCACAGCCAGTTCGCACCAACCGGGTTACCGGCATTCGGCGACTGCGCATATGCGACGTTAGGGTTTTCCAGGAACGAGGCTGCAATTGTCGCGTCGATCCAGAGGCCGCACTTGTCTTCGTTGTAAAGGGCGAGGATCTCGTTGAACGAATTGCCTTCCGACCCGGGCGGGCCATAGTTGCTCAGCAGATCCACGTAGAAGGTGACAGCTGCGTTCCACTCGGGCGAGTCCAGTTGCGGTTTGTAGTCTGCGTCGAACCAGCGCGCGCCGAACGAGTTGGCGACCGTTGTGATGAAGGCGGCGTTGTCGCCCCAGCCTGGCTTGCCGCGCAGGCAGGCGCCATAAACGCCATTGTCGGGGTCATGCATGGCGGCCGCAGCGGCCTTGACGTTTTCCCAGCTGTCATTGTCGGCAATCGTGACGCCAGCGGCATCGGCCAGGTCCTTGCGATACATGACCATCGAGCTTTCGCCATAGAACGGGGCAGCATAAAGCTGACCGTCATAGCTCAGACCTTCGCGCATCGCTGGCAGGATGTCGTCGACATCATATTCGTCGCTGAAGTTCAGCGGCTCAATCCAGCCGGCTTGCCCCCAGATGGGCGCTTCCTGCATGCCGATGTTGATGATGTCATACTGACCGCCACCGGTGGCCGTGTCGGACGTGACCTGCTCGCGCAGCACGCCTTCTTCTAGCGACACCCATTCCAGCTGAACGCCGGTTTCTTCGGTGTAGGCCTCTGCGACCTTCTGCATGTTGATCATGTGACCGTTGTTCACGATCGCGATTGTGAGTGACTTTGCGTGGCCGTCTGCCAGTGCGCCCGTTGCCGTGATCAGCGACAATGCCGTCGCCGCACGAAGTGCGTTCTTAAGGTACATCCGACTCCTCCCTTGATTGGATGTTGTGCATAAACGCTATCGCCAGAACTGTCGCCGCGTCAAATTATTTTTTACGCGCGTAAAGAATTTGTCGAAAGCGTCAGAAAAACAGGAACTAAGCAGAGTCCCGCATGATCAAGCGCGCCGAAAACAGCGTCTCGTCCCGCGTCGAAAACCGGACGCCCGATTCGATCAGATGGAAAAGCGTGTCCACCGCGTGGCCCGATACACTGGCATAGTCATGGGCCGCCGTTGTCAAAGCGGGGCAGGTGTACCTGGAGAATGGATGGTCGTCGTGTGAGGCGACCCGCAAATCGTGCTCGGACCCGCGACCAACCCTGTACCCAGCTTCGTAGCAGGCAGAGAGCAGGCCTATGGCCAGCCGATCATTGCTGCACAGGATCGTGTCCGTGCGCAGTGCATTGCGGGACAGGATGTCGTGGCCGCCCTTCCGACCGATCTCTTCAAATTCCCACCCGGTGCCGTCGATCTGAAGGACATGCGGCTCCAAGCCTAACCGCTCCATCATATCCAGATAGGCTCTGCGTCTCTTGTTCGCATTCGGGTTGGCAGGGTGTTTCATCTCGAAGAAGCTAGGGGGTTCGCCAGTACGGCTGAGATATTCAACGGTTTGGGACACAAAGCTGTAGTTGTCAGAGCCGACAAAGGCTTCGCCCATCCCTTCGATATTGCTGTCAAAGAGTACAGTTGGCACATCGCGACAAAAGGCTTCGATCATCGACTTGTCCGATGTTCTGCCCAGCGGGGCCAGCAAAACCCCTGCGGGTTTCAGAGACCGCAAAGTATCTAGAATATCGCGCTCTTGCTCCGCTTCACCATGAGAGCTGAACAAGGATGGAGAAAAGCCAGCCTCAATGCAGCGCCGTTCGATGACGCGGGCGATCTCTCCAAAGAAGGGGTCTGCCAGATACGGTACGACAATGCCGATATTCTTGGTCAACTGTCGGTTCTGGTTCATTGCATAGATGTTCGGGCGGTAGTCGTATTGTTCGATTGCCGCTTCGATACGTGCGCGGGTTGAAGCGCGCACGCTGGTCGGGTCATTGAAATACTTTGACACGGTTGGGCGGGAAATGCCGCTCACCGATGCGAACTCTTCCATGTTCCGGATTTTACGCTCGTCCATGTCTTGTCCCATCCACGGCCCGTGTGAGTTTGGGAATACGGGCCATATCTGGCCCGACGGTATTCAAAATTTTTTTCGCGCGCAAATTTTTGCATCGAGGATGGAAAATCGTCTGTGAAATTCCCCGTGGTGGTTAGCTTGTAGTGTTTGCTTCACGCGCCGACACCGGAGCAGATATGCGCCTGCGAGTTCATGCCGCGGGTTGCATCCGAGGCGTAAGGTGCACCGTGAGCGTGTAGTGGAAGTCGGATGACGATTGACTTGCGGTGTTCCGTAGCGCCGCGCGGCTCGGTCGAAATTTTGAATGCAACCGGTTGCAAAATGCAGCGACTCGCATATCATCGCCCCCGGTGTCAGTCGAAGACTCAGTCCGAGGAGAGACGGTTTTCGGTCGGCGGTCCGGCAAAAAACGGCGTGATCCGGACACGCAACTTGGGAGGAAACTATGAACAAATTTGTGACAGTGGGCGCGCTTGCCATGCTGATGGGCGGTACGGCCATGGCCGAAACCATCGGCGTGTCCGTGGCTCGTTTCGACGACAACGGCCTGACCATCATGCGCAACGGCATGACAGATCACGTGGAAACGCTGGATGGTGTGGAACTGATCATGGAGGACGCGCAGGACGACGTGGCGCGCCAGCTTGACCAGATCAACAACTTCATCGCATCGGGCGTTGACGCGATCATCGTCAACGCGGTGGACACCAACGCCACCGAAGCGATGAGCCAGGCGGCCGCGTCGGCCGGTGTGCCGATGGTCTATGTGAACCGTCAGCCGATCAACATGGACACGCTGCCCGAAGGCCAGGCCTTCGTGGCGTCGAACGAGATCGAGTCCGGTACGCTTAAAGCGTTCGAGATCTGCAAGAACCTGCGTGCAGCCGGCAAGTCGGGCGGGGCCACAGCCTACATGCTGATGGGTCAGCTGTCGAACCAGGCCGCGGTGCAGCGGTCCAAGGATGTCGAAGACGTGATCGGTATGGACATGTGCAACTTCATCACCCTGATCGACAAGCAGACGGCCAACTGGTCGCGCGACCAGGCGCAGGATTTGATGACCAACTGGATCTCTTCCGGTGAGCCCTTCGATGCCGTCTTTGCCAACAACGACGAGATGGCGATTGGTGCGATCCAGGCGATGAAAGCTGCAGGTATCTCGATGGACGACGTGGAAGTGGGCGGGGTGGACGCGACGCCGGATGCGCTGGTGTCGATGCAGGCCGGTGACATGGACGTGACCGTGTTCCAGGACCTCGCCGGTCAGGGTGCGGGTTCCATCGACACGGCAATCAAGCTCGCCAATGGCGATGATGTCGACAAGACTGTCTTCATCCCCTTCAAGCTGGTCACACCGGACAACGTGTCCGAGTACCTGCAATAAAATCATGATCGGTCGGGCGGCACTTGCGCGGCCCGACCCCCACACACTGACAAAAGAAGCGGCTCAAGCGGCCGCTCAACCGGGAGGCATCCATGGCCGACGCATCGCACGGCACCGGCGGGCTGACATTCGACAGCAAGCGACGAGCCTGGCCAAACGAGCTCAACATCTTTTTCGCGCTGATCCTGATCATCTTCGCCTTCGAGGCGGCGGGGCAGCTTCTGCCCTACATGAACGGGCAAAGCTTTCTGTTCGACACCCGCGATCGGTTTGACAGCATCTTCAACGAAGCACGCCTGCGCATCATCATCCTGCAGGTCGCCATCATCGGGATCATTGCACTGGGGGTGACGCAGGTCATCATCTCGGGCGGCATCGACCTCAGTTCCGGTCCCTTGGTGGGGGCGACGGCGATGATTGTGATGTCCTTTGCCCAGACCGAGCTGGTCAATGGCGGCCCCAACCCCAAGGCGGTGTTCGGTCCGTGGGCCTTTGATCTGCCTGTTATTGTACCGCTGATCGTGGGCCTCAGTTTCGGCGCCTTGATCGGGGCCATAAATGGCAGCCTGATCGCTTACACCAAGATCCCGCCCTTCATTGCGACGCTGGGCATGTTCCTGATCTGCCGTGGCATCGCGCAGGCCTGGACCCGCGGCCAGCCCGTGTCCTTCCCGACCGAAGCTTATGCTGTGATCGGCAAAGGGATGATGCCTGTCTATCTGTTCTTCGCGCTGGCCATCCTGTTCCACTTCATCCTGAAGTACACGGTCTACGGCAAACACACCTACGCCATCGGCTCGAATGAGGATGCGGCGCGCATGTCGGGCATCAATGTGCAGCGGCACAAGGTGCTGGTCTACATGATCGCCTCGATGCTCGCCGCCTTTGCTGCCATTGTCCTGAGTTCCAAGAACCTGACGGCTCAGTCGGGCATGGGCATCTTCTATGAGCTTTATGCCATTGCCATGGCCGTGATCGGCGGCGTTAGCTTGACAGGCGGGCGCGGGTCGATCATCGGGACGGTGCTCGGCGCAATGGTCTTTGGCGTCATTCAGTCCGGGTTCACCTACATCAAGCTCGACGCCTTCTACCAACTGATGGCCATGGGCGCGATCATCATCGGCGCGGTGGTGCTGGACAAGGTCCGGCAGGAACGCGCGGCCTTGCGAAGTTGACGGGGGGAAAGATCATGAGTGACGATATTGTTCTCGAAACACGCGGGCTGACCAAACACTACGGTGGTGTGCATGCCCTCAACGACGCGAACTTTGCCCTGAAGAAGGGCGAGCACGTGGCGATCATGGGTGACAACGGCGCGGGCAAATCCACCTTTGTCCGCCAGATCACCGGGGTCGAACAGCGCACGCGCGGTGACATCATGTTCTACGGTGAGCCGGTGCATTTCGGCGGACCGCTGGATGCCCGAGAGGCGGGGATCGAAACCGTGTTCCAGACCCTCGCGCTCGCCGATGATCTCGACGTGCCTGACAACCTGTTCCTCGGCCGCGAAAAGACGAAGTTCGACTGGCTCGGTCCCTTCCGCCTGCTCGACTACAAGGCGATGCGGCAGGCCACCATGGACGGGCTGGAAAAAACGGCCGTGAAAATCCCCAACATCCGCAACACCATCCGCAACATGTCGGGCGGCCAGCGGCAATGCGTGGCCATTGCCCGGACAGCGACGTTCCACTCACGTCTCACCATCATGGACGAACCCACCGCCGCGTTGGGCGTTCAGGAAACCGCGCAGGTCGAAAACATCATCCGCACGCTGAAAGATCAGGGAGAACCCCTGATCCTCGTCAGCCACAACATGCGACAGGTGTTTGATCTGGTGGACCGGATCGTGGTGTTCCGACGCGGGCGCATTTGCGCGAACTTGGCCAAGGAAGACACCGATGGGCAGGACGTCGTCGCCTACATCACCGGCGCCAAGACGCAGGAAGGGTACGAGGACGCGGCCTGAGGCAATTCGCTGATGGGCCTCGACCACGAATTCTTTGCCAAACCCTGGCGCAGATACCTGACCGTCGCCGTCTGCGTCCTCTGGGGCCTGTTCGAATTGTCCACTGGCGCCGTGGGATGGGCTATGTTCATTCTTGGCATTGGCGGCTATGCGCAATGGCAATTCTCAAAAGTGGATTGGTCCAAATATGACGACGACGGGGTCTGAGCGTTGGCGGTAACCCTTAAAGATGTGGCCGAACGGGCAGGGGTGTCCCGCTCCGCTGTCTCGCGCTGTTTTACGCCCGGCGCGTCGATCAGCGGCAAGACCCGTGAAAAGGTGGAAAAGGCCGCCGCCGAATTGGGCTACAGTCCCAACGCGCTCGCTTCGTCCCTGACCACAGGGCGGACCAAGCTGGTCGGCGTGATTTCAAACAACTTCCACAACCCGATCTTTCTGGAAGTCTTTGACCTCGTCACCCGCGAGTTGCAGAAACGTGGCCTGCGCCCGTTGCTTGTAAACCTGTCAGACGAAACCGACCCATCGAATTCTGTGCGCCTGCTCCGGCAATACTCGGTCGACGCAGTGATCGTCGCATCCTCGACACTTCCGGTGAGCTTTGCCGAGAGTTTCCATGAGGCAGGAATGCGCGTCGTTCATTCCTTTGGCCGGCTCACGGATGCGCCAAAAATCAATGTCCTCGGCATCGACAACATCGAAGCAGGCCGCATCGCGGCGCGTGAGTTGATCAAGCGCGGTTACCGCCATGTCGGGTTTCTGGCCGGGCCGCTCAGTGCCACCTCGACCCGCGACCGTCACACTGGGTTTGTCGAAGAGTTGGGGCGCCACCCCGATGTGTCCCTTTCGGTCAGCTATGCTGCGGCCTACTCCTTTAGCGCAGGTCGTGATGAAATGGCACGCTTGTTGTCGATGGGACCGGCCGAAGCGTATTTCTGCGGTGACGATGTGCTATCCATCGGTGCACTGTCTGCGATCAAAGAGGCCGGGCTGTCCGTCCCCGACGACGTGGGCATTCTCGGCCTCAACAATATGGAAATGGCAGCATGGGAGCTGATAGATCTCACCACGATCCATAATCCCATCGACGACATTGTGCGCACATCCGTCGATCTGGTCGAAGCGATGCTGGATGGCGAGGAAACGGTTGCGCAATCCCTGACCTTTGATTGCCATGTCGTGGAACGTGGGACCCTTCGCCCGCCCGTTACCTGAGAACAGGTTGAACGCGCCCGTTCTGTATCTTTAGGGCGCGCAAAGACTGTTGTCTGCAACCCGCATCGAACCCGCTTCCACTCTTGGCTTTCCCATCTTTATCCGCAGGTCGGCGAACGAGTGCCCAATCGCGGTGCACTTGCACAGGGTGAGCCCTGTTTCCAATTGGATCAACACAAGGTCGTCTTCCTCGAAGCCCAGCCAGAAACCCGTGCGCTCGAGAGCATCCAAAAGCTCACTCCAGCTTTGCGCGGCGCGGAAGGCCGGGGCGAGGAAACAGGCCAACGCCACCGCCGTTTCACAGTCCAGAACCGACGTGCCCTTGCCACGGCTGGAACTTGTCCATCTGTTTGGCCGAATGTCGCCATCAATACAGGCGGGAGGCGGCGGAGCCCCCGCATATGTGTGTTTTGGAAAGTTGGCGTGTTCAAACATCTCACTTACCAATCCTCTTCTGGGCGTCTCTGTTCCAAAAAAGATGGGCGCATGATGTGAAAGTGTTCCGCTTCCAACGATGAACGGCGGCTGAAGGAGCTGTTAATGGCGGATGTCCGACTTGGTTTACATCGAGCCGCAAACGGAGGGGCGTGGCCGCGACCGTCCACACCTTTTGCAATTAACCCCTAGCGGAACATCGGAGGGCGTGCATCCAGCCAGGTACCGTGCTGCTTGCCGCTTTCGGCGACTGCAAAGACCGCCGCCATGGACCGCAGCCCGTCCTCCGCCCGCGGATATAGGTTCGCCGCCGGATCCATCAATCGCCCCTCCTTGCGCGCCCGGATCGCCTCGGCCAGATCGGTGTAGATATTGGCAAAGGCCAGCGGCATCCCCTCGGCATGGCCGATTGTCACGCGCGTTGTGCGGTCAGCCTCAGGCGACAGGTTCGCCTCACCTCGTTCGATAACCTGCAACCGGTCGTTAAGAGGCATGTAGTAAAGCTGGTTGGGTTGTTCCTGCGACCACCGCAAACCGCCCGTCTCGCCAAAGACCTGAATGCCCAGCCCATGCTGCCGTCCGATGGCCACGGACGATGTCCAAAGTCGCCCGACCGCGCCACCATCCATGCGGAAGTTGACCATCGCGTCGTCTTCGAGCGTGCGCACGTCGATGCAGGACACGGTGTCGGCGCTGAGTTTTTCCACCTCTTGTCCGGTCACGAAGGAGGCCATGTGCAGGGCGTGGATGCCGCAATCGGCAAATTGTGCCGACACGCCCGCCTGTGCGGGGTCGTAGCGCCAGCGGACGCGGGGGTTGTCGGCGTCTGTGGCGTCGGCGTGGTGGCCGTGGGCGAATTCCGCCACGACCAGCCGCACCTTGCCGATGTCGCCGCGCGCCACCATCGCCCGCATGTGCCGCACCAGCGAGTAGCCCGTGTAGCCGTAGTTTACCGCGCAGATATTGCCTGTCTTGCGGGCGATTTCGACGATTTCCTGACCCTCTTCGACCGTCATGGTCATGGGCTTTTCGCAGAGCACGTGAAAGCCCCCTTCCAGGAAGGCTTTGGTGATCTCGTAATGGGTGGCGTTGGGTGTGGCGACGGTGACGAGGTCGATCTTGTCGTCGCGTTTGCGCTCGCCTTCCAGCATGTCCTGCCAGGAGCCGTAGGCCCGGTCGCCGAGCCCGAGCCGTTGGCCGTAGTCGCGCCCTTCCTCGGGGCGGTGATCCAGTGCCCCTGCGGTGAAGTCAAAGAGGCCGTCGAGCCCCGCGCCCAGGCGGTGGGCCGGTCCGATTTGGGACCCTTCGCCGCCGCCGATCATGCCCCATTGGAGTTTTTGCATGGTTTACGCCCCTTCGAAGCCAATGGATTGGAGGTAGGCGCGGTTCAGTTTCGCGTCGTCTATGGGGGAGGTGTCGCCCGCCGGGTCGCAATCCTGCTCGACAGTGCACCAGCCATCGAAGCCATGGTCGAGCAGCACTTGCCGGACGGCAGGGAAGTCCACGTCGCCGTCACCTAAGTTGCAGAAGATGCCTTGACCGCAGGCGTCATAGAACCCGGTGCGCTTGGCGATCACATCCGCTTTCA
The DNA here is from genome assembly GCF_019802125.1 of Tateyamaria omphalii. Lineage (GTDB taxonomy): Bacteria > Pseudomonadota > Alphaproteobacteria > Rhodobacterales > Rhodobacteraceae > Tateyamaria > Tateyamaria omphalii_B. Next base: position 346,890 of record NZ_JAHVHT010000003.1, read on the forward strand.
CCTTCGGGTCGATGTCCTTGAAGTGCATGTAGCTGATGCGGCCAATGTGCTTTTGCATGAAGGCCACGGGATCGAACCCGGCATAGGAATGATGACCGGTGTCAAAGCAGATCTTGAGAATATCCTCATCGACCTCGTCCAGCAGTCGTTCAAGCTCCGGCTCAAAGTCGATGAACCCGGCAGCGTGCGCATGCATGCCCACGGTCAGGCCGTATTCTTCGGCCCCCATCTTGGCAACAGTCGCGATGCGGTCGCGGAAGGCGGTCCATTCGGCCTTGTCCATCTGTTCCGCCTCACTCGCGCGGCCAGCGGTGGGCGCGCGCCGTTCCGAGATGGAATCGATCAGCACCAAGTGTTGCGCGCCATGCGCCTTCAGCGCTTTGCAGGTCCGAACAGCACCGTCCATCACGTCGTCCCATGCTGCCGGGTCGTGGAACGGGCGAAAGACAACACCGCCCACCAGCTCTTGCCCGAATTCCTCTAGTGCATCACCGAGCACCGCAGGGTCTTCGGGCATGAAGCCCACCGGGCCCAACTCAATGCCGGTGTAGCCCGCATCCGCGTTCTCCTGCAGCACCTTGCGCCAGGCCGGGTTGCGCGGGTCGTCCGCGAATTCCACGCCCCAGGAACAGGGGGCATTGCCGATCTTGATCATGTCTTGAACCTTTCAGAAATCCGCCACGTTGACCCATGTCTCTGCCCGAGACGATGCAAGGGCCGCAGCCACAACTTGATTGACGCGCAGGCCTTCCTCGAACGTCGGCCAGACGGGCTCACCCGTGTGGATCGCGGTCAGAAAGTCCTTGGCCTCGATGATGATCTGGTCCTGGTAGCCGGTGCCATGCCCCGGCCCCTGGCAAAAGGGCAGGTAATCGGGATGCTCAGGCCCGGTTAGGATTTTGCGAAAGCCGCGCTCGGCCTCGGGCCCCTCGGCGGTGTAAAGCCAGAGCGCATTCTGGTCTTCGCCATCAAAGCGAATGGCGCCGCCCGTGCCATAGATGTCATAGGCATAACCCATCTTGCGCCCCGTCGCGACGCGGCTGATGAACAGGCTGCCGTTGATGCCGGAGGCAAAGCGCAGCGTCAGATAGGCCTGATCGTCATTGGTCACCTCAACGCCACCGCGCATGGGATGCACGGTCTCAACACGGGCAAACAGCGCCTCAATCGGGCCCATGAGCGCCTGCGCACAGTTGATGGGGTGGGGGGCCAGATCGCCCATGCAGCCATTGGCGTCCCCTTGGGCGCGCCAGGTGCCGGGATCGTTCGGGTCGGCAAAAAAGTCTTCGGTCATCTCGCCGCGAAAGGATGTAACCTGACCGATGCGCCCCTCGGCCACCAGCTTGCGGGCATACTGCGTGGCGGGGGTCTTGGCGTAGTTGAAGCCGACCATGTTGGCGACGCCCGCGGCCTTGGCTGCCGCCACCATCTCGCGCGCGTGATCCGGCGTTTCGGCCAGCGGTTTCTCGCAGAGCACCGGCTTGCCCGCGGCAAAGGCGACAAAGGCGATGTCCCGGTGCGTGTCCTGGGGGGAGGCGATGACGATGGCCTCGACCTTCGGGTCGTTGACCAGCGCTCGCCAGTCGGAGGTTGCACGTGCAAATCCATAGGTTGCGCGGTACTTTTCTGCCGACGCCTCGGACGTGGCGCACACCATTTCCAATCTTGGGCGCAGGGCCGTGTCGAAAACAGCGGCGACGGCGCCAAACGCCACCGCATGGGCCTTGCCCATATAGCCGCCACCGACGATCCCGATGCCGATCTCTGCCATCCGGGCTCCTCCCCCAAAAAGTGTTTGCAACCGGTTGCAATACCGGTATCGTCATTCCATCGGACGGGTCAATACAGAATCGTCACACCAGCATATCGCGCAAGCCAAGGGAGGATAGAATGGCGGGCAGCGACACCGTGCGTCTGACAACGGCTCAGGCGATCATCCGCTATCTTGCGGCGCAATACATCGAGATTGATGGCCAGGAATGGCGACTGTGCGGCGGCGGTTTCGGCATCTTTGGCCATGGCAATGTGACCTGCCTGGGCGAGGCGCTCTATGACCACCGCGACGCGCTGCCGCTTTATCGCGGGCAAAACGAGCAAAGCATGGGATTTGCGGCGGCTGGCTACGCCAAGACATGGCTGCGCCAGCGTTTCATGTTCTGCACAGCGAGCGCGGGGCCGGGCACTGCAAACCTGCTGACGGCGTCCGCGCTGGCGCACGCCAACCGCTTGCCGATGCTGATGCTATGCGGGGATACGTTTCTCACCCGCCTGCCGGACCCGGTGCTGCAACAGCTTGAGCATTTCGGCGATCCAACCTTCGGCGTGAACGACGCCTTCAAGGCAGTGACCCGCTACTGGGACCGGATCACGCACCCAGCCCAGATCATCCAGTCCCTGCCCAGTGCGATTGCCACGATGCTGGACCCTGCCGATTGCGGGCCTGCGTTTCTCGGGCTGCCGCAAGATGTGCAGGGCTGGGCCTACGACTATCCTGTCGAGATGTTTGCGAAAAAACTGCACCGCATCCGCCGCCAATTCCCCGACGCGGCAGAGGTCGCCGATGCCGCTGCAGCCCTGAAAGCGGCCAAGCGGCCGATGATCATCGCGGGCGGCGGGGTGCAATATTCCGGGGCTGTTGAAGAGTTGACGGCCTTTGCCGAGGCGACAGGCATCCCGGTGGTTGAGACCATCGCGGGCCGGGCCAACATGCTCGACACCCATCCGCTGAACTGCGGCCCCATTGGCGTGACCGGCTCGGAAAGCGCCAACGCGGTGGCCGAGAAGGCCGATGTGATCCTGTCCGTGGGCTGCCGGCTGCAGGATTTCACAACCGGGTCGTGGACCGCCTTTGCCCATGATGCGCAGATCATCGGTCTCAACGCCGGACGGCATGATGCGGGCAAGCACCGCTCACTGCCCATGGTGGGTGATGCCAAGCTGGGCCTCGAAGCCCTAGGCGCTGCCATAACAGGATATACGACACCGTCCGGCTGGGGCGATTTTGCCAAGGAAGAACGTGCCAAATGGGTGGCCTATGTCGCGGACAACGTGGCCCACGGCAACCGGCCCAACTCCTATGCTCAGGCCATCGGCGTCGTGAACGCGGCTTGCGACCCGCGCGACCGGGTTGTGGCGGCGGCAGGCGGTCTGCCCGCCGAGGTCACGGCCAATTGGCGCACGCTCGACATCGGTACCGTCGATGTGGAGTTCGGCTTTTCCTGCATGGGCTACGAGATTGCGGGCGCTTGGGGGGCACGCATCGCCCAATCCGAGCGCGAACCGGATCAGGACGTGATCACCTTCTGCGGTGATGGGTCCTATCTCTTGATGAATTCGGACATCTATTCGTCCCTTCTGTCACAGAAAAAGATGATCGTGCTGGTCCTCGACAACGGCGGTTTCGCCGTCATCAACAAACTGCAGAACAACACCGGCAATGAAAGCTTCAACAATCTTCTGAGCGATGCGCCCACCATCCCGCAGGCCTTTGCCGTCGATTTCGAAGCCCACGCCGCCAGCATGGGCGCGGCAGCGGAAACTGTCGAAAACCCCGCCGAACTGGGCGAGGCGTTCAAGCGGGCCAAGGCCAGCGACAAGACCTATGTCATCTGCATGAAGGTCGACGCCTATGAGGGTTGGACCGAGGGCGGCCATGCGTGGTGGGAGGTCGGCACGCCGCATGTCACGGACAATGACAAAGTGGCGGCTGCCCATGCAGATTGGGAATCCTCCCGCCCGAAACAGCGCAAGGGGGTGTGATGCGGACTTTCACCGCCGACACTGCCGATCCCGTCGCCATCTGTGACGAGATGCTGAATGGCCCCGGAGCCGTGCGCATCACTGGCCTTTTCTCGGACACGCAGATCGCCGATGCCCGCGCGCTGATCATGGCGCATTCGGACGGCGAGGGTGACAAGGTTACCCACTTTCAGGGCGCCGCCATGGAGGAAGGCCGCGCGAACCTGCAACGCCGGGTCTGGAACCTGCTCGCCAAGGGCGAGGTGTTCTCGGACATGGCCACGCATCCCGTCATCATGGCCGTGCTGCGCCGCTGGTTGGGGTCCGAATTCATCATGGGGTCCATCGCAGCCAACCGTATCCTGCCTGGCGGGCCGGGGCAGGAGCCGCATATCGACTTCCCCTATTGGGATTTCCATGCGCCCGACACGCACCCGATAGGCCTGAACGCCAGCTTTCCCATGAATGCGCAGGTCACTATCGCGCTCGACCCGTTCACCGAAGAAAGCGGGGCGACGGCCTATCTGCCCGGCACGCAAAAGGACATGCGCTATCCCACGGCAGAGGATCACGACCATTTCTATGCCAATTGCGCGCGCATGACGGGCGCGCCGGGCGACACGGTGATCTTCTTTGGCGCGGCCTGGCATTGCGCAATGCCCAACAACGCCGACCACGACCGCAACGCGGTTCTCATCAACTACATCCCGAAATTCGTGAAGCCGCTGGAGGATATGCCGGGCGCATTGCCCCAATCCTTCCTTGATGCGGCGCGCCCCGAGTTGCGCCAGCTTCTGGGCTTCAACTACAAATACCCGGAAATTCTGGACGAGGCGGACGCCGTGAACGCCGAGGGCATCACATGAGTGCGCTTCTGGACGGCATCAAGGCCAATGATTTTGTAATCGTGGGCCGCGCGGGCATCGACTTTTTCACCGATGTGGGCGTACGGGCCGAAGATGCCGAACGGTTGACAGTTGACCTTGGCGGATCGGCGGCCAACATCGGGGCAGGCATCTGCAAGCTGGGCGGCAAGGCCGCGCTGGTCACGTCCGTGTCCGACGACTCGGTTGGCAGTTACTGCATCAACCGCCTTCAACACTACGGCGTAAACACCAATCACGTGCAGCGGGTGGGCGGCGAATACCGCAACTCGCTGGCCTTCTATGAAAGTGTGCTCGAGGGGCACCGGAACGTCATCTATCGCAATGGGGCGGCGGACTTTCAAATGACGGTCGCGGATGTCGAGGCGGTAGACTACACCCGTTACGGCGCGCTGATTACCGCAGGCACAGTCTTTGCCGCCGAACCCTCGCGCAGCGCCACGTTCCGTGCCTTCGAACTGGCCAAGGCGGCGGGCCTGCCCATCATCTTCGACGTCGATTATCGCCCCTATTCCTGGCCGTCGCCGGAGGTGGCCGCAGAGGTGCTCAGTCGCGCGGCAGAGACGTCGGACATGATCGTCGGCAATGACGAGGAATTCGGCTTCATGGCGGGCGGTATGGACAAGGGGCAGGCCAAGGCCCGCGCTCTGTCCGAAACAACTGCAGACATCGTGATTTACAAGATGGGCGAGAAAGGGGCCGTCACCTATGCAGGCGGCGAAGAGATCGCCACAGGCATCTACCCCGTCACTGCCGTCAAACCGAACGGGGCGGGGGATGCCTTCATGGCGGGGCTCATGACCGGCATCGCCGACGACAACGACCTGCGCACGGCCATCCTGCGCGGCTCGGCCTGCGCGTCCATCACCGTCTCGCAACCGGGCTGCGCGCCCGCCATGCCAACACCTGACCTGTTGGATGATTTTCTGACCAATCATCCCGGTCCGACACCAGCTTAAAGGAGGCACGCCGATGCATATCGCGCCTTTCGACAACCAGAACAAACCCATCGTGGACGCCGACGACCCGACCGTCCCGCTGAACTACTTCAACATCGTGAAGTTGAAGAAGGGCGAGGCGTTTGAATACTCCGTGCCCGGCTACGAGACATGCATTGTGCCTGCCACAGGCACCGTTGATGTGAACGTCGAAGGGTTCAAGGCCGATGCCCTGGGCGGGCGCGGTGTGGACGTATGGGACGGTGAGCCCGAAGGCGTTTATGTCCCTACCGCTGCGAAGGCCGAGATGGTCTGTACCTCGGACGAGGCCGAAATCTTCGTCGCAGGCGCGAAATACGACAAGGTGCTCGACGCCTTCGCCGTCCGTAATGACGAGCTGGACCTCGTCCAATACGGCTCGGATGACACGAAAACACACCGCAAGATCAAGCACATCCTCGGCACAAAATATCACGACAAGGTCGGCCGCCTGCTGGTGTCCGAACTCTTCACGGTGGGGCAGGGCGGCTGGTCCGGCTTTCCAAGCCACAAGCACGACACCGACCGCTCGAAGGCGGGCGAGATCATCGAAACCCGCCATGACGAGACCTATAACTTCCGCTTCCGGCCCAACCACGGCTCGGGCGTGCAGATGCTGCAGCGCGAGGATGGCAAGGCGGGCGACGCCTATCACATCGTGGATGGCTCCACGATCTGCCTCGACAACGGCTACCATCCCTGCGCGGTGCTGCCGGGCTACGAGATGTACTATTTCACCATCCTTGGCGGGCTCAGCCAGCGCAGTCTGGTGCAGTATTTCCAGCCCACCCATGCCTACCAGATCGAAACGATCCCGGGCATCAAGGACATGATCGCGAAGTTCAAATGACCCTTGCAACGCTGGCAGAGGTGCTGGGCCCGGCCAAGGCCCAAGGCTACGCCGTGGCGGGGTTGGTCACGCTGGGCTGGGAAGACATGTGCGCCTACGTGGCGGCCGCCGAGGCCGAAGGGTGTCCGGTGATCCTGCAAGCCGGGCCATCCTGCCGCGCGCACACGCCGCTGCCCATCCTGGGCAAGATGTTCCGCCATCTGGCCGAACGAGTATCCGTGCCGGTCGTGGCGCATCTGGACCACGGCTATACCTTTGATGAATGCAAAGAGGCGCTGGACAGCGGCTTCACTTCGCTCATGTTTGACGGCTCGCGTAAGCCCCTGACCGAGAACATTGCCGAGACCAAGGCCATCGTCGATATGGCCCATGCTGCGGGCATTTCCTGCGAGGGCGAGATCGGGTTTGTGGGCTACGACAATGGCGAAGCGTCCGCAGGGACTGACCCAACAGAGGCCGCGCAGTTCGCGGCAGAAACGGGCGTCGATGCCATGGCGATTTCCGTGGGCAACGTCCACCTTCAGACGGATCAGTCTGGCGGTCTGGACGAAGATCGTATTGCGGCCATTCAGGCCGTAACAGATGTACCGCTGGTGATCCACGGAGGCTCCGGCGTGCCATCAGCGCAACGCCGCAAGCTCGCCACCCAAACCAATATCTGCAAGTTCAACATCGGGACCGAGCTGCGGCAGGCTTTTGGCCATGCTCTACGCGAGGCCGTCAACGCCGACCCCGACCGCTTCGACCGGGTGCAGATTTTGAAAGACACGCATGACCCTGTCGTCGCGGCCACGCGCACGGTCCTGAAAACAATGAGAGGCTAAGCCCATGATCAACATCGCACTTCTGGGCTGCGGCCGCATCGGGCAGGTCCACGCCCGCAGCGTGATGGGGCTCGACGGCGCGCAGGTCGCTGCAGTGGCAGACGCTATGCCGGAGGCGGCCGAGGCGTTGGCGAAACGCACGGGCGCAAAGGTGATGGAGGTCGAGGATATCCTCGCCGCCTCCGACATCGACGCAGTGGTGATCGGCACGCCGACGACAACCCACTACGACCTGATCCATGGTGCGGCGCGCGCAGGCAAGGCGATCTTCTGCGAAAAGCCCATCGACCTGAACGCGGCCCGCATCCGGGATTGCCTTGCCGTGGTAGAACAGCACGATGTGCCGTTCTTCATCGCCTTCAACCGGCGTTTCGATCCGAACTTCCGCACCCTGAAAACCCAGATCGACGCGGGCCGCATCGGCAAGGTTGAGATGGTGACGATCCTGTCCCGCGACCCATCGCCACCACCCATCGGGTACATCAAGACCTCTGGCGGTCTTTTCCGTGACATGATGATCCATGATCTGGACATGGCACGGTTTCTGCTGGGCGAGGACCCGGTAGAGATCTTTGCCCACGGCTCTTGCCTCGTGGACCCGGCGATTGGAGGGGCGGGGGATGTCGACACGGCGATGGTGAGCCTGCGGACCGCTTCCGGCACGCTGTGCCAAATCTCCAACTCGCGCCGTGCCGCCTATGGCTATGACCAGCGGATCGAGGTGCATGGAGAAGAGGGCATGTTGCGCGCCGACAATGTCCTGACGTCCACTGTCGAAGTCTCCGATGCGAGTGGCTTCACACGCGCCCCGACCGAGCCGTTCTTTCTTGAACGCTATGCCGCCGCCTACACCGCCGAGATGCAGCATTTTGTCGAGGTGCTGACCGCTGGTACCCCGCCGAACCCGAGCGGGATCGACGGCTACAAGGCCCAAGTGATGGCGGATGCGGCGCAGGCCTCTTACGAGGCAGGGACGCCGCAGGCACTGGTATTCGACTAGATCGCTGCGCTGTAGGTCCGCTTGTCGGTCTGTGCGGTCTGTTCCGTAGCAAAGGTGCCGGCGATCATCCGCACCAGCGGGTGTGCCCAGCGTGTGATTGTCAGCGTCTTGCCGTCCCAGGACACGGCATCGCCGAACCGATCAACGATGTGCTGGATGTTGGACAAGATCGTCTGATCGGCCCGTTGTGACAGTGACAAGGTCGCCGCGTGATAGCACATGAGCTGTTCGACGATGTCGGCGCGCAGGTGATCACTTTCCGTCAGCACGTAGCCGCGCCAAAGGGCGGGTTCGTTGGCTTCCACCTGAGCGGCGTACTTGCCCGTGACGGGGATGTTTTGCGCAAACCCCTGCGGATAGGTCGAGATTGCCGATGCGCCGAGCCCAACCAGGTAAGGGGCGGTGTCGTCCGTGTACCCTTGGAAGGACCGTGTGAGGCGCTTGTTGAAAAACGCTTGCGCCAGCGCGTCGTCGGGGCGGGCGAAGTGGTCAATGCCGATTTGCACGTAGCCGCTTCCCAGCAGCGTCCGGCGCGCGAGATCAAACAGCGCAAGGCGTTTTTCGGGCGCAGGAAGCGCGTCGCTGGGGATCAGGGACTGGCGTTTCGACATCCAGGGCACGTGGGCATAGCCGAAAAGCGCGATACGGCCCGGTTCCATCTCCAGCGCGGACTCCAAGGTAGCGGTGAGCGTTTGTTCCGTCTGGTAGGGCAGGCCGTAGAGCAGGTCGAAATTCAACGCGTTCACGTTCAGTGCGCGCAATTGGTCTACGACGCTGGCGGTCAGGTCACGCGACTGCTCGCGCCCGATGGCCTGCTGAACCTGCGGGTCAAAGTCCTGAATGCCGAGACTGGCGCGCGACAGGCCGTGCTGTTTGAGCATGGCAAGGCGTTTAGGACCAACATCTGTCGGGTCCACTTCGACTGAGAATTCGTCGAGCGCGCTGAAGTCCCAGATGTCGTGCAGCCCCGTCAAAAGGTGATCAAGAACAGGCGCGGGCAGGATCGTCGGCGTTCCTCCGCCCAAATGAAGCCGCCGGGTCTGCACCCCGTTTGAAAAGCCGTTGCGCATTTGCCGGGCTTCGGTCAGCACGCGCTCAACATAGGGCGCGAGGGGGGCTTCGCTGCGCGTGCCTTGCGTACGGCAGGCACAGAACCAGCATAGTCTGCGGCAAAAGGGAATGTGGACATAAAGCGAAATCTTTGCATCCTTGGGCGCAGTGGATTGCCAGGTATGGACGCACTCCGCGTCGACCTTTTCACTGAACCAGTTTGCGGGCGGGTAGCTCGTAAAGCGTGGCACCCGTGCGTCGAAAAGCCCATGTCGGCGGAGTTCGGAAACGTGTTTCATGTGGCGAAGTTGAGTGAAGCGCCTGTTGCGTGCATTGACCCAGATCAACGGAGGGCGGGATGAACAAACCGCTGACGGCCATCGAAAATTGCTCAAGCTGCCCGATCCGCCACAGGGCGGTGTGCGCGCGCTGCGATGATGACGAGCTGGTCGAGCTGAACGCGATCAAGTTCTACAAGTCCTATTCTGCAGGCCAGACCATCGCGATGCGTGGGGATGCGTTGGACGTCGTTGCCTCGGTCGTAATGGGGACAGCGACCCTCGAACGCGCGATCGAGGACGGTCGGACGCAGTTGGTCGGTTTGCTTTTGCCATCGGACTTCATTGGTCGTCCGGGCCGGTCCACGCTCCAATATGATGTCACCGCTGTGACAGACGTGACGCTGTGCTGTTTTTACCGCAAACCGTTCGAGGATTTGCTGGTACGTATCCCGCACGTCCAGGAACGGATGCTTGAGATGGCGCTGGACGAACTGGACGCGGCCCGCGACTGGATGCTGCTTCTGGGCCGCAAGACGGCGCGCGAGAAGATCGCGAGTTTCCTGATGCTGATCGCGAAGCGGACCGTGCATCCAGATGGGCGTGTCCTTGGGGATACCTCGCGAATCGAATTGCCGATCAGCCGCGAGGCGATGGCCAATTTCCTCGGTCTGACCATCGAAACCGTCAGCCGACAATTCACAGGTTTGCGCAAGGATGGCGTGATCGAACTGGATGGCAATCGCAGTGTGATTGTGCCCGATCTTGAAACATTGCTTCTGGAAAGTGGTGACGATTCCGATGGTGGCCCGCTGGTCTGACGTGACCACCTCTTGATCCACATCAACGCAGTCATGTGCATTGCGGCCTATCCCTTTTGACCGAAAGGTCGAAGGAGGGCTGTTTCATGTACAAAAACATTTTGATCCCGGTCGCGTTCGGGGAAGATCGCGATCACCAGCGCGCGGAGGAGGTGGCGAAACACCTGTCTTCAGAGGGCGCGCTGATCACGCTTTTGCATGTCTTGGAACAGATCCCGGTCTATGCGGCCGAGTTCGTTCCCTCCGATCTGGTGATCGGCAACCGCGAGCGTCTGGCACAGCGGTTGCAGGTCATGGCGGCCGAATTGCCAAATGCGCAGAGCGCGCTGATCGAGGGCGCCACAGGTCGGAGCATTACCGACTATGCGCAGAAGCATAGTGTGGATCTGATCGTGATTCCGTCTCACCAACCTGCACTTTCGGACATCCTGCTGGGTTCGACTGCGGCCTGGGTGACACGCCACGCGCCCTGCGCGGTGCATGTCATACGGTAAATGCCGGTGTCTTGATCCAGATCAACGCGCGCAAGGCGGCGCGGGCCTAATCCACCAACATACGAACAGGTCTGTTGTCCCCGCGGGGACAGTGCGCAGACGCGCGCAGGTCCCTCAAGCCAAGGTGATCAGTGCGAATTTGCAAAGGAAAGAGAATGTGGGACTACATTAAACTCATTTTGCTTGGCCTCGTCGCCCTGTTTGCTGCCATCGCAGCGGATTGGGGCCACGATCTGGCCTATAAACTGCACGCCGCGCTGATCTTTGTGATCGCTGCGGGCATGTTCATTTGGCAGGTTCGCCAGATCGACAGCGACAAGCCCCAAGTCGACACGTCCGGTTACATGGACGGTGTGATCCGCGCGGGCGTGATCGCCACGGGGTTCTGGGGCGTCGTGGGCTTTTTGGCCGGGGTGTTCATCGCCTTCCAACTGGCCTTTCCCGCGCTGAACTTCGATTGGGGACAGCCTTTCACAAACTTCGGACGCCTGCGCCCGCTGCACACCAGCGCGGTGATTTTCGCGTTTGGGGGCAACGCGCTGATCATGTCGTCATTCTATATCGTGCAACGCACATGCGGCGCGCGGCTGTGGGGCGGCAACACGGCGTGGTTCGTGTTCTGGGGCTATCAGCTGTTCATCGTGATGGCGGCGACCGGCTACCTGCTGGGCGCGACGCAGTCCAAGGAATATGCCGAGCCTGAGTGGTATGTGGACATTTGGCTGACCATCGTCTGGGTCGCCTTTCTGGCGGTCTACATGGGCACGATCTTCAAGCGGCAGGAAAAGCATATCTATGTCGCGAACTGGTTCCTGCTCGCCTTTATCATCACCGTGGCGATGCTGCACATCGTCAACAACCTGAGTATTCCGGTCTCCCTGCTGGGCTCCAAGTCCGTGCAGGTCTTTTCGGGCGTGCAGGATGCGATGACGCAGTGGTGGTATGGCCACAACGCGGTGGGCTTCTTCCTGACCGCCGGTTTCCTCGGCATGATGTATTACTTCGTGCCGAAGCAGGCGGGCCGTCCCGTTTACAGCTACAAGCTGTCGATCATCCACTTCTGGGCGCTGATCTTCCTCTACATCTGGGCTGGTCCGCACCACCTCCACTACACCGCGCTGCCCGACTGGGCCTCGACCTTGGGCATGGTGTTCTCGATCATCCTGTGGATGCCGAGTTGGGGTGGCATGATCAACGGTCTGATGACGTTGCAAGGCGCGTGGGACAAGCTGCGCACCGATCCGATCATCCGGATGATGGTGATCAGTCTGGCGTTCTACGGCATGTCGACCTTTGAAGGGCCGATGATGTCCATCAAGGCGGTCAACAGCCTCAGCCACTACACCGACTGGACCATTGGTCACGTGCACTCCGGTGCGCTGGGTTGGAACGGCATGATCACCTTTGGCGCGCTCTACTTCCTGACGCCGCGCCTGTGGGGCCGCAAGCAGATGTATTCGATGGCTGCCATCGACTGGCACTTCTGGCTCGCGACCATTGGCATCGTGCTTTACGCGGCATCCATGTGGGTGACCGGTATCATGGAGGGCCTGATGTGGCGCGAAGTCGATGCCCAAGGGTTCCTGGTGAACTCGTTCGCAGATACCGTGAGCGCGAAATTCCCGATGTATGTGGTGCGTGGATTGGGCGGGGTTCTGTACCTGACCGGCGCCTGCATCATGATCTGGAACATGTGGATGACCATCCGGGGCGGCGCGCCCGTCCGTGTGGCCCCGCCGGCAGCCCCTGTTGCTGCGGCTCAACCTGCACAAGCTGCGTAAGGAGAAACAACCATGAAACAAGGATTTCTTCAGCGCCACCAAGTGCTTGAACGCAGTCCGACGCTTCTGTTCGTCTTCTCGCTGCTGACCGTGTCCGTCGGCGGGATCGTGGAGATCGCACCGCTTTTCTACCTCGAAAACACGATTGAGGAGGTGGAGGGCGTGCGGCCCTACAGCCCGCTGGAACTGGCCGGACGCGATATCTACATCCGCGAGGGCTGCTATGTCTGCCACAGCCAGATGATCCGCCCCATGCGGGACGAGGTTGAGCGCTATGGTCACTACTCGCTGGCGGCGGAGTCGAAATACGATCACCCGCACCAGTGGGGGTCAAAGCGGACAGGGCCTGATCTGGCCCGCGTGGGTGGCCGGTACTCGGATGCATGGCATGTCGATCACCTGATGGACCCGCAGTCCGTGGTGCCGGAATCGATCATGCCGAAATATGCCTTCCTTGCCGATGCGGTCATAGATGGCGAGCGGATAGAGGATCTGTTGCGCACCCATCGCTTCGTCGGCGTACCGTATACCGACGAGATGATCGCACAGGCCTCTGCCGATTTCAGGGTGCAGGCCGATCCGGATGGCGACTGGGATGGTCTGGTCGAACGCTATCCCGGAGCCGTGGTGTCCAACTTCGATGGCCAGCCCGAGCTGACCGAGATGGATGCGCTGATCGCTTATCTGCAGATGCTGGGCACGTTGGTCGACTTCTCGACCTTCACCCCGGACCCGACCCGATAGGAGGCTGACATGGAAACGACATATTCCATTCTGCGAGAATTTGCGGGCAGCTGGGCTTTGGTTGCAATGATGCTCTTCTACATATCGGCCTGCCTTTATGCGGTCCGACCTTCAGCCAAGGCGGCCAATGACGAGGCCGCTGGCATCCCCCTGCGAAACGACACTGACGCGCACCTGGATGCGCAAGAACCGGAGGCCAAGCAAGATGGCTGATGAGAACAAAGACATTGATCAGGTCACCGGGACGGACACCACCGGACACGAATGGGACGGGATCAAGGAGTTGAACAATCCTCTACCGCGCTGGTGGCTCTGGACCTTCTACGGCACGGTGGCCTGGGGTCTCGCCTATACAATCGCCTATCCGGCATGGCCGCTTGTCAACTCCGCGACGCAGGGATTGTTGGGGTATTCCACCCGTGCAGAGGTTGCCGAACGGATTGCCGAGGTTGACGCCCGAAATGCCGAGGTGTCGGAACGTCTGGCGGCTGCCGATCTGTCGACGCTGGCGCCGGACGATCCGGCCCACCGCTTCGGTGTTGCCGGTGGCGCATCTGTGTTCCTTGCCAATTGCTCGCAATGTCATGGTCAAGGTGCGGCCGGTGTGCAGGCGGCGGGCTATCCCAACCTGCTGGACGACGCATGGCTGTGGGGCGGGACGCTGGAAGAGATCGAGTACACGGTCCGCCACGGTATCCGGAACGAGACCGACCCCGACGCCCGCTGGTCCGAGATGCCTGCCTTTGGCGACATCCTGTCTGACGAGGAGATCGGCCAGACAGTCGAATACGTGCTTGCCATATCAGGTCAGGAGCATGACGCGGCCATGGCTGAGCAGGGCATGGTCTGGTTCGAAGAACAGTGCAGCGCCTGTCACGGTGTCAATGGTGAAGGGGACCGGTTGCAGGGCGCGCCGACGCTCAACGATGCCATCTGGCTCTATGGCGGGGATCGCGAGACCCTGACCGAGACGGTCACTTACTCCCGCTTCGGCGTGATGCCTGCCTGGGGCGAGCGGCTGGACGAGTACGAGATCAAAGCCGTCACGCTCTACCTGCACCAGTTGGGAGGCGGCGAGTAACCCTCGCGGTCTTCTCACCACGCCGCGCGTCGGGCGCATTTACGCCCCTTTGGAGGCGATGCGCGGCGGTCCCGGTCTCTGTCCTGTTCGTACCATGCAGAGACCGGGATTTCCCTTTCATGCTTGATCCAGATCAAGGCTGTGCGACCCGGCGATGTGCAGGGTACGCTTACGAACAGGACAACCGAAAATGACACAGTCTCCGGCTACTCCGCCGCCGCTCTATGCGCCGCGCGAACCGATCTTTCCCCGCAGGGTGAAGGGCACGTATCGCACGCTCAAATGGTGGATCATGGGCGTGACCCTGGCCATCTACTACCTGACCCCCTGGATCCGTTGGGATCGTGGCCCGAACCTGCCTGATCAGGCGGTTCTGGTCGATCTGGCGGGGCGGCGTTTCTATTTCCTTTGGATCGAGATCTGGCCGCATGAATTCTATTTCGTGGCCGGTCTGCTGATCATGGCGGGCCTTGGCCTGTTTCTTTTCACCTCGGCCTTGGGTCGTGTGTGGTGCGGTTATACCTGCCCGCAGACCGTGTGGACCGACCTGTTCATACTGGTGGAGCGCTGGATCGAAGGCGACCGCAACGCCCGTGTGCGCCTGTGGAACGCTGAGTGGTCTTTCACCAAGTTTCGCTTGCGCATGACCAAGTGGATCGTGTGGTTTTTCATCGCGCTCGCTACCGGCGGGGCCTGGGTGTTCTACTTTGCCGATGCGCCGACGCTGGCGCGGGATCTTGTCACCTTTGACGCACCGCTGGTCGCGTATTCGACCATTCTGATCCTGACCGCGACCACCTTTGTCTTTGGTGGGTTCATGCGGGAACAGGTCTGTAACTACATGTGCCCCTGGCCGCGTATCCAAGCGGCCATGATGGATGAGAGCACGCTGACCGTTGCCTATCGCCACTGGCGGGGCGAGCCGCGCGGCAAGCACATGAAGGCCGAGGATGCTGATCAGCGGGGCGACTGCATCGACTGCATGGCCTGTGTGAATGTTTGCCCTGCGGGCATCGACATCCGCGACGGGCAGCAGATGGAGTGTATCACCTGTGCCCTCTGTATCGACGCCTGCGACGAGGTGATGGAGCGGATTGGTAAGCCGCGTGGTTTGATCGACTATCTGGCGCTTTCGGATGAAGAGGCCGAGACCAACGGAGCGCCGCCGCGGCCGATTTGGCAGCACGTTCTGCGCCCGCGCACGATGCTGTATACCGCCATGTGGTCGCTGATTGGCGTAGCGCTGGTCTACGCGCTGTTCATCCGTTCCGACATCGACCTGACGGTCGAGCCGGTGCGCAATCCGCAATTCGTGACCCTGTCGGACGGGTCGGTGCGCAACGCCTATACCCTGCGTATCCGCAACCTGACGGCAGAACCGCGAGAATTCCGGGTCATGCTAACCTCGGAAGACATTCTGCGCATCGACGTGGAAAGCGACGGAGCCGTCGCCAACCATGTAACCGTGCCTGCAAACGAAACGCTGCAGGCACGCGTGTACGTGATTGCTCGGTCGCAAGACCCGGCTGCCGATGCCGAAACCACCGACCTGCGTCTATGGGTCGAAGACGTCGAAACAGACGACCGTGCTGGCGTTGCCACCATATTCAACGGAAAGGGCTGAGACATGATCAAGGAACTCAAGGGCTGGCACGTGCTTGCAATCTTCTGCACCGGTTTTGCCATCATCATCAGCGTGAATCTCACGATGGCTTTTCAAGCGGTCAGCACCTTTCCGGGGCTGGAAACCAAGAACTCCTACATGGTCAGTCAGGTCTTTGACGAAGAGCGGGAGGCGCAAGAGGCGTTGGGCTGGGATGTCCGATTGGAAACCAACGGTGACATGTTGGCTCTGTATATCGACGACGACATAGGGCCGGTTGTTCCGACCCTCAAGGCGGCCACGCTGGGCCGCGCCACTCATGTGGGCGAGGACATGATCCCTCTGTTCCGCCATGACGGAACGCGGTTTGTTGCAACCATTCCCGAATTGGCACCGGGGAACTGGAACCTGCGTCTGGCCGCCGTGGCGCCTGATGGCACCGACTTCCGTCAACGCGTTGTGCTGCGGGTGCGTCAATGACGGTCGCATCCTGCCCCGGCTGCGTTGCCGCAGGTCCCGTTGCCGAAGGGGCCGGGCGTGACGCAGGCCTGCCCACGCACGAGCTGATCCTGCCCGGCATCCATTGCGCGGCTTGCATCCGCTCGGTCGAGGGGTTGCTGAACACCCGCACTGACATTGCCGCAGCCCGTGTGAACCTGAGCCGCAAGCGCGTCGCCATCACCGCTGAGCCCGGGCTGGACCCATCCCCGTGGATCGCGGCCCTGGCCGAGATCGGGTTCGAGGCGCATGAGGCCCGCGATGCGGGCCGTCATGCCCAGGACGATGGGCTGACCATGCGCCTTGGGGTTGCTGGCTTTGCCATGATGAATGTCATGTTGCTGTCCGTGGCCGTCTGGTCCGGCGCGACCGATGCAACGCGCGACTTTTTTCACTGGATTGCCGCCGCGATTTCGTTGCCGGCCGCTGTCTATTGCGCCCAACCGTTTTTCTGGTCGGCCTGGTCGGTCCTGCGTGTCCGACGTCTGAACATGGACGTGCCGATTTCGCTGGCGATCCTGCTGGCCTGTGGCCTGTCGCTTTACGAGACAACCCAGGGCGGGGAGCACGCATATTTTGATGCCGCGTTGTCCCTGACCTTCTTCCTTCTTGGCGGGCGGGTGTTGGAAAAACGTATGCGGCAGGCGGCACGCTCAGCGGCTGCGGATCTTGCCGCTTTGGAACCTTTGCGCGTCACGCGGTTGGAAGGCGACAAGCGTGTGACGGTGGCAGTCGATGAAGTGGCAGCGGGAGACACGCTTTGGCTTGCCGCCGGATCGCGGGTGCCTGTCGACGGTGTGCTGGATAGTACTGGCGCGCAGGTGGATCGCAGCGCGCTGACCGGCGAAAGCGACGAGATTGCCGTTGCACAGGGAGAAGCGCTGACCGCAGGGGAGGTCGTGTTGACTGGTCCGGTGACCATGCACACGACCGTGGCGGCCAAAGGGTCGACCCTGCGTCGTCTGATCCAGATCGCAGCACAGGCAGAGGGCGCGCGGAGCCGGTATACGAGCCTTGCTGACCGCGCAGGGGCGATCTATGCCCCGCTGGTCCATGGTTTGTCCTTCGCTGCCTTCGTGGGCTGGTCGGTTGCGACGGGGGATTGGTACAACGCGCTGAAGATCGCCATCGCCACGCTGATCATCACCTGCCCGTGTGCACTGGGGCTGGCCGTGCCTGCCGTGGCGACGGTCGCCACAGGCCGCCTGTTCCGCATGGGGCTGTTGGTGAAGTCCGAAACCGCGCTGGAGCGGTTGGCGGAGGTAGATACCATCGTCCTCGACAAGACCGGTACGCTTTCGGCAGCCGCTTTGGTTCCACCAGCTACCATGCAGGACGATGCGCGCAGTGTTCTGAAGGCGCTTGCACAAGCATCGGCACACCCGCTCAGCCGGTCGGTCCTGCCACTGTTTAAGAGTGTTACGCCTGCGAAGCTGGAACAGGTGTCGGAGCATCGTGGGAACGGTGTCTCTGGCGTTTGGCAAGGCACAGAAGTCCGCTTTGGCAATGCGGCCTGGGCCGGTGTGGGGCAGGGGACTGTTTTGCGCATTGGTGATGTGCATCACTTGCTTGAGCGCCGGGAGCAGGTCTTTGACGACGCGGACGAGACGCTGGTGCGATTGCGCGCGATGGGGTTGGAAGTCCACATGCTGACAGGCGACAGCGCGCAGAACGCATCGCGCGTCGCTGCCGAACTGGGTGTGGACCATGTTCATGCCGAAGTAGATCCAGAAGCGAAGCAGGACCTGATAGAAGCGCTGCAAGCCGACGGGCGCAAAGTGGTCATGGTCGGCGACGGGTTGAATGACACGCTGGCCTTGACTCGCGCCTGGGCCTCCATGGCGCCGGGCAACGCGCTTGAAGCAAGCCAGAACGCCGCCGATGTGGTGCTTCTGGGTCAACACCTGTCTGGTATACCCGATGCCATCGGCATTGCCCGCAGCGCGCGGCGTCGGATTCTTGAGAACTTCGGGCTTGCGGCGTGCTACAATGCTGTGGCGATCCCGCTGGCGCTGGCTGGCTTTGCCTCGCCCCTGATGGCGGCGCTGGCCATGTCCACCAGCTCGATCACGGTGACTGTCAACGCCCTTCGCACAAAGGCAAAAACATGAACGTGCTTGTCATACTTGTTCCGTGTTCGTTGATCCTGGGTCTTGGGGCGCTTGTCGCCTTTGTCTGGACGCTGAAAAACGACCAGTATTCAGATCCCGATGGAGACGCACATCGCATCCTCCTGGATGACGACTAGAACGCGACCTTGTCGCCGCCCTTGAGGTCGAGCATCTCGCGGGCCTCGTCCGGGGTGGCGACTTCGCATCCGAGGTCTTCGATGATCCGGCGAATTTTGGTGACCTGCTGGGCATTGTTTTTGGCAAGTTGCCCGCGGCTGATGAACAGGCTGTCCTCCAGCCCCACGCGGACATTGCCGCCCATCTGGCTGGCCGTTGTTGCCAGCGGCATCTGCGCCGCCCCGGCGCCGAGCACCGACCAGCGGTAGTCGGTGCCGAACAGGCGGTCCGCGGTACGTTTCATGAAGATCAGGTTGTCTACCTCGGCCCCGATCCCGCCCAGCACGCCGAACACGAACTGCAGGAAGATAGGGGCTTTGAACAGACCTATCTCCATGCAGTGTTTCAGGTTGTAGAGATGGCCCACGTCGTAGCACTCGTGCTCGAACTTGACGTTATGCGGCGCGAGCGCGGTCGCGGCTTGCTTGATGTCGGCGAACGTATTTCGAAAAATGTTGGCTTCCGACCCGGCGATATAGTCCTTTTCCCAATCGTGTTTCCACGTGTCGTAGCGATCGGCGAGCAGGTGGAACGCAAAGTTCATCGACCCCATGTTGAGCGAACACATCTCCGGGCTAAAGCGTAGGGCTGCCTGAATGCGCTCTTCGATCCGCATGGTCGGTGCGCCGCCCGTAGTGATGTTCAGAACGGCATCCGTCGATTGCTTCACCCGTGAGAGGATGCCGCTGTAGTGATCCGGATCGACCGACGGACGGCCATCCTCAGGATCACGTGTATGCAGGTGGAGGATTGCCGCACCTGCATCGGCGGCGGCGATGGCGTGCTCTGCGATCGCGTTGTGTGTTGCGGGTAGGTGGTCGGACATGGTTGGCGTGTGGATGGCCCCGGTGACCGCGCACGTGATGATTGTCTTTTGCTTGGCTATCTTTGGGTCCTCCGGTTCAATCGGCCCGCCGCGCAACCTGTGCGATTGGGACCAATGTCTTGCTGTTCACTGATCCAGGCTGCTTTGGACGCGCCAAGTAAGTGCACGATGACAACCCGGTCCGCATGCATCAAGCCTTGGACAACTGCTTTCAGTGCAGTTCGGAGGAGTATTTGCGCATTCAAATGGGTTTTCGTGACAGCGGTGTCGCGCTGCCAAGTTGGCCGATTGTTCCAACTGGGCACGCTCAAACTCATGGCTGAGGCGCGAATGTCTGAACTGTTTTGGTGCCGCTGAAGGGACTCGAACCCCCGACCCCATCATTACGAATGACGTGCTCTACCAGCTGAGCTACAGCGGCCTGAGCGCGCGTTATACTGAATGCCGGGCGCAGGGCAAGTGTCATGCGACCGAAAATGAAGCAGCCGTCTTAAGGCGCCCTTAAGCCCCTTTGCCTTATCCGATGATGCAGAGCAGGCTTGGAGTAAGGCGTGAAATTTCCGGTTCATCTGATCATGATGCTGCCGTTGGCGTTCGCTGTCTGTGGACCGGCGTCAGGTGCGGATCGTGTGACTGTCAGGGATTGGGCAGACCAGGCGGTGCTGGTGCACCGCGTGACCAAATCCGTTTGCCTGCTGTTTGTTGGAGCGAGCACCTCGGTTCACTTGGATGATGTCGCGGAGTCCTCCGCCCGCCTCATGGCGCGGTCAGGAACTCTCGGAGTTGTTGGAGCCGTGGACCTGGCATTGGCGCAAGACGTGGCGACCATTACGCGATCCGCTCGACAAATCGCGGCGGGTGATCGCCACACCGTGGCGGTATCTCTCATGCTTCGGACAAATCCGGTACTTTCATCCAGATACCGGCAAAAGCGCGAGAATGCGCCGGCCAGTGTTGGGTCGGAATTTCGCGGGTCTTATGCGCTTGTTCAGGAACTGCGGGTGCTGTCGCAGAAGTTCCAGCGGGACCTGTGCCTGTTCTTGACCGAGCTTGCCCCGGACGATGCACACCATGCGCTGGCAGATGATATCGTACGCTTTGATCAAGCCATTGAACAGTTGATCAGCGGTGATACTGCTGCTGGGCTGGCCGCCGCGCCCAACATTCATATCAAGGTCGGACTGAGGAAAGTTGCGGCCAAGTGGGCAACATTGAAACCCATTCTGTTGACGGCGGCGGATGGCGATATGCCGGACCCGCGCGATGTCCAGCTTGCGTCGGTATTGGGCGACGCCATGCTCACAAACTTCGATGACGTATCTGACCGGTTTCAGGCCCTGTGAGGTCTAGCCCTGCAAAGCTTTGACGCCTACGTCACCTTGCGCCTGCTCTCGAATGGCGAGGGCCGCTGCGTACGCGCCAGCTGCCGTGGTGAAGTAAGGGATCTTGTCATAGAGCGCGATGGAGCGGATCGACTTGCTGTCCTCCACCGCCTGCGCGCCTTCCGTCGTGTTGAAGACAAGCTGTATGCCATTGTCCTTCATCATGTCGGTCACGTCCGGGCGCCCTTCATAGACCTTGTTCACCACGCCACAGGGCACACCGTTTTCTTCGAGCCATGCGGCTGTCCCCCGAGTTCCAACGGAGCTGAACCCAAGGCCGTGGAGGATCCGCGCCGCTTCCAGCATCTGGGGTGTCTTGTCCATGTCTTTGATCGAGATGAAGGTGCAGCCTGCATCCGGCAGCACCATGCCAGCACCCATCTGCGCCTTGAGAAAGGCTCGGGCAAATGTGCGATCCCAGCCCATGACCTCGCCCGTTGAGCGCATCTCGGGGCCAAGAATGGTATCGACGCCCGGGAACCGGGCAAAGGGAAGCACGGCCTCCTTGACCGAGAACCAAGGCATGTTCGGGTCTGCCAGTGTCATCGGATCTGCCAGTGGCAGAACGCTGTCATAACTGGCATCTGCGTCATATGCGGGGCGTTGCGGGAAGTTCGACAGCGGCTCACCTGCCATGACGCGTGCAGCTATGGATGCGATGGCGCTGTCTGTGGATTTTGCCACGAAAGGTACGGTGCGCGATGCACGCGGGTTCACTTCGATCAGGAAGATGTCCTCATCCTTGATTGCGAATTGCACGTTCATAAGCCCAACCACGTTCAGTGCTTTGGCCAGCGCATGGGTTTGCTTCTCGATCTCGGCAATCACATTGGTCGAAAGGGAGTAGGGGGGCAGGGAACATGCGCTGTCGCCCGAATGCACGCCAGCCTCTTCAATGTGCTGCATGATGCCTGCAACATGCACGTTTGTGCCGTCACACAAGGCGTCGACATCCAGTTCGACCGCGCCTGCTAGGTAGCTGTCGAGCAGAACCGGACTGTCGCCAGAGACGACCACAGCCTCGGAGATGTAGCGCTCCAGGCTTGCCTGATCGCGCACGATTTCCATGGCACGACCGCCCAGGACATAGGAGGGGCGGATAACCAGCGGGAATCCGATATCACCTGCGATTTCAAGAGCTTCTGCATCGGAATGCGCAATTCCGTTCTTGGGCTGTTTCAAACCCAGATCGTTGACCAGCGCCTGGAACCGCTCACGATCCTCTGCCAGGTCGATCGCGTCGGGCGTGGTGCCCAGTATCGGAATGCCTGCATCCTCAAGCGCGTTCGCCAGTTTGAGCGGTGTTTGTCCGCCGAACTGTACGATGACGCCGTGCAATGTGCCGTTGTCCTGTTCCACCCGCAGGATTTCCATGACGTGTTCAAAGGTCAGCGGCTCGAAATACAAGCGGTCCGAGGTGTCGTAGTCGGTCGAGACCGTCTCGGGGTTGCAGTTGACCATGATGGTTTCGTAGCCCGCATCCGTCAGCGCAAAGCAGGCGTGACAGCAGCAGTAGTCGAACTCGATCCCTTGGCCGATCCGGTTGGGACCACCCCCTAGAATGACCACTTTTTTGCGCTCGGATGGGCGTGCCTCGCACTCGACCGCGCCGAAGACTGGCGTTTCGTATGTCGAGTACATGTACGGCGTTTGGGCTTCGAACTCGGCGGCGCAAGTGTCGATCCGTTTGAACACGGCGCGTACGCCCAGATTTTCGCGCGCCCGGCGCACCTGCGCTTCGTCTCGTCCGGTCAGTTGGCCCAGCCGCGCATCGGTAAAGCCCATCATCTTGAGCGCGCGTAAACCTTCTTCGGTCACCGGCAGACCGGTGTCGCGCATCTGTGCTTCTGCGTCGACGATTTCGCGAATGCGGGCAAGAAACCAGGGGTCGAATTTGGTCGCGGCGAAAATGTCGTCATCGCTCAGCCCATGACGCATGGCTTGCGCGATCAGACGCAACCGATCCGGGGTCTGGGCGGAAATGGCTTTGACCACTGCCGCCTTGTCCGGTGCGCCGGGGATGTCGATGTCATCCAGACCTACAAGACCGGATTCCATTGACGCCATCGCCTTCTGCAGCGACTCGTGGAAGGTGCGGCCAATCGCCATGACCTCGCCCACTGATTTCATCGCCGTAGTCAGCGATGCTTCGGAGCCAGGGAATTTTTCGAACGCAAATTTCGGGATCTTTGTGACGACATAGTCGATTGTCGGCTCGAAGGACGCTGGTGTCACCTTGGTGATGTCGTTGTCGAGTTCATCCAGCGTGTAACCAACGGCCAGCTTGGCCGCGATCTTGGCAATCGGGAAACCCGTGGCCTTTGATGCAAGGGCCGAGGACCGCGATACGCGCGGGTTCATCTCGATCACGACCATGCGCCCGTCTTCGGGATTAATCGCCCACTGCACATTCGATCCGCCGGTTTCCACGCCGATCTCGCGCAGTACCGCGATCGAGTGGTTGCGCATGATCTGGTATTCTTTGTCGGTCAGCGTCAGGGCAGGGGCCACGGTGATGGAATCGCCGGTGTGCACGCCCATCGGGTCCACGTTTTCGATGGAACAGACGATGATGGCGTTGTCGGCGGTGTCGCGCACCACCTCCATCTCGTACTCTTTCCAGCCCAGAAGGCTTTCATCGACCAGGATTTGCCCGACCGGAGAGGCGTCCATGCCCGACCGGCAGATCGCTTCGTAGTCATCGCGGTTGTACGCCACACCGCCGCCCGTGCCGCCAAGGGTAAAGGCGGGGCGGATGATCGCCGGCAGGCCAATCTCTTCCAGCGTTTCGAGTGCGATGGCGACGCCTGCACTCAGGTCCTTGTTGCCGTTGTCGTCCTTGGGTGCGGTCACGATGGCGGCACGCGGGTTTTCGATTCCCAGCCGGTCCATCGCCTCGCGGAACAGCTTGCGGTCCTCCGCCATCTCAATGGCGTCGCGCTTCGCGCCGATCATTTCGACCCCGAACTTGTCCAGCACACCCATTTCTTCGAGCGCGAGGGAGGTGTTGAGGCCGGTCTGCCCACCCATCGTGGGCAACAGCGCATCAGGGCGTTCTTTCTCGATGATCTTGGCAACGACTTCGGGCGTGATCGGCTCGATATAGGTGGCGTCGGCAAGGCCCGGGTCGGTCATGATGGTGGCCGGGTTCGAGTTGACCAGGATCACCCGGTATCCTTCTTCCCGTAGTGCCTTGCAGGCTTGCGCGCCTGAGTAGTCAAACTCGCATGCTTGCCCGATCACAATGGGACCCGCGCCGATGATCATGATCGACTTGATGTCGGTACGCTTTGGCATCGTGGCCCCCCAAATATGCAAATTGTCCTGCCTTATAGGGATGGCGAACAAAGGTGCAAGAGGGTGCAGGCATGCGTTCGTTAAAAAGCGCGCGGGGTGGTGGAACTCTTTGGCCGGCGCAACAGTTTCCGGGATGTGCGCGGCCACAATCACTCACAAGGGAAAACAGATATGTCCTATTCTGCACTGCTTTTGGGTTCTATCGGCGTTTTGGCGGAAACGTCCGACATGCAGCGGCGCGCCTTTAACACCGCGTTCGAGATGAATGAAATGGACTGGCACTGGGATGAAGAGGCGTATCGCGCCTTGCTGGAAGTGCCTGGCGGGAAGGCCCGCTTGAACTACTATGCAAAGGCCCAGTCGGTCGAAGTTGATATCGACGCGATTTACGAAGCGAAGCTGGAAGTCTTCGAAACCGTGCTGGCCGACGGCGTGGATCTGCGCCCCGGCATCGCCGATCTGATCGCTGAGGCACAAACCCAGAAGATGAAAATCGGGTTCGTCACCGCAACTGATCCACGTCAGGTCGCAGCGCTTCTCAAGGGGCTGCAATCTACGGTTGACCCGTCCATATTCGACTTCATCGGCGACAGGACAATCGCGGCCCGCACCAAACCTGCGCCCGATATCTACAATGAGGCTTTGCGCCAATTGGATGTCACGGCAGGTGACGCGCTTGCCATCGAAGACATGCCGGAAAGTGCGCAAGCGGCGGTCGCGGCGGGCATTCGTACCTTGGCCTATCCGGGTGAGCCGGCGCGCAACCGGTCGTTTGGTGACGCGGTTGAAGTCATAGACTTTCCGCATGCCTCACTTCTGCGCGGTGCCGCTGTCGCGGCCTAGGCATCTTCGGTTATCCGCGACCTTGCAGCAGTGGAATCTGGTGACTCCGCACCATACAGATAGTCGCGGATCAACGGCACCGCGTCGCGCCGATGCGCCAGTTGCAGATGATAGACGGCCTGCATCTGGTGCTCGAACGCTAAAATACAAACGGTCAGGTAGTAGCGGAACATGCGCACGAAGCGGTCGTCATAGGTTTGCGCGATCTCGTCTAAGTGCGCCTCGAACCGCTCACGCCAATGGCGGATGGTCTTGGCATAATGCAGGCGCCACACCTCGATATCGGTCTGCCACAGGCCGGACCGTTCCATCGCAGGCGCCAACTCGGACAGCGACGGGACATAGCCACCGGGGAAGATGTATTTGTTGATCCAGGATGAGTGCGCCATAGGCGGTGCGGACCGACCGATGGTGTGGATCAGCGCCACACCATCCTGGTCCAGCAACTCCGCGACGCGCCCGAAATAGGTGTCGAAATTCGGCACGCCAACATGTTCAAGCATGCCCACCGACACAATCCGGTCAAAGGTACCCGTTGTGTGGCGGTAGTCTTCCAGCCGGAACTCGATCTGATTTGACAGCCCGGCCGTTTCGGCGCGTCGACGGGCCGTGGCCAGTTGGTTCTCACTCAGCGTGATGCCGGTGACATGGCAGCCATGGTCACCTGCCAGCGTCAATGCCATGCCGCCCCACCCGCAGCCGATGTCCAGCACCCGCATCCCGGGCTCCAAGCGCAACTTGCCTGCAATGTGCGCCTTCTTGGCCACCTGGGCGTCTTCCAGCGTCATGGCGTCGTCGCGGAAATAGGCGCAGGAGTACTGCATGTCCTCGTCCAGAAACAGCCGGTAGAGATCGTCGGAGATGTCATAATGATGCGCCACGTTCTTGCGGGCTGCGGCGGGGGCGTTGTTCTGGATGAAGCGGCGCATATGGAACCGGACGCGGTTCGCCATCACGACCCATGAAGGAATATGACCCTTGAATCGGTTGCGCACTATAATCGTCAGCGCGTCGTCGAGCGTGCAATTCCGAGGCGTAATCGTGCCGTTCATGTACCCTTCGCCAAGGCCCAGATCGGGGTTCACGATCAAGGCGCGCAATGTTGCTGTATCAGCGATGGCCAGATGCGCGGAACCGCCCGTATCCGGCCCATAGTCGCGTGTCGTTCCATCCGGATAGGTCAGGCTCAAACGGTCCTCGACCATCATGCCGGTTAGAAAACGGTCAAGCAGCGTATCCCACATGATCGCACCCTTGCAGTCACTCCCTGCATAAAATCTGGGGCGGGCACTGGGGTTACGTCAAGGGTCAGGCGCCTGGGGCGTCCAGATAGGCGCGCACGGTGCCCTCGAATGCCCGCGGATCGTCCGCATGCAACCAATGCCCTGCACCGGGGATCTTGACGAAACGGGCAGCGGGAAAGAGCGCGCGTATGGTGGGCCGACGCTCGGCTGTGACGTAGTCACTCTGCCCACCAGACAGGAACAGGGTGGGGCCGTCGAAGTGCCCCGATACCTCTGGAAAACCAAGGATCGCAGGCATGTTTGCAGCCAGCGCGTCGATGTTCAGCCGCCAGCGTTGCTCGGTCACGTCGAGCGATTGGGTCAGAAAACTGCACAACGCGGGCTCGATGCCTTGTGCAGCCAACTGCGCATTTGCGTCGGACCGGCGCGTGACCGAACTCAGATCAACGGCCCGCATTGCCTCAATATATTGCATCTGGCTGTGGCCGTAGCTGACCGGCGCAATATCGCCGACAACCAGCCTGTGCACCGTTTCCGGTCGCGACAGCGCCAGCATCATAGCGGCCTTGCCACCCATGGAATGGCCCACGACATCCATCGGGCCGCCCAGCGTGTCGATCACCTCGGCCAGATCAGCAGCCAGATCGTCATAGCCATGAGCATCGGACCAAAAGCTGTGTCCATGATTGCGCATGTCCACGGTGATAACGCGGCGGGTGTCGGCAAGGCGCTTGGCGATCACGCCCCAGTTTCGCCCTGAACCATAAAGGCCATGGGCAATCAAAAGCGGGATCCCGTCGGCGTCCCCATGTTCGGAATAGCTGAGCATGGGCCAAGGCTTAGCGACATCGCGCCGCCCATGCCAGAGGCATTGAGCACCGGCGGGCGCCGGGATAGAAAACCGCATGGAAACACAAGACAGTATCCAGGCGCGCGCCGACCGTATCCAAACCGCGCTGCATGCCGCTTTCGGTGTGCGTGGCAAATCGCTGTCCGCCGCATTGCGCAAAACGGGTCGTCGCCTGCCCAGACGCTTGCAGGCCGACGCGCGCCAGATCCTTGATGCCCAAGGGTTCGGCGGGCACCCAAAGCTCATGCGGCAGGTGGATGGGTCTGCGCTGAAAGCGGCCGAGGATCGCGTGCTGACCTATCTCGACGGGATCGACCGGGCGGACCGACGCAAGGGGTTCTGGCTGGGTGTTGCTGGTGCCATCGCCTTTAACATCCTTTTGGTGCTGGCGGGCGTCGTCTTCTGGATGTGGTGGGCCGGTCATGTCTGAGCGGCGGAGGACGCCTTGACAGGCGGCGACGTGTCGATCCGAAGCGGCTCCAAACGGGTTCTGGTTTTCGGCGCCACGGGAACGATTGGTCGGGCCACAACAGCCGCACTGATCGCCCAGGGCCACGAAGTGACCTGCTTTCTGCGCAAACGCTCCGAAGCTCCTGCGTCGCTATCGGGTGCGCTGCTGCGATACGGTGACGTGATGGACCAGGCGTCAATCTGCGACAATGGGTTTGGCGACGTGCCATTCGACGCCGTGATCTCCTGCCTCGCCTCCCGCACCGGGGCACCGGCCGATGCGTGGGCCATCGACCACCGCGCAACCGTCAACATCATCGAAGCTGCAAAGGCAGCAGGAACGCCCCAGATGGTGCTTCTCTCGGCCATTTGTGTCCAGAAACCGCGCCTCGCATTCCAGCACGCCAAATTGAAGGCCGAGGCTGCGCTGGTGGAAACCGGCCTGGCCTATTCGATTGTGCGCCCCACGGCCTATTTCAAATCGCTGGCTGGACAGATCGCGCGCGTGCAGCAGGGCAAGCCCTACCTGCTGTTCGGGGATGGCGAATTGACGTCCTGCACTCCGATCAGTGATCGCGACCTGGGCACTTACATGGCCGACTGTCTTACCAAGCCTGAACGATGGAACCGGATCCTGCCCATAGGCGGCCCCGGCCCTGCGCTGACGCCGAGGGCGATGGGGCAGCATCTGTTTGACCTGTTGGGTCAAAAGCCACAGTTCAAACATGTGCCCGTCGGCATGATGCGTACCATTGCTGGCGGGCTGGGTGCCGCGAGCCGGATTGTCCCGCCGCTAGCGGCAAAGGCTGAATTCGCGCGGATCGGCCTCTACTACGCGACCGAGTCCATGCTGGCGCTCAATCCGGACACTGGCGAATACGACAGGGATGCCACGCCCGTGACCGGGAGTGACACGCTCTTCGACTATTACGCCGCTGTCTTGCGTAGCGATGCGTCGGTCGAGCGTGGGGATCACAGCGTGTTCTGAGACCTCCGGCCGCTTTTAAAGGTTAGGATACAGCGGGAAGCGGGCGCACAGCTCGCCGACTTCTGCCTTGACCTTGGCTTCGACTGCGCTGTTGCCGTCCTCGCCGTTCGCAGCTAGCCCATCGACCACCTCGATGATCCAGTCGCCAATCTGGCGGAATTCCTGCTCACCAAAGCCGCGGGTCGTCCCGGCGGGGGAGCCAAGACGAATGCCCGACGTAATTGTCGGCTTTTCGTCATCAAACGGCACGCCGTTCTTGTTGCAGGTGATGCGCGCGCGGCCCAGTGCCTTTTCGGTGGCATTGCCCTTCACACCCTTGGGACGCAGGTCCACCAGCATCACATGCGTGTCGGTGCCGTGGGTCACGGTATCAAGCCCGCCTTGGTGCAATTGATCGGCAAGCGCCTGAGCGTTCTTGATCACTTGCTGCTGGTAGAGCTTGAACGACGGGTCCAGCGCTTCACCAAACGCCACAGCCTTGGCCGCGATCACGTGCATCAACGGGCCGCCCTGAATGCCGGGGAAGATGGCGGAGTTGAACTTTTTCGCCAGTGCCTCGTCATTGGTCAGGATCATGCCGCCACGCGGGCCGCGCAGCGTTTTGTGGGTCGTGGTCGTTGCCACATGCACATGCGGGAAGGGCGAGGGGTATTCACCCGCCGCGATCAGACCTGCAAAGTGTGCAACGTCGGCGAGCACATAGGCACCCACCTTGTCGGCAATCTCGCGGATGCGCGCAAAGTCGATGACGCGCGGGATGGCCGAACCACCGGCAATGATCATCTGCGGCTTGTGCTCAAGTGCCAGTTCCTCGATCTGGTCATAGTCGATGTCGAGCGTATCGCGACGCACACCGTACTGAACGGCGTTGAACCATTTGCCCGACTGGTTGGGGCGCGCACCGTGGGTCAGGTGACCACCGGCATCCAGCGACATGCCCAGGATCGTGTCGCCCGGTTGCAGCAGCGCCTGGAACACACCTTGGTTAGCTTGGCTTCCTGAGTTCGGCTGAACGTTCGCAAACCCGCAGTTAAAAAGCTGCTTGGCCCGCTCGATCGCCAGGTTCTCGGCGACGTCGACGAAATGGCACCCACCATAATAGCGACGGCCCGGATAGCCCTCGGCATACTTGTTGGTCATCACGCTGCCTTGCGCCTCCAGCACGGCGGCAGACACGATGTTCTCCGACGCAATAAGCTCGATCTCGTCCCGCTGGCGCCCCAACTCGTCGCGGATCGAGCCGAACAGTTCGGGATCACGGTCGGCCAAGGACTGGGTGAAAAAGCCGTCGGTGCGATGGGGCGCATTCATGGGAACTCTCCTACGTGGACTGAGTCGATTTGGTTGGCCGTTTCGTATCGGAAACCGACCGTTTGAGCAAAGGATGTATCCCGACCATTCGCCCACCGCCAGCGACAAAGCACGCTGGGCGCTGGTAAGGGGTGAAAAGATATGGTTCTTTCGGCGCAGAACGCACGCCATAGGAAACTGTAATGTCTATGAAGATCGCCTTTGCGGCCAGCCGCGCGCCCGTGGCCCAAACCGCGCGGGCGGCGTTGATCGGGCGTTATGGCAATGCGGAGCCCGACGAGGCCGACGTCATCGTGGCGCTGGGCGGGGATGGGTTCATGTTGCAGACCCTGCATGGGACCCAGCACCTGAACAAACCGGTCTACGGCATGAACCGTGGCACCATCGGCTTTCTGATGAATGAATATAGCGAATCTGGCTTGGTCGCTCGGCTCGAAGCGGCAGAGGAGGCAGATCTGAACCCGCTGTCCATGACGGCGTGGACGCCAGAGGGTGAAAGCCACAAGGCACTTGCCATCAACGAAGTGTCCCTGCTGCGCGCGGGCCCGCAAGCTGCAAAGCTGCGGATCACCGTAGACGGACGGCTGCGCATGGACGAGTTGGTGTGCGACGGCGCGCTGGTCTCTACCCCCGCAGGCTCTACTGCTTACAATTACTCGGCCCACGGCCCGGTTTTGCCCATCGGCTCGGACGTGCTGGCGTTGACGGCTGTCGCCGCCTTTCGTCCCCGCCGCTGGCGCGGTGCGCTTTTGCCCAAGATGGCAAAGGTCCGTTTTGACGTTCTGGAAGGGGACAAACGCCCGGTGATGGCCGAGGCGGACTCGCGATCATTTTCGAATGTGTCGGCAGTCGAGATTGAATCCGAGCCCTCGATCGTGCACCGCATTCTGTTCGACCCAGGCCACGGGCTTGAGGAACGGCTGATCTCCGAACAGTTCAACTGACCGCCGCCCCACCGGTCAAATCACGCCGCCTGCAAGCGGTCCTCCGTCATCGCTTGGCGCGGCATGAGCGGTCTGTTATCGTTTCGCCCACTCAAGAGGCAGAAAACAAAGCCCGCAGACCCACAGGTATGACTGCACTAAGCAAATACGACCGGCTCGAAGCAACGGGCCTTTGGCGCGCATCTGCGGAAGCCCAGCGGCGCGAGGTGATCGTGTCCGTGGGTGATGCCACGCTCGTGATCTCCGATCTGAACGACCGTGCGATCACGCACTGGTCGCTGGCTGCCGTTGAAAAAGGCGATCCACCGAGCAAGGGGGGCGCAACCTTTCATCCGGACGGCGATCCGGATGAGGTGCTGGAGCTTGGCCCGGACGAGGCGGCGATGATTGACGCCATTGACACGCTCCGCCGCGCGGTTGAGCGCGCCCGGCCGAAACCTGGCCGCTTGCGATGGCTCGGCGCGGCGATTTCGGTGTCTGCCGTTGCGGCGCTCGCCATTTTCTGGCTTCCGGGGGCGTTGGTAGATCATGCCATGCGCGTCGTGCCTGCCGTGAAAGAGGCCGAGATCGGCACGGCACTTCTGGCGCAGATCGAACGGGTGTCTGGTCAACCGTGCAGCAGCATCGAAGCACGGCCAGGTCTGGTCGCACTGGCCGGTCGTACGGGCGCGGCGCGCGTCGTGATCCTGCCCGGCGGCGTCCGCGAGGCACTGTTGTTGCCCGGCGGCACGGTCCTTTTGAACCGCGCGCTTGTCGAGGATTATGAAGAACCGGACGTGGCTGCGGGCTACATTCTGGCGGAACAGGCTCGCAGCGCGGCCAAGCCTCCGCTGCGGAAGCTTTTGGAACATGCAGGCTCGCGTGCGACGGCCACGTTGCTGACAACGGGGTCACTGCCTGCGCACACGCTTGAAACCTATGCAGAAGATCAGCTTTCAAACCTAGCGCGCGAGGTTCCGGCTGAAGCCCTGTTGCCGATATTTGCGGCGGCGAGCGTGCGCAGCACGCCTTACGCCCGGGCGCGGGATATTTCGGGCGAAGCAACGCTGTCACTGATCGAGGCGGACCCAATGGGCGCACAGACACCACCCCCGATCATGGTCGACCGGGACTGGCTGCAACTTCAGGCCATCTGCGGGAACTGACCAGAGGCTACCGCACAAAAGCGTCCGAGAAACCCGCTGCCCGGCTGCGCTGCAATCCGCGTGACAGGTCACCGGAAGAGGTAAATGGCCCGGCCAGAACCACTTGGTAAGATTTGCCTCCCCGTGTGACCCGACCGATCCGCGCAGGCAAACCAGCGTTGGCAATGCGCCGAGCGGCTGCTTGGGCGTTCGACGGTACTCCGAAGGTGCCAACTTGAACGTAGCGTCCCTTGGCTGACGCAGTGGGCGCCTTCGCCGCCGTTTTCGGCGCAGCTCGTACCGGCGTCTTTACAACAGGTGCAGCCGCAGATCGGGTCGAAACAACCGGCGCGCGCGCCTTTGCGTTCGTCTTTCGCTGCACCCGCTTCATCAATTGCCCGTTCCGCCGCACCAGGGTTACCGTGCCAAGTTCACGTTGCTGGGTCGCGATGTCCGTGTAGGGATAAACCAGCGGGACCGTAGCGGTCACATCGCGTCCGGTGCTGCGATCAATGAGGCGGCGCGGTACGGTTTGCGTCCAGACCATGCGCGTTTGCGCAATGCCGTTCAGCGACTGTTCCGCCCGGCGTGGGTTTAGGCGATCATCCTTCCAGACCGGGACATATCCTTCCGGCACGCGCGCGGCACGCTGCAAGGTACGCTGTTCGTATACATGCTTGGGAAGAACCCGTGTTTCAGGGCCGACAGCGGCTGAGCGTTGCGGTCTGACGACAACTGTTCGGGCCTGCGGTACGTCGATGCGCTGTACCGTGGGGCCTTGCGTCGTCACCGCCGACCGTTGTGCCGTGCTGCGCGCGAGCGGCTGCGGTCCGCACCGTACAGGTCCATGCTGACCGGAGTTGATGTAACGCGAACTAATGGGCGAGGCCCCTCGGCATGAGGGCGTTGCGCGCTGCGTCGTCACGGTGCGTGCCGGCGCAGGTGCAGGACGCGGCGCAGCTTGTACGACAGTCGGTTGTGCAGGCGGCGGTGCGACGCGGCGCACGACCGGAGCCGGTGCCACCGCGGCCGGTCGTCGAACGACGACGCGTGGCGCGGGTTCAGTTGCCGGTGCAGTCGTTGCCGCAGGCCGTGCCGTTCGCACCGTCGGCCGCGGTGCCGCGGTCGGGGCTGGGGCAGGTGCGGCCTCTGCCGTTGCCGTTGGTTGTGCGGGCGGCGCCACGGTGATCTGCTCGGGAGCGCCCCGTGTTGTACGGGTCGGTGTCGTGCGCGCAACGGCGGCAGCATTCGCCGACAAGCTTGGCGTCTGCCCGCAGATCAACTGGCGTTGGCGATTGACCCGAGGCACCCAGGTCACATTGCCATCAATGCCCGCTCGGATGAAAACGCACCCTTTGCTGTCGATATATTGGGTTCCGTTGAACGAAGCGGGCGGAAACTCCGCCGGTGTTTGCGCATTCCGCAAGGACTGCGCCTGGCCCATACCAACGGACAAAGACGCAGCAAGCACAGCCAAGGCTGCAATTCTGGTAAAACTCATCATATCCCCCACAAGATATGGGAGGCACGATGCCCGAACGCCGACGCTGAGTAAAGCAGCGATGCCCGCTATTTGGTGCCAAACATTCGATCACCCGCATCCCCAAGGCCGGGGACGATGTAACCGATGTCGTTCAAGCGGTCATCGACGGCGGCCGTAACGATCGGAACATCGGGGTGCGCCTCTTTCATCCGGGCGATTCCCTCAGGCGCGGCCAGCAAACACAGGAAGCGGATGTTGGTCGCGCCCGCCTCTTTCAGCTTATCGATGGCAGCAGCCGACGAATTGCCGGTGGCCAGCATCGGATCGACCGCGATGACCAGCCGATCTTCCAATGCTTCCGGCACCTTGAAGTAGTACTCGACCGGTTGCAGGGTCTCTTCGTCCCGGTACAGACCGACAAAGCCGACACGGGCCGATGGGATCAGTTCCAGAACCCCGTCCAGCAACCCGTTGCCCGCCCGCAGGATCGAGATCAGCGCCAGTTTCTTACCATCCAGCGTCGGTGCGTCCATCGCCTGCATCGGCGTTTCGATCCGCTTCGTGGTCATGGGCAAACCGCGCGTCACCTCGTAGGCAAGAAGCTGCGAAATCTCGCGCAAAAGCTGCCTAAACACCGCCGTCGGGGTGTCCTTGTCACGCATGATGGTCAGCTTGTGCTGGACAAGTGGGTGGTCAACGACGGTCAGATGATCGGACATGTGGCAGCTCCTTGAAACGCATCCTCTTTCTGCAACGCGGCGTCGTCGGGAACAATCCCTGTTTCTTCTGGCTGCAAATACTTCGGGGTTTGGGGCAGCGCCCCAACGCGTGTCAGCGCAGGAAAAATCGTGTGCGCCGCCAGGCGCTCATTCTGGTGACACGTCCAGATGCCGTGCCACCAGATGTGCGACGTCCTGAAAACCGATCAGCCCCAATTCCGCACCGTCGCCACCGTGCACAAGCACCGGCACCCGCTCGCGCGTATGATCGGTGCCAACCCAGGTCGGATCGTTCCCGTGATCCGCGGTCAGGATCAAAAGATCACCTTCGCGCAAGCGTGGCAGCAAACGGCCGATTTCGGCATCAAACCACTCCAGATGGCGGGCATATCCCGAAACATCCCGGCGATGACCGAAAAGGCTGTCGAACTCCACGAAATTGGCAAAGGTCAGGCTTCCGTCCTCGGCGGCGTCCACAAGGTCCGAGAGGTGCCCCATCAGATCGACGTCCGTCCCTTTTCGCACCTCGTCAAAGCCTTGCATGGAAAAGATGTCGCCGACCTTGCCGACTCCGTAGACGCGCCTGCCGGCATCCCGGACCCAGTTCGTCAGGATCGGCGCGGGCGGGGCAATGGCAAAGTCGCGGCGATTTACGGTTCGCTCAAACGCACCGTTGGTTCCGACAAAGGGGCGTGCGATCACCCGCCCGACGCGCATCTCGTGCAGCACGGGGGCCACACCGCGGCACAGGTCCAGCAAGCGCTCCAGCCCGAAATGCTCTTCATGCGCTGCGATCTGAAACACGCTGTCTGCGGAGGTGTAGCAAATCGGCTTGCCAGTCCGCACATGTTCCGCGCCAAGTTCCGCAATGATCGTGGTGCCGGAGGCATGGCAGTTGCCCAGGATTCCGTCCGTGTCGGCGGCCGCGCAAACGGCATCCACCACGCTGTCGGGAAAGGCAGGTGTTTCGTCGGGAAAATAGTGCCAGTCCCAGGGCACGGGCACACCTGCCAACTCCCAATGGCCCGATGGCGTATCCTTGCCACGTGACACTTCGGTTGCCGCCCCCCAAGTGCAGCCTGCGGAGCGCTGACCATTGGCAAGCGCCATCGCATCAAACAAACCCAACCGTTTCAGGTGCGGCACAACCAACGGTCCGCTGCGCCCATCTTCGGCCTTGCCTGCCGCGCAGGCTTCGGCAATGTGGCCAACGGTGTTGGCCCCCGTATCCGGCACGTCCCCGTTGAAATATGCACCGGCATCCGGCGCTCCGCCAATGCCGACGGAATCCATCACTACGAGAAACACGCGCGCCATCAGCCGATCCGCTCGGCAATCAGTTCGGGCAGGGTTGGAGGTTGCGCACCCACCCGGATCGCGGCCCGCACCGCCGCCTCTGCCCGGTCAGCGTCCGCAAAACGGGCCGCATGAATGACACAGAGCGGCTGGCCCTTCGACACCTTGGCTCCCAGACGCACGACATCCGACATCCCAACCGCCGGGTTAATGACATCGCTTTCCACCTTGCGACCCCCGCCCAGATCCACGACGGCCAGACCCAGCGCCTCACCGTTGATGGCAGTGATGTATCCCGACCCTTGTGCGGCAATCTCGCGAATGACGGTCGCTTCGGGTAAGAAGCGCGGCCAGTTTTCCACAAACTGCATCGGCCCGCCCTTGGCCGCGATCATGGCGCCGAAGCGCTCTGCAGCCCGCCCGTCTGCGATTGCCGACACGATGGCGTCTGCTCCGCTTTGAACATCCTTGGCCAGACCGCCATTCGACAACAGTACGCCCCCCAAGGCAGCACAGATCTCGACCAGTGGGCCCTGTGCCACGCCCGTCAGCACCCGCATCACTTCGGCCACTTCCAGCGCATTGCCCAGTGCAGGGGCCAGTGGCTGCGACATGTCGGTGATCAGGGCTGTGGTCTTGCACCCGGCCGCATTGGCCGTCTTTACCAGGGCATCCGCCAATGCGCGCGCATCCTCGGCGTCTTTCATAAAGGCGCCTGACCCCACCTTGACGTCCAGCACCAGCCCGTCCAGTCCGGCGGCAAGCTTTTTCGACAGGATGGAGGCCGTGATCAGGTCCATGCTTTCGACCGTTGCAGTCACATCGCGGACGGCGTAGAGCCGCCTGTCAGCTGGCGCGACTGTCGCGGTCGCTCCGACAATGGCGCACCCGGCACGCGCCATCACGTCCCTGAACCGCCGTTCGCTCAGCTGTGTCGACACGCCGGGAATGGCATCGAGCTTGTCGAGCGTGCCACCGGTGTGTCCAAGACCCCGGCCGGAAATCATCGGAACATATGCACCGCAGGCGGCGAGGGCAGGGGCGAGGACAAGGCTCACGCAATCCCCGACGCCGCCGGTGGAGTGCTTGTCGAGCACGGGGCCGTCCAGATCCCAATCTAGCACCTGACCGCTATCACGCATCGCGATGGTCAGGGCCACCCGGCCCACATCACCCAAGCCGTTCAGGCACACGGCCATGGCAAAGGCGCCCGCCTGCGCATCGCTGACAGAACCATCCGCCAGCCCCTGGGCAAACCATGCCAACTCATCCCGCGACGGCGTCTGGCGCTGGCGCAGCTTTGCAATAATCGACCGTGCGTCGCTCATGCGTCGCCGTCCATATGCGCCGCGCCAAAGGCACCGGGCAGCAACTCGGCGAGGGTCATCACCTGTTCGATCCCGCCCGTGGTCGCCATGGTGACCTTGACGTCACTGTCACCGAACTCGGCCAGTTTCTGGCGGCACCCGCCGCAGGGTGTCACGGGCATCGGGCTGCCCGCTACGACATAGGCTTCTATGATGCGGGTCTGCCCAGCGGCCACCATTGCCGCGATCGCGCCCGCCTCGGCGCATGTGCCTTCGGGATAAGCCACGTTTTCTACATTACAGCCCGAAAATACGGCTCCGTCGCCCGCCCGCAATGCCGCGCCAACCTTGAAATTCGAATAGGGCGCGTGCGCGTTTTCCCGCACCTTCAGCGCCGCCGCTTTCAACTCGTCCATGACCACCCTCGATTCCGGACCCTGACACTAGCCAAAGGGCGTTGCCTTGACCACTGCATAAAACAGCAAGGTCAATCCCGATGAGCGACGATGACACAGCGCAAGGAAACCTCCTGAAGTTCAATGTCATCTGGCGGATCGGTATCGCACGCGCGCATCTATGGCTGCCAAGGCAAAGGGAGGCCGCCCGCCATCTCAAAGCGTCCTTGTGCTGTCCGTTGTAAAGGTGAATGGGATGTGGCTTCTGTGGCTGGCGGAGCTCGATACACTTGCACCACGCCAAGCAGCGGACACTCTTACAACTCCGTTCCATCCGTCAGAAATTCCAGTGTTCTGCGCGGCAAAGCTCTGCAGCTCGGAACGCGCCTCCACCTTGCACGCATGCCATGGAAGAACGCTAGGGAAGCATCTTCAAAGGGCACCGTGGTCAGTGCGCATTGGGTCACGCCCTAATAAAAAGTGTCGTGCGCGCAGCGCCCTAGGGGATCACATCTGCCCATGTGACCAAACGTCAATTGGCGCGCCTGAAAAAATAGTTTAACGCTAAACCAAATTTGAAACACCTCAGGGGGAAATATGTCCGACACACCGAACTTGCGGGACGCAGCACTCGCCTACCACGAATTCCCCAAGCCCGGAAAACTCGAAATCCGCGCCACCAAACCCATGGCAAACGGCCGCGATCTGGCGCGCGCCTACTCCCCAGGCGTCGCCGAAGCCTGCATCGAAATCAAAGACGATCCCGCCAACGCTGCGCGATACACCGCACGCGGCAACCTCGTCGCGGTTGTCTCGAACGGCTCGGCCGTCTTGGGCCTTGGCAATATCGGCGCGCTGGCCTCCAAACCGGTGATGGAGGGCAAAGCGGTGCTCTTCAAGAAATTCGCCTCCATCGACTGTTTCGACATCGAGGTGAACGAAAGCGATCCCGAAAAACTGGCTGACATCGTCTGCGCGCTGGAGCCCACCTTCGGCGCCATCAACCTCGAAGACATCAAGGCGCCCGACTGTTTCATCGTCGAAAAGCTGTGCCGCGAGCGTATGAACATCCCCGTGTTTCATGATGATCAGCACGGCACCGCCATTGTGGTCGGCGCGGCAGCCAAGAATGCGCTGCACGTTGCAGGCAAAAGCTTCGAGGACATCAAGATCGTCAGTACCGGGGGCGGGGCCGCCGGCATCGCCTGCCTGAACATGCTGCTGAAACTTGGCGTCAAACGGGAAAACGTCTGGTTGTGCGATATTCACGGCCTTGTTTACGAGGGCCGAACAGAAGACATGAACCCGGCCAAGGCTGCCTTTGCCCAGACCACGGACAAGCGGATGCTCGATGATGTCATCGCAGACGCGGATATGTTTCTGGGTCTGTCGGGACCCGGGGTACTTAAACCTGACCATGTCGCACAAATGGCAAAGCAGCCGATCATTTTTGCACTCGCCAATCCGACACCGGAAATCCTGCCTGACGACGCCCGCAGCGTCGCCCCCGATGCCATCATCGCCACAGGCCGCAGCGACTTCCCCAATCAGGTCAACAACGTCCTGTGCTTCCCCTTTATTTTTCGCGGCGCGCTCGACGTGGGCGCAACAACCATCAACGACGAAATGCAGCTCGCCTGCATCGACGGCATCGCCGCGCTTGCCCGCGCAACCACCAGCGCCGAGGCCGCTGCCGCCTATCAGGGTGAGCAACTCAATTTCGGTCCTGAATATCTGATCCCCAAACCGTTCGACCCCCGCCTTGTGGGCGTGGTCAGCTCGGCCGTGGCCAAGGCCGCTATGGAAACAGGCGTGGCACAACGCCCGATTGCGGATCTTGATGCCTACAAGACCTCGCTTGATGGCTCTGTCTTCAAGTCCGCCCTGCTCATGCGGCCAGTCTTCGAAGCGGCACGGGCCAAGGCACGGCGCATCGTTTTTGCTGAGGGTGAGGATGAGCGGGTTTTGCGCGCCGCTCAGGCGATGCTGGAGGAAACAACCGAACGTCCCATCCTGATCGGACGGCCCGAGGTGATCGAGGCGAGGATCGCCCGCGCTGGTCTGACCATCAGGATCGGGGACAATGTCGATC
This sequence comes from Tateyamaria omphalii, assembly GCF_019802125.1. Taxonomy (GTDB): domain Bacteria; phylum Pseudomonadota; class Alphaproteobacteria; order Rhodobacterales; family Rhodobacteraceae; genus Tateyamaria; species Tateyamaria omphalii_B. The sequence goes on from NZ_JAHVHT010000003.1 coordinate 386,352, forward strand.
TGGTGAACCCCGAAAACGACCCGCGCTATCGCGATTACTGGGGGACATACCATGACCTGATGTGCCGCAGTGGCGGCACGCCCGACATCGCGCGGGCCATCATGCGGACGAACACAACAGCCATCGGCGCGGTGATGGTGCACCGGGAAGAGGCAGACAGCCTCATCTGCGGCACCTTTGGTGAGTTCAGGTGGCACTTGAATTATGTGACGCAAGTGCTTGGCCGAGATAGTTATAATCCCGTCGGTGCGCTCAGTATGATGATCCTGGAAGACGGGCCACTCTTTGTCGCGGACACCCAGGTACACTTGCACCCACACCCCGGCCAGATCGCCGAAATCGCCATTGGCGCCGCCCGCCATGTGCGTCGCTTCGGGATCGAGCCCAAGATCGCATTTTGCTCACAAAGCCAGTTCGGCAATCAGGGGAACGGATCGGGCAATCGGCTTCGTGAAGCGATCCGGATGCTCGACGCCCAAGGCCACGACTTCTGCTACGAGGGCGAGATGAATATCGATACCGCCCTCGATCCGGAGCTGCGCGACCGCCTGTTCCCGGGCAACCGGATGGCTGGGGCAGCCAATGTGCTGGTCTTCGCCCATGCAGACGCGGCATCCGGCGTGCGCAACATTCTCAAGATGAAGGGCGGCGGGCTCGAGGTCGGCCCCATCCTGATGGGCATGGGCAACCGCGCCCATATCGTGTCGCCGTCGATTACCGCGCGCGGTCTTTTGAATATGTCCGCTGTCGCGGGCACCCCAGTCGCGCATTACGGTTAAGCGCGGAGTGATAAAGGTTGGGGGCTCTGTCCCCAGCCCGTGGCCTCCCCCCGAGATTTTTTGAAACAGCGAAGGGGACTTGGGGTGAAGTGCGCCACAGGCATCCTATATCGACATAAGACTGTCACAGGAGCCCGAAGCACCATGAAGTCCCTCGCCCTTTTTTCTGCTTGCTTGCTCTGCCTCGCCGCTTGCGCCGAGACTGTGAGCGAGACCGGTGGCACATTCACCTACCGCGGTGAAACCTACCCCACCACAACCCGTCAATTTCAGCGCTCCGATGGCAGTACCTATTCCCGCATGACCATCCGGGCCGGAGCCGAGCGCGTCAGCTGCATGCCGGACGATCCTAGGGACTGCGAAAGTGCCTTGCAGCAAATCGATTTTCGTCACGGTCTGGGGGTTTGACCATGAAGTGGCGCCGTTTCTTCGTGCCGTTCCTGCTGTTACCCGCTTTGGCGGCGTGCACCGAGATCGTGTCGGAACAGGACACCAGTTTCATATACCGAGGCGACACCTACCGCGCTGTCATCCGTGAATACGATGCCAACGGTCGCAGCTTTACCAAACGGGTTGTCTATGACGGCAATCGCGCCGTCAGCTGCTCGGCCACGGACGATCTCGACTGTGCGGCGGCCATTTCCTACGAACGTCTGGACAGCAACGACTGACAAATTGACCCGCTCGACGTGATATTCTGCCACTGTTGGCGCTCACGGCCCTTGCCCCTCCTGCCTGTCGCCGCGTAACCCTGCGCAGGAAGATGACGGAGGACTATGGGCCATGGGCTATCGCGCGGAATATGACAGCTGGAAAGCCGACCCCGAGGGGTGGTGGATGCAGGCGGCTCAGGCCATCGACTGGATCAAACCTCCGACCAAGGCTCTGAGCCAGCGGGGCGAACATCTTTATGAGTGGTTCGCCGATACGGAGGTGAACACCTGCTGGAATGCCGTCGACCGGCATGTCGAGGCTGGGCGCGGCGACCAGACGGCCGTCATCTACGACAGCCCGATCACCGGCGCGAAGTCCAAGACGTCCTATGCCGAACTGCAGACGCAAGTCGCCTCGCTCGCCGGAGCGCTGACCGCGCAGGGTGTGACCATGGGCGACCGGGTCATCATCTATATGCCCATGGTGCCCGAAGCGCTGGTCGCGATGCTTGCCTGCGCGCGGATCGGTGCCATCCACTCGGTCGTGTTCGGCGGATTTGCGGCCAACGAACTGGCCGTCCGCATCGACGATTGCACGCCCAAGGCGATCATTGCCGCCTCCTGCGGGCTCGAGCCGGGTCGCACGGTCGAATACAAACCTCTGCTCGACGGCGCCATCGATCTCGCTGATCACACGCCCGACGTCTGCCTGATCCTGCAACGCGAACAATGCCCCTGCGAACTCGGCCCCCGCGACGTGGACTGGCACGCGGCACAAGAGGGCGTCACCCCCGTCGACTGTGTGCCCGTCCCAGGCAACCACCCCGCCTACATCCTCTACACTTCCGGCACGACCGGCGCGCCCAAGGGCGTCGTGCGAGCCACGGCAGGTCACCTCGTGGCGCTGAACTGGACGATGAAGAACATCTACCAGATGAACCCGGGCGAGGTGTTCTGGGCCGCCTCCGACGTCGGTTGGGTCGTGGGCCATAGCTATATCTGCTACGCGCCGCTGATCCACGGCAACACCACCATCGTGTTCGAGGGAAAGCCGATCGGCACCCCCGATGCAGGCACCTTCTGGCGGGTGATCGAAGAACACGACGTCAAATCCTTCTTCACCGCTCCTACGGCGATCCGCGCGGTCAAGCGCGAGGATCCCAAAGGCGAATACCGCGCCAAGTACGACCTCTCCGGCCTGCGCGCGCTGTACCTCGCCGGTGAACGCGCGGACCCTGACACCATCGAATGGGCGGGCGAGCTTTTGGGCGTGCCGGTCTATGACCACTGGTGGCAGACAGAAACCGGGTACACCATTGCGGGCAACCCCGCGGGCCTCGAAGCGCTGCCGGTCAAGATCGGATCGCCCACCGTCGCCATGCCCGGTTACGACGTGCAGATCCTTGATGATGCGGGCCACCCGGTCGCGCCGGGCGAGTTGGGCGCCATCGCGGTCAAACTGCCACTGCCGCCCGGCACACTGCCGACGCTTTGGAACGCAGAGGATCGGTTCATCAAATCCTACCTCCACACCTTCCCCGGCTATTACGAGACAGGCGACGCCGGAATGATGGACGAAGACGGCTATCTCTACATCATGGCGCGCACGGATGACGTGATCAACGTCGCGGGCCACCGGCTGTCCACCGGCGCGATGGAAGAAGTGCTGGCCGGCCACCCCGACGTCGCTGAATGCGCCGTTGTCGGTGTCACCGACCAGCTCAAGGGGCAGTCGCCCGTGGGCCTGCTGTGCCTGACAAGCGGCGTGGACCGCGCGCATGACGAGATCGTCAAGGAATGCGTCAAACGGGTGCGCGACCAGATCGGCCCTGTAGCCGCCTTCAAACAGGCGGTCGTGGTGGACAGACTGCCCAAGACGCGCTCGGGCAAAATCCTGCGGGGCACCGTGGTTAAAATTGCCGACAACGAAGAGTACAAGATGCCCGCCACCATCGACGATCCGGCCATCCTGGACGAGATCAAAGAGGCCTTGCAAACCATCGGCTACGCCAAGGGTTAGACGCAGGCGGATCGGGATCCGCCTTACGAGGCGTCCCCGAACACGTGGACCGGTGCGCTCAACCCGCGCAATTCCACAGGGCCCAGATCGGCAAGCCCGGTCTGGCCCGATGCCACTTCATCCGTCACCATGATCGCGCGCTCACGGGTTTTGCCGGCATCGCACAGCCTGGCCGCAACATTGGCGGCCAACCCGATAACGGTGAAATCCAGTCGCGTGCTCGACCCGATGTTGCCATAGGTGACGCGGCCAAAGGCGATGCCGATGGCGCAGGACGTCCGCGCCGTCACCTCATCGCCTGCGACCTGATCGACGACCGCGCGCGCTGCATCCAAAGCCGCGGCACAGGCCGCCGCTGCATCCGCGCCCGCCGGAAACACGGCCAGCACCGCATCCCCGATGAATTTCAGCACTTCGCCGCCGCGCTGATCCACGATGGTTGATGTGATCTCCAGAAACGCATTGAGCAGCGCGATATACTCGTCCCTCGGAAGCTCCTGCTCCAACCGGGTCGAACCGCGCAAATCACAGAACATGATCGCGGCATCAATCTCGTCCCCATCACCGCGCCTGATCTCGCCGCCCAGCACCCGCGCGCCCGACCGCTTTCCCACATAGGTCTCCAGCAGCGCCTGCGCATTCTCGCGCTGCATGAACACCTCGTAATATCGGCTGATGACGGTGGCACATTCAAAGACCAGCCCAAGGTTCTCGGTCGTGAACCCGTCCGGATGGTCCGACGTCAGGGTCAGCACGTTCGTCCGCCCATCGGAAAAGGGCAGGGGCATGGCGACGTAGTCTGTCGCCCCCTCGGCCCGCAGATCATCCATGATTGGAAAGGCCGATGCTTCGTCCATATCCGCCAACCGCTGCCGCACCCCGCCCAAGCCGTTCGACACATGCTGCAGCGGGCTGTTCACGAAGCCCGGAAACTGGTGAATGTCATAGGAGGGGCTGAACGTCCGCACCTCGTCCGTGTCGGCCCGCCAGATGTAATTCTTGCCCGCAATCATCGGGTGCAGCGACCAGATCAGGATCGACATGCGCGACACCGCGATCCCGTTCTCGCGCATCTTGGTGGCGACCGCTCGCGTAAAATCTTCGGGGCTGGGCAACGTACCAGCTTCGCGCATCAACCAGTCAACAAGCGGCCCGGTGATGTTGGGATCGCGGCTCGTCTGCGTTTCGTTCCTGCCAAGATCAACGCGGGTCTCGGCATGCGGCATGAAACCGACATAGCCCTGTATCGCCTTGCTTTCCGGCAGGGCCGACACATAGCTCCACACTCCGTTGTCGATGGTCTTGCCGTCCAGCAGCACATCGTGATAGCTCGCTGTCCCCTTGAACGGGCAAAAGGTCTGAAGCGCGGTCTTCGGGCCAAGCCGCACGCGGATATCATCGCGCGGAACATAGACCGCCATGGGCAGCCGCGTCTCATACATCGCCTGCGCACGGGTCGTTTCGACAAGCAACGTATCATTGTGAAAAATCCGCACCGGATGCGGCAGCGGTACGACATCAATACAGTAGCCCGGTGGGGCAAGGGTGTCGTCAAGGCTCATCAGCGGTCCCTTTCTGCACCCATTTAACATGGGCGAACGCCAGTGGACCACCAAGAGCGTTCAACGCATACCAGACACCCGCAGGCCCTTGGCCGTCAGCATGTTAATTTTTCATGGAAATTTAGTAAACGCACCGCGCATTGGCGCAAGGCATTGAAAAGCGGTGTAAATCACGGAACGGTAAAGGTCGGGCAAACAGCCCGAACAGCTTGTCCCCGCGGGGACAAATCCCGCGGGGACAAAAATCAAGCGTCAAAACTTGGCCTTGCTCTCCGCCACGAAGGCGTCAATCTGCTTCTCAGCCTCGTCCTTGGCCACGCCGTAGAGCTCCTGGATCTTGCCCGCCAATTGCTCGCGGTTGCCCTCGGCCTCTTGCAGATCGTCATCCGTCAACTCGCCCCATTTCTCCTTCATGGAGCCTGTCATCTGTTTCCAGTTGCCCTTGATCACATCCCAGTTCATGGTCGGTCTCCTTTGCGTTTGCGGTTCACTGACCCAACGCAAAGACACCGTGCCCGTTCCGAAAAATCACAGATCAGCGGCGGTCTTTCTCAGCTCGAATTTCTGGATCTTCCCGGTCGAGGTTTTTGGCAGTTCCTGAAACACCACCTTCTTCGGCGCCTTGAACCCGGCCAATGTCTCGCGGCTGAAGGCAATCAGGTCCGCCTCGCTGGGGCTGGTCCCGGGCTTCAACTCCACAAACGCGCAGGGCACTTCGCCCCACTTCTCATCGGGTTTCGCCACCACTGCCGCCAGGTTCACATCCGGATGCGCCATCAGCACGCCCTCCACTTCGACGGAGGAGATATTCTCGCCCCCCGAAATGATGATGTCCTTGGCCCGGTCGGCAATCTGGATGTAGCCGTCAGGATGCTGGATCGCGATGTCGCCGGAATGGAAATACCCGCCTTCAAAGGCTTCCTCGGTCGCAGCAGGGTTCTTCAGATACCCTTTCATGACCGAATTCCCCCGGATCATGATTTCACCCTGCGTGGCACTGTCCATTGGCACCTGCGCCATGTCCCCATCCATGACGGTGATATGCTCCATCATCGGAAAGGCCACACCCTGTCGCGCCTTTATCGCGGCGGTGTCCTCGGTGCCGTCCCACTCGCTTTTCCACAGGCATTCCGTGACGTGGCCGTAAGTCTCCGTCAACCCATAGACTTGGGTGACATTGAACCCCAAAGCCTCGATCTTCGCCAACGTCGCGGGGGCAGGGGGCGCGCCCGCGGTGAACACCTCGACCCGGTGGTCAAAGGTGCGGCGGTCCTCGTCCAGCGCATTCACGATCATGTTCAGCACGATGGGCGCGCCGCCGAAGTGGGTGACGCCTTCGTAGTGGATGGCGTTGTAGATGGCCGTCGCCGTCACATCCCGGCAGCACACCAGCGTGCCGCCCACCAGCGGCATCATCCATGTATGGTTCCAGCCGTTGCAGTGAAAGAGCGGCACAATCGCCATGAATACCGGGTGCAGCACCATGCGCCACGACACGACTGTGCCCATGGTCATCAGATAGGCGCCACGGTGGTGGTAGACGACACCCTTGGGTCGCCCCGTCGTGCCCGAGGTGTAGTTGAGCGACAGGCTCTCCCACTCGTCCTCTGGCATGATCCAGTCAAAGGACGGATCGCCGCTCTCCAACAGATCATCATAGGTCTGATGCCGCCCCGAGGCCGGAAAACCCGCATGCGGGTCCGGGCATTCGATCAGCGTGGGGGCAGCACCCTCCATCGCCTGCACCGCCGCTTCGGCCAGCTCCAGAAACTGCGGATCAACCAACACGACCTTGGCGCCGCCGTGGTCAAAGATATAGGCGACCGTGTCCACGTCGAGGCGCGTGTTGATCGTGTTCAGAACGGCGCCGCACGCAGGCACACCAAAATGCGCTTCGGCCTGTGCTGGCAGGTTCGGCAGAAGGGTCGCCACAACGTCACCGGGCTCAACGCCCAGCCCGACCAAGGCGGACGCCAAACGCGAACACCTTGCGTGATACTCCGCATAGGTCACGCGATGCGCGCCATAGATCACCGCCGTCCGTTCGGCAAAGACCGAGGCCGCCCGCTGCAAATGCGATAGCGGCGTCAAAGGGACGTAGTTTGCAGGCGTCTTGCCGAGGCCCGTCTCATCTGCCATCCAACCCATATCTGTCCTCCCCATGACCCGACGCGCAGTGATGTTGCGCAGTTATGGCGAGAGCCGCAAGCAATGGAAAGACCCGATGACACCCACAGCACCCCACCGCCCCACCGCGGCTGCGCTGAACATGGTGGGCGCCATGGCCGTGATCGGTGCCATCGACATCTACGTGGCCGTCATCGCGCAGACGATCTCGCTCTGGCAGTTCCTGATCATGCGGCTTCTGCTGGCCGCCCCCATCGTGCTGGCACTGTCGGCCATGGGCTTCGGCACGGTGCGTCCCCGCAGGGTCGGGGCGGTGGCGTTCCGCTCCACCCTGATTGCCACGGGCATGTTCTGCTACTTCGGCGCGATGGCGTTCATGCCCATCGCCATGGCGTTGGCCGGGCTCTTCACCTCGCCCATCTTCGTGCTGCTGCTGACCGCGTTCATTCTGCGTCAGCGGATCGGCCCGTGGCGGATCACCGCGGTAGCAGTCGGCTTTGCAGGCATCCTCGTCGTGCTTGGCCCATCTGGCAGCAGCCTTGGCTGGGTAATCGCGCTGCCGGTGCTGGGCGGTGTGCTCTATGCCTCGGGCGTCGTTGCCACGCGGGCCATGTGCGAGGGGGAAAGCACGCTGACACTGCTTCTGGGCATCTTCATTGCACAAGGAACATTGGGCACCGCCGTCCTCGCCCTCATCACCCTGACAGGGGCAGAGGCGGCACCCGGCGGGATGGCGTTTCTCACCCGCGGATGGATCTGGCCGATGGAGGAGGCGTGGCCCTACCTCCTCTTGCAGGTTTTTGGCTCGGTGCTGGGTGTCGGCATGCTGAACCGTGCATACCAACTGGGTGAGGCCAGCCACGTGGCCGTATTCGAATACTCCGTGATGATCTTCGGCCCATTTTTCGGCTGGTGGCTGCTGGGCCAACCTGTGACATGGGTGCAGGGGGCCGGGATTGTACTGATCGTGCTGGCTGGCGTGATCATCGCGGTGCGCAGCCGGGATGCGGTTGCAGAGCCCATCCAGTCGGGGGGCCAGCGCCCACCCGACCTTCCCCCGGAGGGCGGGCGCTGACCGCGCCACAATGGACACGCGATCGCGCTCCGGGCATCTTGCCCACATGATCCTCAGCACCGGCCGTAAATACGTTTTCATCCACGCACCCAAGACCGGTGGCACGGCCATGGCGCTGGCCCTCGAAGACCGCGCGATGAAAGACGACATCATGCTCGGCGATACGCCCAAGGCGCTGAAGCGCCGCCGCCGGGTGCAGGGGATTGAGACGCGCGGGCGGCTGTGGAAACACTCCACGCTTGCCGACATCGAGGGGCTGGTGCCCAGCCTCGAGGGGCTGTTCGCCTTCACGCTCGTGCGTAACCCTTGGGACCGTATGGTGAGTTATTATCACTGGCTGCGCGATCAGGACTTCGACCACCCTGCCGTGGCGTTGGCGCGCCAGATGGACTTTAACGACTTCGCCTGCTCTGCCCACACACAGTCTTCCATGCGAGCCAGCCCGGCGCGTCACTACATGACCGATGCCCGGGGACAGGAACGCTGCGACCTCTATATCCGGCTCGAACACCTGCAAGACGACGGGGCGCCGCTGTGGGATCACCTCGGCTTCACCCTCACATTGCCGCAGGCCAACCAATCCCGCCGCGAAGCGGACCATCGGCAATACTATACGGATGATGCACGTGCAGCCGTGGCCGAAGCCTGCGCCGAAGACATCGAAAGATTCGGCTACAGCTTCGACTGATTGCTTGTCTTCTCTCGCATGTGTCGAAAATTGTCTTCAAATTCGCGGCAATTCCGGGACTTGCAGAGCATTGATGCAAGCGTGGGCCACAATGCCCAAATTCAGCCGCGTTCGCGGCCCGCATTGGCCGCGGGAATCACTTCAATTGTGTCCATCGAATGCAAACCGGTGCCTGCCAGCGCCGCACCATGGGGATGGATGATATGTTTGGATGGAAAGGGGCGCGTGCGCCGCAACGGATGCCGGAAATGTCGGCGGCATGGGACGGTGGCGTGATGACCACGCGGGGGCTGCTTGCGGGAACGCGGGTCGCGACCGCGATGGGCTGGCGTGTAGTCGAAGCGCTGGCGGTTGGCGATCTGGTCCTGACATTCGATGCGGGCCTGCAGCGGCTGGTCGAATTGCGCCGCGACACGTTCTGGGCTGCCGAAGCCACTGTGCCTGCCGCTTACCATTCGGTCTTTGTTCCAGCAGGTGCGCTGGGCAACTCTGCCGACCTTGAATTGCTGCCGGATCAGGGGGTTCTGGTTGAAAGCGACGCGGCGTGCGACGCCTATGGCGATCCGTTTGCCGTGCTGTCGGCCAAATCGCTCGAAGGGTTTCGCGGTATCCGTCGTATGGCGCCGCGCACCCGGATCGAGGTGATGACCCTCGTCTTTGCGGAAGAGCAGGTGATCTATGCCGAAGGGGGCGCTTTGGTGCATTGCCCGCCTGCCACACGGCCCATCGACGCGCTGGGCGTTGTCGGCGCAGGCTATGATGTTCTCCCGGCGCGCGACGCGGCGTTTCTGGTCGAATGCATGAAGGTCGAGGATCAGACATACGCCTGTGCCGCCTGACACCTGCGTAGCCGGTCAAGTGCCTAGGCGTTTCCAGATTTTCATATCGCACCAATCTTGCAGGAAGTTGTACGGGTAGGGCAGAGCAGGCAAGGCTGATGCAGTGGTCAGGTTTTCTATTTGCCGATCCGTCAATGTCAGGTCTGCGGCAGCCAGATTATCCTTGAGCTGCACAAGCGTCCGCGCACCCAGCAGGATAGAGGACACGCCCGGTCGCGCCGCGAGCCAGGCCAGTGCCACATGCGCCGCCGGCCGCCCGGTTTCCGTCGCCACGCCAGATACGGCCTTCAGCACAGCATGGGTCCGGCCGGTGTTGCGCAAGTCATAGGCTTCGACCCCGCGCGCCGGGTCCTCGCCAAGGCGGGTGGCGCCCACGGGTCGCGCGTCTGCCGAATACTTGCCTGTCAGCCAACCGCCCCCCAACGGAGACCACGGCACCAGTGCAATGCCCTCCTCGAGACAACAGGGCATCAGTTCCAGTTCGATCCCGCGCTCCAGCAGATTGTATTGCGGCTGCACCGCGATGGGTTTGGGCAGGTTGTAGCGATCAGCCACGGCCAGCAGCTTTTGCAACTGCCACGCGCTCAGGTTCGACCAGCCCACATGGTGCAGCTTGCCCGCCGCGCGCAGATCACCCAACGCACCCAGCGTGTCGGCAATGTCGGTATCCTTGTCCCAGCCATGGACGTAGTAGAGGTCGATGGCCTCGACCTGCAGCCGCTTCAGGCTGGCGTCAATGGACCGCACAAGGCTGCGGCGCGAGGCACCGGTGCTGCCCGGGGGCGGTGCAAAGCGGCCCTTGGTCGCGATGATCAGATCGTCCATGCCGCCGCGCGCCTTGCCCCACGCGCCGATGATCTCCTCTGAAGCTCCGGCACCGTATCCGTCCGCGGTGTCGATCAGGGTGCCACCATGTTCGATGAACAGATCAAGCTGCCCGTGCGCCTCCGCCGCCTCGGTTTCGACCCCAAAGGTCATGGTGCCCAGTCCCATGCGGGACACGCGCAGCCCGCCGCGACCCAAGATCGTCTGGCCCAACGATGTCGTTTTGTCTGTGCTCATCGGTTCGCCTCCTCTTGTCGCGCGATCCTAGGGTCAATCCGCAGCCTGTGCCCGTCCCCGGCGCTGCAACCCGATTTGCAGGATTGCAAACGCGCATGATTTGAGCATCCCACACACCCGTGCAGTCTACCACAGGGATGCGACGCAACGGGCCATTGCAGGTGCCGCGCTTTCCAGCCATGGGGCGTTTTGACAGACACCTCCAAGCCAGCAGGCCCGGCATGACCACACCTTCGCGACTTTCTGACCACCCGGACTGGACCTACGTGCTGCGCGACAGTTACGACTTCTATCGCCGCCAGTCGGCGGGCGGCAGTGCAAAGATCCGGACCCACCAGCGCAGCGTGCGCGAGCGGATCAACCGCGTGATCAAGGCCAATGCCGAGGTGCGCTTTCCCGAACCGGCGGACAAGCCCGTGACCCAGCACCTGCGCCGCGCGCTCGACAACGGGCGGATGGAGCGGCACGCGCCGTTCATCCGGTCGCTCGATGCGATCCGGCACCGGCTGACCTGGCAATACGGCTATGAGAAAGTACCGCGCGGGCTCGAACGCAAGTTCGCCTATGCCGAACTGGTGGGGCCGAGTGGGCCGGTCATCACGAACGAAGTCATTTTGGGGCTGGTTCTGTTTGCCCCCGCGTGTACCTATCCGGCCCATGCCCATGACGGGATCACCGAAAGCTATATCTGCCTGTCGGGTGCCGTGTCCGAGAACGATCAGGGCGTTTACGGCCCCGGCTCGCTGATCTTCAACCCACCGGAACAGTTGCACCGGATCACGGTGGCCGACCATGTGCCTGCGCTGCTCTTTTATGCGTGGGAAGGCGCGCCGGAGAAGTTGGCGGAACAGAAGATGGTGTTCACTCGCAAGTCACGGTGACGGTGCGCAGTGAATGCGCACCCTACGGGCGTTCGGCTGGTCTTTGCCCGTTCTTTCGGTCGATGTTCAAACGTCTGGTGTCGCTGGGTACACAAGGCGCAAAGCACATCGGGACCGACGGCCATGTTCACATATCGCACTCTGATGGGCGCTAATGCACCCGCGTGGCTGGATTTGCGGCAGGAGGGGGCGCGGGTGGCGCCCGATGGCTTTCTCGTCACGCTGGAAGAAGTGCTTGAAATGGATACAGACCGCGCCCAACAGGTGCTGGATTTCGGCGGTCTCCGGGGTGTGTTCGAAGGGGACAGGCTTGTCGGGTTTTGCGGTTATCGTCCTCAGCGGTTGCAGCGCATTCGGCACCGGGCCGAGCTTGGCCCGTTCTATGTTACACCGTCGCGGCAGGGTTCGGGCGCTGCGCAGGTGATGATGCAGGGCGTGGTGGACGAGGCGCGGGCGGGTGGCGTCGCTCAGATCGAGCTGACAGTCGCGCCGGGCAATGCACGGGCCATTGCGTTTTATGAGAGGCAGGGGTTCCGGAAATACGGGGTCCGTCCGGATGCGATCCGTGAGGGTGGCGTGTCGGAGGACGAGCTGTTGTACCTGCTGCGGGTGGTCTGAGCGCCGCGCATGAAAAAGGGCCGCGTGCTGCGGCCCTTTGTGGTGTTTCGGGTGCGGTGCGCAGTGAATGCGCACCCTGCATTTAAGCGGCCTTGGCGGCGTCGGGGCCGAAGCGGCCATAGAAGCTCTGGTTCTTCTCGGCCATCTCGCGCAGCAGGGCGGGGCATTTGAACCGCTCGCCATACTTGGCTTCCAACTGGTCGCAGCGTTCGGCAGCGTAAGGCGCGCCGATGATGTCGAGCCAGCTGAGCGGGCCACCGGACCAAGGGGCAAAGCCCCAGCCGAGGATTGCGCCCACGTCGCCTTCGCGGATGTCCATCAGCACACCTTCTTCCAGCGCGCGGACGGCCTCAAGCACCTGGGAGAACAGCAGGCGGTGCTGGACTTCGCCCAGCTCGGGCTGGTCGTCCATCAGAGGGTACTTGTCATGCACGCCGCGCCAGATGCCCTGACGTTTGCCCTTCTCATCGTAGTCGTAAAAGCCCGCGTTCGCCTTGCGACCCATGCGGCCCAGCTCTTCCATCCAGAAGATCAGGTCGTCGGAGGGGCTGTCAGGATAGGCGTCGCCCATGGCGGCCTTGGTCGCGCGGGCGATTTTCGCGCCCAGATCAATGGCCGTTTCATCCGTCAATTGCAACGGACCCAGCGGCATGCCGACCATCTTGGCGGCGTTCTCGATCAGCGCAGGCTCGACCCCTTCGGTGACCATCCGCGTCCCCTCGTTGATGTAGGGGATGATGCAGCGGTTGGCGTAGAAGAAGCGCGCGTCGTTGACCACGATGGGCGTCTTGCGGATCTGGCGCACATAGTCGAGTGCCTTGGCCACGGCCCGGTCGCCGGTCTCGGCACCCTTGATGATCTCGACCAGCAGCATTTTCTCGACGGGCGAGAAGAAGTGGATGCCGATGAACTGTTCCTGGTTCTTCGAGGCCTTCGCCAGTTCGGAGATCGGCAGGGTCGAGGTGTTGGAGGCAAAGATGCAGTCGTCGGGGATGATCGCCTCGACCTTCTGGGTGATCTCGGCCTTGACCTTGGGGTCTTCGAACACGGCTTCGATGATCAGATCGCAGCCTTTGAGTTGCTCAAGATCAGGCGTGGCGGTGATGCGGGACAGGAGCGCTTCACCCTTATCCTGCGTGGTCTTGCCGCGCTTGATGCCGCCCTCGACATACTTCTCGGAGTAGTTCTTGCCCCGATCCGCCGACTCTTGGTCGCGGTCGATCAGGACCACTTCGATGCCCGCTTGGGCTGACACCAGAGCAATACCTGCGCCCATCAGGCCCGCACCCAGCACGCCGAGCTTCTTGACCCGCTGGTCTTCGATGCCTTGCGGACGCACAGCGCCTTTTTCCAGCGCTTCCTTGTTGAGGAAGAGCGAGCGGATCATGGCACCGGAGGAGGGGTTCAGCAGCACATTGGTGAACCAGCGCGCCTCGATCTTCAGCGCCGTGTCAAAGGGCACCAGCGCGCCTTCATAGACAGCGCTCAACAGCGCCTTGGCAGCTGGGTAGACGCCTTGGGTCTTGCCGTTCACCATCGCGGCAGCACCGACAAAGGTCATGAAGCCAGCGGGGTGATAGGGGGCACCGCCGGGCATCTTGTAGCCCTTCTGGTCCCAGGGTTTCACAAGGTCCGCGTCAGTCGCGTTCAGCACCCATTCGCGGGCGGCGGCAACGGGGTCTGCGACGACCTCATCGACCAGCTTGCCCTTGGCTTTGGCGGGGGGAACCATCTTGCCTTCCAGTAGGAAGGGCGACGCTTCCATCGCGCCCAGCTTGCGGGCGAGGCGGGTTGTACCACCCGCGCCGGGGAAGATGCCGACGAGGATTTCGGGCAGGCCGACCTTGGCTTTAGGGTTGTCCGCAATGAAGGTGCGGTGGGTCGCCAGCGGCAGTTCCAGACCGATGCCAGCAGCCGTGCCGGGCAGGGCAGCGGCAATCGGCTTTCCGCCCTTGTTGGTCTTGGGATCCATGCCCGCGCGTTCGATCTTGCGCAGGAGCCCGTGCATTTTCATGGTGCCTTCGAACAGGCCTTTGGCGGGGTTGTCGCCCGCCTCTTCCTTCATCTTGGCGAGCAGGTTCAGGTCCATGCCGCCGGCGAAGGTGTCCTTGCCGGAGGTGATCACGACACCTTTGACGGCATCGTCAGCCAGCACCTCGTCGATCATATCGTTGAGCAGTTCCAGCCCTTCGAAGGACATGACGTTCATGGTTTTGCCGGGCACGTCCCAAGTGATGGTGGCGATGCCGTCGGCGTCTTTGGTGAGTGTAAAGTCAGCCATAGTCGTGTTCTCCCCTTACACGCGTTCGATGATTGTGGCGGCACCCATGCCGGAGGCGACGCAGAGGGTGGCAAGGCCGGTTTCCTTGTCGGTCCGCTCCATCTCGTCCAGCAGTGTGCCGAGGATCATGGCACCCGTGGCGCCCAGCGGGTGGCCCATGGCGATGGCACCGCCGTTCACGTTCACCTTGCCGTGGTCGACGTCAAAGGCCTGCAGGAAGCGCAGGACAACGGCGGCGAAGGCTTCGTTGACTTCGAACAGGTCGATGTCACCGATGTTCATGCCATTGTCGCGCAGGATCTTTTCGGTGACAGGCACGGGGCCGGTCAGGTTGATGGTTGGATCGGTGCCGATCTTGGCGGTCGACTTGATGCGGGCACGGGGTTTGATGCCCAGTTTTTTGCCCAAGTCTTCGTTCCCGATCAGCAGGGCGGCGGCCCCGTCCACGATGCCGGAGGAGTTGCCCGCATGGTGCACGTGGTTGATGCGCTCAAGGTGCGGGTACTTCATCAACGCCACCTTGTCGAAACCGGGCATGACCTTGCCCATGGCTTCAAAAGCGGGGTTCAGGCTGCCCAGCGACTGCATGTCGGTCTGCGGGCGCATGTATTCGTCGTGATCGAGGATCGGCAGACCGTTCTGATCCTTGACGGTGATGACCGACTTTTCGAACCGCTTGTCGTCCCACGCCTCTTTCGCGCGACGCTGGCTTTCGACCGAGTACTGGTCAACGTCATCGCGTGAGAAGCCATATTCCGTTGCGATCAGGTCCGCGCCAATGCCTTGAGGGGCAAAGTAGCTTTCCATCGCGATCGAAGGATCGGCAGCAATCGCGGCGCCATCGGAGCCCATGGCGACACGGCCCATCATCTCGACCCCACCAGCGATGTAGCCGTCACCAGCCCCGCCGCGCACCTGGTTGGCAGCGATGTTCACGGCCTCAAGACCGGAGGCGCAGAAGCGGTTGATGGCGATGCCGGGGATGGCTTCATCCAGGTCCGAGGCCAGAACAGCGGTCCGTGCAAGGTTACCACCTTGTTCCATCACCTGCGTTACGTTGCCCCAGATCACATCCTCGACCACGTGGCCGTCGATGTTGTTGCGCTCTTTCAGCGCGTTCAGGGTCAGCGTGGACAGGCGCAGCGAGGTCACCTCGTGCAGCGCACCGTCCTTGCGGCCCTTGCCGCGCGGTGTGCGGATCGCGTCATAGATATAGGCTTCGGTCATCGGGTTGGTCCTCCTGCCATGTGGCGTGTCTTTGTCTTCAAGTGGTGTAGACCGGGTGGTCTAATCAAGGGTGACGTTGCGGCGGTTTAGGTAAACTTACGCACGGTCGGCGGGAGAGCCCGGCATGAGGTCGTAAGGCGCCTTCCAGCCGGGCGTGGCCGAGATGTTGTCGAGCCAACGGTCGATATTGGGCCAGTCAGCGCGCTCAAAGCCGAAGGGTTCGGGGTAGTAGAGGTAGCCGCAGCAACTGAGGTCCGCATTAGTGATCCCGTCCCCCACGATCCAGTCGCGCCCCTCGAGATGGCTGTTGAGCACGGCATAGGCGGCCTTGAGACGTCCCTGGTTGAAGGCAATGACCTCCTGCGGGCGTTTGTCCTCGGGCAGGAAGTTCATCAGAAAGCGGGTCATGCCGCACATCGAACTGAGCTTGTGATTGTCCCACAACACCCAGCGCAGCACCTCGTATCTGTCGTCGTCCTCACCGCCGAACTTGCCGGTCTTGTCGGTGATGTATTGCTGAATGACGCCAGATTGGCTGATGCAGTGCTCGCCATCCTGCAAAAGCGGCGTTTCGCCCATCGGATTGAGCGCCCGAAACTCATCCGTACGGGCGGCCCCACCAAAGAAATCAACAAACACCGGCTCCCAGTCGAGGCCCGACAATTGCAGGGCCAGCGCGGCTTTGTAGGAATTCCCGCTTTCTCCAAAGCAGTGCAGTTTGAGGGTCATGTGTGCGGGCCTTCCCGGTCTTGAGAATTGAGAGGGCAGGACCGGTGGGTTTCACACCCCCCGGCCCCCCCGTGGAGTTTACTTGGCAAGATGAAGTTGGATCTGTTCACCAAGCATTAACGTTAACGCCTCATTCTGAAGGTGCATGGCAGGCTGGAGAGCTGAGCCATGTGCAAGGTGAAGCCCCAACATTCCGCTGTCACAGGCCGGATGGAGGGGTGGATCTTGAGCAGCGACACAGTCTTCATCTTGCCAAGAAAACTCCCCCCGGAGGGCCGATCAGCCACGACCCAATCGGCTAGCCGCATCAAAAGGCCCTCGCAATCAGCTCTTTCATGATCTCGTTGGTGCCGCCGTAAATGCGCTGCACGCGCGCGTCCGTCCACATGCCGCCGATGTCATAGTCATTGGTGAAGCCGTAGCCGCCATGTAGTTGCAGGCACTCGTCCAGCACCCAGGCTTGCGTGTCCGTCGTCCAGTATTTGCACATGGCGGCCTTATCAACCGACAGCTCGCCACGGATATGTTCGGCCACGCATTCATCAAAGAACGACCGGCTGACCATGGTCTTGGTCTTGGCTTCCGCCAGTTTGAACCGGGTGTTCTGGAATTGCAGGAGGTTGCCGCCAAAAGCTTCGCGGTCTTTGCAATAGGCAATCGTGCGCTCGACCGCGCCTTCCATCGCGCCCACAGCAGAGCAGGCGATGACCAGCCGTTCTTGCGGCAATTGCTGCATAAGCTGATAAAACCCTTGCCCCTCGGCGCCGCCAAGAATGTTTTCCGGCGCAATCTCGACATTGTCGAAGAACAGTTCCGACGTGTCCGAGGCGTGCATGCCGATCTTGTCGAGGTTGCGGCCGCGCTGGAACCCGTCCGCCCTGTCGGTTTCCAGCACCACGAGCGAGACGCCTTTGGAGCCTTGGGAAGGGTCGGTTTTCGCGGCCACCACGATCAGGTTGGCGTGCTGGCCGTTGGTGATGAAGGTCTTGGAGCCCGTCAGCTTGTAGGCGTTGCCATCCTTGATTGCGCGGGTCTTGATCGCCTGTACGTCAGACCCGGTCGAGGGTTCGGTCATCGCCAGCGCGCCGACCAACTCACCTGTGACCAGCTTGGGCAGCCAGCGCTGTTTCTGGTCTTCCGTCCCGTAGGCCAGCACGTAGTGCGCGACGATGCCCGAATGGATGCCGTGGCCCCAGCTTGCGAGGTTGGCGCGCGCCGCTTCGATCAGGATGGCCGCCTCGTGGCCGAAATCGCCGCCGGCGCCGCCGTACTCTTCGGGGATCGAGGGGCAGAGCAGACCCAGCTGACCCGCTTGGGCCCAGGTCTCGCGGTCCATTTCGCCCTGCTTGCGCCAGCGCTCGAAGTGAGGCGCCCATTCATTGGTGATGAATTGCGCCGTCATGTCGGCGATCATCTGGTGTTCGTCCGTCATCCATGTGGATGACCCTGTAACCATGTCCTTCAACTCACAGACCTCCCAAATTCAGATATCAGGTAAACGATGCCGGCCACCAACACGATCGCCAGCCCTCCTGTAGCCCAGAGGGCGGAAAAGGCGGCTGCGTATCCGGCGCCGACATAAGACAATGTGTCAGGGTTGATATTCCAGATACCAAAGAGCTTTCCGCATTCTAGGGCGCTTTCGATCGTTTCACATCCAGCGCTCCATCGCACCAGCCCAATGCCCGCAATCATCGCAACCACTGCCAGCAAAGGGCCGAAAGCGAGGACGAGAAAAGTCTTGGCGCCAAGTTGCATATGCAGGACTACCGCTTCCGCGCCTCCAACTCGGAATTGAACAACCGCAACCGGGCTGTCAGGTTTTCCTCGTTCATCACGCTATCGAAATTCTCGAACAGGAACGACAGGGCCTCGCCTTCGTCCAGACCCGCGTCGGCGGCAAACCGCTTGAGGCGGCGATAGCCATCCTCGGTCATCGCAACGGGAAAGCGGCGGGTCAGGCGAAAGCGTTTGGGCATAAGCGGTCCTTCAAAAAAGTAAGGCGGGGGTGTCCCCCGCCTTGACCAGTTTAGAAGTTTGCCGCTTCCAGGGCCATGACTGTGTCGGCCCCGGTCTCGATGCGCGCGAGATGCAGCGCAGTCGCGGGCAGTTGGCGGGCCATGTAATAGCGACCCGTTGCAAGCTTGGTCTCGTGGAACTCCGGATCGGACGTTCCACCCGCCAGCGCTTCACGCGACGCCTTGCCCATCTTGGCCCACATCAGACCCAGACAGACATGACCGAACATGTGCATGAAGTCGTAGCTTCCGCTCAAAGCGTTGTTCGGGTTCGTCATGCCGTTCTGCATGAAGTACATGCCTGCGGCCTGCAGATCCTTGGACGCAGCTTTCAGTGGCTCCAGATACTCCTTGTCGAACGCCTCATCCTGACCGGAGTTCTCTTTGACGAAGCTCTTCACCAGATCAAAGAACGCCATCACGTGCTTGCCGCCGTCCTGCGCCAGCTTGCGGCCCACGAGGTCGAGCGCCTGCACACCGTTCGCCCCTTCGTAGATCATCGCGATACGGGCGTCGCGGGTGTATTGCGACATGCCCCATTCTTCGATGTAGCCGTGACCACCATAAACCTGCTGCGCCTTGATCGTGTTGTCGTACCCCACGTCCGTCAGGAAGCCCTTGATGATCGGGGTCAGGAGCGACACGAGGCCGTCTGCATCCTTGTCGCCCGAGCGGTGTGCGGCGTCGATCATGGTGGCGCCCCACAGGATGAAGGCGCGCGCACCTTCGGCAAAGGACTTCTGGTCCATCAGCGAGCGGCGGATATCGGGGTGCACGATCAGCGGGTCGGCGGGTTTCTCGGGCGCTTTGGCACCGGTCACGTCGCGGCCTTGAAGGCGGTCCTTGGCGTATTCCAGCGCGTTCTGATACGCGACTTCGGCCTGGCTCAGACCCTGCATGCCGACACCGAGACGCGCTTCGTTCATCATGGTGAACATCGCACGCATGCCCTTGTGCTCTTCACCGATAAGATAGCCCACGGCGCCGTCATAGTTCATCACGCAGGTGGAGTTGCCGTGAATGCCCATCTTCTCTTCGATGTTGCCGACGGCGACGCCGTTGCGGGCACCCAGCGAACCATCTTCGTTCACCAGGAACTTGGGCACGATGAACAGCGACACGCCCTTGATCCCCTCGGGGCCACCGACGATTTTCGCCAGCACGAGGTGGATGATGTTGTCGGCCATGTCGTGCTCACCGGCGGAGATGAAAATCTTCTGGCCGGAGATTTTGTAGGTGCCGTCGTCCTGCGGTTCGGCTTTGGTACGCATCAGGCCCAGGTCGGTGCCGCAATGCGGTTCGGTCAGGTTCATGGTGCCGGTCCATTCGCAGGACACCATCTTGGGCAGATAGGTCTCTTTCTGCTGGTCCGACCCGTGTGCCAGAATGGCCGATGCCGCACCGTGGGTCAGGCCCTGGTACATGGTGAAGGCCATGTTGGCGGACGAGAACATCTCGCCCACAGCCGTGCCCATGACATAAGGCATGTTCTGGCCGCCAAACTCTTCGGGCATGTCCAGACCTGGCCAGCCACCTTCCTTGACCTGCTCGAAGGCGTCCTTGAACCCGGTGGGGGTGTAGACAACGCCGTTTTCCAATCGGCAACCTTCCTTGTCACCCACGACGTTCAGGGGCGCCAACACTTCGGATGTCAGCTTGCCCGCTTCGTCGAGGATGGCCGAGGTGAAGTCGGCTTCCAGCTCGTCATAGCCGGGAATGTCGGACCCTGTGACGTTCAGCACGTCGTGCAGGATGAATTGCATGTCCTTGGTGGGGGGCGTGTAGCTTGGCATAAGTCTCTCTCCCTAAGTCTTTGGCGCTTATTCAGCGGCCTTTTTCGTCATGTTCATCGAGGCGATCATCTTCTCGCCCCACTTCAACTGGTCTTTCAGCTCGTCGATGGCTTCAGTCAGCTCGTCGCGCTGGCGCTCCATGTCGGCCAGACGGTCGCGGGCAATGTCATAGGTGCGGGCCAGTTGCGTCTGCTGCTGGTCGCCCATGTCGTAGAGGTCCAGAAGCTGGCGGATTTCCTCGAGGCTGAAACCAAAGCGCTTGCCGCGCAGGATCAGCTTCAGGCGGGCCCGGTCACGCTTGGTGAACAGGCGCTTCTGGCCTTCGCGGATCGGGAACAGCAATTCCTTGGCTTCGTAAAAGCGCAGGGTCCGCGGCGTGACGTCGAAGGCGTCGCACATCTCGCGGATGGTCATCGTTTTCTCGGTCATAAGATCACTCGCATCTCGTGTTACGGCAAGGACATGGGACAGGGGCCAATTCAATGCAACAGCCACCTGACGTTGACGTAAGTTGTACGTTGCGTCACTTCCAAAGTTGACGTGCTCAGGGCTCACGTAAAGCATTATTTCGCGTTCAATCGGGCCCGCACTCTGGCCTCAGGCACTATACCCGCCCATGTCAGCGGCACTTACGAGCTGTTGATTCAGGTCAAGGTTGGCACCGAAACGATCTCCTAGGCTCAACATCGAAGCGAATGGAGGACTGAGCATGTTCAGTAAAATCGTGGTTGGCGTCGATGGGTCCGAAACCTCTGACAACGCGGTGCGTATCGCCTGTGACCTGGCGGACAAATATGGCAGCGAAATTCACATGGTGCATACGCCGCAGCCGCAAACCGTGGCCTTCGCACTTGGGGCGGTGGCGGGCTATCACGCGGTCACCACCATGCCCAGCCATGACGAGGTGGTCAAAGCGGCGCAAAAGATCGTCGATGCTGCCACCGATGTGGCCAAGAACTGCGGGTGCACCGTTGTCAGCACGCAAATCGAACAGGGCGATCCGGGCACCGAAATCACCGGCTTTGCCCAGAAACTCGGTGCCGACCTGATCGTTACCGGGCGGCGCGGGCTGGGCAGCATCGGCTCGCTCGTGCAGGGCAGCACCAGCCAGCAGGTCAACCATCTGGCCAAATGCGCGACGCTGTCGGTGATCTGACAGTCTGCCGACAAACGCCATACGCAGTACCGCACAATAGTCGGAACTTAATCAAAGGGTGCGCCGTTACCTCAACGATGTGAAGAAAGCGAAGAGGAAGGCCGTCATGCATGGCATTATCTATCTGGTTGGTCTGGTCGTGATTGTTCTGGCGATTGTGAACTTTGTCTTGTGATCCGGGTGGGCAGCGTACGCTTGGTGCGCTGCCCACGGACACGACAGCGGATCACTCCATGACCTCTTCACTTGGCGGACCGGTCGGTGCGGCCGTTGTTCTGCTGGCAGTGCTTGCCGCGCTGACGGCTTTGTCAGTGGCAAGCGTCTTCGTGGTGCCGGTCATCCTGTCGATCCTTCTGGCTCTGGTGTTCAGCCCGCCCTGTCGGTGGCTCAGACGGCGGGGCGTTCCCGAACCGCTCAGCGCTGCGGCGATTGTTCTGTCTCTGCTGGTGATCGTGGGCTTTTTTGCCGCTGCCTTGGCGATCCCCGTGGCGGGTTGGATCGAAGATGCGCCACGCATGGCACAAGAGGTGGAATGGAAGCTGCGCAACCTGTCAGGCGTGGCCGCCGCAGTGGTCGAGGCCGAGGAGCAGATCGCAAATGCCGCTGCCGTCGCGGCAGCCACCGATCAGGCAAATGCCCCGCTCGAAGTTGTGGTCGAACAGCGCGGACCCCTGACCGAAGTGGCCCTTGGCGCGCCCCTGATCGTCGCACAAACCGTATTCGTCCTGATCCTGACCTTCTTCATTCTGGCCTCGGGCAGCCTGTTCTACGAACGCCTGGTGGCGGTCATGCCCAACTTTGCCGACAAGCGCCGGGCGATCAGCATCGCCTATGACGTCGAACGCGAAGTGTCGCGCTACCTGCTGCACATCACCCTGATCAACGCGGGTCTGGGCGTTGCGGTCGGCCTGGCGCTGGGCGCCCTCGGAATGCCGAGCCCGATGGCCTTCGGCCTTCTGGCTTTTGCCATGAACTTCGTGCCCTTCGTCGGGGCGCTCGTGGGCGTGATCCTGTCCTTTGCCGTCGCCCTGATCAACATGCCGAGCCTCTTTGACGCGGTTGTCGTGGCGGGGGTCTACTTCCTGCTGACGTCCATCGAAGGGCAGGTGGTCACACCATGGCTCGTCGGGCGTAAGCTGCGCCTGAACACGGTCGTGATCCTGATTGCAGTGGCCTTCTGGGCCTGGCTTTGGTCGATCATGGGGATGATCATGGCGGTGCCGCTTCTGGTGACGATGTCGGTGCTGTGCAAGCACATAGACGCGCTCAAACCTGTCGGGGAATTCCTGTCGGGGCCGGGACCCGATCCGGAACAGTCCTAGCCCTTCAATTCGCTGGCTACGCTGTCGCGCAGGTCCTGCAGTTCGTCACGGGCCTCGTCCAGTTGCTTGCGCTGCTCGTCCAGCTCCTTGAGCTGCCCGTCGGCCAGTTCGATCCAGGCGCGCATCTGCGCCTCGTTGCCTTCATGCTCGTAGATCAAAAGCCACTGCCGGATGTCTTCCAGCTGGAAACCGAATTTACGGCCCCGCAGAATCAGCTTCATCCGGGCACATTCGCGCGGGCCGTAGAAACGGGATCGCCCCTCCCGGTCCGGTTGTAAAAGCTCGATATACTCGTAGTAGCGCAGCGTGCGGGGGGTCACATCGAACTCCGCGCACATTTCCTTAAAGCTCAAGCGGTCGTCAGCCATGGCTTGCTCATGTCTCCATCCCTTGGGGTCAGCCTACGGTGCGTCGGCGGGCCGTGCAACAGGTGCCTTGCCCGCTGGCCGCGCAATGCCCATAACTTGGGTCGAAGACCGCGTGACGAGACCACATGACCGATCCCGACAAACTCAAGTTGGCCCGCCAATTCATTGAAGCCATTCCACATTCCCGCGACCTCGGGATGGAGCTGACCGAGATGGACGACGGCGTGGCCGAGATCACGATGCCCTATGACGAAAAGCTGATCGGCGATCCGGAAACGGGCGTGATCAGCGGCGGCGCGGTGTCGGCACTGATGGACACCTGTTGCGGGGCCGCGGTGATGAGCCACCCCAAGAACCTCGCGGGCACCGCCACGCTGGATCTGCGCATCGACTACATGCGCGCGGCCACGCCGGGCCAGCAGATCACCACGCGCGCCACCTGCTACCACGTCACCCGATCGGTCGCCTTTGTCCGCGCCACGGCCTGTGACGAGGACAAGGAGAACCCCGTTGCCACCGCCACCGGTGCCTTCACGGTAGAGGGCAGCGCATGAAACGGCCCGAACCGGTGCAGGTGGTCAAGCAACGGCGCGACGCCGCCCTGCGCGCGCTCGTCGATGGCGTGCCCTACATCCAGTATCTCGGCGTCACCTTCGACCGGCGCGGAGACGAGCTGACCGGCGTGCTGCCCTTTGACGAAAAGCTGATCGGCAACCCGCTTTTGCCGGCGCTGCACGGCGGTGTGACGGCTGCGTTCATGGAGATGACGGCGGTCATCACGCTGTCGTGGTCCTATCTGTGGGAAGACATCGAAAGCGGCAGCCTCGACTTCGATCCTAGTGGCGGCACGCGCATGCCGCGCCTGCCCAAGACGGTGGATTTCTCGGTCGATTACCTGCGCTCCGGCCTGCCGCGCGACGCCTATGCGCGGGCGCGCATCAACCGCTCCGGGCGGCGCTATGCGTCGGTGCACGTGGAGGGCTGGCAGGACAACCGCGACCGGCTCTTTGCCCAGGCGACGGGGCATTTCGTGATGCCGCAGCGGCGGTAGCTTGGACGCCGTCGGTCCCAAGGCCGCACCCGCCCCGCTGACCCATAAGCGGGTGCTCAGGATCGCCCTGCCGATCGTGCTGTCGAATGCCACCGTGCCCATCCTGGGGGCCGTGGACGTGGGCGTCGTTGGCCAGATGGGCGAAGCGGCCCCCATCGGCGCTGTCGCCATGGGCGCCATCATACTGACGACGATCTACTGGATCTTCGGCTTCCTGCGCATGGGCACGGTCAGCCTTGTGGGACAGGCCGCCGGGGCAGGGGATGACGATGAGGTCTCGGCCTGGCTCACCCGCGCGCTGCTCGTGGCCGCCGTGGGCGGCGCCGGCCTGATCCTGTTGCAAATCCCAATCTTCTGGGCTGCGTTCGAACTCTCCCCGGCGAGTGAAGAGGTCGAAAGCCTGACCCGCGACTACCTCTTCATCCGCATCTGGACCGCACCCGCGGCCATCGCGGTCTACGCGCTCACCGGCTGGCTGGTCGCGATGGAGCACACGGGCGGCGTGTTCTGGGTGCAGCTGGTGATGAATGGCGTGAACATCGCGCTGAACTTCGTCTTTGTTCTAGGCTTTGGCTGGGGCGTCGCGGGCGTCGCTATCGCCACCGTGATCGCCGAGGTGATCGGCGCGGCCCTCGGCCTCTGGTTCTGCCGCGCGGCCTTTGCCCGGCCCGCATGGCGCGACTGGCCGCAGGTCCTTCGGCGCGCGCAACTGATCAAGATGGCGCTGCTGAACACCGACATCCTGCTGCGCTCGCTCATGCTGATGATCATCTTTTCCAGCTTCGTCTTCCTGGGCGCGCGCTTCGGCGACGTGACGCTGGCCGCGAACGAGGTGTTGATCCAGTTCATGTACATCACCGCCTACGCCATGGACGGCTTCGCATTCGCCGCCGAGACGCTGATCGCCCGCGCCTATGGCCGTCGCGATCCGGGCCGGGTGCGCAGGTCGGCGATTATGACCGGCATGTGGGGCATGGTTGTCTGCGGCACGACCGCTGTTGCATTTTTGCTGGCAGGGCCGTGGTTGATCGACCTCATGGCCAAGGACGCGCAGGTGCAGGCTGAGGCGCGGGACTACCTGCTCTACATGGTCGCCGCCCCGCTTCTTGGCTGTGCCGCCTGGATGCTCGACGGCATCTTTATCGGCGCAGGGCGCGGGCGGGACATGCGCAACATGATGGCGATTTCGTTCGTGCTGTATTGGCTCGCGGTGCTGATGCTGTTGCCGGTGCTCGGCAATCACGGGCTCTGGGCCGCGCTCCTCATTTCATTCGTCGCGCGGGGTGTGACGTTGGGCGTGCGGTATCCGGCCTTGGAGCGCGCGGCGGCCTGAAGGACTGGGGCGCTGCCCCAGACCCCGTCGTATTCTTCGTCAGAAGAAGACTAGAGCCAGTCCTGCGATCCCGTGCCGATCGCTTCGGTCACCGACTGGAAGCCGTCCTGTTGTAGCTGCACGTCGAGCCCCTTGGCGATGCGCGCGGCGAGGCTGAGGCCGCCATAGACGAGGCCAGTGTAGAGCTGCACGGCAGAGGCGCCCGCCCGGATCTTGGCATAGGCATCACGCGCGTTGGAGATGCCACCGACGCCGATAAGCGGGGTTTTCGTCAGGCTGTGCAGCTTCGCCAGCACGCGCGTCGACTTTTCAAAGAGTGGCGCGCCGGAGAGGCCCCCTTTTTCGTCTGCATGTGCACTGCGCAGACCGTCGCGGTCCAGCGTCGTGTTCGTGGCGATGATGGCAGCGACCCGCGCATCCTCTGCCACCTTGGCGATGTCGGCGAGGTCCTGGTCCGTCAGGTCCGGCGCGATTTTCAGGAACACGGGGATGTCGCCCCGCACCTGCATCACGCCGTCCAGCAGGGCCGCCAGTGCCATGGGGCCCTGGAGGTCGCGCAGTTTTTCGGTGTTGGGGCTTGAGACGTTGACCGTCGCAAAGTCGATATGCGGCGCGCAATGTTGCAGCACCTTTGCGAAGTCCTCGGCCCGATTGGCACTGTCCTTGTTTGCGCCCAGATTCAAGCCGACGGGCACGCCCTCGGGGCGTTTGGCAAGTCGGGCCGCAATCGCTTCCATCCCGTCATTGTTGAAGCCGAAGCGGTTGATCGCAGCCGCATCTTCCGCCAGTCGGAAGAGGCGCGGTTTGGGGTTGCCGGGTTGGGGCAGGGGGGTCGCTGCGCCCACCTCGATCCAGCCGAAACCGGCGCGGCTGAGGGGGGCAATGGCGGTGGCGTTCTTGTCAAACCCGGCGGCCAGCCCCACCGGGTTGGGCAGGTCCATACCCGCAAGCGTGGTGCGCAAGCGCGGGCTGGTCACCGGGCCGGGCAGAACGGCGAGGGGCGTGTGCAGCGCTTTCAGCGCCAGCCCATGGGCGGTTTCCGGGTCCAGCCTGCGCAGCGCCCGCGTACCGATCTGTTCCAGCGCCTGTTTCATCCGAAGGTCGCGCCCCGGTCGGTTGGTGCGCAGCGGATAAGGCGCGAGGTTCTGACCGCCGCCTGCCGGTGCACCACCGCGCGTTTGTAGTCAGGGTCAGTCACCATGGCAAGAAACGCGCCCGCATCCGGGTAGCGCGCGATGAACATGGCATCCCAAGCCTCCTCCGCCGGACCGATCAGCGTGGTTTCGAACCCGCCGCGCCACAGGATTGACCCACCAACCTTCTCCAGAACCGGACCGGAGTGCTTGCCATAGAGCGCATAGGCCTGCGCGCCCGTCAGCCCATCCCGAGCCAGCGCGTGATCACCGGGGTAGTTCGCCAGATCGCGAAAGGCCACGAGGTTCAACATCTCGATGGGCGTATCGCGGGGCAGGTCCTTGAATGCCTCGAACTGGTCGCGGCTGGGGTCCACGTGGCTCATGTGTCAAACCCCGCGCCTGCGGGGAATTGGTGCGCGCCATCCTCAAGCGGCAGGGGTTGCGCCCAGTGCACATCGGCCAGCCGTATCTCACGATAGAGATGCGGAAACTCCGCCCCGCCGCGCGACACTTCCCATTTCAGATCGTCGCCAAGGGCATCCGCATCGACCGCGATCAGGAACAGATCGTCCTCGCCCGCGAAATGCTTGGCCGCCGTCTCTGCCGCCTGTGTGGCCGTGGAAAAGTGGACATACCCGTCCTGCACATCAATCGGCGCGCCTGGCGTGGTGCCGTTTTCGCGCAAGGCGGCCCATTCGGGACCGCGAAAAATCTTGTAGATCAGCATGGGGGCGTGATGCCTATTGCCCAACGGCTGGTCAAGTGGGCACTGTCACCGTTTTGTCGCCCGCTTTCCCCTAGGAACCGCTTTGACTCGCGGCGCGCTTTGTAGTCACGATACGAACATAACCAACACGGGAGACCACCGACATGACCCGACTTCTGATGGGCACAGCCGCCCTCGCGCTCAGCGCTGGCATGGCATCCGCCGAATACACGCTGCACATCCTGCACACCAACGACATGCACAGCCGCATTGAATCGATCAACCGTTTCGATTCGACCTGCAACGCCGAGGGCGAGGCCGAAGGCAAATGCTTTGGCGGTGTGGCGCGCGTGAAATCGGCCATTGATGCCAAGAAGGCCGCACTCGACAACCAGAACGTTGTTGTGCTGGACGCGGGCGACCCGTTCCAGGGTTCGCTTTTCTACACCACGTACAAAGGTGCGGCCGAGGCCGAGTTCATGGAGAAAATCGGCTATGACGCGATGGCCGTCGGCAACCACGAATTCGACGATGGTCCGCCCAAACTGGCCGAGTTCATCGACGCGGTGAGCTTTCCGGTGATCTCCGGCAACCTTGATCTGTCCGCCGAGGAGACGCTGAAGGGCAAGATCGAAAACCACGTTGTGCTTGAGGTCGGTGGCAAAAAGATCGGCATCATCTCGGCGCTGGCCACCGATACTGTGGAAACCTCCTCGCCCGGTCCCAATGTCGTCTTCCAGGACGAGATCGAGGCGCTGCAGGCCGACGTTGCCACGCTGCAGGGCGAAGGCGTCGATATCATCATCGCGCTCAACCACGTGGGTCTGAACAAGGACCTGGCCATTGCCGAGGCCGTCGATGGTATCGACGTGGTGATCGGTGGGCATAGCCACACGCTGATGTCCAATGACGACGCGGAAACGCCTGCCTATCCGACCATGGTGGGCGATGCGGCAGTGGCGCAAGCCTATGCCTATACCAAGTATCTGGGCCACCTGACGGTGACTTTCGATGACGATGGCAATGTCACGGCCGCCTCGGGCGACCCGATGCTGCTGGACGCGTCGGTTGAACCGGACGCCGACTTCCTCGCCCGCATTGCAGAGATGGGTGCGCCCATCGAAGAGATGAAGACGCGTGTGGTGGCCGAAGCGGCGGAAGCCATTGAAGGCGGGCGCGACACGTGCCGCGCGATGGAATGCCCGATGGGCTCGCTGATCGCGGATGCGATGCTCGCCCGGGTCGCCGACCAGGGGATCGAGATCGCGATCCAGAACGGCGGCGGCATCCGCGCGTCGATTGACGCGGGCGAGATCACAATGGGTGAAGTGCTGACCGTGCTGCCCTTCCAGAACACGCTGTCGACCTTCCAGGTGCCGGGATCGGCCATCGTGGAAGCGCTTGAAAACGGCGTGGGCCAGATCGAGGATGGCGCGGGCCGCTTCCCGCAAGTGGCCGGCATGAGCTACGCATTCGATGCGGCGAAGTCTGCAGGCGAGCGGGTCAGCGACGTCATGGTGGGCGGGGCGCCGATCGAGATGGACAAGCTCTATGGCGTGGTCAGCAACAACTACGTGCGCAATGGCGGTGACGGCTACGCAATGTTCGTGGACGCCGAAAACGCCTACGATTTCGGGCCTGACCTGGCGGATGTGACGGCGGAATACCTGGCCGAACAGGGGCCGTTTACGCCTTACACTGACGGTCGGATCACCGTTAAGTAAAGCATGGCGCAGGACACCTGCGCCTTACGATCCTGAGAAGGCGGGGCAAGCGCTCCGCCTTTTTCTCGTCAATCGTCAGGCGGATCAGGATCTGCCTTACAGTTCGTTTCCTAGCGATATAGCGGCACCCCATGTGCGGACGTTTCTCTATCTCTCTCGCGCCCGACGACATGTCGGAACTGTTTGCTGCCGTGGCGGCGAACGACATGCCGGACGTGCCCAACTACAATGTTTGCCCCACCGATGCAGTGCACACCGTTACCACCCAGCGCGGTCAAAGATGGCTGGCGCCCATGCGCTGGGGGTTTATCCCGCATTGGTACAAGTCACCGACGGATGGCCCGCTGCTGATCAACGCGCGGGCCGAGACGATTGCCGACAAACCCGCCTTTCGAATGGCGTGCCGCGAACGGCGGGCGGTGATCGTGGCCTCTGGCTTCTATGAATGGACGCGGGAGGGGGAAACGCGGCTGCCCTGGTACATCACGCGCGGCGACGGGGCGCCGCTGGCCTTTGCGGCGGTCTGGCAGGACTGGCATACCCCCGGTGCGCCTGAGACGCGGCAACGCACGGCCGCCATTGTCACCACAGCGGCCAACGCGCCCATGTCAGCGATCCACCACCGCATGCCGGTGATCCTGGAACCCGACGACATCGCATTGTGGTTGGGCGAACAGGGCAAAGGGGCCGCCACGCTGATGCGGGCCGCCCCGGACGACGCCTTGACCTGGCACCGTGTGTCGAAAGCGGTCAATTCGAACCGGGCATCCGGCCCGGACCTCACCAACCCGTCCGAAGACTAGTCGAGCGGCGCTTCGCCAAAGCTCATCCGGCCTTCGACAAGGAACGAGCCATCCTCTTCCGATACCGCGTCGGCATCGTAAAACGTGGTCTGCGTGCCTTGCTCCATCACCATTGTGAATGATGCCTGATCTGCAATCGGCCCAATCGTCCAACTGCTGTTCTTGGCAATGATATTGTGCTCGGACCCGGTCAGGTTCGTGAACTTCACCGTATCGCCATCGTCGATATAGAGGATGGACGGGAAATAGGCGTCCGGCAGGATCAGGATCTCGTGTTCGGCGGCAGACACGGCGGTGGCCGTGGTCAGCGTGGCCATGACGGCCCCAATTTGCATCATGCGCTGCATGCCAGCACTCCTTTTGCTTCGGCCCCACCCGGAAGACAGAATCGTATATGCTCTCTATGCGCGTTGATTGCGGCTGAAATGAGGCGGCGCCGCGCCCGTGCCGCGGCAGGTCGTCAGCATTTTGGCTGGTCGGTATCGCTATGCCGCATGGTCACGGTCGGCCATCGGCATTAGATAGGGGTGCAACACATGCGAACCGTGGTGGAGGACCAGATGAACGTCGAGACGAAAATCCTGAAAGCCAAGGACGCCCCGGACCTCGGCTCCTTCGACTGGGCCGATCCTCTCCGCCTGTCGGACCAGCTGTCGGAAGACGAACGGATGATCCAGGCCTCCGCCCACGCCTATGCCCAGGAAAAACTGGCCCCGCGCGTGGTCTCCGCCTTCGCGGACGAGGCGACCGATCCAAGCATCTTCCGCGAGATGGGCGACATGGGCCTGTTGGGCGTGACCCTGCCCGAAGAATACGGCGGTCTTGGTGGCTCCTACGTCTCCTACGGCCTCGTCGCGCGCGAGGTCGAGCGGATCGACAGCGGCTACCGGTCGATGATGTCGGTGCAATCCTCGCTCGTCATCTACCCGATCTACGCCTACGGCTCGGAAGAGCAGCGCCAGAAATACCTGCCCAAGCTTGCGTCGGGCGAATGGATCGGCTGTTTCGGCCTGACCGAACCCGATGCAGGCTCCGACCCTGCGGGGATGAAGACCACGGCGAAGAAAACCGACAGCGGCTACGTCCTGAACGGCTCCAAGATGTGGATTTCAAACGCGCCCATCGCGGATGTCTTCGTGGTCTGGGCCAAGTCCGAGGCCCACGGCGGCAAGATCCGCGGCTTCGTTCTGGAAAAGGGGATGAAGGGCCTGTCCGCGCCCAAGATCGAAAACAAGCTGTCCCTGCGCGCCTCCATCACGGGTGAGATCGTGATGGATGGGGTTGAAGTGGGCGAAGACGCGCTTCTGCCCGACGTGCAGGGGCTCAAGGGGCCCTTCGGCTGCCTGAACCGCGCCCGCTACGGCATTTCCTGGGGTGCGATGGGGGCCGCCGAGTTCTGCTGGCATGCCGCCCGCCAATACGGGCTCGACCGCAAGCAATTCGGCAAGCCGCTGGCCCAGACGCAGCTTTTCCAGAAAAAACTGGCCGACATGCAGACCGAGATCACGCTGGGCCTGCAGGCGTCCTTGCAGGTGGGGCGGCTGATGGATGCGGCACAGGCCGCGCCCGAGATGATCTCCATCGTCAAACGCAACAATTGCGGGAAGGCGCTGGATATCGCGCGCGCCGCCCGCGACATGCATGGCGGCAACGGGATCTCGGGCGAGTTCCAGGTCATGCGCCATATGGTGAACCTGGAGACGGTGAACACCTATGAGGGCACCCATGACGTGCATGCCCTGATCCTCGGGCGCGCGCAAACCGGGCTGCAGGCGTTTTTCTGAGGGTAGGACTGGGGGTTTCACACCCCCAGACCCCCGTGCGGTTTATTTGGCGAAATGAAGCCTAGGTGGAATGAGCGCGCGCGATCAGGTCCACGCCCATCTGATGAAACAGGTCCATGTAATCGAGCATGACCCAGTTCTCCGCAATCTGACCTGCCTCGCACCGATAGAAATCCATCACCCGCAGCGTAAGGTTTTTGCCGGTCGGTTCCATGCCCAGGTAAGGGCCGCGATGCGTCATCGTCATCGACGGCCAGCCCGAGATCGCGGCGTAGTTGCCTTGCCCGATCCGCGCGTAGTGATTGCCCCCCTTGCGGTCCGGAAAGGCGGCGAGGAACGGTGCGCGGTGATCTTTCACAAACCCTGCCCAGCGGTGGTTTGACCCGATGCCGCCGGGCCCGTACCACAGCATGTCATCGGCCCAGTATCCGCCCTCTCCGGTCTGTCCCTTGGAGGTGCCGGTCTCGGGGTCGTAGACATGCAGATCGCCCAGCATCGCCTCGATCAGATCAAGGCTGGCTTCGCCGTCACCCGCAGGCAGGATGCCATCATGGGTCGCTGGCCCCGGAAACAGCATCTCTGTGCCCAAGAGCCCGCCGAAAGGATCGCGCCCGGCCTGCCGCATCAGGTCCGGCAGGTCGAGGATGATCCGCGCCTCGATGATCCGGCCATTCTCGACCTGGTAGAATTCGCCCGACCGCAGAAAGGCCAGCCGATTCGACGGCACGATGTTCCACAAAGGGGCCGCAAAGGTGCCCACATAGTGCGTGAACGTCGCGATCCATGTCCCGCCAACCTCCCGCCGGTTCGCGCCCGTGATGAAAATTTCATCGCGGCGCCGGCCATGCGGCAGTGCAGCACGCAATGGTCCATAAACCTCGGTCCAGGCATCGCCTGGCACATTCGCGGGATGCGAGAAATAAAAGGCGCAATCGCGTGCAAAGCAGGTTTCAAAAGCGCGCCGCGCTGCAGCATCATCATCTGCCCAAAGCGCATGCAAGGCTGCCCTCAATGCAGGAATATCGGAGGTCATTCTGGCTGTCCCGAGATCGTTTTGCACACGTGTGCAAAAAACAGTTGCCAAGTCAAAGCCCGGATGTCTAGCCTATTTCATCAACCTATGGGTCGGGGGTCCGGATGGCAGAGATTCAACTGCGCAACATCAACAAGCGGTGGGGTACGTTCGTTGGCGTCGACAATTTCGACCTGACCATCGCGGATGAGGAATTCCTGGTGCTGCTTGGTCCCTCGGGCTGCGGCAAGACCACGACGATGCGCATGATCGCGGGGCTGGAGGATGCGACCGAAGGCGACATCATGATCGACGGCAAACGGGTCAATGATCTGGACCCCAAGGACCGCGATGTGGCCATGGTGTTCCAGTCCTACGGCCTTTACCCGCACTTGAACGTCTACGAAAACATCCGCTTCCCGCTGAAGGTCCGCAAGGTGGACCCAGCCACCCATGACGAGCGCGTGCGTCGTGCCAGCGCCATGGTGGAACTGGACGATTTCTTGCATCGCAAGCCTGCCGAACTGTCAGGCGGTCAGCGTCAGCGTGTGGCCCTTGCCCGTGCTATTGTCCGCGAACCCAACGTGTTCCTGATGGACGAGCCGCTGTCGAACCTCGACGCCAAGCTGCGCGTCTCGACCCGTGCGCAGATCAAGAACTTGAGCCACGAGTTGAAGGTCACAACGGTTTACGTGACCCACGACCAGATCGAGGCGATGACACTCGCCGACCGCGTCGTCGTGATGAAACAGGGCAAGGTCCAACAGGTTGGAACGCCAACAGAAATCTACGACCGGCCTGCCAATACCTTTGTCGCCAGCTTTATCGGTTCACCGGCGATGAACCTGATGGATGGCACCATGTCCGGCGGCACCTTCACCGGCGACAGCGTGTCGATCAGCGGCCTGACGGCACCCGATGGACCCGCCACGCTAGGCTTCCGGGCCGAAGACGCCGCCTTGGCCGATGCGGACGGCCAGATCACGGCGCCCATCTACACCATCGAGCTTCTGGGCGACGCCACCATGCTCACCGTCCGCGCCGGCGGGCAACTGGTGTCGATCAAGGCACACAAGGAATTCCGGGCCGAGATCGGCGACAGCGTCTCCTTCTCGGTCCCTGCGGGCATCTGCCACGCATTCGATTCCTCTTCCGGCGAACGTCTCGCCTGAGGAAACCGGCCGCACGGGGATACCCGTGGGCCCAACACCGGCCAGTGCAGGCTTGCAAGATGCACTGGCGCAAAACGCAACAGGGAGTTTGCACATGTATCTGAAAAAACTGGCACTCGCGGGCGCCGTCTCGCTTTTGGGCAGCACGGCATTTGCCGCGTGTTCCTACGAAAACGAGGTGCCACTGAAGTCGCTGACCGCGGGCTTTGAAGCATGGAAGGCCGTCACCGACGCCATGGCTGAGTGCGGTAATTTCCAGGCCGAGTTGGACCAGGAGTTCCGCACCAAGCAGCCCGCCGCGTTCGAGGCGAACCCGTCGCTCTACCAGATCGGTGGTGTGTCGAACGGTACTATCACACCGCTGCTGAACGCAGGCACGATCCGTCCGCTGGATGATCTCGTTGAAAAATACGGCCAGAACCTGTCGCCCAACCAGCTGATCCGGGTGGATGGCAAGATCATGGCCGTCGCCATGATGGTGAACACGCAGCACCTGATGTACCGCAGCGACATTCTGGCCGATCTGGGCATTGAGACCCCCACCACATGGGACGAAGTCTTTGCCGCCGCCGAGAAGATCGAAGAGGCTGGCGTCGTCGACCACGCCATCGGTGCGACCATGAAGTCCGGCTGGAACCTCGCCCAGGAATTCGTGAACATGTATCCCGGCTTCGGCGGCGCATTCTTTAATGCCGACAACACCACTGCCGTGAATTCCGAAGCAGGGATGAAAGCGCTCGACACCATGAAGCGGACGCTGGACTTCACCGACCCGGAAGTTCTGGTCAGCGACTCCACTTACGTGCAGCAGCAGTTCCAGCAGGGCAAGATCGCCATGGCGAACCTGTGGGCCAGCCGCGCGGGCGCGATGAACGACGAAAGCGAGAGCACTGTCGTGGGCAAGGTTTCGATGGCCGCAGCCCCCATGGCGATGGACGGTGGTGCACCGGCCACCACGCTCTGGTGGGACGGTATCGTGATTGCGGCAAACATCA
This sequence comes from Tateyamaria omphalii, assembly GCF_019802125.1. Taxonomy (GTDB): domain Bacteria; phylum Pseudomonadota; class Alphaproteobacteria; order Rhodobacterales; family Rhodobacteraceae; genus Tateyamaria; species Tateyamaria omphalii_B. The sequence goes on from NZ_JAHVHT010000003.1 coordinate 421,266, forward strand.
CGGACGAAGAAGCGGATGCCGCCTTCCGTCTGGCGATGGAAGGTCTGGATACCGAGATGGTGCAGGGCGCGAACGAGGCAGCGATCTGGCTGGTCAATGGCTATGCGCCAGGCCCGCTGGCCGAAGGTGCGATTGCAACCGCAACCGCCAATCCGGCACCGCCTGCATACCCGTCGACCACGCAGATGGGTCTGCTGCACACAGCCCTCGGCAATGAACTGCCCGCCTTCCTGACAGGCGAGCGTGGTGCAGAGGCGACGCTGGTCGCGGTGACCGAAGCCTACACCACAGCCGCCAAAGAAGCTGGCGTGTTGGAATAAAACGACTGGCTGGCCGGGGACTTCTCGGCCAGCCGTTCACTCTGGGGGACAGATGAAACGCGAGTGCGATCATATCGTTGTGGGCGGTGGCTCTGCTGGATGCGTGGTGGCTGCGCGTCTTGCCGAACGACCGGGCGCACTCTTTGACTACCTGGCTGCCATATCGCTGCGACCCTGCAATTTGAGGACCAACGCATGAAGTTCAAAACCTTTTTCTGGTTCGTGGCCCCCTCGGTCTTCATGATGCTGCTCTTTATCGCGGCACCGCTCATCTCGGTCTTCATCCAGTCCTTCCAGATCACCCAGCCGGTCATGCAACAGATCGAGGTCGAGACCTGCACCCCAGGCTTCCTGACCCAGACCTGTGTCACGGAAACCAAAACGGTTCCGGTGATCAATGAAGAGACCGGGCGCACGGAAACCACCACGGCGTGGGTGGGCTTTCGCAGCTACCAGAACGTGTTGCAGATGGATAAATTCTGGTCCGCCATCGGGTCCGGCAACTGGGGTGAGATCCTGCAGATCGACTTCTGGAAGGCGCTGCGCTTCACGCTGATGTTCACGCTGGTGACACTGCCTTTGGTCATCGGTGTGGGTCTGATGATCGCGCTGGCCGTGAACAACGCCGCCAAGTCCTTGCGCGGCCCTGTCATCTTTGTCTCGCTTTTGCCCTTCATCATCACGCCCGTGATTGGGTCGCTATCAATCTACTGGCTCTTCGTGGGCGACGGCATCCTGACGGCCACGCTGGAACGCTGGACGGGCCAGGACATCGCCATGTTCGCGCAGGCCTGGACCATTGAGCTTCTGATGTATTTCTACCGCGTCTGGCACGTCGCCCCCTTCGCCTTCGTCATCTTCTACGCGGGCCTCCAGACCGTGAACATGGACACGCTGGAAAGCGCGATCATCGACGGCGCCAGCCGCTTTGAACGTTTGCGCTACGTGATCGTACCGCACCTGATGCCACTGATCATCTTCATCGCTTTGATCCACCTGATGGATTGCTACCGCGTCTTTGACGAGATCATCGGCTTCCGCAGCCAGGCGCATGTCATCTCGCTACAATGGCTGACCTTCGACTTCCTCACACCGGATGACGCGGGCAACCGGGCGATCAGTCGTGCCGCGGCGTCGGCGATGCTGACCATGGTGGGCATCGTGATCCTGCTGATCCTGCCGCTGCGCCGCACCTGGCGCGACCACAAAGGGGGGACACATTAATGTCCAAAGCCACCGCACAGCCGCTGTCGCTCAAGCTTGCATCGGGCGCGTTTCTCGCCTTCTGGTGCCTGATCGCGGCCTTCCCAATCGCCTGGATCGCGGTGATGAGCGTGAAGTCCCCGCGCGACGCCTTTGATGCGAGCGCTTGGAACGTGATCACTGGTCCAGCCACGCGGGCCGCTGGCAACGGCCTCAGCTTCCTCGACATCCTGCTGGGGCTGATCGTGCTCTACTTCGCGATCCGCTGGGCCTTTACGAAGCTGCCGAGGTTGGTCGAGCAATTCTCGCCCCCCGGCTTCATCGTGTTGGGCTGGCTTGTTGGTGCCGCTGTCTACGGTCTGCTATTCGTGCTGATCTTTTTCGGCGCATTACCGGTCATCTTCGGCGCACTCAACAGCATCGCTGGGCCGCTGGGCACACCGATCCTCGGCCTGACGACGGAACATTACGTGGCGGTCTGGGGCGAAAACCAGTTCTACCGCAACTTCATCAACTCGATGATCGTGACGGCAGGCGTGGTGACTGTCTCGCTCACGGTCGGCACGCTCGCGGGCTACGGCCTTGCGCGCTCCGGCTCGAACCTCGCCTTCTGGCTCCTGATCATTGCGCTTGTCTTCCGCGCCCTGCCGCACTCGGTGCTGGTGGCAGGCTACCTGCCTTGGTTCATTAACTCGGCCGAAATCCTGCGCCCGATCCTCGGGGACCTCAGCCCCACGCTCTACGGCCAGCCCTGGGCGATCATCGCGGTGCTTGTGGCGATCAACCAACCCTTTACCATCTGGATGCTGCGGTCATTCTTTCAGAACATCCCTAGCGAACTCGACGAAGCTGCACGGGTCGACGGCTGCAGTCACTTTCAGGCCTTCCGCCGCGTGATCATGCCGGTCATGTGGCCCGGGGTAATCACCACGGGGCTCTTCAGCTTCCTTCTGGGATATAACGACTTCCTGGTCACGGCTCTGCTGCTCGACGCGCAAAACCAGACCATGGTCCCGGCCATCGCGGGCTACTTCAACCGCGAAACCACCACCACGGATCAGGTCGAGGCGGTGGCAGCCGCGGTCTCCATCACGGCGCCTCTGTTCCTGCTCGTCATGGTCTTCCAACGCCAGATCGTGTCGGGCCTGACTGCGGGTGCGGTGAAGGGATGAGACGCTCTTCAAGCCCATCTGGGCTTTCATCGCTGGCCCAAACGAAGACAGCCCAAAGGGGTGGATGAGAGATGAAAGGTTCCCGACCGGAACAGGCGGTTCTGACCCGCGATACGGACATGTCCAAAACGGATGACACCCGCGCTGTGATCGAAGGGATGGTGGATGGTCTGAACGACCACCGCATTGACGACATCGGCCAGTTCTTTGCCGAAAGTTTCCGCTGGATGGGCAACACCGGCTGCGGTGCCAAGACTGGGCTGCAGGAGTTTCAGGACAACTGGCAGCGCCCGTTTCAGGCCGCTTTTGCCGACAAGGTCTGTGTCGACGAGGCACGGCTTTATATGGGGGAATGGGCCGCCGCCTTTGGCCGGCAGGAGGCCACACATGCCGGTGAGTTCATGGGGATTGCCCCCACCGGCAAGCGGATCGAGATCCGGTACATGGATTTCTGGAAAGTCGAAGATGGCCGCATCACCGACAACTACGTGATGGTCGATTTTCCCCACGTCCTCGCCCAGCTGGGGCGGGACGTTTTTGATGGTGAGGGCTGGGAAGCCTTCGATCGCGGCGACAAGACCCCGCCGCGCCCCGATGTATGAGGTGAGGACATGACAATCGAATACTTGAAGAGCGGTAAACCCGAGGCTGAACGGGCCGAGGACGACGCCAAGACCCGCGCTATTGTCGAGGCGACTTTGGCCGATATCGAAGCGCGCGGGGATGCTGCGGTGCGCGAGCTCTCGGAGAAGTTCGATGGCTACAGCCCCGACAGCTTCCGCCTGACGCAAGCCGAGATCGACGCTCTGATCGCCGAGCTGACCCCGCGCGAGCTGGCCGACATCCAGTTTGCGCAACAGCAGGTGCGCGACTTTGCCCAAGCGCAGCGGGACTCGATGCTGGACATTGAGGTCGAGACGATGCCGGGCGTGATCCTGGGCCACAAAAACATCCCCGTGCAGTCCGTGGGCTGCTACGTGCCGGGTGGCAAGTTCCCCATGGTGGCCTCGGCCCACATGTCCGTCGCCACCGCCAGCGTCGCCGGTGTGCCCCGCATCATCGCCTGCACTCCGCCGTGGCAGGGCAAGCCGAACCCCGCCGTGATCGCGGCGATGCATCTGGGTGGCGCGCATGAGATCTACGTCATGGGCGGCATTCAGGCCGTGGGCGCCATGGCCATCGGGACGGAGACGATTGATCCCGTCCACATGCTCGTCGGCCCAGGCAATGCCTTCGTTGCCGAAGCCAAGCGCCAGCTCTTTGGCCGCGTGGGCATCGACCTTTTCGCAGGCCCCACCGAAACAATGGTCATTGCGGACGAGACAGTGGATGCGGAGATGTGCGCCACCGACCTCTTGGGGCAGGCGGAACATGGCTACAACTCGCCTGCCGTTCTGCTGACGAACTCGCGCAAGCTGGCGGATGAAACGGCGGCAGAGATCGAGCGTATTCTTGGCATCCTACCCACCGCCGACACAGCCCGGAAAAGCTGGGAGGATTATGGTGAGATCATCCTCTGCGATACTTATGATGAGATGTTGCAGGTGGCTGATGATGTGGCCAGTGAGCACGTGCAGGTGATGACGGACCGCGATGACTGGTTCCTTGAGCACATGACCTGCTACGGCGCGCTGTTCCTTGGGCCGCGCACCAACGTCGCCAACGGGGATAAGGTGATCGGGACCAACCACACGCTGCCGACCAAGAAAGCGGGGCGGTATACGGGTGGTCTTTGGGTCGGCAAGTATCTCAAGACCCACAGCTACCAGAAGGTCACCACGGACGAGGCGGCGGCAGAGATCGGGGCCTATGGTTCGCGTCTGTGCATGCTCGAAGGGTTCGTGGGCCATGCCGAGCAGTGCAACCTGCGCGTCCGCCGCTATGGCGGGATCAACGTGCCTTATGGTGAGGGGGCCCCTGCGCGCGACGCAGCGGAGTAGGCCGTGACCGACCAGAACCAACGCAACAAGGCCACGGCGCTGACGCTGTGGGCGGCCTTGGATCGCGACCCGGAGAGTGCGGCGGCATTGCTGCCTGCGTTGGAAGGGTGGCACGGCCCTGCGCCCATAGGGATGCAAGGGAGTACGGATGGGATTATCGGCGAGCTCTTTTCGCCTTTGCGCGCAGCGATCCCGGATTTGCGGCGGCAGACGCATATCTTCCTGGGCGGTGCATCCTCCGCGCATGAAAGCGATGAGGGCGATGGTGCGTATTGGGTGGCGGGAACCGGGTACTATACCGGGCGCGCCACGCGAGAGGTGTTCGGCATCCCGGCGACGGGGCATGAGCTGCGTATTCGTTGGGGCGAATTTCTGCGGTTCGATGAGGCCGGGAACATCACCTATGCCCAGACAATCTGGGACTTTGTGGATTGGTTCGACCAGATCGGTTTGCCCGCCCTGCCGCGCCCGCGCGGGGCGGCGCATGTATACCCCGCACCCACCGCATATGACGGTGTTTTGACAGCCGTGCAACTGGAAGTTGAGTCTGTAAAATCAATGACTTTGGGGCGCGCGTTAATATTTGGCGGCCTCAACAGTTTTGACGAAAGTGACCTGTCCAGCATGGGCATGGCGCGGTTCTTTCATCCCAATATCAAGTGGTACGGACCGGGCGGCATTGGCGCCTGCCTGTCGCTGGCGGAGTTCGAAAGGCTGCATCAGCAGCCGTGGCTCACGGCGTTTCCTGACCGCAAGGTGATGCACCTTGAAAGCCTGTTCGCCGAAGACCGGATGGTCGCGGCCTCTGGTCCCAAAGGGGTGGTTGGCACCCATGGCGGCACCTATCTGGGCCATGCTGCCACGGGCGCACCGATCGAGGTGTCGGGCCTTGATTTCTGGCTGCGCACCGACGGGCAGTTCACCGAGAACTGGGTGTTCGTGGACATGGTCCACCTGTTTCAGCAGATGGGCGTGGACCTGTTTGCCCGGATGCAGGCGCGGGCATGACCGACCGGCACACACATCACAAGGCGCTGATCGCGCCGCTGCGCGCGGCACTTTATGACTATGATGAATCTGCGGTCCGGGCGGTTTTGCACCATCTGTGTGCCCCGGACGTGATCTTTCGCCTCGCCTTTCCCTTCGAAAGCATTGCGGGCGTGGATGCGTTTGTGGATGCGGCCTTTGTCCCTTTGGTGGCTGCGATCCCGGATCTGGAGCGACGGGATTACATTGTGATGGCTGGCCCGACGCCCGAAGGGGCCGACTGGGTCGGCTGTGGCGGGTATTACACCGGAACCTTCACGGCCCCGTGGCTCGACATCCCGCCGACCGGGCACATCGTGCATATGCGGTTTCACGAGTTCTACCGTTTCGAGAATGGCAAGATCGTCGAGATGCAGGCGCTTTGGGACATCCCCGAGGTGATGATGCAGGCGGGTGCCTGGCCGATGGTGCCGTCGCTGGGCCGCGAGTGGCATGTACCGGGGCCTGCGTTCTGCGATGGGCTGGTGCCGGGGCCTTATGATGCCGAGATGTCCGCCAGGTCCTGCCAGCACATCATCGAGATGCTCGATTACCTCAAGAAACACCCGAGCCAGGGTGGGCCCGAGGTGATGGAGATGGAGCGGTTCTGGCATCCGAAGATGATGTGGTACGGGCCCAGCGGCATCGGGTCGGGGCGTGGCATCGCGGGCTTTCGCAACTGGCACCAGATCCCTTTTCTGAACGGGATGCCGGACCGGGGGCAATATGTGGACGAGATTGTCTATCACTTCTTTGGTGACGGGCCTTATGCTGCGGTCACGGGCTGGCCGGATATGTACCAAACGATAACGCATGGAGGCTGGCTCGGCCTGCCGCCCACGAACAAGCGGATCGAGATGCGATCGCTTGATTTCTGGCGGTTGGAGAACGGGTTGATACGGGAGAATTGGGTGATGGTGGATATGTTGCAGATGTACGACCAGATCGGGGTCGATGTGCTGGCGCGGATGCGCGAATTCAACAAGGCGCGTGTCGGTTTTGATCCGGAGACGGGGAGGGCGCCATGAGCCTTCCTCGGACCCCCTCTTTTGATCTGTCGGGCAAGCGGGCGCTGGTGACCGGGGCGTCCTCGGGCATTGGCCTTGGTTGCGCGGTGGCACTGGCCGAGGCAGGCGCGCATGTGGTCTGTGCCGCGCGGCGGGCGGATGCTTTGGCGGAAGTTGTTGGCGCCATGACTGAGCAGGGATGGAGCGCGGAGGCGCTGCAGTTCGATCAGTCGGATATGGGCGCCATCGACGCGGCTTTCGATGAGCCATACGACATCGTACTGAACTCGGCCGGTCTGGCCCGTCACGGTCCGTCGATGGAGACGCAGCCAGAGGATTTCGACGCAGTTGTCGGGATCAACTTGAAGGGGGCCTATTTCCTGTCGACGGCGGCGGCGCGGGCGCTGATTGAAGCGGGCAAGCCGGGGTCGATCATCCATATTTCATCCCAGATGGGCCATGTGGGCGGCATCGACCGCGCGGTCTATTGCGCGACGAAACATGGCGTCGAGGGGATGGTAAAGGCCATGGCCATCGAGTGGGGCAAGGCGAATATCCGCATCAACACCGTCTGTCCGACCTTTGTGCGTACGGCCTTTACCGAGAAGTCGTTTCAGGACCCAGAGCGCTATGCCTGGATCATGGACAAGATCAAGCTGCCCCGTGTGGCGGAGGTTGAGGACATCATGGGGGCGGTGTTGTTTCTGGCCTCGGATGCGTCGGCCATGGTCACGGGCACGTCGATGCTGATCGACGGCGGGTGGACGGCGGACTGATGCCGGACAAGGTGACAGCACTCGATGTGGCGGAGCGGGCAGGCGTGTCCCGCTCGGCTGTCAGTCGTGTCTTCACCCCCGGTGCGTCGGTGTCGAAGCGCACCGCTGACAAGGTGCGGCAGGCGGCGGATGATCTGGGGTATCGGCCCAACGTGCTTGCGCGCAGCCTGATTACCGGACGGAGCCGTATTGTCGGGTTGCTGGTCGCCTATCTGGAGAACCATTTCTACCCCGAGGCCATTGAACGGCTGAGCCGCAAGTTGCAGGAACAGGGCTATCACGTTCTGGTTTTTATCTCGTCGAACTCGGACGACGATGCGGATGAGGTGATGCGGGAATTACTGGATTACCAAGTGGATGGCATCATTGCGGCGAGCGTGGGGATGTCCAATGATCTGACGCAACGCTGTGAGGCGGCGGGGATTCCCATTGTCCTGTTCAACCGGGCACAGGATGATGACAGGCTGTCGTCTGTGACATCGGATAATTATCACGGTGGGCGCAAGCTGGCGGAATTTTTGATCGCGGGTGGGCACCAACGCATTGCCCATGTCGCGGGGTGGGAAGGTGCCTCGACCCAGCGGGACCGTGAGGCGGGCTTTGTCGCGGGGCTTGAGGCGGCGGGTCATCGCCTGTTTGCGCGTGGCGTCAGTGACTTCAACTTTGAAACCGCCAAGGATGTGGCGCGTGAGATGTTTGCGGGGCCGGAGCGGCCCGATGCCGTGTTCTGTGCCAATGATCACATGGCCTTTGCCGTGATGGATGTGCTGCGATTCGAGCTTGGCCTGGACGTGCCGGGCGATGTGTCTGTCGTGGGCTATGACGATGTGACCCTGGCTGCCTGGCCCAGCTATGACCTGACCACCGTGCGCCAGCCTGCCGGGCAGATGGCCGATGCCACGGTTGATATTCTGATGGATCGGCTTGCCGATCCCGACACCAAACCCCGCCGCGTCGCGCTGGATGGACCACTCATCTTGCGCGGCTCGGCTCGTATACCCAAAGGATGGACCGCATGAAGGGTTTTTCGAACCGGTGGAAGGATTTCCCCGACTATATCATCGGCATCACCAAGGAGATCTGGGAAGACCGCGGCATCGCGACCCTGCATCACTATTACAGCCCGGACATCGTGGTGCGCTCGCCCGGTTCGGTGGTGATTGGGAGTGAGAAGGTCATTGGCGCGACCATGGCGACGCTCGCCGAGTTTCCGGACCGGACGCTGCTGGGCGAGGATGTGATCTGGTCGGGGACGCCGGAGGAGGGGATGCTGTCGTCGCACCGCATCCTGTCGACGGCGACGCATATGGCGGATGGGGTCTATGGCAAGGCATCTGGCAAGACGCTGCAATACCGCATCATTGCGGACTGTCATGCGATTAACGATCAGATCAACGACGAGTGGTTGATCCGCGACCAGACGGCCATCGTGAATCAGATCGGGTGGGAGGCGAAGGCTTACGCTGCGGACCTGATCGAGCGTGAGGGTGGGATGGAGAAGGCGGTGCGTCCGTTGTCTCCAGCGACCGACCAGCCGGGACCCTACAAGGGGCGGGGCAATGATAGTGAGTGGGGTGCGAAGTACGCCGACATCCTGACTCGGATCATGGGTGCCGATATGGCCGTGATCCCGGGCGAATATGACCGGGCGGTACAGTCGGAGTATCCCGGCGGGCTGACCGGGCATGGCACGGGGCCGGTGGACCGGTTCTGGATGGGGCTGCGGGCGTCGTTCCCCGATGCAGAGTTCACCATCGACCACCAGATCGGGCGTGACGATGAGATGATGCCGCCCCGGGCTGCGATCCGCTGGAGCCTGCATGGCAAGCACGACGGCTGGGGGTATTTTGGCGCGCCGACGGGGGCGGAAGTTTATGTGCTGGGGATTTCCCATGCCGAGTTCGGGCCATGGGGGCTGCGCCGGGAATATGCTCTGTTTGACGAGACGGCGATCTGGAAGCAGATCCTGTTGCAGACGGGCTGAAGTCGCATTTGCATATTTAGAGAACAATGAAAGGTCAGGGCTGTGCGCCGCTATGACGAGGTGATGTTCACGGAGGCCGTGAAGGCGCTGCAGGAGGCGGATGGGTCTGCCGAGATGTACGCCCGCGGCTATGGTGCGCGGATCCATGCGCTGAACGCGGATGAGGTCGCTTTTATTGCCTCACGCACATCGTTTTACATGGCGACCGTTTCCGAGACGGGCTGGCCCTATATCCAGCATCGCGGCGGGCCGGCGGGCTTTCTGAAGGTGCTGGATGATCACACGCTGGGTTTTGCGGACTATCGTGGCAACAAGCAGCACATTTCCGAAGGCAATCTGGCGGGCGATGACCGGGTGTCGCTGTTCCTGATGGACTACCCGCGCAAAGCGCGGATGAAGCTGCAGGGGCGTGCCACCTTTGCCAAGGCCGAGGATGCGCCAGAGCTTGCAGAGCGGCTGGCTGTCGAGGGGCAGGGCCGGGTCGAGCGAGTGGTGACCATCAACGTGGAAGCCTTTGACTGGAACTGTCCGCAGTTCATCACGCCGCGCTTTGATGCCTCTGAGATCGCGCAATTGGTGGCGCCGGAAATGGACAAGCTGCAGGCGCGGATTGCCGAGTTGGAAGCGGAGAATGCAGTGCTGAAGGGGCAGGGATGATTGACATTTACCGTGCTGCCGAACGTCTGATGGGTATGCAGGACGCTGATTGGCGGCGGCACGCAAGCCCGTGGAGCTTTTGGACGAGGTTTTCTTGCCTGCCGTTGATCGCGCTGGCGATCTATGCGCGGCAGTGGATCGGTTGGTGGGCGTTGCCGTTGTTCCTGCTGGCCGCAGTGTGGACGTGGGTGAACCCCCGAGCCTTTCCGCCGCCGCGCGACTTTGGCAGCTGGGCGTCGCGCGGTACGTTGGGCGAGCGCATCTTTCTGTCGCGGGATCGCTATGACATTGCCCCACATCACATCCGGGTCGGGCACGTGCTGACGACCCTCTCCGCCCTTGTCGTGTTGCCACTGTTCTATGGCCTGATTGTGCTGAACCCTTGGGCGACGCTCCTCGGGCTGGTCGCAACCATCCTGCCGAAGGTTTGGTTCGTGGACCGCATGGTCTGGATCCACGCCGACATCACCAATACCACACCGGGCGATCCGTTGCCCGATCCAACCCTCCCACATGAAAGGACCCCCACATGACCCCCGCCGAGATGGAGCCGCGCATTGTGCGTTATGGCGATCTGATGCCTTGCAAGACCGCGTTTATCGACGCGCATACGCCGGGTTCGGACCAGAAGGAGAACTTTACCATCATCGGTGGCGGGGTGTCGGAAAGCCCGGATCAGCATGTGCATATCTCGATCCCGCATGGCTTCAATATCGGGGCCGCCGGGCAGCCGCCGAAGTGCCGGAACTCGCTGCATTCGCACCGCACGGCTGAGGTGTTCTTTGTCCTGTCGGGGCGTTGGCGGTTTTTCTGGGGGCGCTGGGGGAAGGCGGGTGAGGTCGTGCTGGAAGAGGGCGACATCATTAACATTCCGACCGGTATCTTTCGGGGGTTCGAGAATATCGGCACCGATTACGGGATGATCATGGCGATCCTTGGCGGTGACGATGCGGGCGGTGGCGTCATCTGGGCCCCGCAAGTGATCGAGGAGGCGGGCGCGCATGGCCTGGTGCTTGGCGAGAATGGCAGCCTTTATGACAGCAAGAAGGGGCAGAGCCTGCCCGATGGTGTGGGGCCGATGCCGTTGCTGAGCGCGGAGGAGTTGACGGAGTTCCCCGAGATGTCGCCGATGCAGGTCGTTGGCATGGGCGTGCGCCGGTATTGGGACATGGTGTGTCTGGCCAAGGACGCGCCCTGCAAGGTGATCGGCGAGAGCGGGATTATTCGCGACAAGCCGGGCTTTGAAGTGGATCTGGTGACGCGCAGCAGCGCGTCGGATGACATGCACACGCATGACAAGCCGTCGGTTCTTATGCCTGTGAAAGGGCACTGGAAGGTGACGTGGGACGGCGGCAGCACCACGCTGGCACCGGGCGACACGATGAGCGTGCCGGAGAACATGCCGCACAGTGCCGTGCCGTCGATGACGGGGGAGGCTGCGCTCTATCACGTGGTGGGCACGGATGATCCGGCGGGGCCGACGTGGACAGGGTGAGCGCTGATCCGGAGGACATTCAGGGCGTCTATGACCGGCAGGCGGCGGTCTATGATGCCCGCCGGTCGCGTGCCTTGTTCGAGGCGCGATGGTTGGCACGGTTTGCTGCCGCCTTGCCCCAAGGCGCGCGCGTGCTGGATCTGGGCTGCGGTACGGGCGATCCGATTGCGCGATGGTTCATGGCCGAAGGGTTCGGCGTGACCGGTGTCGATTTTTCGGAACCGATGCTCGCGATTGCGCGGGAGCGGTGGCCAGATGGGGACTGGCGGCGGGCCGACATGCGGGTGCTGGATTTGGGCGAGACCTTTGACGGCATCGTCGCCTGGAACAGCTTTTTCCACCTGACTGCAGAGGCGCAGCGGGACTGTATCGGGCGTATGTCTGCACATCTGGAACCGAGTGGCAGCTTGATGCTGACCGTCGGGCCGAGCGCTGGCGAGGGGGAAGGCACGGTTGGCGATGAGCAGGTCTATCACGCCTCGCTCTCACCTGCGGAATATGCCAAATGTCTTGAGGACAACGGCCTGCGCCTGACCGGCTTTCTCGCCGAAGACCCGGACGCCAATCAGCATACCGTGCTGATGGCGCGCAAAGACTGAAGGAGATTGCCATGTCTGTCACAACCACCCATGTGGGGTCCTTGCCCCGGACGCAGAAGGTTGTCGATTTCATCTTTGCCCGCGAGCGGGAGGAGCCGTTTGAGCAGGCTGATTTCGATGCAGCGATGGCGGAGGCGGTGGACGAGACGGTTGCGAAGCAGGTGGCCGCCGGGGTGGACATTGTAAGCGATGGCGAGACGTCGAAGATCAGCTATGCGACTTATGTGAAGGATCGCTATACCGGCTTTTCCGGCGACAGCCCGCGGAATGCACCTGCGGATTTGAAGCAGTTTCCAAGTTTTCTCAAGCGGTTGGCCGAGGGTGGTGGCACGCCGCAATATGCGCGCCCTATGTGCACCGGTGAGGTGAAGAGCAAGGGGCAGGGCGAGTTGGAGAAGGACATCGCGAACCTCAAGGCGGCGATGAAGAAGCATGGGGTTGAGCGTGGGTTTATGAATGCGGCCTCGCCCGGCGTGATTTCTCTGTTCCTGCAGAACGATTTCTATCCGACGCGCGATGCGTATCTGGCGGCCCTCGCCGATGCGATGAAGGCGGAGTATGAGACCATCGTGGGCGCGGGGTTGGATTTGCAGCTGGACTGCCCGGACTTGGCCCTGTCGCGGCATATGCTGTTCAATGATCTGAGCGATGCGGAATTTCTGAAGATTGCGGATGCGCATGTGGAGGCGTTGAACCATGCGCTGGCGGATGTCCCTGCAGAGAAGGTGCGCGTGCATATTTGCTGGGGCAACTACGAGGGGCCGCATGTCTGTGATGTACCCATGGACACGGTCTTTCCAACGTTGATGGCGACCAAGGCGCGCTATGTGTTATTCGAGACGTCGAACCCGCGCCATGCCCATGAGTGGACGGTGTTTCGGGACAGAAAGTCGGAGATCCCGGAGGACAAGGTGCTGGTGCCGGGTGTGGTCGATACAACGACCAACTTTGTCGAGCATCCGGAGGTGGTGCGGCAGCGGATCGAGCGGTTTACGGATATTGTCGGGGCGGATCGAGTGATTGCGGGGAGCGATTGCGGGTTTGGCACCTTTGCAGGTTTTGGCTCGGTTGATCCGGAGATCGCCTATGCCAAGTTGAATGCCTTGTCCGAAGGGGCGGCGATGGTGAAGGGCTGAGCGATGGATGACGCGCTTCATGATCTGCTGAAGTCGGTCGATACGCCCACGGTCTGCAACGCCATCGAGGTGGCGCAGGGCAAGCGTGGGTTCAATGCCTTCACCCGTGGCACGATGCTGGCGTCGGACCCGGACGGTGTGATGGTGGGCTACGCTCGCACTGCGCGCATTCGAGCGCTCGCGCCGCCGACGGAAGCGCCAGGTGTGATCAAGGCGCGGCGCATGGCGTACTACAAATACATGTCCGAGGGCGCGAGACCGTCGGTCTGTGTGGTTCAGGATCTGGATGTGCCGAACGCTATTGGGGCGTATTGGGGCGAGGTGAACACCAATATTCACAAGGCTTTTGGTCTGGCTGGAACGCTCACCGACGGTGTGATGCGCGACCTTGGTGATCTGGCCGACGGCTATCCGGTTGTCGCAGGCTCCATCGGGCCGAGCCATGGGTTTGTGCATGTGGTGGATTATGACCAGCCGGTGCGTATCCACGGGCTGGACATTCGGCCCGGTGATCTGGTGCATGCCGACCGGCATGGGGCGGTGGTCATCCCGGAGGATGTGGTGACCGGGCTGGCACATGCCATCGCAACGCTGATGCGGTCGGAGAAGATCGTGTTCGATGCGGTGAAGGGCAAGCGGATCGGCTTTAAGGAGTTCGAAGCGGTCTGGGCCGCGTTCGAGGCGGCGCGGACGTGATCCGCTGGGCAATCGCCTTTGCCCTGCTATGTTCGCCGGTTATGGCAGATGATCTGGTTCTGACCCCCGACTGGGAATACGTGGCCGACACCGTGATGGGGGGCGTGTCGTCTGGGCAGGCGGTTATCGAAGTCGTCGAGGGGCGCGAGGCTGTTCGGCTGACCGGGGCCGTTTCGCTGGAGAACAATGGCGGCTTTGTTCAGATCGCCTTTGATCTGGCGGGCGGTGGTGCGTTCGACGCGAGTGGCTATGCGGGTGTCGCGCTGGATGTGCTGGGCAATGGTGAGAGCTATGACCTGCGTTTGCGCACCGATGCGCTGACGCGGCCATGGCAATCCTTCAGGTCCGAGTTTGTTGCAAACGAGGCGTGGACGACGATCCGAATCCCCTTCACCGCATTTGAGGCGCATCGCACCGACGCGTCGTTCGACCCGAGCAGGCTGCGCCGCATCGGCATCCTTGCCATCGGGCGCGAGATGCAGGCGGATATTGCCGTGTCAGGCGTACGGTTCTACCGCTAGTCGCGCGGGGCGGGGGCGCCACCTTCGAAGTTGTTGCCGCGTTCGTAGTCGCACGGGGCTTCCTGCATCTGCAGATGGAGTCCGTCGCCCGTATAGGGGTGCGCGCGGGCCAGATCTTCGTCTACGTCGATGCCGAGACCGGGGGCTTCGGGCGGTGTGATGAAGCCGCGCTCGACCCGGATGCTGCCCTTGATCAGCTGGTCGTGGAACGACGTTTCGATGGTTTCGCACATCAAGAGGTTGGGGATAGAGGCGGCGAGGTGGATGTTGGCGGCCCATTCGACGGGGCCTGCGTAGAGATGTGGCGCCATCTGGGCATTATAAACCTCGGCCATGGCGGCGACCTTCTTCATCTCCCAGATGCCTCCTGCGCGGCCGAGGGCCGGTTGCAGGATCGTGGCTGCTCCGCTGCGCAGGATGGGGGCGAATTCGGCCTTGGTGGTCAGACGCTCGCCGGTTGCGATGGGGATGCGCACCGCACGGGCGGCCTTGGCCATCTCCTCGACCGCGTCGGGGGGTATCGGTTCCTCGAACCAGAGCGGCGCGTAGGGCTCCAGCGCCTGTCCCAGTCGGATGGCGCCTGCGGTGGTGAACTGGCCGTGGGTGCCGAATAGCAGGTCGGCGCGGTCGGCGACGGCCTCGCGGATGGCCTTGCAGAAGTCCACCGACATCGAGATGTCGCGCATCCCCGGCATGTGTCCGCCGCGCAGGGTGTAGGGGCCTGCGGGGTCGAATTTGACGGCGGTATAGCCACGGTCGACGCAATCAAGCGCCGCTTCGGCCGCGAGAACGGGCGAGGTCCAGAAGGCGTCGAGCCCGTGATGGGGCAGGGGATAGAGGTAGGTGTAGGCGCGGATGCGGTCGTTCATCTTGCCGCCCAGCAGTGCCCAGACGGGCCGGTTGCGGGCCTTGCCCAGGATGTCCCAGCAGGCAATTTCCAGCCCCGAAAACGCGCCCATGACTGTGAGGTCGGGGCGCTGGGTGAAGCCCGAGGAATAGGCGCGGCGGAACATCAGTTCAATGTTCTCCGGGTTTTCGCCTTCCATATGGCGGGCAAACACATCCTCGATCACGGCCCGCATCGCATCCGGTCCGACCGAGGAGGCATAGCATTCGCCCCAGCCGGTGATCCCGTTGTCCGTGGTCAGCTTCACGAGGATCCAGTAGCGACCGCCCCAACCTGGGGCGGGTGGCGCCGTGATGATGATGTCGAGGTCCTTGAGCTTCATCTTGCGGTCCCTCTTCTCTGGTTCAAAAAAATCCCGGGGGTGCGGCCATAGGCCGAGGGGGCTGGCCCCCTCTTACCTCTCAAACAGGATCACGTTCCGCCGTGCTGTCCCGGACTTGGTGTCCGCGATGGCCTCGTTGATCTGATCCAGCGACCAGCGGCCTGAAATCAGGCTGTCGAGTTGCAGGCGCCCTTGCTGGTAGAGGTCCACCATCCACGGAATGTCGCGCTGGATCACCACGTCGCCCATTTTTGACCCGACCATGCCCTGTCCAATGGCGGCGAGGATCACTGGCTCGTACTCTGCCGTCGCACCAGAATGGGGCATACCGACCATGACGACCTTGCCGCCGCGGCCCATATATTTGGGTGCTTGTTCATAGGCCGGGATCGCGCCGACGGTGACAATCACGGCTTCGGCGCCTTTGCCACCGAGCGCTTTGTAGCTGGCGCGCCAGGGTGACTTTTGTGTGGCAAGCACGCCATGGGTCGCGCCGAAGGCCTTGGCGTCTTCCAGCTTTTCCTCGGTCATGTCGACGGCGACGATGCGGCGGGCACCTGCGAGGCGTGCGCCTTGGATGGCGTTCAGTCCCACGCCGCCCGCGCCGATGACCACCACGTCTTGCCCCGCGCGCAGACCGGCGGCGTTGACCACTGCGCCGACGCCCGTGATGACGCCGCAGGCGATGAGGCTTGCCGCTTCTTTCGACATGTCAGCGGGGATTTTCACAAGCTGTTTCTGGTCCACGACCACCTTCTCGGCAAAGGCACCGCAGGCCATGGCCTGATGCAGTTTACCATCCTCCGCCGTACGGATCGGCCCGGCGTCGCCGTCATAGGGTGTTTCGCAGATCGTAGGTTTGCCGCTGGCGCAGGAGGGGCAGGTGCCGCATGCCCGGATCAAGGTCACGACGACGCTGTCGCCCTCGGCCAGCCGGGCCACGCCGGGTCCGACGGCGCTGACCACCCCAGCCGCCTCGTGCCCATAGACAGCGGGCAGGCTGCCGCCCCAGGCCCCTTCGGCGTAAGAGATGTCGGAATGACAGATTGCCACCGCGTCCAGTGTCACCTCAACCTCGCCCATCTCCGGTGCTCGGATCAGGATATCCTCGACCACGAGGGGTGCTCCGAAGTCGTGGCACACGGCGGCTTTGATGGTTTGCATATCCGTACCTTTGACTGTCTTTGTCGCGACGGTGACGCAGTGGCTGGGTGCAAGCAAGTCGGAAAACGACCTGATCAGGGCGCAGTTGAACCGCTGACGTCAGGTGAGCGCCTTGGCTGGGCGCTGCGCATGAACACCATCAGGGCCAAAGCGATCAGCACGGCGGCCAGCAGGAAGGGTGCGCCGGGCAGGTAGATGCCGTTTGCCGGTTCGGTGAACCTGTAGAACACGAAGGTCATCAGCATTGGTGATACGATCATGGCAAGGGCGGCGATGGAAACAAGCGCGCCCTGCAACTCGCCCTGTTCGTCGTCGCCGACGGCCTTGGACATGATGCCCTGCAGGGCTGGTGTGATGACGGCGGGCAGCGCCGCAAGCGGTGTCAGGATCAGGAGCCACGTGCCCGAGCTGACAAATCCGATCAGCAGGAACACCGCCACGTCCGCCACATGGCCGTAGATGACGGCACCCCGTTCGCCCATCAGCCTCAGCATGGGCCGGATCAGCCCGCCCTGCACCACGGCCATCGAGATACCGAACAGGCTGAGCGACAGGCCGACCATACCGGGCGACCAATCGAACCGCTCGGCCGTGTAGTAGGCCCAGATTGCGGGGTAGACGGTGAAGGCGACCTGGTAGATGAAAAAGACCAGGAGGAGTGGGCCGAGGCCGGGCAGCTTTGCCAAGTGCCGGAACAGGCCGAACGGGTTGGCACGTCGCCACGCAAAGGGGCGGCGGATGCGGTCATCGACCGTTTCCTTGAGTACGAGGTAGCCGAAGACCGCGTTGGCGGCGGCAAGGCCTGCCGCGGCATAGAACGGCGCGCGTGTGCCGTATTCGGCCAGAAAGCCGCCCAGTGCCGGGCCCAACACGAAACCCAGGCCAAAGGCAGCACCGATCAGTCCGAAATTCGCGGCCTTGTCTTCGGGTTTCGAGATGTCGGCCATGTAGGCGTTGGCCGTTGATTGCGTGGCTGCCGTGATCCCACCGACCACCCGGCCCAGCAACAGCAACCAGATTGAGCCCGCAACGGCCATGACCAGGTAGTCGATGGCCAGCACGACAAGCGACAGCAGTAGCACCGGTCGTCGTCCGTAGCGGTCGGACAGGGCACCGAGAAGCGGGCCGAAGAGGAACTGCATCGCAGCAAAGGTGGTCGCGAGGACACCGCCCCAAAGGGCCGCTGTGCCGAGGCCCGCGCCCTGAACCTCCTGGATCAGAGCGGGCATGACCGGCACGATCAGCCCGATGCCCATGGCGTCGATCATCACCGTCAGCAGGATGAAGACGACCGGCAGCTTCACAGGGAAGCCACCCGCGCAGCAAAGCTGCGGGCCTGATCTGGTGCGGTGCCCATCTGCGCCTTGGGGTCGAACAGGTCTGCGGGCAGGTCGGGATGGGCTGCTCGCGCTACCGCTTCGAGCGATTTGCCTTTTGCAGTGGCGTCGGCGATCAGGGTTTTGGTCGCTGTTTGGGCGTCTGGGCGCGGCATGTTTGCAGCGAGTGCAAAGCTCAACGCTTCTGCGTGCACGCCGCCCAGCCCGTTGAACTTGACTGCCATAGCATCGGCGTCGGGGCGCCAATGCGACACGAGGTTTTCGGCGATGTGCAAGGCTGCGGCACAGGACAGGGCGATCTGCGGAAGCACCATCCATTCGGTGAACCACGCAGCACCGTCGCGCTGGTGCTGGTGGCTGGCGGCGGCGTGCAGGCTCGCTGTCAGCCCGTTCATCTGGTGCCCAAGGGCGGCGAGCGCTGATGGTCCTACCGGGTTCTGTTTTTGCGGCATTGTCGATGAGGACCCCGCACCGGGCAGCACCAGTTCGGCGCAGTCTGTGGCGGTCAGCGCCACGGCAGTCTGACCCAGACCCGCGAGCGTCGCGACGATCCGTGCCATCCAATCCGCGATACGCAGGATGGGTCCTCGGTCCGTGTGCCAACTTCGCCCGGGGTCGCCCAGCTTCAAGGCGTCAGCCAGTTTCGCCCGTGTTTCATTGCTGTGCGGCCCCAGTGCAGATGCGGTGCCTGCCGCGCCGCTCAGAGAGACCCAGAGCGCGGTTGACTTCACTGCCGATAGGTCGTCGAGCGCATCCGCCAAGGGTTGCCCCCATTGTGCCAGAACAGCCCCCCAACTTGTCGGGGTTGCATGCTGACCATAGGTGCGGGCGACCATAGGGGTATCTGCATGCGCGTCGGCTTGCGCGCCGAGCACTTTCAGCAGCGCACGTAGTATTACCTCTTGCGCGGCTAGTGTCTGGCGCATGCGCAGCATGAGGGCGGTGTCGATGATGTCCTGGCTGGTGGCCCCCCAATGGGCGTATTGGGCGTGTTCCGGTGCCTCCATCACCTTGCGGAACTCGGACACGAGGGCGGGGACGCTGACCCCGTTCCGTCCAGTGGCGTCGGCGAGGCCGCCTGGGTCGATTTGCACTTCCAGTGAGGATCGGTGGATGAAGGCGGCGCTGATCTCGGGGATCACGCCTTGGGCACCCTGGACCTTGGCCAGTGCCCCCTCGACCAGCAGCATGGCGCGCACCTCGGCGCTGTCGGACCAGAGCCGTCCCACGTCGCCCGTTGGGAACAGCTTGGCATAGAGCGCTGACGAAAACACCGAAGCGGCCATGGATCAGATATGCCCCGTGGCGCGCATGAAGTCGGTAAGGACGCGGGCATATTCTTCGGGTTGTTCGACGCAGGGCAGGTGGCCAGCCCGGCGGATCAGGTGGAATTGGCTGCCGGGGATCAGGTCCACCGTTTCGCGCACGAGATCGGGCGGGGTTGAGCCGTCCTCGGATCCGGCGATGCCGAGTGTGGGCAGGCGCAGTTTGGCTGTGGTCGAGAAAAAATCGGTGCCGGAGATGGCGGCGGAGCAGCCTGCATATCCTTCATCTTCTTGGCGGGTCAGCATGTTGCGCCACAGCTCAAGTTCAACCCCTTGGTGGAAGTCGCGCGAGAACCAGCGGTCCATGACGGCATCTGCCAGCTTTTCGATGCCGCCGGTGTTCACGTCCTGAATGCGGTCGGCCCACATCTCTTTCGTGCCGATCTTGGCGCCTGTGTTCGACAGCACCATGGCGCGCATCAGATCGAGGCGTTTGACGGCGAGCCCCTGAGCGATCATACCGCCGATGGAAAGACCGACGAACATCACGTCCTTGAAGCCCAGCATGTCCATCAACTGTTCGCAATCGCTGACGAGCGCGCCCATGGCATAGGGTGCGGGCGGGCAGGTCGACAGGCCATGCCCGCGCTTGTCGAACCGCAGGATGCGCAGGCCATCGGGCAGCAGCGGCAGGATCGGGTCCCAGAGCCGCAGATCGGTGCCGAGCGAGTTCACGAAAACGACAGGTGCGCCTTCGTCCGGTCCGTCAATCTGGTAGTGCAGGCGGACGTCGCCCAGATCTGCCATGTGCATGGTGCTAATCCTTCAGTCGCATATGCGCGATGATCTGCCCGTGATCCGAGGCCAGCTTGTTATACGGCGCTTCGGCATGGCTGCCATCGGTCAGATGATCGTTCAGCACACTGAAATAGTCCATCTGTCCGATGCTTCCCTTGGCGTCAGCCAGAAAGTGTCGGGACATGTAGATCTGGTCGATGCTTTCATACACACCGCCGAACGCTGCCGTATAGACCATGTCGCGGGTGGATTTGCGGATGAATTGCTTTTCTGCCGAATGCAGGCGGACCGCTTCTATGTCTTCGCGGATCTGTGCGTCTTCCTCTTCCGAATAGCGGTCGCGGGGCGTTTCGGCGTCGTGGCGCAGCATCCAGGCGTAGTTCTTAAACGGGACCTCGCCGCTGATGATTTCGGAGCTGACCGCGTGTTCGCCATCGTTGAAATCGCCCATGGCGATGACCGGGTGGCCTGCTTGCAGCTCGGCGACGATGGCGCGGCGCAGGACCCAGGCTTCGGCCATGCGGCGCAAGGAGGCCCGCAAACCTCCTAGCGCGCGGCCAACGGGGTCGTAGTTCGTGAGGTCTACCTCGGGTGGGAATTCCGCACCGCCGGGTCGGACGAATTCACCCAGTTTGGACTTCAAATGGCAATTGAACACCGTAATGACGTGACGACCGACCGGTACACGCACCTTCAGGATCGGGCGGCTGAGACGGGTCAGGCGAAAGCTGCCGCCGCCGTCTGGACCCATCGGGCCAAAGTCGATGTCGACGGGTTGGGCGAGGTCCTGAATGATCTCGGGCTCTCCCACGAAACCAAAGCGCGACAGGATCGCGACCCCGGGTCGCCTCTGGCCCGGGCCCGCATCGTTGACGTTGGGCGCCACCGCCAGGGCCGCGTCGGTATAGGGACGATAGGCCAGTTTGCGGAAGATCGCCTTGCGCCGGTAGCGTTTGTCTGGGCCGGGGATGTGCTGGGCGTTGTCGGCTGTCCCTTCGGCATCCGCGGCGTCGATCACGGCGCGCAGGGCGCTTTCTTCGAATATCTCCTGAAAGCCGACGATGTCGGCGTCCATAGTTTGCACCTGTTCCGACAGCCAGTCGACCTTCCAGGCGTATTCCTCGGGCGTGTAGGACTGGAAGCGGTAGTATTCCTGATCCGGGCCGATCAGGTTCTTGACGTTGAAACTGGCGATGGTGAAGTCGGTCATTCAAGTGTGTCCAATGCGCGTTGGAAAAGGTCTGGGTCCACGTTGCCGCCCGAAATCGTGACGATCACGTCATCCCCTTCAATCTGATCCTGCCGACACAATGCGGCAGCAAGGGCCACCGCGCCGCCCGGTTCGGCGACGAGTTTGAGCCGGAGAAACGCCTGCGCCATGGCGTAAAGCGCTTCATCTTCGCTCACTACCAGACCGGGGCCGCAGAGCCGGTGCATGATGGGAAAGGTCAGATCGCCGGGCTGCGGGGTGATGATGGCGTCGCAGATGTTGCCGGAGACAGCGGTGTTGCATTCGATGGTGCCGGAACGGAGCGAGCGGGTCACGTCGTCGAACCCGTCTGGCTCGGCCGGGCGCACGCGCAGGCCGGGGGCTTCGGCCTCCAGCGCGAGGGCGATGCCGCTGGTGAAACCGCCCCCGCCACAGCAGACGATCACGTCGGCGGCCACCACGCCAACGGCGGCCGCCTGTTCGGCGATCTCAAGGCCCGTTGTTCCCTGACCTGCGATCACCTGTGGTTCATCAAAGGGTTTGATCAGGGTCAGGCCACGTTCTTCGGCCAGTTGCGCGCCGATGGCGTCGCGGTTGCCGGAGCCCCGTTCGTAGAGGACGACTTCGGCGCCGAGTGCCTTGGTGTTCTCGATCTTCAGGCTCGGCGCATCGCTGGGCATGACAATGACGGCGGGTACGCCGTGCATTTGCGCGGCCAGTGCGACGCCCTGAGCATGGTTGCCGCTTGAAAAGGCGATAACGCCCGCACTGCGCGTGGCGTCGTCCAGCGCGGATAGGGCGGAGAGCGCGCCACGGAACTTGAAGCTGCCGGTGTGTTGCAGGCATTCGGGTTTGATCCACACCCGGCGGCCCGCGATGTCGTCCAGAAAGGGCGAGTTCAGCAGGGGTGTTGCGCGTGCGTGCCCGTTGAGCCGGGTGGCTGCGGCGCGGATCATGTCGATATTCATATCATCTGCTCCATCCAGGCGCGTATTGCGTGCAGTGCTTCGGGTTCATCAAGGAAAGGGACGTGGCCACGGCCCGGCACCTCGGCATAGATCATGTCCGGGCGCCGATCCTGCATCTTCCGGGCAATGTCGACGCTGAGCAGGTCGGATCCCGCGCCGCGGATCAGGGCCAGCGGCTTGCCTGCAAGCGCGTCGAAGAAGGGCCAGAGGTCCGGCACCTCTCCTCCCGCTTCGACCGCGTCGCGCAGATGTGGATCGTAAGTGATGTCTAGGCCGTCGTCGGTTTCAATGAAGTGTGTCTGCGCCTCTTGCATCCAGCGTTCGGCTGTCACGCCGTCAAACCCTTTGAGGACATGGGGCAGGGCGGCTGCAACCTCGGCATGGGTGCGGGCGGCGGGGCGTTTGCCGAGATAGGCTATGATCCCGGCGAGACCTGCGGGGTCGAGTTCGGGGCCGACGTCGTTCAGCGCCGCGCCCAGGAGCCGGTCCGGCGCCGCAGCGGCGAGGCCCATCGCGTTCAACCCACCGCGCGAGGTGCCGAGGATGGCGACCGATGCAATGGACAGGTGGTCCATCAGTTCCATCACGTCGCGGATTTCGATGGGCAGGGCGTAGTTTTGCCAGTTCTCGTCCCATTGCGAGCGTCCACGCCCACGGTAGTCCATCTTGATCAACCGGCAGGGGGGCAGGTGTGGGGTCACGTATTGGAAGTCTTGGGTCGTGCGCGTCAGGCCGGGCAGGCACAGGAGGGGCAGGCCCTGACCCTCATCCTCGAAATAGAGGGTGAGGCCGTCGGACGTTTGGAATGTGCTCATGCGGTTGCAAGCTCCGGGATGGATGTGAGGTCGGACAGCACATGTGCGGGGGTCCAGGGAAGGCGGTCCATTGGCTCACCGGCGCGGTTGACCCAGGCTGTGGTGAAGCCGTAGCCGGTGGCACCTGCCGCGTCCCAGCCATTGGAGGAGACGAAGAGCACCTCGTCCCGCGCGCAGTCAAAGCGCTGGCCGACGAGGTCGTAGACCCGTGCGTCGGGTTTGAAGATGCCGACGCTTTCGACGGACAGGCAGTCGTCAAGAACGTCGCCGATACCAGCCGACTGGACGGCCCCGTTCAACATGTCCGGCGAGCCGTTGGAGAGGATCGCGGTATTGAGACCGGCGCCCTTGAGCGTGTGCAGCATTGCCGGCACTTCCGGGTAGGCCTGCAACTCCCAGTAAAGAGCCAACAGCCGTTTCCGAAGCGCCGGGTCGTCGCCCAATCCGTTGTGCTCGAGCGACCAATCGAGGCCATCCTGCGTGACCTGCCAGAAATCCGTGTGCGCGCCGGTGATGGCGCGCAGCCAAGTGTATTGCAGCTGTTTCAGTCGCCAGTGTTCGGCCACCGTGGGCCACGTGTCGACCAGCTGGGGGAAAGCGGGCTCGGATGCGGCAATGCGCGCAGCGGCGGCCACGTCGAAGAGGGTGCCATAGGCATCGAATATACAGGTGGTGATGGGCATGGCGCTCTCCTTTGTCGGCAGACTGGCACGCGGCGTCCGGGACGAAAAGGGGCGAGGTGGGGTTTACCCTACTCACACTGACAGGCAGGGTGTGGCATCTGTCGGGCAGACAAGAATTATTGGGAGACGGATCATGGCGGCAATCAAGGACGGCGACACGGTGCGCATCCACTATACCGGGACATTGCTGGATGGCACCGTCTTTGACAGCTCGGACGGGCGGGACCCGTTGGAATTCGTCGTAGGGTCGGGCCAGATCATCCCTGGCCTCGATGTTGCCTTGCCCGGGATGATCGAGGGCGAGAAGAAAAAGGTGAGCATTCCCTGCGATCAGGCCTACGGCCCGATCAACCCGGCCTTGCGGCAAGGTGTGCCGAAGGATGCGATACCTGATGACATCCAGCTTGAAGTGGGCCTGCAATTGCAGATGCAGACGCCGCAGGGGCAACCGATGCCGGTGACCGTGGTCGAGGTGGGCGCGGAGGAGGTCATGCTGGACGCCAACCATCCGCTGGCCGGCAAGGACCTGATTTTTGATTTTGAAGTGGTGTCGATCAACGCTGGCTGACGCGCGTTCACGCTGACGCGGAACGACGCCCCACCCACCGTCCCTTCAACCACCGCCTGGGGTCAGGGCGCGCAAGGTGTTTGCGACATCATCGGCTTGTGCCTGTATGTCCACTTGCTCTGTTTGTCCGGGCGCTGATGACCCCAAGCGACGCACCGGCACCGCATCTGTCGGCATACGCCGCACATGAACGTCGCTTGGCGCCTCGAAGCTGCTGTCCTGAGTGCGGGGCGGCACGTCATGCGCCAGGGCGACCACATCTTCTACAATGCCCGGGTTCATTCTGAGTATCATAAGCAGACCGAAACCCGTCATCGAGAAGATCACGCGCCCAAGCCATTTCGACCGCCGGGCGCGTGCGGCGCGGCGCTCCAGAATGCGGGCATGACGGGCCGGGTCTGTGTGTCGAAGCAACATGTGAAATGCCTATCTCAGCAAATGGGCCGATTTACGGCGCTTTTCCGCAGTTTTGCGGGTCAAAGGTTGACCATGGGTTAAGAGCGACCAACGGTAGGAGCGTGGACCGAGTTGCTGCGGTCGATGTCCTTTTCGTTTGCCGAGACCCATGACCCTTAAACGCATACTCACGGTGGTTTCCGTCGGTCTGTTTGCCATTTGGCTGGCCAACAGCTCGATTTGGGTGCGGGGCGGAAGTGCCGAAAGCACAAAGTTGATTGCCCATCGCGGCGTGCAACAGATCTATGTGGGTACGGATCGTTCGACCGAGGGGTGTCATGCTGCTCCGGTCGAGCCGGTCACGCATCCGTTCATTGCCAACACGATTGGGTCCATGGAAGAGGCGTTTCGGCTGGGCGCGGATGTCGTTGAACTGGATGTGCACCGGACGACCGACAACGCTTTTGCCGTGTTTCATGACTGGACCGTCGATTGCCGGACGGATGGGGCAGGCGTGACGCATGAACAAGCGCTTGTTGATTTGAAGGCCCTTGATCTGGGTTACCGGATTGACGACGGGAGCGGTACATTTCCCCTGCGCGGCACGGCAGTGGGTCAAATGCCGTCGTTGGACGAGGTGTTTCGGGCCGAGCTCGATGGCCAGTTCCTGATTAACTTCAAAAGCAAGCGTCGTGGGGACGGTGAAAGGTTGGCGGAGATTTTGCAGGATACCGCATGGCGGGCGCAGGTGTACGGCGTTTATGGGGGCGCTCCGCCGACGGAACTTGCCGTTGCTGCAGTCGAGGATTTGAGGGGCTTTTCAAAGGGTAGCATAACGGCGTGCTTGCTGCGCTATATAGGCTTGGGTTGGACGGGCTACGTGCCTGCCGGTTGCCGCAACAGCATGGTCCTTGTCCCTCAGAATTATGCTTGGGCGCTGTGGGGCTGGCCGCACCGGTTTACGCGCCGAATGAGCGCCGTGGGCACCGATGTCATTCTGATCGGGCCCTATGATGGATCAGGCTTCACCAGCGGTGTCGACAGTGCCGATGCGTTCGAAAAGGTTCCGCATGGGTTTGATGGCTATGTCTGGACGAACCGAATCCAGCTGATCGGGCCGCTCAATGACGCGCGCCGGGCTGCGCCGTAGAACCTACAGGTGATCCTGTTGCGGCATGCCCAGAACGTGGAAGCCACCATCGACGCGGACAACCTCACCCGTGGTGCAGGCGCCTGCATCCGAGCAAAGGTAGACCGCGGTGCCGCCGACAGCCTCAAGCGTTGCGTTTGAGCGCATCGGGGCGTTCTGGTCGGTATGCTTGTACGTTTTGCGAGCGCCTGCGATGGCCGAACCAGCGAGTGTTTTCATCGGACCGGGTGAGATCGCATTCACGCGGATACCTTCGGGTCCCAGATCATTTGCCAGATAGCGGGTGGCGGATTCTAGGGCCGCTTTGGCCACGCCCATCACGTTGTAGTTAGGCACAACCCGGTTCGAGCCGAGATAGGTGAGCGTCAACAGCGTGCCGCCATTTTCGACCATCATGGGGTGCGCGCGGCGCGCGACCTCGACAAAGGAATAGGCCGAGATTTCCATGGAATGCTTAAAGTTCGACCGGCTGGTGTTCAGGAACCGGCCCGTCAGCTCAGACTTGTCTGAGTACGCGATGGCATGAACGAGGAAGTCGATGGTGTCCCACCGGGCCTGTAGTGCGTCGAACGCGGCATCAAGCGATGCGTCATCGGTGACGTCCACATCTACCATGAAGTCGGACCCGACGCTGGCCGCCAGAGGCTCCAGCCGCTTGCCGAACGCTTCGCCCTGGTAGGTGAAGGCCAGTTCGGCTCCGGCCTCGTGCATCGCCTTGGCAATACCCCAGGCGATTGAGCGGTCGTTGGCAACGCCCATCACAAGGCCGCGTTTTCCTGTCAGCAATCCTGTCATGGCGAAATACTACCCGTGAAATTTCGAAAGGATCATGGATCCGTTGGTGCCGCCGAAGCCGAAGGAGTTCGTCATCACCGAATCAAGCCCTGCATCGGGCCGCATTTCGGTCGCGATCTCGGAGGCGTTCAGGTCAGGGTCGAGGGTTTCGACGTTGATGGATGGCGTGATGAAATCGTTGTCGAGCATCAGGAGGCTGAAAATCGCTTCGAGCGCCCCTGCAGCGCCCTGAGCGTGGCCTGTCATCGACTTGGTGGAGCTTACGGGGGGCGTGCTGCCCTCGCCAAAGACGCGGCGGACGGCTTCGATCTCGCCCACATCGCCCACGGGAGTCGAGGTGCCGTGGGCGTTGATGTAGTCTACGCTGCGCCCTTCGGGCAGTGTTTGCAAGGCCAGACGCATGGCGCGTTCGCCGCCCTCGCCGGACGGTGCGACCATGTCGTGCCCATCTGATGTGGCGGCGTAACCTGTCACTTCCGCGTAGATCTTGGCACCGCGCGCCTTGGCGTGTTCAAGCTCTTCCAACACGACGATGCCACCGCCGCCGGAGATCACGAACCCGTCGCGGTCTGCGTCGAAGGCGCGGCTCGCACGGGCAGGGGTATCGTTATACTTGGAAGACATCGCGCCCATGGCGTCGAAAAGGCAGGACAGGGTCCAGTCCAGTTCTTCTCCGCCACCCGCGAACATCACGTCCTGCTTGCCCAGCATGATCTGTTCAGCCGCGTTGCCGATGCAGTGCAGCGACGTCGAGCAGGCGCTGGTGATGGAGTAGTTGATGCCCTTGATCTTGAATCCGGTCGCGAGGTTCGCGCTGATGGTCGAGGACATGCACTTGGGCACGGCGAAGGGGCCGATGCGCTTGGTCGCGCCGGTTTTCAGCACAGTCTGGTGCGCGGTCAGCATGGCGGATGTGGATGGTCCGCCCGACCCGGCAACGAGGCCCGTACGCGGATTCACAATGTCGCTTTCTTCCAGTCCCGCATCAGCGATCGCCTGCGTCATGGCGATGTGAGCATAGGCGGCACCCGGTCCCATGAACCGTAGTGTGCGCTTGTCCACGTGTTCCTTGACGTCCAGCTTGAGCGTCCCGGCGATCTGGCTGCGAAAGCCGTGTTCCGCCATCTCTTCGCTGGCCACGATCCCGGACGTTCCGGACTTGAGTGAGGCGAGCACTTCCTCGGCATTATTGCCGATGGACGACACGATTCCCAAACCGGTGACAACAACACGGCGCATGATCAGGGTCCTTTCTGGCCTCGGTCCGACAGGTCAGCTTTCTGACAAAGCGACTTTCATGTCCTTGACCTGATAGATCACTTCGCCGTCGGCTTCCACCCGCCCGTCGGCGACACCCATGGTCAGGCGGCGGGTCTGGATCGCCTTGGTGAAATCCACGTAGTAGGTCAGCATCTTGCGGTCAGGCCGAACCATGCCGGTGAGCTTCACTTCGCCGACGCCGAGGGCATAACCGCGGCCTTGCCAACCGCGCCAGCCCAGATTGAAGCCGGTGAGCTGCCACAGACCATCAAGGCCAAGGCAGCCGGGCATGATCGGGTTGCCGGGAAAGTGACAGTCAAAGAACCAAAGGTCCGGAGTGATGTCGAACTCGGCGACCACATGCCCCTTGCCGTGTTCCCCGGCATCACCGGAGATATCGGTGATCCGGTCCATCATCAGCATTGGCGGTTCGGGCAGCTGCGCATTGCCGGGGCCAAAGAGCTCGCCGCGGGCGCATTTCAACAGGTCGTCTTTGTCAAAACGGGTGGGGTAGTCTGCCATTGGGGCCTCGTATTGGTCGCGCATGTGGTCCCGTTCACAGGGTTCCGGCCCCTCTAGCACCGCCCGGGCGAAGGGCGCAAGGGTGGCGGCTGCGGCTTGCCAGCTTGTGATTGCTGCGGCAGGGTCGCGCGCATGGAACACATTATCGACCTCGATCGCTATCCCCTTCACATGCCTGGCAGCGCTGCTTGGGACGCCTTGGTGAGACAAGCGAAGGCATGGCTTGAGCGCGATGGGTTGTTCAATTTGCCTGGCTTCATCCGGCCGGGCGCGCTTGCCGACGTTCTGGGTCACGTACATCCCCGTATGGCGGCCGAGAGTTTTCACCATCGCCGCGCCCACAATATCTATTTCAAGGATGCGGTCGAAGGGCTCGCGCCGGATGATCCCGCGCTGAAAAAGGTCGAAACGGCAAATCACACGTTGTGCCATGACCAGATGCGGGGCACGGCGCTGGACCAGCTTTACCTTTGGCCGGAATTTGCGACGTTTCTTGCTGCGGTCATGGACAAGTCGCAGCTTTTTATCATGGACGACGCCCTCGCTGGGCTGAACGTGCTGGAGTATCGACCGGGCGAAGCGCTGAACTGGCACTTCGATCGCTCGATCTTTACCACCACGCTCCTGTTGCAGGAGGCGAGCGAGGGCGGTCTTTTCGAATATGCCAAGGATCTGCGCAGTGAAGATGATCCCAATCACGCAGGTATCGCCGATCTGCTGGAGGGCCGGATCACACCCACGACGCTCGCCCAGTCTGCGGGGACGCTGAACGTCTTTCTGGGCGTAAACACGGCGCATCGTGTGTCCACGGTCGGGCAGGGCACCTCTCGTATTGTCGCGGTGCTGTCACATTACGACACGCCGGGCCGTGCCTTTACCGCAGACGAGCAGATGGGCTTTTTTGGGCGTGTGGCATAGTGCGCATCCCCCTTTTGCGATTGAATTGCAAAACGATGGTCCTTTATATGTAGGGTAACGCCACGAGGACGGTATGACCCAGACGCAGCAAGAAACAGGTATCAAATGGCTGGCAGGCGCCGGGCTGCGCCCGACGCGGCAGCGTGTGACACTGGCGACGTTGCTGATCGGGGACGGTCAGCACCGGCACGTGACCGCGGAAAGCCTGTTTGAGTCAGCCAAGGCGGAAGGGGAAGCGGTGTCGCTGGCGACGGTCTACAACACGCTGCGCGCGTTCTGTGATGCCGGGCTGATGCAGGAAGTGACCGTGGATGGGTCGAAAAGCTATTTCGACACCAACACGCACGACCACCCCCATTTCTTCTGGGAAGACGAAGCGAAGCTGACCGATGCGCCGTCGGACGAACTCGTCATTGCTCAGCTGCCCGACGCGCCAGAGGGTGCCGAGATTGCATCTGTTGATGTTGTAATCCGTTTGCGGCGCAAAACCTGACCCGGCACATCGTCAAACCAGTTCTAGAGAACACTGCTGCCATGCAGGGTAGACCGCGTTTTGCAATCTACTGGTTTTGATGTGAAGGTCGCTTGCGGACAGGGCGCCTAGAACCATTGCCCGGGTTCCATCAACCCCAGGTCAAGCAGTTGGCGCGAGTGCCATTCGAAGGCCGCTGAATTGTGCCACTTGAACGTCTCGATGTCGTAGGTGCTGCCGGGGTTCAGTTTGAGCGCCTTTGCCGTCCGGAACGAACAGATTGCCGCCGTCAGGTTGTGATGCCATTGGCACGCATATGTATTGTATTCTTCGTCGTTGAACGTGTGATCCTCGCGCAATTGCAGACCGGGTTTGGTTTTGAACAGCGAAATGCGGTCGATCTTGCGCCGCGCTTCGGGCACGTGTTCCTCGAACCGCCAACGCAGCCCGCCAAAGAAATCCAGTTGCCGGTCCTTGGGGTGCCCGTCTGATCCCTTGCGTGCCAAGGCGTAGTAGCCCGAACGGTCAAGATGCGCGCGGTCCAACGATACGGCATCAGGACAGGTCCACAGGTCGTCGGCATAGAGATCAACCACGTAGGTCAGCATGGCGTCGCGCCGTTCTTCGGTGTGGAAGGCCAGCATTTCGCCGACGGTGCGTGTCTCGCAAAACGGGTGGAACAGAAACTCCGCATTGTAGCAATAAAACATCCACGTGCCTTCCGGCACGGCCTTGATCACGCCATTGACAGCGGTTTCCAAGGCGCCGGGGATCGATGTATCAAAGTCGATGCGGATGATCTCTTCGGACAGGTCACGCGCCAGTTCGAAGCGTTTGCTCATGAATGCGATGATGTGCTTGAACCCTGCCTGCTGGTGGTGCCGCAGGGTCGTGTCCAACTCGACGTCGTCCTCGGCCATGATCAACGCCACCGGTCCTTTCCTTGGAACCGCTTCTTTGTCTGCGAGGAAACTGTTCAGACTGTCGAATTGCATGGCCCGTCCCTTGTGGCGTTCGTGGGGTCAAATTTCCGTTAATCGGCGCCGCATTGCAAGACGCCCTAGGGACTGCTAAGCGGCGCACTCAATCCGCACAACCCGGGATCCAGGCCCATGTCGACGCCCAAGAAGCTCTTTATCAAGACCTATGGCTGTCAGATGAACGTCTATGACAGCGAACGCATGGCCGAGGCGCTGGGCGGGCAGGGCTATGTCGAAACGTCGACACCGGATGATGCGGACATGATCCTGCTGAACACGTGTCACATCCGGGAAAAGGCGGCGGAGAAGATCTATTCCGAACTGGGTCGCTACAAGGGGCTGAAGGCGGACAAGCCCGATCTCAAGATCGGGGTGGCCGGGTGTGTGGCGCAGGCCGAAGGGCAAGAGATCATGCGCCGTCAGCCCATGGTCGATCTGGTTGTGGGCCCGCAAAGCTATCACCGCCTGCCGGAGATGGAGGCCAAGACCCGAGCCGGGGAAAAGGCGCTGGACACGGATTTTCCGGAAGAAGACAAGTTCGAGAAGCTCAAACGCCGTCCCAAGGCGCAACGTGGCCCGACCGCGTTTTTGACGGTGCAGGAAGGGTGCGACAAGTTTTGCGCTTTCTGTGTTGTGCCTTACACGCGCGGCGCTGAAGTCAGCCGTCCGGTCGATCGTATCCTGACAGAAGCCCGCGATCTGGTTGAACGTGGTGTGCGCGAGATCACCCTGCTTGGGCAGAACGTCAACGCTTACCACGGTGCGGGCTCGGATGGCTCGGATTACACTTTGGCCAAGCTGATCTGGGACTTGGACAAGGTGGACGGGCTGGAGCGTATCCGCTTCACGACCAGCCACCCCAACGACATGACCGACGATCTGATCGAAGCGCATGGTACCTGTTCGAAGCTGATGCCCTACCTGCATCTGCCGGTGCAGTCCGGCAGCGACCGGATCCTCAAGCGGATGAACCGGAGCCACACCGCGGATAGCTACCTGCGGCTGATCGAGCGTATCCGTGCCGCACGGCCCGACATTCTGATGTCCGGGGACTTCATCGTCGGCTTCCCGGAAGAGACGGAGGAAGACTTTCAGGCCACGCTCGATCTGGTGGAAGAAGTGAACTACGGCTATGCCTACAGCTTCAAATACTCGACCCGCCCCGGCACACCGGCCGCAGAACGGCCGCAGGTCGATCCGGCGGCAGCGGATGACCGTTTGCAGCGGCTGCAGGCACTGATCACCCGTCAGCAGCGAGACATTCAGAGCAGTATGGTCGGCCGCACGGTCAGCGTTCTGTTTGAAAAGCCGGGGCGCCTGCCGGGTCAGATGGGTGGCAAGAGCGAGTATCTTCACGCCGTGCACGTTGCCGATGCGCCTGTCGGCGTGGGCGACATCGCGCAAGTGAGAATCGTTGACGCAGCGGCAAATTCACTTGCCGGTGTAATCGATTGATCCCGATCAGTTGCCGCGATTTTGGGCGAAAAAGGCTCGGATCAGTTGTAAGCCCCCCTTTTTAGAGCACAATATCTGGTAAAAGCGGGTTCACAGGTCGTTAATTTTTTCCTAGTCTTTGCAGCAGTGTAGCAAGGGTCCGTCTGGTTTCAGACTTGTTGGTGATCCTTGTGGGGGACCAACAAAAAAAGGACAGGGCTGTGGCGAAATTCTTTTCGAAAACAGTTGATAGGCTTCTGACCACGGCGGCTGCCACCGCTGTGGCGTTGACGTCATTCATGGTGTCTGACGTGTCTGCGCAGACATTCAGCACCGACACACGGTCGCAACAGGGCCGCGACAATGGACAATATATTCCGACGATCTGGGTGGACCCGGATGGTTGCGAGCACTGGGTCATGGACGACGGGGCGGAGGGCTACATGACCCCGCACGTCAACCGTAAGGGCATCCCGGTTTGCCGTCGCGGGAACCTGTGTGGCGTGATGAATACGGACCAGTTTTTTGCCACCGACAGCTTCCGTATCCATGCGGCAGGCAAGCAGCGGCTGGCGGAATTCTTCCGCGGCTCCACTGCGCAAGCCTTTATCATAACCGGTCACACCGACAGCCGGGCCAGCGACGCATATAACCTGCGCCTGTCCTTGAACCGTGCAAATGCCGTTGCGGCAGTGGCTCAGCAATCAGGCGCACGGATCGCCGATGTTCGCGGTTACGGCGAACGTCTGCCGGCGCAGCCGAACAACACAGCCAAAGGCATGGCGGCCAACCGCCGTGTCGAAATCATCTGCATTCAGTAAGGGGCGTATCATGACCAAATTGAAATTCGTCCCTCTCATCATTGCGGGTCTGACCTTGGCGGCGTGCGGAGACGGTCTTCCGGCGGACAAGACTGTGGACCGTGGAACGGATCGGAAGGACCTGAGCCAGCTTCAGGCCGGTATATGGGTTGATCCCAACGGATGTGATCACTGGATCATCGACGACGGTGTGGAAGGGTATCTGTCGGCTCGGCTCGACAAATATGGCAAGCCGGTGTGTTCCGGTGTTGCTCAGCCCACTTACACTGCAGGCGATTTCAAGCGCGGTTCGCGCATCGGGGATCCGAACTGATTTTTCCTGCATACAGGTTCAGGGGCCGGAGTGTGCGAACACTCCGGCCCTTTTTTGTTTCATTTGGATGAAATCGGGTCGGCGCCCGTTGCACCCCGGCGCCGAACTTGCAACGCTAAGGTCAACAAAGACTCAAGGAGCAGCATTTGACCCTAGACCAACCAGCCCAGGAACTGGTCCTGGAATTCCCTGACAACCGTCTGCTGATCGACCTGTGCGGTCCTTATGACAGTCATCTGACGGCAATCGAGTCGGCGCTTGAAGTGCAGATCGTCAGACGGGGAAACGTGCTGGCCGTCATGGGAGAAGAGGGCGCGCAGAAACGCGCCAGCGAGGTCTTGAATGCACTCTACCTGCGGCTTGAAACCGGCAAGGAGGTTGAACCGGCCGACGTGGATCGCGAGTTGCGTATGGGGCAGTCAGCGGAGGGAACCGGAAGCCGTCAGGGTGATCAACTCGAGATGCCAGTGGGCAACCGCATCGAGATCAAGACCCGAAAGAAACTGGTCGAGCCCCGCACGGATGCGCAAAAGGCCTATGTCCAGGCGCTGTTCGACAATGAAATGGCCTTTGGCATCGGGCCTGCGGGGACGGGCAAGACCTATCTTGCCGTTGCCGTCGGCGTGTCCATGTTCATTTCGGGTCATGTGGATCGGATCATCCTGTGCCGCCCGGCGGTTGAAGCGGGCGAGCGCCTCGGGTTTCTGCCCGGCACGCAGGAGGAAAAGGTCGATCCCTATATGCAGCCGCTCTACGACGCGCTGAACGACTTCCTGCCCGGCAAGCAATTGGCAAAGCTGAAAGAGGAAAAGACGATAGAGATCGCTCCGCTCGCCTTCATGCGCGGTCGCACCCTGAGCCGCGCCTTTGTCGTGTTGGACGAAGCACAGAATGCCACGACGATGCAGATGAAAATGTTCCTGACGCGGCTGGGCGAAGGCTCTCGCATGGTGATCACGGGCGACCGGACCCAGATCGATTTGCCGCGCGGTGTCGCCTCGGGGCTTTGGGACGCCGAGCGGCTGCTCAAGTCGATCCCCAACATCAGCTTCAACTACTTTACATCCAAGGATGTGGTGCGTCACCCGCTTGTGGCCGCCATCATCGAAGCCTATGAGGCGGACGCGGAGAGCGCCTAGGCTCTTCCGCGTTTCAAGACATCGCTGGAGTTCGGGGCTACCCCCGGTTCGGATATTTGCCATATGATATCGACATCCTGATCGAAGATCACCGCTGGCACGAGGCGGGGCTCGAGGCTTTGGCGCGGGATGTCATTGCGGCGACACTACAGGATCAGGGCATTCATTCCGCCTCCGTCTCGCTGCTTGCGTGTGATGACGCACGGATCGCCGTGCTGAATGCAGATTTTCGCGACAAGTCCGCGCCGACGAATGTGCTGAGCTGGCCGGAGGAAGACCTGTCGCCCGATCTCGACGGTGACGCGCCTCGACCCCCACACCCTGACCCGACCGGAGAGATCAGCCTTGGCGACATCGCGATAGCCTATGACACGTGTGCTCGGGAAGCTGCCGAACAGGGCAAGCCGTTCGCAACCCATGTGACGCATCTGCTTGTTCACGGAACGTTACATTTGCTGGGTTACGACCACATTCGTGACCTCGACGCCACGCGGATGGAGCAGCTTGAGGTCGAAACACTTGGCAAACTGGGTCTGCCTAACCCATATTAGGCGCTGTTGTGGGGCAATGCCCCGTTTTTGATTTGGATAGGAGCCAATGGGCGATATCGACGGATCGTCTGACGCGGCGCAGCGCGCGCAGTCAGATACTGACATGACCGAACCTTCGAAAAGCGGTGGCTTTCTCGCGCGCGTCATCGGCGCGCTCAGCCCGAACGACGGCACAGACGTCTCGTCCGAACCCGCTGCACCTCGCCCCCAATCCCACGGCATGAACAACCTGCGCCGCTTGCGGGTCGAGGACGTGGCGGTGCCCAAGGCCGATATCACGGCAGTGGCCGATACCGTGTCGCTCGACGAATTGGTGGAGGTGTTCAAGGACAGCGGGTACACCCGACTGCCGGTCTTTGAGGGTACGCTGGATACACCTATCGGATTTGCACACCTCAAGGACGTGGCGCTGCAACACGGATTCAACGGTGGGGCGGCTAACTTTGATCTGCGTGCGCGACTTCGTCCTCTGCTCTTTGTTCCGCCGTCCATGACCATCGGGGTCTTGCTGACCAAGATGCAGACGGAACGGCGGCACATGGCGCTGGTGATTGACGAATATGGCGGTGTAGACGGCCTGGTCACCATCGAGGACCTGATCGAGCAAGTCATCGGCGATATCGAGGACGAGCACGACGTGGACGAAGGTGTGCTCTATACCCGCGAAAAAACTGGTTGCTATCTGGCACTGGCCAAGACGCCGTTGAAAGAGTTCGAGGCGGAGATCGGCGTGTCTCTGACCACTCACGACGATGTTGATGAGGAAGAGATCGACACTCTTGGCGGCCTTGTTTTCATGCTTGCAGGCCGTGTGCCTGCGCGGGGCGAGGTGGTGCTGCACCCGGATGGCCCACAATTCGAAGTCATTGATGCCGACCCACGGCGTATCAAACGCCTGCGGGTGCGGCCCAGCGGGTCGGAGCCTGCTGAATGAGGCAGTTGAGCGCCCGGCTTGCCCAAGGCCCGCTTTGGGTGCAAGCTGCGGCTGCTTTGCTGGCAGGGGCACTGGGTGCGCTGTCCCATGCACCGTTTGACCTGTCTGTCGCGATCCTGATCCCGCTGATTGCCGCCTTTGGTATTTTGTCCATTGCGCGATCAACGGTTGCGGCGGGAGTGTTGGGTGTTGCCCTTGGCGCCGGATATTTTGCTGTCACGCTCAATTGGATCACGGAACCGTTTCAGGTTGATGCGGCGACAACGGGATGGATGGCGCCTTTTGCGCTTCTTTTTCTGTCCATCGGCCTTGGCCTGTTTTGGGGGGCGGCGCTCGCCTTCTCACGATGGGCCTGCGCGCGGGCTTGGGTGCTGGTCTTTGCCCTGACCGGCGCCGAGATACTTCGCGCCTACGTGCTGACGGGTTTTCCCTGGGCCACGCCGCCTCAGGCGCTTGTCGGAGGCGTGGCGGGGCAGGCACTGGCCTGGGGCGGACCCCATGGAACAATGTTGCTGTTGACCGCGGTGGCAGGTCTGGCTTGGTCGGCGTCACGTGAATGGACGAGGGTTGCCGTGGTCGTTTTGGGCGCAGCGGTCATCGGCGTGATTCCGTTGCACGTCTCGGATAGCCTGCTTACCGAAAAGACCGTTCGCCTTGTGCAACCCAATGCGCCGCAGGACGAAAAGTGGGATCCCGCGCGTATCCCCGTCTTTATCAACCGCCAGATCGACTACACCGCCGATGGCGATGTGCCTGACCTGGTTGTCTGGCCTGAAACAGCACTGCCCTACCTGTTGGAACAGGCGCAACCGGCCTTTGATGTTATTGCAGACGCCGCCCGCGGTGCGCCGGTTGTGCTGGGTATTCAGCGAAGTGAGGCGGGTCGGTACTACAACAGCCTGGCGGTGTTGGATGCGACGGGGCAGGTGACACAGACCTATGACAAGCACCATCTGGTGCCGTTCGGGGAATATATGCCCTTGCCGGGTCTGTTTCGCAGGCTTGGTATTCAATCCATCGCAGATCGGGTGGATGGGGGGTACACATCCGGGCCGGGACCGCAGCTTCTGGACATGGGGACATTGGGTATGGCGCTGCCGCTGATCTGCTACGAGGCGGTGTTTGCCCATGACGTTGGGGCATCTCCCGAGCGTCCGGATTTTCTGATGCAGCTGACCAATGACGCCTGGTTCGGCATGCGGTCGGGGCCACAGCAGCATCTGGTACAGGCGCAGATGCGGGCGATCGAGCAGGGTTTGCCCCTGATCCGCGCTGCCAATACCGGGATTTCTGCCGTTGTCGATCCAAAGGGTAGGATCACAGCCGCACTTGCGCTCAATCAGGCGGGATACGTGGACGCATTGCTGCCTGCGCCGGGCCCGGCCACTCTTTACAGCCGGACGGGGGATTTGCCTTGGGTTGTGCTCATCATGCTAGGTCTGATTGGCGCGGTGTTGCAACGGGCAAGAACACGCCGCGCGCA
Organism: Tateyamaria omphalii; assembly: GCF_019802125.1. Classification (GTDB taxonomy): domain Bacteria; phylum Pseudomonadota; class Alphaproteobacteria; order Rhodobacterales; family Rhodobacteraceae; genus Tateyamaria; species Tateyamaria omphalii_B. The sequence goes on from NZ_JAHVHT010000003.1 coordinate 459,003, forward strand.
GCCCATTGACGCCCCCGCACCCGAGGCGTAAGCGGGTCCGGACCCATCACAACGGCTTCCTGACGTGATGCGGATTAAACCAATGGAGCGCTCATGTCCCGCCAGAACTACACTTTCACTTCGGAGTCCGTTTCCGAGGGTCACCCGGATAAAGTCTGTGATCGCATCTCGGACGCTGTCCTTGATGCCTTTCTTGGTGAAGAGCCCGAAGCGCGCGTCGCTTGCGAGACATTTGCAACCACAAATCGCGTCGTCATCGGCGGTGAAGTGGGGCTCAGTGACCAGGATACGCTGCACGACTACATGGGCAAGATCGACGAGATCGCGCGCGCCTGCATCAAGGACATTGGGTACGAGCAGGAGAAATTTCACCACGCCACATGCGAGGTGACAAATCTGCTGCACGAACAGTCGGCCCACATTGCGCAGGGCGTTGATGCGGCTGATGACAAGGATGAAGGGGCAGGGGACCAGGGCATCATGTTTGGTTTTGCGACCAACGAGACGCCCGAACTCATGCCGGCGCCCATCCACTATGCCCACGCAATCCTGCGCCGTCTGGCAGAGGTACGCAAAGACGGGACAGAACCCGCTCTTGGACCGGATGCCAAGTCACAGCTTTCCGTGATCTACCGTGACGGCAAACCTGTCGGTGTCAGCTCTCTCGTGCTGTCGACGCAGCATCTCGACGAAGCGCTGAGCAGTGATGACATCCGCGCCATCGTTGCCCCGTATATCGAAGAGGTTCTACCGGACGGCTGGTTGACGGCTGACACTGAGTGGCACGTGAACCCCACCGGGAAATTCGTGATCGGCGGGCCCGATGGGGACGCAGGTCTGACGGGCCGAAAGATCATTGTGGACACCTATGGTGGCGCAGCCCCGCACGGTGGTGGCGCATTCTCGGGCAAGGATCCGACCAAGGTCGATCGCTCTGCAGCCTATGCCGCACGCTACTTGGCCAAGAATGTCGTCGCAGCGGGGCTTGCCGACAAGTGCACGATCCAGCTCAGCTATGCCATCGGGGTGTCGAAGCCGCTGTCGATCTACTGCGATACATTCGGCACAGGCCAGGTCGAGGATGCAGCGATCGAGAACGCCGTGGCGCGGGCAATGGATCTGACGCCTCGCGGGATCCGCGAGCATCTGTCGCTGAACAAGCCGATCTACCAGCGTACGGCAGCCTATGGCCATTTCGGCCGGGCACCTGATGCTGACGGCGGGTTCAGCTGGGAACGCACCGATCTGTCGAATGTTCTGAGGTCGGCAGTCTGACGTTGTACGGGCGCGAAGCACGGCGCGCCTATTTCAATTGATCACCAAACGGTGCTTGGTGTTTGAGCCTTGGCTGGCCTAGCTTTCTTGCATTGCAAGATGAAAGGCGTTCGCCATGGCATTCCTCCGCACGGCATTTGTTGCATCCCTTCTGGCCGGTATGGCTGTTTTGGGCGCTGCCCAGGCCCAGACATCCGGCAACGGTTCAGATGCCGAGGTTCTGCCCGATGCAGAAGCCTTGCCGGAGGCGCCGCTTGAACCCCCGATGACGCTGTTGCGGATGGCTGAGATCATCCGCGCCATAGACCCCGAGGCGCAGCCTGCGGGCAACGCGATCCAGTTTACCATCGATGATATCCCGATCATCGTGATTGCCGATCCGGTTGCCGACCGGATGCGGGCGATGGTGCCCATCCGCTCGGCCGACGGTTTGGATGCGTCCGAGTTGATGCGCTTGATGCAGGCCAATTTCGACAGTGCGCTTGATGCGCGCTATGCCGTGGCACAGGGGCGCCTCTGGGGCGTGTTCATTCATCCGCTTAGCCCGCTTGAAAAGGACCAGCTTCTTTCGGCCTTTGTGCAGACCATCAACGTGGCTCGCACTTACGGCCAAACCTACTCCGGTGGCGCGACGGTTTTTGGCGGAGGCGATAGCAACGGCATCTACCAAGAGCTGCTGAAAGAGCTTCAAGAGCTGGGCGAGGAGATCTGAGGGGTGCCCGGGCGTCAGCGCACCTTGCGCAGATAGCGGAACAAACCCATTAGAATTGCAAGGATGAGCAGTAGGCCCAGCATGTCGCCGATCATGTATTTGAGCATGCTCAAGATGAAATCATCCTGAGGGATGTTCCGATGCCGTATGACATGCACGAGTACGGAAATCGCGACCGATGCAGCGGCGCCACCGGCAATCATGGTGCGCCATGCCTGTCCTGCCGTCACCCGGCGACGGTCGTCCTGTGTTGCCCAATCGAGCGCCGCGAAGATGGCAGGCGCAGTACCGTAGCTTGCAAGCCAGGTGATATATGTGGTGGCCGTATCAAACGGCATTCCAACCCAGAAGAAATTGCCGATGACAATCCCTGGCGCCATGTAGATGATGCAACGCCAGCCCTCGAAGAAGGCAGAAATGACCTTTATCCCGAACGGGAGGTAGAACAGCGTCGCCAAGGTGGGCAGCATGGTCATGAACATGCGTTGACCTGGCATGATCAGTTCCCACGTCACGAAATACGCAAGCATGAGCGCCCCGCTGTGCAAGGCAACTTTCAATATAAAATCGTTGTTCAGCGGAGCTGATGAGTACAGGGATTTTGACAAGCGATACGCTTTTTTGTTTGAGCGCCAGCTCTTTAAATTTGACCTGCCGCGCGATCAGAGAGCCGATAGACCCCCATTGGAAACCCCTCGCATCGTTCAATCAATCCCCGTTTGATCAACTGTTTGAGGGTTCTGTGAAAAGTCGGTTGTGATATTTCCTTGACGATCGGATTGGCGCGCACGACATCCGTTGAGCACCTGTTGTCGCCGTTCTTGTTGTCTTTGATACATGCGCAGAATGCCAGAACGATGTCGCGCTCGTTGCGCGACAGCTCGTGCATGCCAAAGTCCTTCTCCATTTCTTCAAGCAAAGCGCGCAACTGTGCGATTTGCCCTAGCAGTTTCGTATCCACTGTACACCCAGCCTACACCGTTCGCATGACGGCGCTTTTTTCCGTTGATACTGCGCTGCAGTCATTCTGACAACTCAATGTCGGCGGAAACGCGCTTTCATTGCAGTTCTGTAGTCAAAATTTAACACATCAGCTCTCGTTGTCGTATGATGTCCGAAAGAAGGCGTTCGTCACTGCAAAGTGCAATGCGACGGACATTTCATATTCTGAGGCAGGTAGCCGCAAGCTTGCGTCCGAGAAATCAGAGTTTTCGCGGTGCATAACGCATGTACGGGAGAATGACTGTGACATGGTCAGGACCGCAAGAGACTTGTTGGCCTGCCGAAGTTCGGAGAGTTGTATGAACGTGTCTCCGATATTCGTGGCTGCGTCCAGATCCAGCGCGAGCAGGATATCCGACCCGTCACAGCACGCTGCCAATTGGAATGCAGGCTTGAAGTTGTTCAGTGTTGTCAGCGACTGCATACGGTCCGATAGACCATTCATCGTCTCGAATGCGGTCGATGCCCTGTCACAAACCAGAAAGACGTCGCGCGCCCATAGATCGTTTTCGATGTCGAGGGCGCCATCTTCACCAGTATTCTCCAGTGACACGTCCGCCGGGTTGGAGGCGTGTCTTGATGTGCCCGGAAAGGCCACGACGTTGTCGAATGGCAAGTCGGGTTTTCGTCTTGTTGGTGATGCTTCAACGGATCGCGCACCGGAGAGATCGGACGTGCCCGTTGCAAATCCAAGGTCGTAGTAGTCCATTTTCTTCCCCAAGGTAGTCCAAATGAAATCCCCCAGTTTCAAATCAACCTAGAATTATTCAAAAATTTGGCTGATTTCTGAGGTGTCTACTTCGTTCTTATAGTCATAATGACTATGATTTGAAGTTGTCAATCTTTGTGCAGGGGCAAACGTGACCGTATCTCGGTCAGATGGGTCCATCTAGCGTCACGGTTCAGTGTCACGGTCGGTTTGTTTGGCTCCCTCGTTCCGTAAGCGTCTTGCTAAATTGATGCGCGTGGACTAAACCGCGCCCGTCGACGCGCCCAGACGAGTCACGACAGCAGGCAGGGCCCCGTTTATCGGTGGCCCTAAAGTCGTTTCCTCGGTCTGACGCGGTGGCCAACGGCTCAAACCCAGCAAGACCGGCGGAGACAACCGCTCGGCCCGAAAAACTGAACATAGTTAGGAAACCGACGCCACATGGCTGATAAAATGATGGAGGAATTCGAAGCCCTCCTGCAAGAAAGCTTCGAAATGGACACGCCCGAAGAGGGGTCAGTTGTCAAAGGCAAGGTTCTCGCCATCGAGGCGGGCCAAGCCATCATCGACGTAGGCTACAAGATGGAAGGCCGCGTCGAGCTCAAAGAATTCGCAAATCCCGGTGAAGCGCCCGAAATCTCCGTCGGGGATGAGGTCGAAGTGTACCTGCGCGCGGCCGAAAACGCCCGTGGCGAAGCTGTCATCTCGCGCGAGATGGCCCGCCGCGAAGAAGCCTGGGATCGCCTGGAAAAAGCATATGCCGACGACGCCCGCGTCGAAGGTGCCATCTTTGGCCGCGTCAAGGGTGGCTTCACGGTCGACCTCGGCGGTGCCGTGGCCTTCCTGCCCGGTTCGCAAGTCGACGTCCGCCCCGTGCGCGACGCTGGCCCGCTGATGGGCCTGAAGCAGCCGTTCCAGATCCTCAAGATGGACCGTCGTCGTGGCAACATCGTTGTGTCGCGCCGTGCGATCCTCGAAGAATCCCGCGCCGAACAGCGCGCCGAGGTTATCGGCAACCTGTCCGAAGGTCAGAACGTCGACGGTGTGGTCAAGAACATCACCGAATACGGTGCGTTTGTTGACCTTGGCGGCGTTGACGGCCTGCTGCACGTCACCGACATGGCATGGCGCCGCGTGAACCACCCATCCGAGATCCTCACCATCGGTGAAACGATCAAGGTGCAGGTCATCAAGATCAACAAAGAGACGCATCGCATCTCGCTGGGCATGAAGCAGCTGCAGGAAGATCCGTGGGATCTGGTGGCCGCCAAGTACCCGCTGGAAAGCACGCACACGGGCCGCGTCACGAACATCACCGATTACGGTGCGTTCGTCGAGCTGGAGCCGGGTGTCGAGGGCCTCGTTCACGTGTCCGAAATGTCCTGGACCAAAAAGAACGTGCACCCCGGCAAGATCGTGTCCACCTCGCAAGAAGTCGAAGTCATGGTTCTGGAAATCGACGGTGCCAAGCGCCGGGTGTCCCTGGGCCTCAAGCAGACCATGCGCAACCCATGGGAAGTGTTTGCAGAAACACACCCCGAGGGCACCGAGGTAGAAGGCGAAGTCAAGAACATCACCGAGTTCGGTTTGTTCGTTGGCCTCGAAGGCGACATCGACGGCATGGTTCACCTGTCCGACCTGTCGTGGGACCAGCGTGGCGAAGAAGCCATTCAGGACTACCGCAAGGGCGACATGGTCCACGCGGTTGTGTCCGAAGTGGACGTCGAGAAAGAGCGCATCTCGCTCTCGATCAAAGCGGTTGGCGGCGACAAGTTTGCCGAAGCCGTGGGCGGCGTGAAGCGCGGCTCGATCGTGACCGTGGAAGTGACAGCCATCGAAGATGGCGGTGTCGAGGTGGAATACGAAGGCATGAAATCCTTCATCCGCCGCTCCGACCTGTCGCGTGACCGCGCCGAACAGCGCCCCGAGCGTTTCTCGGTCGGTGACAAGGTGGACGTCCGCATCACCAACATCGACAACAAGACCCGCCGTCTGGGTGTGTCGATCAAGGCGCGCGAGATCGCGGAAGAGAAGGAAGCCGTGGAACAGTATGGTTCGTCGGACTCCGGCGCATCGCTCGGCGACATCCTTGGCGCAGCGCTCAAGGGCGACGAGTAAGCCTTTCGCTCATACAATGTTTTCGAAGGGGCCCTGCGGGGCCCCTTTTTGCTATGTCGGATCGGGGCTCGAATCGTTTCTGACACATGGCGTGCATGATGCTGCATATCCGGCTCAGGCACCGAACCGCCGTCCAAAAACCGCTCACGCGCGGGTGCAGATGCCAAAAAAAGCCTGCACGCGCAGATACGGGCTATTCCCGAAAGGCCCGTTTGTTCTTATAGTTACGGGACGGCAAAAGACAAAAAGTCCGAGTCTCTCGGGAGGGAAGTAAGATGATCCGGTCAGAGTTGATCCAAAAGATCGCAGACGAAAATCCACACCTCTACCAAAGAGACGTTGAGCGGATCGTAAACACAATCTTTGACGAAGTGACCAATGCGATGGCGCGGGGCGACCGGGTCGAGTTACGTGGCTTTGGCGCCTTTTCGGTCAAAAAGCGCGACGCGCGGACCGGGCGCAACCCCCGCACGGGAGAAACCGTCGAGGTCGAAGAAAAGCACGTGCCCTTCTTCAAGACCGGTAAGCTGCTGCGTGATCGCCTGAACGGGAAAGCCTGATGCGCTACATTCGCTATGCCTGCATTGCCATTTTCGCCGTGGCCTTGATTGCGGTCGCCTTGGCCAATCGCGGGATGGTGACATTGAAGCTGCTGCCGGACGAAATCGCCGGTCTTTTCGCAGTTGCCCCGACAATCGAACTTCCGCTGTTCGTGGTAATTTTTGGCGGCATCGTTGCCGGGCTGCTGGTCGGTTTTGTGTGGGAATGGATGCGCGAACACGCCATCCGGGCCGAGAATGCGCGCAATGCCCGCGACAAGCGTCGGCTTGAGCGTGAGGTCAAACGCCTCAAGACCGAAAAGCACGAAGGCAAGGACGAGGTGCTGGCGCTTCTGGACGAAGCCAGCTAATCCAATCCCATGTCAGATGTATCCGTGAAGATCTGCGGCCTTGGCCGCCCCGATCACGTTGCCGCCGCCGTTGAGGCGGGCGCGAAATACATCGGTCTGGTGTTTTTTCCCAAGTCTCCACGCAATATCAGCATTGAGGACGCGCGCGCCTTGGCGCTGGAGGTGCCAGTCGGTGTCGCCAAGGTCGCCCTTGTCGTGAACCCGGATGATGCGTTTCTGGATGAGCTTGTCGCACACGTCCCGCTGGACATGTTCCAACTGCACGGCTCCGAGACGCCTGAACGGGTGGCCGAGATCAAGGCGCGCTATGGCCTGCCCGTGATGAAGGCCGTGGGCGTTGCCGATGCGGACGATCTGCCTGCAATCGACGCCTATGTCCGGGTTGCGGACCAGATCCTTGTCGATGCGAAACCGCCCAAGAACGCAGATCTGCCGGGGGGCAATGGCCTGACCTTTGATTGGCGACTGATCTCCGGGCGACGTTGGCCGGTGCCCTGGATGCTTGCTGGTGGCCTGACAGCTGAGAATGTGGCCGAAGCGGTTGCTTTGACCGGTGCGCGTCAGGTGGACATCAGCTCCGGAGTTGAGGCCGCGCCTGGAGAAAAGGATGCAAACCTGATCCGCGACTTCATGGCGGCCGTGCAAAGCGCATGAGCGTCACCTTTCGCGACGCGACTGAGGCGGATGTTCCTGCAATCCTATCGCTTCTGATAGATGACAAGCTGGGCGCTACCCGCGAAAGCACCCGTTCCGATGCTTACCTGCCGACGTTTAGAGAGATTGAAGCAGATCCGAACAACACCGTCATCGTGGGTGAACTGGATGGTGAAATCATTGCCACCTACCACCTGACCTTCATTGCGGGCTTATCCCTAAGCGCAATGCGCCGCGCGCAGGTCGAAGGCGTGCGTGTGGCCAGCCGTTTGCGGGGGCAAAGCATTGGCGAAGCCATGTTTGCTGATGCCGAACAGCGGTCGCGCGCGGCCGGGTGCAAGCTGATGCAACTCACCATGAACAAAAGTCGCACCGATAGCGCCCGTTTCTACGAGCGCCTCGGCTTTACCCCTTCTCACATCGGGTATAAACGCGATCTGACCTGAACGCGGGAGGCGACGATGGCCAACGATCTTTTCAATTCCTTCATGACCGGCCCCGATGAAAACGGGCGCTTTGGCGACTTTGGCGGGCGGTTCGTGTCCGAGACATTGATGCCGCTGATCCTGTCGCTGGAAGAGGAATACGAAAAGGCCAAGACCGACGACAGCTTCTGGGCCGAGATGGATCATCTCTGGAAGCACTATGTCGGCCGTCCCAGCCCGCTCTATTTCGCCGAACGCCTGACCGATCACCTGGGCGGCGCCAAGATCTACATGAAGCGTGACGAGCTGAATCACACCGGTGCGCACAAGATCAACAACGTGTTGGGCCAGATCATCCTGGCGCGCCGCATGGGCAAGACCCGGATCATCGCCGAAACCGGGGCAGGGCAGCATGGTGTGGCCACGGCCACAGTCTGTGCGAAATTCGGTCTGAAGTGTGTGGTCTACATGGGCGCCCATGACGTCGAGCGTCAGGCCCCCAATGTGTTCCGCATGAAGCTGCTGGGGGCAGAGGTGATCCCCGTCACGTCAGGCCGTGGCACGCTCAAGGACGCCATGAACGATGCGTTGCGGGATTGGGTGACGAATGTCCGTGATACGTTCTATTGCATCGGCACAGTGGCCGGGCCGCACCCGTACCCCGCCATGGTCCGCGATTTCCAAAGCATCATCGGCAAGGAAGTCCGCGAGCAAATGACCGAGGCCGAAGGCCGTTTCCCCGACACCATCATTGCCGCCATCGGTGGCGGGTCCAATGCGATGGGACTGTTCTATCCCTTTCTCGACGACAAAGAGGTCGCGATCATCGGTGTCGAAGCGGGTGGCAAGGGCGTGAACGCCAAGATGGAGCATTGCGCGTCGCTCACCGGCGGTCGCCCGGGTGTGCTGCACGGCAACCGGACCTATCTGCTGCAGGACGACGACGGTCAGATCCTCGAAGGGTTCTCGATCTCCGCAGGGCTCGATTACCCGGGCATCGGACCTGAGCACGCCTGGCTGCATGATATTGGCCGCGCCGAATATGTCTCGATCACGGATGTGGAGGCGCTGGAGGCATTCCAGCTCTGCTGCACGACCGAGGGGATCATTCCCGCGCTTGAGCCGTCCCATGCCCTCGCGCATGTTATGAAGATTGCGCCGACGCTGCCATCCGATCACATCATATGCATGAATATGTGCGGGCGTGGGGACAAGGACATCTTTACCGTCGCACGGCATCTGGGCTTTGACATGTCCGGACCCGAAGGGCGCAACGTGGAGTAGCGCGACCGCGATCCAGTCAAGCAAGGCGGGTTTCGGCCCGCCTTTTTTGTGGCCATTCGACTGGCGTCGCATCATTCTTGGACCATAAACTGCGGTTTAGACTGTTTGGCCATGTGTTTACTCTGCGCAGATTAAACCCATAGAGCATGGGCATTGATGCATTCCTGTCCCTTTTCTGGGTGACGTCGCGGATTTCCGCCGCGATGCCTACACAGAGAGGACACGAGATGAAAAAGACAGTGACTTTGACGGCGATTGCCATGCTGATTGCAACTACGGGCGAGGCCGATACCGACGGGCGGTTCAAATTCTCGGACCTGTTCGAACGCGGTGGGTGGTCGCCTCAGGCGGGTGACGACGACGATGATGACCGTCTGGGCTGGTATAGTGACCGTGGCGACGAGCGGGGTGACGATGATGACGATGACAAGGATGACCGGCGCAGCGAGGATCGCAGTGACGACGACTAGGACGAGAATGCAGAACCTAAAGCACCACATGTCCGACCGCCTGCCTGTGCCCGAGCTTTGCGGGTCGGAGGACGTGATATGAAGACGTGGCTTTGTGCCTTTGCGATTTCCTGTGCGCTTGGATCTGCAGGCTTTGCCGGACCGATCGAAGACAGCATCGTGCGACAACTGCGGGATCAAGGATACTCCCAGATCGAGGTGCGCCGTACATTGCTGGGCCGCTCACGCATCGTGGCGCGCAGCAGGGATCTGTATCGCGAGATCGTCGTGAGCCCTGTAACCGGAGAGATCTTGCGCGACTTCTGGCGCGAACTGGACGGTGGGGGGCAGGGCACTCAAATCGTCGACCCGGGTCGGTCCGGTGGCGGCGCCAGTGATCGCGATGACGATGACGACCAGGACGATGATGACGACGACGGCGATGATGATGACGGCGACGACGGCGGCGATGACAACGGCGGCGGCGACGACGGGGGGGATGACGGAGGCGACGATGGCGACGACGACTGAGGGTCGCGTGACGTTCAGTGTATCACGACGCACGGTGGTTTTTTCGATAGTGCTTTTGGTTCAGGCGTTGTGTGCGGTGTTTTTTGTGTCGGAGATACTCATTACCCTGCTGGGCCTTCCCATTGCGCCGATCAGTTGGCAGGTCCACGAACTTATTGAAATTGCAGCCGCTCTTGGCCTGATCATTGGTGTTGGTGTGGGGGCGTATATGTTGCGCGCTGCCGTGCGCAGGTCCGATCATGTGGAAAGCCAGCTCCGGGCCGCTTCCGGGGCGTTCATGGAGTTGCTGGAGGACAAATTCACCCTGTGGGGCCTGACCCCGGCTGAGCGGGACGTGGCATTGTTTTCGATCAAGGGGTTCAGCACGCAGGACATTGCGGCAATGCGCGAAACGTCCGAGGGCACGGTCAAGGCGCAAACCAACGCCATTTACCGCAAGGCAGGCGTGTCCGGGCGGCCCCAATTGCTGAGCCTGTTCATTGATGATCTGATGGACGGGCCGCTATAGCACTAGGCGGCGTGTTGTTTCAGGATTTCGAGAGGCACGATATCCAGGGCTCGCAAGTGTGTCGCCGACAGACTGACTTTCGGCGCGCAGCCTTCGTCATGCGCCTGTAGGAAGCGCGAGGCGCACAGACACCAGCTGTCACCGGGTTTCAAACCTTTGAAGCGGTACTCCGGTCGCGGTGTACTCAGGTCGTTGCCCACATATTTGGAATAGGCGAGGAACTCGGAGGTCATCACTGCGCAAACCGTGTGGCTGCCCTGGTCCGCCGCGCAGGTGTTGCAATGTCCGTCGCGGAAGAACCCGGTGACCGGGTCCATGCCGCACACCTCAAGCGCTGTGCCCAGGACGTTGACGCTGTCATCGGGTTCCATGTCTCACTCCGTTGCGGCCACGATCTGGCGGAACATGTCGATATTCGAAGCACTTACGCCAGCCTCGCGAAACTTGCGATCCGCCGCAGTGGTCACAATGACTACACCCGCCTGCCTATCGATATAGAGGTACTGACCGTAGATGCCACGGCCCATGAACTGTCCTTCTGAGGCGCCAACAGGGATCCACCATTGATATCCGTACCCGATCTTGCCCGGCTGTGTCGGCGCGCTCGGGCGGGTGGAGGCTGCAATCCAGTCGGCTGGCACGATCTGCTGGCCCTGCCACGTGCCGTTTTGCAGGATCATCTGACCGAAGCGCGCATAGTCGCGCGTTGTGATGTTGAGCCCACCAAGCACAAAGGCCACGCCGATCCCATCCGTCAGATAAAGCGGCGACTGTTCCAACCCAAGTGGCCCGATCAGCTTTTCAGCCATCAAATCCGGGATGTCGCGCCCGGTCGCGCCGCGCGCCACCATGCCAACCACATGCGTGTCGATTGAAGTGTACTGCCAGGTCTCGCCCGCCGGAGCGAAGGTTTCCGTCAGGCCTGCGGCGAAGTCATCCATCTTGCCGCCCAATGCGAGGACACGGCCCATCCTGTTGATATCGCTGTCGTAATCCAGATAGTCCTCGTCAAATGTGATGCCGCTGGTCATTTGCAGGACGTTTCGAATGGTGGCCCCGTCATATGCACCGCCCGCAAGGGAAGGGGCGTAGTCCGTCACCGGCGCATCAAGGGATGTGATCGCGCCTTCGTCCACAAGGATGCCGAACAGGGCGGACAGATAGCTCTTGGCGACGGACCAACTGATGCGCAGATCGTCCGGGGCCGTCCCTTGGTAGTAGGCTTCGTGCACGATCTGCCCGTCCTTGAGGACCAGTGTGGAGGTCACCGTGCGGTCGGTTACCCATCCGGCATAGCTGTCGGGCATCTCGAGTGGTGCACCTATGGGCAGGGTGCTGATGGGGGTGTCACCCTTCGGGATTTCGCGATGCAGGAATGCGCCATCCATGTTCGAAAAGTTCGATACAATGCGGTCTTCGTCGAACAATGTGTTGACGGCCAACAGGCGCGTGATCTCTTCGCGCTTCCACAAACCGATCACAAGTGCCGCGAGTGCTAGTGCAAGCAGTGCACGAAATATCCATTTTACGACTTTTCGCATATTCGTCCCCTACCTGCGCGTAACTATCCACAGCACCATGGTCGTCGTCAGGAGTTACCCTGCCCAGTTGATCCAGCGGCCATGAAAATCGGCACGTCCAAGGTTGAGGGTGATGTCGCCGGGCCACAAGCGCAAGGTTAACGCAGCGCCAACCGCGCCCGTCGTGTTGCTGTCGGTTTCCATTTGCATCCAGGCGAGGGGTGTCTCGGGCGTCGCGTTCGCCCCAGCCGCTTCGATCATGGCCGTGCCGCGTGCCTGCGCCTCCGCCGGGAAATACTGCCAGGCAACCGTGTGTTGGATCATGTGCATGTGACCCTCCGGCGCTGCTGCCAGACGCTGTTCCAGCCAGTCTATTGCGTCGCCCTGTTCGACCTTTGCCTTCAGCACGGACGTGGCCGAGCGGGTCAATTCGACCCTGTGTGGTTGATCCGCCCACAGATAGGACAGCAACGCCATGCGGCCCTTTTTATTTTTCAAATTCAGTGGATTGAGGTCCACACCTGATCTATCCACAACCTGTGGAGAACACAGCGGCGGCACCGGTCCAGTCCATTCGGGGCTGAGGGTCAGGGCCGCATCCTCCGGCCCGAAGCGGTGCTTGGGTGTGTCGAGCGCGAAATGGTCCCACATCAGGTTCAGTCCGCCGCTTGCGCCCAGCTCAGACAGAACGATGGGCCGGTCGAAATGCGACACGGCGACATGAGCCATCGGGATCAGGGCCGCGCTGCGCCGAACTTCGTTCGTTTGTGGCGCGTGCCTGATCCAGTCGAGGAAGAAATCTTCGTGCGTTTTCAAAGCGTTCAGAACAGCGCTTTCGAGTGCTGCATCATCAGCCGTGTTGGGAGGATAGGCGTTGATCAGGTCCGCATCCTTGCCCTGAAGCACCAGCGCGTGAAGTCCGCCGCCGATCCGAAGCGGCAGTGAATGCCCGGCAGGGCCGATATCCCCTTGATATTCAGCCATTTTTTGACCGAGCGCTGTGTCTGGATCCCAGCGGTCTGCCAGAATGCCGAGAACACGTCCCATCAGCGGTGACCCCATGTGGGCACAAGACTTGGACTGGTGCAGAAAGGCTTCGCGCAGGGTCATGAAAATCGGTCCATCAGTTTTTGAATGGGTGAGCGTGTGTCGGGCTCGGGCTCGTTTTCAGAAGCCTTTGTATTTGTTTCTTTTTTCTCGGATTTACTGGAGCGGGGAGGTGCCACGCAGAGCGCTACGGCATTCATGAATTTGGCCCCGTCACCCAGGGCAAGATGGGGGGCGCCGTCCGAGCATCCGCGTATGACATCGTCGAGCCACACGTCATCGGCTTTCGGAAAGTCACGCAGAACATAGCCCGGCACCGCATCCTTGTGCCCCGGATGCCCGACGCCGAGCCGCACGCGGGCATAGTCGGGGCCGATATGCGCGTGGATCGAGCGCAGGCCGTTGTGACCGGCATGTCCGCCGCCGACCTTCCAGCGCACCTTGCCCGGGGCGAGGTCAATTTCATCATGTAAAACAATGACATCCTCCGGTTCCAGCTTGTGAAACCGCATGGCGGCACCGACGCTGTCACCAGATTTGTTCATGTAAGTTTCGGGCTTGAGCAGGATCGCGCGGGTCGATCCGAACCGCCCTTCGGATACCGATCCCTGATGCTTGGACTTCCATGCGGGAAAGCCGTGATCGGACGCGATGCGGTCCAGAACCATGAAGCCGATATTGTGCCGGTTCCGCGCGTATTTCTGTCCGGGGTTGCCCAGACCGACGATCAGTTTCATGGATGCCCTCGTACAATGTTGCAGCGCAGCATAGAGGGCGGTGAGGGGCGGGTCCAGCAATGCGTAAACGCACCGTACGCTAGGGGCTTTCGGCCTGAGCGTGATGAAAATGCACATTTTTCAACGCAAACTGCGTGTTTTGACCCCTCGAAAACCTGGCAATTTCGGGTCGATCTGCACAAACTGCACATTTTCGCCCGTAAACTGCGCGTTTTGGGTGGTGTGCAGCTGTTAAGATATTGAAAAGAATTAACCTTTGGGCGTGCCGCTTCAGATTTCGTTAAGAACCGCGCAGAACACGCTGAAACGAAAAAGGCCGCCCCGGATCGGAGCGGCCTGATCTGAACCGACATTTGGTCGGTGATTATTCTTCGCCAGCCTCTTCGGTGGCGTCTTCGCCCTCGGCGTCGCCCTCTTCGTTCTCGGACGAGCGCAGGCCGGACGGTGCCGTGATCGTTGCGATCACGAAGTCACGGTCGATGGTCGGCTTGGCGCCGCTCGGCAGCGTCACCGACGAGATGGTGATGCTGTCGCCAACTTCCGCGCCGCTCACGTCGATGGTGATGCTTTCGGGGATGTCGCCAGCGGTCACGACCAGTTCCACCTCGGGACGGACCAGCGACAGCACACCGCCTTTTTTCAGGCCGGGCGAGACGTCTTCGCCTTCCACTTCAACACCGATGAACAGGTTGATCTTGGTGGTGCGGCGCAGGCGCATGAAGTCCACGTGTGTCGGCAGGTCCTTGACCACGTCGCGCTGCACGTCACGGCAGATGACGCGAACGTCGTCGTGGCCTTCGACTTTCATGTTGAAGAGGGTCGACTTGAACCGACCGGCTTTCAGCATTTTGAACAGCTTGTTGAAGGGCAGATTGATCGGCAGCGGATCTGCGTCGCCACCAAAAACAATCCCTGGAACCATGCCGTCGCGGCGGGCCTGACGAGCGGCGCCCTTGCCTGTCCCCGTGCGTTCCAGGGCTTCGAGATCAGGAATCTCTCCAGCCATAGTATTTCTCCAAAGTTAGGGCAGGGTGCCTCCAAGGCTGTCACCCCGCGTGAAGGCTGCGCTATAGACCGGTTTTTCGCCCATGAAAAGACGCAAAATACGCGCGCGAGGGCTGGACGATGTGAGGGCCGCGTGTCACCGCTTGGCCATGAGACTTCTGGACGACATCATCGCTTCGCGCCGCGCCCTGATGGGGTTTGTTATTGTGGGCTTTGGCTGGGCTGCGTTTTCGGCGCAGATGCCGGTGATCAAGGCGCAGGTGGGTGTGGGCGACGGGGCCTGGGGCACGCTTGTGCTGATCGGGTCGACCGGTGCGATCATGGCGATGTGGCTGGCGCCGTTTTTGCATCGTTTGATCGGACGGTGGGCTATGATCGCTGGCGCGGTGATCATGGCACTGGGGTTCGTGCTGGCGGGGGCGGCGCAGGTCCCGGTGGTCATGGGCATTGCCCTGTTTCTGGCGGCAGGCGGGTCCGGCATCACCGATGTGCTCGCCAATGCCGAGGTGAGCGAGGCCGAGGCGAGCACCGGGCGATCCCTGATGAACCTGAACCACGGTCTGTTTTCAGTGTCTTATGCGCTGGCTGCCGTTGCGGTTGGGGTTGCACGCGAGGGCGGCTGGGGGCCGGTGGCGATCTTTGCGGGTCTTGCGCTTGCCGTGGCCGTTCTGAGCCCCTGGTTGATCCTGCCGGTAAGGACGCTGAGCGAGGAAGACACGCAGGACACAACGGGTATGCCGCGCCTGCTGGTCTGGGTTGGCGGTCTCGTGGTTCTGTCTGCCTTTCTGGGAGAGGCCGCATCGGAGGGTTGGTCGGCCCTGCACGTGGAACGGACGCTGGGTGGTGGACCGGCGGAGGGCGCCCTGGGCCCGGCGCTGCTTGCCACCGGCATGGCGGTGGGCCGATTGGGCGGTCATATCTTTGGCGCGAGTTGGCCGCCCTTCCGGGTGATGGTTGTGGCCTCCTGCCTTGCCGGACTGGGTCTTGCACTGGCCGGGGCGGCAACGGGTTTGCCCATGGCCTATGCCGGGTTTCTGCTGGGTGGGCTTGGCGTGTCGGTTGTGGGCCCCCTGGCCTTGGGGCTGGTGGGGCAGGCCGTGCGTCCGAAATATCGTCTTGCCGCGATCAGCCAGGCCGCGGCCCTTGGCTATGCAGCGTTTTTCCTTGGCCCCGTCATCATGGGTTTTGTCGCCGAAGGCTTCGGGCTGCGCGTCTCTTTCTATGTGATCGCCGGCATCATGTTTGCGGTGGCTGCACTCCTCCTCCCGTCATGGGGACGGATGCTTGGCCGCCAACGCGCGCATATCCCTTCTTCTGGCTAAAAATACTTCGGGGTCTGGGGCAGAGCCCCAGCCGGTCGCCGCGGGGCACCGCGGCGAAATCCCTATTGCCAGCGCCCTTCGAACCCTTCGGGCACCAGCAGGTTGTGCCGCCCAAGATTGGCAACATTCGTCTCGCCACAAAGCGCCATGGTCGTGTCGAGTTCCTTGTGGATGACGTTCAGCGCCTCGGTCACGCCCTGTTGGCCCATCGCACCCAGCCCGTAGACAAAGGCGCGGCCGATATAGGTGCCCTTGACCCCCATGGCGAGCGCCTTCAGGACGTCCTGGCCGGAACGGATCCCGCTGTCGAGATGCACTTCGACCTGATCGCCCACCGCATCGAGGATCGAGGGCAGGGCACGGATGGAGCTGAGCGCGCCGTCGAGCTGCCGCCCGCCGTGGTTCGACACGATGATGGCATCCGCACCGACCTTGAGCGCCATTTTCGCGTCGTCAGCGTCGAGAATGCCCTTGAGAATGACCTTGCCGCCCCATTGCTCTTTCAGCTTGGCGACCTTGGACCAATCGAGCGTCGGGTCGAATTGTTCGGCGGTCCAAGCACCGAGCGATGAGGCGTCGCTGATGCCGTCCACATGGCCGACGATATTGCCAAACTCGCGGCGCTTGGCCGACAGCATCTCGATCCCCCAGGACCATTTGGTCATCAGGTTCGCAATGGTTTTGGCCGTGAGTTTCGGCGGGGCGGAGAGGCCGTTTTTCAGGTCCTTGTGTCGTTGGCCGAGGATTTGCAGGTCGAGCGTGATGACGAGGGCGGAACAGTTTGCGTCCTTGGCCCGCTGGATCAGGCGGGCGACATAGTTCTGGTCCTTCATCGTGTAGAGCTGGAACCAGAAGGGCGCGTCGGTGAAGCCGGCCACATCCTCGATCGAATTGATGGACATGGTGGAGAGGGTGAAGGGCACACCGAATTTCTCTGCGGCCCGCGCGGCTTTCATTTCGCCGTCGGCGTGTTGCATTCCGGTCAGGCCTACGGGCGCGAGAGCGACGGGCATGGCCACGTCCTGGCCGATCATCTGGCTTTTGGTGCTGCGCCCGGACATGTCCACGGCCACGCGCTGGCGCAGGCGGATGTCATCGAAGTCCGAAGAATTGTCGCGGAAGGTCTGTTCGGTCCAGCTGCCGGATTCGCAGTAGTCGTAGAACATGCGCGGCACGCGGCGTTCGTAGATGCGTTTCAGATCGTCGATGGTGGTGATCACGGGCATGGGAAACTTCCGATATTGGTTAGGTTTGCTTACCAATATGGACTGTTTTGGGCAAGGGATGATGTGCTGGCAGCGAAAAAGTACGAAATGGGACTTGTTTGGTGCGATATCGTATTATATCTCGTATTTGGTTCGAAATCGCACAAATGGAGATCTTCATGTCGCTGTCCCGCCGTAAAACACTTGCCCTGATCGGAGGTGGTTCGATCCTCGCCGCGTCCGGTGCCGCCGCCTATGCCGTGACCCGCAGACCGCAGACTGCTTTGAAACCCTGGTCGGTCGCCGGTACCTACGCCGAGCCCCGTATGCGGGCGCTGTCCTATGCCATTCTGGCCCCGAACCCGCACAACCGTCAGCCCTGGCAGGTTGATCTGCGCAAAGAGGGCGAAGTGACCCTGCGCGTGGATACGGAGCGGCTGCTGCCGCATACCGACCCGTTCGGCCGTCAGATCGTGATCGGTCTTGGCTGCTTTCTGGAGCTGATGACGCTTGCGGCGGCAGAACAGGGGTACGGGGTCGATCTGGATCTCTTCCCGGATGGCGAAGACCCCGACGGTCTCGACCACCGCCGGGTGGCTGTTGCGCGCTTTTTCGAAGGGGCGGGCACGCCTGAGCCGGACCTGTTCGGGCAGGTCATGCATCGTCGGTCCCTTAAGGAGCCGTTCGATACGGACCGCCCGGTTGATCAGGCAACGCTGGATGCGGTTCTGAGTGTTGCGACCCGCACGACCGTGGCAGGCTCGGTCGCGGCTGACGATATCGCTGCGCTGCGGGTGCTGAGCCATGAGGCGCTGCGGATCGAGATCGAGACACCGCACACCTACAAGGAAAGCGTGGACCTGTTCCGCATTGGCAGGCGCGAGGTTGATGCAAACCCCGACGGGATCGACTTTAGCGGTCCGATGTTCGAGGCGATGGCCCTGACCGGCACCTTTTCCCGGGAGGCGGCGCTGGCGCAGGATTCGCTGGCCTATGAGGGTGGTCTAAAGGCGGTCTTTGCCAATGCGGACACTGCCATGGGGCATCTGTGGCAGATCACGCCGACCAACACGCGGGTGGATCAGATCGCCGCAGGTCGCGATTGGCTGCGTTTGAACCTTGCCACAACGCGGGCAGGGCTTGGTCTGCAACCGCTGAGCCAGGCGCTGCAGGAATATCCCGAGATGGCCGGGCTTTATGCCGAGGTGCATGACAGGCTGGCGCCAGCGGGCGGAACCGTGCAAATGTTTGCGCGGATCGGGTATGGCCCCGACATCGCACAGAGCCCGCGCTGGGGATTGGAAAGCAAGATCGTGCATGCGTGACAATGACCCGTCGGTCTTTTTCGAGGTGTTCAATGAGATCGGCATCATCGAACAGTTGAGCCGCGCCATTTTGGAGGCGCGGCTGCCCCATGGGCTGATTGCGCCGCATTTTTCGGTGCTCAATCATTTGACCCGCGTTGGCGATGGGCGCACGCCGATGGAGATGGCGCGCGCCTTTCAGGTGCCTAAGACCAGCATGACGCACACGCTGAAAGGGCTGGAGCAGCATGGTCTGGTCGAGATGCGCCCGAACCCGGACGACGGTCGGTCCAAACGCGTGTGGCTGACCGAAAGGGGACGCGAGGTGCGCGCAGAAACGATTGCGGCCCTTGGGCCTGACTTTGCGAAGTTGGCGCAGGGCTTTGATGTGGCGCAACTGGTGGAGATGCGCCCTGTGCTGACTGCGCTGCGGGAGTATCTGGACGCGGCAAGAGACTGAGCCGGGCGCAGGACACCTGCGCCTTACGCGCCCCGCCCATTGCCCCTGTCTGCGCCGCGCGCTAAAGGGCGCGCCATGACTGAACGCCCCCATCGCAACTTCTATGGACGTCTCAAGGGCAAGACCCTGAAGGACAGTCAGAAACGCTATCTGGATGAAGATCTGGAGGCGCTGTCGCCGGGGCCCGTGTCGTGGGAGGACAACCCCGCGCGTGAGCCGCTGGATCTGGATGCGCTTTTTGGGGGCAAGCCCGTGTGGCTGGAGGTGGGTTTTGGTGGCGGTGAGCATCTGGTGCATCAGGCCGCTGAAAATCCGGACGTCGGCATCATTGGGGCGGAGCCTTATATCAACGGCGTTGCGATGCTGCTGGGCAAGATCCGGAGGGCAGGGGTCGAGAACCTGGCCGTGCATCCGGGCGATGCGCGCGATCTGATGGATGTGCTGCCTGCGGCGTCGATTGCGCGGGCCTTTCTGCTTTATCCCGATCCCTGGCCCAAGGCGCGGCATCACCGGCGCCGCTTTGTCACACAGGAACATCTGGAGCCCCTGGCCCGTGCGTTGAAGCCGGGTGCGATCTTTCGCGTGGCAACCGATATTCCCGATTACGTGCGTCAGACGTTGGAAGAGGTGCCGAAGGCGGGGTTCGAGTGGTTGGCGGAGCGCCCGGCCGATTGGCGGGAGCCGTGGGGCGACTGGATCAGCACCCGCTATGAGCAGAAGGCCCTGCGCGAGGGACGGGTGCCGCATTACCTGACGTTTCGGCGAAAGGACTAGCGTTTTTGGGAGCTCTGCCCCCGCGCGTGCCGCGCTCCCCCGAAGTATTTTTGGCCAGAAGAAGAGACAGGCGCGTGCGCGGTCTGGACGGGCTTGTGCGGGCGGGGTAGGTCTGCGCCGATTGAATTGATGCGAGCGCAAACATGTCCAGCCACGGTGATCCGATACCCATGACCTCTTCCGCCTGTGGGCCGCTGAGCGGCACGGCGGAGGTGCCCGGCGACAAGTCGATTTCGCATCGCTCGCTGATCCTGGGTGCCATGGCGGTGGGCGAGACGACCATCACCGGGTTGCTCGAAGGGCAGGATGTGCTGGACACCGGCAAGGCGATGCAGGCCTTTGGTGCCGAGGTCATCAACCATGGTGGCGGGTCATGGTCGGTGCATGGGGTTGGTGTTGGCGGCTTTGCCGAGCCGGATCAGGTAATTGATTGCGGCAATTCGGGCACGGGTGTGCGTTTGCTTATGGGGGCGATGGCAACCTCGCCCATTTCGGTGACCTTTACAGGCGATGCGAGCCTGAACGGGCGGCCCATGGCGCGGGTGACCGATCCGCTGGCTCTGTTCGGCTGTCAGGCGGTGGGCCGTTCCGGGGGGCGGTTGCCCATGACGCTTGTGGGCGCGGTTGATCCCGTGCCTGTGCGCTACACCGTGCCGGTGCCGTCGGCGCAGGTGAAGTCCGCCGTGTTGCTGGCCGGGCTGAATGCGCCGGGTGAGACCGTTGTGATCGAGCAGGAGGCGACCCGCGATCATACCGAGCGGATGCTGGCAGGCTTTGGGGCCGAGATCAGCACGGACGTGACGGAGGAAGGCCGCGTCATCACGTTGAAGGGGCAGCCAGAGTTGACGCGGCAGCATATTGATGTGCCGCGCGATCCGTCCTCGGCCGCCTTTCCGGTTTGCGCGGCGCTGATTGTGCCGGGGTCGGATGTGCTGGTGCCCAATATCGGGCTGAACCCCACGCGCGCTGGGCTGTTTACCACGCTGCGCGAGATGGGGGCCGACCTGGCCTATGAGAATGAGCGGGAAGAGGGCGGGGAGCCTGTGGCCGATCTGCGGGCGCGGTTTTCGCCTGATTTGAAGGGTATTGAGGTGCCAGCCGAGCGTGCGGCCAGCATGATCGATGAATACCCGGTGCTGTCGGTCGTGGCGTCCTTTGCCAGCGGCAAGACCCATATGCCGGGGGTCAAGGAGTTGCGGGTCAAGGAAAGTGACCGGATTGACGCGATGGCCGTTGGCCTGCGTGCGGCCGGTGTGACGGTTGAGGATGGGCCGGATTGGTGGACTGTCACGGGCTTGGGCCATGGCAACGTGCCGGGCGGTGTGACCTGTGCCAGCCATCTGGATCACCGGATTGCGATGTCGTTCCTGGTGATGGGGATGGCGACGCAGAAACCGATGCAGGTGGATGATGGCGGGCCGATTGCGACCTCCTTCCCGATTTTCGAGCCGTTGATGGCGGGTCTGGGTGCCGACATCCAGCGCGCCGGGTGATGACACCGCGCGCGTTCACGGTCGCGATTGATGGGCCTGCAGCTGCGGGCAAGGGGACGATCGCGCGCGCTGTTGCGGGACATTTCGGCTTTGCCCATCTGGATACTGGGCTTTTGTATCGCGCCGTGGGCGCGCTGACGCTGGACGGGGCTGATCCGATCGAGGCGGCGCGGGCGCTGGATCCACGTGCACTCGAAGACGGGCGGTTGCGCACGGCAGAGGTGGCGCAGGCCGCAAGCCGGGTTGCCGTGATCCCAGAGGTAAGGGCGGCGCTTCTGGACTTTCAGCGCAGTTTTGCCCGGCGTCCCGGGGGTGCCGTGCTGGATGGGCGCGACATCTGCACCGTGATTTATCCGGGCGCTGAGGCACAGCTTTTTGTCACCGCCAGCGCGGAGGTGCGGGCCGAACGGCGCTGGAAGGAGCTGCGTGACAAAGGCGATGATCGCACGCTGGCCGAGGTGTTGGCGGATGTACGAGCCCGCGATGCGCGGGACAGTGAGCGCGAGGCGGCACCTTTGCGCCCGGCAGACGGGGCGATGCTGCTCGACACCTCGAAGATGTCCATTGACGAGGCCGTTGCGGCAGCCATCGCGCATGTTGCCGCGAAGGGCGGTGCCCCACGCGCCTAGGCGTGAAGTGCGTTGTTGAGATCCGCGGAATCGACAATGACGTAGGACGTGAACGCAACTTTCCATACGCCATTCGGCTGGCGTTTGATCAGCGAAAAAGCCGGGTAGGGGTCCTGCACCAGAATATCGCGGCTGATCAGGCGCGTTTCATGCGTGGCGGCCACTTCGTTCGGTGACCGGAAGCTGGCGGACACACAGTGGCGCGCCATGATCGTCACCTGCTGCTTCAGAAGATGCGCGTGTACGGCATCGAAGGTGAGGTTCAGATTTTCGCGCGACCCGATGGTGCGTTTTCCGTTTACGGTCTCGATGCCGTATGGAATGAAAAAGCAATCTGCAAAACTGTCGAAGTCATGCGACAGCAATGCGTCACCTGTTCGTTCCAACAGGGTTTCCGAAATCTCGGACGGCGATGAGTAGGTCTTGATCACGGCAAAGAGGCGTTCGTTATTGATACGAACATCGCCGCATTCTGCCGAAACTTCAATAATTACGATTGCACCCCGGTCGGCGCCCGGACTTTCGGCGCGGACTTGCCGGTCAGGCGGCGTGCGCGCCGTCGGCGAGGCTTTTGACAAACTCCAAGACACTGTCGACGCTGTCGCCTGCGCCAATGCGGCTGACGATGGCGGACCCGACGACGGCGCCGTCTGCGACAGATGCAATGGCCTTTGATTTGTCAGGGGTGTTGATGCCAAAGCCGACGATGATCGGCAGATCCGTGGCTGCCTTGATGCGGGCAACCTCGGGTCCGACGTCGCCCGCTTCGGCTTCGGCCGCGCCGGTGATCCCGGTGATCGACACGTAATATACAAAGCCGGACGTGTTTTGCAGCACGCGCGGCAGGCGCTTGTCGTCGGTGGTGGGTGTCGCGAGCCGGATAAAGTTGAGCCCTGCCGCTTGCGCGGGGATGCAGAGTTCGCTGTCTTCCTCGGGCGGCAGGTCAACCACGATCAGCCCGTCGATACCTGCCTCTTGCGCTTGCGCGAGGAAGGTGTCGACGCCGCGCGAATAGATCGGGTTGTAGTAGCCCATCAGCACGATGGGTGTGGTGTCGTCGGATTGGCGGAAGGCGCGGGCCAGATCGAGAGTGCGGTCCAGGGTCATCCCGGCCTCCAGAGCGCGTTGTCCGGCCAATTGAATGGTGGGCCCATCGGCCATCGGATCGGTAAAGGGCAAGCCCAGTTCGATGACATCGACCCCGGCCGCTGGCAGACCGCGCACAACCTCGAGCGATGTGTCATAATCCGGGTCGCCTGCCATAACATAGGCGACGAATGCCTTGCGGCCTTCGGCCTTGAGTGCCGCGAATTTGGCATCGATCCGGGTTGTCATCATGCTCTCCCTTTAACGTCCCGCTGTCCCTGCCAAAGCGGTGCGGGAAAGGCAAGCGTCCTCAGAACCGGAAATGATAGCGGAGGGTGTAGGTGTTCATGCCGGGGTTGTCGTCAGCCAGGCTGGCATTCGACTTGTGCGAGATCGCGGCCGAGAGCGCATGGCCGTTGTCGAACTGGTAGCCGACCCCGAGCAGGGAGCGAATCTCGAACGACGACCCGAGGTCGTTGCCTGCGGTTCCTTCCTCGAAGAAGCCGGGCATGATGCTGTTGTCGATGAACCAGCCGTTCTGCCATTGCCACCGCGACCAGATACCCCCACCGATGAAACTGTCACCCTCTGCCGACAGAGCGACATTTACGCCCCATGCGACCGACAACACCCGCTTTTCGATAAAAGGTGTGTGCCGGTATTCGAGGTCCAGTGCGAGGCTGTCCTGGCCCTGATCTCCGAAATCTGTCGTGCCAAGCCCCAGTGTCCATTCCTGGGCGGAAGCGCTTGTCGCGCCAACAAACAGAATGAAAAAAGCAAAACAAATACGCAGCATCGCGAAAGTCCAAGTCTCAATCAATAGATCGTGGCGCATATGGCACCGAATGCCGACAATATGTGGTACGCCACAGGGCTGTCACTCCTTTTGGACGGGCCCGGTTGAAATTTTCCCGACATGTCACCGCCTTGCACCTGTTGACCGTCCTGCTAGAAGCGGCTCAACCGCACAAAAGGATGACTCCGATGGGTTTCAAGATGGGTATCGTCGGCCTGCCGAATGTTGGTAAGTCGACCCTGTTCAACGCATTGACCAAGACGGCTGCCGCGCAGGCTGCCAACTTTCCTTTTTGCACCATCGAACCCAATGTGGGCGAGGTGGCCGTGCCCGATGCACGCCTGGACAAGTTGGCCGCGATTGCAGCGTCCAAGCAGATCATTCCGACCCGCATGACATTTGTCGACATTGCGGGCCTCGTCAAAGGGGCGTCGAAGGGCGAGGGGCTGGGCAACCAGTTTCTGGCCAACATTCGCGAGGTCGACGCCATCGCCCATGTGCTGCGCTGTTTCGAGGATGGGGATGTGACCCATGTCGAAGGCCGGGTGGATCCTGTGGCCGATGCCGAAACCATCGAAACCGAATTGATGCTGGCCGATATCGAGAGCTTGGAAAAACGCCTGCAAAACATCGTGCGCAAGGTGCGCGGCGGCGACAAGGAGGCGGTGCAGCAGGAACGTCTGATGAAGCAGGCGCTGGAGGTTCTTGAGGACGGCAAACCGGCGCGTGTGGTCGAAATCGACGACGAAGACGCCAAAGCCTGGGCCATGCTGCAACTGCTGACCACCAAGCCCGTTCTCTACGTCTGCAATGTGGGCGAAGCGGAAGCTGCTGACGGCAACGCCCATTCCGCCAAGGTGGCGGAGATGGCGTCCGCGCAGGGCAACAGTCACGTGGTGATTTCGGCCCAGATCGAGGAAGAGATCAGCCAGCTTGAAGATGATGAAGCCCAGATGTTCCTTGAGGAGATGGGCCTTTCCGAGGCGGGCCTCGACCGGTTGATCCGCGCTGGCTACGAGCTGCTCCACCTCGAGACATACTTTACCGTCGGCCCGAAAGAGGCCCGCGCCTGGACCATCAAATCCGGCACTTCCGCACCCAAGGCGGCCGGCGTGATCCACGGGGACTTCGAAAAGGGGTTCATCCGGGCCGAAACCATCGCCTATGACGACTTCGTCGAGCTGGGCGGCGAGGGGCCGGCCAAGGAAGCAGGCAAGATGCGGGCCGAGGGCAAGGCATATGTCGTCAAGGATGGCGACGTGATGCACTTCCTGCATTCCTGAGCCACCGGGCGACGCGGCGGTGTGCCCCGCGCCCGGCAACGGGTGTCAGTGCATACGCACAAGGACCTTTCCGGTGTTGCCACCGGTGTAGAGCAGGTTCACCGCGTCCACGGCGTTTTCGAGCCCATCGACCACATGCAGCGGCAGGCGGAGCTCGCCCGCTTGCATCCACGCACCAAGATCCGCGACGACCTGCGGCATGAGATCCATGTAGTCGAGGATCACGAAACCGCGCATGGTCAGGCGCCGCATGATGATGTTGCGGAACATGTACGGTCCAGGCGTGGGGGACTTGGTGTTGTATGTGGAGATCAACCCACAGATCACGACCCGGCCATAGTCGCGCATATGCACAAGTGATGCATCGAGGATGTCGCCGCCAACATTTTCGAAACAGAGGTCGATGCCATCGGGGCAGGCCGAACCGAGGGCGTCCCGAACATCTTCGGTCTTGTAGTTGATGGCCGCATCGATCCCGAACTCTTCGGTGAGCATCTGGCACTTCTCGGCCGATCCGGCGATGCCGACCACACGACACCCCCGCCGCTTGGCCATCTGGCAGACCATCAGCCCGACCGCGCCTGCCGCACCGCTGACCACGACCGTTTCGTTGTCCTGCAGCTCTCCGACATGATGCAGGCCGACATGGGCGGTGGGCCCCGCGATGCTCATGACGGCAAAGGCGTGCCCGAGGTCCTTGTCGATTGGAAACGGTGTGAACCGCTCTGCGTCACCGATCACGTAATCCGCCCAGGACGCCATGCCCGATGCAAAGCTGCCGACGGGGAAGTCCGCGTTCCGGCTTTCGGTCACCTCCCCGACCACAAAGCCGCGCATCGGATCGCCAAGGCGGACCGGATCCATGTAGATGTCCCAATCCGACAACCAGACACGGTTGGTGGCGTCGAGGGACAGGTAGTGGGTTTTTACCCTGAACTCACCCTCCAGAAGATCGGGCAGCGTATGTTCGCGCAGGGTCAGTGTGGTTTCTGAAATCAAGTCTTTTGGGCGCTCGTTAAAAAACCAAGATGTCGCTGTGTGTTCAGTCATCATCTTCTCCCATTTTGAAATGCTGCACCGTATGGTGCAAATTCAATTCATGGTTGAATTTTTGATTCCGGCAACGATTTTCTTGCGTGCCGCGTCACATGTTGGTCACGGCCGATGAATTGGCCTGACTTCTCATCATCGAGGTTCGTTGATAGGCGCCCTGCTTTCTGCTTGCCCTGCCCGGGGGGGAACGATAGACGGGTCAGCGGAGACGTGGCCGAGTGGTCGAAGGCGCTCCCCTGCTAAGGGAGTAGGCGGGAAACCGTCTCGAGGGTTCGAATCCCTTCGTCTCCGCCACTTTTTCCGGCAACAGCTTTCAGAATGGATGGAAACTGCACCAGGCGCTGCGGCCGTTCGATTGATCTCGCAAGGCTTGGAGCGCGCGGTTGCAAGGATTTGTCGGAACACCGGCCAAAGCCAGCTGGCCGGTGTTCGGGTGCGCTGTCCTTACTGCAGTTGCGCGCTGTCGCTCTGGATCTTGAGTTTCCAGTCTTCGATCAAGGTGCCCTTGGTCTTTAGACGGCTCGCGAGATAGTAGAGCCGTTGCGTCGCGGGGCCCGTAGGCGCCGTTTCGAAGCGCTGCTTGAGATAGTAGGGCGGGATCGCCTGCGAGTAGAGCGTGGCGGAGATCATACCGCCGCTGATATCCACGCCGGATGGCAACGTGATCTTGTAGGTCAACTCGTCCTTGCCAGCCTTGACGCCCGCGTCATGTTCGGCGCGCCCTTCGGGCATCGTCGCTTTCATGAACGCGGCCGTCACCTCCGAGTCTCCAAACCGCGCCTTGAAGGCTTCCGTGCCGGGCTCCGCCGCGCCCCACGGCAGCAGCCGGTTGTCCTTGGGGTGGTAGACGCGGTGCACGAAGCTGGAGGTGAACTCCTTCTTCGCATTCTGGGTCAACTCCTCGTAGATCTGCACCTGCGTTTCACTGTCGATCAGATCGTAATGCGGTTGGTAGAGCGCTTCCGTCGCACCGTCGGGGACGAAGTCGAGGAATTCGGTCTTCAGCGGCTTCCCATCCGGGCCGATGATGACCCCCGCGCCATTCGTACAGCCGGAACACCAGACCTGCTTGCCATTCGCATCCGTCAGCTTCACCTCAAGGAACGCGCGGCGGAAGCCGACGCCCGACGGCAGGCGGTGCCCTGTCTTGTTGTCAACACTGACGACCGCTTCCAGTACGCCACCCGTGGCCGACAGGCTTTCGATGGCCACATCCGCCGTTTCATCCCGGGCCTGCAGGGCCATCGTCTCCAATGACAGGGCTGCACCGTTGGTCGCGTAGGTCATCGGGTCCTTGGGCCCCAGTCCCATCTCTTCGTCGAATTGCGACAGCATCTCGACCATGAAGGCGTTCAGGCCCACGAAATTGTGCCGCTTGTAGTCGTCGCGGAAGGGCACATCCAACTCGTCATGTGGCAGCGCGTTGGGCACTTCGGGCAGGTTCGTGTCCTGAATGGTCGCGATCTGCGTGGTCAGGCTTTCGATCTTGATCCTGCCATCCATGGTCTCGAAATTGCTTTTCATGTGGCAGTCCTGACAGGACTGGGCCGTGCCTGCGTCCGCGAACTGGCTGTTCTGCCATTCGAGGAAGGTGGCCTGCTCGACCGAGTGCTGGAATTGCACAAGCGGCTCACGATAGGTCACGCCGAACTCGTCCTTGAGGAATTCGACAGCGTTCTGTGCCGATTGGTTCAGGATCGCCTGTTCCTCGACCGTGAATCCGGGCAGGGGCTTGTCTGTCGCGGCGTCGACATTGGGCAGGTTGATGGTGTGGCACGCGCCGCACATCTCGCTTTCCGTGATGTAGTCGTCATGCAGCGGCGTGATGCCCATGGCGTTCTGCATCGGCTTCTGGCGCACGTCCTGGAACGGGCCGATCAGCTCGTTGGCCGGGTTCGTGCGGAACACGCCCGTGGTGCCGTTCATCAGATAGGTGTCGAGCGTGTTGTAGTCCGGCTGCCCTTCCGCGCGTTCCGGCGGCGCGATGTGGTGGCATACGGCACAGGAGATCCCCTCGCGGGCGAGGTTGCCGTATTCATGGTAGTCGTAGGTGCCGTCGGCGATCTGCTGTTCCTTTTCAGCCGTGGTCAGCGGATCATGCAGCAGGGTGTAGGCCACCTTGAAGGTGTTGCCGTCCAGACCGCTGTCCGGGTTGTTGTGTGCGTCGATCTCAAGCTGGCGTTGACCCATCGCACCGTGGCAGGACAGGCACGTGGTGCCGAGGTTTTCGGACAGATCACCTACGCCCGCCTCTTCCAGCAGGGCAAATTCGGATTCGAGTTGCGCATAGAAAATCGGGTCACGCCCGGCCAGCCCCATCGGTGACCAGCGCCATTCGCCGTATTCGGAGATGTTGAACCCGTCGCCATAGGCGGGGCCGTCCTTGATGAACATGGTCACCCCGGAAGGCGCACCGCCCAGGCCACCGTGGCAGCCCACGCAATTGTCCGAGGTCAGGAAATGCTGGGTGTCGTTGGGCCGCGCAGGCACGTGATCCAGCCATTCGCTGGGCAGCGTTTGCAGATTGGCGCGCGTGATGTCGACACCGCCCGTACCCGGGAACATATCGGTAAATGCCTTGTTCTGGTCGACCGGTGACGCCTTGGCCGCGGCCACATGTGCGGCGCGCATGGCGGCAGGGTCGTGGGGGTCGTTCACGTAGGACTTGATCATCTCCTCGAGGCTCGCACCAAAGGCGGGCTTTTGCGCCATGGGCAGGTCGCGCCAGCTGGCGTCCACGCGGTAAATCACCGGTTCACCCGGATACCCTTCGATGTTCTCGAGCGCGGAAAAGATCAGCTCTTCGGCGGCAGAGGCGTGACAGCGCATGCACATCCCGTCGCCACCCGCACCCAGCGGCGGGCTGAAGGGCGCCTCGAATGTGTCGATGACCGGTTTGCGCGCCTTCATATCCTCTGTGTTCGCAAAATAGACCGATGCGAAGAACCACCCGCCGTGGGACAGGGCGCTGTCCTTGACCATAACCGTCCAGTTCAGGCCACCTTCGTTGTAGGCATAATGTTCCATCTCCCGCGCGACCCTTTCCGGGTCGTTCGGGTGTTCTTTCAGCAGGCTTGCATAATGCTCGTTGTATCGGGCCGACGGCGGGTTCACCATTTCCTTGACAACGATGGCCCCGTCCTCGATCGCGCCTTCGCGGCCGCCCTCCAGCCAGGTCATGATCTCGGGCGAGTAGTACATGCGGACAGCCGGGTGGATGCCGAAACTCATATTGAAGACAAACGGGCCCGTGTCGCGCCAGCTTTTGTCGCGTTTCCAGTCCAGCGCCACATACTCGCGTTTCGCGATCCACGGAAACAGCACGTTTTCATAGTCGATCAGGGGCAAGGTGCTTGGCAACGGAAGCTCAGCACTCTGGCCCGCTTGCGGCGGCTCTTCGGCCGAGGTGATGTGCGACATTGAAAACAGGGCGAGAAGAACGGGGACGAGAAAACGAGCGCGCATAGAATTGGTCTCCTGCATCGAATATCGGCAGAATGCCACCTAAGCGCGAATTTGTATACGCAAAATTTCGCTCATTCCGGGTGATCTCCCATGCTGATGCGACTTTTTGCAGGTCTGTCTCTTGACGGAAGGCCGGGGTGGCCTATCGCGCTCAATCGCTTTGTCGAGCGGGTGGTCAGCCTCGGATCGACCTGGATCTTGGTGCCCTGCGGCTGCGCCATCGGGCTTGGTACCGGCCCGTCTGCGCTCGGGCGGATTTTGCGTGGAAAAAGGAACTCTTGGTCGCTTTTCCCGTTGAATAGGCAACGCAACCCATAACGGAGATCACGATGACTGACGCATTGAAAGTTGTTCCTTCAAGCGACGACGTCTCAACCGGCGTCCAGAATACGGAAGCGGTGGCAACCGGTCTTTCGGATGTTCTGGCGGACACCTATTGCCTTGTTTTCAAAACACATGCCTACCACTGGAATGTCGAGGGGCCGCTGTTCTATTCGGTGCACAACCTGACGGAAGAGCATTACACCAACATGTTCGAAGCCGCGGATGCGCTGGCAGAGCGGGTGCGTGCCTTGGGTGAGCTTGCGCCCTCCGCGCTCAGGGACATCGTGAGCCGGTCGCGGGTCGAGGATCCCAAGGGGCCGATGTCCACCGCGCAGATGGTCGAAGACCTGGCAGCAGATCATGAGCGCCTGGCGCACCGTTTGCATGCGCTTGCAGAACTGGCGGAACGCAATCGCGACATCGTCACCGAAGACATGGCGACCGCGCGTTCGGCCTTCCACGAACAGGCGGCATGGATGCTGCGCGCCATTTCCAAGTCATGAGACACGGAACCCCGCCGCAAGCGTGCGGCGGGGTTTTTTCCTCAGGCTTTCAACGTTTCCGTCGATGAAAAGAACATGGCCTGACTGACGGCCGATTTGACCTGCGCTTCGGTGTACGGCTTTGAGATGAGGAATGCCGGTTCCGGCCCCTCGCCGGTCAGAAGCCGTTCGGGAAACGCGGTGATGAAGATGACGGGACGCTCGCCTTGCGCGGCGATGATGTCGTTCACCGCGTCAATCCCGCTGGAATTGTCCGCAAGCTGGATGTCCGACAGGATCAGATCCGCGCTTTCTTCCTTGGCCAGTTGCACGGCGCGGTCACGTGTGCGCGCGATGCCGGTGACGCGGTGGCCCATGTCGGCGACGATGGTTTCGAGATCCATGGAAATGATCGCCTCATCCTCGATGATCATGACCCTCCCCGATACGTTTTGGCCCATCTCGGCATAGGCGATGTCGATCAATTCCTGCGCTTCCTCCGGGGGCACATCCATGATGGTGCCAACATCGGCGGGCGAAAAGTCTTCTACGGTGTGAAGCAGCAGCGCCTCGCGTGTGTTCGGCGTCAGCTTCGACAGATGGTCGCGTGCCTTGCGGGCAAGATCTGTCGCATCTGAATCGTTTCCAAAGACCGCGCCGGATGTCGTCCAGATCGCGTGGAAACTGCGGAACAGGGCAACTTTTGCATCCGGGCCGCCATTGTATTGATCGGGATCGGACAAAATCGCCTCGAGCGTTGCGAGTGCATAGGTGTCACCGCTGTCCTGGCTGCCTGTCAGAGCGCGCGCATAGCGGCGCAGGTAAGGAAGGTTGGCACTCACATCGTCGGCGAGTTGCTCCCTTGCGTCCTTGTTCATTTTCTTTGCCTTTTTTCGACCTAGTCTTGGAACCATACGCGCTGTCATGCGTATTGGTTCCGTGACACGCTAATAAAATTGATCGAGAAGCCAGACCTGATGACACGGCAGACCCGAAAAACAGAGATCGAAGCAGAGATTGACGCGAACCTCAAACGCGCATTCGACAACATGGCCAATGAGCCCGTGCCTGACCGGTTCACGGATCTGCTCAACCAGTTGCGGACCGGAAACGTACAGGCATCTTCTGACAAGGGAGAAAAGCATGACGACTGACCCGCGAGACGAGTTGGTCGAGCATCTGGGTCCGCTGCGCGCATTTGCTCTCAGCCTGTGCCGAAATGGTGCGACGGCCGACGATCTGGTCCAGGATGCTTTGATCAAGGCGTGGACGAATATCGACAAGTTCGAACCCGGCTCGAACATGCGTGCTTGGCTGTTCACCATTTTGCGCAACACGTACTATTCGCTGCACCGCAAGCGGAAGCGTGAGGTGGAGGATGTCGACGGGGTCTATGCTGACACGCTTGCACAGAAGCCGGACCATGACGGGCGGTTGGCCATGCGTGACTTTGCCGTGGCCTTCGACCAGCTGAACGATGAGCAGCGCGAAGCGTTGGTGTTGGTCGGTGCCGGTGGATTTTCCTACGAGGAAGCCGCAGAGACCTGCGGCGTTGCCGTTGGCACCATCAAGAGCCGCGTCAATCGTGGACGTGCGCGACTGGCAGAGCTGATGGCCGTCGACGATCCGGATGATATCGAATTGACAGACAGCGTGACCGCGGGGATCGTGTCGGCTCAAAACGTGGCGTAAGACTTGCAACGAGATACGTGGACACGCGGGCTTTTTGTCCGTCTGGCAGGGCTGATGACTTTGGCCCTGTTCCCGTTGGGGGCCATTGCCCTGTGGCAGACCAATGAAGTCGTGACCGCAACAATTCAGCTGTCCGAAGAGATCGTCCTTTCAGAAACCGAGCGCGCCGCCGCCAACGAGCGTCGGCTGCTTGAGCGCGGGCGCGGCGCTGCCGAGGGCCTGGCCGCTCTTTTGGGGCCGGTGGCCGATGACGCCGCGCAATGCTCGGACATGATGGCGCGTTTCGTCAGTCGTCAGGACACATTCGTTTTTGCCGGCTTCATTGACAGGACCGGCATGATGGAATGCGCATCGAACGGTGTGACATTCGATTTTGCGGATGATCCCAGCTTTGCCCGTGCCCTGGAACAGGAGGGGCAGATATTCGAGGTGAACCTGTCGGGTGTCGCCACGGGCGAGTCGGTCGTCATCATCAGCAATCCGGTCAAGATAGAGGGCAGGTTTGCGGGTTTCGTGTCGCTGTCCTTGCCACATGAAGCCGCAAACCCGCTGATCGCCGGGGACAGTGGTTTTGATCACGTGACGATCAATCGGTCTGGTCGGGTTCTGTTTTCGACAAATGATCTGTCGTCGGCCGGACAGCTTCTGCCTGCCAATGTCGCGCCAACCGACTTCATTCAAAGAGACGGTGACACGTTCATTGCGCGGGCCATAGACGGGCGTGAGCGGCTGTTTGCGATATCGTCCATCATTCCCGACGAAGTGGTTGTCGTGGGCTCCTGGCCGACGGGGCGCAGCATTGACAGCATCGGCACGCTGCCAGTGTGGGTGCCATTGCTGTTTCCGATCCTGATGTGGTTTGCTGGGCTGGCGGTCGCGTTCCTTGGGCTGCACCGCCTGGTCATCCGACATATCTATGCACTTCGCAGTGCGATGCGGCGGTTCGCGCTGGGCGAGCGGGATGAGCCGAAACTGCAATTCGTGGATCCTCCGGCAGAGTTCGAAGTGCTTGAGACGTCGTTCAACCGAATGGTCCAGTCGCTCGTGCGCGCGGAGCGTCAGGCGGAACAGGATCTGGATGAAAAGACCATTCTGCTGCGCGAGATACACCACCGGGTGAAAAACAATCTGCAGCTGATCGCGTCGATCATGAACATGCACGCACGCGCCGCCAAGACGCCCGAGACCCGTGCGCTCTTGTCACAATTGCAGCAACGCGTGCGGGGTCTGGCCACGGTGCATCAAACGATGAACACCAACTCCGATGAAACCAGCATCGACGCGAGAAAACTGATCCAGCGCCTGGTCAACGAATTGATCCCGATGGCCAACGGCCTGAAGCGCAAGATTCAGACGACGACAGATGTCGCGTCCGTTCAGCTGGGGCAAGACCAGGCGGTGACATTGTCCATGCTCGCGGCCGAAGCGTTGACGAATGCGGTCAAGTACATAGACGCCCCGATGGACGATGTTCTGACCCTTGAAATCACGCTCGAGGAATTGGGCGAGCGCATGTTGCGTTTCACCATCACCAACACGGTAGGCGCGGGGTCGAACGAGTCACCGGCTCTGATGGAAAGCAGTGGTATCGGTACGCGGCTGATACGTGCCTTCGTGGCGCAGCTCGACGGTGAAGAGGACCGTGAGGTGTCGGATACGCATTTCAAATATGTCGTCACCTTCCCGCGGGCCGATGCCGAACCGGCCGTTCCAAGGCCGTGGGCGCAGCAGACGGCAGCGTCGTAATCCAGCCGCGGGCTAAAACGGCCCTAGATAAGGGGCCGACGTTGCACGGTGTCGGGATCGATCCCCGAAAGCTCGGTCAGCGCGTCTTCGTCCAGTATGTTCAACACGCCATTTGACCATTGTACGACGCCATTCGCCTTGAGTTTCGCAAGGGTCTTGTTGGTGTGCACCAGTGACAGCCCCAGCGCATCCGCCAGATCCTGTTGCCTGAAGGGCAGGGGGCATGTCTGCCCTTTGTTCAAGTCCAGCATGGAGGCGCGGCGAAAGAAGCGGTGCAGGCTCCAAGCGATCTTTTCCAACGCGCCGCGTTGGCCGACAGTCGTCAGCGCATCGCCCAGAAAGTGCTCTTCAACGGCAGCAATGTGGGTCAACGCAAAGGCGCGCTCGGGCTGGTTTTGAAACAGTTCGAACACACGGCTTCTGTTGAACACGCACAACCGCATCGGTGTCGACGCTTCGACGGAGTGGCACATTGCGTCCAGCACACCGGCCTGCAAGCCAATGAAATCGCCGGGCATGACAAAGCCGATGACTTGTCGGCGCCCGTCTTCCAATGTCTTGTAACGTATCCCCATACCCGACAGTACGG
Source organism: Tateyamaria omphalii (assembly GCF_019802125.1). GTDB lineage: Bacteria > Pseudomonadota > Alphaproteobacteria > Rhodobacterales > Rhodobacteraceae > Tateyamaria > Tateyamaria omphalii_B. The sequence goes on from NZ_JAHVHT010000003.1 coordinate 493,592, forward strand.
TGAAAAGCTGTGCGGCGCGTGACCCCTCCATGAACAGTTGCGTCCCGGTCTCGGCAACCATTTCACCTGTTTTAAAGCGTTTCATGAAGGTCACTTCTTCCGGCTCGAACGGCAGGAAGCCGTCTTTCCGCCGCAACGGGCATTTGTCGCAACTAATTGTCGAAACATCGTCTTGGTATGTCACAGTTTATTGCTCCCTTGAGCAGTCAGGTGGAATGAGGACGTCCAAACATAAGAAAGGGCGATACCTCGATGACAGCGCGCACAACACCCGATCAGACCCTGGGTCTGGTCGTCACTCCGAATTTTGTAGAAGCCGAAGACATCACAGACGCGCTGCAGCGCTTCGGTTTCGTAGAGATCGTCCATTGTCGCTCTGCGACCGAGGTTGCCTCGTTGTTGGAGCAAGGACATCGTCTGCCGTCCCTCGCACTTCTGTCGTTTCATGGCGAGGACAAGGTGGCCGATCATGTGTGCAAGAGCCTGCGGGATGCGGGCGTGGGGCAGATCCTCATCAATGGCGATGCGCACCGTGCTCGGAACGTGGATGCCGTCTTCTTGCAAAGACCCTATTCGGATCAGGACCTTGACCTCTGCATCGGACACGCCGTGCAGGCCATCCGCGCAGCCAGGGATCCCGAAAGCGCGTAAGCATCACGTTGCCCCGATCATCCGATCGGGTGCGCGGTGTGCAAGTCTAGCTCTGCGGCTCGATCATCTGGGCATCGTCACCCACGAGCGCGGCGTTATCGTCGACACTTGAATAGACATTTGCCACGAAAAAGACGCCTGCGATCAGAACCACGACGCCTAGTCCGGCCAGAACAAACCAGTGTTTGCGTGTTTGCGTTTCGACATCTGTGTCGGGTGCCGACATGTATCGTCTCCTTTCGGTCATGCGTTGTTATGACAACGTCGAAAGGACGCGGGAGTTCCAACAATAATGTGCGCGACACCATTCCAACAGCCGAATGTGTTTGCCGGCTCCGTACCAAAATGCAGACCACGGTTCGGGCAATTGCCGTCGGAACGAAACCGATGGATTTGCGTTGAAGCGTAAATGATTTGCACGTCGGACCATGAAAATGACCCACAATTCGTCTTCCACTCTTGTCGAAAAGAAAAGCGAGGATGAGGCGGTAACAGAGGCGTCCGGTCTGTCGCCGCGGCTCATTTTCGAAACCATACGCAGGCATGGGGACGAGGAGCTTGGGCGGCCAATTAACACGTTGTTCTGGTCGGGCATCGCGGCTGGCATTCTCATCAGCTTTTCGGTGTTGGGAGAAGCGTATCTCCGCGCCCATTTGCCCGATACCGGCTGGCGCTACATCATTGAAAACCTGGGTTATTCCCTTGGCTTCCTGCTTGTCATACTGGGCCGGATGCAATTGTTCACCGAAAACACGATCACGACCGTCGTGCCGATGGTACTCGACCCCTGCCGATCGATATTTGCGCGTGTTGCCACGCTGTGGTCGGTCGTGCTCTTTGCGAATGTCATTGGCGCATTTCTGATTGCTCTGTTCCTGGTCTACACGCCCGCGCTCACGCCAGAGATGTTGGCCGTAGTCAACGAACTGAGTGCGCACGCGACAGGTTTCCCTGCTGTCGAAGGTTTGGTGCGCGGTATTCCCGCAGGCATTCTGATCGCCTCCATCGTGTGGATGTTGCCATCGGCCCAAAACAACGAAGTGTTGCTTATCGTCATCTTTACGTGGCTGATTGCGTTGGGCGACTTCACGCATATCGTTGCAGGATCCGTCGAAATGGCCGTTCTGGCCGTTCAAGGGATGATCAGTGCACCGCAAGCTGTGTTCGGTTTTTTCCTGCCCGTTCTGGTCGGAAACGTGATCGGCGGAACAGCCGTCTTCACGATGATGACCTACGCCCAGATCCGCCCGGAAATTGACGACGCCAAATGAAGAACGGGGCGCTTTTGGGCGCCCCGTCTTTTCTAACCATCCTTCGCGAGACTGGACTTCTCGCGATCGCTTTCTTCCATGCGCTGTTCGGTGCGGCGCTTGCTGAGATACGCCCAGACCAGAACCATTCCAAAGGTCAATGCAGGAAGGATCACGATCAGTGCTTCGATGCTCATGTCTGCTCCTTTCTTTTCTGCTTGAAAGGAAAACGCATCTTCGGACCATCAGTTCCCGATATCTGGTCCTTGAGCGCCGCCGCCGAAACATCAATTGTCCAACCGCAGATGTCCCCGTCGGTGCAATTCTACTTTTTTGAACGTCCAAAGGGGGCGATACGAAACGCTTTCGGCGTGCCGCCGTCACAGTATTGTCGCGGGTTGCGTGCCGCTTCACATGGCGTCGATATTTTGAGGTGAAGTAAAATAGGTTTTTAACTCAGATAGATAGCCCAATTTCGTGTCAAAATGATGAACGTTCCTCAAAAATCCGTTGACATGATGTACGTCCCTCAAATAGCGTTTCCCCCCAAGGTCACCGCAAACACGGGACCGATAGGGAGGATCATATGAAAAAAATGACTTCAGCCGCCGTGGGTGCGGCCTTGATGACATCTGTCAGCGTGCCAACCTTGGCCATGGCAGATGATTTGACACTCTGCTGGGCCGCCTGGGACCCGGCAAATGCATTGGTGGAACTCAGCAAGGAGTTCGAGGCCCAATCCGGCCACACCATGAACTTCGAGTTCATCCCCTGGCCCAACTTCGCCGACCGGATGCTGAACGAGCTGAACTCGGGCGGCAAGCTCTGCGACCTGCTGATCGGTGACAGCCAATGGATCGGCGGCGGCGCCGAGAACGGGCATTACGTCAAGCTGAACGACTTCTTCGACGCCGAAGGGATCAGCATGGACGACTTCGCACCCGCGACCGTCTACGCCTATTCCACATGGCCCAAGGGCACGCCGAACTACTACGCACTGCCTGCCATGGGCGACGCCAACGGCTGGTTCTACCGCGCCGACTGGTTCGCCGATGCCGACATCCAGGCTGCCTACAAGGAAGCCACGGGCGAAGACCTGCGCGAGCCGCAAAGCCAGCGCGAGATGCTGCAAATCGCCCAGTTCTTCCAGGGCCGCGAGATCGATGGCAAGACCGTCTACGGCGCGTCCATCTTCACCGAGCGCGGCTCCGAAGGGATCACAATGGGCGTGACCTCGGCGCTTTATCCATGGGGGTTCAAGTACGAGAACACTCCCGGCTCTTACGACATGGAGGGGGCGGTAAACTCTGCAGAAGCCGTCGAAGCGCTGGAATTCTACAAAGAGTTCTACGAAACCGCGACGCCACCCGGTTACACCAACTCCTACATGGGTGAATCGCTCGACGCCTTTAAGTCCGGTCAGGTCGCCATGGCGATGAACTGGTTCGCGTTCTTCCCCGGCCTCTATGCCGATCCGGACACCGGCGGGGACAAGATCGACTTCTTCGTGAACCCACCTCAGAACCAGGCCGGCTCGACGCTGGGCGGGCAGGGGATCAGCGTGGTTGCCTATTCCGACAAACAGGATGCAGCGCTTGAGTACATCAAGTGGTTTGCCAACCCCGAGGTGCAGGCCAAGTGGTGGGAGCTGGGTGGCTACTCGGCCCACAACGCGGTCCTGAACGATCCGGGCTTCAAGGACAGCGCGCCGTTCGCCGGTGACTTCCTCGAAGCGATGAACGACGTTCAGGACTTCTGGCAGGAACCGACCTATGCCGAATTGCTGCTCGCCATGCAAAAGCGCATCCACGACTATGTGGTCGCGGATCAGGGCACGGCACAGGAAGCCCTCGACAAGCTGATCGAGGACTGGACCGAAGTCTTTGAGGACGAAGGCAAGCTCTAAGTCCTCCTCCCAGGGGTGGGCAGCAATGCCCACCCCACCTCCGACCGAACCCGACCCTTTGTAGGGTGTGCAATCTGCCCACCTCACGAGAAAGCTGTGCCAGATGACAGACACCATCGCCAACCGCGCCGCCAAGGCCACGCCCCAACGCGTCGCGCGCAAGATCAAGGGACTGAGCGACCGCGCGATCGCGTGGATCTTTGTCGCCCCCACGATCTTCCTGCTGCTGGCCATCAACATCTTCCCGCTGATCTGGACGATCCAGCTCAGCTTCACCAACTACCGCGCCAACCGGCTGAACCGCGAACCGGAATTCATCGGCCTGCGCAACTACGAACGCATCCTCACGGATAGCGACATCTGGCTGAACATGCAGGCCACGGCGCACTTCCTGTTCTGGACGATCGCGCTGCAGGTGCTGATCGGCTTCACGCTGGCCTGGCTGATCAACAAGAAATTCAAGGGCAACGACCTCTGGACCACGATCATCGTGCTGCCCATGATGCTGTCGCCCGCGGTGGTCGGGAATTTCTGGAAATTCCTCTACCAGCCGCAAATCGGCCTCTTCAACTACATCGTCGCCTTCTTCACCGGCAAAGACCCCAGCAGTTTCGAAATGCTCGGCTCCGTCCAGCTTGCGCCATGGTCCATCGTCATCGTGGACACGTGGATGTGGACGCCCTTCGTCATGCTCATCTGCCTCGCCGGGCTGCGGTCGATCCCCGACTACATCTATGAGGCGGCCGAGGTCGACCGCGCCTCCAAACTCCGCCAGTTTTTCACCATCACCATTCCGATGGTGCTGCCCTTCCTGATGCTCGCCGTGCTTTTCCGCGGCATCGAGAACTTCAAGATGTTCGACCTCGTCGTCCAACTCACCGGCGGCGGCCCGGGTTCGACAACCGAACTCACCTCGATCAACCTCAAGCGCGAGGCGTTCGAAAAATGGCGCACCGGCTACGCATCCGCCTACGCCATCATCCTCTTCGTCACGGTCTTCGGCCTCGCCAGCATCTACGTCAAAGCCCTCAACAAGGTGAAGGAGCGCTGATCATGACCCGATCCACCCTTCATCTTGCCAGAAAAACTCTCGGGGGGCGGTGCGCCAGCACCGGGGGGCAGACAGCCCCCCTCCGAACCCCGACGCCCAAACCGGACCGCAGATCATGAGCGCCTATTCCGTCACTGAACCCAGCACGCGGTCCAAATGGTTCGCGGGATCGCTGGTCATCCTCTACGCGCTGATCACGATGATCCCGCTGGCATGGATCATGCTCACCGGGTTCAAGTCGCCCAGCGATGCCATCAGCTACCCGCCCAAGGTCGTATTCGAGCCCACGCTCGAAGGCTACGTGAACCTCTTCACGACCCGCACACGGCAAACGCAGGAATTCCTCGACGCCAACCCGCCGCAGAACTGGGCGGATGAGATCGTGCGCGAATACGACATGGTCATCGTCGGCCCCTCGAAGTTCGGAGAACGGTTCCTGAACTCGGTCATCATCGGCTTCGGCTCGACCTTCCTGTCGGTCTTCCTCGGCACCCTCGCGGCCTACGCTTTCTCGCGTTTCAAGATACCCTTGGCGGATGACCTACTGTTCTTCATCCTCAGTACAAGGATGATGCCGCCCATCGCCGTCGCGATCCCGATCTTCCTGATGTACCGCAACCTCGGCCTGTCGGACACGCATCTGGGCATGATCCTGCTCTACACGGCCGTGAACATCTCGCTCGCGGTCTGGCTGCTCAAGGGCTTCATCGACGAAATCCCGCGCGAGTACGAAGAAGCGGCCCTGATCGACGGCTACACGCGGTTCCAAGCGTTCTATAAAGTGGTGCTGCCGCAAGCCGCCACCGGCATCGCCTCAACGGCTATCTTCTGCCTGATCTTCGCCTGGAATGAATACGCCTTCGCGGTGCTGCTCACCTCGGCCACGGCCCAGACGGCACCGCCCTTCATCCCCACGATCATCGGCGTCGGCGGCCTCGACTGGCCGGCAGTCGCGGCAGGGGCTACGATCTTCCTGTTGCCCGTCATGATCTTCACCATCCTGCTGCGCAAACACCTGCTGCGGGGCATCACATTCGGAGCGGTGCGCAAATGATCCGCCTATGTCCAACCACAACATCTTGGTGCACCGGGGGGGTGCATGGGGGGTGCACAGGGGGTGTACGGATGGTGTACGGATGTCACCCCCCTCGTTTCAGCCAATCGGAGGGCACGTCATGCGCACATTCCTGACCGGCCTCATGCGCCTGCGCCGCGGCCCGTGGGAGATGCTGGCCACCATCATCATCGCGCTCGGGGTCTTCATGCTGATGCAGCCCTTCGTCCTCTGGGCCTTCACCTATTCCTTCATCACGACGCTGGTGGGCACCGTCATGTTCATCGTCGTCAGCCACTTCCCGGAAGGTGAGTAATGGCCGAGATTGTCATCAAGAACGTCCGCAAAGAATTCGGCGATTTCATCGCTGTGAAAGAGTCGAGCTTCACGATCGAAGACGGTGAATTCTTTATGCTTTTGGGCCCCTCAGGCTGCGGCAAAACCACCACCTTGCGCATGATCGCGGGTCTCGAATTGCCCACGAGCGGCGAGATCTTTCTCGACGGCGAAGAGATCGGCCAGCGTCCCCCGTCGGAACGCGATATTGCTTTTGTTTTCCAGATGTTCGCCCTCTATCCTCACATGAACGTCTACAAGAACCTCAGCTACCCGCTGGTCAGCCAGGGCATGCCCCGCGCGCAAGTCCGGGCCAAGGTGGACGAGGTCGCAACAATCCTCGGCATCAAGGACATCCTCAAGAAACCCGTGGGCGGCCTGTCCGGCGGCGACCGGCAACGGGTTGCGCTCGGTCGCGCCATCGTTCGTGAACCCAAAGCGTTCATGATGGACGAACCCCTCGGCGCGCTCGACGCCGAATTCCGCGAACACATGGCGGAGGAGTTGCGCGCCCTCCATGACCGCATGGGGGCCACCACGGTCTACGTCACCCACGACCAGCTCGAAGCGATGCAGATGGGCGACAAGATCGTCGTGATGAACAACGCCGTTGTCGAACAGTTCGGCAAACCGCAGGACATCTACGACATGCCTGCCACCATGTTCGTAGCGGACTTCATCGGCTCACCGTCCATGAACTTCCTGAATTTTCAGGGAAAAGTCGCGAAAGGCGAAGAGTTGGTCACGCTTGCGGACCAAACGATGAGCGTGCCGACCTTGCGCGAAGGGGCTTCGGGCGATCTCGTCTTCGGCGTCCGCCCGGAACATATCAATCTGTCCGATGATGGCGCTTATCGTGGCAAAATCCTCGCCACTGAATACCTCGGAACGACCCAAATCATCACGCTCGACACGCCCAACGGAGAGGTGAAGGCACGCATCGCCTCCGACCAGCTCGCGACGGTGGGCGAGACGGTGGGCCTCGGCTTCAACGCCAAGACGGTGACCCTGTTCGACAAGGCCACGGGCCGCGCCCTGCGCTCAGAACTGAACGAAGGAGTGCTCGCCCATGGCTGAGGTGCAACTGACCGGCGTGTCCAAATCCTTCAAGACCACGCAAGCGGTTATCGACATGGACCTGACCATTCCCGACGGCGCTTTTGTCGTGCTGCTGGGACCCACTGGCGCAGGCAAGACCACGACCCTGCGCCTGATTGCTGGGCTGGAGAAACCGGACACCGGTGACATCAAGATCGGCGGCACATCCGTGACCAATCTGACCCCCGCACAGCGTGATGTGGCGATGGTGTTTCAGCAGTATTCCCTCTACCCACACATGTCCGTACGCGACAATCTCGCCTTTCCTCTGCGCTCGCCCATTCTCAAGACGCCCGAGGGTGAAATAGCACGCAAAGTCAATGAGGTGGCCGAAGTTCTTCATATCCCACATAAACTCGACAACAAGGCGACCGAGCTGTCGGGTGGCGAGATGCAGCGTGTCTCCATCGGGCGCGCGCTGGTGCGCGATCCGCAAGTCTATCTGATGGACGAACCGCTCAGCTCACTCGACGCCAAGCTGCGCGCTGACCTGCGGGTCGAGTTGAAACGTATTCACGCGGAACTGGCGGCAACACTGCTCTACGTGACCCACGACCAGATCGAAGCGATGACGATGGCCACCCATGTGGGTGTGCTCGATGAAGGGCGGCTCGTGCAGTTTGGCACGCCGCGCGACATCTACGAAAACCCGCGCACAGCTTATGTGGCGGCGCGTTTGGGCCAGCCTCGGATCAACCTGCTGCCCGTTGGTCTGATGGGTGAGGATGCCCCCGCAGGCGCCCATCAGGTCGGACTACGGCCTGAAAATATCCGACACGGTGCGGGCCGCGATGCGCAGGTGGTGCGGGTGGAGCACCTCGGCGACCAGACCCGGCTGCACCTGAAAGTGGCTGACCACGACGTCATCACCCTGACCGATCCACACACGACGCTCGAGGCCGGCGAGACCATCCAGATCGCCCCGGAAAATCCTGTGTTTTTCGATGCTTCCGGCGCACGGATCACCTGAGAAAAGGACAAGCACATGGCACAATTCGTCAATGCGAAAGAGGATCTGGTCAAGGAAGCCATCGACGGGCTTCTGGCCTGCTCGGGTGGCGCACTGGCGCGGCTGGATGGCTATCCGCACATCAAGGTGGTCTACCGCACGGACTGGGCGCGCGACCGGGTGGCGCTGATCTCGGGCGGTGGCTCGGGGCACGAACCCGCCCATGCCGGTTTTGTTGGTCCCGGAATGTTGACAGCAGCGGTCTGCGGCGAGGTGTTTGCCTCGCCTTCGGTCGAGGCCGTACTCGCGGGCATTCTGGCCGTTACGGGCGAGGCGGGGTGCCTGCTGATCGTCAAGAATTACACCGGCGACCGGCTGAACTTCGGCCTGGCCGCCGAGCGGGCGCGCGCACTGGGCCGAAAAGTCGAGATGGTGGTCGTCGATGATGACATCGCGCTGCCCGACCTGCCGCAGCCGCGCGGCGTCGCGGGCACGCTCTTCGTGCACAAGATTGCGGGCGCCATGGCCGAGGCAGGCAAGCCTCTGGAAGAGGTCGCCGACGCTGCCCGGCGCATCATCGCCAGCGTGGTCTCCATCGGCACCAGCCTCGACACATGCACCGTGCCCGGTTCACCGAAGGAGAACCGCATCCCGGCGGGCAAAGCCGAACTGGGTCTTGGTATTCATGGCGAACCGGGGGTGGAGCAGGTGGATTTCACCGGTGCGTCCCAGGCGATGAACACCGTGCTTGAAAAATTGCGCGAGCACGCCGGGCAGGGGCCGTGCGTGGCCCTTGTGAACAATCTTGGCTCGACCACACCGCTTGAAATGTCGGTGCTCAGCCACGGGCTTGCGCAGTCCGGCATCGCCAGCCACGTGATCGGCCCCGCACCGATGATGACTTCGCTCGACATGCACGGGTTTTCCGTGTCTGTGCTACCGGTGGGCGCCGATGATCTCGAAGCGCTGGCGACACCTGTCCCGATGGCAGCATGGCCCGGCCTCCAGGGGTTGGTCGATGTGCCGGTAACGCCGCTGCCAGACGGCCTCACCCCAATCGAGCCAATCCCTTCGGCCAATGCGCAGACGCGGGATATCATTGCGCAGGTGGCCGATGCGCTGATCGCTGCCGAAGGAGACCTGAACGAACTCGACGCCAAGTCCGGCGACGGGGACACGGGCAGCACGTTGGCCACCGCCGCGCGGGCGCTCAAGGATCGGCTTGATGCGATGCCGCTGGCCGACCTGACACAGCTTTTCCCGGCCCTCGGAAACGAGTTGAGCCAAACCATGGGCGGGTCTTCAGGCGTGATCCTCGCCATCTATTTCAACGCGGCAGGCGACGCCTGTGCTGGTGGTGCGCCGGTGCACAAGGCGCTGGCGGAAGGGCTGAAGCGGGTCAGTGATGTGGGCGGTGCCAAGGTCGGGGACCGGACGATGATCGACGCACTGGCGCCCGCTTTGGATGCGCTACCGGGGGGCATCGACGCCTCTGCCGCCGCCGCACGCGCGGGCGCGGACAGCACGGCGCAGATTCACCGTGCAAAGGCGGGCCGGGCGGCATATGTCCCGTCGGACAACCTCAAAGGGCACAACGACCCGGGGGCGGAAGCCGTGGCGCTGGTTTTTGAAGGGTTGGCAAAGGCCATGAAAGGGTAGGCACATTTGAACAAACAGGACACGAAGAGCGGCCTGAAACCGACCGTCAATGACATTGCCCGCGTGGCGGGTGTGTCGCTGGCGACGGTTGACCGTGTCCTGAACGCGCGCCCCGGCGTGCGCTCTGTCACCATCGACAAGGTGAACAAGGCGATTGCCGAGTTGGGCTATGTCCGCGACACGGCGGCGGCCAACCTGGCGCGGGGGCGTGTCTATAACATGCTGTTCATTCTGCCGGACACGGACAACGAGTTTGTCGTGGCGCTGGATGCGCATGTGACCGAACAGGGCGCAAAGCTGCGCCATCAGCGGACGACATTGGACACCGTGCGTGTGCCGCCCTTCGATCCGCAGGCCATCGTTCAGGCGCTCGACAGCGTGGATGCCACGCGGACGGACGGTGTGGCCGTCTTCGGGCCGGAAACTCCGTCGGTGCGGGACGCCGTCAAGCGCGCGCGGGCACGCGGAATTGTAGTCGTGGCCCTTGTTGCTGATCTGCCAAGTTCGGACCGCGACCACTTCATCGGTGTGGACAACGTGGCCGCTGGCCGGACAGCCGCGCATCTCATGGGCCGCTTTGCCAAACGGGGCGGGCGGGTGCTTGTCATCACGGGCTCGCGGCTTGCGCGGGACCACCTGGAGCGGCGCAAGGGCTTTGACGCCGTCATGTCGGACCGTTTTCCGGAGCTGGATGTTGTTGCCAGCATCGAGGGGCGGGACGATCCCGAGTTGATCCGCAGGATGCTGCCGGAGGTCTTTGCGTCCTATCCGGACCTCTGTGGCATCTACTCGTCTGCAGCAGGCAATCCGGGGCTGATCCAGTATCTGAGTGACAATCCGCATCCCGGTCTCGTCGTCGTTGCGCACGAGCTGACGCCGACCTCGCGCACCGCCTTGGAGCAGGATGTGTTTGATGCCATCATCTCTCAGGACACGGGCCATCTGGTGCGTTCTGCCGTGCGGCTGATGAAGGCCACGGCGGACCGCCAGCCCATTGATCACACGCAGGAACGGATCCGCATCGACATCTATTTGAAGGAAAACATGCCGTCCCCATAGCGGCATGAAGGGAGGAGACATCATGAAAACCATCAAGGGCCCGGCGCTGTTTCTGGCGCAGTTCGCAAGTGACGAGGCGCCGTTCAATTCGTGGGACGCGATCACCAAATGGGCGGCTGAGTGCGGCTACAAAGGCGTGCAGGTCCCCAGCTGGGACGGGCGTCTGTTCGATGTGATGAAGGCCGCGGGCTCGCAGGACTATTGCGATGAGTTTCTTGGGGTGGCGCGCGAGAACGGGGTCGAAGTGACCGAATTGTCGACGCACCTGCAGGGGCAGCTTGTGGCCGTGCATCCGGCTTATGACAGCGCGTTCGACGGGTTTGCCGCAGAAGAGGTGCGCGGCAATCCCAAGGCGCGGCAGGAATGGGCGGTGGAGCAGGTGAAATACGCCCTGTCCGCCTCATCCCGCATGGGGATCAAGGCGCACGCGACCTTCTCCGGCGCTTTGGCGTGGCCTTACATCTACCCGTGGCCGCAGCGCCCGGCGGGTCTGATCGAAGCGGCTTTTGACGAGTTGGCAGCGCGCTGGCGTCCGATCCTGGATCACGCGGAGGAGATGGGCGTCGATGTCTGCTATGAAATCCACCCCGGCGAAGACCTGCACGACGGTGTGACTTTCGAGATGTTCCTGGAGCGTTTGGACAACCATCCGCGCTGCAACATGCTCTACGATCCCAGCCACTATGTGCTGCAATGCCTTGATTACCTAGACAATATCGATATCTACAAGGATCGCATTCGCATGTTCCACGTTAAGGATGCGGAGTTCAATCCGACCGGGCGGCAGGGCGTCTATTCCGGCTATCAAAGCTGGGTGGATCGAGCCGGACGGTTCCGCAGCTTGGGTGACGGGCAGGTGGATTTTGGGGCTGTGTTTTCGAAGATGGCCGCCAACGACTTTGACGGTTGGGCTGTAGTGGAATGGGAATGCTGCCTGAAGCACCCCGAAGATGGCGCACGCGAAGGGGCGCAATTCGTCAAGGATCACATCATTCGCGTGACCGAACGTGCGTTCGATGACTTCGCTGACGGTGGCACGGACGAGGCAGCGAACCGGAAGATGCTGGGCATAGACGACTAAGCGTTGGCGCTTGTGGCAGATCGGCCCTTCGGGGAGGATTTTTTTGAAACAGGGAAGAGGGACGGTTGCGCTGACATGCCGACCGGGAGGATGACATGAGCCGGATCAAATTGGGTATGGTGGGTGGCGGCAATGACGCCTTTATCGGAGCGGTGCACCGTATCGCAAGCCGCATTGATGATCGTTTCGAATTGGTAGCGGGGGCGTTGAGTTCGACGCCAGAGAAGTCGCAGGCCAGTGGTGAGGCGCTGGGCCTGCCGCGTATTTACGACGACTTCAAGCAGATGGCGCAGCGTGAGGCGCGGCGGAAGGATGGCATCGATGCGGTCAGCATCGTGACGCCCAACCATGTGCACTACGCCGCCGCGCGCGAGTTTCTGAAGCGTGGCATTCACGTCATTTGCGACAAGCCGCTCACCTCGACCCTGGCAGACGCCAAGAAGCTGGTGAAGGCAGCCGAAGATAGCGATGCGCTGTTTATCCTGACCCACAATTACACGGGCTACCCGATGGTGCGGCAGGCGCGTGAGATGGTTGCAAATGGCGATATTGGCGCCATTCGGGTGGTGCAAGTAGAGTATCCGCAGGATTGGCTGACGGTCGAGCAAGACTTCAAGCAGGCCGAGTGGCGGACGGATCCGGCGCGCTCGGGTGCGGGTGGGTCTACGGGTGACATTGGCACGCACGCCTTCAACCTTGCTTGTTTCATCACCGGGCTCGAGGTCGATAGCCTCGCCGCCGATCTGACAGCCTTTGTTCCTGGACGGCAGGTGGATGACAACGGCCACGTCATGTTGCGCTTTGACGGCGGGGCCAAAGGAATGCTGTGGTGCAGCCAGGTGGCGCCTGGGAACGAGAACGCGCTGCGCATCCGGGTCTATGGCGACAAGGGCGGGTTTGAATGGGCGCAGGAGGATCCGAACTACCTGTGGCACACGCCTTTTGGTGAACCCAAGCGCCTGATCACGCGCAATGGGGCGGGGGCAGGTGATGCAGCGGCGCGTGTCTCGCGTATCCCGCCGGGTCACCCCGAAGGATATCTTGAGGGCTTTGCCAACATCTACACCGAAGCGGCGGACGCGATCATGGCGGCCAAGGCGGGACAGGGCGTGCCTGCTGACGTGCTCTATCCGACCGTCCATGACGGGTTGAAGGGCGTGCAATTCGTGTCGGCTTGCGTCAAGTCCTCGGCCCGGAACGCGGCTTGGGTCAAGCTCGACCACTAACAATAGGGGCCATGGGGCGGCTTGACCCGCCCCGGGCCTTGCCATATCTGAGGCATCGGAGCTGCGGGCGTTGTGTAGTGGTAAGACCTTAGCCTTCCAAGCTAATGACGCGGGTTCGATTCCCGCCGCCCGCTCCAAACCTTCCCCATGCGCCGCCCTGTCCACTTGACCAGACTGCACTGGTACATGCATGTGCGGGATTGAGTAGTTTCCGGAGACCGCATGGCCGACCAGACGACCGCCGCCGCACCGCCCAACCCGGGCACGGAAGAGCGCGAAAAATCCAAGCAGATTGGCGCCTTGCGCGCGCTTTGGCCCTTTGTTGCGCCCTATTGGAAGCTCATGTGCGCGGCGATTGCAGCGCTCGTGTCGACGGCCATCGTGTCGCTGACGCTGCCCCTGGCTGTCCGCCGGGTGGTGGACAATTTCAATACCGAGCATTCGGAAATCCTCGATCTCTATTTTCTTGCCGCCATCGGCATAGCTGGGCTTTTGGCCATCGGCACCGCCGTTCGATACATGCTTGTCACGCGGCTCGGCGAACGGGTCGTTGCCGACATCCGCAAGGCCGTTTTCGACCGCGTGATCGGCATGTCGCCCAGTTTCTATGAAAACATCATGACGGGCGAGGTTTTGAGCCGGATCACCACCGACACCACGCTGATCTTGAGCGTGATTGGCTCGTCCATCTCCATCGCCCTGCGTAACGTGTTGATTTTTATCGGCGGTTTGATCCTGATGCTGCTGACGTCTGCCAAACTGACGGGGCTTGTTCTGCTGATCGTGCCTGCTGTCGTGGTGCCGATCCTCGTGCTCGGGCGGCGCCTGCGCGTGTTGAGCCGCGAGAACCAGGACTGGATTGCTGCTTCGTCCGGCAGTGCCTCGGAACAGTTGAGCGCCGTGCAGACGGTGCAGGCCTTCACCCACGAGGCAACCAGCCGAGCGATGTTTTCGGACGTGACGGAGTTGAGCTTTGGTTCGGCCCGTCGTCGGATCGCGGTGCGGGCCTTGATGACTGCCATCGTGATCTTCCTTGTGTTTGTCGGGATTGTCGGGGTGCTGTGGATTGGTGCGAACGATGTCCGGTCGGATGTGATGACCATGGGCGCGCTGATCCAGTTCGTGATCTACGCTGTGATGGTGGCCGGGGGCGTGGCGGCTCTGTCAGAAATCATCGGAGAATTGCAGCGCGCGGCCGGTGCGACGGAGCGATTGGTGGAGTTGTTGCAGGTCGAGGATGCGGTGCAAGATGTGGCTGCACCAGCACCTGTGCCATCGCCGGTCAAGGGGCATATTCAGTTCGAGGATGTACGCTTTGCCTATCCCGCGCGGCCCGGGATCAATGCGCTGGATGGTGTGACGCTCGACATTCAGCCGGGTGAAACGGTCGCCTTTGTCGGTCCGTCCGGGGCTGGGAAAACGACGATTATTCAGATGCTTCTGCGGTTCTACGATCCCCAGGACGGGCGGGTTTTGCTGGACGGTGTGGACGTTGCCGAGATGGCGCGCGAGGCATTCCGCCAACAGATCGCGCTTGTGCCACAGGATCCGATCATCTTTGCCGCATCTGCCGCCGAAAACATCGCCTTCGGGCGACCGGGTGCCACTGCGGCAGAGATACAGGCCGCGGCGCAGGCGGCCGCGGCGCATGAGTTCATCAGTGCGTTGCCGCAGGGGTACGACAGCCCGCTCGGTGAACGTGGCGTAATGCTGTCCGGTGGACAGAAGCAGCGTATCGCCATTGCGCGTGCGATCCTGCGGGATGCGCCGGTCCTGCTGCTGGACGAAGCGACAAGCGCGCTGGATGCAGAAAGCGAGCGTGCGGTGCAGGAGGCGGTGGATACGCTAGCGCAGGGGCGCACGACGCTGATCGTGGCGCACCGTCTCGCCACCGTGAAGATGGCGGACCGGATTGTCGTCCTCGATCAGGGGCGCATCGTGGCCCAGGGGCCGCATCACCAGCTTGTGGCCGAAGACGGTCTCTATGCCCGTCTCGCGCGATTGCAGTTCACGGATGGGGTCGCCGCCGAGTAGCGCGTACATACAGCTTTGACCCAAGGTCACCCGATCTGACGCCGCGTCCGACCGGACGCTGACCCCTTGCAATGCTTGAACATTGCGGCAATCCACCGCATCTTGTTGGACGAGGGATCAATGCGCCAACACGAATAAATACATGGCGCTACAGGGAGGAAGACCATGACATATGCCGGGTTCGCGGACCGCGATGCCATTGAAAACGAAATGCCATGGGAAGAGCGTGACGTCGCCAAGACCCTCTTTGGTATGCTCAGCAACACGGCTGAAAAGTTCCCCAACCACAACGCTGTCAGCTTCCAGATATTCTCGGATCCGAAGTCCAAGGCCGAGACGCTGAACTGGACCCAATTGCAAGGCCGTACCGCGCAATGCGCCAACATGTTGCGCAGTCATGGTATCGGACCGACAGATGTCGTGGCCTATGTTCTGCCCAATGCGACCGAGACCATCGTGACACTGCTGGGCGGTGCGACCGCTGGCATCGTGAACCCCATCAATCCGCTGCTGGATGCCGAGCAGATCGGTGCCATCCTGCGCGAAACAAATGCCAAGGTCCTTGTCACCCTGCGCGCGTTCCCCAAGACGGACGTGGCGCAGAAGATGTCCGAGGCGGTCAAGCTGGCGCCCAACGTCAAGACCGTGCTCGAGGTCGATCTGCTGGGCCACGTGTCGGGTCTCAAATCCTTCATCATCCCGCTGATCCGTCCGAAGATGGAAAAGGCGCCGGGCGTCACCTATCTGGACTTCAACGCCGAATGTGCCAAGCAGCCGACCACGCTGCAATTTGAGGACGTGCAGGAAGATCGCGTTGCCTGTTACTTCCACACGGGCGGCACAACCGGCATGCCGAAGGTCGCGCAGCACAAGTATTCGGGCATGGTCTACAATGGCTGGGTCGGGGCGACCACGCTTTTGACCGCCGAAGATAACATATTGGCGCCATTGCCACTTTTCCATGTGATGGCGGCGCATGTGTTGTTGTTGGGTGCGGTTGCATCCGGCGCGCACTGCGTTTTCCCGACGCCTCAGGGCTACCGGGGCGAGGGTGTGTTCGACAATATCTGGAAGCTGACCGAGCGCTGGAAGATCACCTTCATCGCCTCCGTTCCCACGGCTATTGCGGCGATGATGCAGCGCCCGATCGATGCCGATATCGGCACGGTGAAGTCCACGTTCTCCGGTTCGGCGCCGCTGCCGCAGGAACTGTTCAGGCGCTATGAAAGTGCTGCCGGCGTCGAGATCGTCGAAGGCTATGGCATGACCGAGGCGACCTGTCTCGTGTCCGGCAACCCCATCGACGGCGAGAAGAAAATCGGGTCCGTTGGCATCCCGTTCCCCTACACCGAGGTCAAGATCTACAAGGGTACTCCCGAGGGCCCGATCGAGGCCGGTGTGGACGAGATCGGCGAGATCTGCGTCAGCAATCCAGGGGTCTGGCCGGGCAATACATACACCGAGGCGGATAAGAACAAGGACTTGTTCTACAATGAAAAATTCCTGCGCACGGGCGACCTGGGCCGCCGCGATGCGGACGGGTATCTGTGGATCACGGGGCGCGCCAAGGACCTGATCATTCGCGGTGGTCACAACATTGATCCTGCCGAGATCGAAGAGGCATTGCTTGGCCACGAGGCCGTCGCCTTTGCCGGAGCCATCGGGCAGCCAGACCAGCATTCGGGCGAGGTGCCGTGTGCTTATGTCGAGCTTGTCGACGGGGCCAGCGTGACGCCGGATGAGCTGATGGCGTTCTGCAAGGAGCATGTGCACGAGCGGGCGGCGCAGCCTAAGCACATGACCATTATGGACGAGTTGCCGAAAACGGCGGTTGGCAAGATCTTCAAACCCGACCTGCGGAAAGAAGCCATCACCCGCATCTACAATGCGGCGCTGAACGATGCCGGGTTGAAGGCGGAGATTGTGGCCGTGACCGATGACAAGAAGCGTGGGCTGGTGGCGCAAGTGGTTGCCAATGGCGAGAGCGAGACCGCGATCCAGACGGTGCTGGGCGACTTTGTCCGGCCCTGGGAAATGTCGTCGGAGGCGATGGCGGCCGAGTAATCCTTAACGCACCGTGCGGTGCGCTGTGAGACCGGGGAAGGCGCGAAACTGCGAAGTTTGTCGCGCCTTCTGCACATTTTGGGGCCTGTGAATGCACCCGATTTCGGGGTGGATTTGGCAAACTGCGATATTTGGTCGTGAAACTGCGCATTTTGGGGCGCTGTGGCCGGTTAAGCTTCTGTTCACATGTGCAGTGCCGTTAACCTTTCTGCCGGGCCGTTAACGGGCGGGTCATCTTTGCCGTGACATGACAGAGACGTGAGCGGTCTTGGCCGCTGTTTCGCAGTAGGGTTGTCGGACAACATCTGCGAACGAGAGAGCCCATGCCAAAGTCCAAGAAACGCGCAAAGGCGGTTGCGCCGTCGCCCGCACCCTCCGGCGGCGTATCGCGCCGGTCACTCCTTGGCGGTGGGGCTGTTGCCTCTGCCGTTGTGCTTGGGGGTGGGTTTTGGGGCGTGAGTTCGTTTCGGTCCTATGCGGCGGAGCACGACCTGACCCGCGTGGGCAAGGGCGATCTGGCCATCGTGCAGATCCATGATCCGCAATGTCCGACCTGCACGGCCTTGCAGAAACAGACGCGGCGGGCGCTGCGTGATTTTGACGACTGCGGGATGGCGTATCTGGTGGCGGACATCAACACACCCGAGGGAGCCGCCTTTGCCCGGCGGTTCAATGCGCCGAATGTGACGCTTTTGCTGTTTGACGGGCAGGGGGCGTTACAGCGTCGGGTGCAGGGTATGCAGCAGGCGGCGGATCTGGCGCAGGTGTTTGCGGCGCACAAGGCGGCGGTTTGAACGAAGCGTCTCGGGCACGGAATCAAGCCGAAGGCGCCGTGCCAGCGCCGGCTCGTCCCGGCGGGCTGCCGCTACCTATCCGTTGGGGCGCAGCAGGACTGTCATAGGCAAATGACAACGGTAAAGTGCACTGAAAGGGCGGTGGGGCGGCAGCCCACGGGCCGCCCCTGGCAGGGCTTCGGTTAGCTTAGAAACGGCTTGGCCTGCATCGTGTCCGGGATGTCTGCGCCGAGGCGATGCAGGATGGTGGGCGCGAGTTGCAACTGGTCGATGACGGTGTCCGCGTCCGGCCCCGTTGCGTCCCCGAAATAGTAGAGCGCCGTCTCCTGCTGCAGCGCGCCGCGCCCGCCGTGGTGGCCGCGTTCGTCCTGTCCGTGGTCGGCGGTCACGATCACTTCGTACCCCATGTCGCGCCAGCGCGGAATGAAGGGGGCCAGCATTTCGTCCATGACGAAACAGGCAGCGTCCATTTCCTGGCTTTCGTGGAAGAAGCGGTGGCCCATGCTGTCGAGTGTGCAGGTGTGCAGCATCCCGTAGCTGAGGTCGAAGCGGGCGCAAAGGTTCGTGAGCGTGCCGAAGAGGTCCACGTCTGAGGGCGTCATCTGATTGTTGGCGCCGTAGCCCGTCATAGTGTGGAAGCGCCCGTGGTTGATCGTGTCGCTGTCCGGCTCGTCGTATTCGATGTCGCGGGTGACATCGAACGGGTGACGGTTGAAGAATTCGGACCAGAAGGAGTGGGCGACGGCCCCGGTGGTGCCGCCTGTCTTACGGACCTGACCGAAGACATCCGGGTGCGTCAGGCGAAAGACGTTGCCGTTGCCGGTGCAGCCGTGTTCGGCAGGTGTGACACCGGTATGGATCGAGGCATAGCAGGAGGCGGAGATCGACGGGATGACGCTGCGGTGCGTCCATGTCTGGGCGTCACCGCTGTCCACCCATCCTTCGAGATTGCCGAAGAGGCGGCGGAAATTGCGCAGCGGTACGCCGTCGAGGATGATCAGCAGGAGTTTGTTGGTCATGGCAGGCCCCCTTCGTGTCAGGGCACTGTAGGCATACGGGCGTGACGGGACCAAGACACAGTTGTGCAGGTCAGGTTGCGAAATTGGTGGGTGGGCCGGGGCGGACGCGCTTTGCCCTTGGCAAAGACGCCCCGCCCGCCGTCCCTTAGTTGCCGGCGCTTTCCATCTTGCGGTTGGCGATCACGTCTTCGAGCCAGCCGAGTTTCATTTCCGGCACCGAGCTGAGCAGGAGGTCGGTGTAGTCGTCATAGGGGGGCGTGAGCACTTCGGACTTGGTGCCGTAGCGCTGGACCTTGCCCTGGTACATCACCGCGATGCTGTCGGAGATCGCTTTGACCGTGGCGAGGTCATGGGTGATGAAGAGGTATGCCACGTCCTCGATCTTTTGCAGGTTCAGGAGCAGTTTGAGGATGCCGTCTGCAACGAGCGGGTCGAGGGCTGATGTGACCTCATCACAGATGATCAGTTTGGGTTTTGCGGCGAGCGCACGGGCGATGCAGACGCGCTGTTTCTGGCCGCCTGAGAGTTCTGCCGGGTAGCGGTCCTGGAAGCCTTTTCCCAGCTCGATTTCGTCCAGCAGTTCCTGGATGCGTTTTTGTTTTTCGACGCCTTTGAGCCCGAAGTAGAATTCGAGGGGGCGTCCGATGATCGTGCCAACAGTTTGGCGCGGGTTCATGGCGGTGTCGGCCATCTGGTAGATCATCTGCAGCTCGCGCAAGTCTTCGATGCTGCGGGAGGGTTGGTCGGGGCTGAGCGTGCGGCCTGCGAAGGTGATCTTGCCGGCCGTGGGGGGCAGGAGGCCCGTGATCACCCGTGCGAGGGTGGATTTGCCGGAGCCGGATTCCCCCACCACCGCCAGTGTCTGACCCGGGCTGATGTCGACGCTGACATCGTGCAGCACGTCGAAGCTGGTGCCCTTGTAGCGGGCGGTGATCCCTTCGACGCGCAGGACGGGTTCGGTGGGTTGTTTTTCCTCGTGCGTGATCGAGCGGACGGAGACGAGCGCCTTGGTGTAGTCTTCCTGCGGCGCGTTGATGATCTGATCGGTGGTGCCGTATTCGACCATGCGCCCATGGCGCAGCACCATGATATGGTCAGAGACCTGCGCCACCACGGCGAGGTCGTGGGTGATGTAGAGCGCGGCCACGCCGGTGTCGCGGATCGCGTCCTTGATCGCTTTGAGCACGTCGATCTGCGTGGTGACGTCGAGCGCCGTGGTGGGTTCGTCGAACACCACGAGGTCGGGTTCGGGGCAGAGGGCGAGCGCCGTCATGCAGCGCTGGAGTTGGCCGCCGGAGACCTGGTGCGGGTAGCGGGTGCCGATCGTGTCTGGGTTGGGGAGGCCGAGTTTCTTGAACAGTTCCACCGCACGTTTCTGGGCTTGGGATTTGGTGAACTTGCCCTGGCCCACGGCGGCCTCGATCACCTGTTCCATGATCTGCTTGGCCGGGTTAAAGGAGGCGGCGGCGGATTGGGAGACGTAGGTCACTTCTGCGCCGCGCAGTTTGCGGATGTCCTTGAGCGGGGCTTTGAGCACGTCGCGGCCATTGACCTCGACCGAGCCGGCGGTGAGTTTCACGCCGCCGCGCCCATAGGCCATGGAGGCGAGGCCGATGGTGGATTTGCCCGCGCCACTCTCGCCGATCAGTCCCAGCACCTTGCCCGGTTCGACGTCGAAGTCGACGCCGTGCACGATGTCGATGTCGTGCGGTTTTTCCCCCGGCGGATAGACTGTGGCGCCGATTTTGAGGCCGCGGACTTTGAGGAGTGGTGTGGTCATGGTTGCATATCCCCGGGGCTCTGCCCCGGACCCCGAAGTATTTTCAGCCAGAAGAAAGGAGGTGTCATCCGCGGCCCCCTTTGAGAGACGTGGTGCGGTTGAGGATCCAGTCGGCGATGAGGTTGACGCTGATCGCCAGCGTGGCGATGGCGACCGCCGGGTAGAGGGCGGCGCCGATGCCGAAGTTGATACCTTCCTTGTTCTCTTTCACGATGCCGCCCCAGTCCGCGAGCGGGGGTTGCACGCCAATGCCGAGGAAGGAGAGTGTCGAGATGAAGAGCACCATGAAGATGAAGCGCAGACCCATTTCGGCGACGAGGGGCGAGAGCGCGTTGGGGAGGATTTCGCGGAAGATGATCCAGCCGAGCTTTTCGCCCCTGAGCCGGGCGGCTTCGACGTAGTCCATGACCGAGATGTCCACCGCGACGGCGCGGGCGAGGCGGTAGACGCGGGTGGAATCGAGCAGGCCCATGATGACGATCAGGGTGACCACCGTGGCCTCGATGCTCGACAGGATGACGAGGGCGAGGATCAGGGATGGGATCGACATGAAGAGGTCGACGAGGCGTGACATGACCTGATCCACCCAGCCGCCGGAGACGGCGGCCAGGAAGCCGAGGACGGAGCCTGTGGTGAAGCTGAGGATCGTGGCGGCGGTGGCGATGAAGATCGTGGTCTGGCCGCCAAAGATCATGCGGGTGAGCAGGTCGCGCCCGATCTGGTCGGTGCCGAGCCAATGGGCGGCTGACGATGGCTCCCACACGTCGCCCACGGTTTCGGCCATGCCGTAGGGGGCGATGAGCGGCGCGAAGAGCGCGGCGAGGAAGTATGTGCCGGTGATGATGAGGCCGAGGGCGGCGGAGAGGGGGATGTTTTTTAGCATAGTGTTTTTCGATCAAACATCACTTGTTGCCCATCGAAGGGTAGTGTTGGTTGAAGACAAGCTCGACTGTGCCGTCCACGGAGGCCCAAATCATGCGTTCCATCTTTTGGGCAAGGCCGAGATACGGTGTCGACTTGCGCGCGGAGAAGATTTCGCAGGTGTTGTTGAGGCAAAATGCTTTCAACGCGTCAGCGTGGGAGCTGTAAATGATAGGATGAAGAATATGCCGGTGGTTGCTTTGGGTGTAAAACCAGCCGTCATCTTTTTTGGTAGCGATCTTAAAACCCTTGTTCTCAAGCTTGGTGATGAGAGCCTTCGTGTCTCTACCAGTGTATTTGGCCGCTGCATTGTTCACAGCAGAATGGTTGTACCAAAATACGAACGCCGCAATTGGCAGAACCAGGATCGAAACAAAGATATAGCCAGCGATCCGCATTATTTTGGATGCCTTAGTCTTGGGTTGGCCAAGATCGACACAACGTCCGCCACAATATTCAAGATGATATACACGGCAGCGAAGATCACACCGCAGGCGAGCACAACCGGCACGTCCCGTTTGACGACCGCGTCCACCAGGTATTGGCCCATGCCGGGGTAGGCGAAGACGACCTCGACCACCACGACGCCGACCACCAGATAGGCGAGGTTGATCATCACCACGTTCACGATGGGTGCGATGGCGTTGGGGAAGGCGTGGCGGTAGATGACCTTGAACGTGGTCAGGCCCTTGAGCTCAGCGGTTTCTATGTAAGCTGATTGCATCACGTTCAGGATCGCAGCCCGTGTCATGCGCATCATATGGGCCAGTACCACCAGCGTCAGCACGGCCACGGGCAGGGAGATGGCGTGGAGTTGCTCCAGGAGCGGCATGCCGGGGCTGATCGAGGCGAAGGATGGGGCCCAGAACAGTTTGACCGCGAAGAAGAAGACAAGGATGTAGGCGATCATGAACTCGGGCAGCGAGATCGAGGCGAGCGTGACGCCCGAGATCAGCTTGTCAGGCCAGCGGTTCTGGAACCGCACGGCGATGAGACCCAGAAGGATGGCCAGCGGCACCGAGATGATGGAGGCCCAGAAGGCGAGGAACAGGGTCGATGACATGCGCCGGGCGACCTGATCCGCGATGGGCAGGTTGTTGGTGAGCGCGTTGCCCATGTCGCCCGTGACGATCCCGCCAAGCCATTCGAAGTAGCGGGTGAGGGCAGGGCGGTTCAGGCCCATTTCCTCGCGCAGGTTGGCGAGGCTTTCGGCGGTGGCGGCCTGGCCGAGGATGGCCTGGGCTGCGTCACCGGGCAGGATTTCGGTCAGGCCGAACAGCAGAGCGGAGGCGGCGACCAGCAGGATCAGGCCAAGGCCGAGGCGCTGCAGGACAAGTGTCAGGATGGGGTGCATGAAAGGTCGGTTCTTGGGGGTGCGCCTGTGGGCGCGAAAATCTGCGACACGCAACGAAAAACCGCGCCCGGACGGACCGGGCGCGGTTTATTCAGGTTACGCTTTCCAGGTTTTCTTGAACGCGTACCAGTTCATTTGCGGGCCGTTCGGGTCGCTTTCCCAACCCTGGACCTTGGTCGAGACCGCATCGACAAAGTCGTTGAACATGGGCACCATCAGGCCGCCCTCTTCGTTCAGCATGCGGCCCATTTTCGAGTAGATCTCTTTCCGCTTGGCCTCGTCCAGTTCGGCGCGGGCTTCGAGCAGCATCGCGTCGAACTCGGGGCGCTTCCAGCGGGTGTCGTTCCAGTCCGCGGTCGACAGATAGGCCGTGGTGTACATCTGGTCTTGCACCGGGCGACCGCCCCAGTAGGAGCAGCAGAAGGGCTGTACGTTCCAGACCTCGGACCAGTAGCCGTCGTTCGGTTCGCGCTTGATTTCCAGCGGGATGCCTGCGGCTTGGCAGGATTGCTGGAAGAGCGCTGCGGCATCAACCGCACCGGGGAAGGCGCCGTCGGCTGTGCGCAGGATGATGGGCGAGCCATCGTGGCCGGACTTCTTGTAGTGCTCGGCCGCTTTTTCCAGATCGAATGTCCGCTGCGGGATCGTGTCGTCAAAGAGCGGGTAGGCCGCGTTGATCGGCATGTCGTTCCCGATGGAGCCGTAGCCCTGCAGGATCTTTTCGACCATTTCCTCGCGGTTGAGCGCGTGTTTCAGGGCCAGCCGCAGCTCGTTTTCGTCAAACGGGGCGGTGTCGATATGCATGATGAAGACGTAGTGGCCGCGACCGGCTGTGGACAGCACGTCCACGGTGGGCGCGCGGTCGAGCAGTTTGGCGATCTTGGGTTCGACCCGGTTGATCGTATCGACCTGGCCAGACTGCAGGGCGGCGGTGCGGGCGGTGGCGTCGTTCAGCACGATGACTTCGACGGTGTCGTAGTGGGCCGTGACCGTCTGGTCGCCGCCCCAGTAATCGTCGCGCCGCTTGGCGACCATGCGCACGCCGGGCTCATCGCTTTCCAGTGTGTAAGCGCCAGTGCCGATGGCGGCGGCGGGGTCGTCAAAGCCGCCACCCGGCTGGATCATCAGGTGGTAGTCGGCCATCAGGTAGGGCAGGTCGGCGTTGCCCACGGCGAGCGTGACTTCGAACACGTCACCATCGGTGCGCATCGACTCGATGCCTTGCACGATGCCGAGCGCGCCGGATTTGGATTCTTCGTTGGAGTGGCGCTCCATTGTTTTCATCACGTCTTCTGCGGTGACGGCCTGACCGTTGGAGAAGGTGATGCCCTGGCGCACCTTGAAACGCCATGTCTTGGCGTCTGCGGACCCTTCCCAGCTTTCGGCGACGAGGCCGGTGAGAGAGCCATCGGCTTCGACCTCGACCAGACCTTCGCCCCAGAGCTGGCCGCCCGCGATTGGCACGTCGGAAGCCCATGTGGCCGGGTCCTGGCTGTTGGTGGACTCGCCGCCCTGCACACCCATCTTGAAGGTGCCGCCCGCGACAGGGGCTGCCTTGGCTGGGGTGGCGAGCATCGAGGTTGCAGCGGCGGCGGATATGCCGAGGGCCGCGGCGCGTGCCATGAAGTCGCGGCGCGTCATCGTCCCTGCCGCCACCTTTGCGGACAGGTGTTTCAATTCGTTAGACATCGGTTTCTCCCGGTTGGTCCCCTGCGCCTTGGCGGCGCGTTTTTTTGATTACACCGTTAGCGTACGCATTTGATGATACCCTTCAAGGGGGAATCCTGAGGCATGCACGGCTTCGTGCGTGGGTTGCCGCCGTCAGAGCAGGTCTCGGGCGATCTTGTCGGTGATCTCCTGGTGGTAGATCCGGGTGTCGTTTTCGAAGGCTTCCATTGATGCGCTGAGGTGGAAATGGGTGGCGTCCGACCACATGGCACAGCGGGCTTCGGTGCGGAGCCGTGTGCCGTCGCGCTCCAGCTCGTCCGTCCAGTGGCAGGTGCCGCGCGCGGACAGCGGGTCGTCCGGGTGGATGTCCCAGCGCTCACGGGCGATGGAGCCGGTGATGAGGCCGTGGTCGAGGTCGCGGAGTTTGCCGAAGTCGTCTTCGATCACCAGTGAGGTGATGCCGGTGACCATATCGGTTTCCTGGCGGCGCGTGTGGGTTTCGGGGCGGAGCTCTTCGGTCTGCCAGGGGGGTGCTGCATCAGGCGGTGGGAAGGTCCAGTCGCCGGCGGTTGTTAAGGAGTCTATACTTATGGAGCCGCCGTGCAGTGTGACCGTTGCAGCTTCTGGCGCGGGCCAGATCAGGGGCCAGTAGGCGGTCGAGATTGCTACGCGGATACGGTGGCCCGCAGGCACCGTGTAGGCGATGTGGTCGAGCGGCAGGCGGATCGTCTCTTGCTGGCCCGGCGCAAGCGGTCGGCCAAGATGTTTGGCGAGGTTCAGAACGCCGTAGGTGATCCGGGTGGAGGCGCCATCAGGGTGGACATGGTTCAGACGCACGGCGATGTGGGCGACGGGTTGGTCGGCGCTGAGGGTCAGGCGGATGACGGGCGCGCCTGTGATGGACAGGTCGCTGTCGAGCGGCGCGCTGTCGAAGCAGGCGCTGAGCGCGTCGTCGCGCCTCTGATCGCCGGGCAGTTCGGGGCCGAGCCAGATGGCGCAGTATTCCCCGGCATCGGTGCCTGTGTCCTGGGGTGACGCCACCGCGCGGTGCAAGCTGCCTTGGTCCGGTTCGAGCCCATTGTCGGTCAGAAACCAGGTGCGCTCTTCGCTTTGTGCGTCGGCGAGCCAACGCCCGGGGCGGTTGGTGTACCATGTGGCGGGGCGCACGCCGTCCATCAGGTAGCTGCGCAGGGCGGGATCATCCTCGACCCCCGTGTCTGTCCCCTTTAGCCAACGGTCCCACCAGCGCAGCGCCTCCTGCAGAAAGCCGATGCGGGGTTCGGGCACGGCGAAGTGGGGATACTTGTGCACCCAAGGGCCAAGGATGCCTTTTGCGCCGGGGATGTTTTCGACGACCTGGGGTACGGCGTTCTTGTATGAATCCCCCCAACCGCCGATGGCGAGCACCTTGGCCTTGATCGTGTCGTAGCTTTCGCAGACGGAGCCGTGTTTCCAATAGTCATCCCGGCTCTGGTGGCGCAGCCAGACCGAAGGCAGGAAGGGTTCGTTCTCGAGCCGCTCCAGCCACATCTCGCGCCAATCGGGGCGCAGGGCGGGATCGGGCGCGCGGGAGGAATAACTCCACATCGTCGCCCCCCAGCCGAGGTTCTCATTCAGCAGGCAGCCGCCTTTGAAGTGGATGTCATCCGCAAACCGGTCGACGGTGGAGCATAGCGTGATGATGGCCTTGAGCGGTTCGGGTGCCAAAGCGGCCACCTGCAGGCTGTTGAAGCCACCCCAGCTGATGCCCATCATGCCGACATTGCCATTGCACCACGGCTGAGCGGCGGCCCAGGTGATCACCTCTACCGCGTCATCCAGTTCCTGCTGGGTGTACTCATCCTGCATCAGCCCATGGCTGTCGCCATCGCCGCGCATGTCCACCCGCAGGCAGGCATAGCCGCGCTGGGCAAAGTAGGGATGGGTGAGCGCATCGCGGGCGCAGGTGCCGTCGCGCTTGCGGTAGGGCAGGTATTCCAGAATGACCGGTACCGGATCGACGGCGGCGTCCACGGGTCGCCACATGCGGACGGACAGGCGCGTGCCATCGCTGAGGGTGATGCCCAGATCGGGCTGCTCTTCGATCTCGCGCAGTGTGTTTTGCATCAGGGCAAGGTGGGCGGCGGCGTGCATTGCTGTCAAGCGGGGTCGGGGGCGCTGCCCCCGGCCTGCGGCCTCCCCCGAAGTATTTTCGGCCAGAAGAAGGGATTTGTTTACCTTGTCCCTGCAGTCTGCATTTGCGGTACAGGCGGAAGCGCCGATGGCCGCGCCAGGAGAAGGGGTTGCCTTTCTTCACGAGGGGAGGGCCAGGTGCCTTCCCCTTTCTTCTTCTGGCTGAAAATACTTCGGGGGAGCGCGGCACGCGCGGGGGCAGAGCCCCCTGAAGAGTGTCGTCGCGCAAGCGGCCTTTGGATCAGGCCTTGTGTGCGATCAGCAGGTCCATGACATTCGTGCCTGTGGGTCCTGTCACCACCAGTGCGCCGTGGTCTTTCAGCCAGGGATAGGCGTTGGCACTGGAGAGTGCGTCCGCCGCGCCGTCCTGCCATGTCGTACCATCGACCAATGCGCCCGCTGCATCCGTCGGGCCGTCGGTGCCGTCGGTTCCGGCCACGAGGATGCGCAGACCCTGCGTTCCGGCAATTTCACGGGCAAGTGCGAGACCAAGAGCCATGTTGCGGCCGCCAAGGCCGGGATTTTCGGGCAGGTGCACAACGGGCTCGCCGCCGAGGATGTGCAGGCCAGGCGCTGCGTCGCGCAGCATTTGACCCAGCCGGGGCGCCAGTTGCGCCACGTCGGCATAAAGCGTCTCTTCGTTTGTGTGCACGGGTAAGGGTGACGTGTCGGCGATGGCAGCGCGCGCGATTGCGTTGCTGGCGATGATGTGTGGCGTGAAACTGAAGGGCGCATCTGGCGATGCGTCCCCGATGCCAGAGCCTATTGTGGCGAGACTGTCTCCCTCCACATCCGAGAGGGCGAGCGTGGTGACGCGCGCGCCTTGGAAGCGAGCCAGGAGCTTGCCGCCCTTTATCTGAGACCGGGCCGTGCGGTGGGCGTTCATGTCACCGATCGGGGTGCCCGAGGCCAGCAGTGCTTCGGTTTCGGCCCGCAGGTCTTCGAGGCTGAGGTCGCCCTCGGGCACTTCGGCGAGCGACGAAGCGCCGCCAGAAACCAGCATCAGCAGATGGCTTCCCGGCGCGCAGGCTGCCACGGCGTCCAGCAGGGCATGGCCCGCTGCGAGGGACGCATCATCCGGAACCGGATGGGCCGCTTCAATGACCGTTGCCTGAGGGGGCGCGTTGTCCGAGTGATGATACTTCGTGACAATCAGGCAAGGGATGTCGGGCCATTGTTCCGAGGCCGCGCGCGCCATGGCCGTGGCGGCCTTGCCCACGGCAACAATACGGTCTGGTTTGGAAATGCCGTCTTCCTCAAGGGCCGTCTTGACGGCGGCGTATCCTTCAACCGCTTTGATGCCAGCCTGCCAAAGCGCGAGGAGATCTGGGGTGTCAGCCATGTTGGAACCCTTGTCGCTGCGTGAATGTGAGTCCGAATCAGCACAATATCTACTCGGAATCGCTGGAAATTGTGATGCTTTGACAAAAAGACTCTAGCCCTAGAATCATGATTCGCGTATCACTACCGCCACAACAAGTGGTCAGCACGGCGAAACAAGGCCGGCGACGCGATTACCAGAAGGGTCCGCAATAAAGCGGTCTGAGGCGAGAGTGGTGGTGTTATGAAGGCGATTGATTTCGTCGTCCGCAATGGTGCGGGCGCAGTGCAGCGTGGAGTCGTGCCGGTTGATGGCAATACGGCGGTGTCGCTGACAAGCGGGCAAGAAATTTCATTCAATCTTCGGCAAATTGATCTGGCCGGGCAGCAGCGCAGCGGAGATGACCTTATCATCACGCTGGTCGACGGGCGCCAGATCACGCTTGAGAATTACTTTAACGATGCGGGCGTTGCCAATCGCCTGTTCATCTCGGCGGACGGTTATCTGAACGAGGTCGCCTTTGTCGAAACAACCGATGGCGAGCTTTTTGCGCAGTACGGTCCGACGGAGCAGTGGGGCAAGTGGAGCCCGTCCGACGATCTGATCTATCTGGGTCGGACGGAAGTGGCGAACCTGCCGGTGACAGATGACGAGGAAGTGTCCATGCTGGGCGCGGCGCTGCTTGGCGGCTCGGGCCTGCTGGGCGGTGGCGCGGCGGCCGCGGCAGCCGTGGTTGGTGGAGCAGCGTTGCTCGGCGGTGGCGGCGGCGGTGGTGGCACCGGCAGTGACGGCGGTGGTGGTGGCGGCGACAACCCGCCTCCCTATGTGCCGGCCGATCCCACTGTGAACGATGTGGGCACATCCACCGATATTGGCGGCGACGATACGTCAACGCATGTTGTAACGGTCACTGGCACTGGAGAGCCGGGTGATACGGTCGAAGTGACCGCCGGCGATCAGGTGGGAACGGTGACGATCGGGGACGACGGCTCCTGGGAGTTGGATTTCGAGGGCGATACCTTCCCCGGCGATGGCACGGTCGAGACGGTTGCCGAATTCACGCATACGGGTGGTGGTTCCACCACGATTGCCGGTCCGACATTCGTGATCGACACGACGCCACCCGATGTTGCAATCACCCACGGGGTGGAATCGGTCGGGCATGTAGTCAATGGTGGTGAGCTGTCCGGCGGCGTCACGCTGCAAGGTACGGGCGAGGCGGGCGCGACGCTGGAGATCACGATCTCCGGTGTGACACGTACGGTCACCGTCGCTGACGACGGGACGTGGGAGGCCACCTGGCAGCCGGGAACACTGGCCGATGGAGAGTATTCCACCGCTGTCACCGTTGTTGCATCGGACAGTTTTGGCAACACCACCACGATCACCGACATGCTTGTCGTGGATACTGTGGCCGAAGTCACAATGGAAACCGCGACCGTTGAAACCGATGGGATCATCAACGCCGAAGAGGCGTCCGATGGTGTCACTCTGACGGGCACGGCGCAGGCCGGTTCGACTGTCGAAGTGACCTTTGGCACGGTTGTAACCAGCGCGATTGTCGATGCGTCCGGCAACTGGACGGCGACCTTTGCAGCGTCCGACATCCCTTCGGGCGAGACAACAGTTGCCGTGACCGCGGTGGCTACCGATGCCGCAGGCAACACGGCCACAGCCACGGGCGACGTTCAGGTCGACACGCTGGTCAATGCGCTTGGATACACCTCTACTGCCGGTGGCGATGGCACGATCAACGCGGCGGAAGCGGCGTCTGGCCTTGTCGTCACAGGCGTGGTCGAGCCGGGCTCGACCGTATCGGTTGAACTGGCTGGTGTGACCACCGCCGCAGTGGTCGCCGCAGATGGCACGTGGACGGCGACTTTTGCACCGGGCGCATTGCCTTCGGGCACCTACACCTCGGATATGGTCGCCACGGCGACCGACGCGGCTGGCAACATGTCGAGTGTCACCCAATCGGTGAACGTGGACACGCAAGCCAGCGTTCTGACGCTGGATGGACCGGTTGAGGGCGATGATGTCATCAACGGGGCAGAGGCGAGCGACGGCGTTGTGTTGTCAGGCACGTCCGATCCGGGCGCGGTTGTGGATGTCACGCTGCACGGTGTCACACATCAGACGGTGACAGGGACCAACGGGACCTGGCAAGCATTCTTTGCTGCAAGCGAGATCCCTGAAGGAACCTACGACGCTCAGATCAGCGCGACGACAACGGACGCAGCGGGCAACACGGCGACGGTCACCGATACGGTGCATGTGGATACGCGGGTCGACAACCTGTCCGTTGCCGCAGACGCCATTGAGGGCGACAACATCATTTCGGAAGCAGAACGTCTGGATGGTACGGTCGTCACTGGCACGACGGAGCCGGGCTCGACCGTGACCGTCACAATGGGCAGCCATACAGTGCCTGCCATCGTGGATGCGAATGGCAATTGGCAAGCGCCCTTTACCGCGGATCAGATCCCGCAAGGTGAATACACCACGGACGTGTCCGTTACCGCGACTGACGTTGCAGGGAATGTCGCGACTGTCACCGATACGGTGCGGGTGGATACGCTGGTCAATGCCCTGAGCCTGAACAAGCCGATTGCCGGAGACGACGTTGTCAACGGCGAGGAAGCGCGCGAAGGCATCAATCTGGGCGGCATGGTCGAGCCTGGCTCGACCGTGATGGTCGATTTCAACGGCACCGTGCTTGAGGCCACTGTGGATGCAGGCGGCACATGGTCGCTTGATATTCCGCCCGCGGCCATACCGGGTGGTGAATACGATGCAGCCATCACTGTCATGGCCACAGATGCCGTCGGCAACACCGATACGCTCAGCGACATGGTGCGCATCGACACGCAAGCTCCAGACGGGCCGGTCATCGCGAGCTACACGCGCGATGCTGACGGGATCCGCGGCATTTCGACAGAGCAAAGCGATGGCGATCTGTCTGTCGCGCAGGTCAATGCGGATGGGTCGATCACCAACGTCGTCGCCAACCAGGTCGACATCGATGTGCTGGGCGAGACGAACTTCCAGTTCCAGACCGATGTGCCGGACGGTTCGCACCTGGTCGTCAGCTCGGAGGATGCGGCGGGCAACACCATCGGCACCTACGTTGTGCTGGATGACGAGAGCGCCAATTCGACCGTTGATCTGGGCAACGCCAACCTTGGCAACTACCAGATCGAGGCGGTGGAACTGCAATTCGCGGAAGAGGCCAGCCTGACCATCACCGAGGCGCAGCTTCTGGATCTGTCGGACGGCACCAACACCCTGACCATCCATGGCGGCAGCGACGACAAGGTCACGATTGCGGGTGCCACGCGCACCGGGTCGACCACGGTCGATGGCCACACCTATGACGTCTACAGCCTGGGTACCGAGGGCACGATCATCCTGGACGACGACATCACCGTGAACACGGGCGTCGTCTAAGGCACTGCAACACAAACGAACTTTCACTGGGCAAGAGCAACAAGACCAAAAAATCGAGCATTCTCCAGCAAGACAGAGGCGCGGACCGGACACCGCAACCGCGCCCACCTCCAAAAACGATAAAAACCCGAACCGGGGCAGGACTATGGGGCAAGGTGGTATGAGGTACGCGGTGGTGTTCACCGCCGTCTCGCTTACAGCGGGATGTATGGGGGACATGGGCGAAATGCCCTTTGTGTCCCGATCCGATGCAGGGGCTGACGCGGAGGTCGTGGCCCCGTCGCAGGCGGCGCTGCGGGCGACACCCACGACACATGACGAGACATTGAACGCGGAAAGCCCGGTTATTCAGGGTTTGCTTGCGCGCCGGTCGGTACTGCCGTCGGGCAGTGCGTATGACCGCGTGGCGACGTCTGTTCTGGCAGCTAATGCCCGCGCCGCGGAGACCGAGTTGCGCGCAGCACGTCTGCGCGCGTCTGCCGCGTCAAAGAACTGGTTGCCGACCATCGGGCCGCGCGTGTCGTTGAACTCGCTGGGCGACATCATCAGCCAGATCGTCGTCGAGCAGGTGATTTTCGACAATGGCCGCAAGAAGGGTGAACGCGCCTTTGCCAAGGCAGATGTCGAGGTGGCCGCCGTCGCGCTGGCCGAGGATACGAATGCCCGGGTGGCGACGGGGTTGGATCTTTATCTGACCGCTGCCGAAGCCCGTGAAAGCGCTGTCGTCCATCGCGCGACCCTGCGTGAGATGGAGCATTTCGAATACATCATGTCAGAGCGCGTCCGGGGCGGCGTGTCGGACATGTCCGATCTGAACGTGATCCGCCAGAAGCTGGCAGAGATCCGAGCCGCCATTGCTGCGAGCGAAGAGGCGGAGGCAACGGCGATTTCCGAGTTGAACGCCATGTCGATCCAGCCGCTGGGCGATGTGCGTGGGCTTGAGACGCTGGCTGTGGGTGGCGCTGCCGCACAGCCCTTGGCCGTGACGCGGGCGGAAGCCGAGAAGGAGCGCAGCATTGCGCAGGCGCAGATTGATCGCGCCAACCAATTGCCCGGCATCACCGCCACGGCGACGGCTGGGGAAAACAGTGGGGCTGGGATCACGGCCGGCGGCACTGGCATCGGCTTTGGCACCGCTGGGCGTTTGCGTGCCATCGAGGCTGCGCGCGAGGCGGCGGGCCGTCAGGTGGCCCAGGCCAATGAGGATGCGAACCGCACCTTGCGCCGTTTGGAGGGCCAGTCTGCTGCCACCGCCCGTCAGGCGGGTGAGGCGCGGGGGCTGACTGCGCAGGCCAAGACGAACCTTGATCTGTTTCAGGATCAATATCAGGCCGGACAGCGGCAGGTCATGGACGTGGTGGGCGTCTATGAAACCTTTGCCGCGCGCCAGGTCGCCGAAGTGCTGCTGAAATACGAAGCGCTCCGCCTGCAGGTCGAATTGGCCCGCGTGCAAGGGGTGCTGGCGGATGGAGAGCAGATTTGACCGAGAAACGCCCCTTTACCCTGACCATCACCAACGGCAATCGGGCGCAGATCACGGCGGCCCCGGTCAAGGAGACGCCGAAGGCCGATAACGCCAATCATGAGGCGGACCGTTTGAGTGCCCGCGCCGATGTGGCGGTGGCCTATGCCGGTTTGCTTGGGGTGTCTGCGGCGGCGTCCGACATGCTGACGACCCTGCGGCAGAACGCGCGTGAGGGGGCAAGTGACAAGGTCGAAGCCGGGACGCTGGCGGGCTGCTTGCGTGGCGCGGGTTTGCAGGCGCAGGTGATGTCTGTGAAGGCCTTGACGCCGGAACACTGGCCCGCACTGGCCTATATGACCAGCGGTCAGGTGGTGTTGGTTGTCGGTCAGGACCGCGATGACCTGATCATTTATGACAAGACCTGCCCGGACAATCGCGCCCATGTGCCGATGGGGGAGTTCATGCCGTTCTTTGCCGGTCTCTTGGTCAAGGCGGAGGCGCCGCTGGAGCGGGTGGCGGAGGTGCACAAAACCTTTGCCGTGCGCAATCACTGGTTCTGGGGGCAGTTCCCGCGCTTTCGCAAGGCGCTGGCGGAGGTGGCGCTTGGGTCTTTCGTTGCGAACCTGCTGGCTGTCGCCGTGGCATTGTTTTCCTTGCAGGTCTATGACCGTGTGATCCCGCATCAGTCCGAGGCGACTTTGTGGGTGCTGGCGGCTGGAGCCTGTCTGGCCCTGTTGCTCGAGGCGTTTATCAAGATCGCCCGTGCCCGCCTGATGGACGGTGCGGGGCGGCAGATTGAGTTGTCCGTTCTGACCCTGCTGATGCAGCGCGTCATGGGGATGCGGAGCGATTTGCGAGGGCAATCTCCGTCGATGACATTCTCGGCCATGCGCGAGTTCGGGTCTGTGCGCGAGTTCTTTACCGCTTCGACGATCGGCACCATTGCCGACATCCCGTTTATCTTTGTGTTCCTGTTGCTGGTCGCGTCCATTGCGGGGCCGGTGGTCTGGGTGCTCATCCTTGGCGGGGTGCTGATGGTGGTGCCCGGTTTCTTCCTGCAGCGCCGGATGCTGCGTTTGACGCAGGAAACGCAGGGCGCGTCCGCCAAGTCTTCGCGGCTGCTGCACGAGGCGATTTTTGAGCGGGATACGGTGAAGACGCAGCGCGCCGAGGACCGTGTGATGCGGTTGTGGCAGGAGTTGACGACTCTGTCGGCCATGAAGTCGTCGGAGCAGCGGCGGCTGGCGTCGGCCCTGACCTTCTGGAGCCAAGGCATGCAGCAGATGACCTATGTGGCTGCGGTGATTGCGGGGACGTATCTGGTCTTTGCCGGGCAGTTTACCGTCGGGTCGATCATTGCGGTGGGTATTCTGTCGTCGCGGACTTTGGCGCCGCTGACGCAGTTGGCGGGCACGATGGCGCGTTGGGGCAATGTGAAGGCGGCGCTCGATGGCCTGGACGCCATTGCCGACGCGCCGCAGGATGTGGATGAAAGCCGGACCTATCTGCGCCGTGATGCGCTGAAGGGGCATTTCGAACTGCGTGAGGTGCAGTTTCAATACGAGGACGATGGCGCGCCGACGTTGGACCTTCCCGGTGTGCAGATCATGCCGGGGCAGCGCGTTGCTGTTCTGGGATCGAACGGGGCGGGCAAGTCGTCTCTGCTCAAGCTGCTGTCGGGGGTCTATGCGCCGAGCAAGGGCCGCGTGCTTATTGATGGCACCGACATGGCGCAGATCGAGCCGCGGGATTTGCGGCGGCTCGTTGGCTATCTGGGACAGGATGTGCGCCTGTTTTCGGGCACGCTGCGGGACAATCTGAACCTGACGTTGCTGGAGCGGGACGATGATCGCCTCTATGCCGCGCTGGATTTCGCGGGGCTGGGGCCGTTTGTGAAGGGGCACTACAAGGGACTGGATCTGGAAATTCTGGATGGCGGGCAGGGCCTGAGCATCGGGCAGCGCCAGTCGATCGGCTGGGCGCGGCTGTGGTTGCAGGATCCCAAGATTTGCCTGTTGGATGAACCCACCGCCGCCTTGGATCAGACGCTGGAAAGCACTCTGGTCAGTCGGCTCGAGACATGGATGGAGGGCCGCACGGCCATCATCGCCACCCACCGCGTGCCGATCCTGTCGCTGACCAACCGCACGCTGATCCTGCAGAACGGGCGCATGACCATCGACGGCCCGCGGGATGAGGTGCTGAGCCATATCGGCAAGACCGTACCGCTGAAGGGCAAGATCGCATGAGCATCGCGCACACCAATCTGAGCGGACAGCTTGAAAGTGACATGCGTGGCCCATCGCTGGTCGTATGGCTGAGCGCCGGGGCGGTGCTGGTGTTTGTTCTTTGGGCCGCGTTTGCCTGGGTGGACGAGATTGTCCGCGGCTCGGGTGAGATGATCTCGTCGTCTCGACCACAGATCATTCAGAACCTTGAGGGCGGTATTCTTGCCGAATTGGCTGTGGCCGAGGGCGACGTTGTCGAGCAGGGTGATGTGCTGGCGCGGTTGCAGGGGACACAGTTTCAGTCTCAGGCCGATGATCTGCAGGATCAGATCGCGGCTCTGGCCGTGCGCCAGTTGCGTCTGGAAGCTGAGTTGGCGGGCCAGTTTGATTTTGCGGTGCCGGGTGCGTTGGAGCAGCAGATGCCGGGGCTTGTGGCGTCGGAGCGGGCGCTGCTCAATGCGCGGCAGACCGACTTTCTGAGCCGCCGCGAGGGCGCGCAACGGGTGCTTGATCAGGCCGCCAAAGAGCGGACGCTGTTGGAGGACTTGCTGGAGCGCAACATCGTCGCACTGATCGAGGTGACGCGGGCGCGTAAAGCCCATGCGGATGCGCGTATCAAGCTCGATGAGATCATGACCCAGACTGAGCTGGAGCGGGCGCAGGCCTATTCCGATACGCTCAAGGAACTGGGCACACTGCGCCAGACCTACAAGGCAGCGCAGGACCAGTTGAACCGGACCGTTCTGGTCAGCCCCATGCGGGGGATCGTGAACAATCTGAGCGTCACGACCATTGGCGGTGTTGTGCGGCCTGGTGAGGAGATCCTGCAGATCATCCCGCTGGACGAGGAGTTGTTTGTCGAGGCGCGCGTGGCGCCCAAGGACATCGCCAACGTTCTGCCGGGGCAGGAAGCGAGCGTGAAGCTGAGCGCCTACGACTACACGATCTATGGTGCGCTGAAGGGCGAGGTGAAGCTGATCTCGGCCGATACATTCAAGGACGAGCGCAAGCCGGACAGCGAGGCGCACTACAAGGTGACGGTGCGGGTGGACATGTCGGCGCTGACGGAGCGGCAACGGTCAATCTCGATCCGGCCGGGGATGCAGGCGGAGGTTGAGTTGCACACCGGGGCGAAGACGGTGCTGCAATATCTGATGAAGCCGCTTTACAAGTCGCGTGAGGCGTTTCGGGAGCCTTAGGGCATGGTTCTGTGCGCGCTTTAATTTTCCTCTCGGAGAGTGGCTGCTAGAGCTACGATTTTTTCATTCTGTTCGGAAAGTCGCGCCTTTGCCGAAACACCGTCCAGAGGGCGAGACATTGGAATTTCCGATGCTAAATTGACCGCCCAAACTGCTTCATCGGGCGGATTGTTATCATCGTATTCGCACAGCGGATCCAGCAAGAAGGAAAGGTATATAGTGCGGCCAAGTGGGCTCCATTTTGGAGTCAGTCTCCAGATTTCCTTCGCCCACCAACAGTCGCTTGAAAGGCAAACCGTTTCAACGTCCCAGCCATTGTTTTTTAGCTTTTCTTTGAGCGGCGCAAATTTCGACATAACGTTCTGAATACCTCAAATCTTGAAAGGCAGCATAGCATGCACCGGAGACGTCTCCGGTTAACTCGCCTCTGTATCCAGCCAGATCGTCACCGGCCCGTCATTCGTTAGTCCCACGGCCATCTCGGCACCGAATTGACCTGTTTCTGTCTCAACCCCAAGATCGCGCAGGGCCTCGGCAAATTGCAGGTAGAGCGCCTCGGCCTCGTCTGGCTTGGCTGCCCCTGAAAAGCCAGGGCGGTTGCCGCGGGACGTGTCCGCTGCAAGCGTGAACTGGCTGACCACAAGCGCGCTGCCGCCTGTTTGCAGGATCGACAGGTTCATTTTGCCGGCGTCGTCCTTGAACAGTCGCAGTTTTGAGACCTTCGCGGCGAGCGCCTTTGCCGTTTCGGTTGTGTCGCCGGGCATAGCGCAGACAAGGATCAGGAGGCCTGGGCCGCATCTGCCGATCGTTTGGCCATCCACGGTGACGGAGGCTTCGGACACCCGCTGCAGGAGCGCCCTCATTCCTTCCACTCCATGACGTCGGCCACTTCGGCACGGTCAGCGCGGAAGGTGTTGGCCGGGTGGTCCGGATCGGCATAGCCGAAGGAAATGGCGCACAGGATCTGCCGATCCTCTGCGATGTCGAAGAAGTCGCGCACGAACGGGGCCTGAGCTGCGATGGCGGCCTGCGGGATGGTTGCGACCTCCAGCGCTTGTGCGGCAAGGCAGAAGGCCGTGACGAAGCCGCCCGTGTCCATGGCGCCGTAGGGGCCCAGCACTTTCGGGCTGGTAATGATTGCTACGTGGGGTGCACCAAACAGCCGGTAGTTTTCCATCATCTGTTGGGCGGAGGCGGCGCGGTCGCCTTTTTCGATGCCAACCGCGTCGTAAAGCTGGAAGCCGCAGGCGCGGCGGCGGTCACCGTAGACGCCGGGGTAGCCTTCGGGCCATGGCATGTCTGGGGCAGGGGCGGTGGTGCTGGCAGCGGCATAAAGCGCGTCGCGGAAGCGCTCGGTCTCGGCCTCGGCGGTTACGATCACCTGCCACGGTTGGGCGTTGCACCAACTCGGCACCTTTTGTGCGGTGGCGATGATGCGTTCGACATCGGCGCGGGGCACCGGGGCGGGTCGGAAGGCGCGGCAGGAGAAGCGGGCTGAGAGGACGGCGTCCAAGGCGTTGAAGTGGGTCATTGCTGTGTAGCGATCACGAAACCGATGCCTGCGGCGACGATCAGGCCCAGCACCGCGGCGATGGCGATCTTGATCTTGGACCAGGGGCGTTCACCCTGCACCCGGCCCGTGCGCCCGTTGACGACAAAGCGGTAGGTTTCGCCCCGGTACTTGTAGGCGGCGAGCCAGACAGGCAGTAGCACGTGTTTGAATGTGATGGCCCCCAGCTTGGTGTCGATGGCGTGGATGCGCTGGCGGTCGCCTCCGATGTCGAACTTGACGTCGCGGGCGATGACGCGGTCCATCTTGGCGCGGGCTTCTTCGAACCCTTCCTCCAGCTCGACTGCATAACCTTCGGCCCGGAAACCGGCGAGGAATTCGGGCGCGTAGGGTTCCAGCGCGCTCAGATCCCAGGGTTCCAGCGCGTCGGTGAAGCGTTTGGGCAGGGACTTTGACGCCAGCACCAGCACGTCGTCGAAGAAGCGGGCGACCTTGCCGTGTGCAGGGCGCCAGCGCACTTTGGCCACGCGCACCTGTTGGCGCTTACCGTCGCGCATCACCGTTCGGGTTTCGTAGTAGACGGTGCCGCGTTCGCCGGAATAGCTGCTGCGGGTGTCGGCGTCGAAGGTCCAGTAGGGGACGTAGATGCCTTGCATCGCGCGGCCCTTGCGCGCGTAGTCCTGCAAGCCGCCGGGGGCGAACCAGAGATTGCCGAGCCAGGTGGTCATGGCATCCCGTGCCTCTGCCTCTGTCAGCGCGAAGGGCAGGACGCCGCGCGGCTTGATATGCCGGTGGGCGCCGGTGTCGGTGACGACCGGCGTGGCGCAGAACGGGCATTCGGTGGCGTGGAGGTCGGCGTCAAATTCGACCTGTGCCGCGCAGTTGGGACAGGTGGAGACGCGGGTCTCCTCGATCTCCGCCGCTGGCAGGTCGGCGGTGAGGGCCGCGCGGTAGTCCAGTTCGGCGATGGGGGCGATGGTGCGCGGGGCGTCCGTGTCCATGGGGGCCGTGTTGCCGCAATGGTCGCAGACCAGCAGGCCCGCGCTTGGATCAAAGCGGAAGTCGGCGCCGCAATTGTCGCAGGGAAAGCGGTGATCGGCTGTGGTGGCCGCAGCGGTTGGGTCGGAAGAGTCGGTCATAGAAGCGAATGCATGGCCTTTGGCGTGATCCGGCGCAAGGCGCCGTCGCCGAGCGCGGTGTGTCGCCAGAGGTGGAAGATGGCGTGCAGCGATGAGGCCGCGATCAGGTAAAAGTACAGATCGACGAGGGCGGGGCCACCCCAGCGTCCACCGAGCATATACCATGCAGTGAGTGCCGCCACGAGGCCAAGCGCGGCGTACATGCCGCGGCTGAGCCATGGGTGTACGGTGCGCAACGCGCCTTCGAGCTTGGGGCCGGGGCCGTTCATCAGGCCCTGGACGATGGCGATGGCGCACATGCCGACGCCTGTCAGCACAAAGGCCCAAGCGATGGCGGGGATCGGCCCGCCTGCCACCAGAAGGATCAGGAGGACGAAATTCGTCCAGTGGAGGGCAATGGTGACTTTGCGGCGCATGGCTGTTCCTGTGTCAGTATCGTCGAGCGTACTGGTCTGGACAGATGTTGGCTATATCGAATGGTGTAAGAAGGTGGGCTTTCACTTTGTGAACAACGCGAGTTTCCATTCAGCTGGAAAGCCGACAAGATGGGGTGCGGGGGGGCTCTAGCGAGGCAGAGGGTTTGGTATGCCTATGGCCCTGAGAGTTCCACGTGCTGTCTTTGCAAGAGCCCATGCGCGTTGTCGGGTTTCTTTGCCATGCGCAGGCGGCTTCTTGGTCCTTCGCCGAATACCGGTAGCGTGGCGGCCTTTGCAAAGGGTTCGCCACCTCCGTCTGATTGATGTCTTCCAACCACTCCTAGCCGCTGGAGCGCTGGGCTTCGAAATTTAGTAACCGCCGCTGGATATGCTGCTGTTGGAAGCCGCAACAGCAAACTGAAAAGACCGCCATACATCAGCGGACATTTGCCGTATTTTGCCGTATCGGTCGGCAAACCTCCCGTCCCGTCTGGGCTGTGTCATTTACTGTGATTATCTGATCGACATAATCTATGGCGGTAGACATTCATTTTAATTCGTTGAGGTAATATGCCAACTCAAGCCAAATCAAGCACGCATTATATGCCCGGAAATTGTGATCCAAAAGTGGTCGTTGACAGCTATCTCAAGGGTGAGAGAAGTCGTATTTTTGGTAAATTCAATTCGAAACCTGAAACAGCTGATATGATCGCGCTAAAGGAAAAGATGACCAGCTTTCTTTTCCTGAACACTTTGAGTGGATTGGTTGGGAAAGACACGCGCCGGCATCTTGAACACTACTTCACAGCTTCAGGAAGAGACTTGGATCTGAATGTAGAAAACATCATTGCGTCTTCACCTGCTGCGCACAAAAGATTTACTGAAGAGGTTGGTCAGGCCAAGGCTTATGTGGAGACGCTGCCGTTTGGACGTCACAGCTTTGCGTCAGCCCGGCCGGAGTCTGCTGCAGTGCGCAAAGAAGAGTGTCCGAACTGGTATTTCGCAATGCACGGATATCAATGTTGGGGCATGGGGGAGGTTTTGGTTACCCCGGACGGAAACCAGGTGCGATACGATATGAAATTTACGTACAAAGTGTTCGATGACTACGATTGGCACAACGGTATGAATGTGACCATTCTCAAAAAGACCATGGCAAACTTGGTAAAAAGAATTCCATATGTTGATGATCTTCTCAATACTAAGCCCACGACCAAGAAGAAGAACGGAGATTACATCGTTGAAGATGGGACCATGCGGGAATTCCATGCCCAGGGCTTGGCGCGGGAGTTTCTGATGCAGGGTGAAACCACTCGGGAATTCTATTGGTGCAAAGGTGAAAAAATTCCAGAATATCAGCTTGCGATTGATCCGCATAAGGCAGGCGATGTGAGCTGTGGAGTGAAGCTTTAGCGAATACGGAGCGCAGGCGGCGTGATTGATGGTGCCGCCGCAAAGGCGACACTACGCTTCCATGGTTCGTGCCAAAGGCGGGCGCTACAGGTGTCTGTTACACCCCGGGCGGCGGTGGTGGCGGCAGGATGGTGAAAAGCTGGGCCAATTCAGTCACGTCCTCTGCCTTCATCCAGCCGTCCTGGCCTGCTGTCCAGACATAGCTTTCGCGAGACAGCTCGCCCGCTTGCGCCATGCGACCCAGCTGTGCCTTGGAGAACGGGCCCTTCGTCTCGCCGTTTTCTGCCACGTGCCAGACATGTTCGACAGGCGGGGGCGGCGGTGTGGCGCCGCCGCGTGCAGGTTGCGCGCCCCAGGGGCCGGGGGATGCAGCCTGCTGACCCATTTGCAGGCCCATCGCCGCGCCCAGCCCGGCCTGCATCGCGTCAGATGCGCCGCTGCCCTCACGGCCAAGCGCTTCTGCCGCCTGGAACTGCATGTATTCGTTGAGATTTCCGATCACGCCCATGGAGGACCGCTTGTCCATCACCTCCTCGACCGCCGGCGGCAGCGAGATGTTTTCGATGTAGAGCTCGGGCAGGGTGAGCCCGTATTCGGTGATTTGGGCGCTGATTTCCTTGGCCACAAGTTGGCCCAGTTCGCGCGTGTTGGCGGCCATGTCCATGACCGGGATGCCGGACTTGGCAAGGCTGCGGGACATCTCCTGCACGATGATGTTGCGGATCTGGAAGCTGATCTCGTCCATCGTGAATTCGCCGTCGGTGCCGACGATCTCGACCAGGAACCGCGCAGGGTCCGCCACCTTGACCGAGTAAGTGCCGAAGGCGCGCAGGCGCACGGGGCCGAATTCCGGATCGCGGCAGATGATCGGGTTCTTGGTGCCCCATTTCAGGTCGTTGAAGCGGGTGGTGTTGACGAAATAGACCTCGGATTTGAACGGGCTTTTGAAGCCGTGATCCCAGTGCTGCAGCGTCGTCATGATGGGCATGTTGTTGGTCTCGAGCATGTAGAGACCGGGGGTGAAGACGTCGGCCAGTTGGCCTTCGTGCACGAAGACGGCAGCTTGCCCCTCGCGCACCGTCAGCTTGGCACCGTATTTGATCTCGTGCCCCTCGCGTTCGAACCGCCAGACCATCGTGTCCCGGCTGTCGTCGACCCAGTGGATGACGTCGATGAACTGGCCGGAGAGGAAATCGAAAATGCTCATTGCGGTGCCCTTTGTATTCAGTTGCAGCCAATATAGGATGCCATGGCAGCAAGTGCGAAGGGTTTTGACGGCACGTGCGTGTGGCAGCCGTTTACGCAGTTCGTTCTGCGCGGTGGCGCGCTTGCAGTCGCGCGATGACGGCCCCCATGATCGTTGCCATGCCGACATGGCCGACAAAGGACGACTGTGTGTATGCACCGAACCCCATCATGAAGTCGCGCCCGACCAATTGGGCGAGGCCGCCTTGCGCCACGAACCAGAGCGCAAGGCCGGTCAGTGCCCCCGCCAGTTCCGGGCGCAGGCCGCTGAGGCGGTGGATCAGCCAGACGGCGCTGCCGAACCCCACGACACCGATGGCGAAGTGCACCGCAAAGGCTGCCCCGTAGCCGAGCGATGCATCGAGGTAGATCCTGGCGAGTGCCGCGATCAGGTTGCTGGGTTCGAGCACGACGCCGAAGATCAGGGGGGACATGAGCCAAGCATAGGCTTCGAAAGCAAGCTCGCCGATCAGGCCCGCGATCAGGACAATGCGCAGGGGAAAGGCTGTGAGCGTGGAGAGCATGATGGGGCCGACCTTGTGCGTTTCATGTGATGAAGCGCACATATGTACGGGCTTGTGGTCAGACAGGTGGCCTCACGGCAATGTGCTATTGTTGAGCGCTGGCCTGCAGTTCTGCGATGTCTTCGCCCAGCTTCTCCCGCGCCAGGTCGGCGACGATAGGTTGCGCTTCGACCAGCCCCATGCCAGGGCGCAGACGGTCGTCGTAGAGCATACCCAGCAGCAGCTCATCATGACCTGTCAGCAGCGCGAACTCATCGTCGTCATTGAAGATCGACGGGCGCGCATCCGGGCTGTCATTGGCAAGGCCAAGGCCCTGGGCAAGCTCCTCGTGAATGCAGGACAGTCGCAAGAGGTCGGGGTTCTCCGACCGTATCACGGCAACGGCCGCGGTGTAGGTCGATTTTTCGGCGCCGCCTGCATAGGCTGCGACGGCGCAATAAGCATCACTGGGCAGATCCCGTACCGGCCCCACGTTGATCCGGTTTACCGCAGGCAAACGGGTGGCGCGCGCATTCAGCGCAGCGGCCCGGTCGTCTTCCGAGACGAAAAAGACCAGGAAATTCGGATTGTCGGACACCGAAATGGGGTGGCCCGTCGCTTGCGACAATCGCCGGGCATAGGCGATCACATCATTGGTGTCGCGCGTGCGCTGACTGGGCGGGACCGACGCACCAAACTCGATCCCAATGCGCACAGGTGCCGCCCATCGGCGCAGGGCGCTGGGCGCGCCGGGGCGGACGCCGGGACTGGCATATTCGTTGAAGAACACGATCTCTTCGAAATTGCGGGCCAGCATGTCGGAGGTGAAGGGCGTGTCCGGCCCGCCGCCATCCTGCCTGAGCAGCCCGGAGGTCAGTTGGCTGGACTGGACCTGTGCCAGATAGGCGCGCAAGGCCGCACTTTCCTGCGACGTCGCCTGGATGTCCGGGACCGGTGGTGGTGCCAGTCCGGCTGGCCGCACTTTCGGCGTCAGCACGGGTTCGACGGGCTGGAACACGTCGCAGGCCGCAAGAAGCCCAAGGGCGACGAGGCCGCCCCATGCCGTCATCCTGCGTCTGATCCGTGCCCCGAGCATCGTTTTTTCGGTCAGTTCGGAACCGAAGTGCCAGCGGTGTCGCCCACGCCATCCTTGCGGGCCTTGGCCGACGCAAGTGTGTCGCGCAGTTCGGCCTCCATCTTCTTCAGTTCTTCCTCGGCAGCCGCACGCTTGGCTTTGCCCTCGTCGGCGATCTGCAGGCTTTC
Organism: Tateyamaria omphalii; assembly: GCF_019802125.1. GTDB lineage: Bacteria > Pseudomonadota > Alphaproteobacteria > Rhodobacterales > Rhodobacteraceae > Tateyamaria > Tateyamaria omphalii_B. Next base: position 537,867 of record NZ_JAHVHT010000003.1, read on the forward strand.
CTCGATGGTGCCGATCAGGTCGGCATTGGCTTGCTTGACGGCCTCGATGTCGAAGACGCCGCGCTCCATCTCGGTTCGGATCGCCTTGTTGCTTTCGCGCAGGTTGGCGGCGTTGGCAGTGAGCAACTCGTTGGTCAGGTCGTTGGCGTCACGCACGGCAGCCGCCGCTTCGGCGCTGCGCTGGATGGTTACGGCCTGAGCCAGTTGTGTTTCCCAAAGCGGCACGGTGTTGACGAGGGTGGAGTTGATCTTGGTGACAAGGCTCTTGTCGTTTTCCTGCACCAGCCGGATCGAGGGCAGGGATTGCATCGTCACCTGACGGGTCAGTTTCAGGTCGTGTACCCGCCGCTCCAGATCGTCGCGGGCGGCGCGCAGGTCGCGCAGTTCCTGCGCTTTCATCACCTGGTCATCCTCGGCGGCGGCATCCACTTCGGCCTGTTTGGCGGGAATCACCTTGTCGTCCAGTTCCTTGATCTTCTCCTCGCCCGCCGCGATGTAGAGCGCCAACTCGTCGTAGAATTGCAGTGTCTTTTCATAGAGCAGGTCGAGCGACTTGATGTCTTTCAGAAGCGTGTGCTCATGCGAAAGCAGATCGTCGGTGATCTTGTCGATCTGGCCCTGCACCGTTTCGAACTTGGCAGTGAACTTGGCAAAGGGGGCCGCGCGGCCCAGAAGCTTCTCCCAGAAGCTGCGCTCGCGCCGGACATCGAGTTCGGAAACCGAAAAGCCCCGGATTGTGGTCACGATATTGCGCAAGCTGTCGCCTGCCGGGCCCACATCCTTGTTTCGGACGTCCTGCAGCATGGACTGGCTGATTTCCTGCAACTCTGCCTGCGCGGCAGAGCCGAAAGACACGATGGATTGCGTGTCTTCCATGTCGATCTCGTCCATACGGGCGCGGATTTCGGTGCCAACGGGCGCGTCGGCCTGTTCCAGCGGGACAATCGCGTTGGCGTCCTTGGGTTCGGGCAGCACCACGGCGGTGACTTCCTCGACCTGTGCAAGAGCGGCTTCGGCCTTTTGGCGAACTGTTTCGGACATGACTTGATCCTTATCGTTAAGCGTCATCGGCGGGCGACACGCGCACGCCTTCGCGCTGCAAGCGGTCGCGCAGCACGTCGATTTCGATGGTGAGGTCGGAGCGATCCTCGGTGAGCAATTTGCGGGTGCGCGCGGCGAAGTTCTCTTCCAGATCGTCCAGAAGGGCTGCGTAGTCGGTGCGGGCCTGCGCGTCGCGGCTGCGCCCGTAGATGTCGGCGAACTTGATCGTCGCGTCGCGCGCACCGATCAGGTAGACGCCCAGATATTTGCGTGCCGCGGTCAGGTCGCGCGGGTCTTCCTCGACCGTGCGGATGAGGTCGCGCACGGTGGTCTGGAACTGGTCGAGACGCAGTTCCATCTTGCGATCTTCGGCGCGCTTCATGGCGTCGCGCATGTCGGCCAGCAACTCTTCGGCCCCATCCACGACGCGGGCAACGCGGTCTTGTTGGAAGCTGTCGACGCCTTCGAGGCCCTTGGATTTCAGAGGGTCGATGCCGAAAGCGGCCAAGTGCAGGCCAAAGGCGGCCAGCCCGTAGAGCAGAGGTGCGATGATGCCCGGATCGGAGCGATAGGCAGCCAGCGTGATGCCGAAACCAACGAGGAAGGCCGCGATGATCTTGCGCGGCAGGGCAGGTCGGCGCGCGACCTTGCGGGTATGGTATGCGGCTTCAGCCTTCAGCCCCTCGCGCAGCATGAATGCGCCGCCGGTCAGCACGGCGGCAGATACCAGCGCGGTCACAAGCCCGGTCGCCCCATCGTTCAATGCCAGAAACACCATCGGTATGGCGGGCAGGAACATCAGGTTGGCGCGCGCGCCAACCGGGTCCACCTTGGCCCGATCAAAAGCCGGGCGGTCGCCTGTGTCGGGTGCGTCGGTCGGGTCGGGGCTGTACTTGCCGCCAAAGCGTTTGGCCATGGTCTCAGGCTCCTCCGGCGCAGGGCACGGGGTAGGTCAGCGTTCCGGCGGGATAGCTGCGTCCGGCGTCGAAACAGGTGACACGATTGGGCCCGTCTGCCCAGTATTGATGCGGATTGGTGCCTCGTTTGCCATCCCGCAGATAGCGCATGTGGCCCCAGAACGTGCCCTTTTCCGGTCCGCGCCACGCGCGGCCCAGCTGGAAATGCAGGTGGCGCACGCCGCCGATACATCTGAAGTCGCGCTGGTTGTTGCCTAGCGTACCGATCAACTGCCCGCGGCGTACGCTCTGGCCGGACTTGACCTGCATTTGACCAAGGTGCCCGTAGGCCGCAATCAGAGGCTTGCCATCCCGGCCGATGCCGTGGTCGATAACGACAGTTGGCCCCCAGCAAGATCCGACATCCGTCTCAAGTACGCGCCCGTCGGCTGCGGCAATGATCTGGCTGCCGTTTGGACCGGCCAAATCAATGCCTTGGTGGACTGACAGCCGCAAACCGCCGCGAACGTTGGTGCGCGACCGGAAGTCCGAGATGATTTTCGGAGCGCCCGCCGGGTATGTAATTTCGCCGACATTCCTCGCGAGCAGCGGTGAATCGGGCGTGCAGATCAGAGCGCTGATCAATGCCACCGCTTTGCCACTCAAAACGCTGCGGGCGCAGCGACGGTGAGGTTGACGCTTCATCATCAGGTCAGAGGCCACCGAGCAAACCCAGTGTCACGCCGAACATCAATGCCAGCAATGCGGCAAAGGCGATTTTCTGAAAAGCGGTCGGCTCCATCCCGTAGTTCCCTGTTGGCTATCAGATATATAGCCGCTTTGCGGGTGCGGCACTAGGGGTGCGCGCGTCCCCTCCACTGCATGAGAGGTGTGACGCGCAAATGACGGGCACAAGGGGAAAGTTTCACGCCGCGTGTCACATATGAGCTTACCGTCGAGGCGGCTTGCGCGTGCGGCGGGGTTTGCCCTTGGGTTTGGCCGTACCGGTCTCTGGTTCAGGATCAAGACCCAGTTGGTCGCGCACGATCCGTCTGCGCACCTCCTCGACCGCGCCCTGTTTCAACTCGCCCAGTTGGAAAGGACCGTAGCTGACGCGGATCAGCCGGTTCACGGCGAGGCCGATGCTGTCCATCGCGCGCCGGATCTCGCGGTTCTTGCCTTCGCGCAAGCCGACGGTGAGCCAGGCATTGGCACCCTGCTGGCGGTCCAGCGTGACCTGCATGGGCTGGAAGTGCTCGCCCTCGACCGTGACGCCCTTGCGTAAGGGTTCAAGCTGCGGATCGGTTGGCCGACCGTTCACCCGCACGCGGTAGCGCCGCATCCAACCGGTCGAAGGCAGTTCGAGCTTGCGCTTGATCCCGCCATCGTTGGTCAGCAGCAGGAGCCCTTCGGAATTGAGGTCGAGCCGTCCGACGCTCATCACGCGCGGCATGTCGTCTGGCAGGGCATCGAAGATAGTCTTGCGGCCTTGTTCATCCTTTGTGGTCGTCACCAGCCCAGCAGGCTTGTGGTAGAGCCAAAGTCTTTCAGGATCAGGGGCTTGCAGGGGTTTGCCATCCACTGTGATCTTGTCGCTGTCGGTTACGTTCAGCGCCGGGCTGTCGATCTGCTTGCCATTCACGCTCACGCGGCCAGCGGCGATGATATCTTCCGCGCCGCGGCGGCTGGCGATACCGGCGCGGGCGAGAACCTTGGCGATGCGGTCGCCTTTGGGGGTGTCTTGGGTCATGGGCCGGGCTTACCGCCGGGTTGCGCGGCAGGCAAGCGGCGTGGCAGGGAAGCGCCATGGAGTTTCGGTCATTCATGGATCAGGCGCTGGAGGAGGCGCGGGCGGCGGGTGCGCGGGGCGAGGTGCCTGTGGGCGCTGTTGTGGTGTCGCCTGCCGGGCAGATCGTGGCGCGGGCGGGCAACCGGACGCGGGAGTTGAACGATCCGACGGCCCATGCAGAGGTTCTGGCGATCCGGGCGGCTTGTGCTGATGCTGGGTCGGAGCGGCTGGTGGGCCATGATCTTTACGTGACGCTGGAACCTTGCGCCATGTGTGCGGCGGCGATTGCGGCGGCGCGGATTGCGCGGGTGTATTATGGCGCGTCAGATCCCAAGTCCGGCGGTGTGGCCCATGGGGCGCGGGTGTTTTCGCATCCCCAAGCGCATCATGTGCCCGAGGTCTATGACGGGATTGCAGCGACAGAGGCCGAGGACCTGTTGAAGCAGTTTTTCGCATCTCGGCGGTAGCTATTTCCTTTGAAGGCTTCGGGATGTGCCGTGTCAGAGGGTGATGGGCTGCATGACCTCCGGCTCGATCACCTTGACGCCCGGCAACCCCTCCTTCAGCACCTCTGCCGATTGTTCGAGGAGCGGGAAAGTCCTGTAATGACATGGGATTACAGTATCGAAGTGAAAGAAGTGCCGGGCGGCATAGGCGGCGCCGGCCATGTCCATGGTATAATATCCCCCTGCCGACAGGATGCCGATATCGGGTTTGTGGTAGTCGCCGATCCACGACATGTCCGCCATGATGTCAGTGTCGCCCGAGACATAGATCACCTTGTCTTCGCCGCGAATGATGAACCCGCATTCCTGGCCCGAATAGCGCGGGTTCTCGTCGTCTCCGATGGAGGATGAGTGCGATGCCGGCACCAGGGTCGCGGTGACGTTACCAAGGCTGATCGTGCCGCCGCGACCGTATGCATGACCTTGGATCGCGCCCTTGGCAAAGAGCAGGTTGCCCAGCTCGAAGATGGCCGAGACTGGTGCGCCGGTCTTCTGGCTGATCGCAACGCTGTCGGCGGTGTGGTCGAAATGGCCATGCGTGACGAGGATGTGGGTGGCGTCCTGGATGGCCGCCTCGTGCTGGTCTTCGGCAAGCATGGGGTTGCCGGTGAGCCAGGGGTCGATCAGCAGGATCTGGTCCCCGATTTCGATGCGAAAGCTGCCGTGGCCGAGCCAGATGATGTTCATGGTGCGTCTCCCGTTTTACGCGAGTGTAGCGCCGATTTCAGGGTGCGGGAGCCTCCGGCGGGGATTTTTTTTGAAACAGGGAATTCGGACCGGTCCGCGCAGCGGCAAACACCGTGGGGCGGTGTTTGAGGTCCGAATGGGCGGAGCCCCGGATCGGCGCGATTCGCGCCGGGATTTACCTGATTTTTACGGAGTTTAAGGGGCGGAGACAGGGTGTCACCCCGCGTGCACCATCCGTACACCCCCTGTGCACCCCCATCGGGCGGTGGGGCAGGGGTTAACGCAACGTGCGGTGCCCTCTTGAATGGCGCGTTGGGAGGGGTAGGTGACAGGGCATGGAATTGCTGCGCCAGATTGACGGGTATTGCGAGCGGTTGGGGCCGGACTATTGGGCCGAGCCGGTGAATGCGGTGACCAACGCAGCCTTTGTCATTGCCGCCCTTTGGATGTGGCGGCGTAGTGCGGGGGTGCCGCTGGCCCGTGTGCTTTGCATCATCCTTGGGCTGATCGGGCTGGGCAGCTACCTGTTTCACACCCACGCGCAGGTGTGGTCGGCCATTGCGGATGTGGCGCCGATTGCAGCGTTCATTCTACTATATATCTTCGCCATCAACCGGGATGTCTGGGGCATGCGGACGGGTTGGGCGCTGGGCGCGACGGCATTGTTTTTCCCGTATGCCGCGGCAACCGTCCCGCTGTTTCAATATGTGCCCGTGCTGGGTGTATCGGCGGGGTATCTGCCTGTCCCCGCGCTGATCCTGATCTATGCCGTCGCCCTGTGGCGCCGTGCGCCTGCGCTGGCGCGCGGATTTGTGATCGGCGCCGTCATTCTGCTGGTGTCTCTGACCGCGCGGTCGGTTGATGATATGCTGTGCAACCAGATCCCCTTGGGCACGCATTTTCTGTGGCATATCCTCAACGCGGTCATGCTGGGCTGGATGATCGAGGTGTATGTGCGCTTCTTGCGCGCCCGAGAGGCTTGAAGGCACACCCGCCGCGCGATAAAGCCGCCTCAAGACGCAAGAGAGGGATTTCATGTCCATCGATCAAAGCACCGCCGCCCGCGTGGCGAAACTGGCCCGGATCAAGGTCGAGGAAGATCAGCTTCCGGCGCTGGCTGACGAATTCAACACGATCCTCGGCTTCATCGAGCAGCTGAGCGAGGTCGATGTGGAGGGCGTGGAGCCCATGACATCCGTGACCCCGCAGCGCCTGAAGCGCCGTGTGGACGAGGTGACGGATGGTGGTCAGCAGGACAAGGTGCTGGCCAACGCGCCGGATGCCCGCGAGGGGTTCTTTGCCGTGCCGAAGGTGGTTGAGTGATGAGCGAATTGAACAAGCTGGGGCTGGCTGAAGCCCGTGATGCACTGCGCGAAGGTGACGTGACCTCGGTCGAGTTGACCGAGGCGTGCCTGACTGAGATCGAAGGGGCTGGGGCGCTGAACGCCTTTGTCCACAACACGCCCGAGATTGCACGGGAGCAGGCCAAGGCGGCGGATGCGCGGATCAAGGCGGGTGATGCGCCCGACATGTGCGGCTTGCCCATCGGGATCAAGGATCTGTTCTGTACCAAGGGTGTGCCGTCTCAGGCCGGGAGCCGTATTCTGGAAGGGTTCCTGCCAGAATATGAGAGCACCGTCAGCGGCAACCTGCTGGATGCAGGTGCGGTGATGCTGGGCAAGTTGAACATGGATGAATTTGCCATGGGCTCGTCCAACGAGACGTCCGTGTATGGCAATGCTGTGAACCCGTGGCGGCGCGGCAATGATGAGGCTGCCCTGACCCCCGGCGGGTCGTCGGGTGGCTCGGCCAGTGCTGTGGCTGCGGATCTGTGTCTGGCGGCGACCGGCACTGATACGGGCGGCTCCATTCGCCAGCCTGCGGCCTTTACCGGCATCACCGGCATCAAGCCGACCTATGGACGGTGTTCGCGTTGGGGTGTGGTGGCCTTTGCGTCTTCGCTGGATCAGGCGGGGCCGATGACCAAGTCGGTGCGCGATGCGGCCATCATGCTGGAAACCATGTGCAGCCATGATCCCAAAGACAGCACCAGCGTCGATCTGCCGGTGCCGAAATTCGAGGCCATGCTGACCGGCGACATCAAGGGCAAGAAGATCGGTATTCCCAAAGAATACCGCATGGACGGGATGCCGGACGAGATCGAAACGCTCTGGGCGCAAGGCCGCGAGATGCTGGCCGATGCGGGAGCGGAGATTGTCGATATTTCGCTGCCTCACACCAAATACGCGCTGCCTGCTTACTATGTGGTAGCGCCGGCCGAGGCGTCCTCGAACCTCGCCCGCTATGATGGGGTGCGCTATGGGCATCGCGCCAAGCTGGATCAGGGCGACGGCATCACCGAGATGTATGAAAAGACCCGGGCCGAGGGTTTTGGTGACGAGGTGAAGCGCCGCGTGATGATCGGGACTTATGTGCTGAGTGCCGGGTTCTATGACGCCTACTACAACCGTGCGCGCAAGGTGCGGACGCTGATCAAGAAGGACTTTGAGGACGTCTTTGCCCAGGGGATCGACGCGATCCTGACGCCTGCGACGCCCTCTGCCGCCTTTGGGTTGGGCGAGGCGTCGGATGATCCGGTGCAGATGTATCTGAACGACGTGTTCACCGTGACCGTCAACATGGCGGGCCTGCCGGGCATCGCCGTGCCTGCGGGAACCGATGCGCAGGGTTTGCCGTTGGGCCTGCAGTTGATTGGCCGTCCATGGGAGGAAGGGGATTTGCTGAACACCGCTTATGCCCTGGAGGCACGGGCCGGTTTTGTGGCCAAACCGCAGAAATGGTGGTAATCCCGTTCGACCAAAACCCAAAAGGGTAGAGCAGATGATGAGTTTCCGCAGTTTCCTGATGCTGGGTGCCGTGGCCGGACTGGCCGCGTGTCAGCCCGCGATCCCAGACAGCAATCCGGGTGATTTTGCCGATCCTGGACGTGGCGTAGGCTTTGACAACCCCAACACGCTGGCCGCGCGCGAGGCCCGCGACGCACAGCTGACAGGTCCGGCGGTTCAGCCCGCTGCACCGGTTGGCACGCAACCCTTGCCCCCTGCGGGGCAGCAGCCTGTGGCAGGTGCGCCTGCGCGGCCGGCCACGGCGCAAACGCCGCGTGCGGTATCGAATCCGGCCAGCCTGGATGCGGAGCTGGCGCAGATTGCGGCGAACAATGATGCGGCGGCCGCCCGGGCCAATTCCGGGCAGACCGTGGTCAACGCGAGCCCGTCGAACGCGGCGCCCGTGATCCTGAACAATCCGGGCATATCGGACGAGAACAATTTCGATGCGGTGTCGTCGCGCGAATCCATCGCAAGCGATGCGGCCCGTCTGGAAGCGAACCGGCAGCAATATCAGGTGGTGCAGCCCACGGCCTTGCCCTCGCGGGCGGGCAGTGCGCAGCCGAATGTCGTCCAATATGCCCTGCAAACCCGCCATCCGAAGGGCACGCAGATGCATCGCCGGTTCTCGGTCGCGTCGGCGGCCAAGTTTCAGCGCAATTGCGCGGTCTACAACTCCAGTGACGAGGCGCAGATCGACTTCCTCGCCTCCGGTGGGCCGCAGCGCGATCGCAAGGGGCTGGATCCGGATGGCGACGGCTATGCCTGCGGCTGGGACCCGGCACCATTCCGCCGGGCGGCTGGCAACTGATCCTGCATCAGCATCCTTCGCCGAATTGCGGGCCGCGGCGGGACGGGTTGCGACCGACGCATGTGGTGCTGCACTACACCGCGATGGCGACGGCGGAGGAGGCCATTGAGCGGCTTTGTGATCCAACGGCTGAGGTGTCGGCGCACTACGTGATCTGTAAATCGGGCAGTGTCACCCAATTGGTGCCGGAAGGGCTGCGCGCATGGCATGCGGGTGCGGGAGAGTGGGACGGGCTGTCCGACATCAACTCGCGGTCCATCGGGATCGAGCTCGACAATGACGGGCAGGGGCCGTTTGCGGAACCGCTGATGCAGAGCCTTGAGGGGCTTTTGGCGCGCATTCTTGCTGCGTGGGCGATCCCGGCCCGGAACGTCATCGGGCATTCCGACATGGCGCCGGGGCGCAAGTTCGATCCGGGACCGTTCTTTGACTGGGCACGGCTGGAAGCGCGGGGCTTGGCGGCGCGGCCTGTGGCGAAGATCTCGCCCTCCGGCGAGGGCAGTGACGCATTCCGGCACGTCGCGCGCGTTGCCGGGTACACTGCCGATGCCTCGGATGAAGCCCTTCTCGCGGCGGTGCGCCTGCGCCATCGGCCCGTTGCGACCGGGCCACTTGATCCCGCGGACTTTATTGCTTTGAAAGGCAAAACGAGGGTTTCCACCTGAGCGCTGCGATCCTCCTTCATCTTGCCAAATAAACTCCCGCCGGAGGCTCCCGCATCCACAACCCGCGCAACACCACCCATTGACGCACCCCCGGTTCCGCACGTATGCGCGTCCGGCGCGGAGGGGCGGATGGCCGCTTGGGTGGGGCAACCTACCTGAGAGGAAAGTCCGGACTCCCAGAAGCAACGGTGCCGGGTAACACCCGGGCGGGGCAACCCGACGGACAGCGCCACAGAAAACAGACTACCCCGGTGCGCCGGGGAAAGGGTGAAACGGTGGGGTAAGAGCCCACCGCCGGGCTGGCAACAGACCGGGCACGGCAAGCCCCACCGGGAGCAATGCCAAATAGGGACCGCGTGGGCCGGCAACGGTCCGGGGCTGCTTCTGCCCCAGCAGGTCCGGGTTGGCAGCTAGAGGGATGTTGGCAACAGCATCCCAAGATGAATGGTCATCTCGGGCAGGGCAACCTGCCTAGACAGAATCCGGCTTACAGCCCCTCCGCGCGCATGAAAAAACGGGCAAAGGCCCATGCCCTTGCCCGCTTCGATATCCAAGACCTGGCTGACGGATCAGAGGTCTTCGACAGCCACGCTGTGGATATCGGTCCAGTTGGTGGCCGCCTTGGTGATCGTGCCTGCGCGGTCCTTGTTGAAGGCCGCGAAGATGTCGGCGTTCAGGAACACGTAGAGCTTGTTGTCGATCACGGCGGCGTAGTCGGGATCACCGTCGAACTTCTTGCCGACTGACACGCCGAAGGTGCAGAAGCCACCATTCTCCGGCAGGTAGGATGCCGGGTCGGCTTCGAACGCGGCCAGATTGTCGGCGGAGGCGAAGCGGTAGGCGACACCGTCATGCACGGCCGCGTGGGCGGCGGAGCCTTCGACCGGATTGCCCGTGGCGATGAAGGCCACCGGGTCGACGCCGTGCAGGCCCAGCGGTGCGCCTGCCGCCGTCAGGCCGGTCGAGACATTGTATTCATCTGCGGCCAGGGCGGCAGAGCCAATGGAGAGGGCAGCGACGGTGGCGATGGTCAGGGTGCGAAACATGGGATTTCCTTTCGTTTCAGCGGAGTGTGGGCAAAGCCCGGGTGGTCTGGCGCATCGCTGCGCCAGGGGTGAAAGCTGTGAAATGTTGGTAAATGGAGTGGTGGATCAGCCCAGTGCGGGCGTTTCGCCTCGGTGCAGGGATACGACAGCCATGACCGTGGCGCCGATGAGCCAGTAATAGGCGGCGTCGAGACCCGAGAAGCCCAATGCAAAGGGTGCGATCAGGAAGACCGCACCCACCGCACCGTCAACGGCCAGATGCAGCTTGTAGGGCAGGACCCGGATCAGGCCCAGATGGTGGTCCGTCAGGATGGTCAGGCCGACGGCGGCCACACCGGTGGCGACCGAAAGCCAGAAGGCCAGCATGTGGCTGCTGCCAAGGCCCAGCAGGGCGGGCATCGCCATCAGGCCGAGGGCAACGGGGTAGTCGAGATAGGCGTGGATTTCCTTGGTAACAAAACGCAGTGACATGAGCGGTCCTTTCCTCTGATCTGCAGCGCGTCAGTGCCCGCTTCTGTGAGAGGAATGTGTGCGTTTTGGCGGGTTGGTTCCATTTGCGAGCGTTCAGCAAAACCGACAGATCGTTCAAATCTGCGAACGAAAGTGCAGTTCAAGCCGGATTTTTTGTTCGATTCTTCCGAAACGCGGCAGGGCTTTGGCCTACTTCGCGCTTGAATACGCGGGCAAAGGCGGAATCCGAGGCATAGCCGACGTCATAGGCAATGTCGGCGATGGACTTGTTGGTGTCCTGCAGGTCCTGCTGTGCGATCTGCATCCGCCACTCGGTCAGGTACTGCATGGGGGTGACCCCCATCTTGTCGGCAAAATGCACGGCAAAGGCGGTGCGGGACTGACCGGCGGCGTGGGCGAGGTCTTCGACACTCCACTGCGATGCGGGGTTGCGGTGAAAGGCATCGAGCGCGCGCGAGATGTTGGGGTCGGCAAAGCCGGCAAGGCCCAATTGCGCTGCGGCATCCGTTTCGATGAACGCGCGCAGGGCCTGGGTAAAGATGACCTCGGAGATCTTTTGCGCGATCAGGTCGCCGCCGATCCGGTCCTGCCCTGCTTCGGATGCGATCATCCGCAGAGACGTTTCCATCCAGCGCCCGGCGCTTTCGCCGTAATTCTCGATCAGGATGTGATCGGGCAGCTTGTCGATCAGCACGTGCGAGGCGCGGTCGGCCAAAGAGAAGTGGCCGCAGATCAGTTGCGTGGTGCGGGTCTGATCCTCACCCCCGTAGACCAGCACGCCGCGGCCGGTTTATCCGGCTTCTTCGAGCACGGATTCAAGTGGGGGCACGCCGCGGTCTGCGCCCTCCGCGCTCAGCAGATCGTGCGCGGCGCCGTGGGGGATGATGATCAGGTCGCCCTGGCGCACGTGGACAATGGTGTCTGTGGACGCGATGCGCACCTTGCAGTCGCCGCGATCCGCGTAGTGGAACCGCGCCACGTTCTTGTAGGACGGCACGCCCACGCCCCAGGGCGCGGAAAAGGCGGTGCGGAAGTACAATGTGCCCTGAAGCGTGAGCCGCGTCAGGATATCGCTGAGAGGATCGAGCATGCCTTGAAATAGGCATGTGCCTGCCTGACTGTCCAGCATCCGGAACGAACGGCACGAAATTGTGGACGAACAGCGCATGGCTGCGCTGGCGGCCAAAATAGTTGCGCATGTGGGTCCCGGGCGGGCTTGACTCGGGGCAGGGCGCGGGTAAAAGCGCGGTTCAAGACGAATTTCCCGCTGGCGGGCCGTGCAGGCTTTTCTGGCGATGCAGGAGACAGAACATGGCCAAGCCAACCACGATCAAGATCCGCCTGAACTCGACCGCAGGCACCGGCCACTTCTATGTGACCAAGAAAAACGCACGCACCATGACCGAGAAGATGGTCGTACGGAAGTACGATCCCGTGGCGCGCAAGCACGTCGAATACAAGGAAGGCAAGATCAAGTAAGATCGCCCCTCTTTCGAATTCAAAGGCCGCGCCCTCCGGGACGCGGCCTTTTTCTTTTGTGGAGATGGACCATGGACAGCTTTACGCTCACCCGCCGGTCGGATGGCCTCGTATACCGCTTTGCGCGCGACCCACGGGCGGTGCGCTGCTATCGACGCGCGGATCGACCTGACCTGACGGTGGTATGGGAGGCGCGCCTTGGCTGGATCATGCGCGATCCGCAGACCGGCGCCCTTGTGGGCCGGACATGGGAGATGCCGGTGGCAGAGCAGGGCATGTGCCCGCCCGAGGGGCCGTGGGTCACGGCGAAGGGGCGCAAGAGTTACATCTATGATTTGTCTCATGCGGATACGGATGAGAGGGAGGAGGCATGATGCAGATCAGACCGACAACCAAGGCGGATTTGGCCGCCGTGGACGCGCTGCTGGCGCGCACCTATCCCAAGCTGCTCAAGGCCGACTATCCACCCTCGGTGCTTGTCACGGCGTTGCCCATCATCAGCCGGGCGCAACCGGATCTGTTGGCGTGTGGCACATACTACGTGGTTGAGGAGGAGGGCGTCGTGCTGGGTGCAGGCGGGTGGACACCGGATCGAAAGGAGTCCGGCCTGGGCCATATCCGGCACGTCGTGACCGATGACCGGGCGCTGCGGCGTGGGGTGGGGCGGCTACTGATGCAGCACTGTTTTGACGTCGCGCTTGCTAAGGGGGCCACACGGATGGAGTGTTGGGCCACCCGCACGGCGGTGCCGTTCTATGAAGCTGTGGGGTTTCGACAGGTTGGGCTGATTGATGTGCCGTTGGGCGATGGGATCGTCTTTCCCTCCGTACGGATGACGCAGAGCCTGTGATGTCGCCGGGTGCTCTGTTTTGCGCGGTCCGCGCAAAAGGCGCCCACCCACCGACCCGACAAAGAAAAAGGCCGGTCGCTTTGGACCGGCCTTTTACATTTGTGCTTGATGCGCAGCCTATTCCTGCTGACCCATGAACATGAGCAGGAACTGGAACATGTTCAGGAACGAGATGTAGAGGCTCAGCGCGCCGTCGATGGCGGCCTTGTCCAACCAGTCCTGATCGCCATGCGATGCGTGGGCGATGTAGGTGTTCTTGATGTCCTGCGTGTAGAACGCTGTCAGACCTGCAAAGATCAGGACGCCGATGGCGGAGATGGCCATCATTATCACGCCCGATTGCAGGAACAGGTTGATGATCATCGCGACGATCAGGCCGATCACACCCATCATCAGGAACGTGCCCATGCCGGACAGGTCCTTCTTGGTGGTGTAGCCGTAGAGGCTGAGACCCGCGAAGGCGATCGCCGTGACCAAGAAGGTCTGCGTGATCGAGTAGGGCGTGAACACCAGGAAGATCGAGCTCATCGACACGCCCATGACGGCGGCGAAGATGAAGAAGCCGAGCTGCACGGCGGCTGCCGAGCCGCGGCGCATCAGTGCGCCCCAGCCGAAGAGCAGGAAGGCCAGCGGTGCAAACATCACGACCCAGCGCAGCGGCGTTGTGTAGAGCACTTCACCCAGGCCCGTCAGGTACTGGCCTTCGCGCAATGCGACGGTGGCACCGGTCGGATCTGACGTCACTGCCAGACCAGCGATGGCCCAGGCTGCAAGTGCCGTGATCAGCATGCCGCCGGACATCGTGCCGTAAACTTTATTCATGTGGGCGCGCAGGCCCGCATCGATCTGGGCGGCGCGTGTACCGGCCGCGGACCGGATCGTATTCAACTCAGCCATATTTGACCTCCAAATTGATACAAAAGCCGGTGGCGGTGCCACCGGTCGCGGATTTCCGCCCGCATTGGGTCAAATATCGGGTCACTGCCCCTGTCATTCAAGAGTTTTTAAAGGGTTTTGAGCAGCTGAGGTGCGACATTCCGACCGTTTTTGTCTTAAATGCCGCACAGTCTGTTTTGTGGATCAATCGCGCCAGGTTGCAGGCACATCCCAAATCGGTTTCGCGCTTTCACGCGCCGCCATGTTGGCGTTGAGCCCGATGTCCTCAAGACCACGTGCGTCGAGGCGTGCCAGAGCGCGACGGGATTTCCAGACGTTGAACAGGGTGTGTAGCGAAAAAGAGCGCCGATCGTGAGGTTTGCCGGTAACGGTGCGTGCGTTGACATCGGTGAGGGCCATGGGTCTTCCTTTCTCAATTCGTGATGCAATTCGATATTTTCATCAGATCTGTTGATGTATATGGTCGAGGAAGGCGCATTCTTAAAACGAATGTTTTTGATGTAACCCATCAGGATGTATGATATGAGAAATCTGGATGTCACCACGCTTCGATCCTTTGTTGCGGTTGCCGAAAGCGGTGGGGTGACACGGGCCGCCGGATTTCTGCATCTTACGCAGTCGGCCGTGTCCATGCAGTTGAAGCGGCTGGAAGAATTGTTGGGTCTTGATCTGTTTGACCGGTCGGGCCGCACGATTGCGTTGACGGCCTCAGGCGAGCAGTTGCTGGTCTATGCGCGACGGATGGTGGCGTTGAATGATGAAGTGATCACACGTCTGACCGATCAGGCGTATGAAGGTGAGATAACCCTCGGTGTGCCCCATGACATCGTCTATCCCGCCATTCCGCGGGTCCTGAAGCAGTTCCATGCCGCTTTTCCGCGGGTCAAGGTGCAACTCGACAGTTCCTATACCCGGCGGTTGAAGGCGGAGTTTGCCAAGGGGGCCTGTGATATCATTCTGACAACGGAAACCGGAATTGACGCGGGGGGCGAGCAGTTGTGCACCAAACCCCTGTTCTGGGTTGGAGCGCCCGGTGGGTCCGCGTGGCGGCAACGCCCCCTCAAACTCGCCTTTGGCCGTCAATGCACCTTCCGCCCGCGCGTTGTTGAACAATTGGATGCTGCTGGTATCGCCTGGGATGTGGTGGTTGAGACCGAAAGCGATAGAACGATCGAGGCGACGGTCGCCGCGGACTTGGCCGTGCACTCCATGATCGAGGGGACGGAGCCGCCGCATCTCGATCGGATCGAGCATGGTGGTGCGCTTCCCGATCTGCCGGCTCACAGCATCAATCTGTACGGAGCGGGCGGGGCCACAGGCGAAGTGCATGATGCCCTTGTCGGTTTCCTGCGTCGGGCCTTTCAGGCAAGCGATGGGGTCGCCTTGCGGGCTGTTTCCGGCCGCTGAGGCCACGCGGCGAATCAAAGATGTCAGCGAAAACTGGCCGACCGGGTGGAGGTGTGCCTGAATATTGACCACATGATCAGATCCTTAACTTTTGTTAACGGCTTCAATGCCATTTTTCAATTATAGGTAGCAATTTGGGGTCATCTTTAGCGCGTAACGTGTTGAACAGCGAAAACAAACTCGGTAATCCTGAGATGATGCGAAAGGGTGCAAAACGTACTCCGCTGAACTGTATTTGCTCAAAACCGTACCCGTTGCGGTCGCTGTTCGTGAGCGCATTCGCGCGTTGCGGGTAGATTTCATTGAAAACATTCAACTTACCGACTATTCTCTTACAAGCTACCCACGATGACGCGTGATGCTTGACCCGGCATCTCTCGCGTCGACGCAACACTAAGTATCAAGGTTGGGATTTAGATGGCACATCTGGTGGACGTTCATGTCGGCAAACGTATCCGACAACGCCGATGGCTGATCGGTATGACCCAGCAGAAGCTGGCAGATATGGTCGGCATCAAATTTCAGCAGATCCAGAAATACGAGACGGGCGCAAATCGCGTCAGTGCATCCCGCCTTTGGGATATTGGCGAGGCCATGGGCGTCCCTGTCGCGTTTTTCTTCGAAGGGTTGAAAGACGACGGCGCGCAGCCTGAAGCGACGGGCAATGTCCCCACGGATATGCTGAGCGACAAGGAAGCGATGGAGTTGGTACGTACGTATTACGCCATTCCGGAAGCGCAACGGCGTCGCCTGTTTGAGCTAGCCCGTGTCCTGACGGACGTCGCCTGACGTTGCAAGACAGTCTTTTGTTGCACTGAGGGTGTCAGTCTGGCACCCGATGTTCATGAAACAACTTCTTCCTGAATTGACAGACGTGGCGCACGCTATGGCTGACGCTGCGGCGTCTGCCATTCTTCCGCATTTCCGCCGCGCGGATCTTGGCACGGAAAACAAGGATGCGGACGGGTACGATCCGGTGACCGTCGCTGACCGTGCAGCAGAACAGGCTATGCGTGCAGTTCTGGCCGACATGCGACCAGCGGACGGGATCGTCGGTGAGGAGTTCGGTGCGCAGACAGGTGACAGCGGACTGACCTGGGTATTGGACCCGATTGACGGCACGCGCGGCTTTGTCTCGGGGACACCGACCTGGGGTGTTCTGATTGCGGTGGGCAATGCGGCTGGACCGACGCTTGGCATGATCGACCAACCTTACATCGGCGAGCGTTTTTGGGGCTCTGATGGTATGGCCTGGCTCAAGGGTCCGCTTGGTGAGGACAGGATTTTCACCCGTGCCCCGCGCCACCTTTCTGATGCTGTCCTTTTCACGACATTCCCCGAAGTCGGTCGCCCGGTCGAACGCGCAGGCTTCGAAGCGGTCGCGGGCCGGGTCAAGCTGGTGCGCTACGGAATGGATTGCTACGCTTACGCCCTGCTGGCCAGCGGCCAGATTGATCTGGTGATCGAGGCGGGCCTGAACAGTTACGACATCCAAGCGCCAATTGGCCTGATCGAGGCAGCGGGTGGTGTGGTCACCGACTGGTCCGGCCAGCCCGTTCACGATGGCGGACGTGTTGTTGCTGCATCGCATCCGGATGTGCATCGCGCAGCGCTCGACATACTGGCAGGCTACATTTGACCGAAATCCTGATCCGTGGCGCGTCGCATCTGGTGACCGTCGATGATGAGCGGCGCGTCTTGCGTGATGCCGATCTGAGGTTGCGGGGCGGTCAGGTGGTTGAAGTCGGTCAAGGCCTGTCGACGGACGGCGAGGTGGTCGATGCGCAAGGGTGCGTCGTCACGCCCGGTCTGGTCAACACGCATCACCACTTGTTCCAGACACTCACGCGGGCGGTTCCGCTGGCGCAGAATGCGCTGCTCTTCGGGTGGTTGCAGACACTCTATCCAATCTGGGCGCGGTTCACTCCTGAACATATGTATGTCTCCGCGCAGATTGGCCTTGCGGAACTGGCCCTGTCGGGCTGCACGCTATCTTCGGACCATCTGTACCTTTACCCCAACGGCGCGCGGCTTGATGACACCGTTGCTGCAGCGGCAGAGGTGGGCCTGCGCTTTCATCCGACCCGCGGTGCCATGAGCATCGGCACAAGCAAGGGGGGCTTGCCCCCGGATGCGCTGGTCGAGGAGGAGGCCGCGATCCTGGAAGACATGGTGCGTGTTATCGATGCCTTCCATGACGACGGCTATGGTGCAATGTGTCGTGTTGGCGTGGCACCTTGCTCTCCGTTTTCTGTCAGTCGTGAATTGATGCGAGACACGGCGCTGCTTGCCCGCGACAAGGGCGTGATGATGCACACGCATCTGGCCGAGAATGACGAGGACATCGCCTATTCCCTTGAACAGTTCGGCTGTCGGCCCGGCCAGTATGCGCAGGATCTGGGCTGGGTCGGGCCGGATGTCTGGCATGCGCATTGTGTCAAACTCGATCCGTCCGAGATTGATCTCTTTGCCCGGACAGGCACCGGTGTCGCCCATTGTCCGTGTTCGAATTGCCGACTTGGGTCGGGCATCGCGCCGGTGCGTGCGATGCGGGACGCGGGGGTGACCGTGGGGCTGGGCGTGGATGGCTCGGCCAGCAATGATGCGGGCAACCTTGTGGCTGAAGCCCGACAGGCGATGCTGTTGCAGCGCGTGGTGCGTGGCGCGGATGCGATGAGCGCGCAAGAGGCGCTGGAGATTGCAACGCGAGGCGGGGCCGATGTCTTGGGCAGGCCGGAGTGCGGGCGCCTGTCGGTCGGCGCACGTGCCGATGTGGCGGTCTGGGATGTGAGCGGGATCGAGGCCGCGGGCAGTTGGGATCCCGCGGCCCTTTTGCTGGCGGGGCCGACAACCGTGCGCGATCTGTTTGTCGAGGGGCGGCAGATCGTGCGGGGCGGGCAGGTGACGACCTTTGATCTGGGTTCGGCCATCACGCGGCAGAATGCGTTAGCCAAGGCGTTGAGCGAGGCGATATGAGATACGTTTTCCTGACTGGGGTGCTTGCTCTTCTCGGCACTATCGCTTCGGCCGATCCGGTTGCTTTGGCGGCCATCAATGCCGAACGCGCTGCACAGAACCGTGCGCCGCTGGTCTATGATGCAACGATTGAGCAGGTTGCACAGGCGCATGCGCAGGATATGGCAGCCAACGGGTTCTTCTCGCACACAGGCTCGGACGGGTCCGACATCGGCCAGCGTCTGAAGCGCGGCGGATACAGGTTTTGTTTTGGGGCCGAAAACATCGCCTCCGGCCAACGGTCGCTGACCGAAGTGATGGCGTCGTGGATGGCGTCGCGCGGGCATCGCCGCAACATCCTGCACCGTCAGGCGCAGGCGGTGGGGCTGGCGCAAAGCCCTGGCAACATCTGGGTGATGGTGCTGGCCGCGCCCTGCTAGGTCCGTCGCTCGCCTGCAATCCAGACATCGGCCACAGCCCGGTCATCGCCCATCATGATGGTGGGAAAGACGGCATCCCATATGTCATCCGCCCGCGCGTGGCGCTGCGCGATGGCAGGGGTAGAGGCGAGGTCCAGAATGCACAGGTCGGCCATATGGCCCGGAGCGATCTGTCCGATCTCATCCTGTCGGTGCAGCACGCGTGCGGACCCTGCCGTGGCAAGCCACAGAAGCTGCGCGGCATGGACCGCGACCCCCCGCAATTGCGCGATTTCGTAGGCGGCTGCCATGGAGCGGAGCATGGAAAAGGATGAACCGCCGCCCGTGTCCGTGGCAAGGCCCGCGCGCAGCCGCTGAGACGTGAGGCCCATCAGGTCAAAGAGGCCCGAGCCGATGAAGGTGTTCGAGGTTGGGCAATGCACGAGCCCCGCACCAACTTCACGCAACCGGTCAATCTCGCGCGGCTCAAGGTGGATGGCATGGCCGTAAAGACCGCGTGCGCCCAGAAGTCCATGCGCTTCGTAGGTGTCGAGGTAGTCGCGCGCTTGTGGGCAGAGGCCGCGGACCCATGCGATCTCGTCCACCTGTTCGCTCAGGTGGGTTTGCATCAGGGCGTCGGGACATTCGGCCCAAAGCGCGCCCAGGGCGGCCAGTTGATCTTCGGTCGAGGTGGGGGAAAAGCGCGGCGTGATGGCGTAACGCGCGCGGCCTTGGCCGTGCCAGCGCTCAAGCAGGGCCTTGCTGTCGTCATAGGCAGATTGCGCCGTGTCGCGCAGCCCGTCGGGCGCGTTGCGGTCCATGCAGGTCTTGCCCGCAACCACGGCCATGTTGCGGTCCGCCGCGGCGGTGAAAAGGGCATCCACGCTTGTCGGATGGATGGTGCAGAAGCTCGCCACCGACGTGGTGCCGTGATCAAGCAGCAGATCAAGATAGCGCTCTGCGGTGTCGCGCGCGTAGGCCGGATCGCCAAAGCGCATTTCCTCAGGGAAGGTATAGGTGTTGAGCCAGTCGATCAGGCGTTTGCCCCATGACGCGATGATGGCCGTTTGGGGGTAGTGCGCGTGGGCGTCGACAAAGCCGGGGCAGATCAGGTGGCCCGGGTAGTCGTGGCGTGTGGCGCCTGCGCCCCGTTCGATGGCGTCGGTGCCGATAGCCGCGATGCGACCGTCCTCGACCAGCACGGCGCTGCTTTCCTCGATCCGCACGGCCTCGGCCCACGGCACCACGAAAGGGTCGTCGGAGAAGGTCAGGACATGGCCGGTCAAAAGCTGTGCATGTGTCATCCCCGCCTTATGCCGAGGCGGGTGGAACAGCGCAAAGCGAAATGCGGCCCATTGTCAGCCCAAGGGGTGCGCCCTATGGTCTGTCCGAACGTCAAGGAAGGGAGATGCAGGCCATGTCAGATCAGACCGACGTGCCCGATCCCGGCCAGGACGAAAACGCCTATGTCCTTGAACGCAAGGACGTTTCCGCGATCCTCTATGCGGTCGATATCGAAGATCGCGATCAGCTGACCAAGCTGATGGAGCCGCTGCACGCGGCCGACATTGCCGACCTTCTGGAGCAGATCAACGCCTTTGATCGGTCGCGCCTGATCCGGCTGTATGACCGCGAGTTCGATGGCGACATCCTGTGCGAATTGGACGAGTCGATCCGCGAAGAGGTGATTGGGGTCCTGAAGCCCGCCGTTCTGGCAGAGGCGGTGCGTGATCTGGACAGCGATGACGTCGTGGATCTGGTGGAGGATCTGGACGACGCGCAGCAGGAGCAGATCCTTGACGCGCTCGAGGACACTGACCGGGCGCTGGTCGAGCAATCGCTGACCTTCCCCGAATATTCTGCCGGTCGCCTCATGCAGCGCGAGGTCGTCATGGCGCCCGAGCACTGGACCGTCGGTGAAGCCATCGACCGGCTGCGCAGCGCCGATGAAGATGAATTGCCCGATCAGTTCTACCACATCGTTTTGGTGGACCCGCGCCTGCACCCCATCGGCAATGTTACCCTGGGCAAGCTGATGCGCTCGCGCCGCGAGGTGCCGCTGGCCGATCTGGTGGAGGAGACGTTTCAGGTCATCCCGGCCAATCAGGATGAAAGCGATGTGGCCTATGCCTTCAATCAGTACCACTTGATCTCGGCCCCGGTCGTGGATGACGAGGGGCGGTTGATCGGTCTGATCACTATTGATGACGCGATGGCGGTGCTAGATGAAGAGCACGAGGAAGACATCCTGCGTCTGGCGGGTGTGGGCGAGGAATCGGCGCTGTCGGACAGCGTGCGCGAGACGACGAAGCGGCGTATCCCGTGGTTGGCGGTGAACCTGGTGACGTCGATCCTCGCCTCGTTGGTCATTGCACAGTTCGACGCGGCTATCGCGCAGATCGTGGCGCTGGCCGTGCTGATGCCGATTGTTGCATCGATGGGCGGCAATGCCGGCACGCAGTCGCTGACCGTGGCGACACGGGCGCTGGCCACCAAGGACCTGACCGGCGCGAACGTGTGGCGGGTTATCCGTCGCGAAGTGCTGGTGGGACTGATCAACGGCGCCGTCTTTGCCGTTGTCATGGGCGTCGTCGGCATCATCTGGTTCGGCTCGCCCGCCTTGGGCTACGTGATTGCCGCTGCCATGGTGGTGAACATGGTTGTGGCGGGCTTGGCGGGGACAGGCATTCCCATCGTCCTTGACCGGATCGGGATCGACCCGGCGCTGGCGTCGGGCGCATTTGTGACCACGGTGACGGATGTGGTTGGGTTCTTTGCCTTCCTGGGTCTCGCGGCCGCGGTGCTTTTGTGACGGGGGCGGACGCTGTTTGCGCTTGCGCGCAAAGTCGCCCCGCCCACCGTCCCGTAGAGATGTGCGTATGGATTTGAGCGAAGACAAGGCCACGATCCGCAAGGCTGCTTTCGCGGCACGCAAGGCCGCGTTTGATCTGGATGCGGGAGGGGCCTCCGGCCTGTTGTCCTCGGTGCTCGCTGGCTATCGCGGTGTGCCCCTGTCCGGCTATATGCCCATCCGGTCGGAGATTGATCCTCTGCCTGCGATGGCGGAAGCCGCCGCACATGGGCCCGTGGCCGTTCCGGTGATCCGGGCAGCAGGGCAGCCGCTGGTGTTTTCGCGCTGGACACCCGATGCGCCAATGGCCGAAGGGCCGTTCGGCGCGCAGGTTCCGGCTGTCGAGGATCTGATCGAACCGGAGATCGTCATTGTACCCCTTGTCGCCTTTACCCGCGCCGGTGGGCGGTTGGGCTATGGCGGCGGGTTCTATGACCGCACTCTCGAGGGTCTCCGGGCCAAACGCGCGACATTGGCCATCGGGTTTGCCTATGGGGCGCAGGAGATGCCTGATTTGCCGCTTGAGCCGACCGATCAGACGCTCGACATGATCGTGACCGACAGCGACATCATCGAGGTCTGAGGGGGCCAGCCCCCCGGCCTGCGGCCGTCCCCCGGGATTTGTTGAAAACAGGGAAGGCGTGTGGACTGGTGCATTTCGCTTGCCGTTCCCGTGCGTCGGGGCATATGGGGCAGGTATGAAACTGCTTTTCCTGGGTGATGTGATGGGCCGCGCGGGCCGTCAGGCGATCACCGAACACCTTCCGCGTCTGCGCGCCGACTGGGACCTCGATTTCGTCGTCGTCAATGGTGAGAATGCGACCTCGGGCATGGGGCTGTCCGGCGCGCATGCCAAGGTGCTGCTTGAGGCAGGCGCCGATTGCGTCACCCTGGGCGATCACGCGTTCGACCAGAAGGACATGCTGGGCTTCATCGCGGAGGAGCCGCGGATCATTCGACCGCTGAACTTCTCCAAGGCGGCACCGGGCAAGGGTGCGCGGCTGTTCACGGCGCGGGGCGGAAAGAAGGTGCTGGTCGCACAAGCGCTTGGTCAGGTGTTCATGAAGCGGCCCTTTGACGATCCGTTCTCGGCGCTTGAAACCGTGTTCCGCACCCACCCGCTGGGCGGACAGGCCGACGCGATCATCGTCGATTTCCATTGCGAAGCCACATCCGAGAAGATGGCGATGGGGCACTGGTGCGACGGACGCGCGAGCCTGATGGTCGGCACCCACACCCATGTGCCAACTGCGGATGCCATGATCTTGTCGAAAGGCTGCGCCTACCTGACCGACGCGGGCATGTGCGGGGACTACAATTCGGTCATTGGGATGCAGCGGGACGAGCCCTTGCGTCGCTTCATCACCGGTATGCCCAAGGAACGGTTTGCGCCCGCGCTTGGCCCTGCCACGCTGTCGGGTGTTTATGTCGAAACGGGTGACGACGGCCGCGCGACCCGGATCGAAATGGTGCGCGACGGAGGGCTGCTCAGGGCCAGCGGCCCGTGACGGGTCGCGCGGCGCTTGGATTTACAGCCGTCCTTGTCCTGCTGGGGGCGGGGTGGGGGCTGACAATGCCCTTGACCAAGATCGCAGTCAGCACCGGCTACCAGCATTTCGGCCTGCTTTTCTGGCAGTTGGTAATCGGAGCGGTGGTGATGACCGCGCTGGCTACCTTGCGCGGTGTCCGTCTGCCGCTGGGGGCAGCGCAGATCCGCGTCTACGTCGTGATCGCGCTGATTGGATCGGTCTTGCCCAATTCGGCCAGCTACCAGGCGGCGGTGCACCTGCCGTCGGGCATCCTTTCCATTCTGCTGAGCATGATACCCATCTGGGCCTTTCCCATTGCATTGTCCCTCGGCCTCGACCGGTTCGAGTGGCGACGGTTCGGTGGCCTTTGCGTGGGACTGTCGGCCGTGATGCTGATCGTGCTGCCCGGTGCCGGTGTGACGGGTAGTATACCGGTTTTTTGGGTGTGTGTTGGCCTCATCTCCGGCCTGTTCTACGCATTCGAGGGCAACTACGTGGCGCGCTGGGGCACGGCGGGTCTGGACGCGATCCAGGTGCTGTGGGGCGCATCTATCGTGGGCGCGTCCATTGTCCTGCCGCTGGCGCTTTTGAGCGGCCAATGGATTGATCCGCGCCTCTCCTACGGTGCGGCCGAAACCGCGCTGGTCCTGAGCGGGACGACCCATGTGCTGGTCTATGCGGGCTATGTCTGGCTGGTCGGACGGGCGGGTCCAGTCTTTGCGGTGCAGGTCAGTTTTCTGGTCACGCTCTTTGGTGTGTTCTGGGCGCGCCTGATCCTGAGTGAAGATTATGCACCAACGGTTTGGCTCGCGCTTGTCTTGATGCTTTTGGGCATGTTTTTGGTGCAACCGCGCAGGAGCCGGGTTGAAGAGCCGGGTCCCTTGGGGGACAGTGTGCGCTGATCTGCGCGCGGACAAAGGCAAGACTATGGGGCTGATCGAGCTTTCGCAAACCGGCAATGCCATTCTGACACTCGTGGTTGTCGGCATCATGTTTGTGCTGTTTTTGCGCGAGGTGTTTCCGACAGAGGTTGTGGCCATCACCGGCACGGCGTTGTTGTTGGCGTCAGGCGCGCTGCCGTATGAGGACGCGTTGGGTGTCCTGTCGAACCCGGCCCCGTGGACGATTGCAGCTATGTTCATCATCATGGGGGCGTTGGTGCGAACCGGTGCGCTGGATGCGTTTACCGGGTTGGCGGATCGCAAGGCACGCAGCAATCCCGCGCTTGCGGTGGTCATGCTCATGGCGTTTGTCATTCTCAGTTCGGCCATCGTGTCCAATACGCCGGTGGTTGTAGTGATGATCCCTGTCATCATCCAATTGGCCAAGACCATGGGGGTTGCCCCGTCCAAGATGTTGATCCCGCTCAGCTATGCGGCGATCCTGGGGGGCACGCTGACCTTGATCGGAACATCAACAAATCTGCTTGTCGACGGCGTTGCGCGGACGCAGGGCATGGAGCCCTTCACCATCTTTGAAGTCACCCCGCTGGGTGTCATTCTCGTGGTCTGGGGGATGATCTATCTGCGCTTTTTTGGCCCCATGCTGTTGCCGGAACGGGACAGCATGGCAGGCTTGCTCAGTGATCGCAGCCGCATGAAGTTTTTCACCGAGGCCGTCATCCCACCGGAATCCAACCTGGTTGGCCGCGACGTGACGGGTGTGCAGCTGTTCAAGCGGGACGGTGTGCGCCTGATCGACGTGATCCGGGGCGATCAGTCCCTGCGCCGCAACATGGCCGGTGTTCAGTTGCAGGTTGGTGACCGTGTGGTCTTGCGCACGCAGATGACCGAACTGTTGAGCTTGCAACGCAACAAGGAACTGAAGCGGATCGACCAGGTTGGCTCGGTCGAGACCACGACAGTCGAGGTGCTGATTACGCCCGGGTGCAGGATGGTAGGCCGAAGCCTGGGGGCGCTGCGGCTGCGTCGCCGTTACGGTGTCTATCCTCTTGCCGTGCATCGCCGGAACCAGAACATCGGACGCCAGCTTGACGAGCTCGTCGTCAAGATTGGCGACACGCTGTTGTTGGAAGGCGCGCCGGAGGACATTCAGCGGTTGGCCAGCGAAATGGACATGGTTGACGTGTCAAAGCCGTCGCAACGGGAGTTTCGCCGAAGTCATGCGCCCATCGCGCTGGCCGCGCTTCTGGGGATTGTGGTTTTGGCTGCCTTTGGCGTGGCACCCATCCTGATGCTGTCCGTCTTGGCCGTGGCCACAGTGCTGATCACCCGCTGCATCGATGCGGACGAGGCGTTCTCTTTTGTCGACGGGCGTCTGTTGGCGCTTATTTTCTCAATGCTCGCCATTGGTGCGGCCCTAGAAGCAACGGGGGCCGTTGCCTTGATCGTCGATGTGGTTGCGCCAGGGTTGATGGTCCTGCCGCCATTCCTGATTGTCTGGGCGGTGTATCTGCTGACGTCGGTGTTGACCGAGTTGGTCAGCAACAACGCCGTGGCTGTTGTGGTCACACCCATTGCCATCGGTCTTGCGACAGCACTTGGCATCGACCCCAGACCGCTGGTGGTCGCGGTGATGGTGGCGGCATCCGCGTCCTTTGCCACACCAATCGGCTACCAGACCAACATGCTGGTGTACGGTCCGGGAGGTTACAAGTTCACCGATTTCATGCGGGTTGGCATCCCGTTGAACCTGAGCGTCGGTTTGTTGGCCTCTGCTGTTATTCCCTTCATCTGGCCGCTCTAGTGTACCGGTCCGCGCGGGTAAAATACGCGAGCGCGGAAAGACCCTGTTAAGGTCGGACGGCTAAGACGGCCCAAGTTCACCTTGGTTGCCGCATGCCCGACCTTCGCCGACCCGCGCATCACATCACCCCTGCTTACGAAGACAACGGGCTGTTTCGGTCGCCCGTGCGCAGGATCACGGTTGGGCTGGTGCCACAGATGCATCGGAACAACCGGCAGGACCTGGTTGTGCGGGCCTTTTTGTCGGATGGCGCTGCGATAGAGGTCTTGTTCGCCGGACGACGCACGAAGCAAGCTCTTGGGGTCGAAAAGCGTCTCCGGTCGCTTCTGTTTCAGACGCGAACGAAAACGCCTGGGTGGAGGGACGAGGGTATCGACACCGTCCAGTTGCCGGTGCGGATTGAAGGCGTCTGGCGGTCACGCTTCATCCGGGATGCCTGGGGGTGCGAAACAAGGCAATATCAACTGATCGCGGCGCGCTGGGCCTTGTTCGACGAAGCAGGCATTGCCCACTTGTTCGGGGAAGCGCCGGTTCACCTTGCACCACCGCGTCCCGCACGTATTGAAGGGCGACCGCGCGGCACTGTGTAGCCTCGCAGTCCTGCGGGTTACATCTACTTGGTGTGGCTGATTGTGTGTCAGGTGATTGTCAACGGGCGGCAGGGATCCAAGGTTTCCCGTGACACGGCCATGATTTCATCAAGCCTGCCATCCTGACCTGCAATACCGATGACCGTCACATCCCATCGCGCCAGTCGCTGCCGTGCGGTCGGGCATTCTGCAATGAAATGTGCCATCTTGCCGTCACAGGCGGCGGTCACGGCCCCTTCGATCAACGGCGTGCTCTCCGACGGCCACACCTCCGACCAGCGACGGCCTACGATGGCGCCGAGATCGTCAATCTCCATCGCGCATCTGCCATTGTGGCTCATGTAGGTGATCAGACCTTCCGGAGATAGGAGTTTGACGCAATCGCGGGTGCACGACATCATGGCGGCAGCGCGTTCCGGCGCCGGAAAGCCCAGGTCCCGCATTTCGATGAGGTCAGTGTTTTCGATCATTTCCAGCGCGCACTGTTCACATGTTTTTGCGCGTTTGCAGACCCGCGCTTTCATACCATGCAACGTTGTAACCCGATTGGACGCAACCACAAGACGTGTTTCAGCGGCCTTGCACACGTTGCACCGTTGTGTCGCACCCTTTGGGTTTGAAATACGAACAGTGGCTTCCGGCTTTGTTGGTGCATTTCGCTAGGCGATGGCGCTGGACCGACCTGCATTGCGTCCAGAGAAGATGCAGCCGCCGAGGAAGGTCCCTTCGAGTGCGTTGTAGCCGTGATAGCCGCCCCCGCCGAAGCCTGCGACTTCGCCCGCGGCAAAGAGGCCGGGCACGGGCGCGCCGTTTGCACCGATCATCTGGCTGTCCAGCGTGGTGTGCAGCCCGCCCAGCGTCTTGCGCGTGAGCACGTGCAGTTTGACCGCGATCAGAGGGCCGTTGGCGGGATCGAGGAACTTGTGCGGTTTGGCCGTGCGCAGGAGCCGGTCGCCCCGGTAGTGGCGCGCGGCGTGGATCGCCATCATCTGCGCGTCTTTCGAGAACGGGTTGTCGATTTGTGCATCCCGCGCCTCGATCTGGGCGCGCAGTTTCGCCTCGTCGATCAGGTTGCCGCCTGCGACCTGGTTCATGCCGCGCACGAGAGTGGAGAGGTCGTTTGCGACGACGAAGTCCTCTCCCCGTTCCTTGAACGCCTCGACCGGGCCGGTGGCGTTCTTGCCCGACAGCACGCGCTGCTTGATCACCTCGGACCATTTTTTCGACGTGAGGTCGGGGTTTTGTTCAGAGCCCGACAGCGCGAATTCCTTTTTGATGATCTTCTGGGTCAGGACGAACCAGCTGTAGTCGTAGCCTGTGGCCAGGATGTCGCGCAGGGTGGACATGCTGTCGAAGCCGGGCAGGGCCGGAGGGGCGAAGCGGTTGCCTTCCGCGTCGAACCACATGGACGAGGGGCCGGGCAGGATGCGGATGCCGTGGCTGGGCCAGATCGGGTCCCAGTTCTTGACCCCTTCGGTGTAGTGCCACATGCGGTCGCCGTTGATGACGTGGCCGCCTGCGGCTTCCGAGATGCCGATCATGCGGCCGTCGACGTGGGCGGGGACGCCGGCCACCATGTCCTTGGGTGCGGGGCCGAGCCGGTCGGTGGGCCAGACCTGGCGCACCATGTCGAAATTGCCGCCGATGCCGCCGGAGGTGACGATCACCGAGGGCGCGCGGAGGGCGAAGTCGCCGATGGCGTCGCGGTTGGTTTTGGCGCCGCGTGCCGCGCTGTCGTCGGCGAGGATGGTGCCGCTCACGCCTTTGGCCGCGCCGTTTTCCATGTCGATGCGGTCGACCTGGTGCCGGAAGTTGAACTGGATCAGGCCTGCGCGTTCGTGTTCTTCGCAGCGGCGCACGAAATGTTCGATGATGCCGGGGCCGGTGCCCCATGTGATGTGGAAGCGGGGGACGGAGTTGCCGTGCCCGTCGGCGTAGCTGCCGCCGCGTTCGGCCCAGCCGACGACGGGGAACCAGCGCAGGCCCATGGCGTGGAGCCATGGGCGCATCTCGCCTGCGGCGAAGTCGATATAGGCTTCGGCCCATTTGCGGGGCATGGCGTCTTCGTCGCGGTCGAACTGGGCGCTGCCCATCCAGTCGTTCAGTGCCAGCGCGCGGCTGTCCTTGATCCCCATGCGCCGCTGTTCGGGCGTGTCGATCATGAAGAGGCCGCCCAAGGACCAGAAGGCCTGACCGCCGAGGAAGCTGCGGGGTTCCTGGTCGGCGATGATCACCTTTTTGCCCCGGTCGCCCAGTTCGGCGGCGGCGGCGAGACCGGCGAGGCCGGAGCCCACGACGATGGCGTCTGCTTGATCCATGAGTGTCTCCTTTACCGGCTGCGGAACCACGCCACGAAGGGTGCGGCGACGATGTACATGAGGATACCATAGACGCCCGAGGGCAGGGCCATGGCGCTGAAGCCCTCTGACTGGCCCGAGATCAGGGCGGCGAGGGTGATGCCGAGGGTGGCGTTCTGGATACCTGTCTCGACCGAGATGGTCTTGGCCTGGTCCCAGGGCAGGGCGAGTGCCAAGGCGAGACCCAGGCCTATGATGAGGAGCGCTGCGTTCAGGACGATCAGGGCGGGGCCGAGCGTGCCGAGATTGCCGATGAACACGTCCCAGTTGGCGGCAAGGGCGGCCACCACGATGATGATGAAGAGCAGGGTCGCAAGGCGCGACAGGAACGGCTCGATCCGGATGGCGAAGCCGGACGCGAAGCGGCGGATCAGGACACCGATCAGGACAGGCAGTGTCACGATGATGAAGACCGAGATGGCGAGACCGGTCACCGACACGTCCGGTGCCGCGTCACCCATGAAATGCACGACCGACCAGGCGGCGAGAATGGGCACGGTCAGGATGCTGAGCAGGCTGACCACGGCGGTGAGGGAGACGGAGAGGGCGACGTCACCCTTGGACAACCGCGCGATCATGTTGGACGTCACCCCGCCGGGGCAGAAGCTGAGCAGCATGAACCCCACGGCGATTTCCGGCCCCAGGCCGAAGCCGAGGACAATACCGTACGTGACCACAGGCAACAGAAGGATTTGTGCGATGGCGCCGATGGCGAAGGCCTTGGGCGTGCGCAGGACGCGGCCGAAATCGGCGAATGTCAGGCCGATGCCAAGGCTGAGCATGATGATGGCCAGCGACAGTGGCAGCACCACGTTGATAAGTATATCCATAGTCTCTCTCTCCCTGCACGCGACGTTAGACGGGACTATCGTCAACGCGCAACGTTGACCCTTGGTCAGCCGTTTTCCGAGGCGGAAAACGGACCGGAATTTTTGAAAAATTCCGGCGCCCGGTCAGAGCGGCCAGAAGACGAGGATGGCGGGGATCGACACGGCGATCACGATCACTTCAAGCGGCAGGCCGATGCGCCAGTAATCCCCGAACTGGTAGCCGCCGGGGCCAAGGATCAGCGTGTTGTTCTTGTGCCCGATGGGGGTGAGGAAGGCCGATGAGGCCGCGACCGCAACGGCCATCAGGAACGGGTCGGGCGACACGCCCAGCGTCTGTGCCATCTGGATGCCCACGGGGGCAGCGACAATGGTTGTGGCGGTGTTGTTGAGCACGTCCGACAGGCTCATCGTGACGACCATCAGCACCGTCAGCACAGCCCATGCAGGCAGGCCGTCGGTCATCGTGACGAGCCATCCGGCAATGAGTTCGGTGCCGCCCGAGGTCTCCAGCGCCGCGCCCAGCGGGATCATGGAGCCCAGCAGGACGACGACCGGCCATTCGATATGGGTGTAGAGTTCAGAGAGTGGTACGATCTTGGACAGGACATAGGCCACGACAACGAGGCCAAGGGCGATGGGCAGGTAAAGGAGACCCACGCTTGCAGCGGCGACCGCACCGGCGAAGAGGCCGATGGCGAGCCAGACCTTGTCATCGGCGGTCACGGCGAGGCCGCGTTCGGCCAGTGGCAGACAGCCGAGCCATTGGGTCACGTCCTGGCCGGTGTCGCGCGGCACCAGCAGCAGGAGGATGTCGCCGGCCTTCACTTCGGTCTTGCGGATCTGCTTGATCACGCGCACGCCCTCGCGTGACAGGCCAAGCAGCACCGTGTTGTGCCGCCAGGCCAGCCCGACCGATTGTGCTGTGCGTCCGACAAGGCGGCTGTGTTCCGTCACGACAACTTCAATGATCTCGACGCCTTCTCCGGCGGCGTTCAGCCGTTCTTCGCGGGCGGCATCGGCCACGGCAAGGGCGGTTGCGCTGCGAAATTCGTCGAGCGCGTCGGGCGTTGCTTCGATGACGAGCGCATCGCCCGCACGCAGGACCGCGTTCAGGGCGCGGCCATAGCGCCGCTTGCCGTCGCGCAGAAGGCCCACGATGGCGACGTCGGTCTTTTCAGCAACCTCTTCCAGTTCCGCGAGACGCTTGCCGATATGTTTGCTGTCCTCGGGTACCATCAGTTCGGCGACGTAGCTTGCCAGATCCTCGAGTTCGGCTGTCGCGTCCGCGCGCGCGGGGATCAGGCGCCAGCCGATGAGCGCCACGAAGGCGAGCCCGGCGATGGCGGCGACACCGCCCACGGGGGCGAAGTCGAACATGCGGAAGGGTTCGCCAAGCGCATCCTCGCGGATGGTGGCGATGATGATGTTGGGCGGTGTGCCGATCAGCGTGACCATGCCGCCGAGGATGGTGGCGAAGCTGAGGGGCATGAGGCTGAGCCCCGGGGTCCGCCCGGCCTTTCGCGCGGTCTGGATGTCGACCGGCATCAGGAGGGCGAGGGCCGCCACGTTGTTCATGAAGGCCGAAAGCACGCCGCCGATGGCGCCCATGAGCGTGATATGGGCGCCGAGGGAGCGGGACGCATCGACCAGCGTGCGGGTGATCAGGAAGACTGCGCCGGAGCGCACGAGACCGGCGGAGACCACCAGTACCAGCGCAACCACCAGTGTGGCGGGGTGGCCAAAGCCGGAGAAGGCATCCTCGCTTGGGACCACGCCCAGGACGACGCCGAGCATGAGGGCCGAGAAGGCGACGATATCGTAGCGGAACCTGCCCCAGAGCAGCAGGCCGAAGACGGCGCCGA
The DNA here is from genome assembly GCF_019802125.1 of Tateyamaria omphalii. Classification (GTDB taxonomy): domain Bacteria; phylum Pseudomonadota; class Alphaproteobacteria; order Rhodobacterales; family Rhodobacteraceae; genus Tateyamaria; species Tateyamaria omphalii_B. The sequence continues at coordinate 569,357 of NZ_JAHVHT010000003.1, forward strand.
AAAGGGTGAAGAGGATGATCTGGTCTGTCGTCATTCGGGCAGGGTAGGGATGTGCGCGTGGCGGTGCCAGTTGTATTTCGGTCACGCGATCCGGGTGCCGCGCTGACGCGCGACGACATGTTTTAGGGGGCTCTGCCCCCGGTATCTATTTTGGGGGCTCTGCCCCCGGCGCGTGCGCGCCTCCCCCGTCGTATTTTCAGTCAGAAGAAAGGGCTAGTCAGGGAGTTGGATCGTGCGGCGCGGTGGGTGTGTCCAGTCGACTTTTGGTCCCGCGGGGACGATGCCGAGCGGGTTGCGGAGTTCTGACGGGGAGAAGTAGCCCGCCTTGTAGATGTCGGGTTTGACCGTGGCGGCGATGCCTGGGAGCGCGTAGAGCGCGCGGGCGTAGTCCCAGAGCGCCGGGTAGTCGCTGAGTTTGGCGAGGTTGCATTTGAAGGCGTAGTGGTAGGCCACATCGAAGCGGGCGAGGGTGGGGAAGAGGCGCAGGTCGGCTTCGGTGAGTGTGTCACCGGTGAGGGTGGTGTGGTCGGTGAGGTGGGATCCAAGGTCGTCGAGGGTTTTGAACAGGTCGGTGACGGCGTTGTCGTAAGCCTCTTGCGTGCGGGCGAACCCGGCGCGGTAGACGCCGTTGTTGATTTTCGTGTGGATGAGGGTGTTCCAGCGGTCGATTTCTGCCTCGTGCTCGGGTGGGCAGAGGCGGCGGGCGGGGTCGAATGTCGTGCCCAGCATCCGCACGATGTCGGCGCTTTCGTTGGAGACGATCTGTTCGGTGTGTTTGTCCCAGAGGACCGGGACCGTGATGCGGCCCGTGTAGGTGGGGCGTTGGCGGGCGTAAACCTCGTGCAGCGCTGTCGCTTGCAGCTCGGGGTCTGCGAAGGCGCCGTCGGTGTCGAAGGTCCAGCCCTGGTCCGTGCGGCGGGGTTTGGCGATGCTGATCGAGATCGCGTCCTGCAGGCCGAGGATGGCGCGCACAAGGAGGGTGCGGTGCGCCCAGGGGCAGTTCCAGGCGACGAAGAGGTGGTAGCGGCCCGGGTCGGGGGTGAAGGGGCCGTCCGGGGTGATCCAGTGGCGCAGCGTGCTTTTGGCGCGCTCGTAGGCGCCGTTTTTCGTGCTGCCGGGGCCGGGGTCTTCGGCCTCGTACACGCCGTCGATCATCACGCCCATGGGCTGCCTCCTCTTTGCGTGACTTGAAGGTAGCAGGCGGGGCGGGGCGCGCCACGCACGCAGGCTCTGCGCGGGTGCACAGGGCGGCCTTGCCCCTGTGGCGGCCGATGTCCTATAGACGCCCGGACCACCGAATTTGCGAGACAGGAGGCGCGCATGGCCGGCCACTCAAAATGGGCAAACATCCAGCACCGCAAGGGGCGTCAGGACAAGCTGCGCGCCAAGCTGTTTTCGAAGCTGTCGAAGGAAATCACCATCGCGGCGAAGATGGGTGATCCGGACCCCGACAAGAACCCGCGCCTGCGTCTGGCGGTGAAAGAGGCGAAGTCGCAGTCGATGCCCAAGGACAATATTGATCGCGCGATCAAGAAGTCGGTTGCGGGCGAGGGCGAGGATTACGAGGAAATCCGCTATGAGGGCTATGGACCCAACGGTGTTGCTGTGATTGTCGAGGCGATGACGGACAACCGCAACCGCACGGCATCGACCGTGCGCTCGACCTTTACCAAAAATGGCGGGAACCTGGGCGAGACCGGGAGCGTGGGCTTCATGTTCGAGCGCAAGGGCGCGGTGTCATATCCGGTTGAGGCGGGGGATGCTGATACAGTCATGATGGCCGCCATCGAGGCCGGGGCCGAGGATGTGGAGAGCACCGAGGATGGGCATGTGATCTGGTGTGCGGACACGGATCTGAACGAGGTGTCCAATGCGCTGGAGGCCGAGTTGGGCGAAAGCGAGAGCACCAAGCTGATCTGGCGCCCGACCACCACGACCGAGATGGACCTGGAAGGCATGCAGAAGCTGATGAAGCTGGTGGATGCGCTGGAGGATGACGATGATGTGCAGACCGTCACCACCAATTTCGAGGCCAGCGACGAGGTGATGGCGCAGCTCGACGGGTAAGCCTTTCAGCGTCGCTTTGCTTTTTCGGCGCAGAGTGACACATTTCCCCGCGCTGGCTTGCGAAGACTGTCGCTATTGATGTTGACTGCCCAAGATGAAGTTCGCCGTTCTAGCAGATATCCATGGCAATTCCTTTGCGCTGGACGCCGTGCTGCATGACATGGACGTGCTGGGCGTGACCGAGGCTGTGAATCTTGGTGATCTGTTCAGCGGTCCCATAGATGCAGCGGGTACGGCGGACCTGCTGATGGAGCGCAGCTTCCCGTCCGTCCGGGGCAACCATGACAGGTACTTGTTGGAACAGGAACGGGCGGATATGGGCCCGACGGACCAAGTGGCCTTTGATCAGTTGAGTGCGGAGGCGCTTGATTGGCTCGGTGCTCTGCCGACCTCTCGGACCGTTTTTGGCGATGTTTTTCTGTGTCACGGCACGCCCATGAGCGACACGACCTATTGGCTTGAACGGGTGGAGGCGGATGGAACCGTGCGCGCCGCGTCTTTGGAAGAAGTCGCCGCGGAGGCGGGTGATGTGGATGCCAGCCTGATCCTGTGTGGGCATACGCATACGCCACGCTGCGTGCGCTTGCCTGATGGCCGTGCCATCGTCAATCCCGGAAGTGTCGGATGCCCCGCATATGACGACGACGCCCCGGTTTATCATGTTGTGCAGACCGGGACGCCGAATGCGTCCTATGCGATCGTTGAGCGCGAGGGCCGGGAGTGGGCAGTGACCTTTCGATCCGTGCCTTATGACTTCCAAAGAGCGAGCGCGTGTGCGGTCCGATATGGAAGAGCGAATTGGGCGCGGGCGCTCGCGACGGGGTGGTTCGATAAATAACCTGATTTATGGTGCCGATGCGCGTGCGCCGGTGTGGTGGGCACTCGTCATCCTTTGAGCCTAACATCGAAAGCTGGCACTCACGAATGCAAAACGCCGCCCCGGTCCCGGAGCGGCGTTTGTGTTTGCTCTTGTGGCGCTGATCTGATGCAGATCAGAAAAACAGTTGCCGGGCCACCTGGCTCCAGCTTTGGGAGCTGTCGGCGTGGGGGGCGGGTGTCTGGCGGCGCAGGCGGCGCATCAGGCCCTTGAGGTCATTCAATCGGGTGCGCGCTGCCGCCCCGCCCGCGCGGCTTTGCACGGACAGGATCTTTTCCTGGGTTTGCAGCGCGGCCTCGATCAATTCGAGGTCCTGCTTCGTAAGATCAACGGTATGCGTATCGTCGAGCATCGGATTTCATCCTTGTTATCGTTGACCAGCATATGGGGTCTGTAAGGTCATACGCCAATCATCAAAGATCAGATCAACGTGATACCTGTGTCAGGTGACATAAGCTGGCAGTAATGAGCGCGTGTTATTGCACGCGGGTTGCAGCGATATAGGGAGTGTTCACCGGGAATGCTCTGCCTATTTGCGCAAGGCTGCTGTGCAAAAAACGTATAGCTTGGATAGGGTTGCAGCGCGCAGTTCATACGGGTAGGTCCTTGTGGCTTAAATTATGAACGGTGCCATGGCTTCTTTCGTTCCCGGATTCCTTCTGTCGTTGTCTCTGATCCTTGCCATCGGGGCGCAAAATGCGTTTGTCCTGAGACAAGGGTTGCGCGGCGCGCATGTGTTCTGGACGGTCGTTGCCTGTTCGGTGTCCGAGGTGATCCTGATCGCCGCGGGCGTCTTCGGATTTGGGTCGCTTGCCTCGGCCGTTCCGTGGTTCGAGCCGCTGATGCGCTACGGCGGAGCGGCATTTCTGTTGTGGTATGGATGGCAGAACGCCCGGTCGGCCTGGCGCGGGGGAGCCGCACTGGACACGTCGGGGACCGAGACCCAATCGCTGCGCGCCGCCGTGGGGACGGTTCTGGCGATCACGTGGCTGAACCCGCATTTTTACCTGGACACCGTTGTCTTGATCGGATCGGTGTCCTCGCAATATCCCGACCGCTTGGCGTTCGGTGTCGGCGCGTCTGCCGCCAGCATCCTGTTTTTTGTTCTGCTGGGGTATGGCGCACGGGTGATTGCACCGCTTTTCGCGCGCCCGCGCGCATGGCAGGTGCTGGACGGGATCATCGCGCTGACCATGTGGGGCATCGCGTTGAAATTGCTGTTGCTTTGACGCCTTGTGCTTGGCGGCGCTTTCGGGATTGATGGGCGCATGACGTCTTCCCCCTCTCGTCCTGTTGTTGCCATCTTCTGGATGCTGGTGACCGGCTTCTGCTTTGTCGCGGTGACGGCGCTGGTGAAGTATATGGGCGACCGCATTCCACCGGCCGAGGCGGCGTTTTTGCGGTATCTGCTGGGGCTGGTGTTCTTGCTGCCGATGCTGCCCGCGCTGCGTGAGGCGCATCTGACGGGGCGCCAGTGGAAGCTGTTCACGCTGCGGGGCGCGTTTCACACCGGTGGCGTGATCCTGTGGTTCTTTGCCATGACGCGCATTCCCATCGCCGAGGTGACGGCGATGAACTATCTGGCGCCTGTTTACGTGAGCATCGGCGCCGCGTTGTTTCTGGGTGAGCGGTTGGCGTTGCGCCGGATTGCGGCGATTGCGGTTGCGCTGATCGGGACGGCGGTGATCCTGCGTCCTGGCTTTCGCGAGGTGGCACCGGGGCATATTGCCATGCTGTTTTGCGCGGTCAGTTTTGCGGGGTCCTACCTGCTGGCCAAGATCATGGCGGATGAAGCGAAACCGGCGGTGGTGGTGGCGATGCTGTCCATCGTGGTGACGATCTGCCTTGCGCCTTTCGCTTTTGCCAATTGGGTCTGGCCGACGGGGTGGGAGCTGGGCCTGTTGTTCCTTGTCGCCTGTTTTGCGACTGCGGGGCATTACACGATGACCATGGCCTTTGCCGCGGCCCCCGTGACCGTGACGCAGCCGGTCACGTTTTTGCAGCTTGTGTGGGCGGTTCTGCTGGGGGCGCTTGTTTTCGCGGAGCCGGTGGATGTCTGGGTGATCCTGGGCGGCGCGCTGATCCTTGCCGCCGTGTCCTTCATCACCTGGCGGGAGGCGGTGCTGAAGCGCAGACCCATCACGCCGCCGAGCCCTGCCACGAAGCTGTAATTTTTTATTGATTGACGGGTCAATAAAAAACCGGCACCTTGCGCCGCATCTTTGCGAAAGGGGATGCGCGTGCCGAAACTGGGGATGGAACCGATCCGTCGGGCGGCATTGGTCGAGGCGACGATTGCCGAGATTGGCGAGGCCGGATCGCTTGATGTGACCGTGGGCCAGATCGCCAAGCGGGCGGGCATGTCGACCGCGCTGGCGCATCACTATTTCGGCGGCAAGCATCAGATTTTCCTGGCGGCGATGGGGCAGATCCTGCTTGATTTTCGCAAGGAGGTTGTCGTCGGGCTGCGCGGCGCGCGGACGCCGCGGAAGCGGGCCGAGGCATTGATCGCGGCCAGTTTTGCACCCTCGAGCTTTGCGCCTGCGACCGTTGGCGCGTGGATGACGCTTTACGCGCAGGCGACGACCCATCCCGAAACGCACCGTTTGCTTGAGCTGTACCAGCGCCGATTGCGGTCGAACCTGACCCATGCGCTGCGCGGGATCAGCAGTGATCCGCGTGGGGATGCCGAAATGCTGGGGGCGCTGATCGACGGACTTTATCTGCGAGCAGCTCTCTCCAAGGATGCATCGCGCGATGTGGCACAAGCGACCGCGCTGCGTGCGCTGGATACCTTGACGGGGGCCTATCAATGACGCGGCCCAACATCCTGATTTTCATGGTGGATCAGTTGAACGGGACGCTGTTTCCCGATGGTCCTGCTGAGTGGCTGCACGCACCGAATCTGAAAAAGCTGGCGGCGCGGTCGACCCGGTTTCGCAACGCTTACACTGCCTCGCCCCTGTGCGCGCCGGGGCGGGCGGGCTTTATGTCGGGGCAGTTGCCCAGTGCCACGGGTGTCTATGACAATGCGGCCGAGTTTCCGTCGTCGATCCCTACCTATGCACATCACCTGCGCCGGGCGGGCTATCAGACCTGTCTGTCAGGCAAGATGCACTTTGTAGGCCCCGATCAGTTGCATGGCTTTGAGGAGCGGTTGACCACCGACGTTTACCCGCCGGATTTCGGGTGGACGCCGGATTACCGCAAGCCTGGCGAGCGGATTGACTGGTGGTATCACAATATGGGGTCCGTCACTGGCGCGGGTGTGGCGGAGATCACCAACCAGCTCGAGTTCGATGACGAGGTCGCCTATCACGCGACGCGCAAAATCTATGATCTGGGGCGCGGGCATGATCCGCGGCCCTGGTGCCTGACCGTCAGCTTCACGCATCCGCATGATCCATATGTGGCGCGGAAGAAGTATTGGGATCTCTACGAGGATTGCGACCACCTGATGCCGGAGGTGGGGCCGATCCCCTATGAGGATCAGGACCCGCATTCGCAGCGTATTCTGGACGCCAACGACCGCGACAACTTCACCATATCGGATGAGGATATCCGCCGGTCGCGGCGGGCGTATTTCGCCAATATCTCCTATCTCGATGACAAGATCGGGGAGGTGCTGGAGGCGCTGGAAGGCACCCGGCAGGAGGCGGTTATCCTCTTCGTGTCCGACCATGGCGACATGCTGGGCGCGCGGGGGCTGTGGTTCAAGATGTCCTTCTATGAGGGGGCGTCGCGAGTGCCGTTGATGATTGCGGCCCCGTCGATGGAGCCGGGTCTGGTAACTGACCCCGTGAGCAATATCGATGTGTGCCCGACGCTCTGTGATCTGGCGGGTGTGGACATGTCCGAGGTGATGCCGTGGACCACCGGTCAGTCGCTGGTGCCGCAGGGGCAAGGCGTCGAGCGCACGGAGCCAGTGGCGATGGAATATGCGGCCGAGGCGTCTTACGCGCCCATGGTGTCGCTGCGCTATGGCAAGTGGAAGTACAACCGCTGTGCGCTGGATCCCGATCAGCTTTTCGATCTTGAGGCCGACCCGCATGAGCTGACGAACCTTGCGGATGTGCCTGCGCATCAGGGCACGCTTATGCAACTGCAAGCGAAAGCGGCGGCGCGTTGGGATCTTGAGCGTTTTGACGCCGACGTGCGCGCATCTCAGGCGCGGCGCTGGGTGGTGTACGAGGCTTTGCGGCAAGGTGGGTACTACCCCTGGGACTACCAGCCGCTGCAGAAGGCATCGGAGCGCTACATGCGCAATCACATGGATTTGAATGTTCTAGAGGAAAATCAGCGGTTTCCCCGCGAAGAATAAACCATCGCATGAAGACCCTTGGCGTGGGCAGACGATGGGTTCTTAGGAAGCGCCACAGCCAACGGGTCAACATGGAGGGACCTTTTATATGCTTACGACGATTCTTTCATTCGGTGTGCTGCTGGCCTTTGTGCTGGTCGGCTTCGTCACCATCAAATACTGGAGCGTGCGCCTGACCGGGCCGCAACCGGTCAGCCTGTTTGTCTTTATCGCGATCCTGTTCACGTCCGGTCTGGATGTCGGATTGATCATGTTCCCGATCGCCTTTGACTTTCCGCTCTATGCTGATACGGCGGCTGAACCGGCCTATGCCTTTACCAACCCGCTGGCGCTGGAGTTTGGCTTCTGGGGCTTTCTGATCTGGGCGTTCTACTTCCTGACAGCGTTCTATTTCTGCGCCATCGAGCCGCGCGTGAAATTCTTTGAGAACGGCATCGTGAAGCTGATCAACAACATGGTGATCATCACCACCTGCGCATTCACCGGCGCGCTGTTCCTGATCTACATGCCCTATTACATCCCCGAAGTGGGTGATGGCGAAACGGTGATCCCGGCGTTTTATGTCATTTGTTTTCTGGTGATCCTGGCGGCGAGCTATTCGTCCACCGACATCAAGTACGTCAAGATCCTGTCAGTCGCGTCGACCCTCGTGTTCTTTGCCCTGATCATCGGCATGTGGGCCAATGCGCGCATGGGCTTTGGCGAGTTCCTGTCCACCGGCAGCAACATCGGCGGCTACTTCGCCAACATCCACAAATTCGTCATTCCGCTAACGGATTATCACGAGTTCTACCTGTTCTGGTGGTTCGCCTGGTCGATCATGATCGGTCAGTTCACGTCCCGTTTCGTGGGCGGGCTGGCGACATGGCAATTGCTGGCCGCACTCCTGATCTTTCCGTCGATCCCCTTGGGCATCTGGTTCACGGTGGCCTATTGGTATCACCTGAACAGCATCGATATGACCGGGCTGGTCAACTGGTCGATGACCGTTGTGGGCATCCTGTTCGTCATCAACTCGTTTGACTCGCTGATCCGGCTTTACACCGACAACCTGAACGTGACCGCCGACTGCTACGGCAAGGTGCAATACGTGCTGGGCAACGCCGCACTGCTGTTCGTGCTGACCCTGCTGTTCCAGAGCCAGTGGTTGCAGATCCAGTGGGTCGGGACCGCCGTCATCGGGATGTATGTGGCGTGCCTGGCCTGGGTGCTGACCCGCCGCGATACGCTGGGTGATTTGCGCAGCGTGCACGCGGCCCCCGCAGAATAGACATCGCGTGGGCGACGGGTTTCATCCGCCGCCCCGTACAACACCAAGAGGATTTGAATGCAGACCCAACCGACAGCAAGCCACTATATTGGTGGCGCTTATGTGGAAGATACGGCGGGCACGCCCATCGACGTGATCTATCCGGCGACCGGAGAGGTCATTGGCCGCGTGTATTCCGCGACGCCTGCGGTGATAGATCACGCCCTGACATCCGCGCGGGCAGCGCAGGCGGAGTGGGCGGCGATGACCGGTACGGAGCGGGGCCGCATCCTGCGCCGTGCTGCCGACATCCTGCGCGAGCGGAACCACGATCTGTCGGTGCTGGAGACCTATGACACCGGCAAGCCCTATCAGGAGACAAGCGTGGTCGACGCCACCAGCGGGGCGGATGCGCTGGAGTATTTTGGCGGTATGGCCGCGACCTTGACGGGCGAGCACATCCCGCTGGGTGAGGATTGGGTTTACACCCGTCGTGAGCCTTTGGGTGTGTGCGTCGGGATCGGGGCGTGGAACTACCCGACCCAGATTGCCTGCTGGAAGAGCGCGCCTGCGCTCGCCTGCGGCAACACGATGGTGTTCAAGCCGTCCGAGACGACGCCGCTTTGTGCATTAAAAGTGGCTGAGATCCTGCACGAGGCGGGGGCGCCTGCGGGTGTCTATAACGTGGTGCAGGGGCTGGGCGATGTCGGCGCGGCGCTGGTGTCGGACCCGCGTGTCGACAAGGTGTCGTTGACAGGTTCGGTGCCGACGGGCCGCAAGGTTTATGCTGCCGCCGCGGCTGAGATGAAGCATGTGACGATGGAGTTGGGGGGCAAGTCGCCCCTGATCATCTTTGACGATGCGGATCTTGAGAATGCGGTGTCGGGGGCGATCCTGGGCAACTTCTATTCCTCAGGGCAGGTCTGTTCCAATGGGACCCGCGTCTTTGTGCAGTCGGGGATCAAGGAGGCGTTTCTGGCGCGTTTGACCGAGCGGCTGGGCGCTGCTGTGATTGGTGATCCGCAGGATCCCGAGACGAGCTTTGGCCCGATGGTCAGCGAACGGCAGATGGAGATCGTGCAGGGCTACATTGCCAAGGGACAGGACGAAGGCGCACGGCTTGTGACCGGGGGCGAGCGGCTGGAGCGGGACGGGTTCTTTCTGGAGCCGACCGTTTTTGCCGACGTGACGGACGACATGACCATCGCGCGGGAAGAGATTTTTGGCCCGGTGATGGCGGTGCTGGATTTCGAAGACGAGGCCGACGTTATGGCCCGCGCCAATGACACGGAATTTGGCTTGGCCGCAGGTGTGTTCACAAGCGATCTGACCCGAGCGCATAGGGTGGCCGCCGGGTTCGAGGCGGGGACCTGTTTCATCAACAGCTACAACGATGCGCCGGTTGAAGCGCCCTTTGGTGGGGTCAAGGCCTCGGGCGTGGGGCGCGAGAATTCGAAGGCGGCGATCGAACATTATAGCCAGGTGAAGTCGGTTTATGTGCGCATGGGCGATCTGGAGGCTCCGTTTTGATGGGTCGGGACGCCCTTTTTTGGAGCGCGGCCGCCCACCCACCCCGCACTCCGAAAAAGGGCGGGCAGGGGGCAGATGCTGCGCTGTTTGAGATATGTGAAGGATGTGTGCTGAGAGGTGCTTGAGGGCGCTTTGTGCGCCTCAAGACACCCTTTCAAGGATGAGATGCGATTCCCCGAAGCCTCAAGGACAAGCCGCGCCTGCGCGCGGTGCTGCGCATCCTTGACCCTTCGCGGAATCACCGGAAGGTGAGTGATGGAAGCGGATTACGTGATTGTGGGGGCCGGGTCGGCGGGGTGCGCCGTGGCTTACAGGCTGGCCGAGGCGGGCAAGTCGGTGCTGGTAATTGAGCATGGCGGCACCGATGCGGGGCCGTTCATTCAGATGCCTGCGGCCTTGTCCTATCCGATGAACATGAAGCGCTACGATTGGGGCTACATGTCCGAACCTGAGCCGCATCTGGGCGGGCGGCGGTTGGTCTGTCCGCGCGGCAAGGTTGTGGGTGGGTCGTCGTCCATCAACGGGATGGTCTATGTGCGGGGCCATGCGCTGGACTATGACCATTGGGCGGAGAGTGGCGCGGATGGCTGGGGCTATGCCGACGTGCTGCCTTACTTCAAGCGGATGGAAAGCTGGGACGGCAATGGCCATGGGGGCGATCCGGCGTGGCGCGGCACCGATGGGCCTTTGCACGTCACGCGCGGGCCGCGCCGGAACCCGCTGTTCAAGGCGTTTGTCGATGCGGGGCGGCAGGCGGGCTATGAGGTCACGGGCGATTATAACGGGCAGAAGCAGGAAGGCTTTGGCCCCATGGAGCAGACCGTGCACAAGGGCCGGCGCTGGTCGGCGGCGAATGCCTATCTGAGGCCTGCGCTGAAGCGGCCCAATTGCGATCTGGTGCGTGGGCTGGTCGAGCGGACCGAGATGACCGATGGGCGCGCAATGGGCGTGGTTCTGGCCGGGGGACAGGTGGTGAAGGCGCGGGTGGAGGTGATCCTTGCAGCCTCGTCCATCAACTCGCCTAAGATCCTGATGCTGTCGGGAATTGGGTCGGGCGCGCATCTGGCCGAGCATGGGATTGATGTGGTGGCTGACCGCCCCGGTGTGGGCGCGAACCTGCAGGACCATCTGGAGATGTATATCCAGTATGCCTCCAGCCAGCCGATCACGCTCTACAAGCACTGGAACCTGATCTCGAAGGCGATGATCGGGGCGCAGTGGCTGTTTACCGGCACCGGTCTGGGCGCGTCCAACCAGTTCGAGAGCGCGGCTTTCATTCGCAGCAGGGCCGGGGTGCCCTATCCGGACATTCAGTATCACTTCCTGCCCATGGCGGTGCGGTATGATGGCTACGCGCCAGCTGAAGGGCATGGGTTTCAAGCGCATGTCGGCCCCATGCGGTCCCCGTCGCGAGGTGCTGTGACGTTGCGGTCGGCGGATCCCGCAGACGATCCGGTGATCCGCTTCAACTACATGAGCACGGAGCAGGATTGGCAGGACTTCCGCGCCTGCATCCGGCTCACGCGCGAGATCTTTGCGCAGGAGGCGTTTGCGCCGTTTGTGAAGCATGAGATCCAACCGGGTGATGCGCATCAGAGCGATGATGAGCTGGATGAGGTGATCCGCGAACATGCAGAGAGCGCGTATCATCCGTGCGGGACCTGCCGGATGGGGCGGGCCGATGATCCGATGTCGGTTGTCGATCCGGAGGGGCGTGTGATCGGGGTCGATGCCTTGCGCGTGGTGGACAGTTCGGTCTTTCCGCGTATCACCAATGGCAACCTGAACGGGCCGTCGATCATGACGGGTGAGAAGATGGCGGATCACATTCTGGGCCGTAGCCTGCCGCGCAGCAATGACGTGCCCTGGGTGCATCCGGAGTGGGAGACGGCGCAGCGTTAAGGATGGCTGCAGGCACCGTTTGAACTCGGTCAGGTCCGTTGTCATATTAACGGAATGTTAAGACTTTGTTCGGTGCTTGTTCTATCCCTCTTGCCCTCGTTTGGGTTCGCGGATTTCAGCGGTGTCTTGCGTGTGACTGATGCCGACACGGTGGATGTGGGCGACGTCCGGGTGCGGTTGCACGCCATTGATGCGCCTGAAGTGGATCAGACGTGTGAGACAGCGGCAGGCCAGCCTTTTGCCTGCGGGACTTGGGCGACCGTGCAGGTCGAGGCGCGGTTCGGCGGGCAAACGGCCCGGTGTGAGACGCTGGATACGGACCGGTATGGCCGGACGGTTGCGAAGTGCCGGGTGGACGGTGCCGACATGGGGGCGGAGATCGTAAGCGCCGGATGGGCCTTTGCCTATCGGCGCTACGGGATGGACTACGATCTGGATGAAAAGGCGGCCTATGTCGCGGGGCGCGGGTTGCATGGTTACCGTGTGCAGTCCCCAGCCGCGTTTCGTGAGGCGCGGGGGCAGGGGCGTTTGCCACCCGACCCGGCCTGTCGGATCAAGGGCAATATTTCTGGCAGCGGGCAGATCTTTCATGTGCCGGGGCAGGAGTTCTATGATCGCACCGGTATCAACGAGGCGCGGGGCGAGCGGTGGTTTTGTTCCGAGGGGGAGGCGCTGCGGGCTGGGTGGCGGCCTGCGCGGCGTTGAGGTGCAGTCGTAAGGCGGATCCTGATCCGCCTAGTTCACCGCATAGGGCAGCACATCGCGCGTGTCCGGATCGACCGATAGCTTGCGTTCCAGCGGCGGGACGGAGCGCTGGTGACACATCTTGCGTTCGCAGATCCGGCAGGAGATCCCGATAGGTTCGAACGCCTCGGCCCGCGTGATGTCGAGCCCGTCGGCATAGACAAGCTGGCCTGCATGGGTCACCTCGCATCCGAGTGCGATGGCGTAGCGCCGGACTGGTGCACCGAAGCGCCCGCCGGATTTGGTGACGTCGCGGGCGAGGCTGACATAGCGCACGCCATCGGGCGTTTCGGCAAGCTGACGCAGGAACTGGCCAGGCTGTTCGAACGCACGGTGCACGTTCCAGAGCGGGCAGGCCCCGCCGAAACGTGCGAATTGCAGTCTGGTGGCGGAGTGGCGTTTGGTGATCGTGCCCGCCTGGTCGACGCGGACGAAGAAGAACGGGACGCCCTTGGCCCCTGGGCGCTGCAGCGTCGAGAGCCGGTGGCAGACCTGTTCGATGGAGGCGCCGAAGCGCGTGGCGAGTTGTTCGAGGTCGTGCCGTGTTTCTTGCGCGGCGTGCAGGAACTGGCCGTAGGGCATGAGCGCAGCGCCTGCGAAGTAATTGGCAAGCCCGATTTTGGCGATGGCCCGTGCCTCTTCCGTCTGGAAGCGGGCGAAATCGAGGGTCGCTTCGAGCAGCTTGTCCTGCCGCAGCAGCGCCACTTGCAGCAGCAGTTGGAAGGTCTGGCTTTCCTGGCTGGCACGGTGGGACAGGATGAGTTTTCTGGCGTCGTGGTCGTAGCGCCGCAGGGTGTCGGTGTCTTCGAAACTGACCTCCACGCCGCCATGGGCGAGGGAAGAGACAGCAGCGACACGGATGTTGCGGTGGTGACCTTCGGTACCGGCGAAGTGTTCGGCGGCGCGGTCCACGGCGTCGATGTAGTTGTCGCAGTAGTGGAAGAAATCGCGCACTTCCTCCCAAGGGCTGGGGCGTGCGCGGGCGTCTTCGCGACCCAATGCTTCGTCGAGGGATGCGAGCCGTTCGTGGGTTTGGCGGTAGGCGCGGTGCAGTTCGAGAAAGGCGTGGGCGAGCGCTGGCGCATTGGAGGCGGCGAGCCGCAGGTCTGCCATGGGGGGCATGTCGCTGGAAAAGACGGGGTCGGACAGCGCCTCGCGCATGTCCGAGACGATCCGTTCCCCGTCGCCCGAGCTCAGCTCGGTCACGTCGAGGCCGAATTCCTGCGCCAGCGACAGCACGACCGTCGTGCTGACGGGCCGGTTGTTGTTCTCCATCTGGTTCAGATAGGGCAGGGAGACGCCGAGCTTGGCGGCGAAATCCTTTTGCGTGAGGCCGACGCGGGTGCGCACCTCGCGCAGCTTTGCTCCGGCATAGAGTTTTGGGGCGGCCATGGCGATCCGTCTTTGCAGATTTGCAGTGCGGCGACACTAGGTTTGCAAAGCTGTGGGCGCAAGAGTTACGCCACCGCCAGTCTCCGCTCGCGGCGATAGACCGCGCCGATGGCCAGTAGAGCGCAGACGCCTGTGATGCACATGATGTAGAGCAGGGGGTATGCGCCGGTTTCGGGCGTCAGTAGGAAGCCTGCCAGTGCCGAAAGGGCCGCGCCGCCGCCGATCATGATCGCGCCGCCCAGGCCCGAGGCGGTGCCCGCCAGATGCGGCCGCACCGACAGCATCCCCGCGGTGGCGTTCGGGATCACGAGGCCGTTGCCGAGGCCCACGAAGGTCATCATGCCGAAGAAGGACAGGGGCGTGCCCATGCCAACCACGAAGATGCCGAGGGATACGAATGTGCCGAACGCATTCGCGATGGAGCCCCAGAGGACCAGACGGTTCACACCGAAACGGGTTGCGTAACGCCCGCTGAGGCCGTTGCCGACGAAGTAGCCGACGGCAGGTGCGCCAAAGAAGAAGCCGAGGACCGCTGGCGTCATGCCGAAAACTTCGGTGCCCACGAACGGGGCGCCGCCGAGATAGGCGAAGAACGAGCCGGAGCAGAAGGCCGCCGCCAGCGAATAACCCCAGAAGCGGGGGGAGCGGAGGAGTTCCGGGTATTCCTTGAATTGTCCAATCAGCGATTTAGAAGAGGGCTGCGCCGTTTCGCCCACGTCCCGATGGACGAGCCACAAGAGCAAGGCGCCTGTGAAGAAGAAGAACCAGAATACCGACTTCCATCCCAGCCCTTCGTCCAGCAGGCCGCCGAAGAAGGGGGAGATCATCGGCACAACCGCCATGCCCATGGTGACGTATCCGATCATGGAGGCGGAGTGATCCTGATCATAGAGGTCGCGGATGATGGCGCGGCTCAGCACCATGGCGACGGCGATTATGGCCTGGCACATGCGGAAGAACAGGAAAACCTCTGCGCTGGGCGCATAGATGCAGCCCAGTGTTGCAAGCATGAACAGGCCAATTCCCCACATCAGCACCTTGCGCCGGCCGAGATTGTCCGAGATGGGCCCGATGATCGTCTGCATGATGGCCGAGACGGCAAGGTACAGCGCGACCGACAGCTGCATCAGACGATATTCGGTGTCGAAATAGGCCGTCATGTTCGGCAGGCTGGGCAGGAACATGTTCATCACCATGGCCGACACTCCGGCCAAGAGGATCAGCGTGATGATATGTGGCGGGGTCGTGCGGTCCAGAAATCGGACCTTGGGCGGCGCTTGCATTGGGCTGAGGTATGTCTGAGAAAGTGAACTGTCCAGTGCAGTGATGCACGCATAGGTGTGTTTTGCTGTTTTGCAATTTGCATCACCGCCACTGAATAAGATTTGCAAATATTCCGATTGATCCTTCAATCGCGCGTATGTGCACCTGTATAAGCCACCCAAACCACCAGCGGGGACAGCATGAAAGATATTCTGACCGAATTGGAATCACGGCGCGCGGATGCGCGTCTTGGCGGCGGGCAAAAACGGATCGACGCGCAACACGGGCGCGGCAAGCTGACCGCACGGGAGCGTATTGATCTGCTTCTGGACGAGGGATCGTTCGAAGAGTTCGACATGTTCGTCACGCATCGCTGCACCGATTTCGGGATGGAAAAGCAGAAACCTGCAGGCGACGGCGTTGTCACCGGCTGGGGCACGATCAACGGACGGCAGGTCTATGTCTTTTCTCAGGACTTTACGGTTCTGGGTGGATCCGTGTCGGCAACTCATGCAGCCAAGATCTGCAAGATCATGGACAAGGCAGTCGAGAACGGTGCGCCGGTCATCGGCATCAACGACTCAGGTGGTGCGCGTATTCAGGAAGGCGTCGACAGCCTTGCCGGTTATGGTGAGGTGTTCCAGCGCAACATCATGGCGTCGGGCGTGGTGCCGCAGATTTCCGTCATCATGGGCCCGTGCGCCGGTGGTGCTGTGTATTCGCCTGCCATGACCGACTTCATCTTTATGGTCAAAGACAGCTCATATATGTTCGTGACGGGTCCGGACGTTGTGAAAACCGTGACCAACGAACAGGTGACGGCCGAGGAATTGGGCGGCGCGTCCACCCACACCAAGAAGTCGTCGGTGGCCGATGCGGCCTTTGACAACGACGTGGAAGCACTGGCCGAAGTGCGCCGCCTCGTGGACTTCCTGCCCCTCAACAATCGTGAGAAGCCGCCCGTCCGCCCCTTCTTTGACGAGCCGGACCGGATCGAGACGAGCCTTGATACGCTGGTGCCCGACAACCCGAACGTGCCCTACGACATGAAAGAGCTGATCGTGAAGCTCGCGGACGAGGGCGACTTCTACGAGTTGCAGGAAGAGTTTGCCAAGAACATCATCACCGGGTTCATCCGACTTGAGGGGCGCACCGTGGGTGTTGTCGCCAACCAGCCCATGGTGTTGGCGGGCGTTCTGGACATCGACAGCGCGCGCAAGGCGGCACGCTTTGTGCGCTTCTGCGACTGCTTCGACATTCCGATCCTGACCGTTGTTGACGTGCCCGGCTTCCTGCCCGGAACGACACAGGAATACGGTGGCGTGATCAAACACGGCGCGAAGCTGCTTTACGCCTATGGTGAGGCGACGGTGCCGAAGGTGACGGTCATTACCCGCAAAGCCTATGGCGGTGCTTACGTTGTGATGGCGTCCAAACATCTGGCGGCTGATTTCAACTATGCCTGGCCCACGTCTGAGATTGCGGTGATGGGTGCCAAGGGTGCGACCGAGATCATCCACCGTGCCGATCTGGGTGACGCCGAGAAGACGGCGCAGCACACCAAGGACTATGAGGATCGCTTTGCCAATCCGTTTGTGGCGGCCGAGCGTGGGTTCATCGACGAGGTGATCCAGCCCCGGTCGACCCGCAAGCGGGTCAGCCGTGCCTTTGCGTCACTGCGCAACAAGAAGACTCCTATGCCGTGGAAGAAGCACGATAATATCCCGCTATAGGGGAATCGCACGGTGCGATCCCCAATACGGAAATGGAGAAAAAAGTGCGGTACATTCTTACTGTCCTAGTGATGTGTTTTGCGTTGCCTGCGATGGCGCAGCAGGAGCGTGAGTGTCGTGGTAAGCAAGCGTTCGACCTGGGCGACGGCTCCTATGGTTGTCTGCTCGAAGTAGGGACATCATCGATCACCACCACGCTGACCCGTGACGATGGCGCCAGTTCCCGATCAAGCAGGAACGCTGCGGGTGAGATCGTTGTCGCAATGTTCGGCAGTCATTCGGGGTCACGCCAAGTTGTTCGCAATCGTATGCTTGCGGTTTGCCGCACTTTCTTGCCTCGGGTGAAGCAGGAGCTTTCGGGACGTAACTACAGCCGGATCGTGATTCAACTGGTGTGGCCACGTGTCAAAAACACTGGAGACTTTGTTTCGGTGTCCAGTACTTCCGTTGATGTTCAGCCAGCATTCTCGAATGCGAACTGCCGCGGCATCCGGTTCTTCGGATGACGCAAGCCCCTCGCAGAATGTGTGCGGAACGCGCTTCTGTCAGAATTGGCGCAGCTTTGATTGCGTGGCGTCGCCGTGTCGTCGCTGATGCGGTCATCGGCGGACCTGCGAGGGACAAATCATGAGACGTCGCTGGCATCTCTTGAGTGACGGCGACAGCATTACGCTTTGCCGTCATTTGCCCGCGCGGTTTGATTTTGCGGCCCGTACTGTTTTGCCGCGCGGGAAGGCCATTCGACTGGCTCACCAGATCCGTCAGGATCTTTGGCGCGCATTGCAAAATGTACGGGGCTTTTCTCCGGTCGTGCGGCTGGAGAGCGTTGCCGAGGGCTGGCGCGTTACGGCGGGTGGACGTGCGGCTGGGCCGGTACCTGCGGTCGTTTTTGCACGCGCCGATGCAGTTTTGAATGACGCCTCCAACCGCGCGCGTTGGGTTCGCCATGCGGGGTGGCGGCCATGAGTTTGTGGAAAAACCAGGCTTTTGCGATCTCGCACGCGGATAGCGGCGCGTTCCAATCCGAAGGCCTCCGCCCCTTTTTCGAGTATCGTCAGCTTGGCATCTCCGAGGCGACCAAGGGCGCTTATGGTGCGCATGTGATCCGCGCCGTTCCCGGAATGGAGAGCTCCGGCACCTGGCATTCACATGATCTGGACTTCCAGATGGTCTACGTCATCAAGGGCTGGGTGGTGTTTGAATATCAGGGGCAGGGGGAACATGTGCTGCGTGCATGCTCCTGTGTTTTGCAGCCTCCAGGGATCGTGCACCGGGAGATTCGGCACTCTGACGACCTCGAATTGATTGAAATCACCTCGCCTGCGACCTTTACAACGCAAGAAGAAGATGCACGATGAAGGGTGACAGGCAACATACTGTGCCGAACGGAACAGTGCGACGGGTTATCACCGCACGCACAGCAGCCCCGGAGGGAGGAGCCCGGACCTGGAAACGGGAATGGGTCCGGGGCTGCGTTTCGGCCTTGATGCTTTATGCAACTCCATTGTTTGCCGAGGATGTGCCATCCGGCCAACCAGTTTCACTATCCGAAGTCCTGATCGATGAAGTTGGTGCTGAAATGTGGATGCGTTTCCGGTTTCTGGCGCCGGACATCGCACGGGAGTCGGGGACCGTGACTTACGCGGAAGCCGAGCCGGATTTTCAAGCGCTCTGCGATGGGTTTGCACTTTCATATATGTCCAACTTCGGATTGAGCGCAGACGTCGTTGTGATCTCGCTTATGGATCGACCTGTCGCTTTCGGTACGACTGATCCTGACGCGACACAGTTTTTCGAGGCCTTCCGTCCGGGGCCCAACGGTTGTGTCTGGGAGGCATTGTGATGGCTCAGCGGAATTTTGCATATGCGTCTTTGAGGCCACAACACGCGCAAGCCTGTCTGCACCCGTATCTTTCAGCCCGAAAATCACGTATATGCAGCCCAAGGGGTCCCCAAGACCCCCTTACCTCGCATCAGGCGCGTGATTTTGCGTGTCTGGAAGTTGACTACAGGAGAGACAGATGTCGAAGAGCATCAAAGTGTTGGGCATGGTTAGCCTCATGGTTCTGGTCGCAGCATGCGCCCGCAACAACAACGAAGAGTTCGTCGTTGTCGAGCCAGAGCCCATCAGCCAAGAGCCTGTCCACACGGGCAAGTTCAAGTAATTCTGCAGGGCGGGCGTTTCTGCCCGCCCTGACACCCCTCACCGCGGGGGGCAGCGCATGCTGAAACATCGCGGTTTCCCCGGTCGACTGACCGGCACAGACTTCCAATTCACAATTCGCCGTCCGAACCCCAAGGGGGTCACACCGCTGCAGCGGCGCGAACGTTTTGCCGATCGCAAACCGGCAGACCGGCGTGCGGATGCGGCGTTCATGGCTGCTTTGTGGGCACATTTCGGCACTGAACCGTTCGAGCGTGGCAATCTGGATGCAGGGCGCCTGTCCTGGCTTTTCGGGCGTGAAGTGATTCCGGCCACAGATCCCTTTGATCCTGCTGATTATGAAGCACTTTTGCAGATTGATGAGACTGCTGCGCGTGTGTCTTTCCCTGACGCTTTTCAAGAGGGGTGGGACTGATGTTGCTAGCTCTCATCGGCGCTTTCTTGCCGTCGAATTCCCGTATTTGGCGAAACATGGCTCATTCCCGCCGGTCCTCTCACAACCCCTTTGTGCGCGTCGAAAAAGCGTGCGAGCGTGATCAAGCAGCGCCGCTTCCCCAGGTTATCTGCGGCGTTGTGTACCATTTCCGTACCCCTTCCCCTGGTGGGCAGCACATGTCGCAAGACATCATGCTGCCCACCTTTTTTTTCGTGCCGTCGCGTGATGCTGCGGCAGCATCCTGCGCATCTGTGGTTCATATGGCGGATCGGCGGCAAACCGGTGTTCGCACCAGCCGGTTTCGGCGGTCTGGTGCGCGTTCCACCGCATGTCGGTGGGAACGATTGATCGACCGTGGCGTTTGTCACAGGACAAAGACGTCAGATAAAGGAAGATCATTATGCGTATCAAATTCGCAATCCTTGCCACCGCGGCCGCGTTCGGTCTGGCCGCCTGTGGTGACACGGTGGGTGAGCAGGCTGTCCTTGGTGGCGCCGTCGGCGGCGTCGGTTCCGCAGCACTTGGCGGCAACGCCGTTGCAGGTGCAGCGGTCGGTGCCGGTGCCAACGTGCTTTATTGCGACCGTTACCCAAGCCGCTGCTAACACCAGCGCCGCGCGCCTGACGCGCGTTTTTCAGTCACACGCGGAACGCCGTCTTGCCTCCGGGCAAGGCGGTGTTTTGCGTTTCAAGACCCAGAGAAGTGAGGCCCTATGTTCAACAAGATCCTGATCGCCAACCGGGGGGAGATCGCCTGCCGCGTCATCAAGACGGCGCGCAAGATGGGTATTCCCACCGTTGCCATCTATTCGGATGCCGATGCCAAGGCACTGCATGTGCAGATGGCGGACGAGGCGATCCATATCGGGCCACCGCCCGCCAACCAATCATATATCGTCATCGACAAGGTGATGGATGCGATCAAGCAGTCGGGCGCGCAGGCTGTACACCCCGGCTACGGCTTTTTGTCCGAGAACGCGAAATTCGCCGAAGCGCTGGAAGAAGCGGACGTCGCTTTCGTTGGCCCGCCCAAGGGCGCCATCGAGTCGATGGGCGATAAGATCACCTCGAAGAAAATCGCGCAGGACGCGGGCGTCAGCACGGTCCCCGGTTATATGGGCCTGATCGACGACGCAGACGAGGCCGTCAAAATCTCGACCGAGATCGGCTATCCCGTCATGCTCAAAGCCTCCGCCGGCGGCGGTGGCAAGGGGATGCGCATTGCCTGGAATGATGAGGAGGCGCGCGAGGGCTTCCAGTCTTCCAAGAACGAGGCGGCCAACAGTTTCGGTGACGACCGGATTTTCATCGAGAAATTCGTCACACAACCGCGCCACATCGAAATTCAAGTGCTCTGCGACAGTCATGGCAATGGCATCTATCTGGGTGAGCGCGAATGCTCGATCCAGCGGCGGAACCAGAAAGTGGTCGAGGAAGCGCCGTCGCCGTTCCTTGATGAAGCGACACGCAAAGCCATGGGGGAGCAGGCTGTCGCTCTGGCCAAGGCCGTCGGCTATGCCAGCGCCGGGACCGTCGAATTCATCGTGGACGGAGATAAGAATTTCTACTTCCTCGAAATGAACACCCGTCTGCAGGTGGAGCACCCGGTGACCGAACTGATCACGGGCGTCGATCTGGTGGAACAGATGATCCGTGTTGCTGCGGGCGAAAAGCTGTCGATCACCCAGGACGATGTGAAGCTGAACGGCTGGGCCATCGAAAACCGGCTTTATGCCGAGGATCCGTATCGCGGCTTTCTGCCGTCAATTGGCCGTCTGACCCGCTACCGCCCCCCGGCCGAGACCGAGAGCTACAGCCCCGGTGTGACCCCGGACAGCATTGTCGTGCGCAACGACACGGGCGTCTACGAAGGCGGCGAGATCAGCATGTATTATGACCCGATGATTGCCAAGCTGTGCACATGGGGCCCTGACCGTGCCACGGCCATCGAAGCGATGCGCGTCGCTCTCGACAGTTTCGAGGTCGAAGGCATTGGCCACAACCTGCCGTTCCTGAGCGCCGTGATGGACCATCCGAAATTCATTTCCGGTGACATGACGACAGCATTCATTGCCGAGGAGTATCCCGAAGGCTTTGAAGGTGTGGAGCTGGCCGAAAGCGACTTGCGCCGTGTGGCCGCCGCCTGTGCTGCCATGCACCGCGTCGCGGAAATTCGCCGCGCCCGCGTGTCTGGCCGCATGGACAACCACGAGCGCAAGGTAGGCAAGGACTGGAACGTCACGTTGCAGGGGCAGTCCTATGACGTGGTTGTCAACGCCGACCACGATGGGGCGACCGTTTCGTTCAATGGGACGGCGGTTCGTGTCGCGGGCGATTGGACGCCGGGGGATCAACTGGCGGAGATGACCGTCGATGGTGCACCGCTTGTTCTGAAAGTGGGCAAGGTATCGGGCGGGTTCCGCATCCGCACCCGCGGTGCCGACCTGAAGGTGCATGTCCGCTCACCGCGGCAGGCCGAACTGGCACGCCTGATGCCCGAGAAGCTGCCGCCGGATACGTCCAAGATGCTGCTCTGCCCCATGCCGGGCTTGGTCGTGAAGATCGACGTGGCCGAGGGTGACGAGGTGCAGGAGGGGCAAGCGCTTTGCACGATCGAGGCGATGAAGATGGAAAACATCCTGCGCGCCGAGAAGAAGGGCATCGTGTCCAAGATCAACGCAGGCGCGGGCGACAGCCTGGCCGTCGATGATGTGATCATGGAATTCGAGTGAGTGCGGCCCGTCATATCCTTGACGGGTTGGCGGCCGTTGACCCCCGCATCTGGCAAGCTGTCATTGCGGGGCTCTTCGTCGCCGTGGGGTGGATCGTAAACGGCAGGCAAAACCGCCGTGCGGCTGCCCGGCTGCGGCATGAGCAGCGCGAGGATGTTCAGCGCGCGCTTGTGGCCGAGATAAAGCATTACCTTGAAGTGCTGGAAAGCGAGGATTTCGATGCTGTCTGGGAGGCGATGCAGCCCCGCATCGCTGCGGGCTACGTGCCGTTTTTGCCCACGGAATACAACGACATGGTGTTCCAGTCGGTCCTTGAGAACATCCACATCCTGCCGAAATCAATCATTGATCCGGTTGTGAAATACTACTCGCAACTCAATGCCATCGAGGTGCAGATCGCGGACTCACGGCTCAAACCATTTGTCGAAGGCACGGATACGGCCAGCCGCAAACGGCGTGAGATTGCTTACTTTGAGTATTTGCAGATGAAGCAACGCGCACGGACCTACGCGGTGGAAGCGTTGCGCCAGATGGGCGCCGATCCGGTCGTCAGTAACCCGGGCTCGGCCCGTTCCGACCAGTGACGGGAGTGGTACGTTTGGGTGTATCCGACATATCCGTCTCCTTTCCTCTTACGGTGCAGCCATCCCGTGACTGCATAAACAATATAGGCTGTGCACCGGTTTTTCACAAGCACAAGGGCACAGCTAGCCCGCAATCGTTAACGTGCTGTGACGCAGGCGTTCAGCTACCCCGCCCGCGCCGTTCCCGGATTTCGCGTTGCCGGATCGGCATCTTGTCGATGGAGCGTGTGATTTCGCGGACGTCCCATGGGAAGGGCTTGCGCTGTATAACGCCACCATCCTTGGCAACAATGACCAGCATGAAGCCGCGCGGGCGGAATTTCAGTCGCAAATCGCTGTCCACAGAGGGGTCTGTGTCCGTCAGCACGATCACATCCCGTTCGGCCAATTCATCAGCGCGATCTTCCAGAAAATCCATCTGTTGTCCGAAGTTTGGATCGTTCGGGCTGTCGGCAAACACGATGATCGGCCGCTTTTCCCAGACAAATTCGCTCAAATCCGGGACATTGCCGGTGACAAAGATGGAAGGCTCGGGCGCGTCATCACTTGCTGCAGCGACGACGGAACCGCCGAAAAGTCCAACCAGAACAATGGGTAGTAGCTGTTTCATCTGCCCTCCTGCTGGGATCAATGTAGCGGCTTTTTCCCCGATTGCGACGGCTGCTCGCGTCAATTTTAGCTTTAATCGCTCCGCAAGGCTTGCCGTGCGATCGCTGACCCATCTGCGCCGGCCCAACACGGGGCGATCGGCGCGCAGGGCAAGGGATCGCGGCGGCATGAAAGTTACACTGCACATTGGGGCGCACCGGACAGGAACGACATCCTTTCAGGCTTACGTCCGGCAAAACGCGGACTTCATGCGTGCCCGGCGCCTGGGCTTCTGGGGGCCACTGCGGACCCGGAAGGGATTGTTCTCCGGTGTTCTGCCATCGCCGACATCAACGCCCCAAATGACGCGCAGGGCCCGTGGGCGTGTCTTGTTGCACCTGAACAAGGCCGAGCGGAATGGCACGAAATCGCTGATCATCTCGGATGAAAACATGATTGGCACGATGCGTCGAAACATGCGTCGGCGGTCGCTTTATGACGACGTGGGAGAGCGCATGGCGCGCTATGCCGCGGCCTTCGATGGACGGATAGATACGGTCGTCTTGTCGATCCGGTCGTTGAACCACTACTGGGCCTCGGCTGCGGCGTATAGCATGGCGCGCGGCCATGCGACGCTGGAGCCTGATCAATGTGTGCGCATCGCATTTGGCGCGCGTGCATGGCGGGACGTGGTGATGGATGTTGCCTGCGCTGTCCCGTCCGCGCGCCTTATCGTTGTGCCGTTCGAGCGCACCGCGGGGCGGCCTGATGCAATGTTCCGGGCGATGACCGGTCTGCACGGCCCGCGCGCCGGAGCCGAAACCTGGCTGAACCGGTCACCCGGCGTGACCCAACTGCGCGGGATCCTCGCCGAACGCGGGAACGATCCCGACATGATCCGGGGCAGCTCCGAAAGCTGGGCGCCTTTTGACCCCGCCGCAAGCGCAGCCATGCGCGAAGCGTATCTCGATGACATCCACTGGCTGACGGCCGGTGCCGACGGACTTGCAACACTGACAGAGGATTTGGGCCAGAGAGGAGCGGGGCAAACCCTGCCGCATGGCCCGCTGACAAGAGGACATGGATATGACAACCAAGAAAGACGATTGGCAGAACCTCGCGGAGGGTGAGCTGCGCGGCCGCCCGGTCGAGGATCTGACCTGGAACACGCTTGAAGGGATCGACGTTGCGCCGATCTATACGGCTGACGACCTGGAAGGCGTGGATCACCTGGGCACAATCGCCGGAGAAGCGCCGTTCACGCGGGGTGTGAAAGCCACCATGTACGCGGGCCGTCCTTGGACCATCCGGCAATATGCGGGCTTTTCAACAGCCGAAGAATCCAACGCCTTCTACCGTCGTGCGCTTGCTTCGGGCCAGCAAGGCGTGTCCGTGGCCTTCGACCTCGCCACCCACCGCGGCTATGACAGCGATCATGAGCGTGTCGTCGGCGATGTGGGCAAGGCCGGCGTTGCCATCGACAGCGTCGAGGACATGAAGATCCTGTTCGACGGCATCCCGCTCGACAAGGTGTCCGTGTCGATGACCATGAACGGGGCGGTCATCCCGATCCTCGCCAACTTCATCGTCGCAGGGGAAGAGCAGGGCGTGGACCGCGCGCAACTGTCCGGCACCATCCAGAACGACATCCTCAAGGAGTTCATGGTCCGCAACACCTACATCTATCCGCCCGAACCCTCGATGCGGATCATCGCGGACATCATCGAATACACCTCGAATGAGATGCCGAAGTTCAACAGCATCTCGATCAGCGGCTACCACATGCAGGAAGCGGGCGCGAACCTGGTTCAGGAGCTCGCCTTTACCCTCGCTGACGGGCGCGAATACGTGCGTGCCGCCATCGCGCGGGGCATGGATGTGGACAAGTTCGCCGGGCGGCTGTCCTTCTTCTTTGCCATTGGCATGAACTTCTTCATGGAAGCCGCCAAGCTGCGGGCCGCGCGTCTGCTGTGGCACCGCATCATGTCCGAGTTCGAGCCGAAGAATCCGAAATCCATGATGCTGCGCACGCATTGCCAGACCAGCGGTGTAAGCTTGCAGGAGCAGGACCCCTACAACAACATCGTGCGTACCGCGTTCGAGGCGATGAGCGCTGTGCTGGGCGGCACCCAATCGTTGCACACCAACAGTTTTGACGAAGCCATTGCTTTGCCAACGCAATTCTCAAGCCGCATCGCGCGGAATACGCAGCTCATCCTGCAGAACGAGACGGGCGTGACCAATGTCGTCGACCCGTTGGCGGGTTCTTACTACGTCGAAAAGCTGACCCACGACCTGGCAACCGAAGCCTGGAAACT
Source organism: Tateyamaria omphalii (assembly GCF_019802125.1). GTDB lineage: Bacteria > Pseudomonadota > Alphaproteobacteria > Rhodobacterales > Rhodobacteraceae > Tateyamaria > Tateyamaria omphalii_B. The sequence continues at coordinate 595,256 of NZ_JAHVHT010000003.1, forward strand.
GATCGAAGAGGTCGAGGAGATGGGCGGCATGACAAAGGCCGTCGGCTCCGGCATGCCCAAGCTGCGCATCGAGGAGGCGGCTGCACGCCGTCAGGCCATGATCGACAAGGGTGACGAGGTGATCGTCGGCGTCAACAAGTTCCGGCTCGAGAAAGAGGACGAGATCGACATCCTCGACATCGACAACGCCGCCGTGCGCGAAAGCCAGATTGCGCGGCTGACTCGCATCCGGTCGGAGCGGGACGAGGATGCCTGCCAGGCCGCCCTGGAGGCGCTCAGCGCCGTGGCAGCCGCAGACGGTAACTTGTTGGAAGCCGCGGTAAACGCGGCGCGGGCACGTGCAACGGTGGGAGAGATCAGCATGGCCATGGAAAAAGAGTTCGGTCGCCACCGGGCAGAGGTGAAGACGCTCGCCGGAGTGTACGGTGCCGCCTACGAGGGCGACGAAGGCTTTGCCGCGATCCAGAAATCGGTCGAGGACTTCGCAGAAGCCGAAGGCCGCCGCCCGCGTATGCTGGTGGTCAAGATGGGCCAGGATGGGCACGACCGCGGGGCCAAGGTGATCGCGACGGCTTTTGCCGATATCGGCTTCGACGTCGATGTGGGGCCGTTGTTCCAGACCCCTGCAGAAGCGGCACAGGACGCCATCGACAACGATGTGCACGTGATCGGCATCTCGTCACAGGCGGCAGGGCACAAGACGCTGGCGCCGCAACTGGTGCAGGCACTGAAAGATGCGGACGCCGAGGACATCATCGTGATCTGTGGCGGGGTCATTCCGCAACAGGACTATCAGTTTCTCTATAATGCAGGGGTAAAGGCGATCTTTGGCCCCGGCACCAACATCCCGGATGCCGCGCAGGAAATCCTGTCGATCCTGCGCAACGATACCTGACAAAAAAGGGCCGCCTTCAGGGGCGGCCCTTTGTGTTTGAGCGGATGTTTATCAGTTGCGTGACGGGAAGATACCGGTCAACGCAATACACGGGCGCAGCACCAGAACCGGGTCCTGCAAGGGAACCGATTGGTTGCTGCCTGTGAACGTGATCGAATTCGTGTTCATGGTCGTGTTCGGATTCAGGTTGGAATAGATGTTGATGTCCGGATTTGGGTTGCCGGGTGCATTAAAGTCCGGGGTTGCCAGCGTGTCCCCGCCGGGGCCGGCTGCATCTGCATAGCCGCCACCTGCTTGGTCATTCTTATTCACACCACGCAAGAGGTGGTTGTGCGACGGCAATTGCGCGGCTGTCAAATTCGTGAATTCAAAGCCCTTTTTCTGGCCAAGAATTGCCGGGCTCAGACCGGGCCCGGTGCCCTGACCCATCGCCGTGCGTCCGCTCAGGTCTGGGAGGCCGAAAGTCGTTCGTCCGTCGCCGCCGTAGTTGGTGCCAAGGAGCGAGAACAAAGCGCTGTACTGGGAAATTGCCAGAAGCCGCCCATCCGTCTCTGCCCAACCACGAGGACAGAATGTGTAGGGGAACCAGGTGATCTGACCAAGAAATTGATCCGCCGCCTGGGCCTGCGCTTGTTGTGGAGTGAATGTCAGTGATGCTGCAACCGTCGCAGCCGCAGCCAGTGATGTGGTGAGTTTCAGAAGATGTTTCATTCCGGTGCCTTTCCCGCACCATTCGCTGAAAACCGCTCGAACGAATTTGGTGCAAATGAGTTCTATTCAATCTTTACGCGCACCACTGTCGGCGAAACTATGCCGATGTGTCAACATTTTGGGCGGGTTTCCGCGTTTATCTTTGTGGGCGTTTTCCTTGACAATCGGACAGGGTGACATCGTCGAGACGTTTGATTTTGCGCGACATCTCGGGCTTTTCCGCGCTGATGGCCTTCTCATCCGTATGCACTGCTGCGATATTGCGATCGCATGGCGCGCTCTGGCGCGGTGCATTTGATCTCGGATTTGGATTCTTCATGTTTTTTGATCATCTCGTCGTCGGAGCCACGATGCTTGAAGCCGCACGGACACATGTTGAAGAGGCGCTGGGTGTCAAGATGCAGCCGGGCGGGTCTCATGCGGTGTTTCAGACCCATAACGCCCTGATGGGGCTTGAGGACGGCATCTACCTTGAAGCCATTGCACCCAATCCGGAGGTCTCGCCACCGAAGAGGCCGCGCTGGTACGATCTGGACCGTTTCGAAGGCCAAGCGCGGCTGTCGAACTGGGCGTGTTCCGTGTCGGACATGGACCGCGCGCTCAATAACATGCCCAGCGGTGCCGGAACGCCCGTCGCCGTCCGTCGCGGTGACTTGGCGTGGCGCATGGCGGTGTCGGAGGAGGGGACGACCCCTTTCGACAACCTGTGGCCGGCGCTGATCGAGTGGCCCGCTGGCGTTCACCCGGCAACGCAGCTTGAACCGACAGGCATTCGTCTGCGCCGCCTAACGCTCTCACACCCGGACGGAGACGCTCTTGCAGCCGCGCTTGCGCCGCACCTGTCAGATGACCGCGTGTCGGTCGAGGTTGGAGCGGTCGGCATGTGCGCCGAGTTTGACACACCACATGGGCCACGTGTCCTATGATCCGCAACGCCGCGCGCGACGATGCAGCATGGATCGCGGACATCTGGAATGCGGTGATCACGCACACGCAGATTACCTTCACGACAGCGCCCAAGTCGTTGACCGATATTGAAAAAATGATCGAATGCCAGGCTGTTCTGGTTCTGCAGGATCGGGGTGGGTTTGCGACCTATGGCCCGTTCCGGAGCGGCCCGGGTTATGCGGCGACGGTCGAACATACCATTCTGTTGGCCGATGGTGCGCGTGGGCGCGGTCACGGCAGGGCACTTCTGACCGCGCTTGAAGCGCGCGCAGCGGCGGAAGGGCATCACATCATGGTGGCAGGGATCAGCGGCACCAATGACGCGGCCATCGCGTTCCACTCTGCCATGGGGTTCTCGAGGGTCGGCCATATGCCGGAGGTGGGGCGAAAGGGCGGCGTGTGGCTTGATCTGGTCCTCATGCAAAAACGGCTGGGTGCGACGGCAAGCGCCGACGCCAAGCCCCGAGATACGGTATAGGGTCGACACATGTCCCTTTGGGCCCGCATATCCGACGCACTTGCTGCCTTGACCGCCGGCGAAAGCCTGACGGATGTTTTCGACAAGCTGCGTGCGCCACCGGAACGCAGCGTGGCCTTTGCCATTGCGGTGATCGCACTCGGGGCCAAGATGGCCAAGGCGGATGGCCAGGTGACGCGCGACGAGGTCACCGCCTTTCGCGAGGTGTTTCACATCGCGGCCAAGGACGAAGCCGGGGCGGCGAAGGTGTTCAACCTCGCCCGGCAGGATGTCGCCGGGTTCGCGGACTATGCCACCCGCATCCACGCCATGTTCGCAAGCCAGCCCGAAACCCTGACCGATCTGATTGAGGGGCTGTTTCACATCGCCATGGCAGACGGGTTCTATCACCCCAACGAGGACGCATTTCTCGAGGAGGTGGCGCACATTTTCGACATCTCCGACGCCGATTTTCGGGCCTTGCGCGCACGGTTTGTACCTGACGCGACGCCTGATCCCTATTCGGTTCTTGGCGTCGATGCGGGGTTGGAACTGAACGACATCCGCACGGCCTGGCGCAAGCTGGTGCGCGAAAACCACCCCGACGCAATGATGGCGCGCGGTGTCCCGGAGGAGGCCGTGCGCCTTGCTGAGAAGCGGATGATCGACATCAATCGTGCCTGGGAAGAGATCTTGAGCACCCGAAGCTGATGCGGATTGCCACCTACAATGTCGAATGGATGAACAGCCTCTTCGATGATGACGGGGCGTTGTTGAATGACGACCAATGGTCTTCGCGCCATGACGTGACGCGGGCCGCGCAAATCGACGCGCTTCGCACCGTGTTCCGTGCGCTCGATGCCGACGCGATCATGGTGATCGAAGCACCCGACACCAGCCGCGGCCGCGACACGGTGCGCGCGCTGGAAACCTTTGCCCGCCATGCCGATCTGCGTGCACGGCAGGCAGTGATCGGCTTCTCGAACGACACGCAGCAAGAAATCGCGCTGCTCTATGACCCGGATGTGCTGGTGGTCACCCACGCGCCGCAAGTCCATGCAGGCGCGCCACGCTTTGACGGCAGTTTCCGGATCGACCTCGATATCGATGCCACCGAAGACGAGGTGGTGTTTTCCAAACCCCCGTTGGAGTTGCTTGTCGAAAGCGAAAGTGGCGCCATGCTCAGGATGATCGGCGCGCATCTGAAATCCAAGGCGCCGCACGGTGCCCGCGACCGGGACGAGGTGATGCGCATCTCAATCGCCAACCGGCGCAAGCAATTGGCCCAGGCAATCTGGCTGCGTGCGCGGGTCGATGCCATTCTGGCGGATGCGGAGCCCTTGATAGTCTTGGGCGATCTGAACGACGGTCCAGGGCTCGATGAATACGAGCATCTTTTCGGGCGCTCGTCGGTCGAGATTATCATGGGGGCAGGCGACACCGCATTGTCCGACCCGCATGCGAGACAGGCGTTGCAACGCCGCCTTGGGGCGACCCCGACCACCGCGCGGTTCTGGATACGGCCCGAACAGCGTTTTCTGCAGGCCTTGCTGGACTACGTGATGATCTCACCGGATCTGGCGGCGCGGTCACCCACGTGGCGCATCTGGCACCCGCTTGATGATCCCAAATGCTGGTCCGACCCCGCGCTTCGCGATGCCTTGGTCACCGCATCGGATCATTTCCCGGTGAGCTTGGATATCGTGCTATGATCCCCATATGTTTGGCATGAAACCGATTGTTGCTGCAGCTTGCATGGCGATCCTTGCCGGTTCAGCCATCGCGCAAGAGACCGAGGACGAGCGCGGGTTGTCGCTGATGGAACGCGGGGCGCAGATGCTCATGGAAGGGCTGATGCGCGAAATGGAGCCCGCGATGGACGATTTGCAGGGCCTGGCCGAAGAGTTTGGTCCCGCCATGCGCGATTTCGCGACGCAGATGGGACCAGCCTTGCGTGGTCTTCTGGAAGAGGTCGAGGACTGGAGCGTCTACCATCCGCCCGAAAAACTGGAAAATGGGGACATAATCATTCGTCGCAAGACCCCGGAAGAACTGCAGAAGACGCCCGATACGGACACCGAGATCGAAATCTAGCGGCGGCGCTTTTTCACCGTCACCTTCGCCTCGAGCGAGTTGGCAAGCGAGTTCAACCGCGCCTCGGCCACCTCACCAAAGAGCGGCATGGCGTCGGGCGACAGATGCAGTTCCAGTTCGCGTTTCTTCGGAAACCAGCGGAATTCGCCACGCTCGGCATCTTTTTCCATCCACAGCATGGCCCCGAAGCGCATCGCCTTTCCCAGGATTTCGGCGTCGCGCTGGGTTTTGTCGTCGATCAGGTCGTACAGACCCTCGAAATGCGTGCCTTCGCGCTTGTTCGTATAGCGGTGCAGCAACGCAAGCCCCAGGAAGACACGTTCTGCGTGCTTCAATCCGCCCAGATTGGCGCGCGTTGCATTGTCGAAACAGACCTCGGCCCGGTAATCCGGATGCGCGCGCCAGCTGACGTCGTGCAGCAGGCACGCCGCCTTGATCAAACGTTTGCGCTGCTCAGGCGCGGATTTGAAGATCGGTTCGATGAATTGGTAGAGCAGCTTGCCGAACCCGGGCATCCGCGCGTCTTTCGCCTCGGCAAAGCGGCAGGCTTCGATCAGGGGGTCACGGTCGCGCAGGCGCTGTGGCATCTGTTCGTAGAGCATCCCCTCCCGGATGCCGTAGCTTGAGACGGCGATGTCCTTTGGGCGAAAAGTCTTGACCAGGCGCCACAGGACTTCTGCGGCCAGCGGAACAAGAGCCATCCGGGCCGAGGAGATACCGCATTCGCCACGCAAGGCCTCGTGATCCTCATGCTCGCGAATGAATTTTGCGGTGCGTTGCACGGACTGTGGTGTCATCCGGTATTCATGCAGGACGTGCAGGGGATAGCCGCGGCGGTGCATGTCGACGCGCGCAATGGCCCGCCATGACCCGCCGACAAGGAACAGCCGGTCGCGCTGCGCTCCCATTTCCTCGTGAAGCTGCGCCATCACGTCCTTGATATGCGCGCGTCGCCCTTTCTTGCCGCCCCTGACGGTTTGCAGCTTGAGCGGACCAAGGTCCGACGTGACGCGCCGGCCCACCTCGCCGTCCGAAATCTCGGCCAGTTCCATGGAGGACCCGCCGATGTCGCAGACCAGGCCATAGGAGCCAGGCCAACCCAGCAGCACGCCTTGGGCGGACAGGCGGGCCTCTTCCCGACCGTCGATGACCCGGACGTTCAGGCCCGTTTCGCGCAACACATCCGAGCGGAATTCGAGCCCGTCGCTTGCATCACGTACTGCGGCGGTGGCAACGACAGACAAGTCCGACAGGCCCATTCCTTCGGCGAGACGCTGAAAGCGGGTCAGCGCATTGAGGGCGCGCACACGCCCCTCGGGGCTCAAGTGACCTGTGTCGGACACGCCTGCGCCAAGGGCGCACATGATTTTCTCGTTGTAGAAATATGCAGGCGAGCGTGCCGCACCATCAAAGACAACCAATCGGACCGAGTTCGATCCCACATCGACCACGCCTACGCGCGAGAGCGCTCGTGCCGACGGATCTTCGAACAAGGGTTTGCCAAATAGGCTGCTGTCGCCCGTCTGTGGCGAAACAGATACGTTCATGGGGCCCCCGCGATGCGCACTTGCACCCTTTGATGGACCAGCCTTCCGCGCCGGTCAATGATGCTGTCGGTCGGGTGGCTCTGTTTCGGCGTGCGCCGAAAGGCGCCCACCCGCCGACCCATCCGTCGCGCCTAGGCCTCGGTATGCGTCAGTTTCGGTACATCTGCCGCCCCGGCGGAACCGCGCCCGGACAGCGACGGGTTTTCCATGAAGAAGCGGTGGCAATTGAAGGCAAATGTGCCTTCCGCCAGATGGGGCCGGGAAAAGGAGCCTTCGGGCGACATCACCCAACTTTGCGCCACGTCGGCGAGGTTTGCGGCCATCACCTGGCTCACGATCTGCGCCTTGACCGTGTTGTTCTCGATCTCGACCAGCGTTTCGACCCGCCGGTTCAGGTTACGCCCCATCCAATCGGCGGAAGAGATGAACACGCGTGCCTTTTTCGAGGGCAGTCCATGCCCGTTACCGAAACAGACGATGCGGCTGTGTTCCAGAAACCGTCCGACGATGGACTTGACCCGGATGTTGTCCGACAGCCCCTCGATGCCCGGCCGCAGCCCGCAGATGCCACGGATCACGAGACTGATCTTCACCCCGGCCTGGCTGGCGTCATAAAGCGCGTCAATCACCTCGCTGTCGATCAATGAGTTCATCTTGGCCCAGATTTCGGCCGGTTTGCCTGCACGCGCGTAGTCAGCTTCTGCCGCGATCATATCGAGCAGGCGGGGCTTCAGCGTGGTCGGCGAGATGGCGAGATTGTCGAGCCCCTCGGGCGGCGCATAGCCCGACAGGTAGTTAAAAACCTTGGTCGCATCCCGCCCCAGCTTGGCATCGCAGGTGAACAGAGAAAGGTCGGTATAGATGCGCGCGGTGATGGGGTGGTAGTTGCCGGTCCCATAGTGCGTGTAGGTCACCAGGTCCTTGCCCTCACGCCGCACCACCGTGCTGATCTTGGCGTGGGTCTTTAGATCCATAAAGCCATAGACCACATGCGCGCCCGCCCGTTCCAGCCGCCGCGATTGGCGGATGTTGGCAGCCTCGTCAAAGCGGGCCTTGAGCTCGACCAGCGCCGTGACGGACTTGCCATCCTCGGCCGCTTCGCACAGCGCTTCGACGATGGGCGAGTTCTTGGACGTCCGATAGAGCGTCTGCTTGATCGCCACCACGTTCGGATCGCGGGCCGCCTGCTGGAGGAAACGCACCACCATGTCGAACGTCTCGTAAGGATGGTGCAGCAGCATGTCCTTCTGCCGGATCGCGGCCAGCATGTCGCCGTCGAAATCCGTTACCCGTTCGGGCACACGCGGGGTGAAGGAGGGCCAGAGCAGATCGGGGCGCGCATCGAGAACCAATTCGCCCAGATCGGCCATGCCCAACATGCCGTCCATCTCGATCACCTCGGCATCGCTGACGCCCAGTTCTTCCATGATCACGGCCTTCAGGGCTTTGGGTGCGCCGGCAGAGTGGGTCAGGCGGACAACCTCGCCCCGGCGGCGGCGCTTCAGGGCCACCTCGAACTCGCGCACGAGGTCTTCGGCCTCTTCTTCGACCTCGAGATCGCTGTCGCGCAACACCCGGAACCCGAAATGGGACTTCAGCTTGTAGCCCGGAAACAGGCTGGGAATGTGAAGGACCAGCAGTTCCTCGAGCGGCAGGAAACGGTGACCAGGACCGGGCAGGGCGATGAAGCGGTCGATCTGGCCTGGGATCGGCAGCAGGGCCTGAAGCGAGCGCTTGTCCTTGCTACGCTCAAGCTGCAGTGCCAGCGCGTACCCGGTGTTCGGGATAAACGGAAAGGGGTGTGCGGGGTCGATGGCCAGCGGGGACAGGACGGCAAATACGCGGTTCAGGAACACATCGGCCAGATGTGCGGTATCGTCGTCTGTAAGATCCTTCGCGGTCAGGACGCTTATACCTTCTGCCTCCATCTCGGCCTTCAATGCCGACAGAACCTCGGTCTGGCGCTGGATCAGTTGACGGGCGTTCTCGTCGATCAGGACCAGTTGTTCGGCCGGCGTCAGCCCGTCTGCGGCCGGAGTCGTGTTGCCTGCGATTGCCAATTCGCGCAGACCCGCCACGCGGACCGTGTAAAATTCGTCGAGGTTGCCCGCGCTGATCGACAGGAAACGGAGCCGCTCCAGCAGCGGCACGCGCGGGTTCTCGGCCTCTTCCAGCACCCGCCAGTTGAAACCCAGCCAGCTCAGTTCGCGATTGAAAAACCGCCCCGGACCACTGGTGTCCAGATCGGGAAGTGGCTTGGGCTCGGGAAATTCCGAGCCGAGAAAGTCAGCATTGGTCATGCGCGGCTTATGTCGACGGGGTGTAAAGGTTGAGTGACACTTATCCGCCGGATCACCGGGGATTGTCCAGACATGCCGCTGCAAGTGCCCGTGTGATTGGCTTTTTCTGCGCAAGGCTGCGCGCATCTATGGCAGCGACGACCGTGCGGGCGGCGGCAAAGCTGCGTTCCATATGGGTGACGAGATAGGGGATGACATCTGGGCGAGGGGTGAGTTGCCGGTCGGCAAAGAGTTTGGCGAGAACCGCAGCCAGCAGGCTGTCATCGGGCGCATCAAGCGCCGCATGGCCAGCGGCATCCACCCGGCTTTGCAGGTCGGGCAGGCTCAGCCGCCAGAGATTGGGCGCGTGCTCTCCTGTCATCAGAAGCGGATGGCCCGCCGCCTGCAGCGCGTTGTGGATGTGAAAGAGTGCGGTCTGACATTCGATGTTCTGTGCGATGCGGTCGACATCCTCGACCGCGAGCGGACCGTCGAAAAGCGCTTCGGGCGCAGCCGCATCAAGCGCATCCGCTGCAATGATCTGGGCACCGCTTTCTGCGGCCCAGACATGGGCAAGATGGGTTTTGCCGGATCCCGCGGGGCCTGTCAGCACCAACTTGCCCAGCGGCCAGGACCGCCAGCCGTCCACCATCGACAGCGCAACGGCATTGGACGGCGCGACAAGAAAGTCGTCCCGCCCCAGTGCGACGCGCACCGGAAGATCAAAACCAAGCTGTTGAGCCATGATCAGTCCTCGGTCTCGACCGTGGCTTCAGGCGCGGGCGCCTCTGCCTGTGTGTGGCCGGATGTACCGGTGTAAAGTCTGCTGCTCTGATATTGATCGATAACGAAGCGGACAAGCACGCCGAGCGCGGCGGCCATGGGCACAGCCACCAACATACCGACAAATCCAAAAAGCGCGCCAAAGACCGACAGGGCCAGGATCAGCCACACCGGATGCAGACCCACGCTGTTGCCAACGAGTTTCGGCGTCAGGAAATTGCCCTCAGCAATCTGGCCGATCTGAAACACGACGGCGACCGCCACGATCCACCACCATTCGCCCCAGAACTGGAACAGGGCGAGCCCCACCGCAAGCAACCCGCCCACAATGGCGCCCACATAGGGAATGAAGGTCAAAAGTCCGGCGACAAAGCCCACGACCAGCCCGAACTGCAAGCCGATCAACATGAGCGCAATGGCGTAGTACGCCCCGAGGATCAGGCAAACGGTGCCCATGCCGCGGATGAACCCGGCGAGTGTCGCGTCGACCTCTCCGGCGAGGCGCCGGATCACCGGCGCATGATCGCGCGGCAAAAGCTCATCCACACGGGCAATCATGCGGTCCCAGTCCAGCAGCAGGTAAACACCGACCACAGGCACGATGACAAAGAGCACCACAATGTTGATCAGGCTGGCCGCTGACGTCAGAGCGGTTTCCAGCAGTTGCCCGCCACGTTCCGAGATGGTCTGGCCCAGCGAGTTGATTGATTGGCGCACTGTTGAGCCTTCATCGAGCAGGCTGGGGAAGCGTTCGGTCAGGAACGCACTCAGATCGCGGGCAAATTGCGGTGTGGCACCGAACAGCTGAACCGCCTGTTCCACCAGCGTCGGAATGACCAGCAATGCGACGATCACGAAGATAATGATGGCGCTGATCGTGATGATCCCCGTCGCCACGCCCCGGCTGCACCCATGCGCCTCGAGCCAGTCGGCGACCGGGTCAAGAAAGTAGGCAATGGCGGCGCCGAGAAAGAAAGGTAGCAACTGGTCGCCCAGCAGATAGAGCAGCAGAAAGAAGATCGCTGCCGCGACCCCCCAATACTTGAACTGTTTACGGACGGGCAGGGCCATGAGCATTCCATCGTTGCATTGCACCTAGAGATGCGGGGTTTTGGCCGTGGCTTCAAGGGGCTTGGTGTCACGCCTGACCCAAAGGCGCGCTGACGCGCACTGCATTTGTTTGGGGGCATCGCCATTGTCTCTCGGACCAATGGCGTTCCAATGGCAATCCCCGTCGCTGCCGCGACTCCCCGGGATTTTTTCAAAACAGAGAAGGGGACATTGCGGGCGTTTGGGCTTTGTCCTAATCAGGGCGAAATGTTCTGAGGGAGCGCGATCATGCGTTTGAGCCGTTATTTTCTGCCCGTGCTGAAGGAGAACCCGAGCGAGGCGCAGATTGTGAGCCACCGTCTGATGCTGCGCGCAGGCATGATCAAGCAGGCAAGCGCCGGCATCTATTCCTGGTTGCCGCTGGGCTTCAAGGTGCTGCGCAAGCTGGAAAATATCGTACATGAGGAACAGGTGCGCGCGGGCCATATCCCGATGCTGATGCCCACGCTGCAATCGGCGGACCTCTGGCGCGAAAGCGGGCGCTATGACGACTACGGCCAGGAAATGCTGCGCATCAAGGACCGGCACGATCGCGACATGCTCTATGGCCCCACGAACGAAGAGCTCATCACCGACATCTTCCGCGCCCACGTGGGCAGCTACAAGGACCTGCCGCTGACCCTTTACCACATCCAGTGGAAGTTCCGGGACGAGATCCGCCCGCGCTTTGGCGTGATGCGGGGCCGCGAGTTCTTTATGAAAGACGGGTACAATTTCGACCTGACCAAGGAAGACGCGTTGCACGCCTACAACCGTCATCTTGTCAGCTATCTGCGGACATATGAACGCATGGGGCTCCAGGCCATTCCGATGCGTGCCGACGGTGGGCCGATTGGAGGTGACTACACCCATGAATTCCTTGTGCTAGCCGAAACGGGCGAGAGCGAGGTGTTCTATGACAGCGCCGTCACCGATCTGACCTTTGGGGATCGGGATATCGACTATGATAGCGTCGAGGAGTGCCAGGCGGTTCTGGAAGAATTCACTTCCAAATACGCCCGCACGGACGAAACCCATGACGAGGCGCTGTTCAACGACATCCCCGAAGACCGCCGCCGCGTCGCACGTGGCATCGAGGTCGGACAGATCTTCTATTTCGGGACCAAGTATTCCGAAGCGATGAACGCCGTTGTCCAGGGTCCGGATGGCAAGCAAGTGCCTGTGCACATGGGATCGCACGGGATCGGCGTCAGCCGCCTAATGGGAGCGATCATCGAAGCGAGCCACGATGACAAGGGCATCATCTGGCCCGAGGGGGTCACGCCCTATCACTGCGGGATCGTGAACCTGAAACAAGGCGACGAAGAAGCGGACGCCGCGTGTGATGCGCTCTATGCCAGCCTGACGGCGCTCGGGCTCGAGCCGCTCTATGATGACCGGAACGAGCGGGCAGGGGGCAAGTTTGCCACCATGGACCTGATTGGCCTGCCCTGGCGCATCACCGTCGGCCCGCGCGGGCTCAAGAACGGCGTGGTCGAACTGACCTCGCGCCGGACGGGCGAAAGCGAAGAACTGCCGCCCGAGGCAGCGGTGCAGAAAGTGGCGGAGATCTACGCGGGGTTGTGATAACCTGATGGCAATGCAGGCGTTTCTCAGATGGGTGACCTGCGCGGCCCTCGTATCCGCGCCGACTTTACCGCACGCGGGCGAAGAACCCTCGGCGATGCATCAGGCTTTGGAAAGCGCCTTCGTCGACTGGCTGGGGTCCAACGGCACCACTGGTCTGATCGGCGCGAGTGTCCGGGATACGAACGGCAGCTGGCAAACCCACCGCCACATTACGCGCGCCGACACAGGTGCAACGGTCGCAGATCTGGCGAGCGTGTCGAAGTCGATCACCGCCGTCTGCATGATGGACCTTGTGGACGACGGCCTTGCCGATTGGTCCAACCCGCTGCACAACTTCGTCGAACCCGCGCCTGACGTCACCTTGGGCGAGCTGGTCACGCACACCTCCGGCATCGGTCCGGACGTCACCCAGATCGCGATGCTGGGCTGGTTGGGCCAGACGGCCGGTGACAGCGGCCATTTCAGCCGCCAAGTGCTCGACCTCGTCAACGCACGGGGAGAGCTGGGCGGCACGCGAGGCCAGTACAACTACAACAATGAAAACTACGCGATCCTCGGGCTCGCGATCGAAACCATCACGGGCCAGCCGTTCTTTGAGGCCTGCGCAGAGCGACTGGAGCTGCCAGCCAGCATTCAGCCCGGCCCCGAAAGCGGCGTGTTCCAGCCCTGGGGCGGCCTCGCGTCGGACGTGGATGGTTACCTGCAGTTCATGCAGACGCACTTTGGAGAGGGCAGCCGGATTGCATCTGACCCCTTTGCCCTGCCGCATGTCGCCTTGGGCGGAGGAGCCTACTACGGCATGGGCATGGTGTTCCGCCCCTTCCGCGACAGCTACAACTTCTGGCACTTCGGCGCGCTCTGTTTTCCCAATCGACTGCGCACCGGCAGCTTTGCGGTGATCTGGGAGGGCAAGGTCGGTGTCCTTGCGATGTATGACGAATGCATCGACGAGGGGGCAATGGGCGATCTGGATGCGACGCTGAGCGCTGCGGTGTTCGGAGACCGACCATGATCCTGCGCGCCGCCGTGCTGGCCGGTGGTGTCATCGGCGGCGCAATGGCCTCGCAATTCCCCGAGTTTTCCCAGCAATACCAGCAGCGGCTTGGCGGCGCCGTCGACGCGCTGGCCGAAGTGGTGGCCGATTTCGACGCCTCGGCCCAAGCGGCGGGCCTCACCCGCGAAAGCGCACTGGCCGAGATGCAGGGCACTGCGTTTCTCGACCGCCGCCGGTCCGACATGGTGCGCACCTTTGCCCGCTATGACCGGCTCAGCGCCGATCTGGTTGCGCTCGAAACAGCCGGGCCCTTCATGCGTGCCTACCATGCGGCACATTCCACCGATACTGAGGTTGCAAGCGCCGCGCTGAGCGCGTTCAAGCCTGCCGTGCCCCTCACATTGGCCGGTGCGATTTTTGCTCTCGCGGGGTTTCTGGTGGGCGCTGCGGCGATCTCCGCGGTTCTCAAACTCCTGCTCTGGCCTTTCGCTGGACGGCGACAGACCGCGCGCGGGACTTGACCTCGGCCCCTGACCTGGCCACATCTCCCAAAGCCCGAGCAGGAGCCGTAAATGGCCAGACAGACAGCCCCCTTTGCCCCGTTTGAGTGGATGATCGCATGGCGCTACCTGCGTGCCCGCCGGGCCGAAGGCGGGGTCAGCACCATGACCTGGATCAGCCTGATCGGCATTACGCTCGCCGTCTTTGCCCTGATTGCCACGCTGGCCGTGCGCTCTGGCTTCCGGGCAGAATTCGTGGACACGATCCTCGGCGCCAACGCCCACGTGACCGTCTACAACATCGGCGAAGTGACCGAGACGGGGCGCATCAACCGCACAATTTCCGACTACGACGCACTCGCCGCGTCACTGGCCGAAGTTCCAGGCGTTGTCCGCACCGCGCCGCTGGTGCGGGGGCAGGTCATGGCCAACCTGCGCAGCCGCAACGCGGGCGTGCAGGTCTTTGGTATGAGCGCTGAAAACCTCGCCGGACTGCCCCGCATCGCGGACCCGGAGACATCGCAGGGTGATATCGCACGCTTTGAGCAGGGCGTCGCCATTGGCTCGGGCGTCGCACAGGAGCTTGGCGCGCAAGTGGGCGATCGGATCAAGCTGATTTCGCCCAACGGCGTGCGCACCGCCCTTGGCACCAGCCCGCGCATCAACGCCTACGAGGTAACCTATATCTTCTCTGCCGGGCGCTATGACATCGACCGCGTCCGCGTCTACCTGCCGCTGGCCGAAGCACAAAGCTTCTTCAACCGCGAGGGCGTCGTGGACGAGATCGAGGTGATGGTGGATGAACCGGAATCCATCGACCAATACCTGCCCGGCCTTCTGCAAAACGCAGGTGAACGGGGTCAAGTCTGGACATGGAAAGACGCCTCTGGCGGCTTCCTCCGCGCGCTCGAGGTCGAGGACAATATCATGTTCATCATCCTGTCCATCCTCGTACTGGTCGCAGCCATGAACATCGTCTCGGGCCTGATCATGTTGGTCAAGAACAAGGGGCGCGACATCGGCATCCTGCGCACCATGGGTCTGACCGAAGGGTCTGTGCTGCGTGTCTTCTTCATCTGCGGATCGTTCACCGGGATCATCGGCACGGCGATGGGAGTGATCCTTGGATGCCTCTTTGCGATCTACATCGACCCGCTCTTTGCACTGGTAAACCAGATCATGGGCGGTGGCGTGTGGGATCCGTCCATTCGCGGCATCTACGCGCTGCCAGCCGAGTTGCACCTGCGCGATGTGCTCAGCGCCGTCGCTCTGTCGCTTGGCCTGTCCTTCATTGTCACGATCTTCCCCGCGCGCCGCGCCGCCCGCATGAACCCGGTGGAGGCCTTGCGCTATGAGTGATGCGGTCCTGTCGCTTTCGGGTATCACCAAGTCCTACAACAAGGGGCTGCCGGGGCAGGTCGATGTGCTGCGGGGCGTCGATCTTCAGGTGCAGCGGGGCGAGGTCGTGGCTCTCGTCGCCCCCTCGGGCGCGGGCAAGTCCACACTCCTGCACATCGCCGGGCTGCTCGACACGCCTGATGCCGGGACAGTCACGTTGCACGGCCAGAACCTGACCGACCAATCCGACCGCCGCCGCACGCTTGCCCGCAGGGCGGAGGTCGGGTTCATCTACCAATTCCACCACCTGCTGCCCGAGTTTTCGGCCCTCGAAAACATCGCGCTGCCGCAATTGGCTGCGGGCACGTCGCGTGCCGATGCGGATGCGCGGGCATTGGAACTACTTGAAAAGGTCGGCGTCGGCCATCGCGCGACCCACCGACCTGCCGAACTGTCAGGGGGCGAACAGCAGCGCGTCGCCTTTTGCCGCGCTCTTGCCAATGGCCCGGCGTTGCTCCTTGCGGATGAGCCCACGGGCAACCTCGACCCGGCCACGTCGGATCAGGTCTTTGACGCACTGATGGGCCTCGTGCGCGACACCGGGCTGTCGGCGCTGATCGCCACGCACAATCTCGATCTAGCCCAACGCATGGACCGCACTGTCAGGTTGGATACGGGCCTACTTGTCACCGGAACAGCAGCGCCCGCTTGACGGCTGCAGTTCGGTTTGCTCTGTCTGGACCCCGCAGTATGGGCTGCTGGGGACAGAACAAACATGACGGCAATCACTCAGGCCGAAATTGAACGCACCGTGCAGGCAGCGCTGATGGCGCATGGGGCAGGGGCCTTTCCCGCGGCCGAGGTCGCGCGCGCCGTCGCGCAGGCCGAAGCACTTGGGAACCGCATCTGCGGCCTCTATTACCTCGAAAGCTACTGCCAGCAGCTACAGACGGGCCGGGTCCAAGGGGACGTCGTGCCTGTGGTAAGCGCCCCACGGCCCGCGACGGTGTATGTTGACGCGCTGATGGGGTTTGCACAGCCTGCCTTTGCCTATGGGCTGGCCCCCGCTCTCGACGCCGCACGCCAATACGGCATCGCCAGCCTCGCCGTAGGTCACGCGCACACCTGCACGGCGCTGGGTTACTTCACAGAACAGATCGCACGCGCGGGCGTCATCGGGCTTGGCATGACCAACGCATCGCCCATCGTGGCACCGCCCGGCGGCAAGACAAGGATGATCGGCACCAACCCCATCGCGTTCTCCGTCCCCGATGGTCACGGCGGGCTCGCCATGCAGTTCGACCAATCCACCACGACCGTGGCTTTGGGCAAGATCACCATGGCCAAGGCAGCCGGGCAATCGATCCCCGAAGGCTGGGCCGTGGATGCTGACGGCAACCCCACAACCGACCCCGAAGCGGCGCTGGCCGGATCGCTGGTCTCCACAGGTGGGCCCAAGGGCTGGGGCTTTGGCCTCATGGCCGAGCTTCTGACCGCAGGCCTGACAGGCGGCGTGCTCAGCCGCGATGTCAAACCGCTCAAGGCGCCGGAGGGGCCGCCGCACGACCTTGGCCAATACTACATCCTGATCGACCCCAGCGCGTCGGGCGCGTTCATGGACCGGCTGGAGCAGTTCCAAAACTACCTCTCCGAAGACCCCGCAGGCCGGATGCCGGGCCAGTTGCGCAACCCCGCGGACCCGGTGGAGGTCGACCCCGCAGCCTGGGCACAGGCCTTGGCGCTTGCGGGCAGGGACAGCTAGGCCAACTGCGTCAGCCACACCCCGGCCGCCATCAAGGCGATCCCGCCCATCCGCGTCGCGCTCAAAACGGTGGCCTGCGCACCGAACAGGCCGAAATGGTCAATCGCCGCGGCCGAGATCAACTGACCGAGCAGCACGAAGAACACGGCATTGCCCACCCCGAAATGCGGCGCGATGTAAGTGATGCTGAGGACGTAGAAGGCGATCAGCACGCCCGCCAACAGCAGATGCTTGGGGGCAGCGGCTACCTTGGACAACCCCTGCGCCCCCGTCAGGACAAAGACGGTGGCCGCCGTGCCAAAGGCGATGATGAACAGGATCGTG
Organism: Tateyamaria omphalii; assembly: GCF_019802125.1. GTDB lineage: Bacteria > Pseudomonadota > Alphaproteobacteria > Rhodobacterales > Rhodobacteraceae > Tateyamaria > Tateyamaria omphalii_B. The sequence goes on from NZ_JAHVHT010000003.1 coordinate 612,567, forward strand.
GCCGCAGCAGCCGGGCTGCCCAAACGGGTGCCAAGGGCGGCGTTCAACGCGGCAAGGATCGGGATGCCGATCCCGGCCAAAAGCATGATCAGGGCATATTGGGCCATGGAACTCCTCCGGGTGGTGATGGCTCAGCCGCAGATGCCCTTCACCTGCACCCCGTCCCAGGGCAGCAGCACATCGTTCTGACGGGACTGAGGGAGGGGGGACACGGGCATCGACTGTGAAATCAGAGCGTGCAGGCGCTTGGTCCGGTCCCCCTGCGGGTCAAGGGCACGGCAGCACACGAACTCTTCCACGATCGAGCCCTGCTGCTCGAACCCGAAATCCAGAAAGCGGCGGCTGCCCGACACGTCGAACAGATAGGGATCATCGCTAAACCGATGCTCACGGGCGGCGCGCAGCGGCGAATATCCCGTCACCTCCCGGTTCTGCCACTGCCAAACATGGGTCAGCTCATGGGCGAGCAGCATGGCCGCGATCAGGTTGATCTCACCCGGATAGTCCGGAACATAGTCGTCCAGATACCAGTCCTTGTCGAACAGTACAGTCTGCCACAGGGCCACGGCCGCCGGTTTGGCGGTGACGATGTCGGTGGTGGGCGGCGGCAGGATGCGCTCGCGACAGGTCGTGCGGGGGCGCGCCTTGCGCTTGAAAGTCACGGCGCGCGTGGGTGCGCCATCCACCAGCCGCACACGCGCATGGTTCAGTTGATCGCCATGAATGGTGCTGGCAAAGGCCCGCTCGGCATCCGTCAGGGGACGGCCGCAACCGGCCAGAAGCATCAGGATCAGAAGGGCACGCAGGATCATGGTCGCAGTAGGGGCCAGATCGGGCCGGGGATCAAGACAGGAAACCGCAGATGGGCGCACGAAGCCGTCGCATCTCCGTGATCAGAGGTGATGAAAGCGGGGGTGTTTGTGTCAAAGGGGCGTCCCCACGTCTTTATCATCATCGCGGAAACACCTTCCGCGGAACGCACCGCAGGCCACCACTCACGGGTTCCCGGCCTGCCTGGAAAGGAGAAGATGAGATGGCAAAAGTCATTGTGCCGACCCTGTTCGGCTTCGCCAGCCTGATGAGCCTGTGGGCCATCGTCGGCGTCACGATCTGATGGGTTTCGCCCCCGGTTGTCTGGACGTCCCGGGGGCGACGCGCGCGGCGGAGGGTCGTTTCGTTTGTCCCCCCTTAACGAGTGTGTCCCCCGCCGCCTTCGACATGCCCCGAAGATGCCCCGGTTTGGTAAATCGTCGTTAACGAGTGAAGGGGCATATGGAAGCAACACCGGCCATGTTGGTCCGGTTGGCTTAGCGAGTACCGGCGGAGGCGAAAGCCTCCGCTGTTTTCCAGCGTACGGCGAAGCCGTGCGCGTCGCCCGGCAGCGTATCAAGCGCCAGCTCGCTGGCGCGTAACTTGGCAGCACATCGCAGCGCGATGTGTGAGAAAGCACGGAGTGATGCGCGAGAGGGTTCGTTTCAATTCTCGCCACACAAAGCACCAATCCCGTCTGATCTGCGCACCTAGGGCGGAATCAAGCCGCAGGCGCCGTCCCATCCAAGCGTACGGCAAAGCCGTGCGCGTCGCCCGGCAGGCGATTTTGCAGAAGCAAAATCTGCCGAGAGGGGCCGGGCCGATCTACGCACCCAGGGCGGAATCAAGCCGCAGGCGCCGCCCCATCGCCGGGTCAGCGGCTTTGCCGCGTCATTCGGCAGCGTATCGCAAAGCGATGCGCGAGAGAAACGCCCCCCGGCACGGCGATATGGTTGATGATAGCGCGTCGTTCAGATCGAAGATGTGCTTGGCCGCCATAAAGCGTTGCTGCGGAGAGGTTGGTTCGCCGCACCGCGTCCCGTCGATGGGCGTATCCTAAAAACATGTAATTCGCTTGCGGATAACTCAAAAATACCAAATCAATATAGTATGGGTTTCTGGAATAATTTATATGATTGGCCGGGCTATGATTTCTGGGGTGTCTTGCTGGCTCTTGTCGGCTTTGCAGCATCCATTTCGTTTGCACGCTCGGCAAGTAGCAAAGCGTCTGCTGCAAAGTCAGCAGCATTGGAAGCAAAACGTAATCTAGTATTGGTCGACACGGTCGGACAGTTGAGAACCACGGAACAGATATTAACAGAGCTAAGGTTACGATTGGACCAGCCTCAATGGCAACTTATCAGTGAGAAATGTGGACTCATCCGGTCAAGTCTGGCGTCCATCCTTCGCGGCCAAACTATCCGCCTTCCTGATGCTGTGAAGGAAGATTTGCTTTCAATCCAAGGTCAGATAACGAACTTGCAAGAGGAGGCTGACAAGGCTGCACACACTGACGCACCGGTAAACATAGTCAAAGCCAAAAGGGCATTGGCAGGGTGTTTGGAGACTGTTTCTGGGGCAATCCGTGAGCTTTCTGAGTCAGAGGAGATGTAAAAAATATGAGCCCAAATAACAAATGGACAAAGCTGACCCGACTCCTTCTTTCACGGACGGAGTCAGGAAAAATGAGTTGGAAACCGACCTCAACTGTAAGTGAATATCAGGCTGTAATTGACGATTTCGTCGTCGAGATCGAAGGTTTCGATGACCACGTTGAAGTGCGGCTTCGCGATGTAACCGGTACAACTATCGATCAGTTTTCTGATGGCGATTTAGTTGAAGAGTTCTACCAAGACTCATGGAAGAAGACACTTCTTGCATTTGTCTCCAAGCTGGACCGAAAAGCCTCGGGCGCGGATCAGGCCTTGGATGAGCTTATCAGCAAACTGGATGATGACGAAATACCATTCTAAACATCCAACTCCTCCACAAACCGCGCGTTCTCCTGGATGTACTGAAACCGCATCTCAGGCTTCTTGCCCATCAAACGCTCGACCAGATCGCCGGTCTCGCCCGGTTCATCCTCGTCGATCGACACGCGGATCAGTTTGCGTGTCTCGGGGTTCATGGTGGTGTCTTTCAGGTCCTTCGCGTCCATCTCGCCCAGACCCTTGAAGCGCGACACGTCGATCTTGCCCTTGCCGCCCAGACCACGCTCCATCAGATCGTTCTTCTCGGCCTCATCAAGGCAGTAGACACGGCGCGCACCTTGCGTCAGCCGGAACAGCGGCGGGCAGGCCAGGTACAGGTGCCCCGCATCGATCATGGGCCGCATCTGGGTGTAGAAAAAGGTCATCAACAGCGCCGCGATATGCGCGCCGTCCACGTCGGCGTCGGTCATGATGATGACCTTGTCATAGCGCAGATCATCCAGGTTGAACTTCGCCCCCAGCCCCACGCCAAGTGCCTGCGTCAGATCGGAAATCTCGGCGTTCGACCCCAGCTTGGACGAGGCCGCGCCCAGCACGTTCAGGATCTTGCCGCGCAGGGGCAACAGCGCTTGCGTCTTGCGGTCCCGCGCCATCTTGGCTGAGCCACCCGCGCTGTCGCCCTCGACAATGAACAGCTCGGTCCCGTCGCGCGACGTCGCCGAACAATCCACCAGCTTGCCTGGCAGCCGCAGTTTCTTTGTGGCCGACTTGCGCGCGGTTTCCTTCTCCTGCCGACGGCGCAGTCGCTCCTCGGCCCGCAGCACCAGAAAATCAAGGATCGCACCCGCCGACTTCGTGTCCGCCGCCAGCCAGTTGTCAAAGTGGTCGCGGACGGAATTCTCGACCATCCGCTGGGCCTCGACCGTGGCGAGCCGGTCCTTGGTCTGGCCCACGAACTCAGGCTCACGGATAAAGCAGGACACCAGCGCACCGGCCCCGGTGGTCAGATCCTCGCGCGTGATGGTGCCCGCCTTCTTGTTGTTGACCAACTCGCCATAGGCCTTGATCCCCTTCAGGATCGCCGCCCAGAATCCGGCCTCATGCGTGCCGCCCTCGGGCGTGGGCACGGTGTTACAGTAGCTCTGGATGAACCCGTCGCGCGACGGCGTCCAGTTGATCGCCCACTCGACCTTGCCCGGCACCTGGAACTTCTCGAACGACACCGACCCGGCAAAGGGGGCGTCGGCATAGGTGGTCGCCCCGCCCAGCGCCTCGGTCAGGTAATCGGACAGACCGCCGGGAAAGTGGAACGTCGCCTCGCGCGGCGTCTCGCCGTCGTCGATGCCGGATTTCCAGCGGATTTCCACGCCCGAGAACAGATAGGCCTTCGACCGCGCCATCTTGAACAGGCGGGCGGGCTTCAGCTTGAGCGACCCAAAGATCTCCGCATCGGGGTGAAAGGTGACGGCTGTTCCCCGCCGGTTAGGGGCCGCGCCCACCTTCTCTAGCTTGCTCTGCGGCACACCACGGGCAAACTCCATGGCATAAAGCTCTCGGTTCCGCGCCACCTCGACCCGCAGATGGTCGGACAGGGCGTTCACCACCGAAGAACCAACGCCGTGCAGACCACCCGACGTCTCATAACTGTCGCCCGAAAACTTGCCACCCGCGTTCAGCGTGCAGAAGATGATCTCTAGCGCCGATTTCGACGGATCCTTCGGGTGCGGATCGGTTGGGATGCCGCGGCCATTGTCGCGCACCGACACATGGCCGTTCTCGTGCAGCTCCACCTCGATCCACGTGGCATGACCGGCAACTGCCTCGTCCATCGAGTTGTCGATGATCTCGGCCACCATGTGGTGCAGCGCGCGGTCATCCTTGCCCCCGATATACATGCCGGGGCGCAGGCGCACGTGCTCCATATCCTCCAACACCTGGATCGAAGATGCGTCATATTCCGAAGACTTGGGTGTCCCGCTCAGAAGGTCGGTCATGGCAGCTGCTCTTTGTTGGTTGGCAGCCACTATGCCAGACCGGATCAGACGGGGGAAGAGTGATCAGGCAGGCCAGTGGGTGCCCAGATGGCCTGCTGCCTGTTGCGCGGTCACCATCTCCTGATACCGGTCCATCTGGTGATCAAAGCGCAGGAACCTGCGCTCCCCTTCACCGGCATGGACCTCGCCCAGATGCTGGAAGCTCCCGGGCAGGTCACAGACCTTGTCGTCATTGCGGTTCAGGCACAGGCATTTCGAGGCTGGCGCCGGTTGCACGATCCCGCGCGTCACCCGCGGTGCGGCAAAGGCGATGCCGGGAACATCATGTGTGCGCACAAGGATCTGCGTGGCCGCCGCCCCCAGCGAATGGCCGATGATATATTTCGGACGGTAGCGTTTCACCTGCATCCAGTCGGCAATCACCTTGGCATGGCGCATGAACCCCTGATGCCAGATCACATCGTGCGCCCCCCACTTGTCGGTCAACTCGTCGTTCAACCGGTACTTCTTGCCGCCAAAGTTCAGGACCCGCAGGTTGAACTTCACGTAATCCCCGACCGAGTTCGAGCCCGGGATCAGCAGGATGTTCTGCTTCAGGAACACCGCCTGCACGTGGTTCTTGTCCAGCTTGTCCTTCACGCTCGCATCCAGTGATGTGCGGGGCGGGCGGCGTTTGAACAGAAGGTAAGAGGCTTCGACCATCTGGGCCGCGCGTGCAATGTCGTATCTATGGGTCACTGAAATCGTCCGTCGCTGCAAAATATGCACACGACTATGACGCGAACGGATGCGTCTGTGAAGCCTGTTGGCTAGCCCAGCCACTCCCGTACGATCCGGGCAACCTCATCCGGTTTCTGATGCAGCAGCCAGTGATCTGCGCCATCCACATGGGCGCGGGTCAGGTCGGGGGCAAACTCCTCCAGACCCTCGGTCGACACCGGCAGCAGGGCCGTGTCGCCTTCGGCCCAGATCAGCAGGTGCGGACATCTCACCTTCAACCGGTCCAGCGGCAGATCGGGCATGTCCACCGGCGCACCGGGGTCCGCCACCATCAGCGGAGAGGCGCGGTACCAGTGGATCATCCCCTTCAGCCCGGATTCGCGCCAAACAGCCTTGTAGGCGTCCAACCGGTCGCCATGCAGCCACGACATGTCCATCTTGGCTGAAAACAGCTGCAACAGCTTGTCGAAATCGTCCGCGGCCAGCGCGTCTTCCGATCCGGGACTGCGCAGGAAGTTGATGTATTGCGACGCTTCCGACTGCGCACCTCCGGCTGCCATGGCCCGTTGAAACGGCACGGGATGCACACCGTTGGCAATGATCAGGTGCGACACGAGCTCAGGGCAGAACATCGCAAGGCCATAGGCCACCGAAGCCCCCCAATCGTGGCCCATGACAATGACCGGACCCTGATCGCCGATCAGGGCCGCCATATCGCCGACCAGCTTGGACGTGGCATAGGCGCCAACGTCACCCGGGGCATAACTCGCCCCGTATCCACGCTGATCCGGTGCAATGCAGTAAAACTGGTCGGACAGCCGTGTCGCAACCTCGTCCCACGCGCCACCATATTCGGGAAAGCCGTGCAGCATCAGGATCATCGGCAGCGACGGATCGCCCCAACTGCGGACCGTGAACTCGTGCCCGCCCAATGCGCGGGTCGTCACCTGCATCACTGACCCTTGGGCAGGGTCTCGAACCGCAGACCTTTGGCCGTACGCGGGGCAAAGCCCTTCCAGTAGGTATGGTCCTCGGTCGGCTCGCCCGCATCATCGACGGCTACGATCCCGTCAGCGGCGTTGGGCACCAGCTCAAGGTACTCCGCCTTCTCGGCATCCTCCTTCAGGTGCAATGCGAAAAAGGCGGTCGCGAAATGCTGCGCGATGTTGTTCATGCGCGTCGTGTCCCACACTGCGTCGGCGTAGTGATCAAACGGGGCGAACTCCAGACCTTCGACCGGCTCCCAGCTTTCGATGGGCGCGGGCATGGGCGCAGCGGCGTTGTGATTGGCATAGTCAAAGGTCAGCAAATGCCGATCCGTGCCCTCGGCACCCGCGAAAAAGGCGCGCATCGCATCATAGACCGACACGTCGTCATCGCTGCCGGCCATGAACAGCGTCGGAATACGCAGATCGGCAACGCCGCTTGCGTCCCAGAACCCTGCATTGTTGCCCCAGGGGCCGATGGCGACAATCGCCTTGACCCGTGAATCCATCAAGGCCTCGTGGCTCTCGGACTGTTCCAGATGGGTCTCCAACAAACCGTTTGGCGCGCCCCAGCTGAACTCTGTCGAGGCTTGAGTCACACCCGCCCCTCCAAAGATCAGGGCGCCATAGCCGCCCATGGAGTACCCGATGACACCGGTATTCTCGGCGTCGATGATATCGCCAATAGGGCCGTCGAGACCCGCCATGTGATCAAGGACAAAGGCCTGATCGAGCGGACGGTTGTAAAGGGTGGAGCCAAAGGCCGCCTGATCGGAATACAGGCTGTCCGTGTGGTCGATGGACACGGTGACGTAACCCTTCGAGGCCAGGTTCTCACCCAAATGGCTCATCAGGTAGCGGTTGCCGGGATAGCCGTGGCTGATGATGACCAACGGATAGCGGGTGCCGCTTGCCGGGGTTGCATCACGGGCGGCTCGACCGGTCAACGTGACTTCTGTTGCACCGTCACGCAGCATCGCGGTGTATGAGCCACCCTGTTCGGTGCCTTCCGCCGCCGGATACCAGACTTCCAGCGTCAGGGGGCGGTCGTATCTTGGGATGACACCCTCGTCGACATTCAGCACATCGACACTGTCCGGGATCGTCACCTCGAGGGTTTGCACACCGATGGGCAACGGGCCGTAAGGTGCAAGTTCAGGGGCATCAGGCCGGATCTGGTCAATCGGATTGCCTGCAACGCCACCAGCCGCAAGAGTTGTGGCAAGGGCCAAAGCAGGGGTGCGAAGCGCAGTCATCAAGAAATCCTTTGGCAAATTCAACCTGTGGTAACACGTTCGTAAACGATAACGCCACTGTGACAGAGCTATTTCCGAGTGCAAGCAGTGTCTCGTGCTGCAATCCTGGGATGCAATGCAGCGCAGCTTCGCGCAGATGGCAGATCGGGGTTGAGGCCGCACCCGCCTGCGCCTAAGTCTGGTCTCATGCGGTTCATGCGCTCACTCGCCCTCGCGTCGGCCATTGCCTTGCCCGCCACCATGGTGGCGGCACACCCACATGTGTTCGTGGACACGAAACTGCGGGTGGTGGTTGGCGATGACGGTGTCTTTCAAGGGGTCGAGGTGCAGTGGACCTATGACGACTTCTATTCCCTGCTGCTGCTGACCGATTATGGTCTCGACAATGATGGCGATGGTCGCTTGACCGAGAACGAGCTGCGGCGTCTCGATGGGTTCGACCTGCAGTGGATCGCCGGGTTCGAAGGTGACAGCTACGCGCTTCGGAACGGCAAGACGGTCAAGCTCGGCAAACCGCAGGGGCGCGGGACCTCGGTAGAAGCGGGGCGGATCACCACCGTGCATTTCCGGCCGGCCAAGGCAACAGCGGACGGTCTGGTGCTCAAGGCCTACGACCCGACATTCTACACGGCCTACGATCTGATCGGCCCCGTTGCGGTCGAAGGGCCATGCAACGCCGCGATCCAGCCTGCCGACCTGGATGCAGCCTACACCCTGGTCGAGGAGTTGCTCTACGCCACCCCGTCAGCAGAGGTCGAGGATGCCTATCCAGAGGTGGGTGAAGCCTTTGCCGACACGGTCACGCTGTCATGCTCTGGCTGAGGATCGGCGTTCTTCTGACCGTCGTTGCGGCACTGCTCTGGCTCTTCGGCTTTGGCGGTGCTTCGGACATCGGTCAATGGGCCGCGGCGCAACAGCGTGACGCGCAGAATGCGCTGGCGGGCGGGCTGCGCGCGGTCCGTGCGGGCGAGCCGGGGGCCTGGCTCGGCCTGATGGGCCTCTGCGGCGCATACGGCTTCTTCCACGCTGCGGGGCCGGGACATGGCAAGCTGGTGATCGGCGGGTATGGCGCGGCCGAGCAGGTGACGGCCTGGCGGCTGTCATGGCTCGCCGTGGCCTCGTCTCTGGCGCAGGCGCTGGCGGCGATTGTCCTCGTGACACTCGGCGCCTTTGTGCTGGGCTGGGGACGGACGGAAATGACGGATACCGCCGAAAAGGTGCTTGCGCCCGCAAGCTATATCGCGATTGCGCTTGTTGGGCTGTGGCTGGTGGTGCGCGGCCTGCGCCGCGCGCGTGGCGCGCGCACGCACGCGCACGAGATCGATGATCACGGGCATTGCAGCACCTGCGGCCATGCACATGCGCCAACGCCGGCGCAGGCAGCGGCGGTAACGTCCTGGCGCGACGCAGCGGCCATCATCGGCTCCATCGCGATCCGGCCCTGTACGGGGGCGGTCTTCCTCCTGATTCTGTGCTTCGGCCTCGGCATTCCGCTTGCGGGGATTGCCGGAGCCTTTGTCATGGGCCTTGGCACAGCCAGCGTGACGGTGCTGGTGGCGCTCGCCGCCGTCGGGGCACGCCAATCGACCTTTGCAGGTTGGTCCGGGGCAGGGGCCGTGCGCGCCATGGGGCTGATCGAGGTCGTGGCCGGTGCCCTGATCGCCCTGATCGCCACGACGCTGGTCCTGCCGCTGCTCTGATCGACGGCCCCGAAGGGCGGCATCCCGTCACCAGCATCACGCGAGGTCTTCACTTGCTCAAAAAGCAGGCGTAAGGGTGGAGCATGTCCACCCAGCAGATGTCATATCTGGCCCACACACGTGCGGTCCTTGTCCTCGGTCTGCCGCTCATCGGCGGGCATCTCGGGCAGGTGGCGATTGGCGTGACGGATACGGTCATGCTCGGCTGGTACGGGGTGGAGGAACTCGCGGCGCTCGGGGTCGCGGGCAGCTTGTTTTTTGTTCTGTTCCTGATGGGGTCCGGCTTTGCCTGGGCGGTCATGCCCATGGTGGCCTCCTTCCATGCGGAAAGGGACGAGACCAACCTGCGGCGCGCCACGCGCATGGGGATTTGGCTGAGCCTCGGCTTTGCCGTGCTGGCCCTGCCGGTGATGTTGATGTCCGAACGGGTACTCTTGGCACTGGGGCAGACCGAACAGGTGGCGGCACTTGGGGCCGACTACCTCTCCATCGCGGGCTGGGGGATCGTGCCCGCGCTGATGGTGATGGCGATCAAGAGCTATCTTGCTGCCCTCGAGCGGACGCAGATCGTGCTCTGGATCACACTGATCGCGGCGCTGGCCAATGCGCTTGCGAATTACGCCTTCATCTTCGGCAATTGGGGCGCTCCGGCCTGGGGTATCGCAGGGGCTGCCGTGGCGTCGCTTGTGACCCAGTTCGTGATGCTGGCGGGGATCGTCGGTTACGCGCTGATCGCACTGCCGCAACACCAGCTGTTCAAGCGCTTCTGGCGCCCCGATTGGGAGATGCTGGGCCGGGTTTTCCGGCTCGGCTGGCCCATCGGGCTGACCAATCTGAGCGAAGTGGGCCTCTTTGCCGCCTCCGCATTCATGATGGGCTGGCTGGGAACGATCCCGCTTGCGGCCCATAACATCGCGCTGCAATTGGCCTCGATCACGTTCATGGTGCATCTGGGGCTCAGCAACGTGGCGACGATCCGGGCAGGCAACGCCTATGGGCGCGGCGACCTCGACCACATGCTGCGCGGCGCACGCACAGTCATTGTGATGAGCCTGGCCATGGCGCTGGCCACGATCATCCTGTTCATCGCGCTGCCCGAGCCGCTGATTTCCCTGTTCATGGAACGGGACGAGCCAGCGCGGGACCAGATCCTCGAGATCGGGATTGTCCTTCTGGCCCTCGCGGCGCTGTTCCAGCTTGTGGACGGGGCGCAGGTGATTGCGCTGGGGCTCTTGCGCGGGGTGCAGGACACGACTGTGCCCATGGTGCTGGCGGCAGTCTCCTACTGGCTGGTGGGCATGCCCGCGTCTTACGTTCTGGGCTTTGTTCTGGGGTGGGGCGGGGCAGGGGTCTGGCTGGGCCTCGTGCTGGGGTTGGCCTGTGCCGGTGTCGCACTCATGTGGCGCTTCTGGGCTGTATCGGTGCCTGCTCTGCGTCAGCCGAAGCGCGCGGCGGCGGTCTCCACCCCGCAGGCGGGGTGAAGACCAGCGTTCGCAGTCACAAAATGAAGTCTGCCGCTTCGACTGCGTTTACCCATTCAAGCTCGATCATCTCGTCGGCATTGCCATCGCCATCGCTGTCGATCTGCACGAAGTCCCCGTCAAACAACACTTCGGCCTGCGTGCCCGAGAACGTGTCCCCCTCGACAAAGGTCAACCCGCCGAATGCAGTCAGATCCAGCTTGTCGATGATCGACGTAAAGCCGCGGATCACGTCCATCGACGCCTCGGTCACGCCGCTGTCACCGGGATTGAAGACAAATATGTCGCGTGCTTCGATGTCCTCGTAATCCAGCAGCACATCGGCACCGGCACGCCCGGCGATGACATCCTCGCCATTGCCGCCCGACACGGTGTCATTGCCCTTGCCGCCCGACAGCGTGTCGGCCCCGTCACCGCCATGCATGTCATCGGCGCCATCACCGCCCGACAGGCGGTCATCGCCCGCATCCCCGCGCATGCTGTCATTGCCGCCATCGCCGATCAGACGGTCATCATCATCGCCGCCGCGCAACGTGTCGTTGCCTGATCCGCCAAAAAGACTGTCGGACCCTTCCTGCCCGCCAAGCGAATCGTCGCCCGCCGCGCCCAGCAAGGTATCGTTGCCCAGACCGCCATTCGCCGTGTCATCGCCCGAACCGGCATCAATCCGGTCATTGCCCGCCGCGCCATAGGCGTCGTCGTCGCCCGCGTTCATCCATATGTTGTCGTTTCCGTCGCCACCATCGGCCCGGTCGTTGCCGCGTCCGCCGAACATACGGTCATCGCCTTCGTTGCCCCAGACACGGTCATCCCCGTCGTCGCCCGCCAGAAAGTCATCGCCGGTGCCGCCAGAAACGGTGTCGTCATCGTCACCACCGCGCAGCGTGTCATTCCCGGCATCGCCATAAAGCTTGTCTTCACCGGCGCCGCCTTCGATCCGGTCCTTGCCATCGCCACCCCCGAGGGTGTCGTTCCCGTCCTCGCCGTACAGCCGGTCATGGCCCGCGTCGCCGTTCATTTGGTCGTTGCCCGCGCCACCATAGAGACGGTCATTGCCGTCACCACCACCGGCGCGGTCATTGCCGTCGCCTGCATAGATGCGATCATTGCCGGCATCCGCCCAGATCCTGTCATCTCCGCCCCAGGCCTGAAAGATCTCATCATGGCCGATGGCCAGATCAAAGCTGTAATGGCCCGAATGCAGGGTTTCGCCCTCTTCGGTGCCATAGACACGGTTCTGGCCGTTGACGAAAAAGTTCATCCAACCGGCCACATCCTCGACCGTCTCGTTGGCATCGCCGTCTTCGTTCTGGAACCGGCCGTCCACAATGGCAAAGCCCACGTGATAGATGGCGTCCGCAACGGTGTCTATGAAATCTCGCCCCTGAAAGATGTAAGCGCCGCCGTCGCCCTGGACCAGGTGAAACCCGGTTTCGAGATTGCCCTCATCATCGCCGTGGCCTTCGATGAAGGACGCGTAGAGCGCGGGATTGGCGCGGATATGCGCCGACAAAATGACAAGATCATCCGGCGTCAGCTTGCCATCCCGATTGACGCCGGTGGCTGCTATCGCCTGCGCAATGACGTCGTTCATCTGACGGGCGGCGTTGGCCCCCTGCTGTATCTCTGACGGAATGACATTGGCGATCAGACCGGGATCGGCTTCGGTCAGCTCGGTAATGGTTTCAAGGGACAAGGGGGGTGTGATGGCTGGCATGACGCTGGCTCCTTTGTTCGTACACGTTCCGCCCCTTGCATACGCCAGCTCTGACACGAAGCGAGGTGAGCGCAGCGTTCCGGTATCGGCGGAGTTCCGTCGAAAACCGGCGAAAACTACACATAACTTCGGTCGGGAATTGCCGCACGCAAACGGATGCGCACGGGGTCAGGACGCGGAGCCGTTTCCCTTGATCAGGCGGTCCGCCTTTTTACGCACCAGCACCGACCGCAGATCGTGCATCGCCAGCAGCAGCGCGTCGGTGACATTCTCCAACTGCTCATCCGTCGCCCGGCTTTGCGCCCATTGGGTCGTCAGGTTCAGATAGTCCACCGCCCGGTGAATGTCGTCGATGTCACGATGGGCCAGCACCTCGGCCCGGTCCTCCATCCACGCCTCGATCCGCGCCAGATCATCAGGTGACAGTGTTCGGTCACCATGGGGCTTGATCTCGCCATTGCGGATATTCACGACCGCGATCTGGTCCATCTCGATGCGGCGCTGGCGGTTCTCGGTGTCCACCCGAAACACAGCAGCGCCGTTCTCACGCACACGGAAGTAGTAGTCAGGAAGCTCCGCGCCCATTGCCCGTCCCTCGTTATCTCAGCCCCGCACAGAAGGTCTGGATGCGGGTGCAGGCCTCTTTCAGGGCCTCGTCGGACGTAGCGTAGCTGACGCGAAAGTTTGGCGATAGCCCGAATGCGGCACCAAAGACGACGGCAACGCCGGTCTCTTCCAGCAGCGCGGTGCAAAAATCCTCGTCATTCTCGATCTTTACGCCCCCGGCCGAGGTCTTGCCGATGCAGCCCGCAATCGACGGATAGACATAGAATGCCCCGTCCGGCACCGGGCAGGCGATGCCCTCGGCCGCGTTCAACATCTCGACCACCAGATCGCGGCGGCGTTTGAAGATTTCATTGTTGGGCGCGATGAATTCCTGCGTCCCGTTCAGCGCCTCGACGGCTGCGTGCTGGCTGATCGAACAGGGGTTCGAGGTGGATTGCGACTGCACCTTGCGCATCGCCTTGATCAAGTCTTCGGGTCCTGCGGCATAGCCGATGCGCCAGCCGGTCATGGCATAGGCCTTGCTGACGCCGTTGACGGTCAGCGTCCGGTCATAGAGGCGCGGTTCGATCTGGGCAGGGGTCGTGAACTCGAAATCGTCATAGACAAGATGCTCGTACATGTCGTCCGTCATCACCCACACATGCGGGTGCCGCATCAGTACATCGGTGATCTCTTTCAACTCCTCGCGGGTGTACCCCGCGCCCGTCGGGTTCGAGGGCGAGTTGAAAATCAGCCACTTGGTCTTGTCGGTGATGGCGGATTCCAGCTGATCGGCGGTCAGCTTGAACCCGGTCTGCAGTGACGCCTCGGCAATGACGGGTGTGCCGCCCGCGAGCAGGACCATGTCCGGATAGCTGACCCAGTAAGGGGCCGGGATCACGACCTCGTCGCCTTCGTTCAGTGTCGCCATCAGCGCGTTGTATAGGATCTGTTTGCCGCCCGTACCCACGGTCACTTGCGCGGTCGTGTACTCCAACCCATTGTCGCGCTTGAATTTATCGACGATGGCCTGCTTCAGATCTGGAATGCCATCGACCGGGGTATACTTTGTTTTGCCAAGCGCGATGGCCACCACGGCGGCGTCCTTGATGTTCTGCGGCGTATCGAAATCCGGCTCACCCGCGCCCAGGCCGATGATATCCTTGCCCTGCGCTTTCAGGGCAGCCACCTGGCCCGTGAGGGCGACAGTCGGGGACGGTTTGACGCGGTCGAGTGTCGCGGAAAGGAATGTCATGTTGGCCTCTGGGTGCTAGCGCGGTATCCAGCCCCTCATAGGCGGCACCTCGGACGCGATCAAGCGCAACGCCAAAAAGGAGACGACCCTATGGACGATCTACAGGACTGGTACAGCGCCGACGCGGCAACCTTTGGCGACCGTGTGGCAGGCGCGCGCGAACAGGCGGGCATGACGCAAAAACAGCTCGCCAAGCGGCTGGGCGTGCGTCTTGCGACCCTCAAATCCTGGGAAGACGACCTGAGCGAGCCCCGCGCCAACCGCCTGTCGATGATGGCTGGTCTGCTGAACGTCTCGATGATGTGGCTGATCAACGGCGAAGGCGAAGGGCTCGACGCGCCGGTGGAGGAAGAGCCGCTGACCGCAGACATGCGCGACCTGCTGACCGAAGTGCGCGACATGCGCTCCGACATGCTGGCGCGGGCAGAGCAACTGGGACGTCTGGAAAAGAAACTCCGCGCCGCAATGCAGGCCCCCGCTGATGTCTGACGAACCGCGCGAACACCGGCTCAAACGGCTGCACATGCGCTCCATGCGCCGCGGGATCAAGGAGATGGACCTGATCCTGTCGACCTATGCGGGCCGTCATCTGTCGGGCATGACGGATGCCCAGCTTGATACCTATGACGCGATGCTGAACGAAAACGATCAGGATCTCTATCGCTGGGTCACGGGTCAAGAGGCCGCGCCGGACCATATCGCAGCCCTGATCGAAGATGTCTCACGCACGTTTCAGCCCGAAAAATAAGGGCTCTGCTGCACTTAACTGAATATTTCCGAATCATCCCCATCTTCTGATCCGAGCAGATCAGGTCGGAGAAGACGGATGAGCATTCAGGACCCCATTGGCCAGGTCCCCGGGATGGCCGAACGAAACGCAGCGAACGCGGGCTTCATGGTCGGGTATCTTGAGGCGCTGTCGCTGGTGGAGCGGTTGCACAGGTTGCTGCTGGACGTCATCAAGGACGAATTCGAACGTGTCGGGGTGCTGGAAATCAACGCGGTGCAGGCGCTCTTGCTGTTCAACATCGGCGATAACGAGGTGACGGCGGGCGAGCTGAAAAGCCGCGGCTACTACCAGGGCTCCAACGTCAGCTACAATCTCAAGAAGCTGGTCGAAATGGGCTACATGCACCACCAGCGGTGCGAGATTGACCGCCGCTCGGTGCGCGTCAAACTGACCGAAAAGGGGCGCAAGATCCGCGACGTGGTGAACGAATTGTTCCTGCGCCATGCCGAAGGGCTGCAATCCAAGGGGGTGCTCGGCCCCGAGGGGATCATCGACATCACCGCATCGCTCAAGCGGATGGAACGGTACTGGACGGACCAGATCCGCTATATCTACTGACCGCTACTTTGACGACGGGTCTGCATCGGGCACACGGGGCAGGGGCCCCTTGCCCAGAATGATCGTTTCCAACTCGCGCTCAAGTTTGCGTGCCATCGCAGCGGCATAGTCCTCGAACCCCAGCGCCGTTTCGACAAAGCTGTCAGAGCCGACGATGACGTTGTTCTGGAAATAGGCGGACAGGCTCGAAATCTCCGCCTGCCGCGCGTCACCGAAACTGGGCGCGTCCGCACCAATGACCAGCGCATTGATCGTAATACCGGTGGGCGCCACTTCCGGCTTCACATCCACCGGCCTGATGCCCAGGTTCGACTTCCCGTCCCCAGAAATATCCAGCGTCAGCTTCCAGCAGTCCGACCGGTCCATCAGATGCGCCACACCCTCGCGCATGGCGAGGCCCAGTGCCGTGCCCGGGCTGGCCTGCCGCCGCTTGGTCGCGCGCAAATGGCCGATGACGGCATCAAGCGCAGGCGCGCTGTCGATGTCGGTCCACGGCAGGATCACGGCAGGGTCTTCCGGCCCGCTCCATTCGTAGACCAGCAGACTGACCGGCGCAGATGGCATCTGCAATAGAGCCTGCCGCACCCGTCCGCTGTCCAGTGCCTCGGCCAGCCCCTCCATCTGCAACTGATACTCCAGCGCATCAACCGACCCCGACACATCAAGCCCCAACGCCAGCGCCTGCCGACAGGCACCATGCGCACTGGCACCGATCATCGCCGCACAACAGGCCATGATCAGCGCGGCGCCCCTCATCCGCCGCGCTGTCCGGTGTCGAGACTGCCAATGATGGGCGGTGTCAACTCGCGCTCCAGCTTGCGGCGCATTGCGCGTTCGTAGTCTTCGAACCCCTGCGCCACTTCCAGAAACGCACCGGGGCCACGCAACACTTCGCTCTGGTAAAACTCGATCAGCATGGTTTCCGACGTAAACTCGGCCGCATTCACCACCAGCCCGTTCACCGTCACCTCGTCAAAGGCGAACTCGCGATAGGCAAGCTGCGGCCCGAACCCTTCGTTGTTCTGACCGTCACCTGCCATGTCGATGGTGCGGTACAGGCATTCGGGCGCCCTCGCGAGCATCTCGGCGCCAAAGCCCAACGCATAGCCCATGGCGGTCGGAAATTCGTTATGCGACCGCTTGCTGGCCGCCACGGTCTCGGCGGCATCAAGCAAGGTGGCGGGGCTGTCGATCAGCGTCCAGTCCAGCACGACCTCCTGATTGTAGCGGCCCGACCATTCATACACCGCCAGCGCCACCGGCGCGTCGACGGCAAAAAACGCGGCCCGCACCTCGGGCGCCGTCAGCGCGGCCACCAATCCGCCGCGCTGCAACTGGTCCTCTGTCGCATCGACAGAGGACGACACGTCCAGCGCCAAAAGCAGCGCAAGTCTGCACGCCGCGGCAGGGGACGCCGCAACGCACAAGGCCAGGCAGGCCGCGGTTCTTACCAATGGCCCGTGTTTTCCATGCTGGCCCATGGCTCCTGCGCGGGCAGGGCATCACCGGCCTGCAACAGCTCGATCGAGATATTGTCCGGCGACCGGACAAAGGCCATGTGGCCGTCGCGCGGCGGGCGGTTGATGGTCACACCATTGTCCATAAGGTGCTGACACATCTCGTAAATATTGTCGACGCGGTAAGCGAGGTGGCCAAAATGACGGCTGTCGCTGGGCAACTCATCGTCGCCATCCCAGTTATACGTCAACTCGACCGGGCACTCGGGTTGATCGGGCGGCGCCATGAAAATCAGCGAAAACCGCCCGCCTTCACTGTCGTGGCGCCGGGTCTCTTCCAGCCCCAACAGCTTGTAGAACGCCATCGAAGCGTCCAGGTCCTTCACCCGAACCATTGTGTGCAGATAGGTCAAAGCCATGGGGGAGGTCTCCGTCAAACTGTGATTGTTGACGCTAACCTAGCATAGCGCCCGGCGGGCACCAGCGCCTCTCAGAACTTTGATTGGATCCCAAGCGTGATGGTCGTCTCATCGGTCTCGAACCGGTTGACGTTCGAGGTCCGGCGCCCCGTCCGCACGCGAATGGTCGGAGCAAAGCCCGCAAAGTCATAGTCCTTGAAGAACAACGACACGTCACCATAAAGGCTCTCGTCCTGTCGCCCGCCCTGCACGGTCCGGACCAGCCGGTACTCATCGTAATCGGTGTAACCCATCGTCAGGCCGGTCGAGATTTCCATCGGGCCCAACTGCTTGCCAAAGGTGTAACTCGCCCGCACGCTGGCCGTCTGATACGCGGCGTTGACAAAATCGCCCGCAATATCCTGCACCGTCAGTCCGACGCTGAACCGGTCGCCCCGCTCAAGCTTGTGGCTGTAGGTTGCACCAAGTGTCAGCACATCCAGATCGCGCAGATTGGTGCGGGTCGAAAACCGCCGCTCGGCGGCACCGCGCAGCGTCAGGCGACCCACATCGCCCATCTTCAGGCTCCGGCTCAGCGACAATTTGGCAAAGTCATAGGACCGGTCGCCCCCGAACCAGCTTGCGCCCACGGCCCCACCGACCGTCACAAAGTTGCCGCGCTGGCCCAGGGCAAACGTATGTTCGACCCCGGTCTCGGCATAGGTCGACCCGAAGTCGCTGTTGCGCAGGTCGGGCACGCTGGCTTGTGCTTCGTCACTCAGATCGACACGCCGCGTGTAGACGCGGCCCGTTGCGGTGGTCTGGCTCTTTTCGGACTGCGCAACTCTGTAGCGCAGATGCACGTCGAATGTACCGACAATGCCGTCAAGGGCACGCGAGCTGGGTCGAAAGACGCCCAGCGTCGGCACGCCGTTGATCACCTCGAGCACGTTGTCGGTGCCGTTGTTCACATTGTCTGACGGGGCCAGGGACATGTTGATGTTGAAGCGCAGCGGGTTGGCTGCGCGCACACGGCC
Source organism: Tateyamaria omphalii (assembly GCF_019802125.1). Lineage (GTDB taxonomy): Bacteria > Pseudomonadota > Alphaproteobacteria > Rhodobacterales > Rhodobacteraceae > Tateyamaria > Tateyamaria omphalii_B. Next base: position 631,203 of record NZ_JAHVHT010000003.1, read on the forward strand.
ATAGTCCTGCGCCAGCGCTTTCTCCTGTGCATCCGTATCTGCATGGGTCGCGGCCAGTCGCAACCACCCTTGCGACACGGTGGGCCGTTTCTGCTGAAACGCCACGCTGGCTGCGGTGCGCGCAGCACCGAACTTTTGTTCGGGCGTTTCGCTGTACTTGTAGGACAGGCGCGCAGCCGCCCGGGCCAGTTTCGGATCGTTCAGCCGCGAATGCGCCGCGGCCAGCACCCCGTAGGCGTAGGCATCCTCCGGATCGGTGCGCACCAGAACCATGGCCACGTCACGCGCCAGGTCAAACCGGCCCGCATACAGCGCCTGCCGTGCCAGAACCCGCGCCTGTTCGATGCTGAAGGTTCGGGTGTCGTCAGAGGACTGTGGGTCCGTGGCCCCCGCCGACGCCCAGAGCGTCAGCAAGGCACCAACAAGCGCGCGCTTCATCGGGCCTTACGGCTGCAGCGCGTTTACGCAGACGGGGTCGGTGTCTGCGGCGGTGCACAGGTCCAGGACAAAGACACCCATCTCGATCTCGTTGTCGAAGTCTTCAAGAACGTCGGTCGCGTTGATGCCGCCCGCCATGACCTCCCCGTTCGGTCCACCGATTACCCCGGCGAAATCACCAATATCCGTCCGTTCGGTCGAATCGGGGAAAGCCGGGTCGGTCGTATCCACTTCGATGTTTCCGCTGAAGGTGCCCTCACCGGTCAAGGTCCCGTCCACCAGAACGATATCCTGCATGTCGAAGTTCCCGACTTCCGTAACGGCCGTCCGGTTATAGATCTCGCCCTCGACCGACATTTCGTTCAGATCGACGTTCACGAACATCAGGCCATGCACGTAACCTGCCTGGTTCGGCGTGTTCACATTGGGGTCCACGCCAGGGGTCGGGAAAATATCGGTGCGCGGGCCGTCGACATTCAGACCGGCGGCGTAGTTGCCGTAGTAGGTCACGTCGAACCGGCTCTCGGGCGCGGTGGGGGCCACATATGCGCCGGACCTGTCGAAATAGACGCCACCGAAGAACGTGTTGAACTGCGGACCGGTCAGAACCACACCCGCCTGCACGCCGTCACGGCTTGCCACGAATGCAGTCGCATGACGGCCCAGCGGATCGTTCTGACCTGTAAAGGTCTCGTACCCATCGACAAAGCTGGTGGCCACATGCCGGTACTCGTTGACCAGCGGCACACCATCCTGGGTCAGGCCGGTCACCGTCAGTGTGTTCGTGTCGGCATCAAAGCTGATGCTGTCCAGATCACTCGCGATGATCTCCGGCACGGCCAGCGGGTCCGTCGGATCGGTCGGATCGGTCGGGTCTGTTGGTTCGGTCGGCTCCGTCGGGGTCGTTGGCGTTTCCCCTCCGTCCGTATCTTCTGTCGTAAAGGGGTTGCCGTCCCCGCACGCCGCCAAAAGCGCGGCAAGCGCAAACACTGCTGCTGTCCGTTTCATGCCCGAAAAACCTTTGCGGTTTATATAACTGCCTCTTTTGGCTGAAGACTCCGCGCTAACCCCCCAAAAGTCAACGCTTTCGTATGGGGGGCGATTCGCGCCTCCCAAGAACCGTTGCCAAAAAACCGCCCTTATATAGCGGTTCTCATGTCGGCATCCCCAAGATAAGGTGTAGGCCCGACAGATTCTGTGGATAAAGGACGCGCCCCATGCCGCTCAGCCCCGAACAACAGTCCGAAATCGACGCCCTGCGCGCCCAGTCCACCCAAACGCTCCGCGCCACCGTCCCGGGGATGGAGGCGCACCTGTATAAGGCGCACGAGGTCCTCGACCACGGCTTTGTCCGCGTCATCGACTACATGGGCGACGACGCCGCCATCTGCCAGGCCGCGCGGGTCAGCTACGGCAAGGGCACCAAGTCGGTCCAAAATGACGAGGGGCTGATCCGCTACCTCATGCGCCACTGGCACTCGACCCCGTTCGAGATGTGCGAGATCAAGCTGCACGTCAAACTCCCCGTCTTCGTCGCCCGCCAGTGGATCCGCCACCGCACCGCCAACGTGAACGAATACTCGGCGCGCTACTCGATCCTCGACCGCGAATTCTACATCCCCGCGCAGGACGCACTCGCCGCCCAATCGGTCGTCAACAACCAGGGCAGGGGCGAAGCACTCACGGGCGACGAAGCACAGCGCGTCCTCAACTACCTGCGCGACGACGCCATGCGCTGCTACGACCATTATGAAGAGATGATTTCCCAGGACGGCCAGCAGGGCCTCGCCCGTGAACTCGCCCGCATGAACCTGCCTGCCAATGTCTACACCCAATGGTACTGGAAAGTGGACCTGCACAACCTCTTCCACTTCCTCCGCCTGCGCGCGGACGCCCACGCCCAATACGAAATCCGCGTCTATGCCGATGCGATCTGCGACATGGTCAAGGATTGGGTGCCCGCGGCGTACAAAGCGTTCGAGGATTACCGGATGGGCGGGGCGACACTTTCGGCGACTGCACTGGGGTGCATCCAGCGCATGTTGAAAGGTGAAGAGGTCACGCAGGAAAATTCCGGCATGTCCAAGGGGGAATGGCGGGAGTTTATGGAGGTTATTAGGTGAATGATGACAAAGATAAACGGTGTATATTTTGCCGGGGTAAAGCGACAGGTAAATTCTACCGCTCCAAGGAACACGTGTTGGGGCAGTGGCTTCAACGCGGGTTGTTCAGCTATAACCAGAATTTAAAAGGCAGGCGCAATCATCTCGAAAACCAAGCTGTAAGTGATACAGAGTTTGTAGTGAGACTTGGTGAATTCGCAAAAGCGGGTCACGGGTTACACAGAACGGTGGCAGGCGTCGTTTGCAACACTTGTAACAATGGTTGGCTGAGTGATATACAAAATGCTGCGAAAAAACCATTTACAAAGATTCATAACATAGGACCAGTAAGTTTGTCGGTCAGTGACCAGAAGGATCTGGCACGCTGGGTTTCGCTATTCACTATCTACTGCCGAAATGCACTTGATGACTCCGCTTTAAATGTCGGGGACGTTAGCGGGCAATTTGACCGAAGGCAAATAAGGCGATTATTTTCGGTTGACCATGAAGGCTTCTATTCGGATTCAAGAATCCCTGAAAATTGGCGGGTTTTTGCAATTCGCACAAACCCCTGCCGTACAGATTTAGGTGGTCATAATCTTTTACCGCACGGGATGTCGTTCTACGAAGATACGCCGAACAAGCTGCACGACTGGCTCTTTGTCAACCTGTGTTTTGTTGGTACAAGCTCGTATCTTATTACAAATATGTACTCAATATTTCCAAGCGAAGTGAGGGTTCGGTTATATGAACTAGGTATGCGCGAACTAGCCGCATCAAACGCTGTTGAAATAGACTTTTCGGACAAACAGGTTGATGGGGATATTTTTGAACGTGAGGCGATTTCTTGGATTTCAAAAGTTCGCCTGTCAATTGGCGCTCCAGAAGTGAGATTGAACCATGCTTCATATCTGCCTTGGGAGGGGGAGTGCATTTCAGAACGCGCGAAGTCCTAAAACAGAACTTTGTTGCGTGTGAAACGGTCAACTGGCTTTTCGCGCTCTATTCTTTTCCTGGCTCACACCATAACTACAAACCGCGCCGCACGCCTGTCGCTGCGCCAATCCGCGGCCCGGCGCTGCCCCGGCTCCGCGCACGATCGAAACGTCGGACGGCGGGATGAAATCCCGCCCTACCAAGACATGCCAGCGGGCGGGACAGAGAGCGACCCTCGCCCCCGCCCGCACCATCCCCGCCAACCCGTAGGGCGGGGTTCACCCCGCCATCCCCACCTATCAAACCATCCCCGCAAGCCCGGACCATCCGCCCCAAAACGGTAGGGTGGGGTTCCACCCCACCACCCCAACCACAAGAAAAATCACCCGCATTAACCACCGCCCGGACCCCATCCACGCAAGCACCCCAAAAACACGCAGTTTCACCGCCAAAATGTGCAGTTTCCCCAAAACACGCTCATTTCCCCCGAAATCCGCCCCCTCAAAACACGCAGTTTCCGCCCGAAAATGTGCAGTTTGCCCCCATATCCCGCCGCACAGACACTTCCGCCGCCCCCATCCCCTATGGGTAAACACAAGGCGCGCAGTGTTTAGACACCGTTCACACTCCGGCCCGGTTTTAACCAAAATGAAGGAAATACTTATCCACAGCGCGTCATAAAACTGTTACGTTGGGCACATGATCAGAGCAGCCGTATGTATGACCCTTCTGGCCGCGCCCGTGGCGGCCAATCCCATCGCGGACATCCTCTGCGCGCCCACGAAACAGATGCAGCAAAAGCTGGAACAGCAGTTCCATTCCGCCCGCACGGCCTCCGGCATACGTGCGCCCGATCAGATGATGGAAGTGTGGACGGATGCGCGTGGCGACTGGGCCATGGTGGTGCGCTATGCCAGCGGCACCTCATGCATCGTCTCGATGGGAGAGCATTGGGAAGAAACGGAAAATCCGACCTAGCGGATCGCGCGGTCCCGCAATTGGGCGACCAGCGCGCCGTTCTGATCTTCCCACGTTTTCCAGGCACGATACCCTTCGATCTGCGCCTGCGGCCCGGTCAGATCGCCCGCAAAATGCGCCTTGACCGCGTGGTAGTGCCCCATGCACCGCGCCCATTCGGTGGGCGACGGAAACGTCGTCTCGGCCGAGACTTCACAGGCATAATACAGCGCCAACAGTCGCATCAGTTCGGTCATCTTGGGCACCGATCCTTTGGAAAACTGTTTCCAGCCTAGTCACAATTCCCCAAAATTTGAGTAAATCATGCGTGCGCCGTGCAAATCTCCCAAAAATTCTGGACTTGTGATCACATCACGGGCATCGTGCCCATAGATTTCGTGGTGTGTTGAGAGAACGAGGGAAGATATGCCATTCAAAAAAATATTGGCCACAGCAACAGTTTTTGCAGTCCTGGGCGCCGGCGCCGCACTCGCCCAAAGCCACGGCGGCCCCAAGATCTATGCCTACCACAGCCAGCACAACTACTGCCCCGCCGGGCTTCAACCGGTGACAATGGATGGCGTGATTTGCTGCGGTCGTCCGAACCAGGGCATCAGCTACCAGCAAGCGCTGGCGCACCCGGTCAAGAAACGTGTGAAGCATGTGCGCCACGTACGCCAAAGCAGCTGCCCCGTCGGGACCAAAGGCTGCACCTACGACTGATCTGATCGCACCTGGATCAAGCGGCGCAGGATGGCATATCGTGCGCCGCCTGTTCGCGTCTTGGCGCTAGAGCAGTTTCAACTCGCCTGCCATCTGGCGCCCATCGCGCCCTTCGAGCAGTTCGAAACTCACTTTTTGATTGTCGGCCAGCCCGGTCAGTCCAGACCGTTCCACCGCTGAAATGTGAACAAAAACGTCCTTGCCGCCCTCGTCTGGGGCGATAAAACCGTAGCCTTTCGTGGTGTTGAACCACTTCACGGTGCCAGTTGGCATGTTCCCGTGCCTCCTTTACCTTGCAGTCTCCCCCGCGTCGGTCGTTCGGGCAGGGGCCTTGGACAACCCAGTCAAAACGACTGCGCCGCTCATTCAGAGATTGCCCTCAGTGCGGGAAAATCAAGGTTGGGCCTCGCATTCCGCGCGAGATGCCGCTTAATTCTACGCAAAAGTGAGGTCGAGATATGGAAATATACGGATTGAAAACTTGTGACACCTGCCGCAAGGCCATCAAGGCCTTGCCAGATGCGCATTTTGTGGACGTGCGGGCCGACGGTGTGCCCACCGATGTGATGGATGCAGCCCTCGCCACTTTCGGCGAAAAACTCGTCAATACGCGCTCCACCACATGGCGCGGGCTGTCGGAGGAGGAGCGCAAGGGCGCGCCGAAGGACTTGCTCGCGGCGCATCCCACGCTGATGAAACGGCCATTGATCGCGACCAACGGCAGCCTGCACCTTGGTTGGACCAAGGACGTGCAAGCCGCCCTCGGCGTGGACTAGGCGGCGGCTGGCGCGGCCTTCGGGGCAAGGGCGCGATCGAATGAGATCGGCCCGGCCCCTTTGATCACCAGAAGCAGCAGCAAGAACACCCACAGGGACCGCTGGTCCATGATCAGGCTGTTTGATGGCGCGTCGAACCACGCCCCCAGCACCAGCCCGTCGCCCCACTTGTCGTGGCCGTTCAGGTCGGTCAGCGATTGCACTACGATAAATCCGATCATGCCCAGCGACGCGAGCCGCGTCAGCAGGCCAATGATAATCAGCAGGGGCAGCACGAACTCTGCCACCGTGCCCGCGGTCACGACCGCCCAGTGATAAACGCCCAGCTGTGTCACGTCGTAGCCGACGTTTTCCATCACCTTGGGAAAGATCTGCGCATAGGCCCCCAGCGATGGTTGGAAGATGCCAAATATGCCGTCGCCCAGCTTCGTCAGGCCAGATACCCAGAAATATACGGCCAGCACGGCGGCGAACAGGAAACGGGCAAGGGTCGGCAACAGCCAGTCCGCGCGTTCAAGCGGGCCAAAGATTGCGGCGTGCAGGCGGGTCAGGGCAGTCATGGGGTCAGTCCTTTGGAGTGGTGATGTCGGTCAAGGCGTTGTGCTGGATCAGAAGGGTCAGCAGGGGTCCAAGGTCGAAATTCGCGTCGATGGCAGTCGCGGCATCCACGGCGTTTTCCAGCGTTGCACCATCGATTATGGCCTGTATCCACGCGGCCTGTGCCGGCGTCAGCGCGTGCGGTTCGGGGTCAAACTTAGCGCGCGTGACGAGAACCGGTTGAGCGATACTGCGTGGTTTTTGCGCGCCCGCCCGGGTGTTGTAGCACCAGATATCATGGATGGGCCAACGGGAGTGCACCAGTTGAACGGCCGGAGACAGGTGCAAGCGGGTCTGCATCAGCACCTCCGGTGGTAGAGCGCCAAGCCGGGCTGCATCCAGCGGCGTACTGTCCGCCGCGTGATACGCATGGCGCAAGGCCAGTTCGAGGCGGGCGATGTCAGGCAGGTAGCCGATACGCGCCAGCGGTTCGAACCCATCCAGAAACGCGGGCAAAGCCGCGCCATAGTGCATCATCAGCGGCGACGTCGGCGGGTGCGCACGCGCAAAGACCCGAGCCAGTTGATCGAAGTTCTGATCGCCAAGCAGCTTGCACAGAACCGGAAAGCCGGTGCGCAATGCGTCGATCAGTGCGACGGTGACGTTGTTGCGATAGACAGCGAAGCGGCGCTTTGTCGGCTGACCTGCCGGATCGGTCAGCCCGTCCGGCACTGCGCGCTCCGGATCAAGGAGTGCGGCGCGAAAGTCGGCTTGCGTGGTGGTCATCACGTCACCCGGCAGGGACGGCGGCCAGTGCGCTGGCGGCACGGTCGGCCTCGGCCCGCAGGGTGGGCCAGTCGGGCACGTCGTTGTCCCATTCGACCAGCACAGGCGCAGGTCCCGTACCGGCAAGCGCGTGGTCCAGCAGCGCCCAGACCGGCTCTGCTGCCTCGCGCCCGTGGCTATCGATGAGCAGCGGCGCGCCGTGGTCGTCTTCGTCCTCATCATGGCCGCCGACATGGATTTCTCCAACGGCGGTAAGGGGATAGGCGTCGAGATAGGACTGCGGTGTGTAATCCAGATTGGTTGCTGAAATGAACACGTTGTTCACGTCGAGCAGCAGGCCACAACCGGTGCGACGCACCAGCTCGGCCAGGAAATCGGTTTCGGACCAGGTGCTTTCGGCAAAGGCCAGATAGCTTGAGGGGTTTTCCAAGAGCATCCGGCGGCCAAGCACGTCCTGAACCTCATCGATATGGTCCGCAACGCGGATCAGAGTCGCATCGGTGTAGGGCAGGGGCAGCAGGTCATCCAGAAACTCGGCCCCATGGGTCGACCACGCCAGATGTTCGGAAAAGCTGGCCGGTTCCAGCCAGCCCACCAGCGCCTTCAAACGGGCCAGATGATCCGGATCCAGGCGCCCTTCGCCACCGATCGACAGGCCGACGCCGTGGACCGAAATGGCAAAATCCTCGCGCAGCGCGCGCAGTTGGGCATGTGGACGGCCACCATCGCCCATGTAGTTTTCCGCGTGTATTTCCAGCCACTTGACTGGGCCGGGCGCCGCGCGCAGATCGGCAAAATGCTGTGCCTTGTATCCCACGCCGGGGGCTGCGGGCAGGCGGGGCGGTGTCAATGTCGCATCCAGCATGTCGGAACCTTGGGGGCAGGGGATCAGGCAGGGGTGCCAGGCCCTGTGGGGCCCGGCGCAGGCGTGTGACGCGCCTTATGCGGAGGGCAGATCGCGGTTCAGCTCTTCCAGCGAGCCGGTGCGCGGTGTGCCGTCTGCCATGGCGGGCAGGTCGATCTCGGCGCAGGTGCCGGCGTCAACCAGCGTCCAGGCATTGCCCTGGTAGTCCACTGTCGAGGTGCCAGCGCAAGTGGTGCCGGGGCCGGCAGCGCAATCGTTCTCGCCAGCCAGCGAGATGCCATAGCATTTCTCTTTGCCTGCCGCTTCGGCGGTCGTGGCGGAATGGGCGGTCATGGCGGCGGCAACAGCGCCAACAATTGCAACGGATTTCATTGTCTTCGACATCTTCAAACTTCCCTTTCGGATATCGGTTACTCTGTGTTCGTGAGCCGAACATAAGACGGCTTGCCGACAAGTTACCACTCACGAGGCGGTGTGTCACAGACCCGTTATCAGATGTCATAAGATGGGCCGAAATCCCCTTGGATTCCGGCCCTTTGTTGCATTCACCAATGCGCTTTGTTGCAGAATTCGCCTCAGCGCTGGTCTGGCGGTGTCGCGTCTGCACCCAGTTGAGCGGCCACATCGGCCAAGGCCTGCACGCTGGTCTGCTTTTCACCCAGACGGCGCACCGACACGGTCTTTTCCTCGACCTCGCGCGCACCCACAGCGAGGATCACAGGCACCTTGCCGACCGAGTGTTCGCGCACCTTGTAGTTGATCTTTTCATTGCGAATGTCGGCCTCAGCCCGCACGCCAGCGGCGCGCAGTGTCTCGACGACCTCCGCCACGTAGTCATCAGCCTCGGAGGTGATCGAGGCCACGACAACCTGTCGCGGGGCGAGCCAGAAGGGCAGCTTGCCCGCATGTTCTTCGATCAGGATCCCGATGAACCGTTCGAACGACCCGAGGCACGCGCGGTGCAGCATGTAGGGGCGCTGTTTCGACCCATCCGGCGCAATGTAAGTGGCTCCCAGCCGCTCGGGCAGGTTTGGATCGACCTGGAAGGTGCCGCATTGCCAGACACGGCCCAGCGCGTCGGTCAGGTAGAAGTCCAGCTTCGGGCCATAAAAAGCACCATCGCCCGGCTCCAGCGTGAAATCACGCCCGGTGGCCTTGATCGCGGCTTCAAGTGCGCCTTCCACATGGTCCCAGGATTCCTCGCTCCCCACCCGCTTTTCGGGGCGGGTGGCGAACTTGATCTCGAACTGCTCGAACCCAAGGTCGGTGTAGACCTCGGCCAGGAAGTTGATGAACTTCGCGCATTCCGACTCGATCTGATCTTCGGTGCAGAAGATGTGCGCGTCGTCCTGGGTAAACCCGCGCACGCGCATGATGCCATGCAACGCGCCTGACGGCTCGTAGCGCGAGCATGATCCGAACTCGGCCAGCCGCAGCGGCAGATCGCGATACGACTTGAGGCCCTGGTTGAACACCTGCACGTGGCAGGGGCAGTTCATCGGCTTCAGCGCGTTGATCGCCTTTTCCTTGGCATGTTCCTCCTCGACCTCGACGATGAACATATGCTCCTGGTATTTGTCCCAGTGGCCCGAGGCTTCCCACAGTTTGCGGTCCACGACCTGCGGAGTGTTGATTTCCTTGTACCCGCCCGCGCGCTGCTTGCGGCGCATGTAGTCCTGCAGGCCGGTGTAGATGGTCCAGCCATTCGGATGCCAGAAGATCTGGCCCGGCGCCTCTTCCTGCATGTGGAACAGGTCCATCTCGCGCCCCAGCTTGCGGTGGTCGCGCTTGGCGGCTTCCTCCAGCATGTTCAGATGCGCGCGCAGCTTTTCCTTGCCGGTAAAGGCCACGCCGTAGATGCGTTGCAGCATCGCGCGGCTGCTATCACCGCGCCAATACGCGCCCGCGATCGACATCAGCTTGAACGCATCGCCAGGCACCTGCCCGGTGTGCTGCAAATGCGGACCGCGGCACAGGTCCTGCCAGTCGCCGTGCCAGTACATGCGCAGCGGCTCATCGCCCGGAATGCTCTCGATCAGCTCGACCTTGTAGGGCTCGCCCCGGTCCTCGTAATACTTGATCGCCACATCGCGGTCCCACACCTCGGTGGTGACGGGATCACGCTTGTTGATGATCTCTTTCATCTTCTTTTCGATCAGGCCGAGGTCTTCAGGGGTAAACGGCTCCTCCCGGTCGAAGTCATAGTACCAGCCATTCTCGATCACCGGGCCGATGGTGACCTTGGTGTCGGGCCAGATCTCCTGTACGGCGCGGGCCATGATGTGTGCCAGGTCGTGGCGGACCAGTTCATTGGCCTGCGCTTCGTCCTGCATGGTGTGGATGGCAATCTGTGCATCGCCGTTGATGGGCCACTGCAAATCCCAGTGCTGGCCGTCGACGGTCGCACTGATCGCTTTCTTGGACAGGCTTTTGGAAATGCTTTCGGCCACGGCGGCAGGGGTCACGCCTGCGTCGTACGCGCGCGCATTGCCGTCGGGAAAGGTAAGGGAAATCTGGTGCTGATCTTTGGCCATATCGGCATCCTCGTCAGTTTGGCGCCCACGGAACGCCCGGTTGCTAGGGTATGTGTCTGGGCGATGTGACAGGCGCGAGGGCCTGCGTCAAGCGGTCTGTGCGGTAGGACCGATCTTTGCGGACAGGGTGAGATGCAAAAGAGCCATCACTGCCACGGCCCCTGCGACCATGCCGACGCTGGAAATGCCGTGTCCAAGAATAGCCAGGCCACCAATCGCTGATCCTGTTGCAATGCCGACGTAAATTGCGGCGGCGTTCAACGCCAGAACAACCGGTGCCTGTGGGCCGGCCAGCCCTATCAGGCGCAACTGCTGACCCGCCATGAACGACCAGCCGGACATTGACCATGCAAAGGTCAGCGCCAAAAGGAACGGAGCGGGTAACGGCAAAAGGGAAAAGGTTGGCATGATACAGGCCTGCAATATGCACAACAAAGTGAGCGTGCGGTGCCATCCGATCCTGTCAGCCAGAATGCCACCCATGATGTTCCCTATGACCGCGCCTCCACCGAACACCACGAGAACCAAGGTGATCCCGTCCCGCCCGTAGCCCATCGTTTCGCTCAGCAAAGGCGCGATGTAGGTGTAGAGTACGTTGACGGCCGCCAGAAAGGTTGCGGTGAACAGCACGGCGAGCATCATGCGTCCGTTCCGCAGCGTGCCCATCAAGTCACGCAATGATACAGGCTGAAATGCAAGTCCGCTTGGAACGAGAACCCAGATCAAGGCGATGCAGGGAAACGCCAGTCCGACGACAAGCCAGAAGGCCCATTGCCAGCCAAAGGTATAGCCGATCCACCCGCCGGCAGGCACACCGATCACCTGCGCCAGTGAAAGACCGAAAAACACAGCCGCCAACACTCGGGCGCGCTGCTCGGCGGGGTAAAGGCCTGCAGCAACCGCGGCAGCAACAGGCGTGAACAAACCAGCTCCGGCCGCTGCAAGAAGGCGCGCGGCACTCAGCACTGTCATATTGGGCGACACAGCTGACAAAAAAGCTGCCGCAAGAAACATTGACAAGCCGAGAGCCATAACGCGTCGCCGACCCATTGCCCCCGTCAAAGACACCAATACAGGCGACAGCACCGCATAGGACAGGGCATAGACCGTCATCAACGTTCCGGCAGAAGCAGCCGATATGCCGAAATCAGCACCCAAAGGCTCCAACACGCCGACAATGACAAAGACGCCCATGCCGATCAGGAAATTACACGCGGACAGGACTGCAATAAGTATGGATGGAGGCGTCATCCTCGCCGTTATGGTGCATATTGCGGCGGCTTCAATGCGACACACAAATGTATGTAGGCAAAACGACAAAAAACAGACGAAAACCGACCTTTTGCACTGGACGGGCGCGCGCGAATCCTTAAGTAAGAGGGTGTTCACTATCGGAAACTTCTGATCGCGAGAGGAACGCGCAGTGCCCAAGTACAACAAGACGTTTGAACTGTCCGTTGAAGACCTGGACCTGATCGAGGATGCGCTGCGCGCGTCCAAGAACGCCGCCATCAATGACGACCTCGCCTCGAAAGCGGCAAATGACAATGTCCGCCAGATCCACGATCTGTTGGGGCGGCTGCACAATCAAAAGACGTTCTACCGCCCCGCCAAGGGTCCTTACGTAGGCGGCTGATCCAATCGAACGCTGAAACGCGGTCCCGTGCCGCTGCGGCGCAGGAACCCCTCGCGCTCGTAAAAGCGCTTGGCCTTGTGATTGTCGGGATGCGTGCCCACGGTCATGAAGCTGCACTCTTGTGAATGGGCCATCTCCCGGCAGGCCCGCACCAAGGCGGCCCCCACATTGTTGCCCCGCGCGTCACGACAGACAAACAAGTGGTGCAGGTTCATTCCCCGCGCTCCGAAGTGGAGTTGCGCCTCCCGCATCAGAGCAGCGTAGCCAACCAATCGTGACCCGCCGTCGGCGACCAGAACGGTCATCCACGGATCTTTGCCCAAAGCATCTCGCGCCAGCCTGTCCGGGTCAATATCCGGCACATCATCATGGCAGGCCGCCAAACCGCTGATCATGGTCACGACCTCGGGAACGTCCGTCTCGCGCATCTTTCGTATCGTTATCGGCATCTCTGCCTCCTCTCTCAAACGCGCCGCGTTCGGGAAGGCAGGGAAAGGCCGCTCGAACGCGGCCTTGGTGTTATGCAGTCACACCAAAAGCACGCAGGGAATGCGTGCCATAGTAATAGGGGTGTGTAATGCGGTTGCTCATGGGCACACAGAAACCGGCAAATCCGCGCCCGTCAAGGGCGCGGACCGGCGTCAGGCCGCAAAAAGCGCCCAGCCCATCAAAAGGCAACAGATCCAGCCGCCGGTAAAGATCAGCGGACGCCCCGGAAAGCGCGCCGTGCCGGTGATGTAACCCACCGCATGTGCGATCCGCAGCAGCAGAAAGGCAATGCTGGCCCACAAGGTCAACGCCGTGAACCCGTCCACGCGATCGACCAGCAACACCAGCACGGCAAACGGCACCGATTGCTCCAGCAGGTTCAGATGCGCACGGTATGCCCGCCGCACCCAAGGCCGGTGGACGTTCGGGTCAGGGGGCAGGATGAACCCATCGGGCGCATCGGCGGGGATTGACCCTTCTGGCGCGGTGTTCACGCCGACGATGTACGGGATCCAGAGGGAGGCCGCCATCAGCGCGAGAATACCGAGAACAACAAGTTCGGTCGCCATGACTTACGCCTCCGCCCGGTCCATGGGGCCGATATGGGCGTCCTCGCCCGTCTCAAGCCAGGTTTTCAGGCCCGCCGCCCAGCGCACCCAGCCATCGGCCACCCCTTCACCCGGCACGGCCGGTTCGCCCAATTCGTAATGTTCGACGGTCAGACGGACAAAATCACCCTCGGGACGCATCAAATACACCACGCGGCTGGCTGGGATCTCGGTCGTGGGGTCCCAATGCGGCTCGAACGTCCATTCCTGGCGGCTTTTGGGATCGGATGACAGCAGCCGGTTGGTCAGCATGGGCGAGCCGTCGGGAAAATGCATGGTGATCGCTTCGCCATTGCGCGTCGCCTTGCTGCAGATGAAGTGATAATGCGGGATCGCATCTTCATCCAGCAGCACGTCCCACAAACGGTCCTGCGTGGTCTTGATATATGTCTCCATCACGAAATCGGGTTTTGACATCTCGGGGTCTCCTTCGTCTTCAAGCTGATATTTTAGGTCGAGTACCGCTCGGGCCGCAGGTTTGACCCGGTAGGGGTCGATCCAACGGTCAATCGCTTCCTGCAAGGGCAGGGCGTTGAGGTAGTGGTGCTTGAAGCGCCCCACCTTTTTCGTGGTGATCAGCCCGGCCTCTTCCAGCACGCCCAGATGCTTCATGACCCCAAACCGGGTCATGTCCAGCAAGCCCTGCAAATCCTGCAGGGACTGACCGTCGCGGTCGCGCAGGGCATCAAGCAGCGTGCGGCGGGCGGGGTCGGACAAGGCTTTGAACAGATCATCCATGGAATACTTATATGTGAGTAAATAGTCACGTGACAAGGTGGTAACATATAGAAATTGCAACGACCGGGATGGACAGTCACCAGATGCTTGCGGATGATCCGCCAAAACGCAGGAGGGTGGACATGAGCGGACCGGACTATCTCGACACGCCGCAGGGGCGGCGGCTGGCCTATCACCGGGCCGATGGGTCGGGACCATGCGTGGTGTTTCTGGGTGGTCTGAAATCCGACATGGAGGGGACCAAGGCGATCCACCTCGAAGCATGGTGCCGCGCGCAAGGCCGTGCCTTTCTGCGGTTCGACTATTCAGGCCACGGAGAAAGCTCAGGCACGTTCGAAGAGGGCAGCATCGGCGACTGGGCCGAGGACACGGCGCACGCTCTGAACACGCTGACAACCGGCAAGCTGATCGTCGTCGGCAGTTCCATGGGGGGCTGGCAATCGCTGCTTTATGCTCGCGCGCATCCCGATCGGGTTGCGGGGCTTGTCACCATCGCTGCCGCCCCCGACTTCACCGAGGACGGCTATTGGGCCAGCTTCACCGACGCGCAAAAGGGCGAGCTTGAGACCAACGGCCAGATCGCCTTGCCCTCGGACTATATGGAGCCCTACATCATCACCAGTCGGTTGATCGAAGATGGGCGCAACAATCTGGTCCTGCGTGATCCACTTTCCCTGCCATTCCCCGTCCGCTCCCTGCAAGGCACTGCCGACACGGCGGTCAGCACTGAAACGGCCGTCCGCCTTTTGAACCACGCCGACAGCCCCGACATGCGCCTGATGCTGGTCAAGGATGCCGACCACCGCTTTTCCGACGACACCTGCCTGCGCCTGATCGAACAGGCGGTGGAGGAGGTTAGCCTACTCTCCGCGTGACGTCGCGTTTTGTTGGCGCTGAGGCCGATTTTGGACAAGGTGGCGCAAAACCGGACCTGGGGAGGGGACGATATGGCGCTGTCGCGCGGACAAAAGGCGGGCTGGGGCCTGGCCGACATGGGCATCGTGGTCTTTGTGGTGGTCAAGCAGTTGCTGGTGCTGGCCTTTCTGACGTCGGTGCTGGGCGTGCCGGTTGGAATTGCTGGCATGATCACGACAGGCATTCTGGCCTTTGACATCATCACCGACCCGCTCGTGGGCTATTTGTCGGACAACACCCAAAGCCGCTGGGGCCGCCGGGCGCCCTGGATGATCGTGGGCGCCGTGGTGATGACGGCAGGGACGGTGGCCATGTTCATGTCGCCCGCAACAGGCATGTCCGGCGCGCTCTGGGTCGCGGGCTTCTTTGTCGTGGCGACCATCGGCTTCACCATGGTCGTTATCCCCTATGGCGCGACGGCAGGGGAGATGACGCAGGATCCCCGCGAACGCTCTGCCATGACCGGCTGGCGCATGGCCTTTGCCTCCATCGGTATCCTGATCGGCGGCGCCGTGATCCCCGGCCTTGCACAGGGCCAGGGCTATGACGGTGCGATGCTGATCGCGGCCCCGTTGATGGTGTTGCCCATTTGGGCGTCGGTCTGGTTCACGCGCAAGGCCCCCCGGATCGAACACAGCAGCCAGGTCGGCCTCTTGGCCTCCCTGCGGCTTGTCCTTTCAAACCCGGCATTCGCCACGCTGGTTGTGCTATACGGCGTCATGACCCTCGCCGTCTCGACCATCACCGCCGGTCTGCCCTTTGCCGCGCTCTACCTGGTGCAGGACCCCGGGGGCACGTTGCTCAGCGGCGCCGCGCAAGCGTTGTCGATGCTGTCGCTGCTCTTTGCCGCCTTTGTCGTGGGCGCGATCCTCAGCCAGGTGATCTGGGTGCTCGCCTCCGGACGGCTCGGCAAGCTTCAGGCCCTGATCCTCGGGCTCGTGCTCTACATCGCCCTGCTCAGCACGCTCTACACCCTGCTGCCCAGCACAAACACCACGCTCATGGCCGGCATGTTCGTTCTGGCCGGCATGACCAACGGCGCCTACCAACAGATCCCCTGGGCCATGTTCCCCGACCTCATGGACGTCACCCGGCGCGAGACCGGTGCCGCGATCGAAGGGGCGTTCTCCGCCGTCTGGATCTTCGGCCAGAAGGTCGCCAACGCCATAGCGCCCCTGCTTCTCGGCCTCGTATTGGCCACCTATGGCTGGCAGGAAACGACCCAAGGGGTGACCGACCAGACCGACGCCGCCATCGGCGCCCTGCGCCTGTCGATCACGCTGCTCCCAGCACTGATCCTCGCCCTCTCGATCCTCGGCCTCCTGCTGATCTACCGCCCCCGCGCCCGCGCACTTCTCGGAGCCGACCATGCCCTTTGACCCCACCCGCATCGGCCCCGACATCGACGCCTATTTCGCCGAAACCGAAGCGCAGTTCACCGACATCAAGCCGGGCACGGAAAAGCGGGTGATCTGGGCCACCGCACCGGGCACCCGCACCGATTGGGTCGTGGTCTACATCCACGGCTTCTCCGCCTCGTCCGAGGAAATCCGCCCCGTCCCGGACCGCATCGCGAACGAGCTGGGCGCAAACCTCGTCTACACCCGGCTCGCCGGACACGGGCGCGCGCCCGACGCCATGGCCGAAGCCACGCCCGATGCCTGGACCGACGACGTCACCGAAGCGCTGACAGCCGCACGGGCGGTGGGCGACAGGATCATCGTCATCAGCACCTCGACCGGCGGCACGATCGTCACGGCGCTCTCGCAAGACACTGACGTGATGGAGGGGGTCGCAGGCTTCATCTTCGTCGCCCCCAACTACGGCATCAACAACCCGCTGGCCCCGCTGCTGAAATGGCCGCTGGCCCGGCATTGGCTGCCCTGGATCGGCGGCAGGCGGCGCACCTTCGTTGCGCGCAGCGACCGGCACGCGACCTACTGGACGCTCGACTACCCCAGCGTCGCGGTCATGCCGATGGTGCCGCTGATCGATCGGGTACACGCGCTGGACCACGGCAAACAGACGATCCCCGCGCTCTTCTGGTATGCTGAACAGGACAACATCGTGCTGTCGGACCGCACCAGAACCATCGCCGCCGCCTGGGGCGCGCCGAAGCAAACCGTACACCCGGCCCTGACAGACAAGGACGACATCGAAAGCCACGTGGTCGTGGGGGACATCCTGTCGCCGGGACAAACGGATGCGGCAGTCACAGGTATGCTCGACTGGATCAGGGGGCTCGACTGATGCGCCGCCCCGGCAGCATGTGGAGCCTCGAAAACCTCGGGCGCGTCCGGTTGTCGAAACACTTCTACATGCGCGATTTTCTCTATTCCGAGATCGGCAACTACCACCAGATCCAGAACCTGCCGCGCGACCCGGACCTTGCCATCGCAAACGGTCGGGAGCTTTGCACCCAACTCCTCGACCCGCTCGAGGAAACATTTGGACGGCTTGCCATCCGCTCGGGCTACCGCTCGCCCGAACTCAATCAATACGGCAACGACAACAAGCTGAACTGCGCGCGCAACGACAACCCCATCGAATGCCACATCTGGGACTGGGCGGACGGGGACAAGGCCATTGCTGGCACGTCGCTCGCGATCCCGTGGTTCACGGATCAATACGAACAGGGCCGCGACTGGCAGGACCTCGCATGGTGGATCCACGACCACTTGCCGTATTCGGGCATGTGGTTCTTTCCCAAACTCTGTGCGTTCAATCTCGATTGGCGGCCCATCCCGCATCGCATGATCGGCAGCTACATCGCGCCGAAGGGGCTGCTTCTGCGAAGGGGCGAAAACCCAACCGAGCCCTTGGAGCAACGCCAGCGGCGCTACGCAGACTTCCCGCGGTTCCGAGGAATCGCATACCCCTGATGCGGTGCTCGCGGTGCGCGAGCTGTCAACCAATATACTTGCGCACAATATCTGGTTTGTGAGTTGACGCAGCCCAGCAAAATAAGGGATTTTATGGCCCAAATAGATCCTGGGGGAACGGGCAATGAAACGATTCTTGGGGGCGGCGGCGCTTGCGCTGGCCGCATCTGCTACCGTTGCAGCAGCACAGTCATGCGGGGGTATCTACACGGTGCAGCGCGGTGACAGCCTGTCGCTGATTGCCGATCGGCAGTACAAGAACGCCTCGACCTGGACCGAAGTGCACCGCAACAATCTGTCGGTGATCGGCGAGAACCCCAATGCACTGCGCGTGGGCATGGAATTGCGGCTGGGCTGCATTGATGGACTGCCGGTGGGCTTGCCGGGCGCCAATGCGCCCGTCGTCGCAGCGCCAGCGATCCAGACAGCATCGGCTGCTGCCCCGTCGCGTCGCAAACTGGAACAGTCCATCAACCTCGTGACCGCCGGTGACTTTGCCCCCTTCACCGACCAGGCGCTGGAAAACGAGGGGCTGATCACTGACGTGGTGCGCACCGCCATGCAAAGCTCGCAATCGGCCGACAATTACAACGTCCACTGGGTCAACGACTGGTCTTCGCACCTCGATCCGCTGATGACCAATGCGATGATGGACATGGCCTTTCCCTGGTACAAACCCGATTGCGCGGGCTCGCCCGACAATTACCGCTGCACGAACTTCCACTTCTCCGACCCGATGTTCGAGATGCTGATCCTGCTTTTCGTGGACAAGGCGCGGCCCATCCCCTTCGCCCAGGACAGCGACATCGAAGGGCGTACGCTCTGCCGTCCGGCGGGCTATTTCACCCACGACCTCGACCGTGCCGACCGCCGCTGGATTTCCGATGGCAAGATCACCCTGAAACAGCCGCAGACCGTCAAGGGGTGCTTTGACATGCTCGTCTCGGGTGAGGTCGACGCAGTCGCCATGAACGAATTTACAGGCCGCGCCGCGATCAAGGATCTGGGGCTGAAGGATCAGGTCGAAGTGGTGCAGGGGCGCCCGATCTCCATCGAAGGGCTGCATGTGCTGGTTCACAAGGATCACCCGCAAGCCGATGCGCTCGTATCGACGATCAATGGTGGCCTCGACGCAATCAAGCTGTCGGGCGAATACCAGCAGGTGATCGACCGGCACATGTCCAAGATCTGGGCGGAGTTCTGATGTCCTTGCGCACCTTCGCCTTGTCGGTAACGGCCACGCTCGGTGTCGGATCCGCCGCCATGGCGTGCGAACCCTCCGTCGTCGTGGCGCCCGGCGACACGCTCTTTTCCATCGCCGAGGATCACTTGGGCGATCTCTCTCGTTGGTCGCTCATCTTCTACAACAATCCCGACATCCAGGGCGGCAGTCTCTTGGACCTGCCCGCGGGGACGGTGCTGTCGATCCCGTGCCCCAATGTCGCCGCCCAGCCCGCAGCACCCGCGCCGGTGGTCGAGGCAGACCCCAAGCCATTGCAGCAGGACACCGAGGCGGAAATCAGGCTCGTCACCGCATCGAACTACGCGCCTTTCACCGACCTTAGTTGGCCGGGGCAGGGGATGCTGACCGAACTGGTCAATGCCGCGTTCGAGGCAACGCCGAACCCGCTCACATACTCCATCGAATGGGAAAATGACTGGTCCAAGCACCTCTTTCCCATGCTCGACAGCAAGGAGTTCGACATGGGGTTCCCGTGGTTCAAGCCCGACTGCGCGGGCAACCCGTCGAACGAACGCTGTGCAAATTTCCATTTCTCGGACCCGCTGGTTGATCTGGTCATCCTGCTCTTTGCGCGCAGCGATAACCCGTTCAACTTCGATCAGGACAGCGACCTGCACGGCAAGACGCTGTGTCGTCCCGCAGGCTATTTTACCCATGACCTCGACCGCGCCGACAGACGGTGGTTGTCCGAGGGGCTGGTGATGCTGAAACAGCCCGCCACACCCGATGACTGTTTCAACATGCTGGTCGCGGGTGAGGTCGACGCGGTGGCTTTGAACGAGTTTCTGGGCGTGCAGAAGATGTTCGAGATGGATCTGACCGACCAGGTCGCGCCCTTGTCGCGGCCCGTGTCGGTCGAGGGCTTGCATGTCCTTATTTCGAAAAAGCATTGGCGGGGGACCGCGCATCTCTACCGCTTCAACGCAGGTCTTGCGCGACTTAAGCAATCAGAGCGCTATAACGAGATCGTCAGCCGCCATTTGGCGCTGTTCTGGGATCAGATCAAAAACTGAGACGCAGCAGGGCTTGCCGCGCCTGTTCGGTCGGGTCATGGTTAACAAAAAGTAAACGACAAGGCGTAGACAGGCAGACGATGGCAGCAGTTGCAGGGCAGGGGCATGGCTGAACCCCTTGTTTTTCTTCCCGGGATGATGTGCGACGCGCGGCTCTTCGGCCCGCAGATCGCCGAGCTGTCCTCCGAGTTCTCCGTCATGGTCGCGCCCGTTACCCGCGGGGAACGGATCGAGGAGATCGCAAGCGGCCTGCTCGACGAATTACCCCAGCGCTTCGCGCTCGCGGGTCTGTCGATGGGCGGGATCGTGGCGATGGAGCTTCTGCGCCGCGCCCCTGACCGGATCACACGGCTCGCGCTGATGGACACCAACCCGCTGGCCGAGACACCCCAGATCGCTGCCGCGCGCGAGCCGCAGATCGTCAAGGTGCGCACGGGCCGGATGCACGAGGTGATGCGGGATGAGATGAAGCCGAACTACCTGGCCCCCGGTCCTTACGTCGACGAGATCCTGGCGCTGGTCATGGACATGGCCGACGCGCTTGGCCCCGAGGTGTTCGTGCGCCAATCCCGCGCGTTGCAACGCCGTCGCGATCAGCAGGGGACGCTGCGCAAGTGCAAGGTGCCGACGCTCGTGATGTGCGGCGCACATGATGCGCTTTGCCCGGTCAAGCGGCACACGTTCATGGCTGAGTTGATTCCAGGCGCCGAGTTGAAAATCCTGGAGGATGCGGGGCATCTACCCACGCTGGAGGCACCGGCAGAAACGACGCGGGCCTTGCGTGATTGGCTGAAACAGCCGCTGATCCTGCGATAATGTCGGGCTGTCAGTTGAAACTCCGCGCTAGCCGGATGTGATCACCACTTTGCCTTGGGGCCGGTCGAACAGTTCGAACCCAACGTCCTCCCACATGCGGGTCCAGACCTCGTAGTCGGTGAAATACCCCAAATGACCCGCGGCGTTGACGTCGAGGTTCTGCGCCACACCCGTGTCTTCATCGATGCGTGTGCCGACATAGTCGTCAATTCGGTAGATGTTGTGCCAGACGAGGCCATCCGGCATCTTGTCCGTCGTCACCTTGAACGCGTGCGGAAAGTAGTGGCGATAGACCTGCGTTACCGGCGAGCCCATGGTGATCAGGGTGATGGGCGGATTGCCATGCTCAGCAAGCAGGTCATGGACACGAGAGTTTTGCAGCATCTGGGTCGAAATCACCGTGCCTTGCGAATGTGAAATGATGGTGATCCGCGATGGTGTCATCGTCTGAAGCGTGTAGTGCAGCACCTTTGTGAAACGGCGATTGATGTCGTTGCGCAGAATGAAATTCGCGCGGTACTTTCCGGTCTTCACGCGGCAGATGCATCGCGCCTGCACCGCATAGGAGACTATGTCGCGGACCACACCCAGCGCACCCGCCACGAAGGACGGAAAGTTATAGATCAACACGCCCAAGCCCAGAGCGATCGCTCCGATGGTGCCATTGCGGGCATCGTTGAAGGCCACAAGGTCCATCGCCGCGCGGACGATTGTCCCCTCGGCCATGAAGGCAAAGCTGAACCGTTCAAGAAAAAGCGCGACAGCCAAGACAAATACAGCGACGACGAACAGTTTCAGAAGAAATGACAGGAACGGATGCAGGATGACCCGGCTGATCCATGGCGAGGGGTCTTTGGCGCTCAGTTTGCCGCGGCTGAAGCGGCGCACGAACACCAGGGCAAAGGCCGCCAGCAGAAATATCCCCAAAGCGTATATGGACAGGCCAAGCGTATCTTGTGCGTCCCCGAACTGGCGGTGAAAGACACCGTGCAAAAAGCCGTCGGGTTGGTGGGCGTCGTTGATCGCGGTGTTTGGCGGGTGCCCACGTTCTGTGCTGAGACGGGCAACCAGACTTTGGAACAGGAGCCAGAATGACGATGTGAAGGTCATCCAGAACATGATCATTGCGCCGACGATCGCCGGGTAAAGGGTATCGGATTGTTCGTTTTTCGGCGCATCCAGGGATCGTGGCAGGAAAAAACTGCTGAACAGAACGATGAAACCCAGGGTGATGGTCAGAAACCAGGATGCTTCAAGAAGTTTCACAGTATACGTAACGACGCACTCCAGGGATCCGTTCGGGTCTGCCCGTTGTCGAAAACTGTCGAGTACATCAGCGGGAGGCGAACAGAGCGGCCCTCCGGCGCCTCCGAACCAAGGCAGTATGGACGCGTGTGCCGTTTCGATACCGTGTGCGAGCCACGCCATCAGCGGCACCTGGTATGCGACCCAGATCAGAACGATCAGCGCGCCGAAAGCGGCAAGGCCGATGGTGAATATTCGAATGAGATAGCTGAGCCGCGCAACAGCCAGGATCAGTCCGGCGATGGCCAGAGCAATCAGCCCCTGCCCCAGCAGGGTAAGTGCCGTCGGGACATGAACGCCAATGTCGAGCGGCGTCACGTCGATCAACAGCAACAATGCCCCGATCAACAGGATCGCGTTCAGCGGTGCGACGAGCCCATAGAACGCCCATGTGAACCCGTGAAACAGCGCGATAGACGACTTCGTACGTGTGTTTTCGACATTGTCCATGCCGATGTATCCCAGCCCGAGAATGACGCTGAGCAGATCAAAAGCGGTGCGGAAAAATCCGTGAGGTGCAGGCGACTTGTCGGCCCAGAACACCTCGGCAAAGACTGTTTCGTTTGTGGTATCCTGACTTTGCGCTGGTCGCACGCGGCGCAGGTTCACAGGAAACAGCTTGGCGTTGCGTGGGCTTCCGTCGAATTCCCGTTCGGGCAGTTCGATCAGGTCGCGGTAGACATCAACGGGTCCATTGCTTCTGCGTTCTCTTGGTATTTCCTTGCTACCGCCATCGACCAGGTCGGTTGTGGCTGCTCCGACAATTGCATCCACGGTGTCGCCCGGTTTTTGCTCACCAATGCCATGCACGGCGAGGATCAGGTGCCTTCCCATGACGCGCCTCAATAGATTTAACCAATAGCGGGAATTTAGCAGCACCAATGGCCGCTGCGTCAAGACTTCTGAGGAATCGGTGATCAGGCTTGCGGTGGGTAAACCGCCGCGCGCTCAGTGTCTGTCAGGACATAAATGTCGCGGACCGCTTGCCCATCGGGCGTGAAAAACGGGGTCTGTTTCCACTTCCCGCCAATACGCCGAGGAAGCGCACGGGCGATCACACAGAACAGGAACTTCAATCCGCCTTCGTGTCCGCGTTTACCATTGGCCTTGCGGACAAATGCGCGCGCCTTGATCGGCCCGAGAGGACTGTCATCTTTCAACCGGTCGGTTCGAAACGAGGCAAAGGCCAGTTTCGGACTGCGCGCAGTGTTGAACATGATCGACCCGCAGCAGCGTGCGTGCCAGCGCAGGAGCCCCTTTTCTGAAAGGGAAAAGACGGCGAGCTGATCTTCGCCCGAGTCAAAGCGCACACGATCCGGCACGGTCTGGTAGACTTGGACGGCACCCGGTGCCGGATCAGGTTGGCCCGCATGAAGTTCGGTGGCGCGGCAATCGTGGCAGAAACACTCGGCGCGCGTACCGTTTGACGGTGACACGCCCAGAAGCGTGCCGCGCAGTTTTCCACAATCGCAGGCAAAGGGGAGATCCGCGCCCGCCATGACGACTATGCCGCCTGGTTCTTGTTCGCAGCCTTCTTGCTTGGCGGTGGCGGTGAATTGGCGTCGATGAAATCAAGAACCAGAGGCCGGATGTTGTTGCGCCAGCTCTTGCCTGCGAAAATCCCGTAGTGACCTGCGCCGGGCTCAACGTGGCTCGCCTTTTTCTCGTCCGGCAGGCCGGTGCAGAGATCGAGTGCTGCCACGCATTGTCCTGGGGCAGAGATATCGTCATTCGCGCCTTCGACGGTCTTTACCGCAACGGTGGTGATCTTGCCGATGTCGACTTGCTTGCCGTTGACGGTGAACATGTTCTTGGCGATCTCGCCTCGTTTGAAGATGCGTTCGACCGTGGACAGGTAGAATTCAGCCGTCATGTCCATGACAGCCAGGTATTCGTCATAGAAGCGGTTGTGCTTGTCGTGGTCGCTCGCCTCGCCCCGTGCGGCGCGGCCGATCTGGTCGGTGAACGCCTTGGAGTGCTTTTCGGCGTTCATCGACATGAAGGATGCGAGTTGCAGCAGGCCCGGATAGACCATGCGCCCGACGCCCTTGTATTTGAAGCCGACCCGCTGGATCATCATTTCCTCGAGCTGGCCCATGGTGACGCGGCGGCCGAAGTCGGTCACGTCCGTCGGCGTCGCGTCGGGGTCGATGGGACCGCCGATCAGGGTGAGGGAGGCGGGCTGCGCCTTGGGGTCTTCCTCGGCCAGGTAGGCGGTGGCGGCCAGTGTCAGCGGTGCGGGTTGGCACACGGCGATCACGTGGGTGTCGGGGCCAAGCTCGCGCATGAAGTCGACGAGGTAGAGGGTGTAGTCCTCGACATCGAACTTGCCGGCGCTGACGGGGATGTCGCGCGCGTTGTGCCAGTCGGTGATGTAGACCTCGCAATTGACGAGCAGCGATTTGACGGTCGAGCGGAGGAGGGTGGCGTAGTGGCCGGACATGGGTGCCACCAGCAGGATCTTGCGGGGCTGGGTCTTGCGGCCCGAGACATTGAAGTGGATGAGGTCGCCGAAGGGCTTTTCCATCACCTTCTCGATGTTCACGAGGTGGTCGCGACCGTCTTCGCAGGTGAAGGTGCGGATGCCCCAGTCAGGCTTGGCCACCATGCGTTCGAAGGTGCGTTCGGTCACCTCGCCCCAGGCCGACATCATCTGAAGGGCCGGGTTGGGCAGGGCGGCGAAGGCGGGGTAGGCGCCGATGGCCCGTGCGGTTGCTCCCAACCATTGATTGGTGTTGCGGACCGTTTCCATGAGATCGTAGCTCATCATGTAGCGCATGGCGCTCTCCTTCACTCTAGGGGCGGGTACGCACTCCCGCATTGGACGGTTTGTCGCTTTGCCCCCTGAAACATGCGACCATACATGTACAACCAACACGCGCACGCGCATTTGCTGCACGTGCAAAGACTACGGGGAAGACGTTAACATGACAACCAAGGACACTACCGATGGTGCTGTCACAGGCGAAAACCTCGATAAATTGAACACAAATCTCCGGAAGGTTGAGGAGCTCACACAGCGACTCACCCAGGTTTTGACGCACCGCAGCACGCACAACGCGGCGCTTGATGGCCCGAATCAGGAATTGTTTCAGAAAGCGGCTTCGGCCTACTGGACCGAAGCCTTTCGCGATCCGGCCAAGGTGCTGGAACACCAGCTTCAGTTCTGGTCGAAATCCGTCACTCATTTCGTCGAGGCGCAGCAGGCGCTGGCGCAGGGCAAGTTGCAGGCCCCCGCCGATCCCGGACCGAAAGACCGCCGCTTTGCCAACCCGCTCTGGGACACGCACCCCTATTTCAACTACGTCAAGCAGCAGTACCTGATCAACGCGGACGCGATCGCGCAGGCGGTTGAGGACGTGTCGGATATGGACCCGGTCGAAAAGCAGCGCCTCGCCTATTTCTCCCGTCAGATCGTGGACATGATGGCGCCGACCAACTTCCTCGCCACCAACCCCGATGCGCTGGAAAAGGCCGTCGCGACCGAGGGGCAAAGCCTGATCGACGGGCTGGAGAACCTGATTTCCGATCTCGAAGCCAACAATGGCGAGCTGATCGTGAAGCTGGCCGATGACAAGGCGTTCGAGTTGGGCGGCAACATTGCCACCACGCCGGGCAAAGTCATCTACCGCAACCGGATGATGGAACTGATCCAGTACACGCCAACGACAGAGAAGGTACACAAGACCCCCGTCGTGCTGTTCCCGCCCTGGATCAACAAGTTCTATATCCTCGATCTGAAACAGCAGAACAGCCTGGTGAAGTGGATCGTGGAGCAGGGGCACACCCTGTTTGTCGTGTCCTGGGTCAACCCCGATGCGGCCTATGCCGGGGTCGGGCTCGAGGATTACGTCGAGGACGGGTACCTGGCGGCGATCCGGGAGGCCAAGGCCATCACGGGCCAAAGCCAGGTGAACGCCATCGGCTACTGTATCGCCGGGACGACCTTGTCCCTAACGCTCAGCCTGCTGAAGCAGCGCAAGGACAAGTCGATCAAGTCGGCCACCTTCTTCACCGCGCTGACGGATTTCAGCGATCAGGGAGAGTTCACGCCGTTCCTGACCGACGACTTCATCGACGGGATCGAAGCGGAATGCGCGGACAAGGGCATCCTGCCATCCGTCATCATGGCACGGACGTTCACGTTCCTGCGCTCCAACGACCTTGTCTATACGCCCGCCATCAAAAGCTACATGATGGGAGAGACGCCGCCCGCCTTTGATCTGCTCTACTGGAACGGGGACGGGGCGAACCTGCCCGAGAAGATGGCGATGCAATATCTGCGCGGACTGTGTCAGCGGAATGAACTGGCCGAGTGCGGTTTTGAGCTTTTGGGTCACACGCTGAAATTGTCGGACATTGACGTGCCGCTGTGCGCCATCGCCTGCCAGACGGATCACATCGCGCCGTGGAAAGACAGCTACCGCGGGATCCAGCAGATGGGGTCGAAGGACAAGACCTTTATCATGACCCAATCGGGTCATATCGCGGGCATCGTGAATCCGCCCAGCAAGAACAAGTACGGCCACTATACGAACCCGGATCTTACCCTCGATCACAAAGACTGGCAGGAGACCGCGGACTTCAACGAAGGGTCCTGGTGGCCGCGCTGGGGCGCCTGGCTGAAAAAGCGGGGCGGGGCGATGGTCAAGGCCCGCGAGCCGGGTGATTCTGCCCACCCTGTGCTGGAAGATGCGCCCGGAACCTACGTGACGGTCAAGGCAAGACCCTGAAATTCCTGATCCTTTCCGCTACGGAAATTATTTTTTCTGCACTGCAGCAAAAACCTTGATATGCTGCAGCGCAGCATGTATATTTTGTGCAGACGCAGAAACACCGGGATGATCCGGCACAGGCGCAAAAGGATTGAAGACAATGGCTAAGCAACAAGACATGACCGCAATGTTCAAAGACATGATGGGTGCATTCCCCGTGGACACAGCGGCCATGGAAGACGCATTCAAAACAGCAACCACGCTGAACGAAAAACTGAGCCACGTGGCAATCGACGCGGCTGAAAAGTCGACCGAGATTTCCTCGAAGTGGACCAAAGAAACTCTGGCGAAACTGGGCGACATGTCCAAAGCCAAGGCAGAGCCTGCCGACTACGCCAAAGCCATGACCGATTTCGCATCGGCCTATGCTGAAGTGACAGCCGAGCACATGGCCGCCTTCGCTGAAGTTGCCAAGAAAGTGCAGATGGACACCGTCGAGCTGATGATGGCCGCAGGCAAAGACATGAGCGAAGACGCGCAAGCAGCCGTCAAGAAAGCCACCGGCGACATGACCGCCGCGGCCAAGAAGGCTGCTGCTGCGAAGTAAGTCGCACAAAGATATATCGCGCCAACTTTCCTCCCTGAAAGGCGCGGTGACTATGGCGGGCCACATTTGGCCCGCCTTTTTCCTTTGGATCAGGCGAGGTGCCGCGCCAGCCAGTCATACACCCGCCGCACCCGCGGGATTCGGCGCACGTCTGGATGTGCTGTGAGCCACAGCGGCATGGTGCCTGCATCCTCATCCCGTGAAACGCGGATCACGCGGCTGTCGGCATCCCCGACGCGCCGCGGCGCAAAGCCGATCCCGTATCCGGCAATCACCATGTGCCAGCACAGCACCTGATCATCGCTGCGAAACGCAAAGAAATCGCGGCCGACTTTGAGCCCGCGCTGTGCAAATGCTTCAATGATCAGTGTGCTGCGGTCATAGCCGACCAGGCTGTGATGGTGCAGGTCTTGCAGTGTGTCCGGGGCACCGTGCCTTTCGATGTAAGCCGGTGCGGCATAGGCACCAAGCGGCAGGTCGGTGATGTGCCGGGCGATCACGTCCGGCTGCGTGGGCCGGTACATGCGCAGCGCGATGTCCGCCTCGCGTCGCAACAGGTTTTCTGTGGTGTCCGAGGCGACGACCTCGATCTCGATCCCCGGGTATGTGGTGTGAAGATCCGACAGGATCGGGGGCAGAATGAAGTTCGCCACCACATGGCTGGCCGTAAGCCGCACCGTGCCGGCAATGTCGGTGCCGTGCCCATCGCGGGTCGTGTCGAAGCGTGCTGCTGCGTCGGCCATGGCGGTGGCGTGCGCGAGAAGGTCTGTGCCTTCATCGGTCAGGATCATGCCGCCGCGCGACCTGTCGAAGAGCCGCGTTCCGAGTGTCGCTTCGAGCTGGGCGATATGCCGGCTGAGCGTCGGCTGGCTGCTGCCCTGGGCGCGCGCGGCAGCAGAGAGCGAGCCGTGTTCCGCAACGGCGGCAAAGGATTGTATCTGGGACCAGTCAGGTTGGGTCATCTATTCAATTTTGTATGGACCGTGTCATCTTGATCCAAATGATATTCGAAAATAGGTGATTTAGATAGGGGGCAGATCAAGCGTTTTAAGGAGATCTGTTCCATGTCGTCAGTGATTGTTTTGGGCGTGAAAGGCCGGTTCGGACGCGCGGCCGCGGATGCCTTTGCCGAGGCCGGGTGGCGGGTCACTCGTGCCGGGCGCGGATTGAGCGGAGAAGGCTGCGTGGACGTCGATGCCACGGAGACCGCCGCCGTGGTGTCGGCTTGCGCGGGCCATCAGGTGATCGTCAACGCGGTCAATCCGCTTTACCATCACTGGGCCGACACCGTGCCGCGGGTGACGGAGGCCGTCATTGTGGCGGCGCGTGCGGCGGATGCCACCGTGATGATACCGGGCAACATCTACAATTACGGGCGCGACATGCCCCCGATGCTGACCGAAGACACCCCATGGGGGGCGGAAACCCGAAAGGGCAAGATCCGAATCCGTATGGAGGAGGCTTATCGGGACAGCGGGGTGCGGACCATCGTGCTGCGGGGCGGTGATTTTCTGGACACCAAGGCGTCGGGCAACTGGTTTGAAAGCTATATCGCGCCCAAGGCGGGGCAGGGCAAGCTGACCTATCCCGGTCCGCGCCACCTTGTTCACGCCTGGGCTTATCTGCCGGATATGGCTCGGGCCATGGTGGCTTTGGCGGAGCGGCGGCTTGAGTTCGACGGGTTTGAAGAGTTCGGTTTCGGTGGCTATGCCCTGACCGGCCATGACCTGATCGCGCTGGTGGAAGATGTCATGGACAAGCCAATGCGTGTATCGCGCTTGCCTTGGTGGGCGGTGGGCGTGATGGGCCTGTGGTCGCCATTGATGCGCGAGGTGGTCGAGATGCAGTATATCTGGCACCGGCCGCATCAGGTTGACGGTGCAAAGCTGCGCGCGGCGCTGCCGGAGTTTCGCGAGACACCGGTTCGGGATGCCATCGCTACATCACTCTCCTAGCAAACGAAAGCGTATGGTGAGATGCAACAAACAGCCTGATTTGCCGCATCTGCACACACCCTTTCTTTTTGTCCACACCCCGCCTAAGCTGCGTTGCAGCACGCGGCATCGGGGAGATCAGGCACGTGACAGAAAAACCAGCACCCTTGTTGATCAAGCGGTATGCCAGCCGACGGCTCTACAACACGGAGACCAGCGACTATGTCACGCTGGAGGACATTTCGGGTTTTATCCGGGATGGGCGCGAGGTTCAGATCGTGGACCTCAAGACCGGCGATGACCTGACACGGCAGTATTTGCTGCAGATCATCGCGGAGCATGAAAGCCGTGGCGAGAGCGTCCTGCCGGTCGACGTGCTGAACGATCTGGTGCGCAGCTACATGGGCGGTGGGGCGTCCGTAGTGCCGCAATTCCTGCAAGCGTCGTTCGAGATGTTGCGTGATGGGCAAAGCAAGGTGATGGAGAACATGAACGCCATGAACCCCATGGCCAAGATGCCGGGGTTCGAGATGATGCAGGCCCAGCAGGAAGCCTTCATGAAGGCGATGACGGGCGGGCTCGGAACCGCTTGGGGATCGTCGGGCCCCGCACCGGAAGCCGAAGACAAGGATGACGGTGAGGATCTGGACGCCATCAAAAAGCAGCTTGCCGAGTTGCAGGACAAGCTGTCGAAATTGTCCTGAAGGATATTTCGTTCAGCCGTTCGCTTTTGCGTCGCCACCTGCTTGATGAACAAGGTAACGCCATGAATGCGAGTGTCGGCATGGCATGGCTGCGATACGTGGCCTGACCGAGAAACAGGAAACCATCATCCAAACGGTTCGTGACGCGAAGCCGACAAACCAGTGTCGCTTCGAAGACGATGCGACCTGGCCGCCTACGGTGGCGACGAGAAAGCCCAGCGTTCGTAAACGCTGGGTTCGTGCGCTTGTGACTTTACAGAATGAAGTCTTCGATACTCAGATCAGTTGTGCCGCGAACCAGAAAACCGGTGTCTGCCACGCCGTCTCCGTCGACGTCGACAAGAACTTGCGACGCTTTGCCATCAATTGTGACGATGCGGAACTCGGCGGTTGAGGATCCTGTAAAGTTATCGACCAGTTGGAGCGCCCCAGCGTCGCCAAGATCGGCGATGTCGATCTTGTCCTGGCCCTTTTCGAAATCCGCAATCACATCAGTCTCGCCAAAGGCCACAGCACTGTCAGCGACACTGTTGAAAACAAAGATATCCTCGCCGTCGCCGCCGTTCAGCACGTCGCGACCGGTACCGCCGGTGATGATGTCGTTGCCCGCGCCGCCGAACAGTTGATCGTCGCCCGCACCGCCATCAAGGGTATCGCTACCGGTTGAACCGGACAGCCTGTCTTTGCCAGAACCTCCGTCGAGTTTGTCGTCGTCTGCGCCACCTCGCAATGTGTCGTTGCCATTGCCGCCGTCGAGCTCATCATTGCCCGCGCCGCCGTTGAGCCTGTCGTCGCCATTTTCACCTATCAAGGTGTCGTTGCCGGCGTCACCGTCGAGTCTGTCGCCGCCGCCGCCGCCTCTCATCACGTCGTTGCCAGCGCCACCGAACAAGAGATCGTTGGCGCCGCCACCATCCACGCTGTCGTCTCCATCGCCAGCAAAGACACGATCAAAGCCGGAACCGCCAGAGATCATATCATCCCCGGCACCGCCGAAGAGGAGATCATTGCCCGCGCCGCCGTCCAGTACGTCGTCACCATCATCACCAGAGAGCCGTTCATTGGAATCACCGCCCAGCAGGGTGTCGTTTCCGCTGCCGCCGTGGACAACATCGGGTGTGATAGGATTGCGTGTTTCGCTATTGCGTGCATCAAACAGGTCATCGCCACCTTCGAGAAGGACATCGCCAATGATGAGGCCGTTATTGATGACCGTTTGACCGGTGTCGTTTCCCTTGATCGCGATTGAGTCGATGAGGTTACCGCCAGATATTATGTCATTGTTTCGTACAATACCGCCAACGGCACCTGCCGCGAACTCAATGCCAACGCCGTCCGTTACACCGCCATTGATGCTCAAATTGTTGATAATTTCGACATTATCCGACGCAACAACAATACCTGTTTTGGCCCGAATGAACCCGTTGTTCACGATCAGGTTGTTTTCACCCTCATCATATATGCCAACTCCGTCATCGAAATTGCCGGAAATGCTCCCCGAATTCAGAATGGTGTTGTTTGAGCCAACAGACTTTATTCCGGTGTTGCCCGAAATATCTGCAGGTTTCGAGTTCAGGATCAAATTGTCTGAACCGACCATATTGATACCGATGTCGGTGCCTTCGATATCACCGCCTTCGTTGTATATGATGCCGTCCGACACAGAGGCACTGATGCCGGTGCCAACCCCGTCGATGACGCCGAAATTCGTGATACTCAAATTGAGAGCCGATTCAACTGTCAAGGCTGCCGGAAGATCGCCGAGCTGGTTGGAAATCCTGACATCTTGATCGATCACGTACGGGCCAGGATCGGCTTCGAAAAACAGCCCTTCGTTGGTGGATTCGAGAAATTTGATACTCATCTATTGCTCCTGATTTATATCCGGTGCCTTTGTCGCGCCGGATGGGGTCAAAATGCCCAAGACGGTTTGATCGCCTGGACGTCTTCAAAGCGGAAACATGTAAGCTTGCGCAGCACGAACGTGCTCAGTGCAGACTGAAACAGTGGTTGGTCTGAATTATGATGTGCGTCCGTGCACCGCCTTCGATCGAAGCAAGAATGAGCCCGACCGAACTGGCGCTGTGCCCTTGGTGATGGCGACACGCAAACATGCGTGCCCCGACGGGCGTGGAAAACTTACTAAAATATATTTCGCGCTAATAGTTTGCCGACCGCAGCCGACACACGCAGCAGTAGCAAGGCACCGCATAGGTTGGAATGCGGGATTTTATTCGGCGCTGGGGGTGTGAGCGCGAATTCGCCCGCGTCTGGGCGCTTGTTTGCGCATGACGTTACGGCAGGCATGCGCCACCACTTGAAACGGACGATGGGGCTCAACACCCAGACCTGCGCGCCGGGTGTTGGAGGTTGTTGCAGGCAGTGGCCTTTAAGCTGCGCGCTGTTCCGTGGCTGAGGCAATGGCCAAGAGCAGCGCATCTGCCACTGCGTCGAGTGTGTCAGCGGAAAGATGCACAGGCAGGCGCACGTCACAAGCCCGCATCAGCATCGCCCGTGTTTGCGGCAGTTCAGGCAGATCTGGTATGAACTGCCAGTTCCAGAAGGCGCGTGCATTGTCCGTGCTGGCGCCGAAGACCTGAACTTTGACACCGGTCTGTGCTGCAGCTTCCACAAAGGCCGCGACCTGATTGTCGGTGACATTGACCAGATTGAACTGGATTGAATCCGGCGCACGCAACTCACCTGGCAGGGGGGCGGGCACGTGGATGTATGGGCTGTCCTCCAACAAGTTTGCCACGTGGTCGTGGTTGCGCCGCCCATCCTCGACCCGTTGCGCGAGGTGTGGCAACTGCGGGCGTATGACAGCCGCGCTCAGGTTCGACATGCGCAGATTGTAGAGCGGCCATTTGTTCTGATGTTTTGCAAAGGCGTCCTGCAGCACTGGGTGTTTCTTCCAGTTGTGCTCGTACGCGCCGGACATGATGATCGCGCGCGCCACCAGATCGGCGTCATCGGTGATCATGATGCCGCCTTCGCCTGCGTTGATCATCTTGTAGGACTGGAAGGAAAAGCAGCCGATGGCGCCGATGGTGCCAATCTTCTGCCCGTTCCACAGCGTGCCCAGCGAATGTGCCGCATCCTCGATCACCGGGACTTGGGCCGCGCGGCACAGGGTCATGATCGCGTCCATGTCCGAGGTGTGGCCGCGCATGTGGCTGATGATGACGGCCTGCACCGTGGGCAGCTTGGCCACGAAGTCGTCGATGTCTATACGGTAGTCATCGCGCACTTCGCAAAGCACCGGCAGGCAGTCGGCGTGCAGAACGGACGAGGGTACGGCAGCAAATGTAAAGCCCGGGATCAGGACGCGCGCATCGCGGGGCAGGTCCAGCGCTTTGAGCGACAGGAACAGCGCGGCCGAGCAGGAGGACACGGCCAGCGCGAACTTGCTGCCCATCATCTCGGCGAACTCGGCTTCAAGCAGGGAGACCGGCGCATCCTGCGCTGCGGTGTAGCGGAAGAGATCGCCGGAGGTCAGGAGCCGGTCAATCTCGGCTCGGGCAGCGGCGGGGATGGGTTCGGCGGAGTGCATATCGGGCAGGGCCATATTTCAGAATCCTTATGCTCGGTTTTTGGTTTTCTAAATCCGATAGGCGCAAAAGGAAACGATTTTGTGACGCGAAGGCGGGATTGAGGTCAGATTCCCAGCCTGTCGCGCAGGCTGTACCAGGTCATCGCAAGCATCAGGAGCGGCGTGCGCAGGCGCGGGCCACCCGGAAACGGGATGGACGGAATAGCCGCCATGGCGTCGAACCCATCCGATTGACCCTGAATGGCCTGCGCCATCAACATACCGGCATGGGTTGCCGTCCCGACGCCGTGCCCTGAATAGCCCGAAGCGCTCAGCACATTGGGCGCCAGCCGTGCGAGATAGGGCAGGCGTTTCATCGTGATCGCCAGCGTCCCGCCCCATGCGTAGTCGATGGGCACATCTGCGAGGTGGGGAAAAATCTCGGACATGGGCGCGCGCACCTTTGCCGCGATGTCGGACGGGAAGCGGTAGCCATAGCTTTCGCCGCCGCCAAACAGCAGCCGGTTGTCATGGCTGAGCCGGAAATAGTTGATCACGAACCGATCATCGGCCACGGCGATGTCGCGCGTAAGCACGCGTGCAGTTTCCTCCAGTGGCGCGGTGGCGGCGATGAAGTTGTTGATCGGCATCACGCGGGCGGCGACGCGCCTGTTCAAGGTGCCCAGATAGCCATTGCACGCGAGGATGACGTGGTCTGCGGTAACTTTACCTGCGTCGCTCTCGACCGTGACCTTTGCGCCTTCGGTCATGCGCGTTACCGTGCTGCGCTCGCAGATCGTAACACCCGCATCTTCCGCCGCGCGCGCCAGGCCCAGGGCAAAGCGCAGTGGATGAAGGTGTCCTGACATCGGGTCAATCACACCGCCGCGATAGGCAGGCGACGGACAGATGGCGTGAAACCCGTCCCGGTCCAGCACCTCCAGCGGGTGGTCGTAGTGTCGGTCCATGTGGTCTGCATAGGCATGCAGGTCAACAACGTCCGCGTCACTCTCGGCGGTCCATGCCACACCGGGACGATACATACAGTCGATCCCATGGGCATCGATCAGATGCCGGACCAGATCGGTTGCCTCAAGGCCCAGATCCCACAGCTTACGGGCATCCGCCTTTCCCAGCATCTGCTCCAGATACGGCTGTTCGACCCGCTGCCCGGTCCCGAGCTGCCCGCCATTGCGCCCCGAGGCACCAAAGCCAACGCGCTGCGCCTCGAGCACGACAACGCGCCGCCCGGCTTGTGCCAGATGCAGGGCGGCGGACAATCCGGTGTAACCTGCGCCCACGACGCAGACATCGGCCTGCATTGGCCCCTGCAATGGCGCGCGTACATCCGGAATGTCAGCAGTGGCCGCATACCAACTGTCCGGATACGCGCCGGGCTGATCATTGGCGGTCAGAAGGTCCATGCTTCCCTGTTTCCAAAAAATCCTCCCCGAAGGGCCGGGTTGCCGCCTAGACGTTCAGCAGCAAATGCTCGCGCTCCCATGGGGAAATAACCTGCAGGAACTCGTCATACTCGGCCCGTTTCACGATGGAATAGACGCGGGCGAACTCTTCTCCCAACACCTCGTGCAGATCGGTCGCCTGATCAAAGAGATCGAGAGCAGAGCCCAGAACACGAGGGATGTCGCCATCCCCCTCGTAGGCATCGCCCCGGAACTGAGCCGAGGGCCGCTTTTCCTGAACTAGGCCCAGATAGCCGCAGGCCAGTGACGCTGCGATACCCAAGTAAGGGTTGCAGTCCATCCCTGCGATGCGGTTCTCAACCCGTCGCGCCTGCGGTTCAGACAGGGGGATGCGGATGCCGGTGGTGCGGTTGTCGCGGCCCCAGGCCAGGTTAATCGGGGCGGCATGGTCCTTCACGTAGCGGCGGTAGCTGTTGACGAAAGGGGCCATAACGGCAAGGGCAGAGGGCAGGTGGGTCTGCAAGCCCGCTATGAAGTGAAAGAACGCGTCGGTGTCGCCTTCCTGCGGGCCGACAAACAGGTTCTGGCCGGTCTCCATGTCGATGATCGAGTGATGGATGTGCATGGCACTTCCGGGCTCGCTCGCGATGGGTTTGGCCATGAAGGTGGCAAAGCAATCGTGGCGTAGCGCCGCCTCGCGGATCAGACGCTTGAAATAGAACACCTCGTCCGCGAGCTTGACCGGATCGCCGTGGCGCAGGTTGATCTCAAGCTGGCCTGCGCCGCCTTCCTGCGTGATGCCGTCGATCTCGAACCCTTGCGCTTCGGCGAAATCGTAGATGTCGTCGATCACCGGGCCAAACTCGTCCACGGCCGTCATCGAATATGCCTGCCGCGCGGCGGCCGGGCGTCCGGACCGGCCCACCATCGGCTCGATCTCTTGCGCCGGATCGAGGTTGCGTGCGATCAGGAAGAACTCCATCTCGGGCGCCACAACAGGTTTCCAACCCCTGTCCTTGTACAGCTGAACAACCCGTTTCAGCACGTTGCGCGGGGAGAAGGGCACAGGGTTGCCCTTGCGGTCATAGGCGTCGTGGATCACCTGAAGCGTCCAGTCGCCGGTCCACGGGGCGGCGGTGGCGGTGGACATGTCCGGCTTCAGGATCATGTCCTTTTCGATAAAGCCGTCCTCGTCCGCGGCTTCTCCCCAATCGCCGGTGATGGTCTGGTAGAAGATGCTGTCCGGCAGGTGGAAATAGTCCTGGCGCGCGAACTTGCTGGCGGGCACCGCCTTGCCCCGTGCGATGCCGGGCAGGTCGGCGATGATGCATTCAACCTCGTCCAGCCGTTTGCCTTCGAGGTATAGCTGCGCCGCTTCGGGCAATCCGGCTGTCCAGTGTTCAGACATCGACGCAGGCCCCCTGTTTGAGGAAAGCCGCCATGTCTTCGGCGATCCTGTTGCGCTGTGTTGGCGTGTCGAGCTGCGCGCGGGCTGTTTCAATCAGCGGGTCAGGGACCACACCCGGGGCACGATATTTGGTCAGGGCGTCGATCATGTCGGCCCCGAATTCGGGATGCGGCTGAACGGTCCAGATGCGGTCACCATAGACAAGTGCAGCATATTCGCAAAAGTCGTTGGACCCAATGACCTCTGCAGCCGGGGGCAATTCGACAACCTGATCCTGATGCCATGCATTCACGGCCAATGTTTCGCCCTTGTATGCATATTCGCGCCGTCCCACAGACCAACCGCCATCAAACTTGACCACCTTGCCCCCCATGGCCTGCGCTATGATCTGATGGCCGAAACAGACCCCGATCATGGGGCGGCCTGAGGCGTGAATGGCGCGGATCAGGTCTTCGAGCGGTGGAATGAACGGATGATCTTCGTACGCGCCATGTTTCGACCCCGTCACAAGCCAGCCATCGCAGGCGTTCGGCCCGTCGGGAAACTCCATATCCACGACATTGAAGGTTTGGAACTCAAAGCCGTGCCCGTCCAGGAGGCGCGCGAACATGGCGTCGTAGTCGCCCAAGCTGCCCAACACTTCGTCGGGCGCGTGGCCGGTTTGCAGAATGCCGATTTTCATGGATCACCCGATGGTTGCGCGGCGAAGATAGTGTGCTGCTCAGACGCTGTCGAGGTAGATTTCGGTCTGTTCCTCGGGGCTGAGGTCGGCCATGTGCTTTGCCTCCTGCCGCTTGGTCATGAGCATGTTGCGGATCAGTTCGGCGTCGAAAATGCGCGCGATCTCGGGACTGTTTTCAAAAGCGGTTATCGCGCTGTCCCACGTGCCCGGCACCTGCGGCAGGTCCTGCGCGTAAGCGTTGCCGGTGATCGGCGCTTGTGGCTCGGTGGCATCCTCGATCCCGTTCAGTGCGGCGCCGAGGACCGCGGCAATGGACAGGTACGGGTTCACGTCGCCCCCGGCAAGGCGGTGTTCGATGCGCCGCGCTGCGGTGGGGCCGGAAGGCACGCGGATCGCCGCCGTTCGGTTCTCATAGGCCCAGGCGATACCCGTGGGCGCGTGGGCGCCGGGCACGAGGCGGGCATAGGAATTGGCATGCGGTGCAAAAACCAGCATGGAGCCGGGCATGGCGGCTAGACATCCCTGAATGGCGTGGCGCAGGGCATCGCTGCCCGCGTCCGTGCCGTCGTCAAAGATGTTGTTGCCATCCGCATCCAACACCGAAAAGTGCATGTGCAGACCGTTGCCGGCATAGTCGGGGTAGGGCTTGGCCATGAAGGATGCGGCGAACCCGTGCTTGCGCGCCAGTCCCTTGACCAGAATCTTGAACAGCCACGCGTCATCTGCCGCTTTCAGCGCGTCGGGCTGGTGCATCAGGTTGATTTCGAACTGGCCCAGACCGCTTTCGGAAATGGCGGTGTCGGCGGGGACGTCCATTGCCTCGCAAGCATCGTAGAGCTCGGTAAAGAAATCGTCGAAGGCATCGAGGGTGCGCATCGACAGAATCTCGCCCGCCACGCGCCGTTTGCCTGAGCGCGGCGACGGCGGCACGCGCAACCGGCTGCCTGCGTCGTCAATCAGGAAGAACTCAAGCTCCACTGCAACAACGGGGGTCAAGCCCGTGTCTGTGAAACGTTTTTGCACGTCGGCCAGGGCATGGCGCGGATCGCCCATGAAGGGGCGGCCATCTTCGTGATACATCCAGATCGGCAGCAGCCCGGTGGGTGTGTTCAGCCACGGCATCGGTACGAAACCACGCTCGGTCGGACGCAGGACGCCGTCGCGGTCGCCCGAGGCAAGGACCAACGGACTGTCCTCGATATCCTCGCCCCAGATGTCGAGGTTCAGGACGGACATGGGAAAGCGCGTGCCATCTCGCGCCACCTTGTCGGCAAAGCGCACCGGCATCCGTTTGCCCCGCGCCACCCCGTTCAGATCGGCAGCAGCCACGCGGATCGCGCGGATTTCAGGGTTGTCTGTAAGCCAATCGTGCATCACGCGTCTTTCATTGTTCCGACAAGTATGCCCGCCGGAGGCACAAAATCCTTCACCGGATCAGGTTCATGCGCAGCTTCATCTTCTGGCGCGTGTTGGCTGGCAAATGGCGGTTCAGGCGACGGTTCACCAGGCCAAAGATGCCAATGATGATCAACGTCAGCAGGATGAAATATCCTGCAAGGATGGGATAGGGTACAAACGGGTTGAACGTCTTGTCTGCAAAGTAATTCGCGTAGTAGAGCGCATCGCCCCGCTGTTGCCACGCCGGAAAGCCGGAGAAATACACCAGTGTCGTGGCGTGAAACAGAAAGATGGCTTCGTTCGTATAGGCCGGCCAGCCCAGCCGCAGCATCGTGGGCCAGACGACGCGCTTGAAGCGGGGCCAGCCGGATAAGCCGTAGGCATCGGCGGCCTCGACCTCGCCCTTGGGGATGGATTGCAACGCGCCGTAGAAAATCTCGGCTGAGTAAGCGGCGGTGTTCAGGAACAGGACAATCAGCGCGCCCAGCCATGCGGCCGAGAAGGGATGAAAGAAGGGGTGCACGCCCTTGAGCTGCAGGAACAGGAAGTAGGCAAAGAAGAACTGGATAAAGAGCGGCGAGCCTCGGAAGATGAAAATGAACCATTCCGATGGCTTGCGGATCAGCTTCGACTGCGCGTTCTTGCCCATGGCGACCGCCGTGGCCAGGACAAAGCCGAAAGCCAGTGCGAGCAGGCCAAAATAGATGTTCCAGATCATGCCAGAGCCGATCAGGGTGAACTGCTGGCACAGCGTGAAGTCATCGCGCGGCAGGAGCCGTTCGCCAATCCCGATGGAGCGCAGGCCGTAGTCCATGATGGTCTGGGCGCAGGACATCAAGCGGCGGCCTTTCGCTGTGCTTCACCGCCTGTCGTCGCTTGTCCATGCGTCAGGCGCACCATCAACCTGTCGAGGACGATCTCGGACGCGCGGGTGAACATCAGGTAGAAGATCAGCAGCGCGAGAAAGTACCACATGCGCCAGTCGCCATGTGGGTACTCCGTAAAGCGCGAGGTCTTGGTCCCGCCCAATTCGCGCGCCCAATACACGATGTCTTCGACACCCAAAAGAAACAGAAGGGGTGTCGCCTTGATCAGTACCATCCACAGGTTTGACAGGCCCGGCAGGGCAAAAACCCACATCTGGGGCACCATCACCCGCCAGAAGGTCTGGCGCGTGGTCATGCCATAGGCTTCTGCCGTCTCGAGCTGCGCCTTGGGCACGGCGCGCATGGCGCCGTAGAGCACATTGGCTGCGAAGGCGCCGAACACGATGGCGAAGGTTAAAACGGCAAGGCCAAAGCCGTAAGTTTCGTGCATCCATTGCGGGGCATTGCCCAGGGGCATCTTGGCCGCCGCACAGACCACAAAATCGTTGCCTTGGCGGATGGGGTCGGTCCAGTCGGGGCAAAGTGCGCGGTGGCGCAGATATTCAATGGCCTGGTCAAGCGCGATCACGAAAAACAGGAAAAACGCGATATCGGGCACGCCCCGTACAATCGCGATGTAGCCGCGCCCGAGCCAGGACACTGGCGCAATACGCGATCGAGCCGCCGAGGCTCCGGCAAAACCAAAGGCCAGGGCCGCGGGCGCAGTGATGGCCAACAGTAAAAAGACAGTCAGCACCGACCAATAGATCGACATGTGCTTGCCCGTTGTCAGGTAGCACGCCATCCACTGCCAGTCGGGCAGGGTGCTTGGATCGGTACAGAAGGAAAACATGAACGCCAGAAAAAGGAGGGCGGAGGTGTCCTCCGCCCTGCTAAATGGTCTTTAGAAACCGTCGCCGATTTCCCATTTGGCGATCAGTTCGTTCAGCGAGCCGTCTTCCTTCATCGAGGTGATGGCCGCGTCGAACTTCTCTTTCAGCTCGGTGTCGCTTTCACGCAGGCCCAGACCGATGCCGCCGCCGATCAGCTCTTCCTTGTCGAGCATCATCAGGTCGGCGTCTTCGTCGGCGATGGGTGTCAGGAATGCTTTGTCGGCCAGAACCGCGTCGGCTTCACCGTTTTTGACGGCAGCGATCGTTTCCTCGGGTGTCGCAAATTCGACCAGTGTCGCGCCGGTTTCGGCGATGAAAGCCGCCTGGATCGTATTGGCTTGCGCAGCCAGTACGCCGCCTTCCAGATCAACATCTGCCGACATGGCGACATAGGCCGACGGGTCGGGCAGGGTGTAGTTCTGAGTGAAGTCGATAACCTCGTCACGCTCGTCCGTGATGCTCATGCCCGCGATGATCGTGTCATAGTTGCCGGACACCAGGTTGGGGATGATGCTGTCCCATTCGTTGGTGACCCATTCGCAGGTCAGTTCGGCGCGCGCGCACAGTTCGTCGCCCAGCTCACGCTCGAACCCGTCCACTTCACCGGCGTCGTTGATGAAGTTGTAGGGAGGGTAGGCGCCCTCGGTGCCCATGCGCACGACCGAGTGACCGTCGGCCAGGGCGAACGTGGCGGTCACCGCGACCGCAACCGTCGAAAGAAGGATGGATTTCATGAGTGATACTCCCGTTGGTGTGTTGATTTACGCGGCGTGGGTTGCAGACAGAAACCCGCGCAGACGTTCCGATTTGGGCGCGCCGAACAGATCGTCGGGCGCCCCTTGTTCTTCGATCAGGCCCTGATGCAGGAATACGACATGGTCGCTCACGTCATGGGCCAGTTTCATATCATGCGTGACAATCAGCATGGTGCGCCCTTCGGCGGCCAAGTCCTTGATCACCTTGACAACTTCCTGTTCCAGTTCAGGGTCCAGGGCACTGGTTGGTTCGTCAAACAGCAGCGCTTCCGGCTCCATGCAAAGTGCCCGCGCAATCGCCGCACGTTGCTGCTGGCCACCGGACAATTGGGCCGGATAGACGTCGCATTTGTCGCCAATGCCCACCTTGTCCAGGTATTTGCGGGCGGCCTGCTCGACCTCTGCCGGGTCGCGGCGCAGGACGGTCACGGGCGCTTCCATCACGTTTTGCAGGATCGTCATGTGGGCCCACAGGTTGAACTGCTGGAACACCATGGACAGGTTCGTGCGGATACGCAGAACCTGCTTTGCGTCGGCGGGGCGGCGGGCGTGATCGCTGCCTTTCCAGGTGACCGGTTCGCCCTTGAACAGAACCTCGCCCTGCTGGCTGTCTTCCAGCAGGTTGCAGCAGCGTAGAAGTGTTGATTTGCCCGATCCGGATGACCCGATCAGCGACACCACGTCACCGCGTTTCGCCCGAATATCCACGCCTTTCAGCACCTCGAGCGTGCCATAGGCTTTGTGTAGGTTGCGGATTTCGATAACGGCGGTGTCGGACACGTGTGGGCAGCTACGTCTGTTTCGATCAGCCGGTATAAGGGAGGAAAAGATGTGCCTTGTCCACGGGCAAAAGGGACGTTTTGCCTGCGTTTTGCGCAAATTGACGTGGGGAGAGGCCGGATTGATCAGGGCGTGGGCGGAATGGGCAGGGCGAGGTACTCGGATGCCGGGATGTCGACCATCCCCTTGAGGCGCAGATCGCACCGGTCCTCGTGTGGCATTGCAGCGATGGCTGAGCGTACGGCATCCGCAATTGGTGCGGGATCGCGATCCAGTGCGGTGATATAGGGCAGTGCCGGTGTTGGTTCGGTCGTGTCGAAAGCTTCGAGATAAGCAACCGCATCCATATCGTGAGCGCCCCAGAGGAGCATTGTTACGGCGTCGATGGCTGCGTAATCTGCTGTTTTTAACAGCACACTATTAATGCTTCCCAAGTGGGACCCGGTTTGTTTGATCCGCTTCGGTC
Source organism: Tateyamaria omphalii (assembly GCF_019802125.1). Lineage (GTDB taxonomy): Bacteria > Pseudomonadota > Alphaproteobacteria > Rhodobacterales > Rhodobacteraceae > Tateyamaria > Tateyamaria omphalii_B. The sequence goes on from NZ_JAHVHT010000003.1 coordinate 673,666, forward strand.
TTAGCCCACGCGCGGCCAAATGCGCCACCGGAGCGGCCCAACCGGATTGTGATAGCGGTTCGTTGTAGGCCATAACCCCTTGTTTCGAAAGCTCTCTCAAGGGCCGAGGGTCGTCGCGCCGTCGGATCAGGTAGCTGAAGTAATACCCCGATGGACAATCCGGCAGGTCATAATCCGGCGTGCCGACGAGTGTGACCTTGTCATGCAACCGTGCCCGATACGGCAGGCCACAGGTCTGGGCCAGAAGCAGGTCGGGGGATTGCCATTCCGCCCATGGATCACCACCCCGAGTGAGGTGGTCGGGGCCATATCCAAGGGCAGTGCGGATGCCAGCCCATAGCCGGTCATGGGCGCGTTGGAGGTGCGGCATGTCGTACATGCCGAGCGATGCGATCATCCGCTGACGCGCTGGCGTGCCTTGGCGCTGTCCTGGTCGGTGATGCCCAGCAGGTTGGTGACGAGCCGCAAAAGCGCATCCTCTTCCTGTGCCCGTTGCCCGTCGGCCAGAACCACCTTCCAGAGCGCTTCGATCACGGCCAGACGCTCTTCGTACGGGACGGCGTCCTTGATCGCGCGGGTGAAGCGCACGGTGTCGGGGGCTTCGGCTTCCATGGCTTCAGCTTCGGTGCGTAACGCTATGGCATCGCTTGCAGAAAGCCTGTAGCGATCCTGCGCGATCTGGTCGATCAGCACCCGTTCGTCGCCGGAATAGTCATTGTCGGACCGGGCCACGCGCACCAGCAAAGCCGTGAGGGCCAGTCGAGCGTCAGCATCGGGAAGTTGGGCGGGTTCGGGCTGGATCAGCCGTTTGAGCAGGTCTTGGAACATGGGAGCGATATATGCCGCTATACGTTAGTCGCCAAGCGCTTGCGTTCGGATGGCGGCGCTGTCTTCGGGTGTAATGGCAAGGGCGGCTTCGATCTGGTGCAGCACATCCTCTTCGATCCGGGCATGGTCACCATCGGCCAGAAGCACCTGCCACATCGCCACGGCGAGGCCGCGTCGATCCTCGTAAGCTACTGTTTCCCTGAGGATATCCGTGTACTCTGGTGTGCCGGGCGCATGTCGTTCCAATGCCTCGCACGTGGCACGCAGCTTGGCGGCTTCAAGCGGCTTTAGGTTGAAGGTCGCAGCGAGGATCTTGTCGATGGCGGCGACTTCGGGGGCCTGATACTCCCGATCGGCCATCGCCACACGCACCAGCAGCGCGCCCAGGGCCAGTTGCGGTGTTGGCTCCGGCAAGGGCGCGGTTTCTTTGGGTCTTTTGGGGAATAGGCGTTCGAACATTTTGGTCACTTCAGCTGGTCGAAATGAGTTTTCAGAATTGCGGCTTCTTCGGCAAGACCGAAGGGCGGTCGGATCACGAATAGGCCGGATCCCACCATGCCATGCCCCGGTCTTGCGGGGGGAAAGCGGACCTCGTGCCTGAGGGCATCATGGTGGTCTTTCTCAAGTGATTTCAGCATGTTGTTGTGCGCGCCTGATGTCAGAATCGGGTACCACAGCACAATGATGCCCACATTCCAGGCGCGTGCGTATTTTCGGATATGCCCGGGGATCGTTTGGTAGTCGTCCTTGATCTCGTAGCTGGGGTCGATCAGCATCAGACCCCGCCGCGGCGTGGGCGGTAGGATCGAGTGCGCCATTGCAAAGCCGTCGGCGCGGTGAACCTTGGCCGTGGGCAGCGCCAATTCGAGGGCGTTGTGTTCGGCCGGGTGCAGTTCTGCGATGGTCAGGCTGTCAGTGTCGCGCAGGATTTGGGTGGCGAACAGAGGTGAACCGGGGTATGCATTTTGTCCATGTAAGCCAGAGGTTTGCGTCAGGCACTTGATGTAAGGATGGTCAGGCGCAAACCAGTCCCGCGCCCGCGCGATCCCCTGCGCAGCTTCGCCCGTTTTCAGCGCTTCGTCTGCCCCCAGATCATAGAGCGCACGCCCGCCATGCGTCTCGATGTAGCTGACCGGTTTGTCCTTGCGCGTGAGGTAGGCGAGCATCCAGGCGAGCAGGCTGTGCTTGTGGACGTCGGCGAGGTTTCCGGCGTGATAGATGTGCTGGTAGCTGAGCATGGGCGCTTATGGCCCGGCGACCACCGTACGCGCAACGGTTAACGGGCTGTTTTCCTGATTGGTGGAGAATCGGGGGTTAACGCCCGTAAAACAAGGGATATGGGCGATGCACCGGGCGTGCACCCTCTGTACACCCCCCGTACACCGGTCCGGCACAAAATCCGTGTTTAACGGTGCGTGCGCTGCGACGCGTTGCCAAAGGGTAAACGCGGGATCATGCCGCCGATAAACGCGATGCGCAGGGCCGCCAGACCAACACAGATGCTCAGGGCGTATTTGGTGAACGGCTCCATCGTGCCCTGGATCAGCAAGGCGTGCGCAACCGTCCCGCCCGCTACCGTGACCACCAGCGCTGCGTGCAGGCGGCGCCATGATGTTGGGCGCAGGGGCAGGCGTTTGCGCAGGGCGGCGATCAGAGCTGCGGCGAAGACGGCCCACATGGCGATCACGCCCCAGATGGCAAAGGGTGTAGGAGAGCGAAAGAGCAGCACGTCGATCACATCGGGCGGGCTGGTGATCCAGAGCCCGGCGACGTGGCCCACAACGGCAAGGACAAGTAGCGCGCCCGTAATGCGGTGGATGCGGCGGCTGCGCGTAGGGGACAGACCGGGCAGGTCACCTGCCGCGAGCAAGGGTTGCAGGAGCAAAAGCGCCATGCCGAGGATACCGGCAAAGCCGGAGGCGATGTAGATCCCCTCGCGCCATTGCAGAAGCGGGCTGAACGCTGCTGCCGTGATCGGGGCCAGAAGTGCAACGCCGAGCGCCGCCCAGATCAGAGTGGCGCGCAACAAGGATCAGGCCGGGACCAGCACGAATTGCACATCAAGCGTTGTGTCGGAGGCGCTGGCCATGATCGGGCGCAGGAACACCGTCTCGAACCCGTTGTCGTCGTAGTCTGCATCATAGGCGAGGTGGCCGTGTGGCTGGCCGAAGGCGGGCACGATTTGGGGCATGTCCATCTGGAAGCGGCCCTGCGCGTCCGTGAGCGTGGCGCCATGGCTGCGTTCGTCGCGCTCGTGCCCTTCGGTCGTGTGGGCCCACATCTGGATGCGTGCGTTGGGAATGGGTGCCCCGTCACCTGCGCGCAGAACGGTGCCTGTCATCAGGAAGCCGCCACCCCCGATGCGGTCCATGATGGGCGCGCCGGGGCGGTAATTGTTGGCGCCGCCCCGCATTGTGGGCGTGGGGGCGATCCCCTGGGCGCGGGCAGGGAGCGTAAGACCGGTGGTGAGCAGGGCGGCGGAGCCGGTGGCAAGAACGGTGCGGCGGGGCAGTGAGGTGGTCATGTTCATGTCTCCTCAGTTGGCGGTTGCCTTTGAGGTAAGAGGGTAACACGACGGATAAAGCGGCGTCACGCGGTCGTGATGCCTGCGCGCGATTTGGAAAGGTCCGCTGTGCGGACGAAGCGGACCTTCGCTGCGGTTGCAAACGGGCAAGCCATAGCCCTTTAAAGCGGACCTTGGACACGAAGTTATGATCTGGCCTCACGGCGAAGTTTCGATTTGTAAGACCTGTGGCGGATTGCTGAAACGTGGCCGGTCAAACAGCGAGCTCATTTGAAGTGCTGCTGCGCGACGATCCCCAAGTTCAGTCAAGTGATCGAGAATCTCCAAGAACTGAACGTGGACATCAGACTGCAATGGGGCGTCTCGTTCGGCAAAGGATTGAAATAGACCGGCGAGTTGCGCAGTTCTTCCCCCGGACCAAAACCCTCTAGACTGCCAAACTGCGGGCGCGATGCCTCCCAACCTCGAAGCGAGGAATTCGCTGCTGCGGTGATCGAATGACCTTTCAACATGGAGCAAGAATGCTTGCATGACCTGCGGTAGATGGCCAAATCTTTCGAGCATCCAATCAATCAATGGGTCCAGTAGCTTTGCATCGGACCAATCATTGTTAGCGAAGCGGGCCGCACCCATTGCTGGCCGATCCCAATTTGCCCCCATTGCGATACGAACCAATTTGTGAAGCTGCTCGGGAAGTCCATAGTCCTCCCGCCACTCCGGACGCTTCCAATCCGGGTCATCTGCGACTGCCTCAAAGATGTCGAGAAAAACATCAACAATGCCCGCTGGAACTGTCGGTGAATCCAGAAGTCGCATGCAGGAGTACGCATTTGCGAAAGTCGAGAGAGCTTCGCTCTTCGGCTCATGGGGCAACTGAGACAGGATAGGTATGATTGCACTACGAATACTTTGAATTGGCAATTTCTCGCACAGCGCTGCCAAGTCCCAAATGCAACTGGAAAACTCCAAACTTAGCCTTGAACCTGAACGGTGCTCGGCTTCGTCAGCTGCGCCAATTGCCGCAGTGAGCTTTTCAACGAAGCTATGCAGAAGAGCTATTAGGTCGTCACGAAAAGCATGATCTTCGTTGAACCTGTCTTTCGGGATGATCGACAACACCGACGCGAAATCCTTGACCCGCCATTGATCTAAGTGTTCCGGCTCGATTTCGGCATACGTCTCAGACAGCCCTTTTCCTTCGCCAGAAGCTAGAGCTCGTATAGTTGCCTCAAACAGCCGTTGTTTTTCGGACGCCAGACTGTTTTCTCTCTCATCGCGTCGTCGGTACCAATCAGGTGAACCACGATCCAGTTCGAGAGTCGTCAGCTTGAAAGCGAGTGCTGTGCACTTGTCAGCGAAGCCCTTGTGTTCTCGCCAACATGATGCGGCATTTGCCAACGCAGCCAACTGCACGCCCTTGTAGGGATGAAAGCACAACCGAACCAGTTCTTCCTGTGCTGAACCTGCTAATGGTCCGCCATTCTTGACTATCGCCGTCAATCCCTTCGATGCAAACGTTTCGGGTCTGTCGTCGGAAGGAGCATCAGCGTGAAAAAACTCATCGTTTGCCGGAACAGTACTGGCGGCGCGAAATGCAACGCTTTCGGCCCATTCCACTTGATCACGTGGAAGATCGGGCTTCAAACTCAGAATCGCTGCTGACACGGCTGCTACTCCGCCAGCGCGGCGGCTGCCGGGGTCTCCGGCATCAAAACCAGATTTGAACAGGTCCTCGTTTTCGACCTGGCGTGCGAGCGCTACAATTTCCTCTCGCGTCTGATCATCAATTTTGCCGCCCTCAAACCAAGACTCACATTGGTTCAGCAGTTGGAAGCCTTCGTTCCAATGGGCTAGCCGCTCACCTGCTTCTTCAGCTTGTTGCACTCGTTCGTCTGACGGCTGAAATGCAACGCCGACTTTCCCATCATCGGTTTCCACCTGAGCATAGTTCGACAGGTCTGCCATCGCGGCCCACTCCTCGGCTCGATGCAGAAAATATGCGACTAGCTTATCGTCATCTTCTTGGCCTTCGTGGGTGAAGGGTAGCTCATTTGGAAAGCTAGTAAGCTTTTCCGCCACCTTTTCGCGTTGGTCGTTAGCTGTGAGTATGAATGCTGTCGCGAGCCATCTGATGTTCTTCTTCCGGGAAGGCCGCGAGTTGAGGCGTTTCAGTGCTTCAAGGTGAGTTGTATCGTTAGACAAGCCGAAGCTCGCTCCGATTTCGTTTGAATGAAGGCCTTGGACGTCATGTTGCCAGCGGTACTCGTCCATGGCCCAGATGTGCTGGCAGCCTACCAGAGCGGCTGCCGCCGGTGACAGCGCATCCTTGTCCAACAAGACTCCCAAAGCGATGCCCAGCGTGGCCACGCTTTCGTGTCCGGTAACAAGCTCCTCTACGATCTCATCAACGTCACGTCCGGCTTCGAGCTCGGAGAACGCCCAATCTTCCAGCGCCATGAGTGCCGACCCGAGGATGTCGCAAGAAAACAGACCCCGATACCAACCATAAATCCTTCGTCCGCCCCAAAACGTTTGGGATCCCCAAGGGAACTCCACACTAAATGAAACCGGAATTTCTCGGTTACGATAGTCGTATTGGGGAAGCTCTCTCCACGCGACAACGGTCCGGCTGAGCAGCTTGCGAACTAAACGAAGACCTTCTTGAGGCGCGTGCTCGAAAAGGGCTGCGAATGGTTGCTGAATAGGCGAGGCTGGATGGCAGTGGCGCGAATAGTCGCAAATTCCCGGAGAATCCCAATCATTCATATGGGGCGACCAACCGATCATCTGCCCCCGCGACCTCTTGGCTGACTCTGATGGTAATGGGTCGATAAACGCTTGGAAGGAAAAGTCGGCTAGGGCTTCAGGGACAACACTGGCAAGGCGCACGCTCCATGCAAAGACGCTGGTTTGGATCTTGTCGTCAATTCGTTCGCTTGTCCACGCTTGAAGCCTACGAGTTAGCAGGTCCGTGTTAGTGAGCGAGGATCTTAGGAAAGCCTGTCGAAGTTTGCGACCGAAACCATCCTTACGAAACCCTAATGGAGTGATCTTTTTGCTCCGTTCCCTATAGTCGTAGGCATCCCATTCAGTCAATATCTGATCGACTCGTTCAGCAAAACGATCTTTGATCTTGTCGGGATAATCTTGAAACAGGTTCAGCCATACTTCGAACGTGTCAACAATGTCCTCGGCCGTTGCCTCGTTCCAATCAAGCGAAAGCAACCAGATCAGCAATCGCCTCCAATTCCGAACAGGGCGGGGCCAAGACAAGAAGTCAGCTAGTCTGAATTTTTCAAACTTAGTTTTCTCGCCGAGTTCAAGAGCGCCATGAACGACTAGAAGGTTTTCGATAGTTTTGTGAGCGCGGAAAGAAGAAAGGAGCCTGATAAGCCGGTGGTCTTCCCTCAAGAATTCTGAAATCGTGTCTTTACGGTCAAAGAACGCTGGCGAGGAAAATGGTGCAAGGAGCCAAACCCTGCTCCAATGACGCCACGCTTCCTGCTGCTCCAGTGCCAATTGAGTTTCTGACCAGTTGTGTCCGGTCTCGAATTCAAACTGTGACAGTAGCTCCACTACCCGGATCATTCCTGGCCTGTCTCCAGCGGCGGTGAGGGTGCTCGGCCAATCTGGACCATTTTGGCGGCACAAACCGAACATCGCCCATTCAAGAAATATGTCGTGGGTAAAGGAATATCGTCCGCTACCCGCAACCTCCGCTATCGCTCGTTCTTGTACTAGTTCCGTCAGAGCTTGAGCGGAAATGCCTTCTACTGCGGCGCTTCTATTGGTTGCTTGAGCACATCTCGCGGCTAGCTCACCCATCGCTTGGCGGCGTTCAATTGAAGAAGCTTTATCTTGTAGAGCCTGCGCTCCTTCCAACCAAACCTGCGCCAGCGAAATCTCGGAAAATTTGTCCGGTGCTCCATCAGTGCCCACTGAACGCTGTGCCAAAACCTGAGCAAAGAAAGGGCGCCTTGCAAATTCCTTTTCTTGACCCTCGGCGAACAGGACTTCGTGCATCGCTGGAAACCGCTCGGCAAGGATGCCAGCCTCACTATCATCAAATCCATCGATCTCGACGATGTGTGCTTGGCCCTCCTCAACAAGTTGAGGAGGTAGCCATATTCTCAAGTCCTCGAGGTGTGACGACCGGGTAGATGCCACAACGCGCCAGTCCGCAAGCCTTGGATCATCGAGAAGAATAGTTACGATATCCAAGATTGTTTGACGGGTCTCATTTCCTAGGCGATCTATCCCGTCGATGAAGAGAGTTGGTTTTCCAAGTGTGGCTAGCTCAAAAAGGAGGTCAGCAAGTCGTTCCGCTTCTAGGCGCAAGTGCTTGGCCAGTGAGGGCCAGCCGGGGCCGACGAGACGCTTGTCGGTCAGAACTAGAGCGAAACCGTGCCTGGCGTGCTCTTCGGCCAGCGCGCGTAACACCGCGGACTTTCCCGAACCGGCCTCGCCCGCTAATTGGATAAATCGCTTTCCGTCATCAATTTCGTTAATCTTTTCGAGAATACTGTTCCGCGGGACAATCAGCCCAGAGATATCCATTCGGATACCTTGAAGAGCGTGTCTTGTTTCTTCTGCTACCTTAACCAGATCGCTGCGCATGCTTGGAAGAGAAGAAAGATCAAACACTCCCGAAAGCTGCTCAACCAATGTTGCCCTTGAAAAGCTACCTGCTGCGCCGGACGCTTGTCGTGATATCTGGGAAAGTCGTACCCAAAGCTCTTCGGCACGATGACGCTCTCCAGTTGGTAGCGCATTCCTCAGACGTTCAATCGCCTCGAACGAACCTGACGCTCCTTCTGAAAGCGTGTCAAAGACGAGGATGACAAAACGCCTTAGAAACTGCCACGAATTTTCCTCATCTTGCGCGTCTGCTGGGAGCAAAGCTTGGACATCGCTCACGAACCTTCTTTGTGCGTCGCTTGCGAAATTCTCGGTTTCGAGCCGCCTAAAAAAATCGTCTGCCGACTTGGATGTACGAGCCCATTCAAGCGTAGAGCGGGCTGCCCGGAGTGTGGACTGGGCGATATTAGCAGCAGCTAGTCCGACACGGTCCCGACCTATTCTGAAGCCGTCTTTCTTGAATTCTCGCCAGCTAGCCGAAATAACGTCTCGAAAGTCGGTATTCGTTTCAGCAGAACTCAGCGTTGGGCTTTGCTTCACTTGTAGAGCCAGTTTGGAAGGTTGGCCGTATCGATCCGACCCCTCCACAATAATGTCGTCCAGTGGCTCGCCAAGCGCCGCGCGCTGGAGAAGGACGCCGTCAGTAATCGCTTCAGAGATCCCTCGCGCTCCGCCTTCAACAAGTAGGCTGGTCAGATATGAAGCCACTACCGAATCTTCAAAGGTGTAGCCAACGCCACCTGTTGCCTCGGGACTTGCGGTCATTAATTTTCCACATTTTTTTTGCTCGAATGGCCCTATCATACTCGGACTCGAGTGGAGCAAAAACATGAATTTGTCAGATTGCCCGGTATTGCGAACGCAATGTCCAGAAAGGCGGGCCGCAACGTAGTGCTTCAATCATCTAGTGGAGGTCGGTTATGGGCTACGATTGCTACAAAAGATGAGGAAAACTAGAATAGACTTATCCAGACAGCTCGGGAAACTCAGCCTTTGGTAGATTGCCTTCACGTAAACGATAGTGGACATAGCGATGAACTAGAAGCCATGCCATTTGACTTAGTTTCCGATTGGTTGCCGCACTAACTGGTGTCCGATTTCCGTGTCTTGGATCAGTTGATGCCTCCGTCAGCGCTCTCAAATAACCTTCGCTGACCCTGAGTTCGCTCCGCGCTTTAGCCCACATGGCACCTTGCTTTTCATTTGGAGCTATGAGTCGCGCGATGCTTTCCGCAACTCTACCATAGCTGATCGGAGCGTAGTGGGTCTTGCTGAGCATCGATAGAAGATCTGCTACCGCTTCGCCAAATGCATGATCTGCAATCATAAGATCAGCGATGGTCTCGATGTCGTCATCGGTGAAAGTACCAAGTGATCTCAGATAAGCATCACCAAGTGCAAGTGCTTTAACGGAGCCGTCTGGCCTCACGACAAAATCGACAACAATCTGATAAGGGATAGCACTGATAAATCCTGCCGCATTCGCCAAGCGTTGAGCTGCGTCCCAGGCCGCTTGGAAAAGCGCTAGTGCTTTGTCGTCGGTATACTGCTCGACCTCAACTTTAACTTGGAACCCGCCCTCAAGAATCGAGACTTCGATGACAGATTCGGGTTCTGTTTCCACACTTGGCTTCCGCTCGAATTTTGGAGTGTAGTTCACTGTGAGCGGTACGTGGTCAGGGACTACGCGGCCTTTGAAATAGAAGACTTCCATCTAGTTTGATTCCTTGAAAAATTTCACGGCAATACCGATGCTACAGCATCTTTCGTGCGCATTGGCTCGGGTTTGAGACAAAAAAATAAAAGCCCACTCTGAAGAGCGGGCTTTGGCGGGGAGCACCGGGCTCGAACCGGATGCCCTTTCGGGCACATGACGCTTATCAGGCGCCTGCGAGGACCTCCTCGCTTCACTCGATAGTGATATGTTGCGTGCTCAATCATATTTCAAGCAAGCTGGCAGGATTTCTTTATGTCCGCTTCTCTAATTGGGCATTTGGGTCAAGCTCGTTTTCCTTCTTTGTTTGGGACCGTTGTCACTCATCCGGGTCACGCTTCTCTTCGCAGTCTGGGTGATGCCTCGTGGGACATCGCTGC
>NZ_JAHVHT010000004.1:0-390000 GCF_019802125.1 Tateyamaria omphalii
TGGAAATCACCAAAATACTTCGTGATCGCCGCCGTCAGCGTCGTCTTGCCGTGGTCAACGTGGCCAATCGTGCCAATGTTAACGTGCGGCTTCGTACGTTCAAACTTTTCCTTTGCCATCTTGTCAGACGCCCTTTGTTGATCTGGGGACGCGCCCCCTTGCTTCACTTCGCGCGGCATTTATTGTCATTGGCGGGGAAAATCAAGCGGGCTTGAACACCTTCGGCACATGCGCAAGAGGCAAGGTGCAGCCCGAGCACGACCGGATTGCACGAGCGCAGCAATGACAAGTTGTCCACGGTCGAAACAGCGTGCGCGCAGCGGCGACTGAATTAGATTTCCGGTGCGGTTGCCGCGGCTTCGTCCGTGACGTTTTCGGCGGGCGCAGCCACGGCATTCGGATCCGGTGTGAACCAACCCTCTTCCTTGCTTTGCCGGACGAGGAAACGCTCGACCGCCTTGGCCGCGTTCTGGCTGAGTTCCTTGAGCTGTTCTTCGGCGGTCATGGTGTAGCCGGTGCCGATGATGGGTGCGGTTCCAAAGGTTTCGAGCACTGTGATCTGTTCGGGTTCGTCATTCAACTTGCCGCCCGCCGCGTCGTCCCAGACCGTGACATTGAGGATGAGGGCCGATTTGGGCGCCAAGACCAGCGGGATACCGGGTTGCGCCAGAACGTACCCCTCGACCGAGATGCCAAAGTGATAGCGGCTGGCCCCGTTGTACCGCCCGAACCGTTCGGACATGGCGGATTTGACCGCAGTCGTCAGCTCAGCCTCGGTCGCCGGGCGGCTCAGTGGTCCGCGCTGCGCGTTTTCGGCCACGACGATATTGTGCTCGAGCCGGAAGTCGCCGAGCGGCACGGGTGCATCGTTCAGATCGCGATTGCTGGCGCATGCCGATAGAACGGCCATCATCACAAGGCCCAAAACCCAACGCATCATTCCGGCACTCTCCCCATTTTTCTTGATCCCCCGGATAGCGCAGGTGCGGCGTTGGCGCAATTGTCCAGGGCCAGGGTGCACCTATATCGTAAGGTAACGGAGAGAGACATGCCCGATACCGCCCTGCCCCGCCCACTGCCCGTACGTGTGCTGCTGGTTAACGAGGAGTGGGGGATCTGGAAGAGCTTGCAGATGGCGCGCAGCAACGTGTTGCGCATCATCCCGGAGCTGTCGACCCGGCAACCCATCGTGTCGGGCAAGACCGGCAAACGCTGGCACATGATCACCGATCCGGATGCCATCAAGCGGATGGTGCTGGACAACCTCGACACCTATCCCAAATCGGTGGTGACCAAGAACCTGCTGAAACCGGCCATTGGCGAGTCGATCTTTATTGCCGAAGGCGCCGAGTGGCGCTGGCAGCGCCGCACCGCCGCACCCGTGTTCACCCATCGCAACATGATGAACCTTGCGCCCATCATGACAGGCGCGGCCGAACGTTGCGCCGACCGTATCGCGGCAGCGGGGCCACGGGCGGTGAACCTGCTGGACGAGATGGTGAACACAACCTTTGACGTGATTGCCGATGTGACCTTTTCCGGCGGTGAAGCGTTTGATCGGGCGGGCGTGCACCGCGCGATCGAGGATTACATCGCCGAGGCTGGAAAAGTGTCGCTGTTCGACATCCTTGGCGCCCCGGACTGGGTGCCGCGCCCCGGGCGGCTCGTGTCGGGACAGGCCATGCGCGAGACGAAGGCGGTCGCTGACCGCGCGATTGAGGATCGTGCGGCCCGCGCCCATAATGGCGTGCCGGACCTGCTGGATTTGCTGATGGCGGGCGAGGATCCCAAGTCGGGGCGCAAGATGACGACAGCGGAGCTGCGGGACAACTTGCTGACCTTTATCGTCGCGGGGCATGAGACAACGGCACTGACGCTGGCATGGTCGATGTACCTGTTGGCCTTTGATCCCGAGGTGCAGGACCGGGCGCGGGAAGAGGCGCAGTCGGTGCTGCAGGGTCGTGCGGCGATGGGAGAGGATGTGGCCGCATTACCGTTCATCCGCGCGATCATTGATGAGGCTCTGCGCCTGTATCCGCCTGCCGGGATGGTGTCGCGCACGGCGATGGCGGATGACGTGCTTTGCGGGCGCGAGATCAGGAAGGGCGATACCTGCATTATTCCAATCTATGCTCTGCATCGGTCAAAGCTGCTGTGGGACAACCCGGATGCCTTTGATCCCGACCGGTTCGCAGATCGCAAGTCGGTCGACCGCTATGCCTACATGCCATTTGGCGACGGGCCGCGCATTTGCATCGGCGCGTCCTTTGCCTTGCAGGAGGCGGTGATAATCCTTGCGACTCTGATCAGCCGGTTCCGGTTCACGCCGGTGCCGGGGAAAGCGCCAGAGCCGGTCATGATCCTGACCTTGCGTCCCGAGGGTGGCGTTTGGTTGACGGCAGAGCCTGCCTAGTCGTCCTCGCAAATTGCTTGCAGCGCAGTCCATTGGTCGTCCGACAGGACGGGAGACCATGTTTCACCCGCTGGCGCGGCGGCATGGGCGCGGTCGATCCGGTCAGAAAGTGACGGGTGAGACAAGAAATGCGAGAGGATTCCATCGTTGTCGCCGTATTCGTCGCGGAGCCGTTGGAACATGTCGCCCAGTGCGGCGGGTGATATATTTGCCTGCTCTAGCGCCTCATGCGCGAAGGCGTCAGCGGCCTCTTCCGCGCCTTGGGAATAGTTCGCGTCAATCAGACGTTCGGCCAGGAACAGGACGACCGCACCGCCCGCAAAGTCGCCAAAAAGCAGGCCCAGAACACCAATGCTGCCTGCGGACCGCAGCGCATGGCGCGTGGGGTCCCGGCTGACGACATGGCCCAGTTCGTGGGCGAAGACGGCCGCCACTTCCTCGGGCGTTTCGGCCGCGTCGATCAGGCCGCGGAAGAACACCACATAACCGCCCGGCAGCGCAAAGGCGTTGATCATGGGGTGGTTGAGGACAAAGACCGAGACTTCGGTGCCTTCGGGCATGGCGGGTGCGAATGTGGCTGCCATCGCATCAAGCGCGGCACGCCCTTCCGGCGCTTCGCAAACGCGCAGGGGACCGAGGGCGTTGTTGCCCAGTGCGTCGCGGATCTGGTTGAACGTCGCCTCGCCCAACGCGCGTTCGGCGCGGGGCGGGATGAAGTTGGCGAGTTGGTCGGCCATGAGCGGGATCAGGAGGCCGATCTGAAGTGCAACGGCAGCTACTGCACCAGCGGCCCAGAGTGCGAGGCGGCCGCGCCCTTTCGGTGGGGCAGCGCGATTGAGGTTGGGCAATGGCGGCAAGGTGCCCGCGTCCGGTACATAAAGGCGGGCCACCGGATCGGTGGTGAGCCGCAGAACCGTGTCAATCCCGGCAGGATGATCTTCGACTGCGCGGACATCTGCGACGGGCCAGACGATGTCTGCTGCATCTTCCCGCGCGAGCATCAGATGGACGCGATCTGAAGACGGCGTGATGTAGACCGGGACGGGCTTTGGCATGTCACCGTCGAAATACGTCGCATTGGTCATATTGCGGCCCCCAGATCGAGGGCTTCGGCAAAGCCTTCAGCCTCGGCAAACTCGTCACGAGCCACCTGGCTGATGTCCTGCAATCCGTCATGCGCTGGCAGCGACAGGGTCCCCGCCATATGGCGCATCAGCGGGAATGTGACGAATGTGTTGTAGACGACCGACCACATCAGGAAGACCCCGAAATAGAGGATCACTGACGCCGTGATGGTCAGCCAACGCGGTGCATCCCCAATGGCACCTGTGTCGATACCGCCCACATTGTTCAGCACGTTCAAACCGATGACAGGCACCAGAATGACAAGCAGCAACAGCAGCCCTAGTAATAGAACAAGATAAGCAAGGATCGTTCCGCCAGCATAAATCCAGGCGACGCGCCCGGTGCGGAGTTTGGAGGCGAAGGCGATGCCAGGTGCCGACTTATGATTGGCCATCATACGCCGTGCGCCGAAGATGTAGTGGACGGCGCCCACGTAGAGGCCGAGGGCCAGCGGCAAAAGCAGCCAGAGCCGCCAGACAGCCTGCGAGGGGCCGTCCTCCAGCCCTTCGACATCGATCTCTGTCCCGAGGGCACCAGCCAGAAATCCGCGCACAAACAGGTCGAAGACCGGGCCAATGGGCTGCAGCACCATGACCCAAAGCGTCCAGAGGCCACATGCCAACACTGCCAGTACAAGCGGTCGCATGGGCTGGTAGAGCATCGTCCAGCGCCCGCCCTGCACCAGTTTGGCCGAGCCAAAGAACGTGCGGTCGGTGCGGTATTTTTCCAGATAGAAAGTCATGCGCGGCCAGAGGATGCCCAGAGTGCAGATCGTTACCAACCAATGCACGCAGGCCCGCCAGGCATAGCCCCACGCCCCGGGTTCCAGACCAAAGCGCACACCGCGCCAGCGGGTGCGGCCCAGCACGTAGCGCCGGGCGCGGTAGCGGGCATAGAACCACAATGGGATAACGCCAAGGAAGCTGAGGAAATAGCCCGCGACATTGCCGTCGAAGACCGAGAAGCTGATGAACATCAGGATCAGGTTCACGACGCCGATGTAGAAGGTCAGGATCACGACTGCGATGAAGAAGCCAAGCAGCTTCTCCCACGGGTCGCCCACATACTCCATTGGATGCCCGCCGGGGCGGATCGAGGACCAGAAGTAGCGACGCAGGCGGGTTTTCATCCAGAAGCGGTAGAAACCCAGCGTCAGGATCGACCAGAAGCCGGTTTTGAGCGCCAGCCAGAACACGGCCCCCCGGCGGCCGACAAAGCCGACCGGCAGCGCGCCGTCAGGTGAACTTGTTGTCCCTTGGGAAGCCGCGGGGGGCCATCCGCCCTGCCCCTGCGCGCTTTCCGCGCCACTCGGCGAGTTCGGTTTCTGTTCTTGTGCGTCCGGCTGGGTCGAGCCAGCTGAGCCCGTCTGCCAGGGTGAAGGTGGTTGCATCGCTCAGGCCCCCGTCCTTGTACTTTTGCAGACGCACACCCTTGCCCCGCGCCATCTCGGGCAATTCCGCAAGTCCGAACACCAACACTTTGCGGTTCTCGCCGACCACCGCGATGCAGTCACCATCCGCCGGTTTGCACACCGCCACTTTCACGTCGCCGCGCACGTTCAGCACCTGTTTGCCTGTGCGGGTCTGCGCGATCACTTCGTCCTCAGGCACGATGAAGCCATCGCCCGCCGACGATGCGACCAAAAGCTTACGACCGGGTTTATGGGTCAGAAGCGAGTGTATCTGCACCTCGTTCGGCAGGTCGATCATCAGCCGCAGCGGTTCGCCCATACCGCGTCCGCCCGGCAAGTTCGAGGCGGAGACAGTGTAGAAGCGGCCATTCGAGCCCACCACGATCAGCCTGTCGGTGGTTTCCGCGTGGAAGATGAAGCGGGGGCCGTCGCCGTCCTTGAATTTCAACTCGCGGGTCAGGTCGATATGGCCCGTCATGGCGCGGATCCAGCCCATCTGACTGCACACGACGGTGATCGGTTCGCGGTCGATCATCGCCTCGAGCGGAACCTCCTCGACCTCGCCCGCCTCGGCGAATGTCGTGCGGCGCGCACCGCCTTCGTAGTCCTTGCCGAACTTCTTTTTCGTCTCGCGCATCTGGTCGGCGATGGCCTGCCATTGAAGGTCTTCGCTGTCGAGCAGGTCTTCGAGTGCGGCGCGTTCTTCCATCAGCTCGGATTGCTCGCGGAGCAGCTCCATCTCTTCGAGACGGCGCAGAGAGCGCAGGCGCATGTTCAGGATGGCTTCGACTTGGACGTCGCTCAATTCGCCCTCACCTGGCGCGGGCGACACGTAGTCGGCCTCGGTCATCGCACGCGGGTGATCCTTGCCCCAATCTTCGCGCATCAGCGCGGCCTTGGGGTCTTCATCGTAGCGGATGATGTCGATCACGCGGTCGAGGTTGAGGAAGGCGACGATCAGACCCTCAAGCACCTCAAGCCGGTGGTCGATCTTTTCCATGCGGTGCTGGCTGCGGCGGATCAGCACCTCGCGCCGGAAGTCGAGGAAGGCGCGGAGCACTTCCTTCATCGAGCAGACCTTGGGAGTGACCCCGTCGATCAGCACGTTCATGTTGAGCGAGAACCGCACTTCGAGATCGGAGTTGCGGTAGAGCATGCCCATCAGCACGTCCGGATCGACGTTCTTGGACCGGGGTTCGAGGATCAGGCGGATATCGTCGGCGCTCTCATCGCGCACATCGGCGAGGATTGGCACCTTTTTGGTCTGGATGACCTCGGCCAGCTTCTCGATCAGCTTGGACTTCTGGACCTGGTAGGGAATCTCGGTGACGACGATCTGCCACTGACCGCGGCCCAAATCCTCGACCTCGTACCGGCAGCGCAGGCGGAAGCCGCCCTTGCCCGTGCGATAGGCCTGGGCGATGGCCTCGGGCGGTTCGACGATGATGCCGCCAGTGGGAAAGTCGGGGCCCGGTACGTAGTTCAGGAGCGTGTCGTCGCGGGCATCCGGCGTCTTGATCAGGTGCAGGCAGGCGTCGCACAGCTCGGCAATGTTATGCGGCGGGATATTGGTCGCCATGCCAACGGCGATGCCGGAGGCACCGTTGGCGAGCAGGTTCGGAAATTGCGCAGGCAGCACAACCGGCTCGGTCAGGGTGCCGTCATAGTTTTCGCGGTAATCGACCGCGTTTTCATTCAGCCCTTCCAGCAGCGCCTCGGCCACTGCCGTCATCCGCGCCTCGGTGTAGCGCGAGGCGGCAGGGTTGTCGCCGTCGATATTGCCGAAGTTGCCCTGCCCGTCGACCAGCGGGTAACGGACGTTAAAATCCTGCGCGAGCCGCGCCATTGCGTCATAGATCGCAGCGTCACCATGGGGGTGATAGTTGCCCATCACATCGCCCGAAATCTTGGCCGACTTGCGGAACCCCCCGCTGGAGGACAGACGCAATTCCCGCATAGCGAACAGAATACGACGATGTACCGGCTTAAGCCCGTCGCGCGCATCCGGCAGCGCCCGGTGCATAATCGTGGACAGCGCATATGTCAGATACCGCTCACCCAATGCACGGCGCAGCGGTTCAGACAGGTCCATGTTGGGGGTGTCGGTCTGATCGGACATAGATGGTGTGTAGCCCCCCACTTGGCTGGGAACAAGCGGTCAGGTGGTCATTCTGCCGTTGCGGAACACATGGCCACCTTTGCGCGTTGCCCTGACACCACAACGCAAGGCAGTGGGGAAAACTGACCGACATTTACCCGTGTTTGGAATCGTTCGGTTTGTTATGGTGTTTTTGTGTCACCGAGCTGCTTTTGTGACGCATCAAGTTTGTTGGGGGGAACACAGGTTATGTGGCGTTTCATTATTGTGACTTTCGGATTTCTGGCGTTCGCCTTCTACGAGATGAGCGGCGGCGCGGATTTCGACCCCGAGGCGACGCGCTTGGCCCGGATCGACGTGCCGGTCACTGTCGAAGAGGAAAAACTCGAGCGAGTGGTCGACGCCGCACCCGCCGAACAAACGCTGGTGCCGGAAAATGTCACGCGCGTGTCCTTGAACCTGAACAGCGTGAACGATGTTCTGCGCCCACAGCGTAACGTACCCACGACCCCAGCGCGGCAGTTGCCCGCCGCTGAGGAGCCTGTTGCGACGGATGTCGCCCTGTCTGAAGAGGAACCAACAGTCATCCTGCCAAGCCTGATCATGGACACGGCAGTGATCACGCCAGTGGACTTCAATGCGCCCGATACAGCCGAAGAAAGCGTACAGGAGGTGCGGCAGGTGTCTGCGCGCAGCGTGAATGTACGTGGTGGCCCCGGTACGAACTTTTCGGTTGTGAACCGGCTCACACGCGGCGATGCCGTCGAAATCCTGCAAGACCCCGGCAACGGTTGGGTCAAGTTGCGCCCGGTTGGCGGTGGCATCGTCGGCTGGATGGCAGACTTCCTTCTGAGCGAAGGCTGATTGCAGAGGGCGCGCTGCGCGCTATTGTCCCGCTCGGAAACGAGCAGGACGGGCACAAGACGGGCCATGACACAAAGATCGGTTTTGATCACCGGGTGTTCCTCGGGGATCGGATATGCTGCTGCGCGCGGATTGCGCGATGCGGGCTGGCGCGTCTTTGCATCCTGCCGCAAGGCCGAGGACTGTAAACGCCTGAAGGCCGAAGGTTTCGACAGTCCACTCATCGACTACGCAGACACTGATACGATCCACACGGGTTTGAGCGAAGTGCTGGACGCGACAGGCGGCACGCTCGATGCGCTGTTCAACAATGGCGCTTTCGGAACGCCCGGCGCGGTCGAAGACCTGCCGACGGATGCGTTGCGGGCGATTTTTGAGAGCAACTTCTTTGGGTGGCACGAACTCACACGCGCGGTCATCCCGGTGATGCGGGCACAGGGCCACGGGCGGATCGTGCAATGCTCGTCCGTTCTGGGCTTCGTGACCATGCCGTGGCGCGGGGCCTACAACTCGACCAAGTATGCGCTTGAGGGACTGACCCAAACCTTGCGGGTTGAGATGCGCGACACACCGATCCGCGTGATCTCGATCCAGCCGGGGCCGATCACAAGCAAGATCAGGGTCAATTCCATCCCGCATTTCGAACGGTGGATCGACTGGGAAGGTTCGGTGCGCGTGGATCAATACCGCAAGAAATTGCGCAAGCGTTTGTACGAAGACAGCGGACCGGATACGTTCGAACTGCCCGCCGATGCAGTCGTCAAGAAACTGCGCCACGCGCTCGAGGCGCAGAAGCCGCGCCCTGTTTACATGGTGACGACGCCGACCTACCTGATGGCGACGCTGCGGCGCACCCTGCCTGTCCGGGCGCTGGATTGGGTCCTTTCCCGCGGGTGACCCAACGCCGCGTTCGCTTTTGGACGTGGGCCGACTACATCGTGCCGAGACAAGACAAAGGGACACAGGGACATGGGGTTTGACCCGCTATTCATACTGATCGTGCTGGCCTGTCTGGCCGTGGTCGTCGTGCTGATGCTGGGCCTTGGCGGCTTTGCCAAGGGGTCGGGCTGGGCCAAAACCAATTCGAACAAACTGATGCGTTACCGGATCGGGGCGCAATTTGTGGCCGTCCTGCTGATCCTGGCCTATGTGGCACTGCGCGGAACGGGGAACTGAGCATGGTTGTACTGAACAAGATCTATACGAAAACAGGTGATGCGGGCGAAACGGCCCTGGGCAACGGCGCGCGTGTGGCGAAACATGCGATGCGCGTGACGGCCTACGGTACAGCGGACGAGTTGAACGCCTTTCTGGGGGTCGCCCGGCTTGAGGCATCCGGCGACATCGATGTGTCGCTGAGCCGTATCCAGAACGACCTGTTCGACCTGGGTGCGGACCTGTGCCGTCCCGATATGGAAAAGGATGCCGAGGCAGAATATCCGCCCCTGCGCATGACCGACGCGCAGGTGTCGCGTCTCGAATCCGAAATTGACGCAATGAACAGCGATCTCGAGCCCTTGCGCAGCTTTATTCTGCCCGGTGGGTCAGCGTTGTCCGCCCATCTGCACGTATGCCGCACCGTGGCACGCCGGGCCGAGCGACTGGCTGTGGAACTGGCGACCATGGAAGCGGTAAATCCTGCGGCCGTGAAGTACCTGAACCGATTGAGCGACTGGTTCTTTGTCGCGGCCCGTATCGCCAATAATGGCGGCAAGGATGATGTGCTCTGGATTCCAGGTGCGAACCGCGACTAGCTCTGCTCAGGTTCCCACAACTCTATCGGCGTGCCTTCGGGGTCGGTCAGATGTGCAAATCGGCCAATCCCGGGCACATCGCCAACCATCTTGACGGAGACACCCGCTGTTTCGAGCTGCGCGGCCATTTTGTCGAGATTCTTGACCCGGAAATTCAGCATGAAAGCCTTGTCCGCCGCGAAATAGTCCGTGTCATCGGCAAAAGGTGCAAAGACGGTCGCGCCGCCTTCGGCCATCCATGGGGTCTGGTCCGTGGCCGTCGGAACGAGGTTGATGCCAAGCATGTCGCTGTACCACGTGGCGAGGCCCTTGGGGTCTTTCGACCGAAAAAAGAAACCTCCGAACCCTATCACCCGTTCCATCTTGGCCCCTCCGATCGACTTTCCAACAGTGTATCAAAGTTTCCGTTCAGCCGCATCGCCTTGAAAACGCGGCGTTCAAAGGCCGTGACGCGACGATTTTGTCCTGTTTCCGTTACGGCGTCTTGGGTAAACCGTGCGGGATACTCTAGTTCGGCTGTCAAAGCTGAGTCGTTAATTTGAGGAGAGGAACGCTCATGAAGGTGCTTGTGCCCGTCAAACGCGTGATCGACTACAACGTGAAGGTGCGCGTGAAAGCGGACGGTTCCGGGGTTGATCTCGCCAACGTGAAAATGTCGATGAACCCGTTTGACGAGATTGCCGTCGAACAGGCCATCCGCCTGAAAGAAGCAGGACAGGCCGAGGAAGTCGTGGCCGTGTCCATCGGCGTCAAGCAAAGTCAGGAAACGCTGCGTACGGCGCTGGCCATGGGTGCAGACCGCGCGATCCTCGTCATCGCTGCGGACGACGTACACACCGACATCGAGCCGCTGACCGTTGCCAAGATCCTCGCCAAAGTGGTCGAGGAAGAGCAGCCCGGCCTCGTGCTCTGCGGCAAGCAGGCCATCGACAACGACATGAACGCGACAGGCCAGATGCTGTCGGCCCTGCTGGGCTGGAGCCAGGCCACGTTCGCCTCCGAAGTCGAAGTTGCAGGCGACAAGGCGAAAGTCACCCGCGAAGTCGACGGTGGTCTTCAGACCATCGAGGTGAACATGCCGACCGTCATTTCGGTCGACCTGCGCCTGAACGAGCCGCGCTATGCGTCGCTGCCCAACATCATGAAAGCCAAGAAAAAGCCGCTGGACGAAAAAACAGCCGCTGATTACGGCGTCGAGACCGCACCGCGGCTTGAGATCGTAAAAACGGCAGAGCCCGAAGCACGTGCGGCGGGAATCAAGGTGGGCTCGGTCGAAGAGCTTGTGGAGAAACTCAAAGAAGCGGGGGCTGTGTAATGGCTGTTCTTCTTCTCGCAGAAATCAATGACGGCGAACTGAGCATGGACGCCACGGCCAAGGCCGTGACCGCGGCCAAGGCACTGGGTGACGTGACTGTTCTCGCAACCGGTGCAACCTGCGCCGACGCCGCCGCAACCGCCGCCACCATCGACGGTGTCGCCAAGGTGCTGTGCGCCGAGGATGCGCTGTATGGCAAGCGTCTGGCAGAGCCAGTCGCCGACCTGATCGTATCGCTGGCTGGCGACTACGAGCATATCGTTGCCCCCGCCACCACCGACGCCAAGAACATCATGCCCCGCGTTGCAGCCCTGCTGGACGCCATGGTGATCTCGGACGCAACAGCTGTTGTCGACGGCAACACGTTTGAGCGTCCGATCTACGCGGGCAACGCGATCCAAACCGTGAAAACCGGCGACGGCAAGAAGGTCATCACTTTCCGGACGTCGACCTTTGACGCGGCGGGCACGGGCGGCTCGGCTTCGGTCGAGACCATTGGCGCAGCGGCTGACCCTGCCCTGTCGAGCTGGGTCGAAGACAAGGTTGCCGAAAGCGACCGTCCCGAGCTGACCTCGGCTGGCGTGGTTGTGTCCGGTGGTCGCGGTGTCGGCTCCGAAGACGACTTTGCGCTGATCGAGAAACTGGCCGACAAGCTGGGCGCCGCTGTTGGCGCGTCGCGTGCGGCGGTCGACTCGGGCTACGCCCCGAACGACTGGCAGGTGGGCCAAACCGGCAAAGTCGTGGCACCGGACCTCTATGTCGCTGTCGGCATCTCGGGCGCGATCCAGCACCTTGCGGGCATGAAAGACTCCAAGGTCATCGTCGCGATCAACAAAGACGAAGAAGCGCCGATCTTCCAGGTTGCCGACTACGGACTGGTCGCCGACCTGTTCGACGCCGTGCCGGAGATGATCGAGAAGCTGTAAGCGCTGTTGATCTGCAGAGATTTGAAAGCCCGCCGATCATTCGGCGGGCTTTTTCAGTTCATGACCGGCACAAGGGATTGCGCAATCTCGTTGTGAGCCACCGGCCCCAGCATCAGTTTGGCCGCCGGCGCGTCCATCTCGTTGAACACCATCCCTTCGGTGCCCGCTTCAATTGCGCTGTCTGAAATGACCGTCTCGACGTATTCGGTGGCCAGTTCCGACACCTTGTCGATCATCTCGCGCGAGACAAACGCCAGATCCCCCTCCGGGTCCTGTGCCGACGCCTCTGGTGTCTGGCGAGACGCCCACAGTAAAACGGTGCGTCCCTTGATCTGGCTCAGCACCAATCGCATCCGCGCCACCCAGGCCGTTTGCAACTCTTCCACAACCGTTTCGAACCGCTCTGGAGAGATCAACTCCAACCGCGCCAGCATATGGTTGGTGAAGTTGAACTCGGCAAAATCCACCTCCCGGTAGATGGCACGCAGCAGCGAGGACGCCTCGACAAAACGATCATTGCGGCGGGGATGCACCCGGTAGAACCGGTTCGACATGTTACGCGGACTGGTGATCTGGATCACCGTGGTCTGCGCCATGCCCGACACGTCCCGTAGATACGGATCGGTGGCAAAGACATCGACCCCGCCATTCAGCGAGCCGAAATTCACGCACGTGATGCCGGTGGCCTGTTCGACCAGATCCGGAAATGGCGATGCAACAAACTTCCCGTAGGTGATCGACCCACCAAAAAACGCGACAAACGGTCCATCCAGGGACCGACGCGGCCCGCGAAACAAGACTTTCGAATTGCCGTATCTGCACGGCAAGTAGTCAAGCCCCCCGGGACCCAACGATTCAATACTCATGAGACCCACTCTCACTAATTTACCCACGCTCATCATCGCAGCGGTGAGTTGACGAAGCCCTAACGAAATTGGGCGTTAGTAAGGCATTGCATCCCCTTGCCCCCGCCACACGGCTGACCATATTGTGCAGCGACTGGACATGAGGGCGACGATGGACATCAAGACGGTCGGGATTGTGGGTGCTGGACAGATGGGCAATGGCATCGCGCATGTGATGTCGCTGGCGGGCTACGATGTCATGCTGAATGACATCTCGGGCGACGCGCTGGCCGGCGCCATGGCCACGATTGATCGCAACCTCGAACGTCAGGTCAGCCGCGACAAGATCAGTGCGGACGACAAATCCGGCGCACTTTCGCGCATCCGGACAACTCAAACACTGCCAGACCTGGGGCAAACCGATCTGGTGATCGAGGCCGCGACAGAACGGGAAACCGTGAAACAGGCGATTTTCGAAGACCTGTTGCCGCATCTTCAGCCGCACACGATACTGACGTCGAACACGTCGTCCATCTCGATCACGCGGCTGGCGAGCCGCACGGACCGGCCAGAGAAGTTCATGGGCTTCCACTTCATGAACCCGGTGCCCGTCATGCAGCTCGTCGAACTGATCCGGGGCATCGCCACGGACGCAGAAACATTTGATGCATGCGCCGCCGTTGTCGAAAAGCTGGGCAAGACGGCCGCCACGGCAGAGGACTTTCCCGCCTTCATCGTCAATCGCATCCTGATGCCGATGATCAACGAGGCGGTCTATACGCTCTATGAAGGCGTCGGATCAGTCAAATCCATCGATTCGTCTATGCGGCTGGGCGCGAACCATCCGATGGGCCCACTCGAGCTGGCAGACTTCATCGGGCTCGACACCTGTCTTGCGATCATGAACGTGCTGCATGACGGGCTGGCGGACACCAAGTACCGCCCCTGCCCGCTGCTCACGAAATATGTCGAGGCGGGATGGCTGGGGCGCAAGTCACAGCGCGGGTTCTACGACTATCGGGGCGAGACGCCTGTTCCGACGCGGTAACGTTTTCTGACACGGAAAACGGACTGGAGTTTTTGTAAAATTCCGGCGCGGTCAGTCCTTCAGCGCTATCGTGTGATCCCGCAACCACGCCATGAAACCACGCGGATCGTCCTTGTATCCGGTCACAAGCTCTGGATCGAGCGGATAGCCGACGATAGGACCCTGAGGTTTGTTGCACGACCGCACGATCTCGTGCAGCAACAGGCCCTGCCGCAACATCGGCGACACTTTGTCAGCGATGTGATATGCGCGGCTGTTCGATCCCGGAAAGCGCATGGGCACAACCGTCGCTCCAGACCGGCGGATCAGCTGCGCTGTAAACACGTTCCACTCGGCCTCTACCGCCGGTCCCCACCATGTCTCTGACGTGGCAACAACACCCGATGGAAACAGGGCAACCACGCCACCCTCTTTCAGATGCGCCATCGCCTTGGCCCGCATCTCGACCCCTTTGCGTTGGGCATCGGCGTCGTGCGGAAAGGGCACGGGAATCATGTAGCTGCCTGCCACCTCATCAATGACCGTCAGCAATGAGCGGGTAAGGATGCGGTAGTCGGGGCGCACACGACCAATCAGATCCGCAAAGATCATCCCGTCGACCATACCATGCGGGTGGTTCGCGACGACAATCACCGGACCCTCTTTGGGGATGCGGTTCAGCTGTTCCTGCGGCGTAGTCAGGTCGATGCCCATCACATCCAGGCAGGCCCGCCAAAAGGCCTGTCCGCTGGGCGCGCCCTGACGCTCGAATTTGCGGATCAGTCGCAGGATCGTCAGCTTGCCGGTAAAGGCCTCCATCACACGGATGAACGTCGCTTTCCAAGGGTCGTCGAACGTCGACGCATAAGACAGGCTGCGGCGGTCATAGGTGTTGAAGGACACCTGCTCCGGCTCGGGTTTTGCAACCTTTGTCATGTTGTGTGTGCTATCGACCAAGCGATCGTCACCTTCTATCGACGTGTGGACCATGCGGGTCCGATTGGCTCAGGCCTCTTCCCCGAACTTGTCAGCCACAAGCGAACTGAGCGCATCTGCCAACGGCTCGGCGTCCGGACCCGAGGTTTCAACGTCAATAAAACTTCCCTTGGACGCTGCCAACATCAAAAGGCCCATAATGCTGTCGCCTGATGCAGACATGCCATCCTGGCTGACGGTCGCACGGGCATCGAAAGCCTCCACCACCTCGACAAGTTTGGCGGACGCACGCGCGTGCAATCCCTTGATGTTCACGATTTCCAGTCTGCGTTGGGACATAGTCAGGTATCTGCGCCTATATTCTGGCTGTCGATATACTTCTTGCCTGCGCTCAAGGCGGCCTGCACCGCATCCGATACATGCAGCTTGCGGCTCTTGGCCAGCTTGATCAGCATCGGCAGGTTGGCACCGTAAAGTATCCGGCGGTTCTGCGGCTTGCAAGCCAAGAGGCTCAGGTTGGACGGGGAACCGCCGAACAGGTCAGTGACGACCACAACACCATCGCCCGTGTCGACATCATCAGCTGCGGCGCAGATCTCGGTCTCCTTGGCCTTGCGGTCATGGTCCGCTTCGATGGCGATGGCACGCACACCGGGTTGTGCCCCCACAACATGCTCGATCGCGCGAAGGTACTCCCCCGCGAGCCCGCCATGTGCGACAATCACGATCCCGATCAAGCTGATGCCTCTTCGCGTTTGCGGCGATCCAGTTCCCGATGCCGAATAGACACTTGCCAGCCAGCCTCCGCAAGGGCTGCCGCAACGGTTTCCGCCATGGCAACCGACCTGTGTTGGCCACCGGTACAACCGAATGCAACCGAGAGGTGAGACTTGCCTTCGTCGAGCACCGCAGGCAACTGCCAGAGCAGCAAATCACGCAAACGTGTTTCGAACGCATCCGCGCGCGGGTCGGAAAAGACATGGGTGCGGACCTCGATGTCCAGTCCGGTCTTCTGCCGCAGACCGGGCTCCCAATATGGATTTTTCAGAAACCTGCAGTCAAAAACCATATCAACGGATCGCGGCAGTCCACGCTTGTAACTGAAACTCTGGACCGATACCGCCAACTGGCTCTGCTCACCCGGCGAAAACCAGTGTTCAACCTCGGCACGCAACTGATGGACATTCAGGTCGGTGGTGTCGATCAGGACATCGGCGCGGGCCCGCACCGGAGCCAGCAAGTCCTTCTCCCGCAAAATGCCCGCCTCCACGCGGTCTGCCTCTGCCATGGGGTGACGGCGGCGCGTTTCGGAAAACCGGTTGAGCAGCACATCGGTTCTGCAATCCAGGTACAGCAGCTCGGGCATCACCCCCGGCACGGCTGCTATTTGACCCAGCGCATCCGTGATCGCCGTGGCGGAAAAGTCGCGATTACGGGGATCAAGGCCCAGTGCAACGGGCGCGTCCCGATGCGGCGTATCCAGCAGCGCACGGATCAGGCGCATCGGCATGTTGTCGATCGCCTCGTATCCCAAGTCCTCAAGCACCCGGATCGCGCTGGAGCGCCCTGCTCCCGATGGGCCAGTGACAAGTACAAGGCGGCGGGCTGCAGTCATTGCAGGTCTTACTCCGTGTCGCTTCGTCCGCCTTTCACGTATTGCAACACGGCAAAGGGCCAAGCCGGGGTGTCCACTTTGTGAATACACGGAAATGCTGTGTTCAGGATGAGCGCTTGATGCCTGACCGGCAAGCGTTGCGTCTCAACCACATCAAGGTCGACGACAAGGTGCAGCGGCGCTGTCACACTGTCGGCGTTCAGAATGCCCAGACCGCGGGCTTCAACCTGCCCCTTGATTGTCGCGGGCGCACTCAGTCGAACGCCGCCGGCGTTCTCGGTCAGTTCGGTCTGATCATCCGAAATCAAGGTCGCCCCAAGACCCATAAGCTGTAACGCAAGGCTCGACTTGCCGCTCCCAGACGCGCCACGGATCAAAATGCCACGCCCATCAACAGCCACTGCACTGGCGTGCAGGCGCAGGCTCCCTGTCATGACGACTTAGACCGGCAGGCCAACAACAAAGCGCGCGCCCAGGGGTTCAGACGTGATGTCCGCGTCGGTTGGGCGAATGTTTTCGGCCCAGATCACGCCGCCATGCGCTTCGACAATCTGCTTGGATATGGCGAGACCAAGACCCGAGTTGTTTCCGAAATGCTCTTCGGGTCGTTGCGAATAGAAGCGTTTGAAGATCTTCGTCAGCGCCTGATCCGGGATACCGGGGCCCGTGTCCTCGACCACGACCAGCACACGGTTTTCCCGCTTGCGCGCCCAGACCCGAATGGCATCGCCATCTTCGCAGAACGAAATCGCATTGGTGATCAGGTTGACAAAGACCTGCGCCAGCCGCGCCTCCAACCCCTGCACTTCAATGGGGTGCGCAGGCAGGTCGGTGATGAATTCGATCCCCTTGCTGCGGGCGTCTTCACCCAGGTATTGACCCAAATTACCCAACATTTGCAGCAGGTTGAACGGCTCTTCCTCTTCCTTGACCAGTTCGCTGTCCAAGCGGGATGCGTTGGAGATGTCGCTCACCAGACGGTCAAGCCGACGCACATCGTGGTCGATCACATCAAGCAGTTTTTCGCGCTGATCGTCACGCTTGACCATGCGCAGCGTCCCCACTGCCGATCGCAGCGATGCGAGGGGGTTCTTGATTTCGTGCGCCACATCGGCGGCAAACTGTTCGTTTCCGTCGATCCGATTGTACAGCGCCGCGATCATGCCGCGCAGAGCGCCCGACAGGCGACCGATCTCGTCCGGGCGCGCCGTCAGATCGGGGATACGGATACGGCCAGGATTCACCTTTCGTGCATTCTTGTCGCGACCCAGCTCGGCGGCGGCCGCGAGGTCTGCGAGCGGGTTGGCAATGGTAGACGCCAGAACGAGGCTGAGCCCAATGGACACCAGCGTCGCGATGACAAACATCTGCAGGACCCGCTCACGTTCGCCGCGCACCAACGCGTCGATTTCACCCGATGCACTCGTCAACGCAATCACGCCCACTGCCGCACCATCATGTTCAATCGGGGTCACGACACTGAAGATTGCCCCACCGGCGACCGTCAGGTTCTCGCTGATCTGGGTGTTGCCTTCCAGACTGCGGGCCACCAGCGGGCGCAGCTGCTCTTCGATTGGTGCAGGCGGCGCGGTCTCTGCGCCCGAGAACGGACGTGATATCTGACGCCAAAGCCACCCAAGCCCATCCGTGAGAACGGCCACGTTCTCGGTCTCATTGGCTTGATGCGGCAACGGGGCAAGTGTTCCCTCGCTTTGCGCAACAAGCACCTCGGCAGGATCGAAAACATAAATCTCATGCCCCGCCCGCAGGTCGAGTGCAGCCAGCGTGTCCGGCACATTCGCGCCATCGCCGGTCGCAAGGCTGACCGGCGCGCCCGTTGGCAATTGCGCCTCAATCACATCAGCCACCAGCTCTGCCTGCGCCACCAGAGCGGACAGGCGCTGCACGGCCAGGCTTTCACGGGTGGAATTGAGGTAAAGAATGCCCGCAACCAGCACGTTCAACGCGATCAGGTTGAATGTGATGATCTTGCGGGCGAGCGGTGACGCGCGCAACGACATCAGGCCGCGCCGCGCGCGCCCATCGCGCAACTCGGATGCTCCGGATGTTTCCGGTGCGACCCAGTCTTCCCCAAGGACGATATCGCCGTCACGGGAAGGAGGTGTGCTTGTGTCTCGCACTGCTGTCCTCTCGGCAGGCGCCCGTTCTGGGCGCGCCACGTCTCAATTATTCTTCGTTGTAACGATACCCGATGCCGTACAGCGTCTCAATCGCCGAGAATTCGTCGTCGGCACTGCGCATCTTCTTGCGCAAACGCTTGATATGGCTGTCGATGGTGCGGTCGTCGACATAGACCTGATCGTCATAGGCGACGTCCATCAACTGGTCGCGCGATTTCACGAACCCGGGGCGTTGCGCCAAGGCTTGCAGCAGCAGGAACTCGGTCACCGTCAGCGAGACGTCCTTGCCCTTCCAGCTGACCGCATGGCGCAGTGGATCCATCCGCAGATCGCCC
Source organism: Tateyamaria omphalii (assembly GCF_019802125.1). GTDB lineage: Bacteria > Pseudomonadota > Alphaproteobacteria > Rhodobacterales > Rhodobacteraceae > Tateyamaria > Tateyamaria omphalii_B. The sequence continues at coordinate 18,806 of NZ_JAHVHT010000004.1, forward strand.
CGCTCCATCACCTTGGTTTCTTCTGTGTCACCGACGACATCGCCCGCGACCGCGTCCTGCCGACGCAGCAGCGCGCGGATGCGCTCTACCAGAAGGCGCTGAGAGAATGGTTTCTTGACGTAATCGTCCGCGCCCATGCGCAGACCCAGAACCTCGTCAATCTCGTCATCCTTGGATGTCAGGAAGATGACCGGCATCGTGGTCTTCTGCCGCAGACGTTGCAGCAGGTCCATGCCATCCATGCGCGGCATCTTGATGTCCAACACCGCCATGTCCGGCAGCCGCTTGTTGAACGCATCAAGTGCGGCCTGACCGTCGTTATATGTTTCGACCTCGAACCCTTCTGCCTCGAGCGTCATGGAGACGGACGTCAGAATATTCCGGTCGTCATCCACCAATGCAATCTTGGACATTGCCTGTTTCCTTATACTGCTCGTACCATTTGTTTTTTCGGCCATTGTCTCGTTTTTGACCTTTCGAATCAATCCATAAGTGCGAATCAGCGGGTGAATCCGCCGTCAGATTGGCCAGAAAGTGGTTAGGAATGGCTAAATTGCCGCACATTCCCGCCGAGAGTGCACAGACCTGAAACACTGTTTGCGCAACCGGTCGCGATGATGGCGCTAACCTTGGCCGGAGCCCTATTCACCTTGTGAATCCGCGTGTTAAGACGCCGGAATACGGCGACGCGATGTCGCTTACTGGCCTTCGGGCCATCCTCTGACCAACAACGCCGCATGGCGGCTTCAGGAGAGTTCACATGACATTTGGACGGGTAAACCCGCAGTTCCGCCTCGAAGATCAAGGGATCAATGGGCTGGGCGATGTCTATTACAACCTGATCGAACCCGCCCTGATCGAGCGCGCGCTCGAACGGAAAGAAGGCACGCTTGGCAAAGGCGGCGCGTTCCTTGTCACCACCGGCAAGTTCACGGGCCGCTCGCCCAAGGACAAGCATGTGGTCAAAACGGACAGTGTTGCCGACAGCATCTGGTGGGACAACAACGCCGCCATGTCGCCCGAGGGCTTCGACGCGCTCTACGAAGACATGCTGGAGCATATGAAGGGCCGCGAGTACTTCGTACAGGACCTGACTGGCGGTGCAGACCCAAGCTACTCCATCAACGTGCGCATGGTCACGGAATTGGCGTGGCATGGCCTCTTCATCCGCCACATGTTGCGCCGCCCGGATGCCGAAGACCTTAAGGACTTCATTGCGGACTTCACGGTGATCAACTGCCCGTCGTTCCAGGCAAACCCCGAGCGCCACAACTGCCGCTCTGAAACCGTCATCGCCATGAACTTCGATCGCAAGATGATCCTGATCGGCGGCACGGAATACGCAGGCGAGAACAAGAAATCCGTCTTCACACTGCTCAACTACCTGCTGCCCGAACGCGGCGTGATGCCGATGCACTGCTCGGCCAACCACGCACAGGGCAACCCGGTCGACACGGCCATCTTCTTTGGTCTGTCCGGCACAGGCAAAACGACCCTGTCCGCCGATCCTGGCCGCGTTCTGATCGGCGACGACGAACATGGCTGGTCCGACCGCGGCACCTTCAACTTCGAAGGGGGCTGCTATGCCAAGACCATCAACCTGAGCGCCGAAGCCGAGCCGGAAATCTACGCCACGACCGAGAAATTCGGCACGGTGATCGAAAACATGGTGTTCGATCCCGACACCAAGGACCTCGACTTCGAAGATGACAGCCTGACGGCAAACATGCGCTGCGCCTACCCGTTGCACTACATCTCGAATGCGTCGTCGTCGGCGCTTGGCGGGCATCCCAAGAACATCATTATGCTGACCTGCGATGCCTTCGGCGTCCTGCCCCCCATCGCGCGGCTGACGCCAGCGCAGGCGATGTATCACTTCCTGTCGGGCTTCACGTCCAAGGTAGCGGGAACCGAACGCGGCGTGACTGAGCCCGAGCCCACATTCTCGACCTGCTTCGGCGCGCCTTTCATGCCACGTCGGCCTGAAAACTACGGCAAGCTGCTGCAGGAAAAGATCGCCAAGCATGGCGCGACCTGTTGGCTGGTGAACACCGGCTGGACCGGAGGGGCGTACGGCACGGGAAGCCGGATGCCGATCCGCGCGACACGGGCACTTCTGACCGCGGCCCTCGACGGAACGCTGGCCAAAGGCGAATTCCGCAAGGATCCCAATTTCGGGTTTGACGTACCTGTGTCGGTACCTGGCGTGGCCGACATCCTGCTCGACCCGCGCCGCACTTGGGACGATGCCGCTGCCTACGATACGCAAGCAGCCAAGCTCGTCGACATGTTCTCGAACAATTTCGAGCAATACCTGCCCCACATCGATGACGACGTGAAAGCCGCCGCCATCAGCTAAAGACTTGGCCCGGGGCCCTACGCGGCCTCGGGCACAACATCCGCCAGCGGTATGTTCAACAGGTATTCCAGATCCTCGCGGCTGTTGTAAGCGAGGAAGGTGTCGATCGGGGCGTCACGCCCCTCTACCACCCATTTCAGAACGCTCGGCTCAAGGTGCAGGTATCCGATGCGCGCCGCGAACCCCTTGTACGCCACCACGTCCAGGATAAAGCCGTAGATCCAGTCCGGGTCCCAGCGTTGCATCATCTCCAGCATACCCGTACGCCCCAGTACAGGCGCAAGACCAACGCCACGATACCTGCCCCGTTCCGGCGCGACCCAGAATTCCCCGTGGTACGCCGCCATTCCATTGATCTTGTGGGTTCCCGGTGTCGCGCGAAACCGCGAGCGGGTCAGATCCACACCTTTCAGGGGTGGCGGAAAGGCGCGGAACTGCCGCAGCAGATAGCCGCTGAGCGGGCGAGCAGATAGGCGAACACGCTTTGCCGCCTGCGTATGGACCAATTCTCCATCTTCGCTTCGCGCGATCAACCAGAACGCATTTGCCTTGCCCAGCCCGTATCTTTCTGGATCAAAAGGCGCACCCAACTTCTGCACGAGGCGCTCTTCCTCCACAATGTCCCTGTACGCTTCAAAGTCGGTTCCAATGGTCAGGGTGATTCCCTGAGACAACAGAATTTTGCGGCTCGTCGCAATGAACGGGGCCGCATGATCGGAAAGCTGCACAGTCACAAATGTCACTCCTTTGACGCGTTACGCCAAAGGCATGGAAGATCATTACAACGGCCACGAAACACTCGCTAGATATGGTTAGGTCAGAACAGCGGGTCGCAGTTGCGGTTTCCGCGACCCGCGCTGGACACGAATTTTGGCGGATCAAGCCGCCAAGGCTTCGACCTCAGAGGGGGGCAGATCAAGAAGGAAGCGGATGTCCTCATCGCTCATGTATACCATCACGGCCTCCATCGGATCCGGCTTGCCATGCACATACCAGCGAAGCGCCAGCGGTTCGGCGTGCATGAAGCCCATGCGCAGGCAAAATCCCTTGTAGGCCACCGGTTTAATCATGAAACCCACCACGTAATTTGCATCCAGTTCGCGGAGCGCAGTCAGCAGCGCGTAACGACCCAATATACTTGACAAGCCGGAGCCACGATAACGGCTTTTGTCACCGCCAATCCATGTTTCGCCGGAATAGACCACTCTGCCCTTGATTTTCTTGGCCCCGGGTCCAGCACGATAACGTGACCGCGCGTAGTCTATGTCCATTTCTGACGGCGAAAATCCGTGAAACCTCGCACGGAAATAATCCGCCACGGAACCTGACGCCGTAGGCAATACGCGCAGGGCTTGCGTGTGCATGATTTGCCCCGCCTCGTCCCGGCCGATCACCCAAACAGCGTTGCGGTTGTGCAAACGATGCAGGTCCGTACGGAATGGATCACCTACAGCATGGTCTGGTCTCGCCTCAGCGACATATTCTCGATATTCATCAAAGTCATGTCCCAGGGTCAGCCGTATACCAAATCGGTTGAAAATGTCCGAGCTCGCGGCCTCGAATTTGTCTGCCGCACCTAAACCGTGAAATGCCATGAGCCCCTCCTGCATTCTGCATTCAAGGCTGAAGTTAACCTATTTTAAGTTGCGTCGCCGAAATTTGTCGTATTTCGGGAATACGTACTTCTACATGAGCATGTCCTCCGGCATCAGACGCAACATGTCGTTGTTAACACCATGTATTTCCACATCATACGTACGGCGCACGACGGTGATCATCGCATAACTGTGGTCCGGATATCGGGCACCCAGCAACAACCTCTCGTAGCAAATCGGCGAAAGCACGCCCTCATCTCCGCGGGGAAACAATGTGTAAACGTGGTCCAAACGCATCGACTGAGTCGCCTCGACCTCTTGGTATGCAGCGCCCACCAAAAGGCCGAACCCGCTCCCGCCCGGCATCTCGCCTAACGACGCCCCAATGCTGGACCGCGCACGTTTCCAGCCAAACCAACTCACATACGAGCTTAGGTCCCCCACCTCGGTGAAAAGCCAGCGACCGTTCACTGAGCGCGACACGGTGCAGTAGGGCCGCACATCCTTGAATGCGTCGTCCTCAATATATCCTCCGGCCATTGACCACGCACGAATGACCGAATGCAAAAGGTCCCCGCTCGACGTGAACGCACGCGCAATGGGGTGCTGCTGCTGATAATGGCACCACCCGCTCGTATCTTCGTGTCTGAGAAATTGCAGGCCATTGATCTGCCCGGACTGCCCGGTCAACCAGCCAGTGCCGCGCGCCAGGATATCCAATGCCTCGGGCAGAGCATTGCGCCCAGCGTCGGTCAGCAGATATCGCCTGTTTTCGACCGTGAACAACTTGGCCTGCTTGGCTTCTTCCAGTTGTGAAATATGACGCCGGACCGTCTGACGGGTGCTGTTCAACTCCGCAACCGCGTGCGACAGATTCAGCGTCTGCGCCAGCGTCGTGAACGAGCGGATCATCTCGAACAGAAGCGGTTGATTGACCTCGGTCAAATTTGGAGAAGGCGCATTCACTGACAAGCCTGATGTATGATTAACAATACATCTACGTTATACGAATCATACATTAATGCAACATTTACGTGTAGTCTGGGGTGTAAATCTACTCAATTGAACCTGTGCGTGTACTGGGCGATCACTTTGGTCAGATCAACCGGAGGTAATCAGTCATGTCGCATCCTGTAGACATTCACGTTGGTAAGCGCCTGAAGCAAATCCGTACACTGCGCCGGATGTCGCAAACCGATGTGGCAAAGCGCTTGAATCTGTCTTTTCAACAGATTCAGAAGTACGAAATCGGCTCTAACCGCATTGCAGCCAGTCGTTTGTTCGAACTGTCGCGAATCCTCGACGTCCCAACTTCATATTTCTTCGAAGGCTTGGCCGAAGCCGAGGCAACGCCCCGCAACGACCGCGGCCTCGACATCGTGAATGCGTTGGCCACGATCGAAGATGAACGAATCAAGTCGCGCATCGTGACGTTCATCGAGGATGTGTCCGGCCTCACGGTAGCGCGCAAAGCCTCCTGACAGGTACGCTCGCCGGTCGCGCCTTCGTCAATATGACGTGGGCCGCGCGTCAAAGTGCACCAAGACATGGTTGCAGTACGAGTTTGTAGTACGAGTGTCTCCGCGCCCAACTTGGGCGCGGTTTTCTTTTGTGCAATACTCTGCCTCATCAGATATTTGCCGCAGCGCAGTATAATGCCACGCAAGAAACGAACAAATAGCCGCACCAAAATGAATATTTGTTGCGCTGCACCTGCGAACTAGATAAGCCGTGACGGAGCTAGAAATGAGGAGCCAAGCCATGGCACATGACGGACAGGATATGGGGGCGGTCACGCCCATTTTGCTGGATGACCTGCTTGGTCTGACACGTGCGGCACTCAAACCGGTCGAAGAGATCACGGAACTCGCCCGCACCCGTCTGCGCGATCAACTCAGCGTCGATGGCCGCGTATCGGGCGCTTTGGTGGAAGAGCATCAGACAGCCGCGCACGGCCTGGCGTGGCTTGCCACCTACACCGAATCGCTGCGCCAGATGCAGAAATGGGCCGAAGCGCTCGATGCACAATCCAAGTTCGGCGAAGTCGAAGCACTGATTCACCAGATCGCTTTCGGCGAATACCTCTGGCAGATCTATGGCGGCATTCAGATGAACCAGGGTGAGGTGCTGCGCCTGCAGGACCTCGGCCTGTCGCAGGACGACATGCGCGGCATGATGGAACCGGCGGTGATGACGCTCACCCAAGGCGGCAACACCCAAGCCGCCCGCATCCGCCTCGTCGAACTGATGCAGGAACGCAGCGCAGAGATCACGGTGGGCGCCTCCGGCCTCGACGAAGAGCTGGAAATGATCCGCGAACAGTTCCGCCGCTACGCCATCGAAAAAGTCGAACCCTTCGCCCACGATTGGCACCTCAAGGATGAACTCATCCCGATGGAGGTGATCGAGGAGCTCGCCGAGATGGGCGTGTTCGGCCTGACCATCCCCGAGGAATATGGCGGCTTTGGTCTCTCCAAGGCATCTATGTGCGTCGTCTCCGAAGAGCTGTCGCGCGGCTACATCGGCGTCGGCTCCCTCGGCACCCGGTCCGAAATTGCAGCCGAGCTGATCATCGCGGGCGGCACCGAAGAGCAAAAGCAAAAGTGGCTGCCGCAATTGGCCTCCGCCGAAACGCTGCCCACAGCCGTGTTCACCGAACCCAACACCGGCTCTGACCTCGGCTCGCTCCGCACCCGCGCAGTCAAGGATGACAACGGCGACTACAAGATCACCGGCAACAAGACCTGGATCACCCACGCCACGCGCACGCAAGTGATGACACTGCTGGCCCGCACCGACCCGAACACGACGGACTACAAGGGCCTGTCGATGTTCCTGGCCGAAAAGACGCCGGGCACCGACGAAAACCCCTTCCCCACCGACGGCATGACCGGCGGCGAGATCGAAGTCCTCGGCTATCGCGGCATGAAGGAATACGAGCTGGGCTTCGACAACTTCCACGTCAAAGGTGAGAACCTGCTCGGCGGCGAAGAAGGCAAAGGCTTCAAGCAATTGATGGAGACCTTTGAATCCGCCCGCATCCAGACTGCTGCCCGTGCTATTGGCGTTGCTCAATCGGCCCTCGACATCTCCATGCAGTACGCCCTGGACCGCAAGCAATTCGGCAAGGCGCTGATCAACTTCCCCCGCGTGGCCAACAAACTGGCGATGATGGCGGTCGAGATCATGGTGGCCCGACAGCTCACCTACTTCTCGGCCTTCGAGAAGGACGAAGGGCGCCGCTGCGACGTGGAGGCCGGCATGGCCAAGCTGCTCGGCGCCCGTGTGGCCTGGGCGGCTGCAGACAATGGTTTGCAAATCCATGGCGGCAACGGTTTCGCGCTGGAGTACAAAATCTCCCGCGTCCTCTGTGACGCCCGTATCCTCAACATCTTCGAAGGTGCCGCCGAGATCCAAGCGCAAGTCATCGCCCGCCGCATCCTCGGCTGATCCAAAACGGTAGGGCGGGGTTTCACCCCGCCACGCCTGCCAAAGATCATCAAAACCATAGGCCGGGCTTCAGCCCGGCCTCTTTGCATTTGCCCCATGAAAACCCCATTAACCCGCTCTTAACCTTCAGCACCGCACGCACCGTTAACCCGCGCTTTGGTGCACAACCGGTGTACGGGGGGTGCACAGGGGGTGTACTGGTGGTGCATCGCAGTTTTCCCAACAAACACAGGCGTTAACCCGCATATCCGCCCGTCCCACGCAAACCGCGCGTTAACTGTTGCGCGTACGGTGCCCGTTCCCGCATTGACCTGGACGCAGGCTCCGCCATTCTAACCCAATGCTCACCTTCGCCGCCGCCGTCTTCTTACTCATCATCACCCCCGGCCCCGGCGTGCTGTCCGCCGCAGGTGTTGGCGCCGCCTTCGGCATGCAGTCGGGTCTGCGCTACGTGCTGGGCCTCTTCATCGGCAACAACCTCGTCATCCTCGCGGTGATCAGCGGCCTTGCCGCCCTGATCCTCGCCAGCCCGGCCTTGCGTACCTTCCTCTTCATTCTCTCGACAGCCTACCTGCTCTACATCGCCGCGCGCATCGCGTTTGCCGGGTCAAAACTGGCCTTCGCGCCCGCCGACACCGAACCCGGCGTGATCAACGGTATTCTGCTTCAGCCCATCAATCCAAAGGCTTACGCCGTCAACACCGCCCTCTTTTCCGGCTTTGCGCTCATGCCCGACGCGCTCGTGGCCGAAGCGGCGTGGAAGCTGCTGATCGTCAACGCGATCTGGGTTCCGATCCATGTGCTGTGGGTCTGGTTCGGGGTGCAGCTCAAGGCGCTGGACCTTGCGCCACACCGCCAGCGGCGCATTAATTATGCCATGGCCGCATCCATGCTTGTGGTGGTCGCACTCGCCGTCGCATCCGGGATCTAGAACGGTCCACAAGGCGACCGAACTGCATGCAAGATAAGCAGATTTTTTCGCACCATGTGCGGCAACACGCTCATACCGGAAGTTGCAGCCGCTTTCGCTTGCGCCCCTGCATACCCAAGCGTATCGCACGAATATGGCCAAAGCACCTCTCTCCCCCGCCGCCTGGATTGACGCCGGGCTTGAACAGCTCACAGCCCAAGGGCCCCTTGCGCTCAGAGCAGAACCACTCTCAAGACACCTGAAAACGTCCAAAGGATCTTTTTACTGGCATTTCAAGGACGTACCGGCATTCCAAAAGGCCCTACTGGCCGAATGGAAAAGCCGCGCGCTGGCCACATTGGCCGAAGACAGCGCACAGGATGGCACGCCAACGGACAAGATGATCCGCTTCGGACAAAGCGTGCAGGAAGACAGCCCCGGCCCCGCCCTGCGCGCCTGGGCGCAGCAGGACAAAGCGGTCGCCAAGGCGTTGACCGAAGTCGACAAGGCCCGCCTCAAGCGTCTGACCGATCTGATGTCCGGCATCGGCGTCACGAACGAGGATTTCGCACGCTCCGCCTACGGGTCACTTGTCGGGCTCAAGCAGATGCACACCGACGATGGTGACGCGCTTGTTGCCTTCGCTGCACTGGTCGACCTGGTGATGGCTCTGAAATGATCCGCGCCGCCGCGCTGGCGCTGACGGCACTCCTTCCCGCCTGCCAGGCAGACGAGACGGTTGCACGCTACGGCGCCGCAGACCGGCTCTGGGAACTGCAAACCCTGAACGGGGCCGCATTGTCCGGCCCTGCCACGCTCGAGTTCGAACCGGGCGGGCCGGTCTCGGGCCGGGCGCCCTGCAACACGTTCAGCGCAACCAACACGGTGCCGTATCCCTGGTTTGAACTGACCCCGATCGTGTCCACCGATCTTGCCTGCGATGCGCTTGACGCAGAAACCCTGTACCTCGACGCACTCGCACGTATGACCCAATCCGAAGTGCGCGAAGGCACTCTGTTCCTCCGCAATGACGACAACGAAGAGATGATTTTCACAACGTCCGACTGAACGCATCGACAAAGCGCGCCCGCGCCTCCGGCAATGGCTTTGATCCCAAATCAGGGGCAAGGTGATGGGTCAGGAAATACCCGGTCGTCTCCAGCCCCTGCGCAATCTCTGCATCCGGCGCGTCTCCTTCACGCCGCAACACCGGCGGCAAGGGCAAAAGCCGACTTGCCCACACACCGGCACCCGCTTTTGACACGGCACGCCCCGACTTGGGCGAGACATAGGCCAACCCCTCCGTCGCCCCCGTCACCGCACAGGCCGTGAGGTCCAGACCAAAGCCCATCTCTTCAAGCAGCGCCAATTCCCATTGCAGGTATGCCAGCGGCCACAGCTCATTCTGCCCCAGCAAATCCAAGAGCGTCTCGGTCCGCCGGTAGAGCGGGCCATGCGCCTCACGCTCCGGCAAGCAGAACGCCAAAAGACCGGTGACAGCGTTCAACCCCGCCAGCGCCAGCCGGTTGCCCATGACCAGTGCCGCACGGCTGCGCACCGGCTCGACAGCGAATGTTCCGATGTGATCTTCAAGCCGCGCGCGCCACGCGACATCCAATTGCGCGCCGGGTTGGAGAGAGGGTGCAATCTTGCGGCTGGTGCCGCCCCGCACCACTCCGGCATGGCGGCCTTTTTCTTCAGTAAAGACATCGATGATGGCGCTGGTCTCTCCGTGGCGCCGCACGCTCAGCAATATGCCCGTGCCACGCCACTCCATCTCAGGCCAGCCCCTCCTGATCCAGCAGGTGCCGCCCGGCCCGATCCTCAACCTCGATCACCCACAGATCCGGGTCAAACCCACGCTGCCGCGCAACCGCGGCATCCACATCCGGCTCCGGTCCAGAAGCCAACTCGGCCCACACCCGCGTGTCCATCATCAGGTCAAAGGACCGCTGATACAGCACCGCTTGCCCATCCAGCGTGTTCAACTTCACAAGCACGGCACCGCCAGTATCATCCCCATGGGCCACCACAAATCCCGGAATGTCCGCAAAACGCAGCCTCGCCAAATAGGCATCCACCCAAAACCGAGAAGTCAAACGAGGCGACACGCAATCCCCTTCATTTCGCGAAATAAACCGCCCCCGGAGGGTCGATCAGCCAAAGGCTCAGGCGTTGCCATCTTTGAAATCCAGACCCATCTGGTCATAGCGCTCGGCTTCTTCCAGCCACTTCTCGCGCACTTTCACCTGCAGGAACAGATGCACCTTGCGGCCCAGAAACTCCGCCAATTCCTCGCGCGCGGCTTTGCTGACGGCTTTGATAGTCTCGCCCTTGTGACCCAGCACGATCCCCTTGTGCCCATCGCGCGACACATAGATGATCTGGTCCACCTTGGCCGACCCATCCTTGCGCTCTTCCCAAGCCTCGGTCTCGACCGTCAACTGATAGGGCAACTCCTGATGCAGGCGCAGGGTCAGCTTTTCGCGCGTCATCTCGGCAGCGATCATGCGCATGGGCAGATCGGCGATTTGGTCCTCGGGGTACAGCCACGGACCTTCGGGCACCTGTGCCGCCAGCCATTGGCGCAGGGTCTCAACCCCATGCCCTTTCTCGGCAGAGATCATAAAGGTCTCGACGAAATCAAAACGCTCGTTCAAATCCTTCGTCAGTCCAAGCAATACTGGCGCCTCAACCCGATCAATCTTGTTGATGGCGAGCGCCACGGTCCGGCCCTGCCCGATCTCGGCCATGCCTTCCAGAATACGCTCAACGCCGGGCGTCACGCCGCGATGCGCCTCAACCATCAGCACGACCACATCTGCATCCGCAGCCCCACCCCAGGCCGCGGCCACCATGGCCCGATCCAGCCGACGGCGCGGCTGGAACAGGCCGGGCGTGTCGACGAACACGAGCTGACTGTCACCTTCCATCGCCACACCGCGAATGCGGGCGCGCGTGGTCTGTACCTTGTGGGTCACGATGCTGACCTTGGCGCCGACCATGGTGTTCAAGAGCGTGGATTTGCCCGCGTTGGGCTCTCCGATCAGGGCGATGAAACCTGCGCGCGTGGTCATGCCGACCCCTCCAGTTCGTTCAGCAACGCCTGCGCCGCTGCCTGCTGTGCCTCACGCTTCGACCCGGCGGTGGCGGTGGCCTCCTCCCCCGTGGACAGACGCGCGGCAATGGTGAACACGGGCTGATGATCAGGCCCCGACCGGTCGGTCTCAACATATTGCGGCGGGGTCATACCACGGGCCTGCGCCCATTCCTGCAAGGCCGTCTTGGCGTCCCGCGCATCCGCATCGACACGCGCGATCCGCTCGCCCCACAAGCGCAGGATCAGCGCCTTGGCCGCATCGAAACCAGCATCAAGATAGACGGCCGCGATCACCGCCTCCATCGCATCACCCAGCAAGGCCTGCTTGCGCCGCCCCCCGGACAGCATCTCGGACCGCCCCAAGCGCAGCACGTCGCCGAGCGCGACGTCGCGGGCCACATCGGCACAGGTCTCTTTCCGCACCAAAGCATTGAAACGCGGCGCCAATGCGCCCTCCGAGGCATCAGTATCTGCCTCCAAAAGCGCCTGCGCCATCACCAGACCCAAGACCCGGTCGCCCAGAAACTCCAGCCGCTGGTTGTCGGACCGCGTGGGCGACGACATCGACGCATGGGTCACCGCCTCGACCAGCAATTCGGGCGCGGCAAAGCTGTGCCCGATCCGGCCCTCGAAGGCGGAAAGCTCCGCGCCCAGCTTCACTCGATCCTCTTGAAGTAGCGGTCGCTGCGCCAGGTCCAGAAGAACAGCATGGACCGGCCAGCCGAGGAAAACATGATCCGGTCCGCACGGCCAATCAGGTTCTCGAACGGAACATAGCCGACGCCACCTGCGACCTGCGCCAGACGGCTGTCGGAGGAGTTGTCCCGGTTGTCACCCATGAAAAAGAAATGCCCCTCGGGCACGCGGTAGACGGGCGTGTTGTCCGATTGCTGGACCGCCACGTTCAGCACCACATGCTCTTCCCCGTTCGGGAATGTCTCGATGAAGCGCGACTTGGTGCAGGCCGCACCCTGGCCCACAGCACCGCTTTCACAGCGCGGTAGCAGACCTTGCGGCCCTTGCCGGTCGAACACTTCGGTAAAGGTGCCCGCTGGCTCTTGCGGTACAGGCTCGCCATTCAGAATGATCTGGCCGTCACGCACCTGCACGGTGTCGCCGGGCAGACCAATCACCCGCTTGATGAAGTCCGCGCCCGACACCGGATGCCGGAACACAACCACGTCGCCCCGCTCGGGCTGCCCCGCCCAGATGCGCGTGTTGTCACCGTCGATGAACCCGCACATGCCCTGCGCGTCCAGCCCGATGGCCGGGATCGACGGGCAGGACGCATAGGAATAGCCATAGGCCATCTTGTTCACGAACAGGAAATCCCCGATCAGCAGCGTCTCTTTCATCGACCCCGACGGGATCCAGAATGGCTGAAAGAACAGGGTCCGAAACACACCCGCAATCAGCAGCGCATAGACGATGGTCTTGATCGTCTCGATCACGCCATTCTGGGACTTTTCCTTGGCGGCCATTGCGCGCTCCTTCGGGGTGGGTTCCGCGCTACATGCGGTCGACATGCGGGGGTGTCAAGCCACCGGTGGCGATTGAATAGGGCGCGCTTCGATCACGACAAAGGCCTGCGCCCAGGGGTGATCGTCGGTCAGGGTGACATGGATGATCGCCTCGTGCCCTTCGGGCGTCATTTCAGCCAGCCGTTCGGCGGCCCACCCCGTCACTTTCATCACGGGCTGGCCCGTGCGCAGATTGGACACAGCCATGTCTTTCCATGCAATTCCCATGCGCAGGCCCGTGCCCAACGCCTTGGAACAGGCCTCCTTGGCCGCCCAGCGCTTTGCATAGGTGCCCGCGGTATCCGCCCGCCGCTCGGCCTTGCCCTGTTCGATGTCGGTAAACACCCGGTTACGAAACCGGTCGCCAAAGCGATCCAGCGTGCCCTGGATGCGCTCGATATTCGCCAAATCGGTGCCGACACCCAGGATCATCTACAACCTCACGCGGAAAAGAGCGGAAAGGATACGCCCAACGCCCAAGCCAGCACAAGGCCCAAGGCCAGCCCCGACGTGGCGGGCCCGGTCCGTCTGGCAAAGGCGCGGCCCATCACGCCAAAGGTCAGGAAAAACAGAAGGATAACGGGGGCAATCATGATCAGGAAAAACAGCCCTTCAAAATCCAGCGCAACGGCAATGCCCAGCGACACCAACAGGGCAACGCGCAACACGATCCGCTGCCACACAGGGGCTCCAAAGGCCGCGCGCGCGTCGGCCAACATGAACGGCACGGCGCCCACGGCCAGCGCCAGAATGATCAACACCCTGTCACCGCTCGGCACGAAATTCGCGCCGTAGCGGTCCAGCGCCAATCCAAATGCACCCAACGCCCAAACGACCAGCACACAAGCCGCCAAAAGCGATGGGCGCGGCACACCCCGCCCCAACCAGACAAGCATCGCCATCTGCAGAACCCCATAGATGGCAAGGTGCAGCGCAAGATAATCCGCCACCAGAACCGGCAAGACACGGGTATCGATCGGGGCCGCCAGAAGCGGCGCCAGAACGGCGGGGGCAAGCGCGACAAGCGCAAAGTGGCGCGCAGACAGCGGTGCGTCGGAGACCGCAGATACAGGCACGACATGCGCCAAGGGCCGCGCCAGCAGCGTCACCGCGAAGAGCAACGCGATGAGCGCCCACCCCGTGACCGGCACGGGGGCAGAGGTCGTCCGGTCGTAATACAGGTTCAACCACGCAAGGGCCTCCGCCCGTCCCGCGCGCGACTGCAAGATGGCAACATGCTCGGCATAGGGGGCAAGCACGGCGCGGCGGGCAATACCATCTGCCGTCACCGTCTGACCCACGGCCGCCGCAGGGTCCACCATCTGCGCCGCCTCCACCGCAAAATCGGTCAAGCCCGGCTCCCAAGCACCGGTCACAAGCAGCAGATGCGCCGGGTGGTCAGCATCAATCGCAAGCGAAAAGGCAGACAGCAGCACAAGCGGACCCACACGCGGATCATCCTGCGCCACGCGCACCAGGACATCGGTCGCCATGGAATGGCCCAGCAGCGAGACCGGCACATCACCAGCCACGGCGTCGATCACCGCACGGGTCTGATCCACCAAACGCTGCGTGGTGCCCTCAATCGCATTCACATCCCCGCCCATCGGCGTCGGATGCATCCCATGCCCTTCAAAATCAAAGGCGTAGACAGTGTAACCGGCCTGCGCCAGCACGAGGGAATAGCCCTGCATCATCTGCCGCGACCCGGCAAAGCCGTGGGCCACGATCACCGGTGGGCCATCTTCCGCACCCGAATATGCGGTTACAGGCGTGTCGCCAATGCGGCGCTCCTCGATGGTCAGCCCGCCGCGCGCACCTTCTAGAACGACCAGCGCCCATGCAGCAACCAGCACCGCGCCAATCGCAACGATCCGAGCCCGCAAGGGCAAGCTAGACCGCGTCAATGTCAAAAACGGTGATGCCCTCCGCACCGCCTTCGCACAGGGCCACAAGCCGCGCGCCGAGCTCCTGGTGCTCGGGGTCCACTGCATAGGTCGCAAGCGCTTCGGCATCTATCGCATCCAGCGTGAAGCCATAGGGGTAGTCGGGTGTCTTGCCCTCGTAGTCGCGGTTGGGTCCGGCACGAAAGCCTGAACACCCGGGAAGCCGCTGCACCACATCCGCCAGTCCCAGCATCACCTTGTCCAATTCGGCGCTGTCCGCCTTGGGGGCGAGTCGCAGAAAAACGCAATGGCGGATCATTCTTGGCTCCCTTCTTCCGCACGCGGCATGGCAGCCGCGCCCTCAACATTCACCCCAGAATGGACGGTTCCGCCAAAAGCACAAGCCGCACCGACAAGATCGACAGGATCATGCCGATCAGGCGCGCGCCTCGTCCATCAGACGGCGCATCTCGCGGATGGCAGGATCAAGACCGAGGAAAATCGCCTCTCCAATCAGGAAGTGACCGATGTTCAGCTCCATCACCTCCGGAAAGGCCGCAACCGGGGACACGGTTTCATAGGTCAGCCCATGTCCCACATGCACCTCCAGTCCCAGCTCATGGGCAAAGGCGGACATCTCGCGCATCGCTTCCAACTCACGATCGCGATCGTTGAGACGCCCCTCGTGATGGGCGTCGCAATAAGCCCCCGAATGAAGCTCGATCACCTGCGCGCCGATGCGGTGAGCAGCTTCGATCTGGCGCTTGTCGGCAGCGATGAAGATCGACACACGGCAGCCCGCATCGCGCAGGGGCGCAATGAAATGGGCCAGGCGGTTTTCCTCGCGCGCCACTTCAAGCCCACCCTCGGTCGTGCGCTCTTCTCGCTTCTCGGGCACGATGCAGACGGCGTGCGGCTTGTGACGCAACGCGATGCTCTGCATCTCATCGGTGGCGGCCATCTCGAAATTCAGCGGGACCGACAGGACGTCCATCAACCCTTCGATATCGGCGTCCGATATGTGACGGCGATCTTCGCGCAAATGCGCCGTGATGCCATCGGCCCCCGCCGCCTCTGCCAGCTTAGCCGCACGCAACGGATCGGGCGTGTCGCCACCCCGCGCATTCCGCACGGTCGCCACGTGGTCGATGTTCACGCCAAGCCGCAATTTACCCAAGGGAGATGTCATCGCTCTCGTCCTTCCAAGCCATGTCGCTCAGCCGCAACCTAGTGCGGAAGCAACCCTCTGGAAATGCAGACAAAGCGGCAAAATTGTACCAAGATATCAGTCGGCTTTCTGCTTGGCGCTGGCAGCCTTGCTGGCGGCCTTGGCCTTCAACGCCTCGAACTTTGCCTTGATCGCACCCTTGCGACGCTTCTGGTACGCGCGGATCACGGGAACGGACAGGTAATAGCAAACGGTGGCCGACACGATGCCCGGGATGATGCCGCCGATGAGATAGGGAAAGAACACCTCATCATAAAAGATGCTCAGCCTGGTCCAGTCCCGCGGCGCGCCCGTCAGCACATGCTTGAAGTTCAGCCAAAGATCCGACCCGGCATCGACGAACTTCCCACCAAAGGACCGTTCCGTCTCCTCCTTCATCTCCGTGCCCAAGAGCCAGTGACCGGTCTGAAGCGAAACAAGACCGATGGGCACATAAGTCAGCGGATTGCCAAAGAAGGTCGCCATGAGCGAGGCCACGATATTGCCACGCATCGCTGTCGCGATGGCCGCCGCGACAAAGAAGTGCAGGCCGTAGAAGGGCGTAAACGTGGTGAAGACACCGGCCCAGATGCCCCGCGCGATCTTTTCAGGACGGTCCGGAAGCCGGCGTACCCTGTGTTTGACGTATTGAAACGCGCGCGCCCATCCTCCGCGCGGCCAGAGAAACTCGAGCACCGCGCGCAGAAACGGTTTGGGGTCGCGGCGCTTGAACACCAATGTCTTGTCGCCCCTTCTTGCGCCTAACCCGCCACAACCGCCTGGCCTGCGGACGGTGCAGGGCGGCGAAAGCGGTCGATAGCGGCCACATCACTCTCAGCTTCGAGCGCCCCCATCAACGTGTGCAAATGCGGCGCGTCCCGAAGCTCTACGTAGACCAGCAACCGGTAAAAGTCAGGTTTCCGATCCACAAACTCAAGGTTCGAGATATTCGCCTTGCTTTCGCCGATCAATGTGCAAATCCGCCCCAACACGCCCGCGTCGTTTCCAATAGTCACATCGAGGGTCACACCGTAGACGGCCGGATGGGTGCCGTCATGCCAATGCAGGTCCAGCCAACGGTCCGGCTGGTTCTCGTACTCGGCCAACCGTCCACAGTCGATGGCATGAACAACCACACCTTCCCCGCGAAACGTGATGCCGACGATGCGCTCACCTGGCAGCGGTTCGCAACAGGTGGCACGCTGAAAGGACTGGCCGGGCAAAAGGCCAATCACGGCACGCTTCGCGTCGACCTCCTTGCCGGGCTTGGGCGTCAGATCGGGATAGATGGCCTGCACCACCGCGCGCCCGGTGAGCTCGGCGGATCCCAGACGGGCCAGCACCTCATCCGCATCCTTCAGGCGCAAATGCTTGGCCGCAGCCTCCAGCGCCTTGTCCGTCGCCTTCTTCTGCACATGAGCAAAGGCGGAACGGGCCAACTCACGACCCAGGGTGATGAAACGATCCCGGTCCGCCTCGCGCAAGCTGCGGCGGATCGCGGTCTTGGCCTTGCCGGTCGTCGCGATTTCAAGCCAGGTCGCTTGCGGCGTCTGCCCCTCGGCGGTGATGATCTCGACCGACTGGCCGTTCTTCACGCGGGTCCACAAGGGCACGCGCATCCCGTCGACCTTGGCGCCCACACAGGCATTCCCGATCCGCGTGTGGATAGCATAGGCAAAATCGATAGGCGTGGCGCCTTTCGGCAATTTCACCACCTCGCCCTTGGGGGTAAAGCAGAACACCTGGTCCGAATACATCTCGAGCTTCACAGCCTCGAGGAAGTCTTCGTGATCCTCCTCGCTGTCGAACTGCTCGGTCAGCTGGCTGATCCACTTGGCCGGATCGACGGCAAAGGGGTTCTGCGACCGGACCCCGTCGCGATAAGACCAGTGGGCCGCCACGCCGGTTTCGGCCACATCATGCATCTGGCGGGTGCGGATCTGCACTTCGACCCGCTTGCCGTCACGGCCGGACACCGTGGTGTGGATGGACCGATACCCGTTCGTCTTGGGCTGGCTGATATAGTCCTTGAAGCGGCCGGGAACGGCACGCCAGCGCTGGTGAATGGCACCGAGCGCGCGATAGCAGTCCTCTTCAGTGCCGGTGATGACGCGAAAGCCGTAGATATCGGACAACCGGCTGAAGGACTGATCCTTCTCCTGCATCTTGCGCCATATGGAGTAAGGTTTCTTGGCACGGCCAAACACCTCGGCCTCGATATCCACCTTCTCCAACTCGTGGCGCATATCTCCGGTGATGCGCTGGATCACGTCACCCGTTTCGCGCTGCATGGTGATGAACCGGCGAATGATCGACGACCGCGCATCGGGATTCAGGGTCTTGAAGGCCAGATCCTCCAATTCCTCGCGCATCCACTGCATCCCCATGCGGCCCGCAAGGGGGGCAAAGATGTCCATGGTCTCGCGCGCCTTCTGCACCTGCTTTTCGGGGCGCATGGACTTGATGGTGCGCATGTTGTGCAGACGGTCGCTCAGCTTGACCAGGATGACGCGCATGTCCTTCGACATCGCCATGAACAGCTTGCGGAAGTTCTCGGCCTGCTTGGTTTCGACCGAAGACAGCTGCAGATTGGTCAGTTTGGTGACTCCGTCGACCAGCTTGGCAATCTCGTCCCCGAACTCTTCGGCGACCATGGCATAGCTCGCCTTGGTGTCCTCGATCGTGTCGTGCAGCAGAGCGGTGACGATGGTGGCATCATCCAGCTGTTGCTCGGTCAGAATGGCGGCGACAGCAACGGGATGCGTGAAATAGGGCTCACCCGAATGGCGGAACTGCCCCTCATGCATTTCCCCGCCGAACACATAGGCACGGCGGATCAAATCTTCGTTGGTTTTCGGGTTGTAGTTGCGGACCAGCGCGATCAGGTCGTCGGCAGATATCATGCGGTCCGCACCCCGGGTGGTGTCAGCCCTGGCCTTGGGCGGCCATCAGCTGACGCAGAAGCATCTCTTCGGACATGCTGTCTTCTTCGGGCTTGTCCTGCTCGGCACCCATAAGAAGCGCCATCGCGTCCTCTTCGGCCTCGTCCACTTCGATCTGGCTTTGGTTCGATTCGATCAGACGCTCGCGCAGCTCTTCGGAAGATTGTGTTTCTTCCGCAATCTCGCGCAAGGACACGACGGGGTTCTTGTCGTTGTCGCGGTCCACAGTGATCGGCGCGCCCGACGAAATCTCGCGTGCGCGGTGTGCGGCGAGCATCACCAGTTCGAAACGGTTCGGAACCTTGTCAACGCAGTCTTCAACGGTCACGCGGGCCATGGGAATGCTCCAGCTCAAGCAAGAAAGGATAGAAGGCCGTTATCTAGGCCCGATTTATGTGAATGACAAGTCGCTATTCGAGCGGTGTGATGGTGGCCAAGTCTTCGGCTGGCAGCGCGTCCCGCATCTCGACAACGGTTCGGCGGGTGATCGGATGCACCCAATCCGGCGCAACCTCCGCCATCGGAACGAGTACGAAAGCACGCTCATGCAACCGTGGGTGAGGCAACAGCAACTGCCCGGGGGCTGATTTCCGCTGCTGATCGAGGGACAAGTCCATCCATTGACGCAACGTCGCAACATCAGGCCGGACCGCATCGCCATGGGTGAGCAGATCAAGGTCCACAACGCGCTGCTCCCATCTGACCTTGCGTCGCCGACCCAGCTCCGCCTCAATCTCGTGCAGGCGCGTGATGGTTTCGGGCGCAGACCACGCAGCAGACAGTAAAATAACGGCATTTACAAAATCTGGACCACTTCCGGCAGGGAAGGCGGGGGTTCGGAAAAAGCGGCTGCGCGAACGAATCACGGCGCCGGATTCCTCCATCCGAGAGATCGCTTTTTCCAGAATTTCCGTAGGTGACCCTACGTCAGAGGACTTGTTAGACCCCAGGGCAATGACCATGTTTAGTTGGTTTTGCGGCAGGGTTTCGCTCGCTTTGACCCCATCCGTGACTTGCGACATAATTAAAATCACCTATTTTTCACTCACCGCCGCTTCGCGTTTTAACGCACTCACTCACGGAAATCACAGGCGGTATCCCGAATTTTCGGAAGGACATTTTATGTTTTACAAAGACGAACGGTTAGCGCTGTTCATCGATGGATCGAACCTCTACGCCGCAGCCAAAGCGCTTGGGTTTGACATCGACTACAAACTCTTGCGGCAAGAGTTCATGCGCAGAGGCAAGTTGCTGCGCGCATTCTACTACACGGCCCTGCTTGAGAATGACGAGTATTCACCGATCCGCCCACTCGTGGATTGGCTGAACTACAACGGGTTCACCATGGTGACCAAACCGGCCAAGGAATACACGGATTCCATGGGACGGCGTAAGGTCAAGGGGAACATGGACATCGAACTCGCCGTCGACGCGATGGAACTTGCGCCGCGCGTGGATCACATCGTGCTGTTTTCCGGCGACGGGGATTTCCGTCCCCTCGTGGAAAGCCTGCAACGCCAGGGTGTGCGCGTCTCCGTCGTCTCGACGATTCGCAGCCAGCCGCCGATGATTTCAGACGACCTGCGTCGCCAGGCTGACAACTTCATCGAGCTTGACGAACTGAAAGACGTCATCGGTCGCCCCCCACGGGAACCGATGCCCGAGCGTGAACAAAAGGTTCAGGCCCAGGGCTGATATCGTACCCATGAACGGGCAGTGACACTGCAATGTCCCTGCCCGTCATATGAAAATGGGTTCGTGCTCAAATATGGCATGCCGCTTCTCTGGCACACCTCGCTGTTTTAAAACAAAAACAACTGTGTAAATATCCCCCTGATTGGGGGGATCACCGTATGTTTCGTGATGCTGAGGAGCTGGAACACCTCACATGCGTCAACGCATTGTGGGAGGGTGTGGTACAGACGTTGCGCACGCGGGGCATTCGGCATGTAATCTATATCACGGCGACCGGGACACCAGCGCAGGGCAGCGTCCTCATGACAACCTGCCCGGGGCTCTACACGCAGGCCAATCCGGATAAAGATCCGTTTCTCAGCCACTGCTGCAACAGCTACGACATCACGCCCACCGGCCCCGAATTCCTGCCGGATCACGACTACCTGCCAAACGACGCCAAGGCGTTTATCAAGACCGCAAGGGCCGAAGGGTTTCTGACAGGCTTCGGCATCCCAACCCGCCTGCGCGGCGCCGACCGCTATGGCGGCTTCAACCTCGGCACCACAC
Organism: Tateyamaria omphalii; assembly: GCF_019802125.1. GTDB lineage: Bacteria > Pseudomonadota > Alphaproteobacteria > Rhodobacterales > Rhodobacteraceae > Tateyamaria > Tateyamaria omphalii_B. Next base: position 40,019 of record NZ_JAHVHT010000004.1, read on the forward strand.
TCGACCGGGAGACATTCCTCGAACAGATGTGGCCGCAAGCCGAACAGTTCCGGCTGTTCTGCCTTCTGATCCACCGCAGGCTCGAAGAGTTGGCAGGCACGCAGACCGATCACGCCCCGGCCCTCATTGCACCCGACATGCCCGCCTCCCTCAACGCGCTCAGCCCGCGCGAAGCGGAGGTGATCTACATGCTCGCCCGTGGCCTCAGCCGCAAAGAGGCCGCGCACGTTTGCGGCATCAGCCTGAACACGGTCAGCGAATATGCCAAGACGGCCTACCGCAAACTGGGCATCCACAACCGGGCCGAAGCGGCGCGGTTGGTCTTCGGCCAGACCGCCCCGGAGTAGGCGCACCCTTTACCCGATGGGCCCAAGCGCTTAGGTCTTGATCAACAACAGGAGCACCCATGAGCCAGCCCGCACTCACCCTCTATCTCGCCGCGCCACGCGGGTTCTGTGCCGGTGTCGATCGCGCGATCAAGATCGTGGAAATGGCGCTCGACAAATGGGGCGCACCCGTCTTTGTCCGGCACGAGATCGTGCACAACAAATTCGTGGTCGACGGTCTGCGCGACAAGGGTGCCGTCTTTGTCGAGGAACTAGACGAATGCCCTGACGACCGTCCGGTTATCTTCTCGGCCCACGGCGTGCCCAAGTCCGTCCCCAACGCGGCCAAGGCACGCGAGATGATCTATGTGGACGCCACCTGCCCGCTGGTCTCCAAAGTCCATATCGAAGCCCAGCGCCACGCCGACAACGGCCTGCAGATGATCATGATCGGCCATGCGGGCCACCCCGAAACAGTAGGCACCATGGGGCAACTGCCCGATGGCGAAGTGCTACTGGTCGAAACGGTCGAAGACGTGGCAACGGTCGATGTGCGCGATCCGGAAAAGCTCGCCTTCGTCACCCAGACCACCCTGTCGGTCGATGACACGGCCGACATCGTGGCGGCCCTCCAGTCCCGCTTCCCCTCCATCGTCGGCCCGCACAAGGAAGACATCTGCTACGCCACCACCAACCGTCAGGAAGCGGTCAAGGCGATGGCCCCCAAATGCGACGCCATGCTGGTGGTGGGCGCGCCCAACTCCTCCAACTCCAAACGTCTGGTCGAGGTCGGCGCACGGGCGGGCTGCAATTACGCCCAGCTTGTCCAGCGGGCCACAGACATCGACTGGCGCGCCCTCGACGGGATCACCTCTATGGGCATCACCGCAGGGGCGTCGGCCCCCGAAGTGCTGATCAACGAGGTGATCGACGCCTTCCGCGACCGCTATGATGTGACGGTGGAAATGGTGGAAACAGCGGTCGAAAACGTGGAATTCAAAGTGCCCCGCGTCCTGCGTGAACCGGCCTGAACGCTCACAGCTTCGACAGACCCTTCACCACCAGAAACGCATAGATAACCAACAACAATTCGTTTGACCACGCCGCCGTAGGCGCCTGGTACAGCAGGTACCCGATCCCTACCGCAACGGCCACGAGGAAGAGCGGAACAGCAGGTGCCACAATCCCGATCCGCTCGATCCACCAGTTGCGCCGGGGCGCTTTCAGCCCAGCGGCAGGTTCAATCTGCTTGGGCTCAAAGATGAAGTCGGCAATGTCATCCCAATTGCCCTCCTGAATGGCCGCCCCGTGGTCGCCACGTACATATTCCACCTCGAACAATTCGGGCCCATCCTTCACCGCCTGATCAAACCCGTCATGCCCGGCGCTGCCCAGGTCCTGCCAGCCAACCGCCTGAAAGGCCTTGGGAAAAAAGGCGACAACCCAGTCCGCCGTTGCCACGTAGTTGATCATCTTGCCCACCTGCCCCCGCGCGATGAAATCGCGCCACGGGAACGCACGGCGCACCACACTGCCTGCAAAGACAACCGTATCAAAGCGACAGAATTCGTATTCGCGCAGCGACCGCGCCAGCAGGTAGGTGCCGTGGCTGTGCCCGACAAAGGACACCGACGCCTCCGGGTACCGCGCCCGCACCTGCACATACTGGTCCATGAACCAATCCACCTTCTCCATCCGCTTGGCCGGGCGCAGGAAAGAGATGATCGGGAAAAAGCCATAGCTGGAGGTCTGCGACCGCACCGTGACCACATCGCGCAGATCAGGTGCGTTGGCCCGGCGCAGGATGGCCCGCGCGATCTTGTGGGTCCAATACCCCACATCACGAATGCCATGCACGACAAAGACGACATGCGTGACATCCGTATCCACGGCGGCAAACTTCTCATCCGCGGGATGCACACTGGTCTCGGTCAGATTGGCCACGCTTGCCTGCGCCACCTCCTGAAACACAGCCTTGCGCACGTCTCCCCTACGGCCCGTCTTGCCATCGGCACCCATCAGCGGCGCGGGGTCGTCAAAGTCGATCACGTCCCCATGACCCGACTGCGGCACATCGCGATAGAAAAACGCGCTGCCTGCCACCGGGTCGATATTGTCCTCCGGCGCCACGGTGTCATCAATGGTGCCCAGCAGCTGTATGGTCGGCACATGGGCGGCCTGTTCGCCCGCCCCGGCCCGCCTGCGTACCTCGTTCGCCATGTTGACCCAGTCCATGCGCAACCGGGTCAGAAAGGGTGCGCCCTTGCGGATGTGCAGGATCAACGGCGTGCGCCCGTTCACGAACCCCCAAGGCATCAACGCGGCCATCCCCACCCGGTAACCAAAGGCCGTCTTGCGCGACAGGTGGTGATTGATCGTCCACCCCCGGCTCATGGCCGCGAACTGAATGATGCGGTCCACCCGGCCCACCCAAGGGGCCGCCTCCGACGACACACCAAACGCCAGCAGGTAGACACGCCGACAGATCAGCGCACCAACGCTGTGACCCACCAGCACGATCCGCTCATACCCCTTCTCGGCAAAGAGCAGATCAATCCTGTCCTTCACCTGCGCCGCAATCTCCTCGGGATCGGCCAGCGAAAAGAGGCCCGTCGGCATCTCTGGACACAAGACATCGGCGTCCGGCGCCATTTCCTCAATCGCCGCGCGGATGCCTTTCACATGACGCGGCCCGTTGCTGTAGGCGTGCAGCACAACATACAGAACGCGGGCATCCGGCTGCTGGGAAAAATTGGAAAAGAAAACACGTGTCATCGAAAAACCGTCGGTAAAAGGGTCGAATGCCCAGACGCTACCGCAGGTAGGCAATATGACAAAGCAACAAACACACCGCGGCATCACACGCTTTACGCAGCGCGGGACAGCGCATAGCCTCACGCGGTAGATACCGGGGGCACTCATGCTGACAGTCCAATTCTTCCTGACCGCACTGGTCGTCGTCATCGCACCAGGCACGGGTGTCATCTACACCCTCGCCCTTGGCTTGGGCCAGGGACGGCGCGCAGCGCTCTGGGCGGCGCTTGGCTGTACCTTCGGCATCGTCCCCCACCTCGCAGCAGCAACGCTGGGGCTCGCGGCCATCCTCCACACCTCCGCGCTGCTCTTCAACATCGTGAAATTTGCTGGTGTCGCCTACCTCCTCTGGCTCGCGTGGGGCAGCCTCCGTTCGGGTGGCGCGCTCAACATCTCGTCCCAGCGCAGCGCCGACGCGGGCTGGCGCATCGCGCGGCGGGGGGCCTTGATCAACATCCTGAACCCCAAACTGTCGATCTTCTTCCTCGCACTCCTGCCGCCCTTCCTGTCCGGCAACACCGCGACCGCGACCCTCGAAATGACAACCCTCGGCCTCGTCTTCATGGCCATGACTTTCGCCGTCTTCGTCCTCTACGGCACCTTCGCCGCAGCCGCCCGCCAATGGATCCTCGGCTCCGAAGTGGTCATGCGCTGGCTCTCCCGCAGCTTCGCCGCGATCTTTGCCGCCCTCGCCGGACGCCTCGCCCTAGAACGTGCATGAACGACGACTGGATCTGGTTCGAAGGGGTCATCGAACCCCTCGAATGGGGCAAGAACACCTACACCATCCTGCGCCTGCCGGATGACGTGACTGCCGCCCTGCCCCCCAAAACCAAACGGATCGAAGGCGAGTTCGGCGATTTCCCGATCAACCTCGCCCTGACCAAAGCGCCCGTCCTCGACGGCACCTTCGTCTACACGGGCAAGACCTTCCTGCGCGACAGCGGGCTTGAGGTCGGCCAACCGTTCGAGGCGCGCATCAGACCGGTCGATCCCAATCTCGTCGACGTGCCCGAGGATGTCATGGCCGCGATCCGAAGCGCGGGACGCAGCGCCGACTGGTCCGGTTTGACCCCGGGCCAACAGCGCGCCAAATTGCACCTTGTCAACACCGCCAAAAGGGCCGACACCCGGGCCAAACGTATCGCCAAACTGATCTCCGAGCTATGACAGCCATCCCCCGCGCGCCCCTGATCCTCGGCCTTGCTGGCCTGATCCCCTTCATCTGGGGGGCACTCACCGTGCTCAGTCCGGCACTCGCCGCCTGGGGCCTCGACAATATCGGCCCGCGCTTTGTCGGGCCCTACGTCCAACTGTTCTACGGCTCGGTCATCCTGTCCTTCATGTCGGGCGTACTCTGGGGCTTCGCAACCAAGGCCAGCGGATCGCAAGCGGCCACCGGCTACACCCTGTCGGTCATCCCTGCGCTCTGGGCGTTCTTCATGACGGGCGGGGGCCCCACAAGTGCCGCGACCAACCTCATCTTCGGTTTCATCGGTCTCCTGATGCTCGACTTCGCCTTTTCCCGCTGGGGCCTGACCCCGCGCTGGTGGATGCAACTGCGCGTGCTGCTCACGGCCATCGTGGTGGCCTGCCTCGCCGTGACGGTGATCTGATGAGCGACCGGGAAACGCTTCAGGTCTACGCCGCCAAAGCGGGCGAGTACGCGGACCTCGTCCAGAACGCGGGCGCCGACCCGATGGTGCAGAAGTTCATCGCGAATGTCCCCGAAGGCGGCACCGTCCTCGACATCGGCTGCGGCCCCGGCTTTGCCGCTGCAGCCATGGCACAGGCCGGTCTGAACGCCCAGGCCTGGGACCCGGTGCCCGAAATGCTGGCACTTGCCAAATCCCACCCCGGCGTCACAGCGCGCCAAGCCACCTACGCGGACCTAACCGAAACCGCCGACTACGACGGCATCTGGTCCAACTTCTCCATGCTGCACACGCCGCTCAGCGACTGGCCCGACCACTTCACCGCCATCCACCGCGCCCTCAAACCCGGCGGCCTGCTGCATTTCGGCACCAAGCTCGGGACGGGCGAGGCGCGCGACAGCATAGGGCGGCTTTATTCCTACATGACCGAAGACGCACTGACCGACCTGCTCACGCAAACCGGCTTCGCCCTCACGTACACCCGCAAGGGCGAGGAAGCGGGCCTCTCAGGCGACATCGCCCCCTTCATCGTGCTGCAGGCCCACCGTGGCTGAGCTTTTCGCCTATACCGACGGCGCATGCTCCGGCAATCCCGGCCCCGGCGGCTGGGGTGCATTGCTGCGCGCGATGGACGGCGACACCATCGTCAAGGAACGCGAGCTGAAGGGCGGCGAGGCGCAGACGACAAACAACAAGATGGAATTGATGGCCGCCATTTCGGCCCTCGAAGCGCTGGCCAAGCCATCGACCATCACCGTCGTGACCGACAGCAACTACGTCAAGAACGGGATCACAAGCTGGATCCACGGCTGGAAGCGCAACGGCTGGAAAAACGCCTCGAAAAAGCCGGTGGCCAATGCCGATCTCTGGCAACGGCTCGACGCCGCCCAAGCCCGGCACAAAGTGACATGGGAATGGGTAAAGGGGCACGCAGGCCACCCGGAAAACGAACGCGCGGACGAGCTTGCTCGGGCCGGGATGGCCCCGTTCAAGAGCAAATAACACCCGCAAGCCCCGCGCGCAGCGGCTTACATCACGCGAATTGTTACAGACTCGACCCCGTACAACTATATAATTTTGCTAATGAAACTGCGTTTATCGCCGCAATCTGATCACTCCCCACTACCATTTCCATGACAGTTTGTGACCGATTGGTCCCTTATTGTTACAGCCTCTTTGCGCTATCTCTCTCCCAAGACACACGGTCCCGACCGCCACCGCAAAGGAGAAGAGACATGAACCTGCAAGCCACCAAGACCCCGCTTCTGATCGCCGCCATCGCCACAGCGGTCACCGTCACCAGCCTGTCGCCTGTGAGCGCCCAACCCTACTGGGTCAGCGCCACCGCCGATGCCGACAGCGCGCAGGTCATCGACGCGAATTTCAAGGTGAAGCTGAAAAAGCACAAGCTGCATCACGGCTACAAATTCCACGGCGCCAAGAAGAAGAAATACGTTTCTCCCAAGACGACATTCAAAAAGAAGGTGCTGATCAAGAAATTCTTCTGATCACCTCCTCAAAATCGCACCGGCGGCCTGCCATATGATCATGGCGGGCACCGGCAATGGGAGCAGAAGAAAATGGCACAACACCTGCTCTGCACCGCGCTGATCGCAGGGGCACTCGCCTCAAGCCTCGCGGCTCAATCGCCTCAGATGCCACCGCTGGTCAATCAGACCGACCCGACACAGCGGCTTGTCCCCAAACCAACCCCGCTCACCAGCGGGGTACGTGAGGCCACACCCTCCACCCATCTCGGCCCCGGCTTTCGCGAGGCGAAACCCTCAAGCCACCTCAGCCCGAACGTACGGACACCACGGATAAAGGACCGCGACTGACGCCGCTATTTCCGCCAGTGCGTCGGCACGATGATCAGCGCCCCGATCGACGACACGATGGCGTTCAGCCCCGGGCTCGAAAAGCCAAACCCGAACATCAGCCGCACGAAGTAGAACAGGAAGGCGCCCCCGATGCAGATGATGATCGACTGCACGATCCCATTGTGGGTAAAGTTCGTCTTTTCCGACAGATAGCCAACGATGCCCGCAATCACGACGGTGCCGATCAGGGTGGGAAACATGCCTGCTCTCCTACAATTGCGTGCCCTTGGACAGCGGCAGACCGCGCAGGAACACATCCGCATCCTGCGCGCCTTTGCCCGCCCGTTGCAAGCGGGTCAGGCGCACGGCACCGCTGCCACAGGCGACCGTTAGCGCATCATCCAGAACCATTCCGGGCGCTCCAGCGCCTTCAGCCAGCACCGATCCCAAAACCTTGATCCGCGTGCCCTCATGCTCGAACCAGGCACCGGGAAAGGGCGACAGCCCCCGGATCAGCCGATCCACCTCGACCGCATCGCGGGACCAGTCAATCGCCGCCTCCGCCTTGTCGATCTTTGCGGCATAGGTCACGCCCTCTTCGGGCTGCACCTCCGGCACCAGATCAGCCAACCCGGCCAACGCCTCGACAATGAGGCCAGCCCCCATCCCGGCCAAACGATCATGCAGGTCCGCAGTGGTCTCAGTCGCGCCAATGGGCGTACTGCCCCGCAGCAGCACGGGCCCGGTGTCCAGCCCCGCCTCCATCTGCATGATGCAAACGCCCGTCTCCGCATCACCGGCCATGATCGCGCGATGAATGGGCGCCGCCCCACGCCACCGCGGCAACAGGCTCGCATGAATATTCAGACAGCCATGCACAGGCGCATCCAAGATCGGCTGCGGCAGGATCAGGCCATAAGCCACAACCACAGCCACATCCGCGTTCAACGCTGCAAACGCAGCCTGCGCATCATCATTGCGCAGCGACACCGGGTGGCGCACCTCCAGCCCCAACGCCTCTGCCCGCGCCTGCACGGGGCTGGGCCGATCCTTCTTGCCCCGCCCCGCAGGGCGCGGCGGCTGGGTGTAGACGCAGACAATCTCGTGACCAGCATCGTGCAGCGCATCCAGCGCCGAAACCGAAAACTCCGGGGTGCCCATGAAAATCACACGCATCTCACTTCCCCTTCTTCGCCTTGCGCAGCAGCATGTCGCGCTTCACCCGGCCCAGATTGTCGAAATACATCCGCCCCGCCAGATGGTCGATCTGGTGCTGGACACTGCGCGCCTCCAGCCCTTCGAAATCGCGACGGTCGATCATGCCCTGGTCGTTCAGAAAGCGCACAGTGACCGCCTTCGGGCGCGCAATCTCGGCAGACACACCGGGCAAGTTCGGGCTCGCCTCCGTCCCCTTCTCGATCTCCGACGATGCGTCCAGAACCTCCGGGTTCGCCAGCAAAATACGGCGCGACCGGTCGGGCGTCGCATCGACAACGGCCACGCGCAGCATCACACCAATCTGCGGTGCAGCCAAACCCACACCGGGCATCGCATCCATCGTCTCGACCATATCAGCCCACAGCGCGCGGATCTCATCCGTGATCTCGGGCACGTCCTCGGCAGCGGTACGCAAGCGCCTGTCAGGCCACGGAACAAAGGGACGAACGGTCATGCCTCACCCGCATAGGCCGCAAGTATGGCGTCGCGCTGCGCGGCGTCCACACGATCCAGGGTAACGATGCCGTCCAGATGGTCCAACTCGTGCTGCGCGCAGATGGCGGCAAAGCCGGTAAGCCATTGATCATGAACCAGACCATCCAGATCGGTCCACACCATGCGCACCGATGTGGGACGCTCCACCGCCGCCATGACACCGGGGATCGACAGACAGCCTTCGTCGGCACAGGCCATCTCTTCACTGCGCTCAATGACATCGGGGTTGATGCACACAACCGGGCTGCGTGTGCCTTCTTTCCAAGTGGTGTCCATCACGAACAACCGCACCAGCTCACCCACCTGCGGCGCGGCCAACCCGCGACCCGGTGCGGCATACATCGTCTCCAGCATATCTTCCGCCAGTTCGCGCACATCCGGCGTGATCGCCTCGACCGGCGCACAAACAGCTTCCAGCCGCGCATCCGGCCAGGTCAAAATCGGTCGCACGCTCATGCGCGCGCGCGTTCCCGTTTCAGCTTCTGCATCTTGCGGGTGATTAACTGACGCTTCAGAGGCTTGAGGTAATCGATGAACAACTTGCCATCGAGATGGTCGATCTCATGCTGCACACACGTGGCCCAAAGGCCATCCAAGGCCTCCGTCTGCTCCTTGCCATCGCGGTCAATCCACCGCACCTCAACCTCCGCCGGTCGGGTCACATCGGCAAACTGCTCGGGGATCGACAAGCACCCTTCCTCATACGTGTTCAGCTCGTCCGAAGAGGCCACAATCTCAGGATTGAACATGATCAACGGACGGGGCGCTTCGCCCTCCTCCTTCACGCAATCCAGCACGATCAGCCGGGTCAACACGCCCACCTGAGGAGCCGCCAACCCAATACCCGGCGCATCATACATGGTTTCCAGCATGTCATCCGCCAGCGCGCGCAGCTCGTCCGTCAGGTCGGGCACAGCATCAGCCGTCTTTTTCAGACGCGGATCAGGGTGCAGAAGAATGGGGCGTTTCATGGCGTTCATGTAAGCCAACGCCCCGCCCACCGCAATGTCCCCTTGCACCTGCTCCGATGCACGCTAGCCTGCGGCCAGATCAACGGAGTATCCTCATGAGTTTCGACACCATCATCGACCGCCGCGGCAGCCATTGCGTGAAATGGGACATGATGGAGGAGATCTATGGCGTCGACGGCGACAGGGGCCTCGCCATGTGGGTCGCAGACATGGACTTCCGCCCGCCGCAATGCGTTCTGGATGCAGTGCAGGCGCAGGTCGATCACGGGATCATGGGCTATTTCGGGGACGATACGAAATACCGCGAGGCGATCCAGTGGTGGATGAAGGAACGGCACAACTGGACGGTCCAGGCCGACCACATCTTCACGACCCACGGCCTCGTCAACGGCACCGCCATGTGCGTCGACACCTTCACCGAACCGGGCGACGGCGTCGTGCTGTTCACACCCGTCTACCACGCTTTCGCGAAGGTGATCAAAGCCAACAACCGGCGGGTGGTCGAATGCGAAATGCCCATGGCCGACGGGCGCTACGAAATGGACTTCGATGCATGGGACGAACAGCTCGACGGCTCGGAAACCATGCTCATCCTCTGCTCACCCCACAATCCCGGCGGGCGGGTCTGGACGCGGGACGAACTGCTGGGTGTCGCAGCCTTCGCCAAACGGCACAAGCTGATCCTGGTCTCGGACGAGATTCACCATGACCTCGTCATGCCCGGCCACAAGCACATCCCCATGTCGCACATCCCCGGCGTCGAGGACCGGCTGATCATGATGACGGCCACGACCAAGACCTTCAACATCGCGGGCAGCCACTCCGGCAACGTCATCATCGCCGACCCCGACCTGCGGGCCAAATTCGCGCAGCGGATGGCGGGCCTCGGCCTCTCACCCAACTCCTTCGGCCTTTTCATGGCCACCGCAGCCTACTCGCCCGAGGGTGCGGCATGGACGGACGAGCTTGTCACCTACCTCGACGGCAATCGCAAACTCTTTGACGAGGCCGTGAACGCCATCCCCGGCCTCTACTCGATGCCTTTGGAAGCCACGTACCTCTCCTGGGTCGATTTCGACGGCACCGGCATGACGCGCGAAGAGTTCACCAAACGGGTCGAACAGGACGCCTGCATCGCCGTCAACCACGGCCCAACCTTCGGCAAGGGCGGCGACAGCTGGCTACGCTTTAACATCGCCACGCCCCGCGCGCGGGTGCAGGAAGCGGTGGAAAGGCTGGCCGAGGCGTTTGGCGACTTGCAGTAGAAACGCACTGCCTGTCAGAAAATGGCTTCATGCTCAGCGTAAAACGCATCCCACTGGACGTTGCCGCCCCCGACGCCGCCCCACGCACCACCGCTTTCCCACGTCGACTGTTCCGGCGCCCACCACCAATCGTCACCAACGGGCAGCACCTCGACAATCGGCGGCGCAGGCGGCGCCGGATCCGGTTCAGGCCAATTTGCTGCTTCCAGAAAAATATCGTCGTAGTAGCCCTGGTTGACGCTTTCCAGGAAATCCGCGGTGATTTCCAGGCGATCGAGATAGGTGATTTCATCCTGCTCCGACAGCCTGTCGATATCGTCCTGCAAGTTGGGATCTTCCAAAATCCGCTCGCCTAACCTGAGCATGAAATCCGCCTCCGCATCAGTGAGAATTGGCGCATTCAGGTCAAATGCAGGAGGAAAGCCATCGTTGGGCAACTGTGCCGGGTCAAGGAATGACGGACTGCCAAAACCGTTCTCTCGTACCGATCCGACATCCGCCGGGCCGGCAAAAACAAAACTGTCGGAAATGTCTTCAAATGCGCTGAGTTCCATTGGGCAATCTCCAAGTACATTTTAAAAAGCGAAAGCGGCACGCATCCAAAAACCGGATGGCATCCCGCACTCAGACGGTAGGCCACCGCTCAATTTCCGGTCAAACGAGCACCCGCAGAATAAGTGGAAAATGGCCTATACGTCAGCGGATGCTCGGGCGGAGACCACGTTTAAACACCAGCCGCTAAAGAGCCCGGGCAGGCACATGGAACGAGAGCCTCCCGTGTCCTCCGTCGGAAATGGAATAGGGCAGCGCAGCAAAAACAGGCGACACCAGAACAGCTGCGCCACGCCTGTAAACCCTCTCAAAACGCGACTTCCGAGATGCGCGTAAACCTTAATGCGAATGGTTAACGCTTAACTCTTGTGAACAAGACATTACCAAGCGTGCTGCCGCCAAAACGCGCGCTTTTCGCACCAAAATGTGCAGATTGCGGAAAAAGGGATGTTTTTGACCCAAATTCCCGATCTGAAAATACGCAGTTTCAGCGTCAAAACATGCAGTTTTGCGCGCCAACAGGCACCGCACGCCGCATTAACATGTTTGCTTTCAGTCGATGTCCTGCGCCAGCAGCGCCACGGGCGCATCCTCGGCCCGCACGAAATCAAGCGCCGGTTTTTCGGCCACCGCCGTCAGCCGCTTGAACTCGTACCGCATCTCGCCCGCCTCTTCATCAGAGGCCACGATCAGGCACTGAAACAGGTGGATCGCACCATCGTAAAGATCGACATAACCGCGAAGATACGGCGCCGTATCGGCTTGCATGGAAAAGCCAGTCTTCCACATGCGCAGCACGGGATAGGTCACGCCGTCCACGGCCAACCGCAGACGCGAGGCTTCTTTCAAGGATTGCAGCCGCGCGCTGTCCAGGCCCGCTTGCACTTCCTTTGGTACGAATGTCGACATGGCAGTCTTTCCTTTCGCTCCCCACAGCACAGGATGACTCTTAAAATGAGTCGTTTCAGTTAAATTCCAATGACATGGCGCAACTCTTCCAGGTTGTGGCATTCCTGTGACTCTCCCCTAACATGCTGATGTGCGCAGGCGCAGGCGTCATGCGCGCCAGCTTCGGTTTGCGCGCAATTCCGCCGCCTCTACATCTGCACCAACGCAGACAGGAGAGCGAACATGGGTCTTTTGGTGGACGGCGTCTGGCACGACCGGTGGTACGATACGAAATCACGCGGCGGAAAATTCCAGCGCAGCCAGGCCAAGTTCCGCAACTGGATCACGGCGGATGGTCGTGCGGGTCCGTCCGGTGAGGATGGCTTTCCGGCGGCCAGCGGGCGCTATCACCTCTACGTCTCCTACGCCTGCCCCTGGGCGCACCGCGCCCTGATTTTCCGCAAGCTCAAGGGGCTTACGGATCACATCAGCATCTCCGCCGTTCACCCCGACATGCTGACCGAAGGCTGGACCTTTGAACCCGACGACAAGGGGGCGACAGGCGACACCTTATATGGTGTACCATATGCCCGCGACATCTATATCAAGGCTGATCCGATGTTCTCAGGCCGTGTGACCGTACCGATCCTGTGGGACAGGGACCGCGAAACCATTGTGAGCAACGAAAGCTCCGAGATCATTCGTATGTTCAATTCCGCGTTCAACGGGATCACCGGAAACACCGACGATTATTTGCCCGAGGAGTTGCGCGACGCCATCGCGCCGGTGAATGACCGCATCTACGACACGCTCAACAACGGGGTCTACAAATCCGGCTTCGCGACAACACAGGAGGCGTATGACGACGCGGTTCATCCGCTCTTCGATACGCTCGACTGGCTGGAGGAGCGGCTCAACTCTTCACGCTACCTGATGGGCAACAAGATCACGGAAGCCGATTGGCGTCTCTGGACGACGCTGGTGCGGTTTGATGCCGTCTATCACTTGCATTTCAAGTGCAACCGCAAGCGGCTGGTCGACTACCCGAACCTCTGGGCCTACACCCGCGAGCTTTACCAGGTGCCCGGCGTGGCCGAGACGGTGAACATGGACCACATCGTGCGGCACTACCACTACAGCCACGAAAGCATCAATCCGCACCGAATCCTGCCGATCAATCCCGATCTGGATTTCGATGCGCCCCACGGGCGAGACGGGGTCAGTTGACCCCGTAATGCTCCACCATCGCCGCCAGGTCTTCGGGCGGTGTGCCCGCCGGAACGAAGGCGCAGGCATTGCTCGAGTGGTTGAAGATCGACCCGTCCGAGAAAAATGTCGTGTCGGTGACAAAGATCACCCGCGCGTTCGGATGGCGATAGCTGGCAAAGTCGGCCACGGCGAGGGCGCTGCCCTCGTCCAGCACCAGATCCATGATGATGATATCGGCCGAATGTTCCGACAGATGCGCAACGGCTTCATCCTGCCCGTGCACGAGGGCAACATCCGCCCCCTGCCGCGCCAGATGCCGTTGCCACAGCACCCCCAGCTCCCGCCGGCTCTCAACAATCAAAACGTCCATGCTCACTCCGAGCCGCCCCAACGCGGACCCACTTTTCTTCTGTTCAGCATACTCTTAACAAACAGTTAACAGATCGGGCGATTCATTAACGCGCCCACGCGGACTTGAAAATCGGGCAAGTTTCCGCTTTGTCCGGGCCGGAAGACGCCGAAACCGGCACGCCATGCACAGGAGTCTTGCATTTTGGCGCAAGAACGGGATCACGGCGGCGGCCTTGACGCAGCTGTCGCGAAATATGGCGGGCTCCGATCCGAATGGATCGACCTGTCCACCGGCATCAATCCGACACCATACCCCATACCGGCACTGTCGCAGATGGATTGGACAGCGCTGCCCGACAGGGCGGCAGCCGACCGGCTGATTGCTGCGGCACGCATGGCCTGGAACGTGCCGGACGATGCCGCGATCCTCGCCACACCCGGCGCCTCGGCGGCAATCGCGCAGATCCCGCGGCTTGCGCCGCAGGGCACCGTGCATATCCCCGCGCCCACCTACAACGAACATGCAGCCAGCTTCGCAAATGCAGGCTGGACCGTGAATGGTGACAACGCGGCAGACGCCCGGGTCCTCGTGCATCCAAACAATCCCGATGGACGGCATTGGAACGCGCAGGACATGACCCCACCCCTGATGGTCATCGACGAAAGCTTTTGCGATGTCACGCCGGAGGCGAGCCTGATCGCACAAGCAAACCGGCCCGGCGCACTGATCCTCAAGAGCTTTGGAAAGTTCTGGGGGCTCGCAGGCGTGCGCCTCGGGTTCGTGATCGGCGATCCGGTCCTGATTGCACGGCTTACCGACATGTTGGGGCCCTGGCCGGTTTCCGGTATCGCACTCAATGTCGGGGCAACGGCACTGGAGGACCGCGCTTGGGCGGATGCCACACGGACCACGCTTGCACAGGATGCAAACAGGCTCGATACGCTGATGCAGAGCCGCGGGGCAGAACTCGTCGGCGGCACAACGCTGTTTCGGCTCTATGACGTGGGCGATGCCGCAGCGTGGCAAGCCCGGCTCGCGCAGTCCCATGTCTGGAGCCGCATCTTCCCCTACAGCAACCGCTGGCTGCGCCTTGGCCTGCCTCCGGCTCATGGCTGGTCGCAGCTTGAGAGCGCCCTGTGACAACCGCGCTGACCCTTGCACTTGCCATGGTGCTGGATGCATTGGCCGGAGAGCCAAAGTGGCTCTGGTCGCGCCTGCCCCATCCTGCCGTGATGATGGGGCGCGCCGTGGGTGCGCTCGACACGCGGCTGAACACCGAACCGGGAGCACGCGCCAAGGGCGTCGCAGCAATCGCGATCCTTGTGCTCGGGGCAGGCATCATCGGTCTTGCCCTAGCCCAGCTTGGTTGGGTGGTTGAGGTGGCGGTCGCGGCAATCCTGCTGGCGCACCGTTCTCTCATCAACCATGTCGCAGCGGTCGCGCATGGCTTGCGCCAATCCACTGGCGAAGGGCGGCGCGCGGTCGCAATGATCGTGGGGCGGGATGTCAGCGCTGCCACCCCCGACCAGATCACCCGCGCCGGGATCGAAAGCTTGTCGGAAAACTTCAGCGACGGGGTCATCGCACCCGCCTTCTGGTTCCTGATCGGCGGCCTGCCGGGCATTTTGATCTACAAGGTGGTCAACACGGCTGACAGCATGATTGGCTATTTGACCCCCCGCCACGCTGAATTCGGATGGGCCGCGGCGCGGCTTGACGACCTTTTGAACTGGCTGCCGGCGCGGCTCACCGGCGCACTGATCGCTTGGGCCGGCAAGGCAACGGGCTCATGGCCCGCCATCCGCACCGACGCCGCCCTCCACCGCTCCCCCAACGCAGGCTGGCCCGAAGCAGGGATGGCCCGCGCCATGGACATCGCGCTGGCCGGACCACGCAGCTATCAAGGCAAGATAGAGGACCTCGCCTGGGTCAATCCAGACGGTCGGCGTTCCATAGGCCCGGCTGACATTGACGACGCGGTCGTGATCGTGTGGAAAAGCTGGGGCTTGGCCTTGGCAAGCCTTATTTTGATTGGAGTATTGATTTGGATTTTCTAAAGAATTTCGCGTGCGCTCTCGCCGTCACCTGTGTACCAGCCCTAGCGCTCGCGCAATGCGGCGGCAGTTTTTCTGCGTTCAAGAACGGCCTGAAATCCGAAGCGGTGTCGCGCGGCATCGCACCCGCGACTGCCGACCGCTTCCTCGCCTCGGTTCGGCAAGATCCCAAAGTGTTGCGCGCCGACCGAGCCCAAGGCGTGTTCCAGCGCCCCTTCATCGACTTTTCCCGCCGCCTGATCTCGCAAAACCGCATCGACACCGGCCGGTCCAAAGCCCGGCAATGGGACAGCGTGTTTGACCGGGTCGAACGCGACTACGGCGTTGATCGCAACGTGCTTCTCGCCTTCTGGGCATTCGAGACGGATTACGGATCATTTCAGGGCGACTTCAATACGGCCAACGCACTCGTAACGCTCGCCCATGATTGCCGCCGCCCCAACCTCTTCCGCCCACAGGTATTCGCCGCGATGGAACTCTTTGCAGCCGGTGACTTCGACCCCGCCCGCACCACAGGTGCATGGGCCGGGGAAATCGGCATGGTGCAGATGCTGCCCGGTGACATCATCGAAAACGGCGTGGACGGCGACGGCGACGGGGCGGTCCGGCTCAAGACCTCCGCTCCCGATGCGCTTTTGTCGGGCGGCAAGATGCTCCAGCATTTCGGCTGGCGCGCGGGCGAGCCGTGGCTGCAAGAAGTCACCGTGCCCGCCCAGATGGACTGGAGCCTCAGCGGCGTGGGCAAACCGCGCAATGCGGCCGATTGGCAAGCCATGGGCGTCCGGGCACGCAACGGCCAGCTCGCCAACCTGCCCGCGTCTCTGATCCTGCCGCAGGGCCATAAGGGGCCAGCTTTCCTAGCCTATCCGAATTTCGACGTCTATTTCGAGTGGAACCAGTCATTCACCTATGTGCTCACGGCTGCCTACTTCGCGACCCGTCTGGGTGGCGCGCAGGTCTATGCCGCGGGCAACCCATACGCAGGGCTTGGCCCAGATCAGATGAAGCGCTTGCAGACCAAACTGCAGGCGCGCGGTTACAATGTCGGCGAAATTGACGGGATTCTGGGGGCCGGGACACGCGCTGCTGTTCAGGCCGAACAAAAGCGGCTGGGCCTGCCCGCCGATGCCTGGCCCACGCCCGCGTTGCTTAACCAACTTTGACAGCGCACGTTTGAACTTTGGTAAGGATTGGGCTATATTTTTCCATACGGAAGTTTTGTTCAGTTCAATCACCGAACAAAAGACCCGGCAGAGGTGCTACTCTGCCGGGTCACTCTTTTTCAGGTCAGAGCCCGATCAAGAGGCGGATAACCCCGATCACAAGTGTCGCCACCGCGACCGCGACCATCCATCTTCGGAAGTTTCTCTCCGTCAGTTCAATCACCCCCTTTCGCGACCCAGGATGGGTCGCTCAGGCAAGATGCTGAGAAAGTGTAGAAGATTTGGTTAAAATCGGCCTCAAGGCCGGATCGGAAAGCGCTCGCCCTTTTCCGTCAGCATGACCACACGGCCAGCACTCTCCACATACTTGTCACAGCGCCCGAATCCGTTGCGAAAGGCGATGCAAACCGTGCCATCCACGCCAACTTCGTACCGGCCAAAGGCCGTCCCGCCTCCGTTGGCATAGGTGTAGGAATACGCCCCACCCGCCGAAAACTTGGACTGCCCGTCATCGAAGAAGGTCAGAGTATTCCCTTCGACCAGCGCCATAACGGCTTGACGATCAAGAGGTGTGTCCGCGCTGCGCACCGCCCAATCTTGGGACAGGGCGGGACCGGCAAGCAGGAACAAGATCAAAAACAGTCGCATGTTCCGACCATAGCACCCTTCGCACATACGGTCCCGTCACGTCGTGGTGACCAGCGTCACGCCACCATCGTTTCGGCCTTCTTCAGGTCAACTGACACCAACTGGCTCACACCCTGCTCGGCCATGGTCACCCCGAACAGCCGGTCCATCCGCGCCATCGTCACCGCATGGTGGGTGATGATTAGGAAACGGGTATCGGTCCGGCGGCACATCTCATCCAACAGATCGCAGAAGCGGGTGACGTTCGCGTCATCGAGCGGTGCGTCCACCTCGTCCAGCACACAGATCGGCGCCGGATTGGCAAGGAATACCGCAAAGATCAACGCCATCGCGGTCAGCGTCTGCTCCCCGCCGGAGAGCAGACTCAAGGTCGACAGCTTCTTGCCGGGCGGCTGACACATGATCTCCAGCCCCGCCTCCAGCGGGTCCTCGCTTTCCACCATCACCAGGTTTGCCTCACCCCCACCAAAGAGATGGGTAAAGAGCAGCGAGAAGTTCGAATTCACCTGTTCAAAAGCGGTCAACAGCCGCTCACGCCCCTCGCGGTTCAGGCTGGCAATGCCGCTGCGCAGGGTCTTGATGGCCTCTTCAAGATCGGCCTTCTCGCCCACGAGGGTGTCATGCTCCTCCTGCACCTCCTTGGCGTCTTCCTCGGCGCGCAGGTTCACGGCACCCAAAGCGTCCCGCTGCCGCTTCAACCGACCCACCTCGGTCTCCAGCGCCTCCGCCCCCGGCATCTGATCCGGCACCACGTCCAAAGCCGTCAGCAACTGGTTCGGCGTCATCTGCTGCTCTTCCGCAATGCGCTCGGCGGCATAGGTCACAGTCTCGCGCGCCGCCTCCGCCCGCGCCTCGGACCGGGCGCGCGCCTCTCGGGCCTCGGAGGCCAATCGCTCCGCTTCCCGCTCGGCCAGCGTCGCGTCGCGCAACTTGCCCTCGCCTTCGGACAATGCATTGGCCGCCTCCGCCTTGCGGCTCTCGGCCCGCGCAATCTCGTCACTCAACGCCTCGCGCTTGGCCGCCAACTCACCCGGCGCTGCCTGCGCCTCCTTCAACTCGGCCTCTGACGTCACCTTGCGGTCCACCAGCTCCGCCGTCCGCCGCTCGGCGGTCTCAAGCCGGTGCTTCCAGCCGCTCACCTCCTTGGTGATCTCCTGCGCCCGCTTCACCCGCGCCTCACCCGTGCGACGCAGATCATCATGGGCCGACCGGCGCGACATCATAGTGATGCGCGCCGCCTCAACGGTCATGCGCAGGTCTTCCACCTCCGCCCGCGCGGCCTCCAGATCGGGCAAATCGGCCAGGGCCGTCTCAGCTTCCGACACCCGAGCACGGGCCGCCATCGCATCCTCTTCGTGCCGGGTCACGGCGAGGCCCAGAGACTCCAACCGCCCCTCGGCGAGATTGCGATCCGCCTCCGCCCGGCTCAACGCCCGTGCAGCATCAGCCACCATCCGGTCTGCCTCACGACGGGCATGGCGGGCCATCTTGTCGGCTTCGGTCAACTCGGCCATCCGCGCCGTCAAAGCCTCATGCGCCTGCCGCGCCCCATCGGCGCGAGAGGTCGCCCGCTCCAACGACTGCTTCAACTCTTCCAAACGGTTCAACTGCTGCAAGCGCAAGGCCGCAGCACTCGGCGCGTCCTCGGCCCAGGCCCGGAACCCGTCCCAGCGCCACACATCACCTTCCTGTGACACCAACCGCTGACCGGGTTTCAACAACGGCTGCAACCGAGCCGCATCATCCGCGTCAACGAGCCCAATCTGCGACATCCGGCGCTGCAACACCTCCGGCACCGACACGTGCTGGGTCAGCGCCGTCACACCCTCGGGTAAAGGCTGATCCACGTCATAAGCAGGCAACACCGCCCAGCCAGACGGCCCATCCGCATCGACCTGCGGCGCGCGCAAATCATCGGCCAAAGCCGCGCCAAGCGCCTTCTCAAACCCCTGCTGCACCTGCAGCCGGTCGAGGATCTGACCACCCTCAGCCGTATCCCGCTCCACCAGCTTGGCGAGCGCACCGGCTTCGGCCCGCAGGGCATTCATCTCACCCTCGGCCTCCGAACGTTCCGCACGGGCATCCGCCTCACGCGACTGTGTCTCGGCCCGCGCTTCCTCGGCAGCGATCAGCGCCGCATCGGCCCGCTTCGCCGTCGCCTCGGCCTCCGCCACCGCCGCCTCTGCGGCTTCAAAATCCACACCCGCCTTGTCCAAAGCCGCACGGCTGGTCGCCACAGCCCCGCGCGCCTTCTCGGCCTCAGCCTCCGACTTCGCCTCAACCTTCCGGCTGTCCTCCAGCAAACGCTGCGCCGACCCATGCCGCGCTGCCAACCGCGCCACATCCTCGGTCTTGTCCGACTGGTCGCCCTCGCGCGCCTGCAGGACCTGACCCGCCTCGCGCGCCGCCTCCGCGGCCTCCGCCAGCAGCGCCTCATGCCCCTCGCTCGCCTTGGCAATCTCGGCCGCTTCCCATTCCAGACGCTCGATGGTCTCGCCCGCGTCTTTGTTCAGCCCGCCCTCGCGCTCGATGTCACGCGCCAACTGCGCAATCCGCCCAGTCAACCGCTCAATGGCCTGCTCCGCCTGCGCCTCCTGATCGGCCAACGTATCCCGCTGCACGGCCAGACGCTGCAACACGGCAGCCGCAATCGCATCCTCTTCCCGCAACGGCGGCAAGGCATCCTCGGCCTCAACCCGCGCCTTCGCCGACACCTGCACAGCACCCTCAGCCTGCGCCGCCGCCGTGGTCCGGGCGCGCAACTCTTCATCCGCCGCCGCCCGCGCATCATCCGCCTCGCGCCAACGCCGATACAGCAACTGCCCCTCGGCCTTGCGCAGACTGTCGCCAATCTCGCGATACCGCGCCGCCTGCCGCGCCTGCCGCGCCAACTGGTTCAACTGCGCCGCCAATTGCTCGATCACATCATCCACACGCGCCAGGTTCTGCTCGGCCCCTTTCAGCTTCAACTCGGCCTCATGCCGCCGCTGATAGAGACCAGAAATCCCCGCCGCTTCCTCAAGAATGCGACGCCGGTTCTTCGGCTTGGCATTGATCAGTTCCGCAATCTGCCCCTGCCGCACCAGCGCGGGCGAATGCGCGCCCGTGGACGCATCGGCAAACAGCATCTGTACATCGCGCGCTCGCACATCCTTGCCATTGGTCTTGTAGGCACTGCCGACATCCCGCGTGATCCGGCGCACGATCTCCAGCGCGTCCTGATCGTTGAACCCCGCAGGGGCCAGCCGCTCCGAGTTGTCGATATGCAGGCTGACCTCGGCAAAGTTGCGCGCCGGCCGGGTCGACGCGCCAGCAAAGATCACATCCTCCATGCCCCCGCCGCGCATCGCCGTAGGGCGGTTTTCCCCCATCACCCAGCGCAGCGCTTCCAGCAGGTTCGACTTGCCGCAGCCATTGGGGCCAACCACGCCGGTCAGCCCGTCCGCGATGATCAGGTCGGTCGGATCGACAAAGGATTTGAAGCCGGTCAGTCGGAGTTTGGAAAAGCGCACGCGGCCCCCAAAGTGAGTCTGGTTGGGCTGGCATGGTGGACGGCCATGGGCAAAGCTGTCAACGCCGGACCCCCACAAACTGCGATTTGGGCGGGTTTATCCACAAGATATTGCGGGCAGGCCGCTCAGATCACGTCACAATCCACCGCCAGCACCAGCTCATCCGTGGCCGCGCTGACATAGCTGTCGAGCGTGTAGCAACTGTATTCCCCCTGCGGCACCTGCCGGTCGATGGGCGGACCACCCTTGCCACAATCCAGAATGCCGGTGGCCAAGGCCTGATCCCCGCGCACCTCCTTCACCTTGCATCCACTGACGATCTCCATAGCTTTGGCCGCACGCGCCTTGATCGGGCCGAAACGCGGCGCGTACTGCATGTTCGTCCGCAACGCCTCCGCCAGCCGCCCGTTGACGCGCACGTCGAAGGTAGAGCCGTCAACCGTGACCGTCGTGGCAGGCAGGCCGCGAAAATGCGGACCTGCGGTGTTGCAGGCGGCAAGAGCAAGGCAGGCAAAGAGAACAAAGCGCATGTCAGCAGCAAAGCCCACGCTTGGTTAACAACCAATGAACAGACCCCACCGCGCGTTGCGTTAACCTCCGCCTCGGCGTCCGTTGGGGGTGTACAGGGGGTGCACGCAGGGTGCACAGGGGGTGACACCCTGTTTTCAGCGTCAATCTCCGTAAAAACAAGGTAAACGCGCGCGCCGACTCACCCCACCCGCTCTCCGATTGCACCACCGCCCAACTGGTCATATGATTTTACCAATTCGACCGGAGTACCCATGCCCTTTCGCCTCGTCCAGCCCGACAAACTTTCCGCAGCCGTGATCCGCCAGATCGAGCAACTCATCCTGCGCGGCATCCTGCGCCCCGGCGAACGGCTGCCCCCCGAACGCGACCTCGCCGAACGCATGGGCGTCTCCCGCCCCTCCCTCCGCGACGCCATCGGCACCCTGCAAGAGACCGGCCTGCTGGTCGCCAAACCGGGCGCCGGGGTCTACGTGGCCGATGTCCTCGGTTCCGCCTTTGCCCCTGCTTTGACTGAACTTTTCGCCCGCCATGACGAGGCTGTGTTCGACTATCTCAGCTTCCGCCGCGACATGGAGGGGCTCGCCGCCGAACGCGCCGCGCGCCTCGCCTCAGACACCGATCTGGCCGTCGTGCAAAAGGTCTTCGAAAAGATGGAAGCCGCCCACCCCAAGCGCAATGGCGAGGAAGAAGCCCAGCTCGACGCGCAATTCCACATGGCGATCATCGAGGCGAGCCACAACGTCATCATGCTCCACATGATGCGGTCGATGTACCAGCTTCTACGAGATGGTGTGTTCTATAACCGCCAAGTCATGTTCAAGCAGCGCACCACACGGCAGGCGCTTCTGGACCAGCACCGCCAGATCAACACTGCCTTGCAAGCCCGCGACCCGGGCGCCGCCCGCACCGCCGTGCACGCCCATCTCGACTATGTTGAACGGGCCCTGCGCGACCAGCAAAAGGCCGAGCATAACGAAGAGATCGCGCGCCAGCGGCTCGACCACGAAACGAGCGGCTGATCACCCCATCTTGCCCGCGATAAACGCCCGCGCCTCCGTCGTGCGGGGCGCCGTGAACATGGCTTCCGTCGGCTGTAGCTCCAGCAACTTGCCAAGGTGGAAGTAGGCAACCCGATCCGCGATCCGCCGGGCCTGCGCCATCGAATGGGTGATAATGACGATGGCCTGATCCCGCTTCAGTTCAAGCAGCAAATCCTCGATCCGTTGTGTCGCAATCGGGTCAATGGACCCGGTTGGCTCGTCCATCAACAGCACCTCGGGACTGGTCGACAGGGCACGCGCGACGCACAACCGCTGCTGTTGACCGCCGGAGAGTTCAGTACCGGACTTGACGGTCAGGTGTTCCACTACCTCATCCCACAGCCCTGCGCGCCTAAGGCACTGTTCTACATGAATTTTCAACGCCTTCCGATTCCTTGTCAAACCATGCAGCCGCGCGGGGTAAGCCACGTTTTCAAAGATACTCGTCGGAAACGGGTTCGGCTTTTGAGCGACCCAGCCGAACCGTCGGCGGTGCAGCGGTGGGTCGATATCCGGCCCATGTATGTTGTCACCATTCATCAGGATCGTGCCCTCGATCAGCACGTCCTGGGCATCATCATGCATGCGGTTCAGACACTTCAGCGCCGTGGATTTCCCGCAGCCGGACGGACCTATAAAGGCCAGGATCTCGCCTGGGTACAGGTCAAAACTGACATCATCCAGCGCCTGCTTTTCGCCATAGTGCAGCGACAGGTTGCGGACTGTCACAATGGGCGGGCTGTTGCGGCGCAGGGCGTGTATGGAGGGAAGGCCGGTCGTCTGTGTGTCAAACATGAGAACCTCGCGGGTGCTGGAAACAGGGCCGTACCCAACGGGTAGTCCGCGCAACAGCACCCCGGCTTGATCCATGCCAAACCCGCGCAAAACTTCACAAAACCTTCAAAAAGAAAAACCCCGGCGCGGTGGCCGGGGTTCAATAGTTTCGGTGTGGTCGCAAGGGCTTAGTGCAGCCGCGCGTCCACTTCCGCAATGGCGTCGTCGATCAGCTTGTTGCTGTCGGTGGCCGTCATCTGCTTGGCGATCACGTCGCGCGCGGCCTGTACTGCAACCACGGCAGCAGTGTCGCGCACCTCTTTGACGGCGCTTGCTTCGGCCGAAGCAATCTGGTCCGTCGCAGCGGCGAGGCGGCGTTCGATGGACGTCTTGAGGTCAGCGCGCGCCTGATCGGCAGCCGCTTCCGCGTCCTTTTTCGCCTGTTCGACGATCTTGTCGGCCTGCTCCTGCACCTCTTTCTGCTTGCGCTCATACGACGCCAACAGAGTTTGCGCTTCTTCACGCAGCGCGCGGGCCTCGCTGATCTCGGACTGGATGCCGCTTGCGCGATCGTCCAGCATTTTCGAGATCATGCCGGGCACCTTGAAGTACACCAGCACGCCGATGAACAGGATGAACGCGATCAGAACGATCAGGTCCGTGTTGCTCAGCTTCCAGAACTCCGCCGAAAACGGATTCTTGGATGCGGCCAGTGCCGGACCAGCAGCCAGAACGGCGAGGGATGTAAGGGTCAGAAAACGCATGACTTATCCTTTCATCCGGGCGTTGACGGCAGCGGTGATCGCCTTGGCGTCGGCCTTGCCACCCATCAGGGCAACGATGTCCTGCGCCGCGTCCTTGGCCACTTCTTTGACGGCCTCTTGAGCACCAGCGCGAATTTCGGCAATCGCCTTTTCGCTCTCGGCAGCCTTCGCGGCAATCTCGGCATCCGCCTTTTCGATGGCGACGTCGAGGTCGGCCTGGATGGCCGCCTTGGTCTCGCCCGCGATGCGTTGCGCTTCGGCGCGGGCATCGGCCAGCGCTTTTTCATAGGCAGCTTCCGCCGCCTCCGCCTTGGCCTTGAGGTCCTCGGCCGCGGCGATGTCATTCGTGATGGTCCCCTGCCGTTCGGCAAGGATGGCTGCGATCCGCGGCAGGGCCACGCGCGACAGCACGAAGTAGATCGCCAGAAGGGCGATCACGAGCCAGAAAATCTGGTTGCCGAACGTGTCGATGTTCAGCTGCGGCATACCGGGCCCGGCGGCGTCGGCAGCACTTGATGTTTCGGTTGCCATGTCGGTCGTTCCCCTGAGTGGACCCTGCATGCAGGGCCGAATTGCGAGCCGTTACATCGGGCAGCGTGATCTATACCACGCCGCCCGACCGTAAGGAATATCGCCAGAGAAGCTTAGACGGCGAACATCAGCAGCAGAGCGACGAGGAACGAGAAGATCCCCAGGGCTTCTGCAAAGGCGATGCCGATGAACAGTGTAGCAGTTTGGCCAGCAGCGGCCGAAGGGTTGCGCAGAGCGCCGGCGAGGAAGTTGCCAGCGACGTGGCCCACACCGATTGCGGCTGCGCCGGAACCGATTGCTGCCAGGCCTGCGCCGATGTGTGCGAGTTCACCTTCCATGTCTAATCTCCTTACGATTGGAAGTTGGTATGCAGCAGGGCTGTGCCCCACCGAGCATTAGTGATGCGGGTGCAGCGCGTCCTTGAGGTACACGCATGTGAGGATCGTGAAGACGTAGGCCTGGATGGCCGACACCAGCACTTCGAGCCCGTAGATCGCCATGACGCCGATGATGGCCACGGGGGCGATGGCTGCGACTTGCGCAAAGCCAGCGAACACTTTCAGAACCGCGTGGCCGGCCATCATGTTGCCTGCCAGACGAATGGAGTGGCTGACGGGGCGCACGAAATATGAAATGATCTCGATAACTGCGAGGATCGGGCGGAGCGGCAATGGCGCGCTCGACACCCAGAAGAGGCTCAGGAACGATGCACCGTTCTTTACGAAGCCCAAGATCGTAACTGCAAAGAACACGCCGAAGCCGAGGACAGCGGTGACCGCGATGTGCGACGTAGTGGTGAATGACATCGGGATCAGGCCAAGGAAGTTGGCGCAGAGGATGAACATGAACAGCGTCATGATGTAGGGGAAATACTTGATCCCATCCTTGCCGGTCACATCCTCGACCATCTTGTAGACAAAGCCGTACATCAGTTCTGCAATCGACTGGCCGCGGCCCGGAACGGTTTCACGCTTGGAGGTGGTCAGGACCATCAGGCCAATCACCGCCAGCACGGCCAGGGCAAGCCAGAGCGTCACGTTGGTGATCGTGAACATGCCAATCTCGCCACCAAACAGCGATTTGACTTCGAACTGATCCATGGGCTTGAAGGACAGCCCACCACCGTTTGTTGCTTCATCTGCCATTCGGCTCTCTCCGTCCTAGCCCTGCGGGGCGTCGTCATCTGCGGCATCGGCCGCTTCTCGCTGGCTCTGAACCTCTTTCGCGCTGCGCATCATCGTCTGGATGCCGGCCGCGAGGCCCAGAAAAATAAATATGATCATGAGAAACGGTGAAGTGCCGAACAGCGCGTCCAGCCCGTATCCCATGCCAAAGCCGATCCCGATACCGGCCACCAGTTCGATCACCATGCGCCAGGCCAGTTGTGCCTGAGAGTGAGGGTCCGGTGTGCGGGGTTTGGGCACATGCTCTTCCTTGACCGCGTCGATCTTGGCGCTCAGGGCCTTCAGTCGATCTGCGTCTTCGGGGTCGGTCACGCGCCTTTCATCCCGTCATTTGGTTTCATGGGTGGATATGTCGGGGTGCGGTGTGAGTCAACGCGCACTGACACTTTTGAAATCAGCGCCTAACCAACTGTTTTATTGCATATTTTCCGGCACAATGAAGACAGGCGCCAATGCGCCGCACCTACCCTTCCGAGCGTTTTCAGGCGGATATGTATGTTCAACCATTTGGTTGATTTTTATCTTCTACGCAGCGCGGTGGTTTGGTCCAGCAGCCAAGAGCGTACCGTCCGCACGGCTTTGCGCCGCCCCGACTGACCACTGGTGAGCAAGTGAAAGGATCCCTGTCGAAACCCCACGTCAGACACACGCACAAGACGGCCCGCGGCTTCATCCAGATGCGTGCCATCCGAGGCACCGAGGTAGATACCCGCACCATGCACCGCCGCTTCCAGCGCGAGGTTTGCGCGCATCCGCCAGGGTGGGTCCGGCACCACGACGTCGAACCCGGCCCGCTTAACCCAGTCTATCCAGATGTTGGGACCCCGATCACGCAGCAGGGGCCGCTCCGTCACATGTTCCGGCAGTAGCTTGTCATCCGGCAAGTACCCCGGTGCTGCGAATGGATAAATCGGCGCGTTGCTCAACAGATCCGATGGCTCGTCAAGATGGCCTGTCTTGGCGTAGCGAATTGCAAGGTCTGCCTCGTAGCGATCAAGATCGGCCAGGTCATTTGAACCCACCACGCGCAGTTCGACGTCCGGAAAGGAGCGCTGGAACCCAGCCAACAAGGGCATGACGATCTTGATGGCAAAAACGGGTTCGCTGTTGACCACCACGCGCCCTGCGGGCGTATCTGACAGCCCCTCGGTCGCATCGCTGATCACGTCAAAGGCGGGGGCAATCCGTTGCAGATAGTGGCTGCCCTCTGCTGTCAGAGCCACGCCGCGCGACGCATCGCGAAAGAGCTGCACGCCCAATCGCGCCTCCAACCCGCGCACATGACGGCTGATCGCGGAGTGACTTACAGCCAGCTCTTCGGCGGCTCGGGTAAAGCTTTCATGCCGGGCTGCGGCTTCGAAAGCACGCAAGGCATTGAGTGGTGGCAGGATGCGGGACATGAGCCAAAGCGTGCAGAAAAGGCACAAGTCATGTCAAGGAACTCTGTTTGTCCCAACAGGAAGGCTAGCCCATATTGGCTGCACACCTCCTGAGAATAGAGGCTGTCCATGCAACTCACCCGCTCCAACGCGCTTCTGCGCGCACTCAACACTTGTGCAAAATTTCTGCGTAAACGCAAAATACCGAAGCAAGCCGAGGGCACCGCCCTGCCCCCGATGACGGACCATATTGCGCAAGACATCGGCCTCACCCCGTCGCAACGCGCACAGATGTCCCACCGCTGGCCGTCAGAAGAGAACAGGCACCCGTACCTCTGATCGCTTCCCCTTGGACCGCCCGCCCGGTATGACAGGCCATGGCCGATCCGCTCGACACCGTCTTCTCAGCCCTCGCCGACCCGACCCGGCGGGCGATCCTGACGATGCTGCTTGAGGACGACATGGCCGTCACGGACGTGGCCGAACCGTTCGAGATGTCGCTGGCCGCAATCTCCAAGCACCTGACGATCCTGACCCGCGCCGGGCTGATCCAGCAGGAAAAGCGCGGCCGCGTGAAATGGTGCAAGCTGGATCCGGATGCGATGCGCGCGGCGTCCGTCTGGATGCAGGGGTTTGGCCAGTTCGAGCCCGTGAACCTCGATGCGTTCGAACGGTTCCTCGCCACCGAGCTGCCGGGCAGCTAGGCCACCCGCTCTTCGTCCCGCAAGAGCAGTGACAAGGCGACCACCGTCAACCCTACACCGACCCAGACAATGCCGGAGGGCACACCGTTGCCCAAGGCCACTTCCCACAGGATCACCCAGCTTGGTGTCAGATAAGTATACGCCATGACCTTGGCAGACGGCAGGCGCAGGGTGGCGAATTGCAACAGCACAAACGTCGCCGCCGACGCAAAGATCGCCACGTAGATCAGCGTTACCCAGACAATACCCGGCAGATCGGCCCATTGGGTCGCCATCAGGTCCCGCCAGCCCCACAGCGTCAACAGCACTGCACCGGCGACCAGCATACCGAATGTGAACACGACCGCGGGCTCACCCCGGTTCAGCTTTCGCACCATTGGGGTATAGATCGCGTGGCTCACGCAACCGAAGAAATAGATGACCTCGCCGCGCCCAACCTCGAATGCCAGAAAGGCGGACAGGTCCGCGCGAAAGATCACCCAAAGGGCTCCTGTGGCCCCCACAGCCAAAGCCAGTGCCATGCGCGGGGTCGTGATCTGGCGCAAAAGGATGTAGCCGAAAATGCCGGACATGACGGGCGTCAGGGTAAAGACAGCCGCCGCACTGACCGGGGGCGCCGTCTTCAACCCCTCGAACATCAGAACGAAGTAGATCGCAAACAGACCGCCTAAAACCGCATAACGCCACGGCGCGTTTAGCGCCTGCCGCGGCACGCCGCCCCTCGCCGCAACGGCCACGCCAATCACAAGCGCCGCGATCCAGAAGCGGGCGGCATTCAGCGCAGCGGGCGCGATCTCGTTCGCCGCCATGGACCCAAGCGAAAACGACCCAGCCACCAGAGCCGAAAAGGCCAGCATGGCCGCATGACCGCGCAGAGCCGGCGTCACAGAACGTGCCACCCCTTGGACTTCTCTTTCAGAAACGTCAGGAACGCCTGCACCTTGTTGGTGCGGTGCAGATCCACATGGGTCACCAGCCACAGGGGCGAGGACCAATCCTCGCGCGGGCACATGATCTCCACCAGGTTCGGGTTGGCCCGCGCCTCGAGCACGGACAGAAAGCCGATGCCCGCCCCTGCCAGCACGGCTTGTTCCAGAGCGCGCACATCCGTCGAGCGGAAGGTGATGTCATCTTCGGCCACCTGGCTACGAAGCCACTTGTGAAACGGCGCACGGTTGTCGGCGGAATCGTGACTGACAAAGCGGTGGCCCGTGGCTGTTTTCAGATCATCGGGATGGCCATGCGCCTCGACATATTGCTTGGTCGCATAAAGCCCCATGGATTGGCGGACAAAAGGCTGCACCACGTTGTCCGGCTGGTCGGGCGCATTGCCTGCACGGATCGCCACATGCGCCTCGCCATATTCCAGGCGAAACAGGCGCTCACCGGTCAGATAGCGGACCACCACATCCGGGTGCTGCTGCTGAAACTCCGTCAGGACCGGGGCCATGCGGGGTGCCATGTTCACCAGCGAGGTGACGACCAATTCACCCGACACCTCGGTCCCGCGCCCCTTGATGCGGCCCACAAGCTGGCTGAACTGGTCATCGGTGGCTTGCGCGACGCGAAACAGATCATCCCCCGCCTCGGTCGGGGTGTATCCACGGGCATGGCGCTGAAACAGCTTCACACCCAGCCGCCCCTCAAGCGCGTCGATGTGGCGGATGACCGTCGCGTGGTGCACGCCCAGCACGTCAGCGGCACCGCTGACCGTCCCCATACGCGCCACCTGATAGGCGGTCTTGATCTCGTCCCAATTGTCCATCGGTCAAAAGCTCTTTGTGCAAATCCTAACAGATGCTGTTGAGTTTCAGAAATTGCGTTCAAATTTGCAAGGTCCAATTCTGGGGGCAGACGACACATCCATCCCAGAGAGGACCCGACCATGACCATCCTGCACATCGACAGCTCCGCCCGCACCGAAGGGTCCGTCACCCGTGACCTGAGCGCCCGGATCGTCGCCAAGCTCGGCGGCGACGTGATCCGCCGCGATCTGAGCGAAGCGTTGCCCCAGATCACCGAAACCTGGGTCAACGCCAACTTCACACCCGCCGACGACCGCGACCCGGCCCAGCGCGACACGCTCGCCCTGTCCGACACGCTGGTCGAGGAATTGAAGGCCGCGGACACAATCGTCATCGGCGCACCTGTCTACAATTTCGGCATCCCCGCCGCGCTGAAAGCGTGGATTGATCTGGTGGCGCGCGCCGGGCTGACCTTCAAGTACAGCGAAACGGGTCCGGTCGGCCTGCTCGACGGCAAGCGCGCGATCATCGCGGTTGCAACCGGCGGCACCCCGGTAGGCAGCGAC
Organism: Tateyamaria omphalii; assembly: GCF_019802125.1. Lineage (GTDB taxonomy): Bacteria > Pseudomonadota > Alphaproteobacteria > Rhodobacterales > Rhodobacteraceae > Tateyamaria > Tateyamaria omphalii_B. The sequence continues at coordinate 70,179 of NZ_JAHVHT010000004.1, forward strand.
ATCGACTTTGCCACCGACTACCTGAAGCACGTGCTCGGGTTCATCGGCATTCACAACGTCGAGGTCATCGCCGCTGACCGCGTCATGGCGCAGGGCGAAGAGGCCATCGCAGACGCCAAGGCAGAGATTGAGAAACTGGCGGCCTGACGGCCAGAAACGCCCACATATTGCCCCCAGCCGACCCGCCCGGCGGTGGCTATTCTGTTGCGCGATGTCGATGGCCGCGCGTAGCGTCGCGACATGACCGTTGTCCGCAACCTGCCGACCCAACTGATCCTGGCCCACGCCCCCTGGCTCCTGGGTGGGGGGCTGATTGTGTGCATCGTGGCCTGCGCGGCAGCGGGGCTGGCCCTGCTGGCAGCCGGGGAAACCGCCGGACTGCCCACCGTGCTGCTGGGCGCAGGTGTACCGCTGGGCATCTTTGCCTTGGCGATCAAACGCGATCAGGTCATTTTCGACGCCAGCACAGGCACGGTCACCGTCCAACGCCGCACACTCTTACGCTACAGCAACGCCGTGCATCCACTCACCCACGTCCGCGGCGCGGACGTAGAGGTGTTTTCCGACACGGCACGGCCAACACTGACCTTTCACGCCGAACCGCCCTACCCGCTGGTCGAGGCATATACATCCGGCCACGGTCCGAAAAAGACGAGGGACGCGATCAACGACTGGCTCAGAGCCTACCGCCGCTCTGCCTAGCGCCAGATGTCATCCTCGGTCACGCCCATTTCGCTCAAATCCGGGGCACGCAAGGCCGCGTCATTGTCCCACGCCATATAGAACTCATCCAACTGCGGCGGTGCCACCTTGGTCATGCTCAGCAGCGCATGAACCTGGCCGCGATGGTGAATCTGGTGCTGGATCAGGTGCAGAAAGGTGCGGTCGAACCGCTCCTCCTGCATGCCACTGCTGCGCGGCATGTGCACGATGCGTGCAGGATCAGACAGCGTTGCGTCTTCTGTTACGGCGATCAAACGGCGATCGACATCGCGCTGCGCGGCGCGAAGGGCAGGCAAATCCGGATGGGGCACTTCCGGCTCAAATGCCGCAGGACCCATGCACGCACCTTCCAAGGCAGATACGTAATACCAGTCCACAATCAGGATGTGATTGAGCGTGGCGATGATCGACCCGAAAAAGGACGGGCGCGGCCGCGCCAGTTCGGCATCAGTCAGCCCTGCGCAGGCCCGATGCAGGCGATGATTTGACCAGGCATTGTTGTACGCCTGCGGGGCAAAAAGCTGAGACATACCGAACTCCTCTTTCCTGCGGCGACACGAGAAACCCGCGCGACAGTTGATCAAGATCAGGGCGATCCCACGCCGCTCTCCTTACGCTGGCCTGCGTATCAGACAGGAGACGGACCGTGAAACACCTCATCGCTACCTTTGCTTTGCTCGGCAGCATGCCTCTGACCGCCATGGCCCAAGACACGTCTGTGGGCGCCACGCTCTACCAACGGCACTGCGCCACCTGTCACGGTGTCAACGCGGACGGCAACGGCCCCATGCGTCCGGCCCTGCTGCTGCAACCGCCCAGCCTGAACGACCTCGCCGCGCGCAATGACGGCACCTTTCCCATCGCGCGCGTGGTGTCCCGCATCGACGGGCGCGACCCGCTGGTCAGCCATGGCTCACCCATGCCGGTCTATGGCTGGTACTTCGAAGGCGACGATACCGCGCTCAAGGCCGAGACCGGCCAGCCGATCCTGACCAGCAAACCCATCGTGGATCTGATGGCGTATCTGCAGAGCATTCAGGAGTAGGTCGGACAGCTCGGGCCGGTATCTGTCAGAAAGCACCTTGATAGACACTTCACGGTCCAGATGGCACCAGCGACCTGACACCCGATCCTTTCACGGTTGGGGGTGACATCTCACGGCTTCCAACCAGCCACCCGCATCGGCTGCTCTTTGCGCTACCCTGCAGCTTTCAACGCCATGGCGAGGACATGCGCCTGTCGGCGCAGGTCGCTGCGAGACGCGCGCTTGCGGTTCACGATCAGACGCCAATACAGCGGCGACGGAAGCAAATCCAACGCCAGCGCCCGGTCCAGGCTGACAGGAAGCTCATCCCGGGAAATCGCCCGATCCAGCAAGTCTTCGGCCCTGTTGCGGCGCGCCGTTGCAACCGTGTCGAGCAACGGGACCAATTCGTCCGACCGGGCCCGCTCGGCCAAAAGGTCCGGCAAGATGCGTCGCACCTTGGAATGGCGAAAGAAAACCGCAAGCGAGTGCAGGAAGGCATATATATCCGCCTCCAGACTGCCCTCATCTGAAATGGGCGTCACGGCGAAAGCGACACTCTGTATGGCGTCACTGGCAAAGTCACGCTTGGACGACCAGCGCCGATAGATCGCAGCTTTACCGGCGCCGGCCTTCTTGGCGACCCGTTCGAGGCTGAGGGCGGCATATCCCCGCTCCGCCCACTCATCAAAGAATGCACGGTACAATGACTGCGTCAGCTCAGGTCTTTGCAAAGCGGCGCCAGACAGTCGTCGCGGCTTTTGTTGAGCGCTTTCAGGTTCCATTCACATCCCATCACCATTCGTCGATACGTTAGCGTTCCACTGGAAGAACCGGAACTGGAAACGACGGGCGGTGTCGATCAGCTCATCGGCTCATACAAAACCCCACAGAAGTGTTCGAGAACGTAGGCCGCCGAATTTTTACGTCGAGACGGTTGCGTTCCAACGACAAGCCCCCATCTTCCGCATCAGAACCGCATGACAAAAAGGAGCGTTCCGATGTCCAACACCGATCCTCTGCCCGCGCTTACGACTTTGCTGCGAAACAGCCTTGGTGATCTTCTCGATCCGGCGGACAGCTTCCCCGAGATGTGCGCCGAGGATGTCGTGTTTGAAGCGCCATATGCCCCCGCAGGCTCCAATTTCCTGAAGGGTCGGACCGCCGTCGCCGATTACCTGCCGGTGGTTCGCGAACACTATGACATCCAGGAACTGGTCGAGACCGCTCTCTACCGGACCACGGATCCGGAGGTCGTGATCCTCGAATTCGAGACGCGAAACAGCACCGGGCGCAAAACCGGCCTGCCTTATGACCAAAGATACATCAACGTGATCCGCGTCCGAAACGGCAAGATCGTGGACTACCGGGACTACTGGAACCCTGTTGTCGCGCTGTCAGCTGTTGGTGGCACCGACGGTATGCCCGACGCAGTAAAGGGCAGGACAGCCTGAGCGGCCGTTGCGAGACACCACGGCTGCTGCCAACCAAGCCGACAACTAATTGCAGCGCTTGACTCGCGGCCAACGCTGGCATACGCCGCGCGCAACACCCGGAAGCCCGATAGCTTCCGGTCCCTTGGGATATGCCCGGGATCGCCCTCCGTCAGCGCGTTGCGCCCACGGGGGCGCTCGTCGTTTGGTCCATCCCTTGGGGTCCCCACCGCCCACGCTTATGTCGTGGGCAAACGTCAACGGTCGAAAGGATGCAGGCCCATGTTTGAAAATCTCTCCGAACGCCTCTCCGGTGTCTTCGACCGGCTGACGAAACAAGGCGCTCTGTCCGAGGATGACGTAAAAACCGCCCTGCGTGAGGTCCGCGTGGCCCTGCTTGAGGCCGACGTGTCCCTTCCCGTCGCCCGCGACTTCATCAAACGCGTGCAGGACGAGGCCACCGGACAGGCCGTCACCAAATCGGTCACCCCCGGCCAGCAAGTCGTCAAGATCGTACACGACGCCCTCGTCGCGACCCTCACGGGCGAAGGCGAACCCGGCGCGCTCAAGATCGACAGCCCCCCCGCCCCGATCCTGATGGTCGGCCTGCAAGGCGGTGGTAAGACCACTATGTCCGCCAAACTCGGCAAACGCCTGACCGAGCGTGACGGCAAGCGCGTACTGATGGCCTCGCTCGACGTCACACGCCCCGCCGCCATGGAACAGCTCGCCATCCTGGGCGCGCAGGTCGGTGTCGATACCCTGCCCATCGTCAAGGGCGAGAACCCGGTTCAGATCGCCAAGCGGGCCAAGACCCAGGCCAGCATGGGCGGCTACGACGTCTACATCCTGGACACTGCAGGTCGCCTCTCCATCGACGAAGAGTTGATGACCCAGGTCGAACAGGTCCGCGACATCGCCAACCCGCGCGAAACCATCCTCGTCGTCGACGGCCTGACCGGTCAGGACGCCGTAAACACGGCACAAAACTTCGACGACCGCATCGGCATCACGGGCGTGGCCCTCACCCGGATGGATGGCGACGGCCGTGGTGGTGCTGCGCTCTCCATGCGCGCCGTCACCGGCAAGCCCATCAAGTTCGTTGGTCTGGGCGAAAAGATGGACGCGCTCGAAACCTTCGAGCCAGAACGCATCGCGGGCCGCATCCTCGGCATGGGCGACATCGTCTCCCTCGTCGAAAAGGCACAGGAAACCATCGAGGCCGAACAGGCCGAAAAGATGATGAAGCGCATGGCCAAGGGTCAGTTCAACATGAACGACCTCAAGATGCAGCTTGAACAGATGATCAAGATGGGCGGCATGGAAGGCATGATGGGCATGATGCCCGGCATGGGGAAACTGTCGAAACAGGTGGCGGATGCCGGGTTCGACGACAAGATCCTCAAGCAGCAGATCGCCATGATCCAATCCATGACCAAGAAAGAGCGCGCCGCCCCGCAAATCCTGCAGGCCAGCCGCAAGAAACGCATCGCCGCAGGCTCCGGCATGCAGGTCAGCGACCTCAACAAGCTGCTCAAGATGCACCGCCAGATGTCCGACATGATGAAAAAGCTCGGCAAGGGCAAAGGCGGCATGATGAAACAGGCGATGAAGGCCATGATGGGCAAAGGCGGCGGTATGCCCGACATGGGGAACATGGACCAGGCCCAGCTTGAAGCGGCGGCCAAGCAACTCGGTGGCAAGATGCCAGGCGGTCTGCCCGGCCAAAATCCATTCGGGGGCGGCGGCATGCCCCTACCTCCGGGCCTCAGCGGGTTCGGCAAGAAGAAGTGACCGGGATCACCGATCATATCCCGACGCTCGAAACCGAGCGTCTGGTGCTGCGCGCACCGGTCAAGGCCGACTTCCCGGCCTTTGCGGCCTATTGCGCCTCGCCCCGCGCCACATTCAGCTGGGGCCAGATCGGCGCCGACCGCGCGTGGGCCGAATTTGCAGCCGCCGTCGGAAGCTGGTCGCTCATGGGCTTCGGCGCGTGGTCGATCGAGGACCGGGCCACCGGCACCTATTGCGGCGAGGTCCTGCTGCAACATCCCGCCCACTTCCCCGAACCCGAACTCGGCTGGACTCTTATGGAAGAGGCCGAAGGCAAGGGCATCGCATACGAGGCCGCCGTGGCCGCGCGCAATTGGTTTGCCCAGCACCACGAGGACAAGTCCCTCGTCAGCTACATCACGCCGGGCAACACCCGCTCCGAGGCGCTCGCGACACGACTCGGCGCCACCCACGACCCCGAAGCCCCAAGGCCCGACGGCGAAACGCCCGAAGAGACGACAGTCTACCGACACCGGAGGGCCGCATGATCACCCTCACCGGCACCCCCGTCCTCACAACCGAACGGCTGACCCTGCGCGCACCACAACCCGCAGACGCGCCCACCTTCATCGAATTCTACAAAACCGACCGCGCCCAATATGTCGGCGGCCCCAAAGATGACCGCCGCGGGTGGGAATTCTTCTGTACCGAGATCGGCCACTGGGTCATGCGCGGCTACGGCATGTTCGTCGTGACCTATACAGGCGACGACACACCGCTCGGCATCGTCGGCCACTGGAACCCGAAAACCTGGCCGGAACAGGAAGTCGGCTGGGTCATTTTCGACCCGAAGGTCGAAGGCAAAGGCATCGCTTTTGAGGCGGCCAAAGCCGTGATCGATTACACGTGGACCACGCTGAAATGGGACACCATCGTCAGCTACATCGCCTACCCCAACGAACGCTCCATCACGCTCGCCGAACGCCTCGGCGCAGTCCGCGATGATACGGCAGAAGTCCCCGGCACAGCCTATGTCTACCGCCACCCGAGGCCCACGGCATGAGCGTCACCTTCTCCGCCCCCAAGCTCGAGACCGAGCGTCTGATCCTGCGCGCACCCGACCTGTCGGACTTTGACGCACTGGCTGATTTCTACACCTCCCCGCGCGCTGCATTTGTGGGCGGCCCACAAAGCCGCGAACTCAGCTGGCGCGCGCTCGCTCAGGAAGCAGGCCACTGGGTCCTGCGCGCGTTCGGCCGCTGGACCCTGATCGAAAAAGACACCCAAGCGCCGGTCGGCATCGTCGGCCTCTGGCACCCCGAAGGGTTTCCCGAACGCGAATTGGGCTGGGACCTCTTCAACGGCGCCACGGGCAAAGGCTACGCCACCGAGGCAGCCCGCGCCGCCCGCGACTACGCCTACAACACCCTCGGCTGGACCACCCTCACAAGCCTGATCGCGGTAGAAAATCACAACTCCGCCCGCGTCGCCGAACGCCTCGGCGCCACCTACGACAGCGACTTCACGCACGAGCGTTACGGCCCCATGCAACTCTGGCGACACCTGGGACCGGAGGCACTGACATGACCCCTTCCCTGTTTCAAAAAAATCCCCCCCGGAGGGCCGGTCAGCCACAAGCCTCAAGCCAGATGAAACGGGCTCACGGTCCAAACGCCGCCAATATGTCGTCGCGCGCCAGCGCGTCCTTCTGGAAAGGCGCGCGCCGATGACCTTCCCCTGCGAAACGCCCCGCAGCGGCGCGGCCTCCCTCTTCGCCATCGCCCTGCAAGGCCACTTGCCGACCCTCGCGACCGACCGGCTCATCATGCGCGCCCCGCGCGTGACGGATTTCGACACCTACGCCCAGATCGCCTGCACCGATCGTGGCCAACATCTGGGTGGCCCGATGAGCCGCGAAGATGCCTGGCTCGACTTCAGCCAAATGACATCCACTTGGCTCCTGCACGGCCACGGCCTCTGGACCATCGGCCACGCGGGCGACATCGCGGGCTTTGTCGTGCTGGGCTACGAGCCCGGCGATCAGGAACCCGAGCTCGGCTTCATGCTGACAGAACGGGCCGAAGGGATGGGCATCGCGCAAGAGGCCGCTCAAGCTGCCCTCACCCACGCCTTTGACACGCTCGGCTGGTCCACGCTGGTCTCCTATATCGACCCCGCCAACGCCCGCTCCATCAAACTGGCGCAACGGCTCGGCGGTCTGCCCGATGGCGAGATCGCGCAAGACGGCGAAACGACCCTCATCTACCGCTACGTCCGGGAGGTGATGTGATGTCTCATGCCGCCATCCCCGTCATCGAAACACAGCGCCTCGTCCTGCGCGGCCCCGAGCCCGAGGACTACCCGAACTTCAAGGCCACCTTCGCCTCCTACCGCTCCCGCTTCATGGGCGGCCCGCTGAACCCCTACGAGGCGTGGATGCTCTACGCCGCCGAAATCGGGCACTGGGACATCCGCGGCTTCGGCATGTGGATGATCCACGACAAGGATACGGACGACACCTACGGCATGGCTGGTGGCTGGCAGCCGGCAGGCTGGCCCGAACGCGAGATTGCCTGGATCATCTGGCCGGACAAGGCGGGCAAGGGCTACGCGCTCGAAGCCACCCACGCCGTGCGCGCGCATTACTACGCGAATGGGTGGGACGGCGCTGTCAGCTATCTCGACCCGATGAACCTCGACAGCATCCGGCTGGCCGAGCGGCTCGGTGCGACCAAGGACAAGACTGCGCAAACCATCGACGGCTCCGACGCCGTCTACCGCCACCCCTCTCCCGCGGCACTCGATGGCACGCAATTGGCACACGGGATCGAGATGGAAATCGGCCACTACGCCGACCCGATGTTCAAACCGAAAGGATGGGCACTTGATTAACGAAACCTTACACCACCCTCACGGTGGGGGTGCACAGGGGGTGTACGGATGGTGCACGGGGGGTGACACCCTGTTTTCCAGCCTTTTCGGCCCCGGAAAGGGACGCCCATGACCGACGCCGTCACGCGCGCCGCCGAGGTGCTGGCCGACCACCGCGCCAGCATCGACCGGCTCGATGCCATCCTCGTCTACACCCTGGGCGAGCGGTTCAAACACACACAGGCCGTGGGGAAACTCAAGGCCACACACGACCTTCCGCCCTCCGATCCCACGCGCGAAGCCGCGCAGATCGCTCGGCTCGAAGATTTGGCAAACCGGGCCGATCTGGACCCCGAATTCGCCAAGAAGTTCCTGAACTTCATCATCGCGGAGGTGATCCAACACCACCGCAAACACCAATCGTAGGGTGGGCAATCTGCCCACCACAAAACTAAAAACAAAAGGAAATACACCATGGCTATGAAAATTCGTCTCGCCCGCGGCGGCTCGAAAAAGCGTCCCTTCTACCGCATCGTGGCTGCCGACAGCCGCATGCCGCGCGACGGCCGCTACATCGAAAAGCTGGGCACCTATAACCCGCTTCTGCCCAAGGACAGCGAAGAGCGCGTGAAGATGAACATGGAGCGCGTGCAATACTGGCTGGGTCAGGGCGCACAGCCCACAGACCGCATCAGCCGCATGCTGGAAGCCGCAGGCGTTCTGGAAAAGAAAGAGCGCAACAACCCCAACAAGGGTGAGCCCGGCCAGAAAGCCAAGGACCGCGCGGAAGAGAAAGCGGCCAAGGCTGCCGAAGCCTCCGAAGCCCCGGCCGAAGAAGCTACTGCAGAAGAAACCGCAGAGTAATCAGGGGCTTGGCGCGTGGACACATTTCCGGATGAGTTTCGCCGTCAGCTACTGAACCTCATGGCGTGGCGGCGCGACGTGCGCCACTTTCGCACCGATCCCGTGCCCGAGGCAGTGCTGATGCGCTGCCTCGACACATTTCGGCTGGCCCCTTCCGTGGGCCTGTCCGAACCCTGGCGCATCCTCCGCGTCCAAAGCGATACGGCCCGCACCGCCGCCCTTGAGAACTACAAATCGGCCAACGCCGCAGCACTCGCCGGATATGATGGCGAAGAAGCCGCCAGCTACAGCCAACTCAAGCTGTCGGGCATGGCCGAAGCCCCTGAACACCTTGCGATTTTTTGCGACGATAGCACGACGCAAGGGCGGGGCCTTGGCGCCGCGACCATGCCTGAAATGCGGCGCTACTCGGTGGTCGGCGCCATCACGCTGATGTGGCTCGCCGCCCGGTCCGAAGGGCTGGGCATGGGCTGGGTCTCGATCCTCGACCCCGACCAACTCTGCCGCGATCTCGACGCACCCGAAGGCTGGTCGCTTGTCGCCTATATGTGCGTCGGCTGGCCCGAGGAAACCGCCGACACTCCGGAATTGGAGCGCGCTGGCTGGGAACATCGGCACGACCTCATCATCGAACGGCGTTGACGGGTTCAAGCGCCCTCGCGCCCCACCGTGCCCGGCATCGGTTCCCCGACCCGCAAACCGGCGAAACACGCCGCGCAGGGTCAAACCCGCGGATCGCCGTAGGGCCTTTGACCTCGGAAAAGGCGCACGCATGCCACGCTTGCACCAATCACTATGTTGTTCGGGACCATCTCGTTCGCCTATGTGCTCGACACGGTTCTGCGCATGTACAACCGAAAATGCCCCGCACGACAGCGCGCTGCAGCTCAACACATGCAACGTCAACGCGCCCTGCCCAAGAGTGGTAAACCGACACCAGCGGAGATCAAGACATGACAACACTGCGCCTGTTCCTCATCGCATCGACACTTGGAATTTACGCTTCGACCGTCATCGCAATTGCCGGTCATGGATGGCTTTGGCCCGTCGTGGCGTTCAACGACCTGACTGCGTTGAATTGGCGCTCGCAATTCGACTTTGACTTCATCATCTATCTGCTTCTGTCATCGACATGGATCGTCTGGCGGGAGGGGGCGACGGCCAAAGCGTATGTCTATGGTTTTCTGAACGTCTTCCTTGGAGGCATGTTCGGTTTCCCCTACCTGTTGGTTGAGTCTTACCGCGCAAACGGGGACATCAGGAAAATCCTTCTGGGCACAAACGCCTGAGGTGCTGATGCGCTGCTTCCATTTCGAATGGTCGGGGCGCCTCTAGGCACATGTCGCAAACACGCGTCAGGAAACAGCTTCCTCTCCCCAACCAGCCGCTTGGGTGCGGGGGCATCTGATACCGTCGCCACCATTCAAATGCGTGTGCGCTGTATCGGATCACACAGTAGAACCGGCCAGCCATGCGAAACGATACAAAATCCGCGCGCTCACGCGCCCAGAGGCATCCCGCACTGGACAACGTTCGGTAACGTGTCGCAAATGCACCAACCTTTCCAGCACGTGAGCCTTATGTTCGGACTTGTTCGCACTGCCATCCTGATCCTTGTCGCCTTTGTGGCGGGTCTTCTGTTCGAACGCAGTCAGGCGGCGGAGGCCTGCGCGGGGCAAGGCGGCGAGATGCGCGACGGAGTGTGCTGGCATGAGTGACGATCTGATTTGCGTCGGTGCCATTGGCGGTGCCTATGGCGTTCGGGGCGAGGTGCGCGTGAAATCCTTTTGCGCCGCACCCGAGGACATCGAAACCTACAGCCCTCTCACCTCGGAAGACGGCAAACGCGCCTTTTCGCTCGCTATCATCCGCCCGATGAAAAACGGATTTGTCGTGCGCATCGCGGAAGTGGCGACCAAGGAAGAAGCGGACGCGCTAAAGGGCATCCAGCTTTTCGCCCGCCGCGAGCAGCTCCCACACCTGCCTGATGACGAATTTTATTACACCGACCTCGTCGGGCTGGAAGTGTTCGACACCGGAGGCACGTCCCTTGGCCGCGTCAAGTCGGTCCAGAACCACGGCGCCAGCGATCTCCTCGAAATCCACGCACCCGGCGGTACGGCTACGGTGCTCCTGCCCTTTACTAAGGTCGCGGTGCCCACGGTTGACCTGTCTGCGGGGCGTATCGTCGCCGACCCGCCCGAAGGGCTTTTCTAGGGCCATGACACAGCCCCCCAAGTCCCAAGCCGCAAAATCCCATGGGCGCAAGGCTATACGCCCGACGCTCAAACCATCGTCGCTCATGGACGAGGCGCCCGACCTCGTGGGCGTCTGGCAGGCACGGATCGTGACACTGTTCCCAGAAACCTTCCCAGGCGTGCTGGGCGCTTCGCTCACGGGCAAGGCGCTGCAGGACGGGAAGTGGCAACTCCACACGCACGACCTGCGCGCGCACGGTATTGGCAAGCACCGCAACGTTGACGACACGCCCGCGGGCGGTGGGGCGGGCATGGTGTTGCGCGCGGACGTGGTCAGCAACGCGATTGCCGAGGCGCAGACTCACGCGCGCGGACGCTGGCCCATCCTGTATCTGTCCCCGCGGGGACAACGTTTTGACCAGGCCATGGCGCGCGACCTGGCGCGGTGCGACGGGGTCACCCTGCTGTGCGGCCGGTTCGAAGGTGTGGACGAGCGTGTGCTTGAGCATTGGAACATCACCGAGGTCAGCCTCGGTGATTTCGTGATGACCGGGGGCGAGATTGCCGCCCAAGCCATGCTCGATGCAACCGTGCGCCTCTTGCCCGGCGTGCTTGGCAACGCGGAAAGCGCGGTTGAGGAAAGCCATTCACACGGTCTGCTGGAACACCCGCAATACACCCGACCCGCAACGTGGGAGGGACGCGACATTCCGGCGGTTTTGACCTCGGGCGATCACGGCAAAGTGGCAGAATGGCGCCAAGCCCAATCCGAGAAGCTGACGCAGGAACGGCGCCCTGACCTTTGGGCAAAACGACCAACCAAGCCATAGAACTCGGGCATCTGTTTCGCCGCAGGAAACGGTTGCGGAAATACGGCGCGATTGGCTTCGGACTCAGCACGCTTTGCAAAAAGCTGACACAAATCCGGTCAACGTCTGCTAGTGTTGAAAAAACGAGTCGAAAACGGCCTGTATGAACCTGGGGACAATTTGGAATGCTGTATATTCTGGCGATGCTCGGACTGGCGTCCGGCGCCGTATTTGTGGGCTCTGATCAAGACGATGAGATCAGGGGAACCAACGACAATGATGTAATCGACGGCGGCGATGGCGACGATTTGATCAATGGTCAACGCGGCAACGACGATCTGGATGGGGGGGCGGGCCTCGACACCCTGATCGGCGGGTGGGGCAACGACACGCTGACCGGTGGTGAGGATGACGACCTGCTGCGCGGTGCGCGCAACAACGACGTCATCGACGGCGGCGACGGTGATGACCGCGCATTTGGCGACATGGGCCAGGATGAAATCAGCGGCGGCGCGGGCAATGACTGGCTGGACGGTGGCCAGGGCCGCGATACGGTCGACGGCGGCGCGGGCGACGACACGATCAGCGGCGCATCCGGAAACGATCTGTTGAATGGCGGAGAGGGCGACGACGCACTGAATGGCCGCACCGGGAATGACAGCCTGCGCGGCGGCGATGGCAACGATCTGTTGGTCGGCGAACGCGGCAACGACGACCTCAAGGCAGATAGCGGTGATGACACCATCGACGGCGGTGATGGGCATGACACACTCAAGGGCAATGACGGCAATGACAGTGTCATGGGCGGCGATGGCGACGATCTGGCACGCGGCGGTGCGGGTGATGATCACGTCAGTGGCGACACCGGGAACGACCGCGTGTCTGGCGGCGACGGAAACGATGTTACCGAAGGTGGCGACGGCGATGATACGGTTCTCGGCGGTGAGGGTAAGGACACAATCGATGGTGGGGCGGGCGATGACGTGCTCGTCGCGGCAGAAATTGGCCGCCCCTTGGAAGGCGCAATCGAGGCGACCGCTGACCGCTTGCTCGGCGGTGACGGCAACGACTCGCTGGTGCTGTCAGATTTCGACTGGGGCACGGGCGGCGAAGGAGACGACACATTCATAGTCGCTCACTCCGTCAACAACACTGACACCGTCACCGAAGAGTTCCGCAACGACGGCAATACCAGCACCTGGATCCGTGACTTCAACGTCCAGGAAGACCAACTCGCCATCCTGAATACCGATCCGGGCGACCCCGAGATCGAGTTTCGCGTCGATGGCTCCTTTGCGGGTGGATGGTACAGCGGCAACGTCTTTGAAGTCTTTCTGAACGATGAAAAAGTCGCGACGGTGCGGCTCGATGGCGACTATAGTGCGTTGGGTCCGGGGGGCACGTCCAACTCGGTCGAGTTTTACAACCGGGACCAGTGGAATGAATTGCGCGCGCAGAACGCGGGCAACATCTTTTTCGATGACAATCCGCGCAGCAGCTTCCACCTGATCGACAACTTTACCCTCTTCGCCTCCGATATCATGGTTCTGGATGCGGCCGACTACGCGGGTATGGTGTCCTGAGCCTGAGCGGGCTTGACCGCTATCTGGCCTGGGCATATACGCCACTCGTTCGGTCCCGACACTCGGATTCGGACGGTTTGGCGCGTGGTGCCTTCTTCGGCACGTAGCCATCGCGACAAATCTGCACAGAAATGATGACCTGACCTCTGGCGGGCACTGCGGTGGACCCGGTGAAGACACAGAGCTCTGAGGCGCGACACAACCTTCGTGGGCAAACCACGAGCATCGATAGGAGACCAGGCCCATGGACCTGATCGCACAGCTAGAGGCGGAACAGATCGCCGCCCTGGGGAAAGACATCCCCGACTTCAAAGCCGGTGACAGCATCCGCGTCGGCTACAAGGTGACCGAAGGCACCCGCACCCGTGTGCAGAACTACGAAGGCGTCTGCATCGCCCGCAACAACGGCTCGGGCATCGCTGGTTCGTTCACCGTTCGCAAGATTTCCTTTGGCGAAGGTGTGGAGCGGGTGTTCCCCCTCTACTCGACCAACATCGACAGCATCACTGTGGTCCGCCGCGGTCGCGTGCGTCGCGCCAAACTCTACTACCTCCGCTCGCGCCGCGGCAAATCGGCCCGGATCGCGGAAGTCACCAACTACAAACCCAAGAAGTCCGAAGGAGCGGAAGCATGAAAGCCGACACGCATCCCGACTACCACATCATCGACGTCAAGATGACGGACGGCACGGTGGTTCAAATGAAATCGACATGGGGCAAGGAAGGCGACCAGCTGTCGCTCGACATCGACCCCTCCGTGCACCCCGCATGGACCGGCGGCACCTCGCGCCTGATGGACACCGGTGGCCGCGTGTCGAAGTTCAAGAACAAATACGCTGGCCTGGGCTTCTGAAGCCTGCGCCAGTACCACAATTGCCAAGGGTCGCTCCAACTGGGCGGCCCTTTTTCGTTGGCGGGCGCAGCTGGTTCAAACAGTCTCGGTCCGTTGGACCCATACCCGCAGTGTACCGTCCGGAAGCAGATAGCCGCGCCGTGCGATTTCGACTTTTGGGTCGAACACAACTGACCCAAGTGTCGTCAGTGCGGAACAACGCAGTCCTGGACAATTGTGACGAGCGCTCCTTCGGACCAATAAACATCAAACAGGACCGCGAGTTCTGGAAATGAGGGAAAGGCCGAAGTCGACAACCTCAACCCTGTTCAGGTGTTGAACCTCTCCAACCGTGAACCAAGCCGCACCTACCGTCGTGTCGTCGTCGCTGAAGTCCGTTTTGAGTTCCCCAGAACAATTCTGTGCTTCAAATATCAATCGGATTGCGAGACCGCGCTGTCCTCGTTCGGTTGCACCTTCGTCAAACCACTCTGACTGTGCACCCAACAATGCGCCGATATCTGCGCACAGGCCGGTTTCCTCTTTTAGTTCTCGCAATGCGGTCTCGTGTGCCGCTTCGCCCCATTCCATGCCACCACCGGGCAATGTCCAAGCGCCCGATTTGGGGTGACCCGTCTTCTCAAATTGCGTCAGCAAAACCTGCCGTTGCGCATCAAACGCGACCACATAAGCGGCCGCCCTTTGCCAGTCGACGCTCATTTCAACACCTGTTTCCTTTGGTCACAAACAGAGATTGGCGACAACGCGGTGTCATTGCAAGTTTGAGCTCAAGCCGAACATGTTCCAAGCAAACGAAGACGGTCCCTCGGGTCGGCTCACCAAGTAGAGGTCAAAGTCACAAAGATTTCGACGCCTCGCATCGCACCTCAAACCGGCACGGCCCCCCCCCGCTTTGCGCACCACACCGGCATTCCTCACAGGTACAACTCGGCGACACCAACGCCTGATAAAGCCGGGCAAAAACCGCAGCGTGCCAGTGGCACAAACACCCCGCGCTTCTCTCCCCCCGGATCAGCGGGTTGTCTGAAATCTCGAACGTCCACGCGTCCGGCACATGCAGCCGCCCCGACCCGACAAAGGTCCAGGCGTGTTTTTCAATGGCGCGCGACAACAGCCGCGCCGCTGGTGCAGGGGGCAGCGTGTACAGCACCCATTGCGCGGGTCGCGGGATCCGGTGGGTCAGGATGTAATTGGCGGTCTCGTACCCCGCAACGGATGAAAGGCAGGGGGCCAGATCCGGCTCTTCCTTGCGCAATTGCTGATGCAGCCGCGCGGCATCGCCTTCTGGGATCATGCAACTTCCGTCCGGGACATCGAAAATTCCGGCCGCGGCCAACATCTGCGCGCGCCGCTCAGGCCCGCCGATACGGTCCAGAAGCGGCAGCAATTGCAGGATGGCATTGGGCCCGATCACACCGGGCGGGCGATGGGCGTCCTCAGACATCCTCCATCTGCTGATTGCCCCCACCGCAGGCTTTGACCTGCCCGGCCTCGCGCTTGCGCGCGATGGTCTGCGCCTTCACCGCCTCGCGCCGTTCCTTGGCGCGCGCGGCCCGGTCGGCACTGGCCTCCCAATCCTCCAACTGCGCTTCGGCCAGTTGCCGGGTTTCGTCGAAATGAAAATCCACGGTTTTCTTGGTTTGCGGCCCCCAATACCCCGCCTTGCCCAGATCGTAGAACGTGCGCTGGAACCCGGCCTTGAGGAAGGCATAAAGGCAGCCCAGCAGATACCGCCGCCGGAACCCGGTGCCGCGCCACGGGTAATGAAACAGCGCCTTCTTGCTGTAGAACCGCCGGTAATTGTTCATCACCCCGTCCAGCAACTCGCCCCGTTCCATCGCGGCGGGCTTCATGATGGGCGTCACGAAGTTGTATTTTGAGAAGTCATAGATCTCGACCTGATCCTTCAACTCCTGGAACAGCGGGGTGAAGGGCCAGGGCGTATACATCGACCAGTTCGCCAGATCGGGCTGCCAGTCCCACGCCATCTTGTAGGTTTCTTCCAGCGTCTCCGGCGTCTCGTTATCAAGACCCACGATAAACTGCGCCTCGACCAGAATGTCGGCCTCGCGCAAGAGTTTGATGGCGGTCTTGTTCTCTTCAACCTTGGTTTCCTTGTTGAACACGTCCAGCTTCATCTGCGCGGCCGCCTCGGTGCCAAGCGACACATGCACCAACCCAGCCTTGCGGTAGAATTTCAGCAAATCCTTGTCGCGGTAAATGTCCGTGACGCGGGTGTTGATGCCCCATTTCACGCGGTCCGGCAGGCCCCGGTCGATCAGTTCCTGACAAAAGGCCACGAATTTCTTCTTGTTGATCGTCGGTTCCTCGTCCGCGAGGATGAAGAACCCAACCCCATGATTTTCCACGAGGTCTTCGATCTCATCCACCACGTCCTTGGGATCACGCACGCGGTAGTCGCGCCAGAATTTCCACTGGCTGCAGAAGGAACAGGTGAACGGACAGCCGCGCGCCAGATTGGGAATGGCGACGCGCGTGTTCAGCGGGATGTAGATGTATTTGGCCCAGTCCAGAACGGACCAATCAGGCTTGATCTTGCTCAGATCCTTGACCGTGCTGGCAGCTTGCGTGGCAACGATCTTGTCCCCATCCATGAAGGCAAGGCCGCGTATCTTCTTCCGCTCAGCGGGAAAGCGGCCGTCTTCGATGGCAAGCATCAGTTCGGTGCAGATCTCCTCGCCCTCGCCGCGCACGATCACGTCGATCCACGGCGCTTCGGACAGCACCTGTTTGTACATGAAGGTCGCGTGGACCCCGCCCATGACGCGAACCGCACCCGGCACCACGTCCCGCGCGATCTTCAGCACGTCCTCGGCCCGGTAGATCGACGGCGTGATCGCGGTGACGCCGACCACATCGGGGGCCAAGGCCTCCATCCGCTGCGCCAGATCGGCATCCGTCAACTCGTCCGTCATCGCATCGATGAAATGGATGTCGTCGAACCCGGCTTGCCGCAGATGGCCAGTCAGATAGGCGACCCACGCAGGCGGCCACGTCCCTGCAATCTCGGCCCCGCCGGAACGATAGTTCGGATGTACAAACAGAATGCGCATGTCAGCCCTCCATGTAAACCAAAGTTGACAGTCGGGCCGCCAACTTCATTGACATGGATCAAAGGGGCTGAATGCAGCGCGTTTCCGCTACGCGCTGTTACCGGGGCAGCGCCGCCGCTTCACGCGCCAGGGCCTCAATCCCGGCCCAATCGCCTGCGAGAACCTTGTCCTTCGGGGCCACCCATGACCCTCCGGCACATACGACGTTGGGCAGGCTGAGGTAACTTTCAGCATTGGCCATGCTGACCCCACCGGTTGGACAGAATGAAATCTGGGGCAAAGGTGCGCCGATGGCTTTGAGCGCTGGCGCACCACCTGATGCTTCCGCCGGGAAGAACTTGAGCATGTCGTAACCGCGTTCATAAAGGCTCATCGCCTCGGACGCCGTGGCAGCGCCAGGCAGAAGCGGCAGCTCCTCGGCCTCGCACGCTGCAATCAGCGCCTCGGTCGCGCCGGGAGACACGCCAAACTGCGCCCCCGCCTCTTTCGCGGCCTTCACGTCATCTGGCGTCACCAAAGTGCCCGCACCCACAACGCCGCCTTCAACCTTGGACATCGCCGCGATGACGTCCAGCGCGGCGTCCGTGCGCAAGGTCACTTCCAACGCGGGCAAGCCGCCAGCAACCAAAGCCTCGGCCAAGGGCGCCGCATGGGCCACATCGTCCACCACCAGCACAGGCACGATCGGCGCCAATTCACAGATTTCACGGGCGCGCACGGCAGCGGCTTTGGCGGTCAGCATTCAAAAGTCTCCAAAAACGGTCGCACCTGTGTTGGCGGACCCGACAGTATTGCGGAAGGCGTGGAACATATCGCGCCCGACCCCCCAGTGATTGTTCGAAAGATCGGCTGTGGCGTGGGGACGGTCAAGCACCCCGTCGGTCAGGACCTCAAGCTGGCCCGACACCGCATCGACGCGGATCACATCACCGTCCTGCACCTGCGCGATGACACCGCCATCCAGCGCTTCGGGGCAAACGTGAATGGCCGACGGCACCTTGCCCGACGCACCCGACATGCGCCCATCGGTGACGAGCGCCACCTTCTGCCCACGCCCCTGCATGATGCCGAGGATCGGCGTCAGGCTGTGCAGTTCGGGCATCCCGTTGGCCTTTGGCCCCTGGAAGCGAACGACGATGACAAAATCACCCTCGTTGAACTCACCCGCCTTGAACGCCGCCTTGACCTGATCCTGATCGTGGAACACGCGGGCTGGCGCTTCGACCACGCGATGTTCAGGCGCCACGGCGGACACCTTCATCACACCGGTCCCGAGGTTGCCAACCAGCCGGCTCAGCCCACCCGTCTCCTGGAACGGATCCGTCGCAGGGCGCACGATCTTGTCGTTCAGGCTCTTGCCCGCGCCGGGCTGCCAGGTCAGTTCACCATTGATCAGCTTAGGCTCATGCGTGTAGTTCTCCAGCCCCTCACCAGCGACCGTTTGCGTGTCGTCATGCAGCAGACCCGCCTTGAGCAGCTCGCCAATCATGAACCCAAGTCCGCCCGCCGCATGGAAGTGATTCACGTCGGCCAAGCCGTTCGGATAGACCCGCGCGATCAGCGGGGTCACTTCGGACAGATCGCAGAAATCCTCCCAATCCAGCACGATGCCGCCCGCACGCGCCATGGCGATCAGGTGGATCAGCAGGTTGGTGGACCCGCCCGTCGCGTTCAGACCGACGATCCCGTTCACGAACGCCTTTTCATCCAGGATGTTGCACACAGGCGTGTAGTTGTTGCCCAGCGCCGACAGCGACAGCGCCCGCTTGGCCCCCTCGACCGTCAGCGCGTCGCGCAAGGGCGTATTCGGATTGACGAAGGACGACCCGGGCAGGTGCAGCCCCATGAACTCCATCAGCATCTGGTTGGTGTTGGCCGTGCCGTAGAATGTGCAGGTACCCGGACCGTGATAGGCCGCCATTTCCGAGGCGAGCAGTTCCTCCCGCGTGGCCTCTCCGGCCGCGAACCTCTGGCGCACCTTGGCTTTTTCGTCGTTGGACAAACCGCTGGTCATTGGACCGGCAGGCAGGAAGACCGCGGGCATATGGCCGAAACTCTGCGCGGCGATGATCAAGCCCGGCACGATCTTGTCGCACACACCCAGAAACACAGCGGCGTCAAAGACGTTGTGCGACAGCGCCACGCCCGTCGCCAGCGCGATCACATCGCGGGAAAACAGGCTCAACTCCATGCCCGCCTCGCCCTGCGTCACGCCATCACACATGGCGGGCACGCCACCGGCCACCTGCGCCGTCCCACCCGCTGCGCGGATCGCGTCACGGATCAGGGTCGGATAGGTCTCGAACGGCTGATGCGCCGACAGCATGTCGTTATAGGCCGTCACGATGCCAAGATTGCCGACGCTCGCTTCGGCCAGCCGTGACTGGTCAGGTCCCGCTGCGGCAAATGCGTGTGCCTGGCCGCTACACGACAGGTGCGCACGCGCCGGTCCCTGAGATTTGGCGGCCGCCATGCGGTCCAGATAGCGCCGCCGTGTCGGTGCGCTGCGGTCGATCACGCGCTCGGTCACGCGCTGCAAAGTCGGGTGCAAGGGCATTCAGCTCTCCTCGTTCCTCACTTCGTTCCATAGACATATAGGCGCGGCTCGCGCCCGCGTTCGATCACCGTTTATGATAGCGCTAACAGAAAGGCAACGCGACATCCGCGCCACGTCGCCGCAGGAAAGTTGCGTCGCCCGCTTTCAAAGCCTCTCGCCACTACATATAGTAGCGCAAAATTCGCAAAGCGGATGTGCGGTTAGGGGGCAGTCATGGCGCATATCATCGTGGTCGGCAACGAAAAGGGCGGCGCCGGCAAATCGACCGTCTCGATGCACGTGGCCACGGCCCTTGCGCGGGCCGGAAAAAAGGTCAGCGCGCTGGACCTGGATCTGCGGCAACGCACTTTCGGACGGTATGTCGAGAATCGGGCAAACTTCCTCGCCTCGACAGAGCTTGATCTTCCTTCACCCGATGTGCACGACCTGCCGGAAATTGACGCAGCCGACCTCAAGCCGGGTGAAAACATCTATGACCACCGGCTGTCGGCAGCGGTCGCCACGCTGGAGCCCGACAACGACTTCATCCTGATCGACTGCCCCGGCTCGCACACCCGGCTCAGCCAGGTGGCACACTCGCTGGCCGACACTCTGATCACACCGCTCAATGACAGCTTTGTCGACTTCGACCTGCTGGCACGGATCGACGCCTCGGGCGAAAAGATCCTTGGGCCGTCCGTCTATTCGGAAATGGTCTGGAACGCCCGCCAACTGCGCGCGCAGGCCGGGCTGAAACCCATCGACTGGATCGTGCTGCGCAACCGCATGGGCGCACAACGCATGGTCAACAAGGAAAAGATGGAGCGCGCGATCAAGATGCTCGCCCAACGCATCGGTTTCCGCATCGCACCGGGTTTCTCCGAGCGCGTGATCTTTCGCGAACTGTTCCCGCGTGGCCTGACCCTGCTGGATCTCAAGGATATCGGGGTCAAGCAACTCAACATCTCGAACGTGGCCGCACGGCAGGAACTGCGCGACCTGATCAAGGCGCTCAATCTCCCCGAGGTCGAGGTCGACTTCTAGGATAGGCACGTTAAACTACCGGCATTGCTTAGAATTCATTGCCGGAACTGACTATGCCAGAACTCTCCCCCGATCCGTTCATCCAGATCATACGCTTTCGCGTGACCGAAGGACGGGCTGAACCACTGATGCAAGCCATCTTCGAACATCTCGATGGCTGGATCAGCGGGTGTGATGGCTTCCTGTCGTCGAATTTCCACGTGTCCGGAAGTGGCTTGCACGTCATCAACTACGCGCAATGGCGGGATCAGACGGCCTTTGACAGCTTCCTGCACCATCCCCGCCAGCCCGAACTTGCCGATACAATTGCACAGCAGCGTCCCGAACGGGTCGAAGCCGACAGTTTCGCGCTGGTCCGGTCGGTCACGGCCTAGCGGCCAGCCGCTCCAACATCGTGCGCAGCAACGCAGCTTCTTGCCGTGACATGCCGTCGGTCAGCGCTGCGTCGTATTCGGCCGCTGTCGCCTTGAGATCCTGATACACGCGCTGCCCCGCAGAGGTCAGCGTCAGGTATTCGACACGCCGGTCCGCCTCGGCCCGTGTGCGCGTCAGATAGCGCCGTTCTGCCAACCGCTGCACGGCGCGGCTGATCTTGGTCTTGTGCATCTGCGACCGCGCGCCGATGTCGCTGGCCGTCATCTGCCCGTAAATGCCGAGATGGAACAGAACGCGCCACTCGTTGCGCAGCATCCCGTACTTGTCCTTGTAGACTTTCTGAAACTCCAGGCTTGATGCCTCCGCCGCCTGGTTCAGCAAGTAAGGCAGGAACTGCCGCACATCGAAATCATCGCTCTTGACCATTGGCATCCGCTTGTTAGTTACAATTCCAACTATTACATGTGTGACCAATTCCGCAAGGGAGGTGTCCATGAACCGCCAGTCCGCTCCGCACTCCATGATCCAGGCGCCATCAGGTGCAGGCATCACCGAAGGGTACATGCCCGGCTTCGGCAACGATTTCGAAACCGAGGCGCTGCCCGGCGCGCTGCCCGAGGGCATGAACTCGCCTCAAAAGTGCAACTATGGCCTTTATGGCGAACAACTGAGCGGTACGGCCTTCACCGATGTGCGGCCCGAACGCACATGGTGCTACCGCATCCGCCCCTCGGTGAAGCATTCGGGGCGCTACGCCCGCATCGACCTCCCCTATTGGCACTCCGCGCCGCACACCCCGCAGGATGTCACCAGCCTGGGCCAATACCGCTGGGACCCGGTGCCCCACACCGATCAGGATCTGACATGGCTGACGGGTATGCGCACCATGACCACGGCCGGGGACGTGAACACCCAGGTGGGCATGGCCAGCCATATCTACCTCGTCACCGCGTCGATGCAGGATGCCTATTTCTACTCCGCCGACAGCGAAATGCTCGTCGTCCCGCAAGAGGGACGGCTGCGCTTCTGCACAGAGCTCGGCATCATCGACGTGGAACCGCAAGAGATTGCTATCCTCCCCCGCGGCCTCGTCTACCGCGTCGAAGTACTGGACGGCCCCTGCCGCGGCTTTGTCTGCGAAAACTACGGGGCCAAGTTCGAACTGCCGGGGCGCGGCCCCATCGGCGCCAACTGCATGGCGAATCCGCGCGATTTCAAAGCCCCCGTGGCCGCCTTTGAGGACCGCGAGGTCCCCTCAACCCTCACCATCAAGTGGTGCGGCCAGTTCCACGAGACCGAAATCGGCCATTCCCCGCTGGATGTGGTGGCATGGCACGGCAACTATGCGCCGCTGAAATACGATCTGAAGACCTACTGCCCGGTGGGTGCGATCCTCTTCGATCACCCCGATCCGTCCATATTTACAGTGCTTACAGCGCCATCGGGCCAGCCGGGTGTCGCCAATATCGACTTCGTCCTGTTCCGCGAACGCTGGATGGTGGCCGAAGACACGTTCCGCCCGCCGTGGTATCACAAGAACATCATGTCGGAACTGATGGGCAACATTTACGGCCAATACGACGCGAAGCCGAAAGGGTTCGTGCCGGGGGGCATGAGCCTGCACAACATGATGCTGCCGCACGGGCCGGACAAGACCGCGTTCGAAGGGGCCTCGAACGCCGACCTGCACCCGCAGAAGCTCGACAACACCATGTCGTTCATGTTCGAAACCCGCTTCCCGCAGCACCTGACGCAATTCGCGGCGCAGGAAGCGCCCCTGCAGGACGACTACATCGACTGCTGGACAGACATCGAAAAGAAGTTTGACGGGAGCCCGGGTAAGAAATGATGGAATATCTTGGATATCTCATGGGCGCGTTCATCGTCTTTGTGCTGGGCTTCATCCTCTGGGGCTGGTGGCAGAAATTCGTCAAAAATCGCCCTGACCGCTACGGCAAGGGGCCGGGCCACGACCTGCGCGGGGCCGAGCGCGGCCAGTGGCACCGCACGGACAAGACGTGATCGACTTCATCACCTCCCTGTCCTGGATCGGCTGGGTACTGATCGCCTTGGCAGCATTTACACTCTGGCAACTGCCCACCATCATCCGAAATTGGCGCAATCGCCCCGCCGATGACCGCAAGCTACAGCCCGGAGAAGACCCACCCACCAACGGCACCGGGTGGTATTGAAGACCGAAGAAAGACCAAATGCCCCTCACGCCTTCCTGGCTCGACAGCGCCAACAGTCCCGACACCGACTTCCCCCTGAACAACCTGCCCTATGGCGTGTTCTCCACCGACACGCTCGATCCGCGCTGCGGGGCCGCCATCGGTGACATGATCCTCGACATGGCCCAAGCCGAGGCGCAAGGCATCATCGACCTGACCGACGAACCGCTGTTCGAACTGCCCTTCTGGAACGACCTTATGGAGCAAGGGCCCGCCGTCTGGACCGCCCTGCGCAACCGGCTGACCGCGCTCCTAACCAAAGGCTCCAAGGACCAAGCGCTGATCGAACCGCTCCTCGTCCCCATGGCCGACGCCACCCTGCACATGCCGTTTGTGGTCTCCGAATTCACCGACTTCTACGCGGGCCGCCACCACGCCACCAACGTGGGCACCATGTTCCGCGGCCCCGAAAACGCGCTGCCGCCCAACTGGCTGCACATCCCCATCGGCTACAACGGGCGCGCGTCCTCGGTCGTGGTCTCCGGTACCGACATCCGCCGCCCCTGGGGGCAACTCAAGTCGCCTGACCACGACACACCAGCCTTCCTGCCCTCGCGCCGCTTCGACATGGAGCTTGAGATGGGCGCCATCGTCGGCATGGCCTCGGACGGCCCCCTCACGGTGGACGAAGCAGACACCGCAATCTTCGGCTACGTCCTCCTCAACGACTGGTCCGCGCGCGACATCCAGGCGTGGGAGTACCAACCGCTCGGCCCCTTCCAGGCGAAGGCCACCGCCACCTCGATCAGCCCCTGGATCGTCACCAAAGCCGCGCTTGACCCCTTCCGCGTGCCCACACCCGAGCGAGAGGTCGAACTGCTCGACCACATCAAGGACACAGGCCCGATGCTCTACGACATCGACCTGACAGTCACACTCGGGCCAGAGGGCAAAGAGCCCACAACCATCACCCACACCAACTACCGCGAAATGTACTACTCCGCCGCGCAGCAACTGGCGCACCACAGCACATCCGGTTGCCCGATGAATGTGGGCGATCTCCTCGGCTCCGGCACCATCTCGGGCCCGACAAAACCCGAACGCGGCAGCCTCCTCGAACTCAGCTGGGGCGGCAAGGAACCCATGACCCTCGACACCGGCGAAACGCGCACCTTCCTCGAAGATGGCGACACGGTCACACTCGCAGGCCACGCACAGGGCAATGGCTACCGTATCGGTTTTGGCATCTGCACCGGCAGCCTGCTGCCCGCCTTGGCAAATCCCTACGCGCGCTAGGTCTTCTTCTGACGAAAAATACGACGGGGGTCCGGGGGCTGGCCCCCGGTCCGCCCGGCAGAAAAGAGACCAAACATGTCGAACAAACAGACGTCCAACAAACACGGACCCACCCGCGGCGATCTGATGTTCCGCTTCTGGTTCTCAGCAGCCGGCCTTGCCATGCTGACCGGCGCGCTGATCTTCCGGGGCATGCCGCAGGGACCAGCAGGATGGGAAGCCATCGGCCTCGCCACCATTTTCTTCGGCGGCACCTTTGTCTGGACGCTTTGGAAACTGCTCCGCCGCGATCACGGCTAGGGGGCGGCGGCCCACACCTCGACCTCGACGGTGAAATCAGGACGGGTAAAGCCCGACACGATCATCAGCGTCGAACTGGGCAACACCTCGCGCCCCGCCAGAAACGCATCCCGCGCCGCCATGTAGTCGGCCATATGGCTGCGGTCCGTCACATAGGCACTGACATGGCACACATCCTGCGCGCCCATGCCGGCTTCGGCCAGAATTGCGGCGATATTGGCAAAACAGATGTCGGCCTGCGCCCGTGTCCCCGCGGGGACAGTCCCGTCGCCCGCCAACCCCAACTGCCCGGACGTGCGCACCAAGCGCCACCCGGCGGGCACCTCGACCCCATGGGAATAGCGGGCAAAGGGCGGGGCGATGGTCGGCGGAGCAAGGGCTTTCATGACCACCACTCTTGCGTGCGTCGGTGAAATTTGAAACCCTCCTCTCACAACGCTGGCACGGATTTCTTTTCAAGGGCCGCTGACATCCACTTCCAGAACGGGAGAGACTGACGGACATGCGGCTCATTTGCCTGCGCAGCAAGGTCAATTGCTCCAGAACATCCCCTGACCGCACCGACGCGATGATGGGCCGGCAGACGTGAACATCCTCGTTCCGCACGCGCTGGTGTCAGACCCTACCGGTTTTGGCGGGGTGCCACATGACGACTGCCTCCACGGGACACCGGTGATCACCAATGGCAAACTGTCCGGTCTCGCGCCGCCCACCGGCGCACCCGAATGTATGGTCCTGCCCCGGCTTGTCGAACCTCATTGTCACCTCGACAAGTGCCACACGATCCACCGGCTGGGCCAGGTCGGCGGCGACCTGCATCAGGCCATCGCGCGCCAGCACGACGACAAGTTCCACTGGGATGAAGATGACCTGCGCCACCGCGCGACTAAGGGACTGGCCGAGGCGCAGGACAACGGATGCACGCTGATCCGCAGCCATGTGGATTGGGGCAACGAACCGGCGCCGCCGCTCGCGTGGTCCGTACTGGTCGAGCTGGCCGAGGATCACCCGGGCCTGCAACTTGCGGCCCTGACCGGGATCGAGCTGTGGAGCTACCCCGAGTTTGCCGAGACCGTCGGCAACGTGCTGCGCCTGACCGACGGCATAGCGGGTGCGTTCATCTACGACGACCCGAGGACACGCGCGGGGCTTGAGGCGATCTTTGCCGCCGCGATGGCCCATGACCTGATGCTCGACTTCCACGTGGATGAAGGGCTGGGCGACCTCAACGGGTTGGAAATGATCGCAGATACCGCGCTTGAGACGGGCTTTGACCGTCCGATCCTGTGCGGGCACTGCGTCAGCCTGATGGACCGCAACCCACGTGACGTCGCCCGCATCGCGGACAAGCTTGCGCGGGCCGGGATCACGGTCTGCACGTTGCCGGTCACGAACCTGTATCTGCAAGGGCGCACCGACGGCACGCCGGATCGGCGCGGCATCACCCGGCTGCGCGAGTTGCGGGCGGCAGGCGTGCCGGTCGTGGTCGGGTCCGACAACGTGGCCGATGCGTTCTGCCCTTTGGGCGCCCACGACCCACGCGCGGCCCTTGCGCTCGCCTGTGTGACCGCCCATCTCGACCCGCCCTTGGGCGATTGGCTTTCTAGCATCACCACCGACGCGGCAAAGGCCGTGGGCGCTTCGCCTATCACCGTAGACGGCGCCGACCTGTCCCAGCTTCTGGTCTGTGATGTAACCCACACGGCGGATCTCGTGGCCGGGCGCGCACCCATGCGGTCCACGTCAGAACACCTGGGCGACACGCCAGAGGGCGCATTTAAACCTGCGAACGGCGCAAACTCGCAAAATGTCCGGTGATCGGTCTAGTATTCATATTCCTGCAACTCCGGGTCACGGGGTTGACGCCATGCGCCTGATCGTTTGAACTCCGGGCGTCTCCCGCCACGGGATGGCGACAAAAACGCAGGTCAACTGCAACACCGAACAGGTCGGGCACTCACCCTGGCCGACAAGGGCGCAAACAAATGTTTGCGACGCCAACAGAGAGGAAGAACATGACATTCATAACCCGCACCGGCAAGCCGCTGCCACAGGCCATCGTGGCCTCGGCCGCCAAGGTCGGCGACGATCCCATCAACCGCCGCGAATTTCTGGCGACAGCCAGCAGCTTCGGCGCCACCGCAGCCGTCGCCTACGGTATGCTGGGCCTGTCTGCGCCCGCCGCACGTGCCGCTGCGCATCAGGACGGTGGCACGTTGCGCTACCAGATCGAGGTCCGCGCGCACAAGGATCCACGCACCTATGACTGGTCGCAGATCGCCAACTTCTCACGCGGCTGGCTGGAATACCTGGTGACCTACGAAAACGACGGTACCTTCCAGCCCTCTCTGCTGGAAAGCTGGGAAATCAATGACGACGCCACCGTCTACACCCTCAACGTCCGCAAGGGCGTGAAGTGGAACAACGGTGACGATTTCACCGCCGAAGACGTGGCCCGCAACATCGCCGGCTGGTGTGAAAAGGACCTCGAAGGCAACTCGATGGCCGGTCGCTTCAACACGCTGATCGACGCCGACACGAACAAGGCCATCGAAGGCGCGATCGAAGTGGTCGACACCCACACGGTCAAACTGAACCTGCCCGCCTCCGACATCTCGCTGATCGCAGGCATGGCGGACTACCCGGCGGCCATCGTGCACAGTTCGTATACGCCGGAAACCGGGGTCAGCAACCCGATCGGAACAGGTCCCTACCTGCCCGAGTCGCTCGAAGTGGGTGTCAAAGGTGTCCTGGTCAAGAACACCGATCACACCTGGTGGGGCACCGAGGTCCAGGGCGGACCTTACATGGACCGCATCGAGTTCATCGACTACGGCACGGACCCCGCGGCGTGGATGGCTGCGGCCGAAGCCGAGGAAATCGACATGACCTACTCGGTCGATGGTGATTTCGTCGATCTGATCGCTTCCATCGACGGCATGGTGCAGAACGACATCGTGACGGCCGCGACCATCGTGGTCCGTCCGAACCAGCTGGCTGAAGTCGACGGGAAACGCCCTTACGAAGACGAGCGCGTGCGCCGCGCCATCACCATGGCTGTCGACAACAACATCCTGCTCGAGCTGGGTATCGGCGGCCGCGGCGAAGTGGCCGAAAACCACCACGTTGCCCCGTTCCACCCGGAATATGCCGAAATGCCCCCCATGGAGGTCGACCCCGCAGGCGCCAAGGCCCTGATGGACGAAGCAGGCATGGGTGATTTCGAGCACGAGCTGATCTCGATCGACGATGGCTACCGCAAGGACACCACCGACGCGGTCGCGGCCCAGCTGCGTGACGCAGGCATCAACGTCAAGCGGACGGTTCTGCCCGGCTCGACCTTCTGGAACGACTGGGCCAAGTACCCGTTCAGCTCGACCAACTGGAACCACCGCCCGCTGGGCGTCCAGATCTGGGCCCTGGCCTACCGTTCGGGCGAAGCCTGGAACGAGTTCGGCTGGTCCAGCCCCGAGTTCGACGAGAACCTCGCCAAGGCACTGGCGACAGCGGACGTCGAAGAGCGTCGCAAGCTGATGGCCATCGGCCAGAAGATGATCCAGGACGCAGGCGTTACGATCCAGCCTTACTGGCGGTCGCTGACCAACCACACCAAGGAAGGTCTGGTGGGTGCAGAGCACCATATCACCTACGAATTCCGCCCGGCCCAGGTCGCCTGGACCTGACCTGCGGATCGGAAAACGAACAGGAGGGGCCGCCATCGCGCGGCCCTTTTTCATGGATGTCAGAAGATCGATGGCATGACAGATCAGCATGACGCGACAAAACGGGACGGCGGGCGGGGCGTCTTTGGCGCAGCCAAACAGCGTCCGCCCAACGGCTCAGATCGTCGCCAACCGATCCACAGGGAAATGCAGCTGCGTGACCGCCGCATCCAGATCAGTGCGCAGCAGCGGACCAATATCGGCGTGCAGGCGCGCCACAAGGTCCGCGCCCGTCAGCTCGACACGGTCAACTTTCGCAAACCACGCCTCTTCACAGATCAGGTCTTCGATCAGCGGATCAATGACCGCACCGCCCCCACCGGGATAGCGGTAAAACCCCCAGCCAAAGCGTTTGCCCAACCGGCCCTCTGCCACCATACGCGGCAGAACGGGCGTAACATCGGCGCCCTTGCGCGCCGCCAGGACCTTGTCCAACCCGACAAGGTCCTGCACCTCGCACGGACCCAGCCCATAGCCCCAGTCGACCAGCGCCTCATCCAGATCCCAGGGTGTCGTGTGACGGTAAAGCAGCACCTCGCAAGCCCGCCAAAAGGCGTCCTGCAACGGGGTAACGGTTCCGCTCACGGGCCAAGGCCCTCAAGGAAACGATACTTGGCAATGATGGCCAGCAATTCGTTCAGTGACGTCGATACAGGCTTGGCCGCCGTATCCACCTGCGCCATGGCGCGCTCATAGGCAGGCGTCCGATGGCTCAGCAGCGCCTTGAGCTGCTCCATGGCCACCGGATTGCCCTCCATCGGGCGCAAGTCCCCCTGCGCACGGACACGCGCCATATGTTCACCCGGACTGGTGCGGATCCAGACCGTATGAAACCGCTCAAGCAGCATGTCATACGCCGCCTCATCGCCCACGATCCCGCCTGCAACAGCCAGAATAAGCTTGTCGTGCCGGTCCACCACACGCGCCACGGCCTCAGCCTCAAGCGCGCGATAACCATCCTGGCCATAAAGCGCCATAACCTCGGACAAGGGCATACCCGCCTCGGCTTCGATCTCTTCATTCAACTCGACAAATGGGATCTTCAGCTTTGCCGCTGCCATCCGACCAAGCGTGGACTTGCCCGCGCCGCGCAAACCAACCAGGCAAATGCGCTGCGCCCGTAACGCCAGTGGGTTCTGAGGTGCCAGAAGCGCCCGCACCCGGCCCTGCACCTGCGCAGGGGCGGCCTGATACAAGCGGGCCACGCGGGCCACATCCCCATGCATGGGCGGCGCTTCGGACAACAGGTCCTCAATCCGCAAGTTCAGCGCCGTCGCCACACGCTCCAACAGAATGACCGAGATATTGCCCTCGCCCGCCTCAAGCTGGGCCAGATAGCGGGGCGACACACCCGAGCGTTCGGACAACTCACGCCGGGGCAGGCCCAGCGCGTCACGCGCCGCGCGAACACGGGTGGCGAGGCGTGCAATCATCGGGATTGCGCCATCAGGTATGGGTTTTGGTGATGTCATGCGCACTTAATCTGTTCGTAATGGAAAGTTGTAGGGCGCGATGGCGCCAGATCAACGGATCATGTTGCGCGAAGATGCGGGGTCAGCGCGTCCCGCAGAACAGACGGTGCAGGCTGGCTCTTGAACTGGTCGGCAATGACAAAGACGCAGGTGAATGTTCCCTCGAAGCACAAGGTGCCATCCTGGCGCCCATCCACGCGAAAGGTCACGGACTTCTCCCCTAACCGGCTGGGCCACACCTCACAGATCAATCTGTGACGCGGCGTGACCGGCGCACGGAAGTCCATGCTCATGTGAACAAACGGGGTGCCGATATTGTGGTCAAGCTCAAGCTGATACCACCCATCCCCGCCCAGATGCGCCTCCCACCAGGCATTGATCGCGTCGAGGGCAAACCACGGCAAACGGGCGGTATAGGCGATTTTGGCCGGATCACAGTCGCCCCACGTGACCCGGATGTCGTGCGTGAAGGTTTCGCTCAAGCAGCCTGTTCCGCGTCCATCAATCCCATGATGCCCTTGACCCAAGGCAGCGCGATATCCTCGGGCATTTCAATGCCGGACGCATCGTGGATGCCGCGCTCGCCGACTTGCGTGGCCCCTTGCGCCTTCATCATCTCAGCGAGCTTCATGGAGCCGTGGGCGAACGTCTCGGCAAAGACCATGTCGCCCAGCCCGAAGATGGCAAATCGGATGCCGTTCAGGTCCGGCTTGCCTTCCGTCAACGCCTCTTCGAACGGCAATGCGGTCGACGGCAGATCGCCATTCCCATAGGTCGAGGTGACGATGATGTAGAAAGCGTCCTTTTCCATCGCGGAAGGGTCCACATCGGCCAGGCTCTGGATGTCGCAGTCGAACCCGTCGCCCAGTTCCGCCTCGATGTCTTCGCACAGCATTTCGGAATTGCCCGTCTCCGAGCCGTAATAAATACCCACTTTCATTGATGTACCTTCCGTCAGTGACCCGTTTCAATGACAGGTTTCAGCACTGTTGCCGGACATGTAGCGCTCTGACATGGCATCCTGCTCTTCGCGGGTGAGCATCATGTAAAGCGCAAAGCACATGCCTGTGCAGCCCTTGCACTCCAGCGCGCAAAAGGCACGTTGGGGCGGGGGTGTTTCAACAACAGTCCTTTGAACCTGCATCGCGTTCATCCTCACGCCATGTGAAGTTTTACGTATTCGAAGTCACCTGGCTTGTTGTCGATCCCGACCTTGGGCGGGGCGATCCAACTGGCGTATTTGCCGGGCTCGTAGCACGGCTTCATCAATGACTGAATAAAAGCACCATCTTCCTTGGTGGGCAACCATTCGTGCTGGCGCGCCTCCCAATCGGCGGAATTGATGAACTCACCCTCCGGCGTGATCGGCTGATTGGCAAACACCCCGATCTTCCGGTGGAACCCCTCATGCGGCAGCTTCAGTTCGAATTCGATGCCGGTGCGCGAGATCTGCTTGTTCCACCGGCGCAACCCGCCCGAGGCATCGCGGATGTAATCATCCCGCAGCCGCATGTTGATGGCCGTCAGCGCAGGCACATCCTGCGTCACGATCTTGCCGTCCACGATGCTCGCCACGGCATAGGTATCACCCGTTAGCTTATGATCGTCATCAATCCGCTGCTCCATATACCGCCCCTTGATGCCTGCATTGAACGCATTGGCAGCGTTGGTCGACACCTCCTGCCCAAACAGATCAAGGCTCAGCGTATAATGCAGGTTCAGCTTCTTCTGGATCGTCGGCAGATCAATGACGCCCAAATCGCGGATCTTGTCGATGTCATAGGGATCATCAATCCCATGCGCCTGCATCGCGGCCAAGGTCGCCTGAATGGTCCGCGTCACGCCCGTCTCACCCACAAACATATGATGCGCTTCCTCGGTCAGCATGAAGCGGCAGGTGCGCGACAGCGGGTCAAAACCCGACTGCGCAAGGCTCTCCAACTGCATCTTCCCGTCCCGGTCTGTGAAATAGGTGAACATGAAGAACGACAGCCAATCCGGCGTCTCTTCATTGAAGGCACCCAACATCCGCGGCGCATCCTCGTTGCCCGAGGACCGGACCAGCATATCATCCGCCTCCTCGCGCCCATCCTTGCCGAAGTATTTCTGCAGCAAATACACCATCGCCCACAGGTGCCGCCCTTCCTCGACATTCACCTGAAACAGGTTGCGCATGTCGTAAAGCGACGGTGCCGTCAGGCCCAGGAACCGCTGCTGCTCGACCGACCCCGGCTCGGTATCGCCTTGGATCACAATCAACCGCTTCAGCATGTTGCGATACTCGCCCGGCACCTCCTGCCACGCAGGCTCACCATAGTGCTCACCCATCGGAATGCGCCGATCCTCAACCGCCGGGGCTAACAGAACACCCCAGCGATATTCCGGCATCTTCACATAGTCGAACTTGGCCCAGCCCTTCGGATCCACGCTGACAGCCGTGCGCAGATACACCATCGATTCCTGAAAGTTCTGCGGGATCAGGTCATTCCACCAGTTGATATAGCCGGGGTGCCATTTCTCCAGCGCTTTCAGCACCTTGCGGTCCTGGCTCAGCCCCACATTGTTGGGGATTTGGGTGTCATAGCTGACGTTCATCACAGTCATGTCTTCATCTCCTCCTCATGTCCGTAGGGTGCGCATTCACTGCGCACCGCTACACACGTTCCATGTTGAAATCACCGCGCACACCGGTCCCATACCGCTGCAACGCGCCATCCTCTCCAACCGCATTGGGCCGGTTGAAAATCCAGTTCTGCCAGGCGGTCAGACGGCCAAAGATCCGCGTCTCCATCGTCTCCGGCCCGGCAAAGCGCAGGTTCGCCTCCATCCCGGTCATCGCGTCGGGGGAGAAGCTGGCGCGCTCCTCCAGAAAAATCCGGATCTCATCCTCCCAGTCGATGTCGTCGAGGATCTCGGTCACCAACCCAGCCTCGTCAGCCTCATCAGCCTCCAACGCCGCGCCGATATGCTCCCTAAGGCCCTCAGCCGCGTCCGACCCATAAAACCGCGTCTCCAACCGCGTCAGGTCATTCCCCATCGGATAGGCCCCAAAATTCCCCTTACTCAAGGTGATTGCGGCGAGGGGCCGATTGTCCCCCTCAAACTCGTCCTCCATCATGTAGGACCGGTCCACCGCCCACAGCAGCTCGGCCAAGACCCCGGCAAAGCAACTCCCATGCTCGACCAAGGCCACCAACGAGCGCGAGGTCACATCCACCCGCTTCAACACCCGCTTCCAATAGTGGCGGATCTCATTGCACAACCAATGCTCCGGGTTGTCCAAAACCAGCGCCTCATGGGCCAAGACCGCCTCCGGATCGCCCTGCGACCGGATCACCCACAGCCCCGCCTCCATCTCATTGAGACGCAGATGCAAAACCGCATCTTCCAACTCCCGCGCAAGCCGCAGGATGTAGGATTGATCGCCCTTAGCCACCAACGCCTCCACATCGGCAGGGGCGTCACCCTCGGGCCCCTTGATCAAAATCTCCGCCCGCCGCGCCGCGCGATCCACGGTCACTTCAACGAGGCCATAAGAAACCGACCCATCATCAGACACCGTCCGCTCAATAGGCCCCAGCGTGATCCCCTGCGCCACATCCGCCTTGGCCGAGGCCGCCGCAAACTCCGCCGCACGCTCCGCCACGACGTCATCAAACCGCGCATTGGGCACCGCCTCGTCCACCAGCTTCCACTGCACGGCACGCTTGCCCTTCACCCCTTCCTCGGTCGAACAAAACACATCCGCCCGATCCCGCCGCACCATCCGCTTGTCGGTCACACGGGTCAGGCCCCCCGTCCCCGGCAGCACCGCCAGCAACGGCACCTCGGGCAAAGCGACCGACGACGTTGAATCATCCGTCAGCATGATATGATTGCACGCCAGCGCCAGCTCATACCCACCCCCGGCACAGGCCCCCTGCACGGCAGCTACGTATTTCTGCCCGCTCTCCGCCTCCGCCGCCTCATAGGCATTCCGCGTCTCGTTCGTGAATTTGCAGAAGTTGACCTTGTGCGAATGCGCCGCCCCGCCCAGCATCCGAATATTGGCCCCGGCACAAAACACCCGGTCCTTGGCCGAGCGCATGACAACCACCTTCACCTCCGGATGTTCAAACCGCATCCGCTGGACCACATCGTTCAACTCGATATCGACACCAAGGTCATAGGAATTCAGCTTCAACTGATAGCCGTCAAACAGCCCGCCATCCTCGTCCACATCCATCCAAAGCGTCGCCACCGGACCGTCATAGTCCACACGCCAATGCTTGTAGCGGCTGGGATCGGTCCGGAAATCGATGATCTGGGTCATGAATCACATGTGCCTTGAAGGGTCGAAAGTGGCATTATGCTACACCGCGCAGGCCCTGAAATGCACAATATGCCGCCGCATACCGCGATTTAATGCACTTTACTGCGTCTCCGAGGGCGCATCCTCCAACGCCATCAACGTCGCGCAGAACGCCGCCACAGCGGGCGTCACGATCTCCGGCGCATCTTCATGCGGCGCATGTCCGGCCCCATCGACGATCAACGCCTCGACCGGGGAATAGGCGCGCTCCTGCACCTCCCGAACCTGCGCCAGCGTGCCATAGGCATCCTCGGCCCCCTGGACGACCATCGCCGGGATGCGCCAGTGGTCAATCGCATCCGCCACGTTCCACTCGGCAAAGCGCGGATCGGTCCAGGCATCATGCCAGCCGTAGAACGCCACATCCGGGTGATCGTGATGCCGGGCCAAACGCTCCCGCAAATCACCGTCCTCATAGAGCGTCTTCGCCGCCCGAATGGCCTCCAGCCCCTCAGCCTCGGCAAAGAAATGCGGCGCAATCAGGATCAGGCCCCGCACCCGCATATCCGACACAGACCCCGCATAGATGGCGGCAATCGTCGCTCCATCCGAATGGCCCAGCAACAGGGCCGCCCGTATTCCGGCCGCATCCATGAGCGGGCCAAGCACATCCTCAGCCTCCCACGTCATGTATTCCAGCGGACGGGGCACGGGCACAGATGACGACCGCCCGTACCCAGCCCGAGAATAGGCCAGCACACCCATGCCCGTGGCGTCCGCCAACGCCGCAGGCCAGTCGCGCCACAGCCCGACCGACCCCAACCCTTCATGCAGCATCACCAGCGTGGGTGCGTCCCCCGGCGCAGGTCCCCAACACGCATATTCCAGATCATGCCCGGCAACCGAAACAATGCCTTTGCCCCAGTCCATCACGCGCCCTCCCGCAGCTTGAAACGCTGGATCTTGCCCGTCGCGGTCTTTGGCAGGCTCTCCACACACTCCACCCAGCGCGGATACTTCCATTTACCCACGCGATCCTTCACATGGTCCTTCAGCATCTCTTCGAGGCCCTCGGGCCGCTCCCCATGCGGCACGACAAAGGCCTTGGGCTTCTCGAGCCCATCCTCATCCTTCGCGGCCACCACGGCGCATTCCAGAACCGAGGCATGAGAGGTAATCGCCTGCTCCACCTCAAAAGGGCTCACCCAGATCCCTGACACCTTGAACATGTCATCCGTCCGCCCGCAGTAGACGTAGCGCCCATCTGCCCGCCGCTCATACTTGTCGCCCGTTCGGGTCCATACGCCCTCGAACGTACCCCGCGTCTTGTCCCGCCGGTTCCAATACCCCCCGGCAGCAGACGCCCCATTGACCAGCAGTTCACCGACCTCACCCGTACCAACCTCGGCCCCGGCTTCATCCACAAGCCGCACCTCATACCCCGGCACCGGCACGCCCGACGTGCCGTAAACCACATCCCCCGGCGCATTCGACAAAAAGATATGCAGCATCTCGGTCGACCCCACGCCATCAAGAATGGGCACGCCGGTCAGCTTCTCCCACCGCAGCCCCACATCCTCCGGCAACGCCTCACCCGCCGAAATGCACGTCCGCAAAGGCGCATCCGGCGCCCCGTGGCGCTCCATATGCGCCACCATCGCGGCATAAAGCGTCGGCACCCCGCAAAACACGGTCGGCTGCTCCTCCGCAATCACCTGCACCATCGCATCCGGCGTCGGCCGCCCGCCAAAGATCACGACCGTTGCGCCCACCGACATCGGAAAGGTCATCGCGTTGCCCAGCCCATAGGCAAAGAAAAACTTCGCGGCTGAAAACACCACATCCTCCGCCCGCACCTGCAACACATGCGCGCCATAAGTATCCGCCGTCGCCTTCAACGCCGAATGGATATGATGCACCCCCTTCGGCTGCCCGGTCGAGCCCGAGGAATAGAGCCAGAACGCCGTCTCATCATCCTTGGCCTCAAACGGCTCCAACGGCGCACCCGCATGCGCCATGAAGGCGTCATAGGTCTCCGCCCCCTCCCGCGCGGCACCAACAACCACAACACGCCGCAGATACGGATTGCCCGCCAACACCGGCGCCACCACGTCCCACAACGGCTCCGACACAACCAGCATCGTCGCCCGACTGTCCCGCAAAATCGCATCGTACACGGGCGTCGCCAGCAGCGTGTTCAGCGGCACCGGGATCACCCCCGCCTTCAGCGCGCCCCAGAACAGCACCGGAAACTCGATCTGGTCCAGCACAAGCATCGCCACCCGCTCCTCGGGTCGCACATCCGCCGCCAGAAACGCCGCCGCCGCCCGGCCCGACGCCCCGGCCAGCGCGCCATAGGTCAGGCTGCGCCCGGTCCAAACCTCACGAAAGGCGACAGTGTCGCCACGCCCCTCCGACACATGCCGGTCCACGAAATAGGATGCCGCGTTCGCCATGTGTCCCCTCCCAAAGACTCAAGGTCGCTGCGGTATAGTGCGCGGCACGCCCGCATCTCACAAAGAGTGCGCACTTAAGTTAGCACTTTAATGCAAATCAACACCGCACCCACAAAAGCGCACAGCGCGTCAGGGGATCAAAAACAGCGTGATCGCGGGAAAGGCCACCAGCAGAATCACCCGGAAAATGTCCGACCCGACAAAAAACAGCACCGCCTTGTAGGTTTCGGTGATCGGCGTCTCCCGGTCCATCGCGTTGATGATGAACAGGTTCATCCCCACCGGCGGCGTGATCAGCCCCACCTCCACGACGATCAGCACCAGAATGCCAAACCAGATCGCCACATGCTCCGGGCTCATCCCGAAATCGAGGCCCGAGATCACCGGGAAAAAGATCGGCACCGTCAGCAGGATCATCGACAGGCTGTCCATCACACAGCCGAACACCAGATAGAACAGCAGGATCACGCTCAGCACCAGAATGGGCGTAAACCCCTGGGACAGAACGAAATCCGCCAACCACTGCGGCGCGCCCGACAGGGCCAGAAACCCGTTATACTGCGCCGCCCCAAACACGATGAAAAAGATCATGGCGGTGGTCTTGCCCGTCCCGATCAGCGCCTCGCCCAGCACATGCCAGCTCAGGTTGCCGCCCAGCCAAGCGACCAGCCCGGTGCCCGCCGCACCCACAGCAGCGCCCTCGGTCGGCGTGAACCACCCGGCGTAAATACCGCCCACAACCAGCGCAAAAATTGCCAGCACCGGCCACGTCTCGCCCAGCGCCTTCCAGCGCTCCGGCCACGGCACGGCCTCCCGCGTGCCCGCACTGCCCGGGAACAGGCGCACATAGATGGAAATGGTCAGCACATAGCCGACCGCCGCCAGAATGCCGGGGACAAAGGCCGCCAGAAACAGCTTGGCAATATTCTGCTCCGTGATGATCGCATAGATCACCAGGATCACAGACGGCGGGATCAGAATGCCCAGCGTGCCCCCGGCAGCGAGGGTCGCGGTCGAGAACCCGCCTGAATACCCGTATCGTTTCAGCTCCGGCAGCGCCACGCGGCCCATCGTGGCCGCCGTCGCCAGTGACGATCCGCAGATCGCGCCAAAGCCCGCACAGGCGCCGACCGACGCCATGGCAACGCCGCCCTTCCGGTGGCCCAGAAAGCTCTCCGCCGCCTTGAACAGCGACGTGGACATGCCGGACAGGGTCGCGAACTGCCCCATCAGCAGGAACATCGGAATGATGGTGAGCGAGTAATTCGAAAACGTCGTGTACGTCTCCGATTTCAGCTTGGCGAGGATCGGCGTGGCATTGCCGTTCATCGCAAAAATCCACCCGAGCAACCCCATCAGGAACATCGCAAGCCCGATGGGCGCGCGCAGAAAAATTAGGCCCAACAAAATAGGAAACGACCAGAACCCCAGTTCCAACCGGGTCAGGCCCAGAAACTGGACAATATCGCGAATCCAATCCATCGCCTGTTAACCCTCTGGCAAAATCTGGCGCCCGGTGGCCGCTTCGACCACCCGCACCCAAGCGCAATAGACCGCCGTCAGCCCGGCAATCGCCGCAGCACCCACGCTCGCGGCATAGGCCCACCAGACCGGAAATTGCAGGAACAGCGTCGTCTCGCCATTGCCCAAATAGCGCAACATACCTTCGTACAGACGCAGGCCAATGAACACGATCACGGCGGCCAGCACGACCTCCCAGAACGCGCGCAGCCAACCCAGCCCGCGACGCGGCAGGGCCGAGGTGAACACATCGACCGTCGCGTGCTGACCATAGAACTGGCAGACCGGGAAAAAGGCGAAAATGGCAAATGCAACGCCCGCCTCAGTCAGCTCATAGGTGCCCTTGATCTCGTCCACACCACTCGCAAGCAGCATCTGCCCGAACCAGCCCTCGCCCAGCGCATGGCCCAGCTTTGACAGCTCGCGCCCCACGATCGACAGCGTTGTCAGCAGGACGAGGGCCACCAGAACGATACCCCCAATCACCGCCGAAAACCGCGACAGCCATTTCACGAGCCTAAACATACCTGCCTCTTTTCATTGGAAAAATCGGGCCGCAGCATTCCTGCCGCGGCCCGACTTTCATTCACGTAAACGGTTCAGCCTTCGTAGGCATCCATCAGCGCCCGCGCCTCGTCGATCAGCGCCTGACCGTCGATGCCCTTGCTTTCCATATCGGCCACCCACTCATCATAAATCGGCTGCGCCGCT
The DNA here is from genome assembly GCF_019802125.1 of Tateyamaria omphalii. Taxonomy (GTDB): domain Bacteria; phylum Pseudomonadota; class Alphaproteobacteria; order Rhodobacterales; family Rhodobacteraceae; genus Tateyamaria; species Tateyamaria omphalii_B. The sequence continues at coordinate 109,278 of NZ_JAHVHT010000004.1, forward strand.
TCCTGCCAGGCGGCCAGATCATCGCCCGACACGGTCACGATGCTGTTGCCATTGTCGACCGCCGCCGCGCGCGCCGGACCATCGGAATCCGCCTGCGTACCACCGGCAAAGATGCTGAACTCCAGCCCCGAATTGTCGTCGATCACCTTCTGCAGATCGGCAGGCAGCGACTCATACCGATCCTTGTTCATCGCCAGCACGAACGTCAGGGTATAAAGCGCATTACCTTCGAACTCGGTGTGATTGCCCACCAGTTCCGGGATTTTCAGCGCCGCCGTCACTTCCCACGGGATCGTGGTGCCGTCGATCACACCTTTGCTCAAGCCCTCAGGCACCGCAGGCACGGGCATCCCCACAGGGGTCGATCCCATCTTTTCCAGCAGGTTGTTCACGGTGCGCGACCCGCCCCGGATTTTCAGACCCGCCATATCCGCTGGCGTCTTCACTTCCTTGTTCACGTGGATCATGCCCGGCCCGTGGACCCATGTGCCCAGGATGTGCACATCCTTGAACTCGGTGTCTTTCATATGTTTTTCGAACATCTGCCAATAGGCGGACGACATCGCACGCGCGTCCGTCATCATGAACGGCAGCTCGAACACCTCGGTCCGCGGGAACCGACCCGGCGTGTAACCCACGACGGTCCAGACGACATCGGCCACACCGTCAACTGCCTGGTCAATCAGCTCCGGCGGACGGCCACCAAGCTGCATCGACGGAAAGCGGTCCACCTTGATCCGGCCACCGCTGGCTTCCTCGACATTGTCGGCCCAGACATCCAGCACCAGCTTGGGCACATTAGCTTGCGCGGGCAGGAACTGGTGCAGGTTCAGCGTGACCTCTTGCGCGAATGCGGCGGTCCCCGACCCGATGGCCAGCGCTGCCGCGCCCACCATGTTCAGGAACGATTTGCGTGTGAGTGACATGAATTTCCTCCCTTTTCCGGTCAGGCGTCCGTGCCCTGACTCGCTCTTCCGGGGGGATTGTTATGCAACGGGGCGAACGCTGTCACCCGCCTTTGTAACTATATCGCCGCTTTGTCATGCCCTCGCTCAGCCGCGCGGGAGGGTCATGTCCGGATCATAAGGGGACGGCGCGATCACCCGCGCCGGGATCATCTCACCCAGCATATCCACAGCAAATTCAGTGCCTTGCGCAGCAACGGCCGGATCGACAAAGGCATAGGCCAGGTTCATGCCGATCCGGTGCCCCCAATCGCCCGAGGTCACCGTGCCCACAACCACACCATCCCGCATGACCGACGCCCCGGGATGCGCAGGCGATGTGGTGCTGTCCACCCGCATACTCACCAAGCGCCGCGACAGCCCGTTCGCCCGCCGCGCTTCAAGCGCCGCCTTGCCCACGAAATCCTTATCCATCTTCAAAAACCGCCCCAGCCCCGTCTCGAACGGATCGAACTCCGTAATCAGATCGGCTTTCCAATGCAGAAACCCCTTCTCCATCCGCATCGCATCCACCGCCCGCGCCCCAAACAACCGCAACCCATGCGCCTCTCCCGCCGCCCGCAGAGCCAGATAAGCCGCATAAAGCTGCGCATTCGGCACATGGATCTCATAGGCCAACTCCCCCGAAAAACTCACCGACATCACGACAGCAGGGGCCACCCCCACAAACGCCCGACGCACCGACAACCACGGAAACGCCTCTGCCGACCAGTCCCCGCGCGACGCCTCCGACAGCACCGCCCGCGCCTTCGGCCCCGCCAGCACAAGGATGGTCCAGTCATTCGTAAGCGACTGAAACGACACATCAAACCCATCGGCATGAGCGCGCAGCCAATCCATGTCGTGCCACTCGGATGCGGCAGCCGACCCATACCAGACCGGTCCACCGGGCAGGTTGGCAACCGTCGCCTCCGCCTTCACACACCCATGGTGGTTCAAGAGATACCCAAGCCCAACCTTCCCCTCTTTCGTCGGCACCCGACCACAGATCACATGATCCAGAAACCGATGCGCATCCGACCCCGCAATCTCGATCCGGTTGAACCCATTGACCTCGGCCAGACCCACCCCGTTCTGCACGGCCTTCACCTCCTCGGCGACGACGTCAAAGGCCTCGTCAAAGTGAAACCCGTGCGTCACCTCGAACCCCGGCGCGGGCTTGAAATACTCCGCCCGCTCCCACCCGTTCACGACGGTAAACTCTGCCCCTTCCGCGGCCAAAACAGGGGTCAAAGGGGTCGCCTTGATCGGTCGCCCCGCCGGGCGATGCTCATTGGGGAAATGAAACCGAAACTCGTTCTGATAATCCTCGATGGCCTTCAGCGCCGTCAGCTCGACATTGCCATGGCCGGTAAACCGACGCGGGTCCAAAACCCACGTGTCATAACACGCCTCCCCATGCACGATCTGCTGGGCCAGCAGCCACCCATGGCCGCCACCCTCACCCAAACCAGCCCGCAACCCGATGATACAAAACGCATTCCGCTTGCCGGGAATGGGCCCGACCAAGGGCGCGCCGTCGATGGTATAGGTGATCGGCCCATTCACCACCGTATGCACACCCGCCTCCATCAGCGCGGGCATCCGGGCAAAGGCCCCCTCCAACACATCCGTCACCCGATCCAGATCGTCCGGGCACAGGTCGTTGGAGAAATCCGGCGAAATCCCGTCCATGCCCCACGTCTTGCAATCCTGTTCGTAGAACCCCAGCAGCAAGCCATTCTTCTCCTGCCGACAGTAATAATCGCTGATCGGACAGCGCAGCAGCGGCATCCGATGACCCGCATCGCGAATGGCCGGGATCTCTTCAGTCAGGAAATACTGATGCTCCATGGAGGCCACGGGATGATGCACTCCCATCATCGCGCCCACCTCGTTCACCCGGTAGCCGCAGGCGTTCACGACGACCTCGCAGTCAATATCACCCTTGGACGTATGCACAGTCCAGCTATCGTCCCGGTGCTGCGTCAGCCCCGTCACGGGCGTATGGCGATAGACCTCCGCCCCCGCCTTCCGCGCCCGCCGCGCCAGCGCCTGACACAACTGCGCCGGGTCAATGTCACCATCCAGCGGGTCCCAAAGACCGCCCACCAGATTGTCGGTCGAAATCAACGGATGCCGCCGCGCGCATTCGGCGGCATCAATCACCTCGAAATGCACATCCATGCCCCGCGCCATGGACGCAAAGTGGCGATACCCATCCATCTGCGCCTGCGTATTGGCCAGCCGAATGCCCCCATCCGCATGGTGGTAGTTGATGGGATACTCCGGGTCCTCTGCCAACTCCTGATACAGGTTGATCGAATGCGTCTTCAGCCCCACCATCGTCTGGTTCATGCCGAAATTCGTCACCTGCGCCGCCGAATGCCAGGTCGTGCCACTGGTCAACTCGTCCCGCTCGACCAGCACCACGTCGGTCCAGCCCTCCTGGGTCAGATGATACAGGGTCGAACAGCCCGCTATGCCTCCACCGATCACAACACAACGGGTCTGGGTCTTCATGGCGGCACTCCGGATTTGCATATTTGCCGGAACAATGAAGGGCACGGCCTGCCGGTCAATCACACCCGCCTGTCTTCACTGTTCTGAAAACATGTATTTGCTGTCGCTGAACTCGCGAGGCGACGCTTGCGCGAGCGCACAACCTGCCAACTCTGATCCCATGTCCGACCCGAAACCCATGCGCAAAGGGCGCAGCGCCCGCAAGAAAGCCCGTGCCGCAGGCCCACCCCTGAACCCCGCACCGCCGGGTCAGCCGGGCGGTCAATACCGCCCGCTGACAAACACGGACATTCACCACATCTACACCGCCGCCCTGTCCCTTCTGGCCGATCTCGGCATGGGCGAAGTCCCTGACCGTTTGCGCGCAACACTCGAAGCGGCAGGCGCGCAAAGCCTGCCAAACGGTCGCGTCTCGATCCCCGCCGCACTGGTGGAAGAGGCCATAGATCAAGCGCCCAAGACCTTCCCCCTCCACGGTCGCGACCCCACCCGCACGATCGAGGTTGGCGGCAAAGCCGTCCACTTCGGCACCGGCGGCGCGGCAGTCCAGACGCTGGACCGGCAAACCCGGCTCTACCGTCCTTCGACCCTGCAAGACTTGCACGACTTCACCCGGCTTCAGGACACGCTCACCAACGTCAGTTGGTTCACCCGCTGCTGCATCGCGGGTGACATGCCCGACGAATGGCTGCTCGACATCAACACCGCCTACGCGCTCCTGCGCAGCACGACCAAACCGGTCGCCACGGCCTTCACACTGGCTGAGCACGTCGCCCCCATCGTCCACATGTTCGACATGGTGGCCGGGGGCGACGGGGCCTTTGCCAAACGCCCCTTCGTCAAGGCGCATATCAGTCCCGTCATCTCACCCATGCGCTTCGGCGCGGATGCGGTCGACACGGTCTATGCCTGCATCGACCACAACATTCCCCTGTCCTGCATCACCGCCGCCCAGGCCGGGGCCACCGCCCCCGCCACGCTCGCCGGATTCCTCGCCCAATCGCTGGCCGAGACACTGGCCAGCCTCGTGATGGTGCACGCCATCAAGCCCGGCCACCCCATGGTGTTCTCGAACTGGCCACTGGTGATCGACCTGCGCACCGGCGCATTCGCTGGCGGGGGCGGAGAGATCGCCGTGATGAACGCCGCCTCCGCCCAGATCATCAACCATCTGGGCCTTGTCTCGGGCGTCGCCGCGTCCATGACAGACGCCAAGGCACTCGATGCACAATATGGCGTCGAAAAGGGGCTCACATCGCTTGCCGCAGCGCTCGCAGGCGGCAACCTGATCTACGAAAGCTCCGGCATGACGGCTGCCCTTCTCGGCGCAAGTTTCGAGGCCTTCGTGCTGGACGACGAAATGCACGCCGCCACCTACCGCATCCTGCGCGGGGTGGAGGTGTCGGACGACACGCTTGACCTTCCAGGCATCCATGCGGCGGTTCTGGGCGACGGCCACTTTCTCGGCGGTCCCGCCACAATCGCAGCCATGGAACGGGACTACGTCTACCCCACCCTAGCCGACCGAGAGACGCCCAAGACATGGGAAGACGGCGGCGCCCTCACCGCATGGGACCGCGCCGCGCAAAAGGTGGACACCATCCTTGCCACCCATCACCCAACCTATATTGATGCCGCCACAGACACCGCGATCCGCGCAGCCTTCGACATCCGCACCCCCTAAGGTTCCATGCCCGTCACCGACACCCACGCCATGATCTCCGGCATGACCCCGGCCCTGCAACCGGGCGCTTGGGTCTTCTGCACGATGCCGGAACCTGTCGGGCTGGCCGACGCCTTCGCCCTGATCCGCGAGGCCGAAGGCATGACCCTGATCCTACCCTTCGATGTGGCGCAGGCCGCGGGTCAGGACGTCTCAGTCGTCATGTCGCTTATCACGCTCGAGGTTTTCTCAGACCTGGAAGGCATCGGCCTGACCGCAGCCGTCTCCACCGCGCTGGCAGGCGCAGGCATCAGCTGCAACGTCGTCGCCGCCTATCACCACGACCACATCTTTGTCGGCCAAGCAGACGCGGACCGCGCTGTTAAGGTGCTCAAAGCGCTGCAACAAGACGCCTCCAAATCCTAACAATTCCTGAATCCGCCCCTGTAAGGTATTGAATTCAAGTGTTCGGAGTCGCGTCCCACGCTGGGACGGGGAGTACAAACGTCTCGCCAAGCCCCTCGCAGGGGCTCGGGGCATTCGCCTCTTTTGAACCGTCCACTGGACGCTTCAATTTTCTTCGAAAACCAGAGTTGAATGGTGGCGTGGGGGAGACTTGAACTCCCGACCTCTCGATTATGAGTCGAGCGCTCTAACCAGCTGAGCTACCGCGCCATGGAGGCGTGACCTATGCCAGCGCCTCAGAGTCGTCAAGCCAGAAATCAGGTCTTTGTCGCCCGCACCGTCTCGATCATCAGCGCCACATTCTCCGGGTCCGCATCGGGCGTGATCCCGTGGCCCAGGTTGAATATATGCGGCCCCTTCGAAAACGCCCGCACAATCGCCTGCGTCTCCTCCACCAAGGCCTGTCCCCCCGTCACCATGTGGGACGAAGCAAGGTTGCCCTGAACACCGCCACTGGTCTGCACGTTGGCCGCCGCCCAATCCGGCGACACCGAGTTGTCGAGCGCCACACAATCCACACCGGTGGCAGCATGAAACCCGATGTATCCATCGCCAGCCTCACGCGGGAACCCAATGACCGGAATATGCGGATATCGCGCCTTCAAGGCCGCCGTAATCTCCGCACAAGGAGCGACAGCATATTTCTGGAACGCCTCCCCTTTGAGCGAGCCCGCCCAGCTGTCAAAAATCTTCACAACCTCTGCCCCGGCATCGATCTGCGCGGCAAGGTATTCAATGGTGGCCGCGGTGATGCGCGCGATAAGCGCATCAAAGGCCGCAGGATTGCCCTCGCGCATGGCATGTGCAGGCCCCTGATCCGGCGTGCCCCGACCCGCAATCATATAGGTGGCGACAGTCCACGGCGCCCCGGCAAAACCAATCAGCGTGGTTTCATCGGGTAGCTCGCGGCGCAGGATCCGAACCGTTTCGTAGATGGGGTTCAACGTCTCGTGGATGTTATCCACCGGCTTCAATGCATCGACACCAGATTGATCCGTGATGGTCGACAGGCGCGGCCCTTCTCCGGTCACGAACCACAGATCGGCACCCAGCGCCTGCGGCACCAGCAGGATGTCGGCAAACAGGATCGCGGCGTCAAAACCGTAGCGCCGAATGGGTTGCAACGTCACCTCGGCGGCGAGGTCTGGATTGTAGCACAAAGACAAGAAGTCCCCGGCCTGCGCCCGCGTCGCGCGATATTCAGGCAGGTAACGCCCCGCCTGCCGCATCATCCAGATCGGCGGCGTCGGCAGCACTTCACCCGCCAAGGCCCGCAGAATTGTCTTGCCGGTTCCGCCGTCTTTCATCACACACGCCCCTGTCTGATCGTTTCCAGTTGTCAACATAAGTTGACACACCTAAAAGATAAAGCCATGACTGTGCGCCTACCTTCTCCTGCCGCTCCGCTCAAGATCGGAACACGCGGCTCCCCCCTCGCCCTTGCCCAAGCCTACGAGACGCGCCGACGTCTTGGCGCCGCGTTTGACCTGCCCGAAGACGCGTTTGAGATCGTCGTGATCAAAGTGACGGGCGACAACCGGTCCATGATCGACGCGGACCGCCCGTTGAAAGAGATTGGAAACAAGGGCCTCTTTACCCGCGAGATTGAAGAAGACCTGCTGGCCGGTAAGATCGACATCGCCGTGCACTCGACCAAGGATATGCCGACGGTTCAGCCGGATGGCTTGGTCCTAGACACATTCCTTCCGCGCGAAGATGTGCGCGATGCGTTCATCTCACACAGACTGACCAGCATCGCGGATCTGCCCGAGGGCGCGACGGTCGGCACCTCGTCGCTGCGCCGCCGTGCCCAGCTGCTGGTCAAGCGGCCGGATCTGAACGTGGTCGAGTTCCGTGGCAATGTTCAGACCCGCCTGCAAAAGCTGGCAGACGGGGTCGCCGATTGCACGTTCCTTGCCCATGCGGGCCTGAACCGGCTGAACATGTCGGACGTCCCGGCCACCCCGATTGAGCCCACCGACATGCTGCCGGCCATTGCCCAGGGGGCCATCGGCATCGAACGACGCAGCAATGATGCCAATACGGCCGAGCTGTTGGCGGCAATCCACGACGCACCCACCGGGCAACGCGTGGCGACCGAGCGGCAATTCCTGTTCACATTGGACGGCTCCTGCGAGACGCCCATCGCCGGGCTTGCTACCATAGACGGCGACACACTGACGCTGATGGGTGAAGTGCTCCGCCCCGATGGCTCGGAGGCATGCAGCGGCACACGGCAAGGCCCGGTTGCGGACGGCCCGGCCATGGGCACAGATCTGGCACAGGAGCTTTTGAAAACAGCGGGCAAAGGGTTCTTCGACTGGCACTGATCCTCTTTCACTTTGCCAGATAAACTCCGGGGGAGGCGCGCAGCGCCGAGGGCAGAGCCCCCAATGGTCGGCACCGATGGCCGCCCGACCCTTCGGGGAGGATTTTTTTGAAACAGGGAAGGACGGACCCGCGCGCTGCAAAGAGCCGCCGTACCCTTGACGGACGCGGGTGCGGAAGCCCACCTTTCCACTATGCCCGGACCACGCCATCACCTGCCCACGCACGAGGTTGAGAACCAGCCCGAGCCGATTGCTGACGTGAATCTCTTTGCATCCGATCCCATCCTGATGGCGAGCGTACCGGACCGATTGTCCGACTACGGCGCAGCGCTCGGCCTGTCGGAGACACGGGGTATGGGGCGCGCGGCCAATGTGCATGTCCCGGAACTGAACCTGTTCGATACCGGCGGGCGGCGGCTGGACGAGGTCGTCTTTCATCCCGCCTATCACGACATGATGACGCTGAGCCAGGAGGCGGGCTATGCTGCGACCGCATGGGATGGCGGCAGCCATGTGGAGCATGCAGCCATGGTCTACATGGCAAGCCAGATCGAACCGGGGCATTGCTGTCCTCTGACCATGACCTATGCCGCTGTGCCTGCGTTTCAGGTGAGCGCAGACCTTGCGCGGGACTGGGTGCCGAAGCTGACCGCCCGGTCATACGACCCGCGTATCCTGCCGATCCATCAGAAATCCTCTGCCACGCTCGGCATGGCGATGACCGAGAAACAGGGGGGCTCGGACGTACGGGCCAATACCACGTGCGCGGTACGTGACGGTGATCACTGGCGGCTTACCGGTCACAAATGGTTCTGCTCGGCCCCGATGTCCGATGGGTTCCTGACCCTTGCCCAGACCAGAGATGGTTTGACCTGCTTCCTTGTCCCCCGGTGGCTCGATGGGGATCGCAACGCCATCCACCTGATGCGTTTGAAGGACAAGCTGGGCAACAAGGCAAACGCATCGTCCGAGATCGAATATCACGATGCGCTGGCCTATCAGTTGGGCGACGAGGGCCGCGGTGTGCAGACGATCATAGAAATGGTGCATCATACGCGTCTCGATACTGCCATGGCGCCTGCGGGCCTCATGCGCGGGGCGCTGAGCCATGCGATGCACTGGGTGCAGCACCGGCGAGTGTTTCAGAAGACACTGATTGATCAGCCCTTGATGCGCTCGGTGCTCGCCGATCTGATCCTCGACTGGCAGGCGGCGACGCGGCTGGGGCTGCATGTTGCGACCGCCTTTGACGACCCGGATGCCCGCCCCCTTGCCCGCATCAGCGTCGCGCTCGCGAAGTTCCTAAACAACAAGCTCTGCCCGCGCGTCACGCTCGAGGCGATGGAGGCACTGGGCGGGATGGGCTATGTCGAGGATACGCCCATGCCCATGTACTACCGCGAGGCACCGCTCAACTCGATCTGGGAGGGATCGGGCAATGTGATCTGCCTCGACATCCTGCGCACGCTGGCGCGGGAACCCGAGGCTGGGGCAGCGCTAAATGCCGATCTTGACGCCGCGCGGGGGAGCGATCCGCGATACGATCAGGCGCTGGACGCGCATCGCGCGCGGTGGCCGACATTGGCGCCCGAGGCTGAAGCGCGCGCTTTTGCCGAGCGCACGGCGCTGCTGCTGGCGGGATCTGTGTTGATCCGTACCGCACCGGCGGCAGTGGCGGAGGGGTTTGTGGGCACGCGGTTGCACCAGCCAAGCGGTCAGATCGCTGGTAGCGCCTCGGGGCTGGACACGCGCGCGATCCTTGACAGTTTCACGACCTGACGGGTCGGCGGGCGGGCGCCTTTGCGCAGTGCGCAAACAGAGCCGCCCGTCGACGCAAAAAACTTTCCAAAGAAATCAGAGTATTGAGCTTGTCCCCGCGGGGACAGATCACACCCACTTCGCCAGCGGTGGCAAAGACATCAGAACCGCGTTGGCATCATGCCCCGTCTCGAGCCCGAACTTTGTGCCCCGGTCATAGACCAGATTGTACTCGGCATAGAGCCCTCGATGCACCAGTTGCGCGTCCTTGTCCGCATCGGTCCAGTCCTGAACCCGGCGCTTTTCGACAAGGGGGACATATGCAGGCAAAAACGCGCGACCGATGTCCTGCGTCAGAGCAAAATCCGCTTCCCAATCGCCGGTGTTGTGGTCATCCATGAAGATGCCGCCGACGCCCCGCGCGCGGTGGCGGTGGGGGATATAGAAGTATTCGTCCGCCCAGTCCTTGAGCCGTGGATAGTGCGCCTCCCCATGCGGGTCGAGATGCGCCTTTTGCTGAGCGTGAAAATGGGCCGTGTCCTCGTCATACTCGATGCACGGATTAAGGTCAGACCCGCCCCCGAACCACCAAGCGTGAGGCGTCCAGAACATGCGGGTGTTCATGTGTACGGCCGGGCAATGCGGGTTCTGCATATGCGCAACGAGCGAGATACCGGAGGCCCAGAAGCGTGGATCGTCTTTCATGCCGGGAATGCCCTTGCGCGCGGCCATGGCCATCTGCGCGCGCTCGCCCAAAGTGCCGTAGACGGTGGAAACGTTCACGCCGACCTTCTCGAACACGCGGCCACCACGCATGACGCTCATCAAGCCGCCGCCCGCGTCCGAGCCATCGTCAGAGGTGCGCTTGGTTTCTGTCACCTCGAACCGACCGGGTGTACCATCGGACAATGGCCCCTCTGCGTGGCTGTCCTCCAGCCCTTCGAAAGCCGCCACGATGTCATCACGCAACTGGCGGAACCACGCGGCGGCGCGGGTTTTCTGGGTGTCGAACTGTTCGGTCATTGCGCACTGTCCTGTTTGATTGACACTTTTCTAGCCCAGCTATCGCCGCAGGGCAAAGTGCAAAACGTCAGTGCGCAGGGGCCTCGACCGGGTCGAGCAGGCTGCGCCCGCCATCAACCGTCATCACGTCACCGGTGACAAAGCCGGAGCCGTCGGAGGCGAGGAACTGAACGGCGTCCACCATCTCGGTCGGGCTGGCGATACGGTGCAGCGGTGTGCGTGTTTCGATCTCTTCCCGCCACTCGGGGTTCTCGCCAATGGCGGATTTGAGCGATGCCGACATGACCGAGCCAAAGGCCACGGCATTCACGCGGATGCGCTGCGGCGCGAGTGCGAGGGCCATAGAGCGGGTCATCTGCTCCAGCCCTGCGGATGCGATGGAATAGCCCAGAAGTTCGGGCCGTGTCTGGTGCGCGGCAATGGAGCTGAGGTTGATGATGGAACCGACGCAGGCTGATTCCGTGTCATCCTTGGCCTGCTTGATCATGCGCCGCGCGACCTGTTGCGTCAGACGCAGCGCCGTCATCAGGTTTTGTTCGAGCAGGGTTTCGACCGACGTATCCTCAGGATCGAGCGCGTCGGTCGGCATCACCTGCCGAGAGGCATTCACCAGAATATCGACCTGATCGAAGGCGTCGATGGTGGCCGAGACAAGGTTCGCGATGGTCAGGCGCTGGCGCAAGTCACCCGCAAAGTAGCGAATGTTGCCTTCTTCCGCGACATCACCCAGCTCTGCGTGCAGGCGCTTTTCATCCATGTCAGCGCACATCACGTTCGCGCCCCGATCCGCAAAGTGCCGCGCTATCGCCAGACCGATGCCGTTGGCCGCGCCCGTGACAATCGCCGTCTTGCCGTTGATGGAAAAGGACATCTGTTACCTTTTTCTCTGCTTGGGCCGTTCGGCTCGGACCAGTTTGAACCGCGCATCGCCGTCCAGTTCAACCACTTTGGCGAAATTGGACGCGAGGGCATCTTCGTAGGGCAAATGCCGGTTGGCGACCATCCACAGCGCCCCATGGGGACGCAGGATGCGCGCAGCATTGGTGATGAAGGCGCGTCCGATGGAGGGATCGGCGCTGCGGGATTTGTGGAACGGAGGGTTCATAACGACCGCGTCGACTTTTGCCGGCGGGGTCCAGGTTGTGGCGTCGGCCCAATGGAAGTGCGCGCGGTCGTCGGTGACGTTGTGGCGAGCGCACTGCAGGGCCATGTCGTGGGCTTCTACCAGATGCACGGTTTCGATGTCTCGGGTCAGGATATGGGCCGAAAGGTATCCCCAGCCTGCGCCGAGGTCGGCGACGGTTCCGACCATGGTGTCTGGCAATGCCTCCACCAACAGAGCCGAGGCCGGATCAACGCCATCTGCAGAAAATACACCAGGCGCTGTCCAGAAGCCGCCGGGATGCAGTTCGGGCCCGCGTGCCCAGTCGGACAGATCCGTGCCGCCCGAGATCCAGTAGATCTTGCCATGCGCTTTGGAGATGGGGGCGCTGACGTCGGTGCGTTGGCGCAGCGCCTTGAGCATGGAATCCGCGCCATCCGTCTTTTGCCCGTCGATGATCAACGCGCCATCGGTCTGGCCTGCGGCTGCTGCGACAAGCGCCTGAGCTTCGGCCCGTGCGCGGGTCAGGCAGACGATGCTGGCAGCAAAGCGTGTGTCTTTGGGAAGCTCGGGCGACACGGTGTAGCCCATCTGTTCAAAGCGCGCACAAGCGGTGACCAAAGGCGACACGACATGTACGCGATCCTTGGGGAGTGCGGACAAATCCGCGTCCTCTGCCGGATGCAGAACGGCCACGGGGCCATCGCCCAAAGCGTCCATCGCTTCGAGCGCCAGGGGCAGGCGATCACCTAGCACGTAGGCGGCCTATTCCTCTTTTTCCATGGTGCATTGCAGCGGGTGCTGGTGGCGGCGGGCAAAGTCCATGACCTGTGCCACCTTGGTTTCCGCGATCTCGTGGCTGAAGACACCCACGACAGCGAGCCCCTTCTTGTGCACGGTCAGCATGATCTCGAACGCTTGTGCATGGTTCAGGCCAAAGAAGCGCTCGAGCACGTGGACCACGAACTCCATCGGCGTGTAGTCGTCGTTCAGAAGCAGCACCTTGTAGAGCGGCGGGCGCTTGGTCTTGGGTTTGACGTCCGTGACGACGGCCGTATCGCCATCGTCATCTGCGGGTCCTGCGGACTTTTGAGCCAAAATATGCATGTCTTGCAGCATGCGCGTCCTCTTGGAAGCCGGGAATCTTTTGGTGAACTTGGATCACCCTATATAACGCCACCACGCATTTAGGAAAGAGGGCGGTGCGGGATTGTCGCGCCGTGGTGAATGGAATGGGGTTTGAACCGGCCTGCATCGGCTTTGATGCCGACGACACGCTGTGGCACAACGAGCGCGTGTTCAAGCTGACGCAGGAGCGGTTTGCCGAGCTTCTGGCGCCCCATGTGGATGTGCCGGATCTGGATGCCCAATTGCTGGCTGCCGAGCGGCGCAACATTGGTCACTATGGCTTTGGCGTCAAAGGCTTCGTGTTGTCGATGATCGAGACAGCGCTGGAGGTGACCGGGAACGAGGTGCCGGGTGCGGTGATCAGCGACCTCATTGCCGCGGGGCAGGAGATGCTGGCCCACCCCATCGACCTGCTGCCTCATGCCAAGGACGCGGTGGCCGTCGCGAAGGAGCATGGGCCGGTGCTGCTGATCACCAAGGGCGATCTGTTGGATCAGGAGCGGAAGCTGGCACAGTCGGGCCTGGGTGATCTGTTTGACGGGGTCGAGATCGTGTCGGACAAGACACCATCGGTCTATGCCCGGATCTTTGCAGCCCATGGTGGGGCTGACCGCGGCATGATGATTGGCAATTCCATGAAATCCGATGTCCGCCCAATGATCGACGCGGGCGGCTTTGGGGTGTTTGTGCCCCACGACCTGGCCTGGGATCTGGAAGCCGCCGAGGCGCCGGATACCCATCCGCGCTATGCGGCCCTGCCCGACCTCGGCGCCTTGCCCGACTTTCTGCGCACGGCGCGATAGCCGTCGCCACATTCCTGCCACAATCGCCTTATTGGGGCCATGCGCGTCCGCATACCCAACATGTTGAGTTTCCCATCGGCGGAAAAACGGAAACGTGTGGGACATCAACACTTTATCGCAAATACGACCTGTGCTACGTTTCAAACAATTACAAAAAGGTCAGCCAAATAATTGGCGGCCAGAGGCAGACATAGGCAGGTTTACCGTGAAGGTTCGGCGCACACAGCCGGCCCGGCTAGGGCTCATTCTATTTGCATTGTTGTGGATGGTGGTCATCGTGCCCGCCTCTGTGAGGGCGGCACCTTATGCCGCCATGGTGATGGACGCGCGAACGGGTGAGGTTTTGCACTCGCGCAACGCCGATACGCGGCTGCACCCGGCCTCTCTGACCAAGATGATGACCCTCTACGTGGTATTCCAGGCGGTTGAGCAAGGTGAGATCACGATGGACACCAAGATCAAGGTGTCGAAGAAAGCCGCCGCCGAGGTGCCGTCGAAGCTGGGCCTGAAAGCCGGGTCGAGCATCAAGCTGCGCTATCTGGTGCGTGCGTCGGCCGTGAAGTCGGCCAACGATGCCGCCACGGCCATTGCCGAGGGGATTTCAGGGTCCGAGGCGGCCTTTGCCCGCCGGATGAACCGCACGGCCAAGGCGTTGGGCATGACCCGCTCGACCTTCAAGAACGCCCATGGCCTCACCGAGAGCGGGCACCTGTCGACTGCACGTGACATGACCATCCTTGGTCGCCACCTATTTTATGACTTCCCACAGTATTACAACCTTTTCTCCCGCACCTCGACCCACGCGGGCATCGCGGATGTACGCAACACGAACCGACGCCTGCTGGCTGCGTACAAGGGCGCGGATGGGATCAAGACAGGGTACACCCGGGCTGCGGGCTTCAACCTCGTATCCTCCGCCCAGCGTGGAGACGAACGCATCATCGCCACCGTCTTTGGCGGCAAGTCGACAGCCTCGCGCAACGCAAAGGTGGCAGAACTGCTCGACCTCGGTTTCCGCCGTGCCCCGAGCCGCGCGCCCGTGCGGAAACCGACAAAGCCCAGCTATGTGCCGGGTGATGATGCGATCATCGTTGCAGGCAATCAGGACGCGCCGCAGGGCGCGGGCAAGATCATTCGCCTGAGCGGTGCGGTGAAGACCAGCTATCGTCCGAAAATGCGTCCCGGCACGGCAGCACCCGTGCTGGTCGCCCAGGCGCCGGTGGCATCTACCGTGCTGCCCGACGACATTCAGACCGCCCTTGTGGCGGCGCAGACGAACGAGACCGCCACGGCCGTTGCAGCCGCTGTGGCGTCGGCGGCTATCGCGCCCACTGTCCGACCCGAGGCACGCCCGACGCAGGTTGCATTGGTTCAGGAACCGGAGGTGGTCACCCGTGTCTCCACCTCAGGCGGGCGCCATTGGGGTGTGAACATCGGTCGCTATCCAAGCCGCTACAAGGCAGAGAAAGTGTTGCTGCAGACCGCGCTCGCGGAAATGTCGTCGCTGGATGGGTCGCTGCGCAAGGTGGTCCGCCGCCCGACTGGTTTTGACGCCAATTTCATGGGCATGACCCGCGAAAGTGCCGATCTGGCGTGCCGCCGTCTGCAATCGCGCAACGTGACCTGCTTCATGGTTGGACCGCAGTCCTAGGACCAGTTGACCGGATCGACGTTCAGCAACGTCGCAAGCTGGTCATAGACCTCGGGTTCTGCCCCTTTCAGCGCGTCGGGCCGTTCGAAGAACAGCTCGACCACAACGGCAAAGAACTCCTCGTGATTTGTTGCGCCATACGGGTCGATGACGGTGCGCCGACCGGCATCGACATTGGCAACATGACGGTCATAGGCTTCGACGATGACTTGGGCCCAGGCAGCGAAGCTCTGACCCGGTGCCATGGGCGGTGCGCCGTCGGTTTGGCCTGACAGGTCGTCGAGCTGGTGGGCGAACTCATGCAGGACCACATTCAGCCCATCGTCGTCATTCAACCCGCCTTGCCGTACGTCGCGCCAGGACAGGACCACCGGCCCGCGTGACCAGCTTTCGCCAAGGCGTACGATCTCCTCCTCTGTCACGACATAGCCGTCCTGCCGGGTCTGTTTGGATTTGAAGGCCCCGGGGTAGATCAACACCGTGGTCAGGTGCTTGTACCACGCATCGGTGCCCACAACGAGCAAGGCGGCCTGCCCTGCAATGCTCAACGCCATTTCGTCACTGACCTCAAGCCCGTTACAACCGACAAGTTCCACTTGATTGAGGAAAAGCGCCACCTTGCCTTCGAACGGCGCCTTGAGAGCGGCGGGCAGTTTGCGGATCAGCGGCACCTCGCGCAGCATGATCTGCCATTCCTCATCCGTCAGACGCGAGGCCAGCACCTCTTGCTGCCATTGCCGTTTCCGCCACGCGCGCCAGAGAAGCGCCGCGCCGATGACAGCAAGCAGGCCGAAGAACAAGGTCATGCGCGCGCGGCCTTTCTGATCCAACGGATGAAATCACGCAGCGCTGGCCGCTGTACGCCGGGGCGTGTCACAAGGTAATACCCCGCCCCTTCCGTCTTGTCCTCGTGCAGAACCACCAGCCGCCCGGCCGTAATGTCGGCATTGACGAAGTTGCGCACGGTCACCGCGAGCCCCTGCCCATCCCGCGCGCCGTCAAGCATGAGGTTCCCCGGTACCTGCGTCACCGACCCTCTGGGCATGTTTGCCGCGCCCCTTTGCGTCAGCCAGCGCGAGCTTTCGGTCGTCCCGATCTCCTCCAGCCAGGGCAAGGCACCCAGATTGGCCGGATCGGACACATCATGCCCGACCACGAGATGTGGGGCCGCAACGACGACCATGGAGGTCGGAACGAGCAATTCACTGTCGAGCCCGTCCCAGCCACCAACGCCATAGCGGATCGACAGGTCAACGCCGCCGGGTGTCAGGGCCACGATGTCGGATGTCGGGTTCAGCACCAGATTGATCTCGGGGTGTTTTGTCCGAAACTCGGACAGGCGCGGCATGAGCCATGCGGCAGCAAAGCTGGGCGTGGGCGAGATATGCAAGGGGCGTGCGGCCTCTGCGCCCGTGACCAGCGCCACGGCACGGCCAATGCTTGCGAACCCTTCGGCGCACCCCTGTGCGAGGATTTCGCCGTCAGCGGTGAGCGTCATGGCACGGCCCGACCGATCAAAGAGACTGATACCAAGATGCGTTTCAAGCGCGCGCAGCTGTTGGCTAACGGCAGCGTGGCTGACCGAAAGTGCCTGCCCGGCCGCCACGACGCTGCCCGTGTCAACAAATGCGGCAAAGGCGCGGAGGGACGCCAAAGGGGGAAGATCGCGCCAGTCCATATGTCACCTCAGCTTACACATTAGAATTCCAATTGAGTCGCATCCAAAGCGTCTATCCTTAACATATAAGCATATTCCTTTTCTCCCCAAGAGGTGTCACATGCTCGGAATTTACGCTCAAACTTTCATGACGGCAGCCCGCCAGGAGCGCTGTGTCCGCGTCACCCTTCCCCGCCGCCGCTGGTGGCATTCCAAGCGGACCAAATGCATCGATCTGGAGCGGTTATGAACGCGATTGTCCGCCGCTCGACCGAGACAAGCACGATCAAGTGGGGCGCGTCGGTTATCCAGATCTTCGGCTATGGCGCGACCGCTCTCGGGCTGGCGCCGCTGAACATGTATCTGTTTCTGGTGGGTCTGATTGGCTGGCTGATCGTCGGCATACGCTGGAACGACATGGCAATGACCATCATCCATGTCGTCGCCCTGAGCGCTATGGTGATCGGACTGGCGCTGGCCTGAAGGGATGGCGGGCGGGGTGTCGTTGGCCCGTAGGGTCAACGCACGTCGCGCGTCGTCAATGCGCCGCTTGCAGAAGAAGGCGCGTGTAGTCTGTCTGCGGTCGCTCAAAGAGATCGTCCGCATCGCCCTGCTCGACCACGTCGCCCTGTTTCATCACCAGCACCTTGTGGCTCATCGCCCGCACCACCTTGAGGTCATGTGAGATGAACAGGAACGCGAGCCCGTATTTCTGTTGCAGCCCGCGCAGCAGTTCAACGATCTGCACCTGCACCGTCATGTCCAGCGCCGATGTCGGTTCGTCCAGCACCACGAGTTTCGGCCTCAGGACCATGGCCCGCGCAATGGCAATGCGCTGGCGCTGACCGCCGGAGAACTCGTGCGGGTAGCGGTCCATCGTCATCGGATCCAGCCCCACCTCGGCCATGACCTCGGCCACAACCTCGCGCGGGTGACGACCATCGGTGATGCCGTGCACGCCCAGCCCTTCGGCAATGATCTGCATCGCGGTCATGCGTGGGGACAGTGACCCGAACGGATCCTGAAACACGATCTGCATGTCCTTGCGCAGCCGCCGCAATTCGCGCACCGACCAGGCGCGGATGTCCTGACCCATATACACAATCCGCCCCTCGGACGAGATCAGCCGCATGATGGCAAGTGCCAAAGTGGTCTTGCCCGACCCACTTTCGCCAACAATGCCCACGGTCTCGCCTGCGCGCACCTTGATCGTTGCATCGTTCACGGCCTTCACGTGACCCACCGTCTTGCGCAGCAAACCAGCTGTGATCGGGAACCAGACCTTGAGGTGCTCCGTCTCCGCCACCAGCTCGGCATTCTGCGGCACGGGCGCCGGTTGCCCCTTGGGTTCCGCGCTCAGCAGCTTCTGGGTGTAAGGGTGTTGGGGATTGTCGAAAATCTCTTTCGTCGGACCCGTTTCAACGATCTCGCCGTTCTGCATCACGCAGACCCGGTCGGCGATCCGTCGCACGATCCCGAGGTCATGGGTGATGAACAAAAGGCCCATCCGCTCCGACTCTTTCAGCTCGGCCAGCAGTTCCAGGATCTGCGCCTGAATAGTCACGTCCAGCGCCGTGGTCGGTTCGTCGGCAATCAGCACATCAGGCTTGTTGGCAAGCGCCATGGCGATCATGACGCGCTGCCGCTGGCCGCCCGACAACTCGTGCGGATATGCGTTCAGGCGGGTCTCCGCATCGCGAATCCCAACCTTGTCCAGCAGTTCAAGAACACGGCCGCGGGCCGCGTCTCCGGCCAGACCCTGGTGCAGGGCCAGGCTTTCGCCCAATTGCTTGGCGATGGTGTGCAGCGGGTTCAGGGACGTCATGGGTTCCTGAAAGATGAACGATATGTCGTTGCCGCGCACTTGCCGCAGAAGCCGCTCATCGGCATCGATCATCTCTTGCCCGTCATAAGTGACTGATCCCGATACCTCGGCACTGTCGCCCAGCAGGGACACCGTGGACAGGGCCGATACCGACTTTCCAGAGCCGCTTTCGCCCACCAGTGCAACCGTCTCGCCCCGGTCGACATGGAAGGACACACCGTTGACGGCTTGGGTCAATTGCCCGTCCTGCCGGAAACCGACGCGCAGGTCTTTCACTTGCAGAAGTGCCATCAGGTGAAGGTCTTTCGTGGGTCGAACGCGTCGCGGATGCCTTCGAAGATGAAGATCAGCAGGCTGAGCATCACGGCGAACACGGTAAAGGCTGTGAAAGCAAGCCAGGGGGCTTGCAGGTTCTGTTTGGCTTGCAACGTCAACTCACCCAGCGAGGGGGCAGAGGATGGCAGGCCGAAGCCGAGAAAGTCGAGGACCGCGAGGGACGAGATTGTGCCGGTGAT
Source organism: Tateyamaria omphalii (assembly GCF_019802125.1). Taxonomy (GTDB): domain Bacteria; phylum Pseudomonadota; class Alphaproteobacteria; order Rhodobacterales; family Rhodobacteraceae; genus Tateyamaria; species Tateyamaria omphalii_B. The sequence continues at coordinate 128,665 of NZ_JAHVHT010000004.1, forward strand.
GATGAAGGGCAGCATCGTCAGCGTCGCAACCATTGCATTGGGCAGCATATGGCGGAACATGATGGTGAGGTTGCTGACGCCCAGCGCGCGGGCAGCACGCACATATTCGAGGTTCCGGGCCCGCAGGAATTCCGCTCGGACCACTCCGACAAGGCCCGTCCAGCCGAACAGGATCAGCAGGAAGACAAGCAGCCAGAAACTTCGCCCCAGGATCGCGAACATGATGATGATCACGTAAAGGCTCGGCGTGGAGGACCAGATCTCGATGATCCGCTGGAAGATCAGGTCGGTGCGCCCACCGAAATACCCTTGGATGGCACCCGCAAAAATACCGACAATGGCCGACGCGCCGGTCACAACCAGGGTAAAGAGGACAGACAGACGGAAGCCATGAATGACGCGGGCCAGCACATCGCGCTTGGTCCCATCGGTGCCCAGCAGATTCTCTCCGTTGGGTGGCAGGGGGGCAGCGCCCGGACGGTCGACGGCTGTGTCAAAGCTGTAGGGAATGAGGGGCCAAATCGTCCAGCCCTTCGTGATCGCCTCGCCATCGACTTCACCGTCCTGTGCGTCCTCAATGACACCTTCCGGATCATCAAAACAGGCCTCGAGCCCTCCCGATACGATCAGGCATTCAACCTCCGGGTCGCGGTAGCTTGCTTCCGTCCTGAAGTCGCCGCCAAACGCCGTTTCGGGATAGAAATTCCAGATCGGAGTATAAAACTCGTTCTGATAGCGCACGAGGATCGGTTTGTCGTAGGCGATCAGCTCGGCCACCAGCGACAGCCCGAAAAGGATCGAAAAGATCCAAAGCGACCAGTAGGCCCGGCGGTTTTTCTTGAAGTTCCGCCAGCGGCGCTGGTTCAACGGCGACAGCGAAAAGAACGGCCGACGGGGTGCTGGTGCCGCCGCAGGTGTTGGCTCGGGTTGCGCAGGCGGCTCGGTGATGGGGTCACGCATCGCCATCAGCCCTCCCTCCGCTCAAAATCGATGCGCGGGTCGACCAGCACATACATCAGGTCCGACAGGATGCCGACAAGAAGGCCGATCAGACCAAAGATGTAGAGGGTGCCGAAGACGATTGGGTAGTCCCGCGCCACGGCCGCTTCGAACCCGAGGCGCCCGAGACCGTCGAGCGAAAAGATGGTTTCGATGATCAGAGAGCCGCCGAAGAACACCCCGATGAACACGGCCGGGAAGCCAGCGATCACGATCAGCATGGCGTTGCGGAAGACATGACCATAGAGCACACGCCTTTCCGACAAGCCCTTCGCGCGGGCGGTCATCACGTAGAGTTTCTTGATCTCGTCCAGGAAACTGTTCTTGGTCAGCAAGGTCAGAGTGGCAAAGGCTCCGATTGTACCTGCCAGAACGGGCAGCGTGATGTGCCAGAAGTAGTCCAGCACCTTGCCAACGGTGCTCAGGTTGTCCCAGTTGTCGGATGTCAGGCCACGCAGCGGGAAAATCTGAAAATAGCTGCCACCTGCGAACAGAACAAGCAGGAGAATGGCAAACAGGAAGCCCGGAATGGCATAGGCCGCGATGATTGCCCCGGAGGTCCATGTATCAAACGGCGTGCCGTCCTTGACCGCCTTGCGAATGCCGAGGGGGATCGACACGAGATAGGCGATCAGGGTGGACCACAAGCCCAGCGTAATCGACACCGGCAGTTTTTCGATGATCAGGTCCACGACGCTGATAGATCGGAAGTAACTGTCCCCGAAGTCAAAGCGGGCATAATTCCAGATCATGTTGAGAAAGCGCTCGACAGGTGGCTTGTCGAAGCCGAACTCGCGTTCAAGCTCGGCGATGAATTCCGGCGGCAACCCTCGCGCGCCCACATAAGTGCTGTCGGACGCGGTATTGAGCTCATCGGCCCCTGCATCGTTGTTCCCGCCGGCAAAGCCGCCAAACACGTCTCCTCCGCCTTGCGCGCGGGCGATGGCCTGCTCGACAGGACCGCCCGGGACGAATTGCGTCAGGGTGAAGTTGACGAGCAGGATGCCCAGCAAGGTTGGAATGACCAGCAGCAGCCTACGCAGGATGTAGGGACCCATGCCCTTACCTCAGCGCGCCGGAGGCTCGGAGAGCGTCCGCCTTTTCCTCGTTCACCCACCAGAAGTCGAGATAGCCGAGGTTGTAGGGCGGGATTTCTTCAGGATGTTCGTACATGTCGTAATACGCCACCCAGTGGTTCGGGTTGTACCACAAGGGTATCATGATGAACTCATGGCGCAGCGCCCGATCGAGCGCGCGCATGGCCGCATATTCCTCGTCCTGCGTTTCGGCGCGCAGCGACACATTGATGATCTCATCGATCAGGGGGCTGGCCAGCCCCGCCGGGTTGAACAGAGAGAACGCGGCATTCTCGGAGCCAAAGCGCTGGCGCAGACCTGTGCCCGTTCCGATAAAAGCTGCGTATTGATCATAGAGCAGATCGTAGTCCCGATCCCGTTCGCGCGCCGTGAACTGCGATGAATCCACGCGCTCCAGCGTGATGTCGATGCCCATGTCCGAGACGTTGGACACGAAATTCTCCATCACACCGGTCAGGGTTGGTGATGCAGCACTGCTAAACAGAAAGTTCAGCTTGAGCGTTTCGCCCTCTGCATTGCGGCGCAAGCCGTCATCACCCACTTCCCATCCCGCATCATCCAAGAGGCGCATGGCCTGGCGCACATTGCGGCGGTCGCGCAGCGTTTCCGTATTCGACGTGTGGGGGAGACGCGCGGGTTCGGTAAGCATCTCTTCCGGAACCAGATCGCCAAGCGATTGCAGCAGCTCCAGCTCCAACCCCTCTGGTGCGTCAGTGGCCATCACTGGCGTACCCTGACTGAATGACGTGCGCTGCTGGAAAAGGCCATATTGCAGGCTCTCGTTCGTCCATTCGAAGTTGTAGGCCAAGGCCACAGCTTCCCGTACACGCCGATCCTGCAATTGTTCAGAACCGAGATTGAAGATGATGCCGGTCGGTATGGGCGGAGCGCCGTCGAGCAATTCCTTTTTCACAACAGCGCCGTTCTGCACTTTAGGGAACTCATACTGCGTGGCCCAAATGCGGCTGTCGCCTTCCGCGCGGAAAGTGTACTCACCTGCTTTAAATGCCTCGAACGCGGCAGCGCTGTCGCCGAACATCTCGACCCTCAGCCGGTCGAAGTTCAACCGCCCCACGTTGAACGGGAGATCGCGGCCCCAGTGGTCAGGATTTCGCTTGAGCACGATACGGCGCGAGATGTCGACACTTTCCACCATGTAGGCGCCTGATCCGGGTGAGATGTCCAGACGGCTTTCGTTCAGCTTGGCCCCGGTCTCTTCATACCACTTCTTCGACCATGCGGGCACGCCGCCAACCTGCTCGATGAGGGTTCGGCGCGAAATTCCGTCGGCGAAGTAGAATTTGATCGTATGATCGTCGATCACTTCGACCTTTGGAATGCGCTTGCGCACCGCGTCGGCATAGGATTTGAGCCCCTGATCCAAAAGCAGGTTGTGACTGAACGCGATGTCATGCGCAGTGACGGGTGTGCCGTCAGAAAAGCGCGCTTCGGGCCGCATGTAGAAAATGACCCATGACCTGTCCTCCGGGTATTCCAGCCGTTCGCAAAGCAGGCAGTAGTACTCACCGTACACGTCTGCAGGTGCCGCAGCGCCGGCTGGCGCTTCGCCCAACAGGCTTTCATACATGAAGACCGAAAACGCATGCGCGCGCCCTTGGCGGGCATACGGGTTCATCGAATCCAGTGTACCAACAAAGGAGATCGCCAATTCTCCGCCTTTCGGTGCATCGGGATTCACATAATCGAAATGCGGATAATCAGCTGGATAGGTCAGCTCACCGTAGAAATTGTAACCATGTGACGACATGATGTTTTGATCATCGTCGGCACGCGCCATACCGGACGCAGCCAAGGTGATCAGAAGCCCAAGGACACCAAGGCCACCCCACCAGATGTGTTTGTTTCGTGCAGCTTTCACGCGTGCTTGCGGGATCTGACGCCTGGGGGTCTGTCGCATGTGTATCCTCCGTACCGGTGGCATTCTGGGCCGTCTTGTTATGGGAAGTAAGCTAAATGCCCACCCCGCCAATATGCAACTTGAGAATACGTGATCGTGATCCCGGGCATGTGAGGTCTTGTAACAATCGACACAAAAAAGCCGCGAGCACGGTGCACGCGGCCTTTCTAGACGAAAATTTGCGCAACAATCAGTTGCCGATGCTGTCGAGATAGGCGATCAGGTTGGCCCGATCCTCAATGTCGCGCAGGCCATTGTAACCCATGGACGTGCCCGGTGCCCAGCCGCGGGGGTTTTCCAGGAACGCGTTCAGGTTTTCCGGCGACCACACATCAGCGACATCGTTCAGCGCGCCAGAGTAGGAGCCGTAGCCTGTCGAGCCCACTTCGCGACCGACGACACCAAAAAGGTGCGGTCCTACCGCGTTTGCACCGTCTTCCAGCTTGTGACAGGCGCTGCACTGACGGAAGACGCGCTGGCCCGCGCCCGCATCTGCAGCGGCAAAGACGTCGGCAAACGCCACTTCAACAGTCTCTTCGGTAGACTCTTCGGCACCGGTGTCGATCACGTAGGCCTGATCGCCATAACCATCCACGTGGTACAGCGCATCTGCGGCCCACTGGCCCAGCAAAAGCACCAGCAGCGCACCGCACAGGCTGGCTGCAATCTTGGTAAAGGTCATGGTGTCGAACATTTCGCTTCCGATTCCGTGGCTTTGTATGTTGTTCCGGCGGGTATCTACGGCTTCCCCTTGGCACTGGCAAGGTATAGAAACCGCGACCAATCGCCCTGCCGGGTTCAAGGTAGCGGCCCGGCAACAAAGGACCAACGATGTCGACACGAATTGCGTTCCAGGGGGATTTGGGCGCCTACGGCCATGAGGCCGTTCTCAAGGCGCGGCCCACCGCAACCCCGGTGCCCTGCCACGCGTTCGAGGACGTCATTGCAGCTGTGCGCGAAGGTGCCGCCGATATGGCGATGCTGCCGGTTGAAAATACGACCTATGGCCGTGTTGCAGACATCCACCGGCTATTGCCGCAAAGCGGGTTGCATATCGTTGACGAAGCCTTTGTCCGGGTCCGGATCGCGTTGATGGCAATGCCGGGCCAGACACTGGCCGACATTTCACTGGTGCGTGCCCATCCTGTCCTGATCCCGCAAGCGCGGGCCTATCTGGATGCAAATGAAATTGCAGCGGAAGCCGCGCCCGACAGCGCGGGCGCTGCGGCGGACATTGCGCAAGCCGGGGAACAGGGTGTTGGCGCACTGGCATCCTCTGTCGCGGCGGACATCTACGGTCTGAACGTGCTTGCAAATGACATTGAGGATCAGGGGCACAACACGACCCGCTTCCTTCTGATGGCACCGGAAAAGGACCTGACACGCCGCGGCGAGACGATGATCACGACCTTTGTCTTTGAAGTGCGCAACATCCCGGCGGCGCTTTACAAAGCCATGGGCGGTTTTGCCACGAACGGGGTCAACATGACGAAGCTGGAAAGCTACATGGTTGGCGGTGCCTTTACCGCGACACAGTTTTACGCCGATGTCGAAGGGCATCCGGACGATCCCGGAGTGGCGCGCGCACTGGAAGAGTTGGACTATTTCACCAACCGTCTGGACATTCTGGGCGTCTACCCGGCAGCAGCAGGGCGCGACTAGACGACCTACGCACTGCGTTGCAGGCGGTCCTCCAATCCCTTGGCGTAGTCCGCAACCCGCAGCTTGAAGCGCTTGTTCAGCGATGTCTTGGCCAGCTTCAGGGACTGCACGAACAACCGCGCCGACAACGTGAGCGGCGTCAACTCAAGCCCAAGCGCCATTCGGGTTCGGCTACGCGACAGAGCCAAAAGCTCGACCGAAAATGTGCCCGTCACGCCAGCCGACTTCACATCGAACACCATTTCATTGGGCGCATCGTAGCGTATCATTTTCAAGGTCATTTCTCTCTGCCGTCCGCGCATCCGGAAGGCGACGTCCCATTGCATGCCCACACCCGGTTGCGTCAGAGGGTCAGTGCGCCGAATATCCGCGCCGCGCCGCATCGCTTGCCGTTCAAACCCATCGAAGTCATTGAGCGCCTCGAAAACCGCTTCAATCGGTGCCGCAACGTCTTCCCTGGCCGAGAATTTCATGCCTGATGCCTGCTATCGTGTGATTTGTGCACAGTCTCACTTCAATCGAGTGTGTCCGCAAGCCAGTTCTCAAGCAAAAAGTGCGCAATTGCGCCTTTCCGAGCTGGAAGTATCGTTTCGTGTTCACCAGCAAATATTGCCAGCATCTCTTCGCGCGTGACCCAGACGGCGTCTTCGATCTCATTGGGGTCGATGGTAATGTCACGGGTAAGGGCAGACCCGCGACAACCAAACATCAAGGACGCGGGGAAGGGCCAGGGTTGGCTCGCCAGGTATTCGACCGAACCGACCTGCACGCCCGCCTCTTCCAGCACTTCGCGGCGCACCGCCGCCTCCAGCGTTTCGCCCGGTTCGACAAAACCGGCCAGCAGTGAGTACATCCCCTCGGGCCAACCGGGCGAGCGGCCCATCAGCACAGCGTTGCCACAAGTGATAAGCATGATGACAACCGGATCGGTACGGGGGAAGTGATGTGCGCCGCAGGAAAGACACGTGCGCTGCCAACCTGCTTGCGTCATGGTTGAAGCAGCGCCGCACTTGGCGCAAAAGCCATGCGTGTCATGCCAGCCAAAGACGGCGCGTGCCGTGGCGGCCAATTCGGCATCTCGCGGCGACAGCCACGTCATGACCCGGCGCAGTTCCGCAAAAACCTCATCCTCGGCACAGGATGGGTGCCGCTGCTCCGTCGGATCAAGAAACCCACCCAAGACAGACGGATCAAGGTCTGACGGCTCCCAGGCGGATAGATCGACGGCAAAGCGCGGCGCGCCGTCTTCGCGCCCCAGAAAGATGGCCGTATCCGAATTTGCATCAAGACAGACAGGATGATCCATCGGCAGGCGCATCAGGGTTGCGGGCCGGCTACGATGGATCAATGGCTTGCCGCGCCAAATCGCGATGGCCCGTGCAGCAGGATCCATCTTGGCGCCTGCAATTGCGTTTTCATCGCTGCGCAGTTCGGCAGCGCGATCGAGGCCAGATCCGCCGAATGTCACCGTTTCCGCATGTTTCATGGCCGCACCTTTTACCGATCTTCGCGGCGCTGTCCTTGGCACGGGTCGTTCGACGACGCAATGTGCAGGCGTATGGCGCAAAGGTTTGCCATTTTTTCCTTGCACCACGCACAACCGTAAGGTGCAGTGCAGGCATGACGGTTACGAGTGCCCAGTTTCGTATTGCAGCGACGTCCGATGTTCACATGCACCTCACGGGGTGGGACGCATTGCGCGATACATCCGTGGATGGGCGCGGCATGGACCGTTTGGCATCCGTCATCAAGGAGGAGCGCGCGGGCGCACCGGGCGGTTGGGCGCTGTTTGACAATGGCGACGCACTTCAAGGCACGCCCTTGGGCGACCACTGTGTCGATGAGGTCGACAGGCACCCATGGCCCACTGTCTTGAACACATTGGGCTATGATGCCGTGGGCCTGGGCAATCATGATTTCGACTTTGGCCTGCCCTTCTTGGAAGCGGTCATGCAACAGGTGGACTGCCCGGTCCTGTGTGCCAATGCGACCTCGACCGCGATGACGTGCACGCAAGCACACACGCTGTTGGACCAAAGGCTGACATGCTCGGATGGACAGGTGCGGCAGCTGCGGCTGGGCGTGACATCGGTCTTGCCTCCGCAAACTGGAGTGTGGAATCGTCGCTGTCTGGACGGCTCCGTACGTTTCGAAGGCGGCGTGCAGGCCGCAAGAGCCGCGGTCTGCGCATTGCGGGCTTTGGGCGCGGACCTTGTGATCGCGCTGTGCCATAGCGGATTGACCGACGGGATCGATGCAACCGGCGAAAACTTTGCCACCGCGATTGCCTCGGACGTGCCGGGCGTGGATGCAATGATCCTGGGACATACACATTTGCGCTTTCCTGGCCCGGATCATGCCGGTTTCGCAGGTGTGGACGCCCATAGCGGAACGCTTCACGGTGTTCCCGCCGTCATGCCCGCACATGCGGGGAGCGAACTGGGTCTGGTCGACCTTGCACTGACATATGATGATGGCTGGCATGTGACGTCTCATCAGGTGCGCAGGCGCGGGGTTTGCAAAGGCACCGTGTCTGACGCGGCCATCACCGAGATCACCCGACCATTCATTGCCGCATCCCAGTCGCGCTTGAATACTCCGTTGGCGGACTTGTCCACACATTGGCATAGCTGGTTCTCCATGCTGCGCCCCTCCGCCACCGAGGCGCTGGTCGCGCGCGCCGTATCGACCACGATTGCCAATGCCGTTGCTGGTACCGATCTTGCGAACCTTCCGCTCTTGTCTGGTGTCGCTCCTGCCGCTTTGGGCGGTCGGGCTGGCGCGGGCAACTACGTCGATATTCAGCCGGGGGCCTTCCGCGAACGACACATTGCAATGCTAAGCCCCTATCCGAACACGATCTGGGCCGCAGTTCTGACCGGGGCCGAGATCTGGGACTGGATTGATCGGAGCCTCGTCTATTTTGCCGAGGACAGCGGCCCTGGTTCAGCACTCATCAACCCCGATGCGCCCGCTTTCAACTTCGATACGATCTATGGCGTGGAAGCCGAGATCGATCTGTGTTCTCCAGCGGCTTTTGACGTAAACGGGCACCGTGTCCGCCGGAATGCGACACGTGTTCATCGTCTGCGCCGACGCGGCCGTGACGTGGACCCGCATGAACGGTTCGTACTGGCGATGACCAGTTACCGGGCTGCAGGTGGTGGAAATTTCCCCGGCATCGGGCCGCACACCCGCACCGTCCGCACCGATATCGAACTGCGCGCCGCATTGCGTGCCGAAGTGATGCGGGACGATGCGCTGAACGCAGTTCAAGGCGCGCTGCCCTGGCACTTTGTCGGAACGAAACAGACGCGACGTGTGATACAGACAGCCCCGAGTGCTGCTGACCATTTGTCGGACATCGCGGCGTTTGAACCACGTGTTCTGGGGTTGGACGACGACGGCTTCTTGCGCTTGGAGGTTACCGCATAGAGGCCATTGCCCCCCTTGCACCGGTGGGGTGGGCTCTTTATATCGCTTCGTGAGAGGTTGGCGCGGGCAGGCGCCTCGCCAACCCGGTCAGATCCGGAAGGAAGCAGCCGTAACGAGCCCCGCTTGGGTCGTTGTCAATCTCTCACCTCGAACCAAAACGCCTGTTTTGGTAGCACCCGGCAGCGCATCGCGTATGGGCGAGTGGGTAACGATCACCCCTCCAGCAGCACCGGCCACAACGCTCTGTTCCGCCGCGAAAATGCGCCGACATGGCCGACCTTGCCCAGCCCGTGCGCCTTGGGATCAATCACGATGGGGTCCGCACCATAGACACGCGCCAATCGCGCGGTTTGCGCAGGCGGGATCAAGTCATCATCGGTAAATGCGTGGAGCTTTACAGTTGCGTCGCTGCTCCAGGCTGGGGCGGGCAACCGCGGACCAAAATCAGCGTCATAGAAGGATCGGGACGTACACCATTTGCGCCATTGCCAGAAGACGCCAGCGGGCAAGTCCTCACCCATCCGCAACGCCTTGCCGGGCAGATAACCGCACAGAAGCGTGGCAAGTGGCCCAAGGGTGAACCAGAAATTCAATGCCACGGCGCGATAGGGCCACGGGTGGTCATGATGGTGCACCATGCCGGACGACACCCCGATGACACGCACCACATCTTCCAACTCCGGCTGGTTCGGCAGCAACATCGTGCCCAGTGAATGACCGATAATCCACAGGGGCGTGTCGGGAACCTCGCGCCGGATCGCGCGACGGGCGGCGACCTGATCCCGGATACCCCAATCCGACATGTCAGCCTGCACCTTGCGCAAGGGTCCGGCGAATGAACGCCCCATACCGCGATAGTCATAGGTCAGCACGGCCATGCCGCGTTCGGCTGCCAGCCATCGGGCAAAGTGGGCATAGAAGGTCTGCGGCACGCCGGTTGCGCTGTTCAGCACGACGGCCGCGAAAGGACGCTGGTCCGGTCGGTACAGACGACCCACCAGTTCTGCGCCATCCTCGGTTTTGAATGCCAGCGACCGTTCCGTCACGCTGCGTTGCATCGGGCTTGCATCAAGCATTCGAATGTCCTCCATCGAGACTAGACCACTTGGTCCAATCTGCACGCTGGACCAATCGGTCTATTCCTGTCAAGTTCAAAGAATGAACGACCGCGCCCTGCCCACCAAGGATCGGCTGATCCTGTCCGCTGCCACCCTGTTCCGAACGCGAGGCTATCACGGCGTGGGACTTGCCGACTTGCTGGCGGATGCAAAGGCGCCAAAGGGGTCCCTTTATCACCACTTTCCCAACGGGAAATCGGACCTCGCCATGGCTGCGGCCACAAGCGCATCGGACGAGATGCTGCGTCTGATCGCCGCCAGTTTCGATGGGGCGGACACGTTCAAGGACGGCGCAACCACGCTTTGCTACAAGCTGGCCAAGCTCTTTGACATCACGGGTTGGGACACCTGCCCCATTGCGGCCACCCTGTTCGAAGGTCCGGACAACGAAGAGTTTCGCGCCCACGCCAGTCACATCTATGAAGGCTGGATTGCTGAGGTGCACGATCACGCGGCGCGGTCGGGTCTGTCGGACGAGGACGCACGGGCCAAGTCGGAACACCTGTTCATGTTGATCCAGGGCGGCTGGACGCTCGCCCGGGCGCGGCGGAACTCCGACGTAATCCGGCAGATGACCGACCGGCTTTGATCCCGCAACTTGCCCTCTGACCGGATCGCCACACCATTGCGGACATGAGTGACAAGAACGCATTGGCCGAGGATCGCACCGACTGGGCCCAAGACCGCACAAGCCTGGCCAATGAACGCACATTTGCGGGGTGGATGCGCACAGGTATGGCCTCGGTCGCGGTCGCCATTGGACTCAAGGCCGTTTTTGGCGCCACTGACCCCACATGGTTTGCCAAGGCGGTCGCGTCGATCTTTCTGGCGGCGGCTTTGTTCATGTTCTGGGCCGCACGGCAACAGGCCTGCGCGTCGAACGCACGGCTGGAGGAGAAAACCACCAAAACCCAAGGACGCACCAACTTCACGATCATTGCAGTTGCAATGACGCTCGGCACCCTGGCCACCGGGGTCATCCTGTGGCTGATCTGATGGCAGCGGTGGACGCCGCGCGCCCTGCCCCGTAGTGTCGCCAAGTCACTCCGAATCCGCGTTGAGGCCCATGTCAGACGAGACCCAGAACTACCAGGTGTTGGCCCGCAAATACCGGCCCGAAACCTTTGCCGACCTCGTCGGTCAGGACGCGATGGTGCGCACGCTGAAAAACGCGTTCGAGGCCGACCGGATCGCGCAAGCCTTTGTGATGACGGGCATTCGAGGGACGGGCAAGACGACGACCGCCCGCATCATCGCCAAGGGGATGAACTGCATCGGGCCTGACGGAAACGGCGGCCCCACGACAGATCCATGTGGCCAGTGCGAGCATTGCACAGCCATCATGGAAGGGCGGCATGTCGACGTTTTGGAGATGGACGCGGCCTCGAACACCTCGGTCAACGATATCCGCGAGATCATCGACAGCGTGCACTATCGCGCGGCCTCGGCCCGCTACAAGATCTACATCATCGACGAAGTGCACATGCTGTCGAACAGCGCCTTCAACGCGCTGCTTAAGACGCTGGAAGAGCCACCCAGCCACGTGAAGTTCATCTTTGCCACGACTGAAATCCGCAAAGTGCCGGTGACGGTTTTGTCCCGCTGCCAACGCTTCGATTTGCGCCGGATCGAGCCGGAGGTGATGATTGCCCTTCTGCGTAAGATCGCCACCGGCGAAGGGGCAGAGATTGCAGATGATGCGCTGGCCCTGATCACCCGCGCCGCCGAAGGATCGGCTCGCGATGCCACGTCGCTTCTGGATCAGGCGATTTCCCATGGCGCTGGCGAAACGACAGCGGATCAGGTACGTGCGATGCTGGGTCTGGCGGACCGTGGCCGCGTGCTCGACCTGTTCGACATGATCCTGAAAGGCGATGCCGCCGGTGCGCTGACCGAACTTGGCGCGCAATACGCAGACGGGGCAGACCCGATGGCAGTACTGCGCGATCTGGCCGAGATCACGCACTGGACATCCGTGGTCAAGATCACGCCAGAAGCCGCAGATGATCCCACCATCTCACCCGACGAGCGCAGCCGTGGTCTGCAGATGGCCGAAGCGCTGCCGATGCGGGTGCTGACGCGGCTGTGGCAGATGCTGCTGAAGGCGCTGGACGAAGTTGCAGGCGCACCGAACGCCATGATGGCCGCCGAGATGGCCGTGATCCGGCTGACCCATGTCGCCGATCTGCCCAGCCCGGAAGACCTTGTAAAGAAACTGCAAAACGCGACCCCTCCCCCCGCGGCTCCTGCTTCTTCCCCTTCTGCATCCGGGGGCAGCAGCACTGGCGCGCAGGCCGTGCATCATGCGCAGGCACGCATGGTATCGAACCCGAATGCGGCTGGGCAAACCACGGCTTTGGCGCATGATCCGGAGGTGGCCCTCGCCCGCTACCCGACCTTTGACCACGTGATCGAGCTGATCCGCTCGAACCGGGATGTGAAACTGCTGGTCGAGGTCGAAACGACGCTACGCCTTGCCGCCTACCAACCCGGTCGGATCGAGTTTGAGCCAACCGAACAGGCCCCGCGGGACCTGGCGCAACGGCTGGGCGCGCGCCTGCAGGTCTGGACGGGCAACCGCTGGGGCGTGTCCGTCGTCAGTGAAGGCGGCGGCAAGACCATCGCGGAAGTGCGCGACGCTGCCGACCTGGAACTGAAGGAAAAGGCCGAAGCGCATCCGTTGGTGCAAGCCGTGATGGAACAGTTCCCCAAGGCGAAAATCACCGCGATCCGCACACCGGAAGAAATCGCACAGGAAGCGCATATCGAAGCGCTGCCCGAAGTGGATGACGAGTGGGATCCCTTTGAAGAAGACTGATCCCCGCGCCATTGTACCGGAGGGCATGCAGGACCTCGTGCGCGACTGGCGCATGTCCCCCGCCCTTGTCTCCGGCGATCACGTGTTTCTGACGGGCTTCAATGGGTGCCCGGTTGACGGTCCGCCTCCCGCCGATCCGGTGGCGCAGATGCGCGTGGCCTTTGATATTGTGACAGAGGTTTTGGCCGCAGGTGGCATGGATTGGAACTATGTTGTGGACATGACGAGTTTCCATGTTGGACTGCGAGATCACCTTGAAGCGTTCAAGGCGGTCCGCGCGTCTTATGTGCAGCAACCCTTCCCCGCTTGGACAGCGATCGATGTTGCAGGCTTTGCGACCGATGGCGTCATTGTCGAGTTGAAGATCGTGGCTCGGCTGACTGGAGCGACTGCATGACACGGCGGTACGGGCTTCGACATAATGCTCTGATTTGCCTCGTATTTATCTTGTTGCCCCGTTCCGCGTTGGCGGAGGTGTGCGACAAGGAGCGGCCCGGTTGGGACGGCGCGCCGGTTGGTTTGATCGGCGAGGCGATGAACCTTTTCCTGTCCCCCGCGGGTATTGCGCTCCTACTGCTGTCCGTCGTCGCGTTGCGGTTTCGTCACCAGTGGATCGGTCTCGGCGCCGTGATCTTGTGGACGGTGTTCATCACCGTTGTCACCATGGCTGACCCCACCGGCCTGCGTCCTCAAGCCATGGCCGAAGGCTGTGTGGGCCCGCCCACCTTGTTCATCGTGGCCGTCGCTGCAATATGTGTCGGGATTGTTTTGTACACCAAGCCGCGCACAGGCGGCGCAGATGGATCGGAGACTTAGATGCTCAAGGGACTTGGCGGGCTCGGCGATATGGCCGGGATGATGAAAAAAGCCCAGGAAATGCAGACCAAGATGGCGGAGATGCAAGACGAGTTGCATACCATCACCGTCACCGGCGAAAGCGGGGCCGGGCTGGTCAAGGCGACAGCAACAGCCAAGGGTGAGCTGACTGCGCTCGACATCGATCCGTCGATTTTCAACGGCGATGACAAGGAAGTGGTCGAGGACCTGATCCTTGCCGCAATCAAGGACGCGCAAGCCAAGGCGCAGGAACGGGCGCAGGAAGAGATGGGCAAGCTGACCGAAGGATTGGGCCTGCCGCCGGGAATGAAGTTGCCGTTCTAGGGCATCTCAGGTCGCCGATTGGTCGAAGCGTTGGATCGGATCGGCGTCTTCGGCTTGGTCCTCACGTGCGGCGCGCTCCTTGAGCTGGCGGCGAATACCAAGCAGGAAAGCAAGGAAAATCAAATAGATGGTGAATGTCAGGCTGAGCCTGACCACGCCTTCGCGAAAGGTCAGAGGCCGCCCGCCCTGCCCTGTGCTGCGCTCTGTTCCCTGTTCAGCACTGTCGGCGTCTTGGCTGGAGGTGGCGGCGCCTGAATTGCCGGAACAGGCCGTATCGGCAGCTTTTGCAAGGCGGTTGACGTCGTTGCGCAACGCCTGGTCCACCCGCACGCCACGCCCGTCGGCGAGCGCCTGCGCCGTCGTCAGGACGGCAGTTGCGGCCCGTGCATCGCGGCGTCGAACGTCCCCCTCAAGCATACCGAGAACTGCCTGCGTATCCATCTGGTCGAGGCTGCGGCGCAGTGCATGGCGGTCGTGGATGGAAACATCGCCACCCCCATTCAACACGGCCAGCAACGTCGTGTTTGCCGCGCGCAAACCACCTGGATACACGCAGGCCTGCACTAGTGTCGGCCATAGAAAAATGCCGAAAAACAATGAAGTAGAAAAAATTCGAACGCGCATCGAAAACCTGTGATTCATCGCGGATTGCTCGCACCGTATTCCCGCGGGATTGAGAAGTGGTGAACCGAAACAGACCCTTTTTGTTCTGCAAAAAGCGCAATAGGATCAGTGCGATGAGCAGCACGCGCGACATAGACAACCTGATCGAGATGATGGCGAAGCTGCCGGGGCTTGGGCCACGCTCGGCCCGGCGGGCCGTGCTGCACCTGATCCGCAAGCGCGCGCTTCTGCTGACGCCCTTGGCCGATCTTATGCAGACCGTGGCCGTGACGGCGCGGGAGTGCCTGAACTGCGGCAATGTGGGCACGAGTGATATCTGTGACATCTGCACCTCGGAAAAACGTGCGAATTCAGAGCTTTGCGTGGTCGAGGACGTCGCCGATCTGTGGGCAATGGAGCGCGCGGGCGTGTTCAAGGGACGCTATCATGTACTGGGTGGAACACTGTCGGCGCTGGATGCCATCGGGCCGGAAGAGCTGCGGATTCCGCGTCTGATTGACCGGGTGCAGACCGAGAATATCAGCGAGGTGATCCTGGCCCTGAATGCAACGATCGACGGGCAGACGACGGCGCACTACATCGCCGATCAGCTTGAGGGGCAGGTCAAGCTGACTTCGCTTGCGCAGGGCGTCCCGATCGGCGGTGAGCTGGATTATCTGGATGACGGGACAATCACGGCGGCGCTGCGGGCCCGGAAGGCGCTGTGATGTGTTAAGTCGAAGTGCGGTGGCTTAACTTTTTCAAACTGCACATTTTTGGGGAAAAACTGCGTGTTTTGCCCCGGCCAAAACAGACCGAAATCCGGGGGTTTTGCACAAACTGCATATTTTGACCCCGAAACTGCGCATTTTGCTTGGCCCAACGCTGGTCATATTCGGTTAACGAATATCCGGTGTTAAGGTTTGTGCGGGCGCTTTAACTCTTGGGTAAGGTTCGCGCCCCTAACCCCCGAAAAAGCTGCGGAAACCGGTGATGGCGGCTTGCAGCGCCTCGTCCGTGACATCCTTGTGCAGCACAAGCCGCGTCGTCCCCGTGGACCCGGTCAGTTGCACGCCATGGGTGGCCATGTGCTGCGGCAGCGCCTCGGTCACGCCGCCGGGCGGGGTGAAGAAGATCATGTTGGTCGCCTGCTGCACATCGCAGAAGGGGCGCAAGGCGTCGGCAAGGGTTGCGGCGCGGGCGTGGTCTTCGGTCAGGCGCGCGGTGTTGTGGTCGAGCGCGTGCAAACCGGCCGCCGCCAACACACCCGCCTGCCGCATCCCGCCGCCGAGCATCTTGCGCCAACGCCGGGCACGGGCGACGAGGTCCGCAGGGCCGAGGAGGACCGAGCCGATGGGGGCGCCGAGCCCTTTCGACAGACAGATCGAGACGCTGTCGAACATGTCGGCCAGTGCCTGTTCGGGGCAGTTCAGTGCCGCGATGGCGTTGAAGTAGCGCGCGCCATCGAGGTGGACGGCGAGGCCCGCGTCGCGGCCCGCCTGCACCGCTTCGCCCAGGCGGGTGAGCGGGATGGCGATGCCGTTGTGGGTGTTTTCGAGGCCGAGAAGCCGGGTCATGGGCATGTGCGGATCGTCCTCCTTGACCGCTGCCGCGATCGCGCCCGCTTCAAGCGCTCCGTCGGGGGCTGGATCAAGTGGTTCGAAGGCGATGCCGCCGAGGACGGAGGCGCCTTTGGCCTCGTATTTGTGGATGTGGTAAGGGCGGCCTGTGATGATCTCTTCGCCCCGTGCGCAATGGGCCAGAAGGCCCACGAAGTTGCTTTGTGTGCCAGAGGCGAGGAACAGGCCCGCGTCCTTGCCCAGCCGTTCGGCGAGCGTCGCTTCGAGCCGGTTGACAGTGGGGTCGTCGCCAAAGACGTCGTCGCCCACCTCTGCATCGGCCATGGCCTTGCGCATCGCGGCATCGGGGCGCGTGACCGTGTCGCTGCGCAGGTCGCAGATGATCGGTTTGGTCGGGGCGGTGGACATGGCAGCGTATTGGTTCATCGGACGGTCCCTCAGCTTGGATCACGGCCACCCTACGGCTGGCGCGCGGGAAGGGGAAGGCCGTCGTCAACCCGTGCCGCGCAGGGCCGCAAGGTAGCGGCGGGTCCACCATGCGATGTCTTCGGTCATCACGTTTTTGAACAGGCGCGCGTGTCGCGCCTTGCGTTCGGCCAGCGGCATGGTGAGGGCGGTTTGTACCGCCTCGCCCACCTCTGCCGCGTCGTAGGGGTTGACCATGAGCGCGTCGGTGAGTTGTTCGGCCGCGCCTGCGAAGTGGGACAGGATCAGGACGCCGGGGTCGTCAGGGTCCTGGGCCGCGACGAATTCCTTGGCCACGAGGTTCATCCCGTCCGCCAGCGGCGTGACCATCGCCACATCGGCGCGGCGATAGACACCGGCGAGCGTGTCGCGTTCGACGTTGCGGCGGATGTAGCGGATCGGGGTCCAGTCGAGTTCTGCATGAGCGCCGTTGATCATGCCGGCCGCCTGTTCCAGCTCGGTTCGGATATCCTTGTAGGCATCCACATCCTCGCGCGAGGGGGGTGCGATTTGCAGCAGCGTCGCCTTGGGCGTGTCGGGTGTGCGTGTTTCGAGATAGGCGGCGAAGCCGTCGAACCGGTGAACGAGGCCCTTGGAGTAGTCGAGCCGGTCAACCCCGAGCACGAGTTTCTGCCCGAGCGTCATGGCGAGCGGGACGGCGTCGGCCTGTGAAAGGGCGAGCGCGGCGAAATCCTGTGCGTCGATCCCGATGGGGAAGTGGCGCGGGGCCGCACCGTCATCCAGCGACACCATGCGCCCCTGCGTGTCGAAGATGGCGTCGGGGTCGTCGCGGTAGTGGGCCATGACGCGGGCCACGTCGCCCTCGGTCTGTACGCCGAAGACGTCGTAGGCGGCCACCCAATCCTTGAGCTCGTTGGCTTGTGGCAGGGCGAGGATGTCGGAGACCACGGGGAACGGGATGTGCAGGAAGAAGCCGATGCGGCAGGTGACGCCCCGGTCCCGCAGGAGGGCAGCCAGCGGCAGGAAGTGGTAGTCGTGGATCCAGAGCAGATCATCAGGCTGGGCGAAATCGGCCAGCATGTCGGCGAGCCGCATGTTCACGGCCATGTAGTGGTCGGCATATTCGGGCTGCACGTGCATGAGGTCGGCGCGTCGGTGGAACAGCGGCCAGAGTACCGAGTTGGAGTAGCCGAGATAGTACCCTTCGTGCTCGTTTTCGGAGATGTCGAAGACCATGCGCGTATAGGCGCCTTGGGCGATCTGGCGCAGTTCGGGTTTCGGGTGTGCGACCGGCGTGCCACTGGTGCCGATCCACACGCCACCTTCGGCTGTCAGGCAGTCGTGGAGGGCCACGACGAGCCCACCGGATGGCTCCGCCTCTGTCGGGATGCGGTTTGAGACGACAATCAGGCGGGCAGTCACGTATTTGTCTCCTTGGGCCTCAGGCCCAGTGTTTGAGAAGGGTATGCACGGCTTGTGTGTCAGGCAAGCGATGCCGCGCCTTGGTGTCGCCGGGTCCAACCTTGATCCCGAGGCCGCCTTGTTTTTGGGCCCATTCCATTGCCGGCTCGTCCGTGGTGTCGTCGCCGATCATCACGGGGGTGCGCCCGGAAAAGAGGTCGAACGCCATGATTTCGGCCATGGCGAGGTCTTTGCCGACGCCGCGCGGGCGCATCTCGACTGCCATTTTGGCCGGGTGCGCTTCGAAGTCGCTATGCGTCTGGCTGAGACGTGCGGTGAAGGTTTCGACGGTGTGCTGCAGGTCGGGTTGGGCGCGGTAGTGCAGGACGATGCCCGTCGGTTTTTCTTCGAGCAGGATGGGCGGCTGGGCACCAGCAAACGCGCTGGCTGCATCGCGCAGCATGTCGAGGCTGTCTGGGGAGAGATCCACGCGGGGCGTCAGTTTCCCGTCGCGGCGCCACTCCGCGCCATGTCCGCCGACAATGAGGCCCGTGTAGTCGGGCAGCCAGTTCGCAAGGTCCCCTGCGGCCCGGCCCGAGATCAGGACCAGCGCGCCGCCTGCTCGGTCCTGTAAGTCGTTCAGCAGCGCAGGCAGCGCGTCGGGGATGTAGATGCCATCCGGCGTGGGAGCAATGTCGACGAGCGTGCCGTCAAAGTCCAAAAAAATTGCCGCCTTTGGGCAAGGCGGCAATTCGGGGATGTTCGTGTTTTTAGCATCCATGACGCTGCAACGCGGCAAGGCGGGTAAAAGTTCCCGACCTTATGGCTGTTCGTCTTCGTCGTCGCCACCGCCCTTGGGCAGGTTGAAGAAGCTGTCGGCGTCCACGAGGGTGCTTTCGTCTTCCTTGTCATCTTCGTCATCATCGGCGAGCGAGAAGGTCTCGAGCCCTTCGATGGCCGTTGGGATCTTGGGCTCGGCTTCCATACCCAGCGATTGTTCGGTGCTGACCAGCTTGCGGCGTTCGTCGTCGGACATGACGGAGCCTTCGGCAGCCTTCTTGGCAGCGGCCTTTTGCACGGCGGCGTCGAGTTCGGACTGCTTGGTCAGGCCCAGTGCGACCGGGTCGACGGGTTGGATGTTGGCGATGTTCCAGTGCGTGCGTTCGCGAATCGACTGGATCGTCGGCTTGGTGGTGCCCACCAGTTTCGAGATCTGGCCGTCGGTCAGTTCGGGGTGGAATTTCACCAGCCAGTAGATGGCCGCGGGACGGTCCTGACGCTTGGACAGGGGCGTGTAGCGGGGACCGCGACGCTTTTCCTCGCCTACGGCGGCGGCGTTGAACTTGAGCTTCAGCTTGTGCAGCGGGCTTGCTTCGGCTGCATCGATTTCTTCCTGTGTGAGCTGGTTGTTTGCAATGGGATCAAAGCCTTTGACCCCTGCGGCCACGTCGCCATCGGCGATGCCCTGCACTTCCAACTCGTGCATGCCAACAAAGTCCGCGATCTGCTTGAAGCTGATCGTCGTGTTGTCCACCAGCCAAACGGCGGTGGCCTTGGCCATGATCGGTTTTGCCATTGTCACATGCTCCTATGCATAACTGTCCCGTCGCCTGAAATAGGCTGCCTTGGAGGTCAAGGCGGGTTTCCGTTGTCGGGGAACTTCGGGTCGATATAGTCGGGCGGAACGGAAAAGGAAAGCCTGATGCGTGTTGTTTTGATGTGGCTGGTGATGGCAGGCGCGGCCTGGGCGCAGGATCGGTCGGGCGAATTCGACTACTACGTGCTGTCCTTGAGCTGGTCGCCGAACTGGTGCGCCTATGAAGGGGACGCGCGCGGATCGGACCAGTGCGATGCGCGGCATGACCACGGGTGGATCCTGCATGGTCTGTGGCCGCAATATCATCGCGGCTGGCCTGAGTATTGCCAGACCGCCGAACGCCAGCCCTCGCGCGCCATGACGCGGGACATGGCCGACATCATGGGGACATCCGGCCTCGCGTGGCACCAATGGAAAAAGCACGGGGTCTGTTCCGGCCTGTCCGCACCCGCCTATTACGCGCTGTCGCGGGAAGCCTATGGTCGCGTCGTCCGGCCGGAGGTGTTTCGCAAACTGGACAAGACGGTGAAGCTGCCCGCGTCGGTGGTGGAAGAAGCGTTCTTGCAGGCCAATCCGGGCATGGAGCCCGACGGTGTGACCATCACCTGTCGGCAAGGGCATATCCAGGAGGCCCGGATATGCCTGTCCCGCGACCTCGACCCGGTGCCCTGCGGGCGGGACGTGGTGCGGGACTGCACGGCGAAGGACGCGCTATTCACCCCGGTCCGCTGAGGGCTTCCAACCGGGCGGGCGCATCATGTAGCGCCATGCTTCGCCGAAGCTGCGGGCGCGCGTCACGTCGTGCCAGAGGCCGGGGAGTTCGGAGAACCAAACCTTGATCGGGTTGCGGCTGTCGAAGTCGCGTTTCAGGCCGTAGCGGGGCGTTTCCTCTTCCGCCTGGTAAGTGCCGAGAAGCTGGTCCCAGATGACGGTGATCCCGCCGTAATTCATGTCGATATACTTGTCGTCGCAGCCGTGGTGGACGCGGTGGTTGGCGGGGCTGTTCATGACCTTGTCGAACCAACCGAGCTTGCCGATCACCTCGGTGTGGATCCATGTCTGGTAGGCCAGCACGACGATGATGCCGAAAAAGATCATCTCGGGCGAAAAACCAAGGAAGACCAAGGGGATGTGCATGATCAGGTTCCAAACCCCTTCGAGCGGGCCGAAGCGGATGCCGGTGATGATGTTGTAATCGCGCGAGGAGTGGTGGACGGCGTGCTGCGTCCAGAGCAGGCGCACCTGATGGGCGATGCGGTGTTCCCAGTAATACGTGAAATCGGCGGCGATGACGGCGAGCGCAATGCCCCACCATGTGAGCGGGATCTGCCAGGGCTGCGCCACTTCGGCGAGGATGTAGTAGATGATGTAGGCGCCGGTCAGGATGAAGACCTGCACCGCGATGGACGGGATCTGCGTGCTGGCGCTGACCAGCATTTCGGCAATCGTGCGGCCCTTGTGACTGCCCTTGAACAGCACTTCGGCCAGTTCGATGACCAGGATGGCGGCGCCGATTAGGAGGAAAACCTCGTCGATGCGGGTGCCCAAGATTTCGAGCTGTTCGAGCGTCATTTTGCGGTTCCTTGTGTGAGGGTACGCCAGGCCAGTGCAGCGGCCTGTTTGGGGGTGGCATCACCGGCGGCCACCATGGCCCAACCGGCATAGATCAGGTTTTCATAGGCCTGCACGATCCATTCGGTGGGGATGTGCGGGTCAAAGCCGCCTTCGGCCTTTGCCATGTCGATGTCATGAGCCAGATCCCGGGTCTGGGAAGCGTAGACCTCGGCCACGCGGGGATCATTGTCGGCCGGTTCGGTGGCGAGGAACATGTGCCGGGCCGCAAGGGGGAGGATGGCGCCGAGGGCGACCTCGAGCGCTTGCGTGTAGGTCTGGCAGTCTTTCGTCGCCTCTTCGACGGCTTCGTCCAACTCGCGCGCCGCCGTCAGGGTCAGCGCCACGATCAGGTCATCGCGACCGGAAAAATGGCGATGCAAAGTCGCTCTGCCAACGCCCGCGTGCTTGGCCACATCGGCAAGAGAGGCGCCGGGGTTCTGGCTGAACACGGCAAAGGCAGCTTCGAGGATATGAGCTTCGGTTGATACATTAGTGTCTCGCATGAGACATATATGTCTCGATTCGCACGGCGGTTCAAGGGCACGGATGGGGACGTACGCGTAACACGGTCTGCGTTGCGCGTTTTGCTGACGGCGGAGCCTCCGGCGGTGGTATTTTCAGTCAGAAGAAACGAAAACGCCCGCGCCACTCATCCAATGTGAGCACCGCGGGCGAAGGAGGGAAGCCAACGCTTCTCCTGACACGGCCATCGGCTCCACAGCCTGTACCGTTTGATCAAGAAAGCGCGTTAACCTTAATATTCCGTTTCTTCTGACTGAAAATACCACGGGGGAATCGCGTCAGCGATGGGGGCAGCGCCCCCTGAAGAATGGTGTCGCTGCCAAGCGGCCTTTGGGTTACGTCTAGCCGCCTGCGACCTCCAGAACGATCTTGCCGATATGGCCCGAGCTTTCCATACGGGCATGAGCAGCGGCTGCATCGTTCAGCGGAAACTCGGAGTCCATCACGGGACCGATACGTCCCGCCGACAGCAGGGGCCATACGGCTTCGCGCAAGTCTCGGGCGATCTGCGCCTTGGCCAGATCGCTTTGCGGGCGCAACGTACTGCCTGTCATTGTCAGGCGGCGCATCATCAAGGGGGCGAAATTCACCTCGGCTTTCGGTCCCTGAAGGAAGGCAATCTGGACGAGACGCCCATCATCGGCCAGAGCCGACAGGTTGCGGCGGATATAGGGGCCACCCACCATGCACAGGATCAGGTTGGCGCCGCCTTGTTCTTTCAGCACCTCCACAAAATCCTTATCGCGGTAGTTGATGGCAACCTCTGCCCCCAGATCGCGGCAGGCGGCGCATTTGTCGTCCGATCCGGCGGTGGCAAAGACACGCGCGCCGAAGTGATGGGCGAGTTGGATGGCTGTCGTGCCGATGCCGGAGGAGCCGCCATGGACGAGGAACCGCTCGCCGCCCTTCAGCCCGCCGCGCTGGAACACGTTGGACCAGACGGTAAAGAACGTCTCGGGCAAACACGCTGCTTGCTTGAGCCCCATGCCATCCGGCACGGGCAGGCAATGCGCAGCAGGTGTTGCCACGTACTCGGCATAACCGCCGCCGGGCAGAAGCGCACAGACCTGATCGCCCACGGCCCAATCGCTGACACCGGGACCAACCTCGACCACGGTTCCGGACGCTTCTAGGCCCGGCAGATCACTGGCGCCTGGGGGCGGATTGTAGAGCCCGGCCCGCTGCAACGCATCGGGGCGGTTCACCCCGGCCCAGGCCACCTTAATCACAACCTGCCAATGCCCCGCCTGCGGGCGCGGACGCGAGACCGGCTGCAAGACTTCCGGCCCGCCCGGGGCATTGATTTCGACGGCGCGCATGTCCTGACCCATTCTGATCCCTTTCCTTTTGCGCACCGTACATTGGTGGTCAGGGGGAAAGGAACCCGTATGCTGATTGCTGCACTCTGTTTGAACATCGCGATACTCTTGCCGGTCATCTTCGGCCTGGCCACCGGCGGGATGGATGTCGCATTTGGCCCGGACACGGATGCGCGGCGCATCCTGACCTGCGTCTATTTCGGCATTGCAACGCTGAGCGTTGTCCTGATCGGGCTGCATGTCGGTGGGCACGATTGGGCTGTTCCGATGACATTCGCCCTGTTCGGGGTGCAGATCATCTACAAGCTCGCCACCGTGGCGACGGTGGGGCTGGCCAGCCCTGTTGTGTTGACGAACGTGCTGGTCGTCGGCGTCCAGATTGCAGCGATTGTCGCCTGGTCAATCCCGCGCGGATGACCAGGAACCGGGCATGTCGGTGCGTGGGGTGGCTGGGGGCGCCTTGACCTGACCAAGCACCCAGTTCGGGCCTGCGAAAAGGGTGGACAAGAGCTTGTTGTCCCGCACCTGGGCCTTTACCTTTTCGATCTGCATGACGTCGTCAATCCGGCGGTCCAGAAAGGCCCATGTTGCCTGATTGTCGGTGCTGTCATCACCCAACCAGTAGAGCAATGTCGCCGAATAGACGCCGGAGAGCGTGGCGCGCTTGGTATACCAGTTCACATCGTCAGACGTGTCGCCAAGGGCAGTCCAGATCTTGTCGGCCGTGCCCCAAATCGCCTTCGCCCCGTCCCCTGCATACATTGGCAACGCAAACAGAGTGGTCCCACGGCGCACCGCTTCCTTGTCCGTCACTGCTTCGATCCGAAAACGCACCGCGGATGCGATTTTGTCGCGGAAGCGATCCGGCAGGATTTCTGACTGCAGACGGGCCACCATTTGCGCATCACCCCGGTCATGATAGGCCCGCGCCAGATCGACAGCACCGCGCGGGCAGACGGCGCGCACCATTGCCATGTCGATATCTGCATCAGCCGCTGCGGCCTTGAGCGTGGTTTCAGACCAGCCATCGAACGGAACGTGCATGAGGGCTGCATCCAGAAGACGGTCTTTGGTATCGTTTACGGCGTTTTCCATACGCCAACGGTAGGGCCGAACCGATGTGGCGACAAGGTTCTGCCGACCGGCGCGTCCCTTCGCCGCGCAAAACGGCTGCGCTCCGCTGCGCCGCCGGGCGCGCGAGGGCAGACAACAGCCGACGCCGCTTTGAGGCGTTTATCACAGCGAGTTCCCGCCACATAAATACCCGATTTTCTGCGCCCTTTCGCTTGAATGGCTGCCCACACAGTCACTTCTTGCCGACCGTGCTGCGCCGTCGGACAGAGAGTGCCGCAACGCGAAAAATCGAAAAGGATACGAGATGTCTGTTGCCAGCGAATTCGAGCGTCTGATGCTCGATCTCATCAACGAAGAACGCACGTCACGTGGTCTTGACCCTTTGACGCTGGAGCTGCGCTTGAACGATGCAAGCGAGGATCACAGTGTCTGGATGGATGACACACTCAATTTCAGCCACACCGGCGTCGGCAACTCCGATCCCGGAGATCGGATGCGGGATGCGGGCTTTGTCTTTTCCGGCAATTGGACATGGGGCGAAAACATTGCCTACCAATCCGAGCGCGGAGAACCCGGCATTGCGGATGATGTCGAGGATCTGCACCAATCCCTGATGAACAGCCCCGGCCACCGGGCCAACATCCTGAACCCGGACTTCGACCTTATCGGGATCGGGATCGAGGTCGGGGACAATCGCGGCTTTGATGCCGTTTACGTGACGCAGAAATTCGCCAGCACGTCCGCGCCGGTGCAACTGGATATCGAGGATTCGAACACACCGGACCCGGAGCCCGGAGCGACCAATGGCAACGATGTTCTGTTGGGCGGCAACGGCAGTGACCGGCTGGACGGCCTGGCCGGCAACGACACATTGGATGGAAGCGGCGGTGCGGACCGCTTGTTTGGTGGCGCGGGCAACGATGTCGTTCGCGGTGATTCCGGCAATGACTTTGTCGGCGGCGATGCCGGGAACGACAGGCTGAGCGGCGGCGGCGGCGATGACCGCGTCAAGGGCGGTGACGGCAACGACGTTGTCATTGGCGCGTCAGGCAACGACATGCTGACCGGCAATGAAGGCAACGACAGCGTATACGGCGGAAGCGGAAATGACACGCTTGACGCCGGCGGTGGCGGACGCAACCGGCTTGATGGCGAGGGCGGAAACGACCGCTTGATCGGCGGCAACGGCCGGGATCGTATGGACGGCGGCGCGGGCAACGACACGCTCACCGGCGGTGGCGGAAACGATATCTTCCTGTTCTCCGAGGGTCGGGACATCGTGACCGATTTCGACATTTCGCAATCGGATGAGACCATCGATCTGCGACACGTGGCCAGCATCACATCGTTCCAGGATCTGATGTCGGGCGGTCATCTCACGCAGTCGGGACGCCATGCCGTCATTGACGATCTGAACGGCAACACGATGATCATCATGCGCACGGACATCGCGGATTTCCAGGCGGACGACTTCCTGTTCTAGGCTGAACTTTCGGACCCGGCGGAGCACTGGACAAAGGCGGGGGGCCTTGCTATACGGCGGCCTCCTGCAAATCCTTGCAACTCTTATCTAGAAAGGTGGTGACAACCACATGCAGGTTAGTGTTCGCGACAACAATGTCGATCAGGCGCTTCGTGCCCTGAAAAAGAAGCTGCAGCGCGAAGGCGTGTTCCGTGAAATGAAGCTGAAGCAGCATTTCGAGAAACCGTCCGAGAAAAAAGCGCGCGAGAAAGCTGAAGCGATCCGCCGGGCCCGTAAGCTGGCTCGGAAAAAAGCGCAACGCGAAGGGCTTCTTTGAGCCTTACGTGAATGCCGATGAATTCAAGGACCCCGTAGCCGCCCAGCTGCGGGGTTTTTGTTTGTGGGTCGGGGCAACGTGGCCGCGCACCCCTATCCTGCTGCCCGCGTTTGAACCTGCGGCAGATCATCGGTACCGAGCGTCCGGCGCGACAGCTTGAATTGCGCAAGCCTGTCGATCATCTGCTCCATCCCCTCGGTCAACGAAGCGCAGGTGACATTTGTGCGCTCGAACATGGTGGCGTTGCCCTGGGCCACGGTGTCGATCTCGGCCACCGATACGTTCACTTCACTGAGCTGATCCGATTGGGCCTGCGTTGCATCGGCGATCTTCTGCACCGACCCGGTCATGGCCGAGACGGATTGGACGATGTCCTGCAGCGCGTCACCGGCCTGCGTGACCAGCGCCACGCCTGACTGCACCTGATCGTTGCTTTTCTCTGTCAGTTCGGAGATGCCGCGCGCCGCTTCGGTGGCCCGTTGCGACAGGGCCCGCACTTCGGAGGCGACGACGGAAAAGCCGCGCCCCGCTTCGCCCGCGCGCGCGGCTTCGACGCCTGCGTTCAGGGCGAGCAGGTTGGTCTGGAAGGCAATGCCGTCCATGACCGCGTTGATCTTGGCGATTTCGCGGGACGAGGTTTCGATCCCGCCCATGGCCGTGACGGCCCGGCGGACGATGTCACCGCCCGCAACCGCATCGTTGCGCACCCGGTCGGCGACCGTTGCCGTGGCCTGCGCATTGTCTGTCGACGCCCGCACGACGCCATGCAGCGTGTCGACGGCGTGGCTGGTGACTTCCAATGATGCCACCTGCGCCTCGGTCCGGCGGGCGAGATCGTGTGCGGAATCCTGTACGGCAGCCACCAGTTCCATGAGGTCGGACGTGCCTTGCATCACGTCGCCGAGGACATCGCCCAACGTGGAAATGGCCCGGTTGAAATCGCGGCGCAGCGGTTCGTATTCCTGCGGAAACGCCACATCGATGCGGTAGGACAAGTCCCCGCGCGCCACGTGTTCGAGCCCCGCGCGCAGTGATGTAACAACGATGTTTTGCGCGTCATACACGGATTTCCGCGCCTGGGCCGTCCGCATGTCGGCAGCATGGCTGGCGGCGATGGCTTGCTCTCGCGCGGCCTTCTCCTTTTTGAGTGCGCGCACGAGGTCTTCGGCCTTGGATTGGGCGGTGTGGGCGCGCTTGGCCTCAGCCTCCGCCCGGTGTTGGGCAGCCTCTGCCAGCTGCTTGGCCTGTTCCGCCGCAGCAAATGCAACGTCGGCGTCTCTGAATGCCGCGTGCACCTCGCGCGTCATGTCCAGCCGTTTTTGCACGATCAGCGTGAGAACGAGCACTTCGATGCCGACAATGGCGCCGTGAAACAGCGCGCGTTCGACGTTTTCAAGAAGGCTCACGCTTGGAAAGACGAGGTGTGGCAGCACGAGGCCAAGCGACAGGTGGTGCAACACCGTCGTTGCCGCGGCCAACATGATGGTCGGCACGTGTACCAGCCCGACCAGTGTCGCGAGAGCGGCGTAGAACAGCATGTGCCCGTCAATCTGCCACCCCGTTCCGCCGAGGGCGGCCACCAGGCCGATGGACTGTGCCATCGCCGTTTGGCCCACGATAATGCAATAGTGCCGGTGTCGACGCCTGAATGACCAGAAACCGAAGGCCACGGCGCTCAGGCAGATCATACCGGGCCAGACCGAGGAGACCGGCAGGAAAAGCCCCGCGATGCCGATGAGGATGCCAAGCACGGCACAGCCGACAAGGATCCAATAGGCAGCCAGACGACGCGATTTTTCCAATGATTTCGAGATGTCGACGATCATAGCACAACCCCGCACAAGGCAGCGATCGCGGCACCGTCCCTGACGCCGAATGCGCCGAAGTCCATTGCGAGGTCGTCGAAACGCGCAGGATCATCCGTTTGTACGAGCGCGGCAAAGGTTGCCCGCTGCGGACCAACCAGCGTGCCGCCGGCGGATTGCGCCAGCGCTTCGGCATCCTGCCACGGCGCCAGGAAGACGAGCCGCAGATCTGATTGTTGGGCTGGCTGGAACGTCAAACCGACCAGCGGGGCAGCCAGTCCCAGCATAGCCATCATCACAAACACACGCATCGTCCATCATCCAAACTCGATGGGCGGTGTTTAGTCCGAAACGTCTGAAGAATTCCCTAAATGCGGTTGGCGCGCATTAGGAAATGCGCGCCATTGAGGGTGCCGCAACACAGCACCCCGCCTCAAGAGGCCGTATGTCAGCCGACCAAGGCGTTGTCGTCGCGCTTGACCACAACGATGGCCGAGCGAGGCAAGGACCCTTCGCCATCCGGGAAAGGCGCGCTGGGGTGCTGGATGCCCACGAACATCGTGCGCCGATCCGCAGACCAGGTCAGACCCGTCACCTCGGACCCTTTGGGACCCGTCAGGAAGCGGCGGATTTCACCCGTCATCGGGTCGCCCGCCAGCATCTGGTTGTTGCCCATGCCGGCAAAGTCGCCCGCGTTGTCATCGTCACCATCGGTCTGGATCCAGATCAGGCCCGATGTGTCGATCTGCATCCCGTCGGGCGAGTTGAACAGGTTGCCCGCGTTGATGTTGGCCGACCCGGCAAAGGGGCCATCGGCGTGTACGGTGGGGTTGCCCGCCATCACGTAGAGATCCCAGTCGAAGGTCGAGGCCCCGTGGTCGTCATTGTGCGGACGCCAGCGTACGATCTGGCCGTAGCGGTTGATCTCGCGCGGGTTGGGAGCGTTGGGCACCATGGGCTCGCCCGCCGCGTTGGTCACCACGTTGCCGTTGTCGTCCAAGGCACCGCGGCGCGAGTTGTTGGTCAGGCAGCAATAGGCCTCGACCGCGTGGGGGTGTACGGCGATCCATTCCGGGCGGTCCATGGTGGTCGCGCGGACAGCGGTGCCTGCCATGCGGGTGAAGACGGCGATTTCAGCCTCGGACATACCGGTGTCTTCGGGCGTCAGAGCCAGCCAGATGCCGGTACCGTCGTCGTTGAACTTGGCCACGTGCAACCGACCCTCGCTGAGCAGGGTCGAGGTGTCGCCACCGGGCACATAGATGTCACGGCTGACCCACTTGTACATGTATTCGCCACGCTCATCGTCGCCCATGTAGACAACGACGCGACCATCAGGGGCCAGCGCATAGGCGGCATTCTCGTGCTTGAACCGGCCCAGAGCGGTGTGTTTGACCGGGGTCGCATCGGGGTTCCATGGGTCGATTTCCACGATGTAGCCTGCCCGGTGCGGTTCGTTCGGGTGTTTCGAAATGTCAAACCGCGCGTCATAGCCATGGTAGTTGTAGCGGCCCGGTTCCACATCCGTGCTGACGCCGTAGCGCTGGAAACCTGCGGCGTGCACATCGTCGAGCACCAGATCTTCGGTCGTGCCGAAGTAGCCGTTGAAGTTCTCTTCGCAGGTCAGGTAGGTGCCCCAGGGCGTGCGGCCCGATCCGCAATTGTTGAACGTGCCGAGCGAGGCGGTGCCTGTCGGATCGTCTTCGGTTTTCAGCAGGTCATGCCCGGCAGCGGGGCCGTCGATGACCATGGGCGTGCGGTGGTGAATGCGGCGGTTGTAGGGGCTGTCGACCACGACTTGCCAACCGTCTGCGCCCTCGGCCACTTCCATGACGCTGACGCCCTGGAAGTTCTGCAGGCGCACGATGTCGTCTGCGGAGACCGGGCTACCCTCCTGCTCGACCGGCAGGTTCACCTTGGTGTTCACGTATTCGCTGTTGACGACCAGAAGTTCGGTGTCGCCTTTGTGAAACAGCTCCATCCCGTCGGTGTTTTCGCCGAACACGCGGTCGGACCCTTCGGTCGGGATGCCGGTGGCCGCATCAAATGCGGGCGCGTCCGAAAAGAGCGGATCACCCCAGCGCACCAGAACGTCCCACGCATACCCTTCGGGCACGTGTACGGTGCCGTCGGTTTGTGGGGCCAGTTGTTCGAATGCAAAGCGCGAGGCCTGCGCGGCCATCGCTGTCGTGCCTTTGAGCATACCGGTGCCCATGACCGCGGCCCCCGACCCGAAGGCCAGCACGCCACCAAGGAAACCGCGGCGCGAAATGGCGCGTTCGACAACCTCGTCAAAGTCTTGCGTCGTTTTGCGTGGAAATTTCAGTTCGTCCCAATCGTCAAAGGACAGATCCTGAATATCTGCGTCTTTCATCGTGAACTCCCGATTGTTTGGAATGTGGCGATCACGCCCCGCGTGTGGGTGCTTCACGAACATCACCGCTGTGTGACGATTGGATTACAAATGCGTAACGATGCGACGCAGGTCAAACGGGCAGCGCCGTGGTCTTGAACACGGTTCTGAGGGCAAAGCTCGACTGCATCTGTGCCACGCCCGGCAGACGGGCGAGGTACTGGCGGTGGATGCGAGCGAAATCCTCGGTATCTTCGGCGACGACTTTGAGTATGTAGTCTGCCGTGCCTGCCATCAGGTGGCATTCGAGCACATCGGGAATGCGTGCCACCGCCTTTTCAAAAGCATCGAGTACTTCGTCCGCCTGGCCTTGTAAGGTAATCTCGACAAAGACTGTGGTGGGCACGCCCATCTTGCGTGCATCCAGAAGCGCGACATAGTCGCGAATGTAGCCCGCCTGTTCCAGCCGCTGGACGCGGCGATGGCAAGCCGAAGGGGACAGGTGGACCTTTTCGCTCAGGTCCGAGTTCGACATCCGCCCCTGTTTTTGCAGCGCGGACAGGATGCGCCGATCTGTTGTATCCAGGGACATGTGTGCAGGGTCCTTCGACAAATGCGTTTTATGACGCACGTTTCTTCGATGTATATGCGCCAACACGATCCATTTATGGTGTCCAATTGCAAGCGAATTGCGCCACGATTGGGACAGTAGATGAGGAGGACGCCATGCACATCGGATGCCCCACGGAAATCAAGGCGCAGGAGTTTCGGGTCGGTTTGACACCAAATGCCGCGCGCGAGGCGGTGGCCCATGGCCATACCGTTAGCGTGCAATCGGATGCCGGGCGCGGTGCCGGGTTCGAGGATGCGGACTATGTTACTGCGGGCGCGCGCATTCTGGACACCGCCGAAGAGGTCTTTGCCACCGCCGACATGATCGTGAAGGTGAAGGAGCCGCAGGCGGTGGAGCGCAAGATGCTGCGCGAGGGCCAGTTGCTGTTCACCTATCTGCATCTCGCGCCGGACCCTGAGCAGACCCATGACCTACTCGCCTCTGGCTGCACGGCCATCGCCTATGAAACGGTGACAGATGCGTCGGGTGGTTTGCCCCTGCTTGCGCCGATGTCTGAAGTGGCGGGCCGCCTGGCCCCGCAGGTGGGTGCATGGACGCTGCAAAAGGCCAATGGCGGGCGCGGTGTTTTGATGGGCGGTGTGCCGGGTGTGGGCCCTGCCCGCGTGGTTGTCATTGGCGGCGGCGTTGTGGGCACCCATGCGGCACGTGTGGCCGCTGGCATGGGCGCGGATGTGACCGTCCTCGACCGGTCCCTGCCCCGGATGCGTTATCTGGACGATGTGTTTTCCGGCCTGTTCAAGACCAGCTTTGCAAGTGCAGGCAACACCGCCGAACTGGTGGCCGCGGCTGATATGGTGGTGGGCGCGGTGCTGATCCCAGGCGCGGCGGCGCCCAAGCTGGTGACCCGCGCGCAACTGTCGACGATGAAGCCCGGCGCAGCCATTGTGGATGTGGCCATCGATCAAGGCGGATGCTTTGAGACATCCCGCGCCACAACGCACGACGACCCGATCTACGAGGTTGATGGCATCATGCACTATTGCGTGGCCAACATGCCGGGCGCCGTGGCGCGCACGTCGACCATCGCGCTTGGCAATGCGACGATGCCGTTCATGCTGGCGTTGGCCGACAAGGGGTGGCGAGAGGCCTGCGCCGACGATCCACACCTGTTGGCGGGTCTGAACGTCCATGCCGGCAAGCTGACATATTTTGCCGTGGGCAAGGCGCTGGGGATCGACGTGATCGCGCCGGGCTTGGCCCTGAAACAGTGAAAGCAAAACCGCCGCCCATGGCGTGTGGGCGGCGGTGTTTTCACGGGGTCGGCTTACGCCTGCCTGGCGAGCTGGTCGCGGATCTCGATCAGGATGTCCAACTCGCTCGGGCCGCTTTCGACCTCGGGCGCAACCTCTTCCGGCTTCTCAGCCATGGCTTTGACCTTGTTCACATAGCGCACAAGCATGAACACCACGAAGGCGATGATCAGGAAGTTGATGACGGCCATCAGGAAAGCGCCGTAGGCAAACACGGCCGCCCCGGCCTCGCGCGCGGCTTCAAGCGAGGCACCCGCGGCCACGTCCCCGGCCAGAACGGCGTAGTTGTTGGTGAAATCCAGGCCACCGGTGAACAGACCGATGATCGGATTGATCAGGTCACCGACCAGCGATGTCACGATCGCGGTAAAGGCCGCGCCGATGATGATCCCGACGGCCATATCCATGACATTGCCCTTGGCAATGAAATCCTTGAACTCGTTTAGCATATTTAGTCCCTTGTTGGCTTCTGCACGCGTTATGTTGTTTTTGGTGCGTGCGTAAACATTGGTTAACACATCTGCTCACAGAGCAAGGACTATTTTGACGGGGAATTTCCCCTATGTGCGACCCATTGCCTAAAGGAGACGACCCATGGCTGACCTCAGCGCCTTTCCGATCACGCAGAAATGGACCCCCAAGGACCCGTCGGTTCTGCAACTCTTTTCCTTTCCGACGCCCAACGGTGTGAAAGTATCCATCGCACTGGAAGAGATGCAGATCCCTTACGAGGCGCATCTGGTCACACTGGCAGATGCCGATGTCAAAAGCCCCGAATTTCTGTCGCTGAACCCCAACAACAAGATCCCCGCCATCATCGATCCGAACGGCCCCGACGGCACGCCCGTCGGCCTGTTCGAAAGTGGCGCGATCCTGATTTACCTCGCCGAAAAGTCCGGCAAGTTGTTGGGCGACACGGCAACGGACAAGGCGAAGGTGATCCAATGGCTAATGTTCCAGATGGGGGGCCTAGGCCCCATGCTGGGGCAACTGGGCTTCTTCGTGAAGTTCGCCGGCAGCCAGTGGGAGGACAAACGCCCGCAGCAAAGGTATTTGGACGAAGGCAAGCGCCTGCTCGCCGTGCTGGAAAAGGAACTGGAGGGCAAGGACTGGATCACGGGCCAATTCTCGATCGCCGATATCGCCATCGCGCCATGGCTGAACGCCCTGAACTTCTACGAGGCCAAGGACATGGTCGGCTGGGACACTCACCAGAACCTGATCGCCTATGTCGACCGCTTCTACGCCCGCCCGGCCGTGGACAAAGCCAAGAACATCCCACCCCGTCCCTAAGCCTTTCTTCTGGCTGAAAATACTTCGGGGTTTGGGGCAGAGCCCCAATCAAACAATGGCGTCGCCTCAGGCGTCCTTGGGATCAGACGACGCGCATCCCCGCACTGATCTTTTCGGCCATCATGATGGTGGGGGCATTCGTGTTCCCACCCAAAAGCCGCGGCATCAGCGACGCATCCACCACCCGCAGGCCGTCGGTGCCATGCACGCGACCCGTGGAATCCGTCACCGCCAGGTCGTCCTGCCCCATGCGGCAGGTGCCTACAGGGTGATAGATCGTGTCAGCGCGCGCCCGAATGTCCGCCTCAAGGGCCGCGTCGCTGCCCTCATGGGCATAGAGCTGCTTGCCCCGCCACGGGTCGAGCGGCGGTGCGGTCAGGATCGCTTCCATCTGCCGCGCCCCTTTCATCAGCAGGTCGAGATCGCGGCGGTCCGTCAGATAGCCGGGGTCAATACGCGGTGGTGCTGCCGGGTCGGAGGACTGCAAGCCCACATGGCCCGTGCTGTAGGGGCGCAGCACGCAGACATGGCAGGAGTAGCCGAAGCGCGTGTGGATCTTGCGCATGTGCTGATCGACGATGCCCACGACAAAATGCAGTTGCAGATCCGGCCGGTCGGCAGACGGGTCGGAGCGCAGGAAGGCGCCCGCTTCGGCGAAGGGCGACGCAAAAAGCCCCGTGCCATCCTTGCGCCACTGCAGCCCTGCTTTCGCCAGTGCCGCAAGGCCCTTGGGGTTCAGCCCCACAACGTCGTCCCGTTTGGAGTGATAGCTGATGATGTAATCCAGATGGTCCTGCAAGTTCTGCCCGACACCCGGCAGATCGTGCACCACATCGATACCATGCTGGGACAGCTCGTCTCGCGGTCCGATGCCGGACAACAGCAAGAGCTGCGGAGACCCGAATGCGCCGCCAGACAGGATGACCTCGCGCGCGGCCTCGACCAGCTTGACCTTGCCCTGATGCTTGATCCGCACACCAACCGCGCGCGTCCCCTCCATCTCGACCTTCTGCGCCATGGCGCGTGTGAGGATGGTCAGGTTGCTGCGCGCCTGCACCGCCGGGGGCAAGTAGGCCGCCGCAGCCGAACAGCGCTCACCTCGGGCCGGACCCGTATGATGCTGTGTCACTTGATATAGACCAACGCCCTCCTGCCGCGGACCATTGAAATCCTCGGTTGCGCGGATCTGTTGCCCGGTCGCTGCCTCGACAAATGCATGGGTGATCTCCCGCGGCTCGGACTGTTCGGCCACCTGCAATGGGCCGTCTGCGCCATGCAGATCATCGCTGCCGCGCGCATTGCACTCGGACAGTTTGAAATAGGGCAGCACACTGTCCCAGTTCCAGCCATCCGCGCCCAGATCGGCCCACTCGTCATAGTCCTTTCGATGCCCGCGAATATAGAGCATCGCGTTGATCGCGCTGGAGCCCCCCAGCGTGCGCCCGCGCGGCTGGAACCCGCGCCGCCCGTTCAGTTCAGCCTGCGGTTCGGTATGAAAGGCCCAGTTGTTGATCTTGGGCCGGCCCGAAATCATGCCCGCCACCAGCGCCGGTGCGCGGACAAAGATATCGCGACCGCCGCCGCCCGCTTCGATCAGGCAAACGGATACGGCGGCATCTTCGCTCAGCCGTGAGGCCATCACGCAGCCCGCCGAGCCGCCGCCAACAATGACATAATCGAATTTCATGTGCGCCTCCCCTTTTTGGGAGGCTAGGCGCGCGCCCGGCACGCCACAAGAGTGACCCTGGGTCGGCGGGTGGGCGCATTTCGGGCCAAGGGCCCGGAACAGTCCCACGCGATCGACCTATCCCGGCAAGGATCCGGTCAGCACATAGCGCAGGATGTCCACCACCTGCCCCGGCTCTTCGGCCACGGCCAGCGCGGCGGCGTCCACCTCTTTCAGCGCATGGGCGTGATCGGGACCGTGCAGAATGATCAGCGACTTGCCAAGCGCCGCGGCATAGCCCGCATCAAATGCCGCGTTCCACTGCTTGTACTGCTCGCCAAAGCGCACCACGACCACGTCCGCATCGGCAATCCCCTTTCGCGTGCGGATCGCGTTCACCATCGCGCCCTTGTGGTCGTGCCAGTACTTCTTTTCTTCGGACCCAAGGATCGCAACGCCGCAATCGTCGCTGGCCGCATGGTCGGTCACGGGCGAGGAAAAGGTCACGTCGAGGCCCTGCGCGCCCTCGATGATCTGTTCCCGCCAATCGGTGTGGATTTCACCGGACAAATACACATTCAGCATCGCGTCACTCCCTCGGGTTGGTCCCGCCTAACCTGCGCTTTCGTCGCGCAAAAACAAGGGTCAGGTCCGGCGTGCCACAACGAAATGATTGGGCGGACGGATGGGATAATTGCCCGTCTCCAGGATTTCGAAGCCTGCACGGGCGATCCGCGCATCCACATCGGCAATGCTGTCGAACCGCACAAACGGCGCCTTGCCCACCAGTTGCATCAGCGGGATGAGGCGTTTCAACAGGCCGAATTTGAACCCAAGCGACCGCTCTCCGATGCAGGGCGACTTGCTGATGAACAGCCCGCCGGGGGTCAGAAGGTCATGCACCCGCGCCATGGTTGCTTCGACATCGGGCACAAGGTGAAACAAGTTGAAGGCCATCACCACATCGAACGTGCCATCCTGCAGCGCCGGGTCGAACACATCCGCCTGCAGGAAGCGGACATTGTCCACTCCCATCTTCGCCGTCGCCTGCGCGATCATGCCACCGGAATAGTCGGTGGCCAGGATCGATCCCGCATGTTCCGCGAGCTTCAGGGCCGTGCTGCCGGTGCCGCATCCGAGTTCCAGAACACGGTCGGTTGGCTTCAGGTATGACGACACCCGGTCGAGTGTCTGGGCATAGGCGTCGGGGTCGCTTATCGGCTGAGCCGCATATTTGACCGCCACCCGGTCCCAGAATTGTGCTTTGGTCTGCATCTGCTTTCTCCTTCGCCGGTGCATATACGACGGGTGGTTTCGGTGGAAAATTGACCTTATTTGCAGGTCATATATACAAATTTGCATGGTAAAA
The DNA here is from genome assembly GCF_019802125.1 of Tateyamaria omphalii. Lineage (GTDB taxonomy): Bacteria > Pseudomonadota > Alphaproteobacteria > Rhodobacterales > Rhodobacteraceae > Tateyamaria > Tateyamaria omphalii_B. Next base: position 165,178 of record NZ_JAHVHT010000004.1, read on the forward strand.
GGTTTTGATTGGACACATGTACAGGCCTTCCTTGCCACTGCAGAGGGCGGATCGCTCTCTGCTGCCGCACGGGATCTGGGGCTGACCCAGCCCACGGTCGGGCGACAGGTGGCGGCCTTGGAGGACGAGCTACGGCTGGTTCTTTTCGAAAGGACGGCCCGATCCTTGACCCTGACGGATGCAGGGCGCGACCTGCTGGTCGAGGCGCGCAAGATGGGGGACGCGGCCCAGCGGATCGGCGTCATCGCACAGGGTCGGACCCAAGGCTTGGACGGGACAATCCGCGTCACCGCATCCGACATGATGAGCGCCTATGTGCTGCCCGACACGCTGCTGAAACTGCGCAGCCTCGCGCCGCGCTTGCGGGTCGATGTTATCGCGGCCAATGACATCCGTGACATCCTGAAGCGCGAGGCAGACATCGCCATCCGCCATGTGCGCCCAACCGAACCCGACCTGATCGCGCGCAAGATCAATGATGCCTCGGCGCATCTTTATGCCGCGAAGGACTACGTGGCGCGGCGTGGGATGCCTGCAACCGTTGAGGCGCTAAGAGACCATGACTTCATCAGCATGGCAGACGATGATCGGTTCATCGCCGCTATGGCCGACCGGGGCATCCCGGTCACACGGGAGAACCTGCGGACAGGATCGACCAGCGGGATCACCACGTGGGAGATGATGCGCAAGGGGTTTGGCCTGTTTCCGATGTCCGACCATATCGCGGCGCAGTTTGACGATGCCGTGCGGCTGCTGGATGGCGTGACCGATCTGACCTTCCCGGTCTGGTTGGTCACGCATCGCGACCTGCACACCAGCAAGCGGATCAGGCTGGTGTTTGACCTGCTTGCGGACATGCTGGTCGAGAGCTGACTTGCCGGTAAAGGTGCGCAGTGAATGCGCACCCTACACTAGCCGCGCAATGTGCCGCCCGTGGCCTTGGTGACCTTCTCGACCACCTTTTGCGCGACGGCTTCGATGTCCGCGTCTTTGAGCGTCGCGTCCTTGGGCTGCAAGCGCACGGTCAGGGCGAGGGATTTCTTGCCTTCGCCCAAGGAGCCGCCGATGAACTCGTCAAAGATGCGCACATCTTCGATCAGCGCCTTGTCGGCGCCCATCGCGGCGTTGACGAGCGTCAGCGCCTCAACCTCGGCATCGACGACAAAGGCAAAGTCACGCTCGACTGCCTGCAAATCGCTGATGTCCAGCGCGCCCTTGTTGGCACCGGCCTTGCGCGGCATTGGCACCTCGGTAGGCCAGAGGGTGAAGGCCATGGCGGGTCCTTTGACATCCATTGCCTCAAGAACGCGGGGGTGCAGCTCACCAAAGACGCCCAGCACCTTTTTTGGACCAAGGCAGATCTTGCCGTGCCGACCAGGGTGCCACCAGTTCTGCGCGCCGCGCATGATCTGCACCTTGGCAGGTGCGCCGATGGCGGACAGGATCGCTTCGGCATCCGCCTTCACGTCGTAGACATCGACGGGCCGCGACGCGCTGTGCACGTCCTTGGGTCCGGTGCGGCCGACCAGCAGGCCGGAAACCAACAGGTGCTGCTCTCCCGGCTCGCCACCGTGGAAGGCCGGGCCGACCTCGAACAGGGCCAGATCAGCAAAGCCGCGCGCCTGGTTGCGAGCGGCGGCCTGCAAGAGACCGGGCAACAGCGCCGGGCGCATGTGGCTCATGTCGCTGGAGATCGGGTTTTCCAGCATCGTCGCATCGGCGCCGCCGCCGAACAGCTTGGCCGATGCTTGGTCGATGAAGCTGTAGGTCACGCATTCGTTGTAGCCGAGCGCCGCCGCCGTCCGTCGCGCGATCTGTTCGCGGCGCTGGATGGGTGTCATCACCGGTTTCGGCACGCCATCCGTCAGGCGGGGCAAGGGCTTGCCCTGCAGCTTGGTCAAGGAGGCGACACGCGCCACTTCCTCGACCAGATCGGCCTCTCCCATGACATCCGGGCGCCAGCTCGGCACGTGGGCCATGTCGCCTTCAAGTTTGAAGCCGAGCGCGGTCAGCGTCTGGCGCTGTTCGCTTTCGTGGATCTCCATGCCGACAAGGCTTTGCACCCGTGCCGCGTTCAGGCGGTAGGCGCGGCTGGTGTCCGGGATAGCCCCCGCGCTGACCACGCTTGAGGCTGTGCCGCCTGCATGTTCAAGGATCATCGCGCAGGCATGGTCGAGCCCCACAGGGGTGAAGGCCGGATCGACCCCCCGTTCGAAGCGGTAGCGCGCGTCCGAGTTGATCTTGAGCGCGCGGCCGGTATAGGCGATCTGGATTGGGTCCCAATAGGCGCTTTCGACAAAGACATTCACCGTCTCTTCGGTGCAGCCCGTTTCGGCGCCACCCATGACACCGGCAATGCTTTCGGGGCCGTTGTCGTCCGAGATGATCATCTGGCCGGGTTGGAAGGTGTAGGTTTTCTCGTCCAGCGCCGCGATTTCCTCACCACCCTTGGCGCGGTGCACACGCAGGTTGCCCGCCACCTTGTCCGCGTCAAAGACGTGCAGGGGGCGGTTCAGGTCGTAGGTGAAGTAGTTGGTCACATCGACGAGGAAGGAGATCGGGCGCAGGCCGATGGCACGCAGGCGGTCCTGCAGCCATGCCGGGCTGGGCCCGTTCTGCACACCCCGGATCAGGCGGCCGAAGAAGGCGGGGCAGCCGTCCAGCGTGTCGTCATCGATGCTGACCGTGATGTCCGAGACAAAGGCGCCCTCGACCTCGGGCACAGGATTGGGGCGCATGGTGCCCAGACCGCGTGCGGCCAGATCGCGGGCAATGCCGCGCACGCCCAGCGCGTCGGGGCGGTTGGGGGTGATGGCAATTTCGATCACCGGGTCGACCTTGGCCGGGTCGTTTTCGGCCAGCCAGTCGACAAAACGGTCGCCGACCTCTCCCGAGGGCAGCTCGATGATGCCGTCATGTTCGTCCGACAGCTCCATCTCGCGCTCGGAGGCCATCATGCCGAAGCTCTCGATCCCACGGATCTTGCCCACGCCGATGGTGGTGTCGATGCCGGGGACGTAGACGCCGGGTTTGGCGACGACGACCGTAATCCCCTCGCGCGCGTTGGGGGCACCACAGATGATCTGTTTCTCGCCCTCGTCCGTGGCGACCTGGCAGACGCGCAGACGGTCGGCATCGGGGTGCTTTTCGGCGCTCAGCACCTTGCCGATGGTAAAGTCGGCCAGCTTCGCCCCGCGGTCCTCGACCCCTTCGACTTCCAGTCCAAGGTCGGTCAGCGCATAGGTGATCTCGTCCACGGAAGCCGTGGTGTCGAGGTGCTGCTTGAGCCAGCTGAGCGTGAATTTCATCGGGCAGTCCCCTGCATTCCAGTACCGGGCCTGCAATGGCAAAGTTCAGGCAAAGGTGCAAGCATGGCAGACGCCCGGAGCGCCGCCCATTCAGGGATAGACCGGCTCGCGGCCCAGAAGCTCGTCCAGTTGCCGCGCGATCCAGCCATGGGGAATGAAATGCCCGCCCGGATGGGTGTCGAGCGTGACTTTGGTGCCGCCCGCGCAGTCCTGCCATTCGGTGCGAGTGAGGGTCAGGAAATCGACCTGTGACCAGTCGCCAACGTCCGTTTGAGTGTCGGAACAGTCCAGCCGGTCGCGCCAGAGCGACACGGGGTGCGTCGTGTCGCCATCGGGACCGTAGGGATAGTCGAGCACATTGTCCTTGAGCCCATGCACATGCCGTGCCTCACGCGGGGCCTGCGCGCAAGTTTCGGACAGGTTGATCGTGCCGGAGATGCCCAGAAGCGCGCGGATGTTCATGTCCGTGCCACGGTCGCAGGCCACCCGCCACGCCATGATGGAACCGTAGGAATAGCCCGACAGAAAAATGTCATCCGGGTTGATTGGGTAGCGCGCGGCGACATCTGCCAGCACGTCCGCAGCGAATTGCACATCCTCGGTCTCTGCCGACCACATGTTCCATGTCTTGCGCAGGCCGTTCGGCGCAATCAACAGCACCCCGCGTCTTTGGGTGGCGTCGGAAATGCGCTGATGCTGAACCGGCAAGGCGCCCGTGCGTTGCCAGCCGTGGAAATGGATGAGAACAGGCATCGGGCTGGTGCCATCCCAGCCGTCGGGTTCTCTGACATGGTAAGACCGATCGCCCAGCGCGCAGGGGACGTCGATATGGCAGGTGTCGCGTTGTGTTTCGGCGGCGGATAGGGTGGGCAGTGCGCTCAACAGCGCGGCAATCGCAAGTGGTCGTATCATTCGACGCACGCTACCCATCCAGTGCCGCATGTCACGTCACATTGTCGTGGTCGTCGCCATTGCGCCGCTGGATCGCCTCCAGCCAGCGGTCGATCAGCAGGATGGGGGCCAGCACAATGGTCCAGCCTGTCGCGTTGATGATGGTGAAGGTGACCTTCAGGTGCGTGGGCATGTCAGAACGCCATAGGAAGACGTGGGCGATCACGATCAGGGTGACGAGGGTCAGGACGAGCCATTTGCGCATGATCGGTCACATAGCGCGCCGGGGCAGGTGCGCAATGAATGCGCACCCTATGGTCTAGCGGCTCAACCCGCCATGCAGCGTCGGCACGTCCAGTGCGGCAAAGCCGTAGTGTCGCAGCCAGCGCAGGTCGCTGTCGAAGAACGCACGCAGGTCCGGGACGCCGTATTTCAACATCGCGATACGGTCGATGCCCATGCCGAAGGCAAAGCCCTGCCATTCGGTGGGATCAATCCCGCCCGCTTCGAGCACCTTGGGGTGCACCATGCCGGAGCCGAGGATTTCGAGCCAGTCGTCGCCCTCGCCCACTTTGAGCGTGCCGCCTTCCCAGGAGCAGCGGATGTCGACCTCGGCCGAGGGTTCGGTGAAGGGGAAGTGCGAGGCGCGGAAGCGTAGGTCAACGCCGTCCACCTCGAAATAGGACTTCACGAACTCTTCCAGCACCCATTTCAGGTTTGCCATCGAGATGTCGCGGTCGATGGCGAGGCCCTCGACCTGGTGGAACATGGGTGTATGGGTCTGGTCGTAGTCGGCGCGATACACACCGCCGGGGCAGATGATGCGGGTGGGGGCGCCTGTTGCCTCCATCGACCGGATCTGCACCGGTGAGGTGTGGGTGCGCAGCACGTGGGGCGGGCGATTGTCGCCTTCGGCCCGGTGCATGTAGAACGTGTCCATCTCGGCCCGTGCGGGGTGGTGGCCGGGGATGTTCAGGGCGTCGAAGTTGTACCAGTCGGTGTCGATCCGCGGCCCTTCGGCGACGGAAAACCCCATCTCGGCGAAAATGGCCGTGACCTCTTCGGTCACCTGACTGATCGGGTGGATGGTGCCACGGCGTTGGGTTCGCGTGGGCAGCGTGACGTCCAGCCATTCGGACCGCAGCCGTTCATCAAGTGCTGCATCTGCGAGTGCGGCCTTCTTGGCGGCGAGCGCGCTGTTGATCTCGGACTTGAGCGCGTTCAGGGCGGGGCCCGCCACCTGCCGCTCTTCGGCGGTCATCTTGCCCAGTTCGCGCATCTTGAGCGCAACCTCACCCTTCTTGCCCACGGCGGCAATGCGGATGTCTTCGAGCGACGCCTCGTCAGCGGCGTCGGCGATCTGGGTCAGGTACTTGGATTTGAGATCGTCCATGACGTGCTCCTTCATTCGCTGCCCTGCTACCACAACGCGGCAGGATGGCAAGATCAGGCGACGTTCAGGAGGGGTCCGAAGCGGACGGGATAGGACGGGCGCGCGGTCAGAAGGGCCGCAGGTTGTCGCAATTCGGGGAAAAGCGCGGTCAGTTCCTCTTCCGTGTCGTGGTTCCAGCCCCCTGCTTCGGCACAGGCCGGGAAATAGCTTTCACTCCACATCCCATTGCTGCACACGATCTGATGCGTGGCAAAGAGAAGGTGAACGTAGTGGACCTGCGCCACATCCTGCTGGATCATGGTCTTGCCGTTCACGAGGGCCTTGGCCGGGATCAGGATTTCGTCTGCCCCGAAATACAGTTCAGCCTGCCAGCCACGGATCAGCACCCTGTGCTGTGGCGACACGCGCAAGGTCGATGTGGCGCCCAGAGCCCCCGGCGCAAACTCGATCGGGGCAAATCGACCCGTGCCCGACACCTTACGATGTCCGGTCCAGACGAGAGGCATTGGCCCGTGATCCAGCGTCAGCACCAGATCTCCGGCATCCAGCGTCGCAACATCGCGCGGGCCATCCGGCGTGTCGACCATCGTACCCGCAACAAAGCACGCGATGCCCGTGTCACCCGGGCCGAGCGCTTCATAGGTGATCTGGTCCGGATTGGGCTGGTTGAACTGGATGGTCGTCGTGGTGGCCTCGGGCCCAACGACAACGGGCAGGTTCTCGGACACAGCACCGGCAGCCGCACCGCTGGCGGCCGTGATGTTTTGTGTCCCTCCACCAATATCGTAGAAATCCAGAACATCCCCTGTCGCCGTATTGGTCAGGGCATAGGCTTCGTAGTTGGTCGCGCCTCCTCCGTCCGGGTCGGTCAGGAAGATTGGCAGGTTGTCCGCTGACAGGACAAAGATCACCTCGCCATTGTCGGGATCAACAGATTGCACGACGCGGGGGTCGTCCAGACGCACTTCGATGCCCAGACTGCCATCCGCCTGATAGAACCCCACGACAAAGTCAGCCGGATCGTCTGACTGGCCGAGCGCGACTTCCAGGAATTCGGATACACCCGAATTCCGTGCATATGCGTTGGAGTAGTGAAGTTCACTGATCCGGGGCAAGCTGGGAACGTCCTTTGCATCGCGTCGACTGGCTTGGGCCACTATGACGAGGAGATTGTGCCAATTGTTGGGAGCGCAGGTGAAAGAATGCGGCCAAGCGCGTCACAATCCAAAATAGCAAGATTCCCGCCAGAGGGGAATTGCTTCTAAATCTATGAAACCCCTCAATACTTAGGATATTCGATAGCGTATTGCACAGGATATGGTATGGTTTGAGAATCGTGTATGTATGAAGTGACGGTCGCGACGAATGAAACCCATCATGTATTCGCATCGTTTGAAGTCGGTGCTGCAACACACCGTTCGGGAACTGGGGTTGACCCTGGTACTGGATGACGGTCGCACCGAGCTCGACCTGGCCGAGAATGAGGCGATGATCCGTGAGACGGCGCAGCTTCTCGGACTGCAGGTACATTTCGAGCGCAATGAAGCGGGGCTGTCCGTCACTTTTTACAAGTAACCGTCACCTGGGGGAGACGACATGCGGGGTAAGGCAAAGCAGCGCGAAATGCGCGCGTTACGAGCGGCTGGTCTGACGCTGGCCGGGGCCGAACGGCTGACACAGACAAAGGGCGGATCGACCGCAGCGCTGTCCGTGCTGGGTGGCCTTGGCATCATGGTACTCGCAGGTGTTGGCGTGCTGAGCATGAACCTTCCGGCGAGCGACGTGGTCGAGACAGAACCAACACCAGCCGTGACGCCCGCAGCAATTGTACCGGACGTAGCAGTTGATGTGGCGACCACAGATGTGATCCCGGCATCGACAGAATTGGCAAGCACCCCCGTGACGGACGCGGCACTGTCGCCCGCAGAGGATGTCGTTGAAATGCCGTGGCTTGTGGCTTTGGAACAGGAACCGCAAACCACGCCGCAACCGGTTGAAACATCGGTTGCGATTGAGGTCGAAAAGGACTGCGTCGTGACACTCGCGGCCGAGGTCTCCGGTGTATTGATGCAATTCGATGCGGGTAGCGCGCTGGTGCCGCCCGGCAGCTACGATCAGCTTTGGCACATCGGGACACAAGTGAATGCGTGCCCGGAGGCGCGCGTTCTGGTGGCTGGGCATTCCGACAGTTCGGGATCGGACCTCGCCAACCTGCAACTCAGCTGGACCCGCGCCGAAAACACGGTCGAGGCGTTGTCGGCGCTCGGCCTCGACACCGGTCAATTCGAAACGGTCGGTTTCGGGTCCCGCGCCCCCATTGAACAGGGCAGCAACGGCGACGACGGGATCAACCGGCGTGTGGAATTGCGGGTTTTGAACGGGGGGACACGGTGATGACAGGCATTGCGCTTCAGTTTGGCATCGCACTTGTCTTCATGGCCGTGGCGGCGGTGATCGGGTATCTGTTATCCCGTCAGAAATACCGCAACGAGAGTGCTGCTCATATCGCGATGCTTTCGGGCGAGACTGCAAAGTGGCGGCGGCGGGCAAGCGTTGCCGAAGACCGCGCACGCAGTGCCGAGAACGCATTGGTCCGCGAGCGCCGGAAATCCCGGCGCTGACGGCTTAGGCCCGATCCACCGAAAACCGCGGTGACAGTTCCACCGACAGGTCCTGCAGCACGTCCAGCAGGCTGTCGACATTTACCGTTTCAGGGTTGATCTCGTCGGTAGAGAAGTAGCGCAGGTAGATGCTTTGCGCCCTGTCATCCATGCCCTGGTGCAGCCCCATCGACCATGTCGGGAAGATACGCTCGCGTGCGTCAGTACAGGACAACAGAATGATGTTGCTGTGGCGCGGATCCCGCGAGATGCGGTGATAGAGGGCCGAGACCTCGACCCGCCCGCCTTCGATCACTTGCAGGAAATGGTCGCCGTTGTAGTGCAGCATCCCTGTCAGGTTCATGCGCTTGTTGTTGCGCTGACAGGTCTCGATCAGCTCCTGAGAATCCAGGCTCTCCGATGGGTTTCGTTGCGAGTAGTAAACCAGCCGAGTCAGATTCATCGAGTCACCTCTTAAGAGCTATATCTAGTATGGTGAACTGCCCGTACCACTGGATCAAGCAAAATCAAGGCCACGGAAGGCCCGAAAACGCAATAAAAAAGCCGCCTCCGTACGGGGCGGCTTTTTCGTCAACCGGGGGTAGGTATCAGGCGTTCAGTTTCGCCTTGGCCTGGTCCACGATCGCGGCAAATGCCTCGGGCTCGTTCACGGCCAGATCGGCCAGAACCTTGCGGTCCACTTCGATGCCGGCCAGGTTCAGGCCGTTGATGAAGCGGCTGTAGGTCAGTGCTTCGTCATGGGCGCGGACGGCGGCGTTGATACGCTGGATCCACAGGGCGCGGAAGTTGCGCTTGCGGTTGTGACGGTCACGGGTCGCATACTGGTTGGCCTTGTCGACGGCCTGACGTGCAACCTTGAAGGTGCTCTTGCGGCGGCCATAGTAACCTTTGGCGGCCTTGATGACCTTCTTGTGACGGGCGTGGGTGACGGTTCCACCTTTGGTGCGGGACATGCTTCTGCTCCTTCTTCTTAGCGGTCGTAGGGCATGTAGCCCTTGACGATTTTCGCGTCGGGGGCAGACAGGGTCGTGGTGCCGCGGGCGTCACGAATGAATTTGCGGGTGCGTTTGATCATGCCGTGGCGTTTGCCGGCCTGACCTGCCATCACCTTACCGGTGGCGGTCACCTTGAAGCGCTTCTTAGCGCTCGACTTCGTCTTCATCTTGGGCATTTCCGTCTCCATCGTTTGAGTGCGGTAGATGCGCGACTCGGCATGCCACTTGGGCCGGACGCGCGGAACGAAGCTGGCGTATACGAACAGTTGGCGGGCAAGGCAAGGGGGATTCCACCCTGCCCCAAGTCGATGAACGGATCAGATGAAGCTGGCGATCACCCGGACAAAAACGTCGGGTATCTCCTCGATCGTGTAGCCGCCCGGTTGGGTCTGAATAGCCAACAGGATCAATCCACCTGCAATCAGGATCGTGATCGCAGATGCGCGCGGCGCCCGCCGGTCCGAAATGGCGGAAAGAACGGACGGGATCGAGAAACCGGCAATCAGAATGCCTAGAATGAGATAGTAGTCGGGGCTCATCTCGTGACCTTACCTTAAGTCAGGCCACGCTACTCCGGATCAGTTGCGTAAATCAAACGTTCATCACAGGGGGCCACACGCAGGATGTTGGTGGTGCCTGTCACGTTGAAGGGCACACCGGCTGTCACGACGATCTGATCCTCGGCGCCGGCAAATCCGCCATCGCGGGCGGCGCGGGCGGCGCCGACGACGGCTTCCTTGAACCGCTCCATCGTGGGTGTGATGTAGCAGTTGCAGCCCCAACTGAGCGCCATGCGTCGCGCGGTGCGCGCCAGGGGCGTGAGCGCCAGGATCGGCACACGGGGCCGTTCACGCGCAACCAGCATGGCGGTGGTGCCGCTTTGGGTGAAACAGCAGATCGCCTTGATGTCGGTGGTCTCGGCAATCTCTCGGGCCGCCGCGACGATCCCATCCGCAATCGAGGCGCGGTTGGCGCTGCGGCTTGCTTCGATGATCTGGGTATAGGTCGGGTCCTGCTCCACTTCGGCGGCAACACGGTCCATTGTCGTGACCGCCTCAACCGGGTAGCTCCCGGCGGCGCTCTCGGCGCTGAGCATCACGGCATCAGCCCCTTCATAGATGGCAGTAGCCACGTCGCTCACCTCGGCCCGGGTGGGCATCGGGCTTTCGATCATGCTCTCCAGCATCTGGGTTGCCACGATGACGGGCTTGCCCACATGGCGGCACTTGCGGACAAGGCGCTTTTGAATCGGTGGCACGTTCTGCACCGGCAGTTCCACACCCAGATCGCCACGGGCCACCATGATGCCATCGCTGACCTGCAGGATGTGATCAAAACGGTCGACGGCGTTCGGCTTTTCGATCTTGGACAGCACGGCGGCACGGCCCTTGATCATGGCCTTGGCTTCTTCCACGTCAGCGGCGCGCTGCACGAAGCTGAGCGCAATCCAGTCCACGCCCAGCTCGGCCACGAACTTCAGATCCGCCTTGTCCTTTTCGGATAGGGCGGCAAGAGGCAGCTCCACGTCGGGCACGTTGACCCCCTTGCGGTTGGAAATCACGCCACCGGCTATGACAACACAATCGGCAAAGTCAGGGCCACAGGCTTCGACCTTCAGGCGGATCTTGCCATCGTTGACCAGCAGGGTCTTGCCCACTTCCAGCGCCTGAAAAATCTCCGGGTGCGGCAGGCAGACACGGCTGCTGTCGCCCTCTTTCTCATCAAGGTCGAGGCGGAACTTCGCGCCCTCGTCCAGCATCTCACTGTCGCCGGCAAAGACACCCACACGCAACTTCGGCCCCTGCAGATCGGCGAGAATGGCGATGGCAGACCCGGTGTCTTCCTCGACCTTGCGGATGATCGCGTGCTTCTCGGCGATCTCTTCGTGGCTGCCATGCGACATGTTCAGGCGGAACACATCCGCGCCCGCCTCGTGCAGCGCCCGGATGGTTTCGTAGGTGTCCGAGGCGGGGCCCAAAGTGGCCACGATCTTCACGTTGCGCAGGCGTCGCATGGTCTTGCCCTTTTCTGATACCGCTAACGGCGCTCTTATTGCCCAATTCACATCCCGAGGCAACTGACCTAAACCTGCAATACAATGCGTGACGAGCAAATGACACATAACGCCTTTTTCGTGGACGGCGCAGAGCGGAATGGCGCGTGGGTGATTACCTGCGATCACGCCACGAACACGGTGCCTCACCACGTAAATGGCGGCACGCTCGGGCTGCCAGAGGTCGAGATGCAGCGCCACATTGCCATCGACATCGGTGCCCTTGGCGTCGCCCGCGCCTTGGGCGAGGCGCTGAATGCCCCGGTGGTCAGCGCCAATTTCTCACGGCTGGTGATCGACCCAAACCGGGGTGCCGATGATCCAACGCTGGTGCCACAGCTCTATGACGGGACAATAATCCCCGGCAACCGCCCCCTGACCGGCGCCGAACGCCAGCGGCGTATCGACCTGCTCTACGATCCTTATCACGATGCCATCGCACGCACGGCAAACACGCGCGACATCACGTTCTTGGCAGTCCACAGCTTCACACCGCAACTGGTGGGCCGCCCCCGCCGCCCGTGGGAAATCGGCGTGCTCTCCGCACGCGACCGACGCATCGCCGACCCGCTGATCGCCAGCCTGTCCGGCGCGCTCACTTCACCGGTGGGTGACAACGCCCCCTACGCCGGCTTCTTCCCCGGCGACGCAATGAGCCAGCACGCACACATCCCGGGCCGCCCTAATGTCATCCTCGAAATCCGCCAGGACCTGATCGCTCAGCCCGAAGGTCAACACCGATGGGCCACCCTCCTGGCGCACCACCTTGAAGCCGCACGCACGCAGGCCAATCTCTAGCCTGAGTTTCTTCTGACCCGAAATACGACGGGGTCCGGGGCAGCGCCCCGGTCCGACCCCAACAAAAAGGACCACACATATGGACGACCAAACCCGCATCGAACTGGAAGCCGCCGCCTTCCGCCGCCTGCGCCAGCACCTGATGGAGGACCGCACGGACGTCCAGAACATCGACATGATGAACCTGACGGGTTTCTGTCGAAACTGCCTGTCACGTTGGTATCAGGAAGCGGCGGCAGAAAAGGGGATCGAGATGTCCAAGGATGCCGCCCGCGAGACGTTTTACGGCATGACCATGGCCGAGTGGAAAACCAATTACCAGACCGAAGCATCAGATGCGCAAAAGGCCGAGTTCAAGGACGCCTTCGCCCAGAACGTCGGTGACAAGGGATGAGCTACCGCGTCGGCGCCCGCGCCGCAGATGCCCTGCCCCCAACGGCCTTCACCCCCGCCCCGTTCAAACGGGCCAAGGCCCCCGACCCGCTGCAATTCGAGGTCAATCTCGTGGCCGAAGCGGGCACCAAACAGCACAAGACAGGCTCGGTGTCCGTCAACATTCCCGGCTTCTCGCCCCTGACGCTCTATTGCGATGAACAGCCGCCCGTGGGTGAGGATCAGGCGCCGCCGCCGCTGGCGTATTTCTGCGCCGGTATCGGGTTCTGCCTGATGACCCACCTCACCGACATCTACACCGCCCGCAAGATCGAGATTACGTCGCTGAAGTTGGAACAACGGGTGCGCTTTGCCACGAACCTAGGCCACATGCGCGACTTCGGGCACACGACGGATGGTAAAACCGAACTGGTCGAAACCCATGTGTTGATCGAAAGCCCCGAACCGCGGGACAAGATCGAAGCGCTTCTGGCCGAAGCCGAAGGCGCCTGCATGGCCCATTTCGCCCTGCGCAACCCGATCCCCTGGACCACTCGGCTGGTGCACAACGGCGCCGAAACAGTCAGCCACTCCGGGAACGGGGCTTAAATCGTAAGGCGGAGGTGTCCTCCGCCCTACCCCTCAATCATTGATGTCACGCTCGACAATCCGCACCTGCCCGCGGCGCACACCTAGAACGTTGCGCAGGGCCAACGCAGCGACGACCGAGGACACGGCAAAGAGCAGAAGCAGCGCGGGCAACCCCGCCCCGATCCAGCCCAGCGCCCCGAAACCCAGAGCCACCCCGACGACCACCGCTCCCACGGCCAACCCAAGGAACACGAACACAGGCACGAAGACTTCGATAATGGCCAGCACCAGGGCGGCCACGATCCACACCCACCAGATACTCCACAAAGCCGTCATTACGCTTTCCTCCCTTTCAACATGCCAAAGGCTTCACCAAACGCATCCATCGCACTCGACGGCAGAACAATGGTCTGCTGCCCGGCACCCGATGCGATGGTCGACACCGCGTCGACCTGCTTGAGCGCCACCTGATACTGCGCCGCCTCAATCCCGTGGGACGCAATAGCCTCAGCCACAACTTGGGTCGCATAGGCTTCCGCCTCCGCTTCGACCCGGCGCGCCTTGGCCGCTTGCTCGGCGGCATAGAGTTCCGCATCCGCGTTCAGTTCCATGGCGCGCTTGTTGCCCTCGGCCTCGGTCACCGCCGCACGACGGGCACGCTCGGCATTCAACTGCTGCAACATCGCATCGCGCGTCGCCTTGTCGAGGTTCACGTCCAGGATCTCGGCCCGCGTGACCTCAATACCCCAATCATTCACGGCCTCCTCGACCAGATGCTTGATCTGGTCGATCAGCTGCGACCGGTTCGACTGCACCTCGTCCAGTTCCATCTTACCAATCTCGGCACGAACGATACCGGCCACGGTTGTCTGCACGGCCCCATCCACGTCGCGGATACGATACACCGTCCGCTCAGGCTCGGTCACGCGGTAAAAGATGCTGGTTTCGACCTGCACCAACACGTTGTCCGACGTGATGGCGTCCTGGTTTGCATTGGGCAGCTGCCGCTCCAGCACCGACACCTTGTGGCGCACCACGTCCAGAAACGGCACGATGAAGTTGATGCCGGGGCCAAGGACCGAATGCAGACGGCCAAAGCGTTCGACCACGAACTTGTCCGCTTGCGGCACGATCCGCACGCCCAGAAACAGACATACCAACAGGAAAACAGCTGCAAGAATCAGGATCAGATTCTCGCTCAAAAGGCTCAGGATGATCTCTTCATTCATTTAATTCGTCCCTTGATGTTAATATAGTTCACATTCTCAGATGGGAATAAAAAGCCCGCTTTTCAAGGGATAATCGAAAAGCGGGCCTTAAATCGGGGGGTTAGATGGCAGCCTTGCGGCTCTCATCCAGATAGATTTCGCGCAGACGAGGGGCCACGCGACCGGGCACGCCTTCGCCCAGTTTTTCGCCGTCGATCTCGACCACCGGCATCACGAAGGTCGACGCCGAGGTGATGAACGCCTCATCCGCCTCGCGCGCCTCTTCAATGGTGAAATTGCGCTCTTCAACCTCCATCTGCGCTTCTTTGGCGAAACGCAGCACAGCCGCACGGGTGATACCATGCAAAATGTCGTTCGACCGGGCGCGCGTGATGATCTTGTTGCCCTTCACGATGTAGGCGTTGTTCGAGGTGCCCTCGGTCACGAACCCGTCCTGGATCATCCAGGCGTCATCGGCCCCCGCTTTCTTCGCCATCATCTTGCCCATGGACGGGTACAGCAACTGAACCGTCTTGATGTCACGGCGACCCCAGCGGATATCGTCGATGCTTATGACCTTCATGCCTTTCTTGGCAGCCGGATTGTCGGCCAGACCCGGCTTGTTCTGCGTGAACAGGACAATGGTCGGCGCGGTGGTTTCGGGATCAGGAAACACAAAATCCCGATCATCCGGCGCGCCACGGGTAATCTGAAGATAGATCATGCCTTCTTCGATCCCGTTCAGGCGCACCAACTCGCGATGCACCTCAAGCAGGTCCTCTTTCGAGATCGGCGACTGCATCTCCAACTCGTCCAGCGAACGTTGCAGCCGCACGGCGTGACCGTCAAAGTCGATCAGCTTGCCGTCCAGAACGGATGTCACTTCATAGACCCCATCGGCCATCAGGAACCCCCGGTCAAAGATCGACACCTTCGCCTCGGTCTCGGGCAGGTACTCTCCGTTTACATATACGGTCCGGGTCATGGGCTTGGCTCCTTGGGGCAGATCTGTGCGCGTGGCGTTATGTTACGAATTCGATGGACGCAAGGGGCGCAGGCGCACTGTCGCACCCCAGCGGGGTCAGCCCCACAGGGCGGCCGTGGGCGGATGCACCCCGGCCTCATCAAAGACCAGCGGCGCCTCACGATCCTCCGCCAGTAGCAAAGGCCCGTCCAGATCGGTCACTGCCGCCCCCTGCGCCACAAGCGTTGCGGGCGCCATGGCAAGGGACGAGCCGACCATGCAGCCCACCATGATGTCGTACCCTTCGGCCCGCGCCGCATCGCGTAGCGCCAGCGCCTCGGTCAGCCCACCGGTCTTGTCGACCTTAATGTTCACCATGTCGTACTTGCCCTTCAGCGCGGGCAGGTCCGACCGGTCATGGCAGGATTCGTCTGCACAAACAGGCACAGGACGTTCCATCCCGATCAACGCTTCGTCATCCCCGGCGGGCAAGGGCTGCTCGACCATCTGCACCCCCAGACGCACCAGATGCGGGGCCAGATCGGCATAGACCTCCGCCGACCACCCTTCATTGGCATCCACGATGATGCGGGACTTGGGCGCACCCGCCCGCACCGCCTCAAGCCGGGGCATGTCATCCGGCGTGCCCAGCTTGATCTTCAGCAAGGGCCGATGCGCATGCTCCGCCGCCTGCTTTTTCATCGCGTCGGGCGTGTCCAACGACAGGGTATAGGCGGTGATCTCCGGCCCAGGTGCCGTCAAACCAGCCAGATCCCAAGCGCGCTTGCCCGCGCGCTTCGCCTCCAGATCCCACAATGCACAATCCACAGCATTGCGCGCCGCACCGGCAGGCAGCAGATCATAAAGCCCGTCGCGGGTCAGAACACCTGACAAACTCTCAATCTCTGCCGTCACGCTGTCCACCGTCTCGTCATAGCGGGCATAGGGCACACATTCCCCCCACCCGCTATGCGCGCCATCCGACACCCGCACGGTCAACACGTGCGCCTCGGTCCGCGACCCCCGCGAAATGGTAAAGGCCTGCGCCAGCCGAAACACGTCCCGCGTCACTTCGATGCGCATAGGTCCACCCTTCCCTGTTTCAAAAAATCCTCCCCGAAGGGCCGGCTGGCCAAGTGGCCGGACACTCAGGATGTCAGCGCGTCCACCAGCTTGCCAGCCCCAAAACGGAATGGATCGGTCGCAGGCAGCCCCATGCGCTCCTCGATCTCCGCCAAACACGCCCGCGCCGCATCTTCGTCCAACGCCTTGGTGTTCACCGACACCCCGGCTACAAAGCAACCCGGGTTCGCCACCTGCGCAATCGGCAACGCCGTATCCCGCAACTGTTCCAGCGTCGGCAACCCGTAATGCGGCAACCCGCGCATATGGGTCCTTGTCGGCTCGTGGCACAGGATCAGCGCATCGGGCTGCCCGCCATGGATCAGAGCCATGGTCACACCGGAGTAGGACACGTGAAACAGGCTGCCCTGCCCCTCGATATGATCCCAGTGATCATCATCATTGTCCGGGGTCAGATACTCGACCGCACCCGCCATGAAATCCGCAATGACCGCGTCCAGCGGCACGCCCTTGCCGGTGATCAGAATGCCCGTCTGGCCCGTCGCCCGGAAATCCGAGTTCATGCCGCGGTCGCGCATCTCGGCATCCATCGACATTGCGGTGTACATCTTACCGCAGGAACAGTCGGTACCAATCGCCAGCACCCGCTTGCCGCTGCGCTTCTTGCCGTTGGCGATGGGGTAGGCAATCGTCGGCACACGCACGTCATGCAGCGTGCCGCCATTCACCTTCGCGGCCGACTGCAGCTCGTTTTCGTCCCTGAGCAGATTGTGCAAACCAGCAGCAAGGTCGTAGCCCATCTGCAGCGCCTGCACCAAGACAACCTTCCACTTATCCGAGATCACGCCGCCCCGGTTCGCCACGCCGATCACAAGCGTCTTGGCACCAGCAGCCAGACCCTCTTCCAGGGTCATATCGGTCAAGCCCATATCGGCACCACAGCCTTCCAGCCGGATCTGGCCCACCGCGTTTTCGGGACGCCAATCCTTGATCCCTTGCGCAACCTTGGCCGCCAGCTGGTCCGGCGCATCACCCAAAAACAAAAGATACGGTGTTTGAATCATCTGACATCCCCTTGGTCGTTGCGCGACAGTCTACGCAAGCCCGATGCAAGCACATCGCGAAACACACCCGAAATCAGCCAATCTTCGAAGATTTGTGCGCAATTTGGCGATCTGTGGAATTTTCTCGCACCGCACAACCAAGACACCACAGAATCTTCGCGCCATGCTGCACTTGCAAAATCACCCTTGCGGCCACAAGCGCAATTTAATACCAGCCAAAGCAGCCAAAACGAAATTATCTTACCAAAGGTCGCGCCATGTCATTCCGCCTACAACCGACGCCCCCTGCCCGCCCCAACCGCTGCCAGCTCTTCGGCCCGGGTTCGCGCCCCGCGATCTTTGAAAAGATGGCAGGCTCCGCCGCTGACGTCATCAACCTCGACCTCGAAGACAGCGTCGCCCCCTCCGACAAGGACAGCGCACGCGCCAACGTAATCGAAGCCATCGGCAACATCGACTGGGGCACCAAGACACTCAGCGTCCGGATCAACGGCCTCGACACGCCATACTGGTACCGCGACGTGGTGGACCTGCTGGAGCAAGCCAGCGACCGCCTCGACCAGATCATGATCCCCAAGGTCGGGTGTGCCGCAGACATCTACGCCGTTGACGCACTCGTCACCGCCATCGAGGCCGCCAAGGGGCGCAGCAAGAAGATCACCTTCGAAGTCATCATCGAATCCGCCGCCGGCATCGCCCATGTCGAAGAAATCGCCGCCGCCTCCCCCCGCCTGGCCGCCATGTCGCTCGGTGCTGCAGACTTTGCCGCCTCCATGGGCATGGCAACCACGGGCATCGGCGGCACGCAAGCCAACTACTACATGCTGCACGAAGGGCAAAAACACTGGTCCGACCCATGGCACTGGGCGCAGGCCGCCATCGTTGCCGCCTGCCGCACCCACGGTGTCCTGCCGGTCGATGGCCCCTTCGGCGACTTCTCGGATGACGAAGGGTTCCGTGCGCAAGCCCTGCGCTCGGCCACGCTGGGCATGGTCGGCAAATGGGCCATCCACCCCAAACAGGTCGCACTGGCCAACGACGTCTTCACCCCATCGGAAGAGGCCGTGACCGAAGCCCGCGAAATCCTCGCCGCCATGGAAGAGGCGAAGGCCAAGGGCGAAGGCGCCACAGTCTACAAAGGTCGCCTCGTCGACATTGCCTCGATTAAGCAGGCGGAAGTGATCGTGCGGCAATCCGAGATGATTGCGAGCACCTGATCTACAAAACATGCGCGTGCCGAAAACGGCGCGCGCACCCAATGAATACCAGCGCGCCGTAGCACCAGGCTCTGAAACGTCGTATTGATGCTGCACACGGTATCTGAGGGCGCGCAAAATGATCGGCTACACGATTGTCGGCACAAAGGATCTGCCAAAGGCCAAGGCCTTCTACGATCCCCTCTTCACCCATATGAATCTGCCCCTGTGCTTCGAAGACGCACAGGTGGCCTCTTGGGGGGATAAAACTGACGATACGGTCCCGCGCTTCTTCGTCTGCTACCCGTTCGACGACCAGCCCGCCACGGTGGGCAACGGCTCAATGACAGCGTTCCGCGTTGAAACGGCATCCGACGTCGACGCGCTCCACGATCTCGCGATCCGCAGCGGTGGAGCAGACGAAGGCAAACCTGGCTTCCGACCCGAAGCCTACGGTGACAAATTCTACGTGGCCTACGTGCGGGATCTCGATGGCAACAAACTCGCCTTCGCCTGCTATGACGGGAAATCCAACCCCTAACGTCCGAAACAAAAAGGGATGGAGGGTGGGGTGTCTTTGGCAAAAGCCAAAGCACGTCACCCAGACAGCCCTAGTCCGGCCAGACCTTGCGCCCGTCCACGCCCGTTTCCTCGATCAGCCCCAAGCGCTTGGCCTCGTAGTAGTACCCGCGGGCATACCACATCACGGCCTCGTCCATGTCTCCGCCCGACACCAGCCACGCGCCCCGCAAATAGCGCGTCGCGTATTTCAGATTGGTCTCTGCATCCAGCAGGTCACTCGGCTGCCCCCGAAACCCCATGCTACGGGCGGTTGCGGGCAAGATCTGCATCAACCCGTAATATGGTCCATTTCGTGCCCACGGGCGATGCGTGCTTTCCCGTATGACCACGCGCTGCACAAGTGCGACAGGCACGTCATTCTCGGCAGCAGCAGCCTCGATCTGAGCACGCAGCTCCGGCGTTTCGTTGGGGTAAAGCGGCACGGCCGACACGGGCGGCGCCTCGGGTTCGGGTGCGGAACAGGCCGCCAGCACGGCCAGGCAACAGATCATGAGAAAGCGTTTCATGGCTTCCCCCTACCCGCCCGTCCGGGCAAAATCCACGCACACAGACGTGATTGGGCAAGGCTCCGCCCACATGCTTCCCTTCGCCCGAAAAAACTGCCGGAGACCCACCATGCGCCTGTTCCTCGCCACACTCGCCCTGATCCTGACCACCGCGACGGCGCAGGCCGAGATGGCACCCCGCGACGGCTGGTCCGTGACCCCGACCTCCAAAACCTACGACCAGTTGATCGCCGACGTCAAAGCGGCCGCCAAGGCCAACAAGATGGGCGTTGTGACGCAAGCTGGCCCGACGGGTGCGGCCAAGGCGCGGGGTATCACGCTCCCCGGCAACCGGGTCATCGGCCTTTTCAACAATACCTACGCCGTCAACATCCTGAACCTGTCGACCGCCGCAATGATCGAAGCGCCGGTGCGCGTCTATGTAACGGAAAACGCGGACGGAACGGCGACTCTCAGCTACAAGCTGCCATCAGTTGTCTTTGCGCCATATGTCCCGGAAGCGGGTGCGGAACTGGCGGCTCTCTCGGACGAGCTCGACACGGTCTTTGCCTCCATCGCGGCAGAGGCTGTCGAATAATCCATAAATTGTAGGAATTTGGCACGGATCCGCATCGGGCTCTTGGGGCTTTCTTCAACACTTGGCTGGTAAATGAGCCCGGTGTTGAAAGGAAATGGTATGGCATTGGTCGATGCAACGGTGCTTCTGGACTTTGTAAGCTCGCTTGCGGTGCTCGGGCTGCTGGTGTTGAGCTTCAGCGCTGTGGCCCCGGCCCTGCGCAGCGGCTGGTATGTGGCGCCAGGCCTCGGCGTCTTCTTCGCCCTTGTTGTCGGTCTGCAGATGTCGATGCCGCTCAGCCCCGCAGGGGGCGTGATCGTCGACATGCGCAACGTGCCGATTGCGTTGGCCGGCGCCTTTCTCGGGTTGCGCGGACTCATCACATGCCTGTGCCTCGCCATCGCAATGCGCATTGCCATCGGCGGTGTGGGCGTTCCGGCGGGTGTGCTGGGGATGTTGCTCGCAGGGTCAGTCGGCTATGGCTGGGCGGTTCTGAAGGACAGGTTGCCACTGCGCGACAGTGGTAAGCTTATCGTTCTGGGAATGGCGATGAACCTGCACATGCTCTCGGCCTTTGCCGCACCAGCAGAGATCATGCGCTGGTATTTTGTTGAGGCAGCATCGACCGTCTTTCTGCTCAACCTCATATGCGTGCCGAGCGCCGGGTGGCTCCTGTTGCGCGAACAGAACCTGCTTGCGCGCACGGCCGTGCTGTCGGCTTCGGCCAAGCTCGACCCGGTCACACGCTTGCTGTCGGTCAACGCGTTCTCTCAGGAAGTGTCGCATTTCCATGCCTCCGACCGCGACCGAAGCGTGGCGGGCATCCTCGCCGTGACCATGAAATCAGCGCGTTGGCTGAAACGATCCTGGGGCGATGACGCGGTTGAGCAGGCGCTGGGTGTGCTGCGGCTGCGCATTGGAGCCGTACTGCCAGACCAGCGCCCCCTGGGGCTCGACCACACTCAACGCATCCTGATCCCTGTCACGGCAACGGAACTGAGCGATCTGCGACCGCTTCGCAACGCGGTGCGACGGTCCGCCTCCGACACGCCGATCACCATCGACAACAGTATCCAGGTGCCGCTCGCGGTGATGATGGAAAGCTATGCCTTGCATCAGCCCGACAGGCCGGACGAAACGACACGCGACATTCAGCGCGCAACGGCACCACGCAGTGCTGCGGGCCCAGCCAAACGCAACCGGTCCCGACATCAGAACCGGCCGGCAGACGCATCCATGCCCAAGGGACTGTGCAAAACGACATATCATCGCCTTTTCGATGAAACCGATGCGCATATGCGCCGTGCGCTTAGACGGACCTAGGCGCGTTCATCCTTGGGCGAGCCCATCACCACGTAAGACGTGATGCCGTTCACCTGCGGCAGCGCACCCAGCATGTCGGTGTGAAAGGTCTTGTAGCTTGGCAGGTCCGCGCACTCGACGCGCAACAGGTATTCGATGCTGCCGGCTGTGTTGTGACACTCCCTTACCTCGGGCGCGCGGGAAATGGCGCGCTCGAACGCTTCCTGACTGGCCTTCGAATGATCGTTCAGCCCCACCGCGACATAGGCGACAAAGCCTGCGCCGATCTTGGTCCGGTCCAGGACAGCACGGTAGCCCGTGATGATGCCGGAGCGCTCCAGCTCCTGCACCCGCCGCAAACAGGCCGAGGGCGACAGCCCCACCCGTTCTGCCAGCTCCAGATTGCTGATCCGACCGTTGTGGCTCATCTCACGCAATATATGTTCGTTTATGCGATCAATCTTCGTCATCGATTGCTATCATTTACGCGAAACACACCATTTCGCAATCCAATACGGCTCATGATATCGCAATCATTGCGCATGTCACTCGAATTGCTCACCGCCCTTGCCGCCTTTGCCCTTGTCAGTTCGATCACGCCGGGCCCCAACAACCTGATGCTCATGGCCTCGGGCGCAAATTTCGGCTTCCGGCGCACCATTCCACACATGCTGGGCGTGGGTCTGGGCTTTGTCATCATGGTGCTGCTCGTGGGCACCGGGCTGGTGCAGGTGTTCGACGCCTACCCGGTGAGCCACACCATCCTCAAAACCGTCTCGGTCGCCTATCTACTGTTTCTCGCCTTCAAGATCGCGACCGCCGCACCGATCCGCGATGGCGCAGACAAGGGCACGCCCATGACCTTCCTGCAAGCAGCAGCCTTCCAATGGGTGAACCCCAAGGCCTGGACCATGGCGCTGACGGCCGTCACCGTGTACACTCCGGACACCACGCTCTGGGCCATCGCAATAGTCGCCATCGTCTTTGGCGCAATCAACCTGCCCGCGGTCAGCTCGTGGACGCTGCTGGGCCAGCAAATGGCACGGGTGCTCACCAACCCGTCCCGATTGGCCACGTTCAACCGGACCATGGCGGCCCTGCTTGTCGCCTCGCTCTACCCCGTCCTCTTCCCCTGACGTTGCAAATACTGCATCCTGCAGCCATATAGCGGAAAAACCGCATCGGGGACGCAGGCGTGACGCAATATCTGGAATTCGAAAAACCCCTGGCCGAGATTGAGGGCAAGGCAGAAGAGCTGCGCGCGCTTGCCCGCCAGAACGAGGATATGGACGTCACGGACGAGGCCGCGGCACTTGACGCCAAAGCGGCCCAACTGCTCGAAGACCTCTATGCCGACCTCACACCGTGGCGCAAATGTCAGGTCGCGCGGCACCCGGACAGACCGCATTGCACAGACTACATAGGCGCGCTTTTCACTGAATATACACCGCTGGCGGGTGACCGTAACTTTGCAGACGATCATGCGGTCATGGGCGGGCTCGCGCGGTTCAACGACAAGCCCGTCGTCGTGATCGGACATGAAAAGGGCAACGACACCAAGTCCCGGATTGAACGCAATTTCGGCATGGCCCGGCCCGAAGGGTATCGCAAGGCCATCCGCCTGATGGATATGGCCGACCGGTTCAACCTGCCGGTGATCACACTGGTCGACACGCCAGGCGCCTATCCAGGCAAAGGGGCCGAAGAACGCGGCCAGTCCGAGGCCATCGCCCGCTCGACCGAAAAGTGCCTTCAAGTCGGCGTCCCATTGATCTCAGTGGTCATTGGCGAAGGTGGCTCCGGCGGGGCCGTCGCCTTTGCCACTGCGAACAAGCTCGCCATGCTCGAACACTCGGTCTATTCGGTGATCAGTCCCGAGGGCTGCGCCTCCATTCTCTGGAAAGACGCGGAAAAGATGCGTGAGGCGGCAGAGGCGCTAAGGCTCACCGCTCAGGACCTGAAGCAACTTGGCGTGACCGACCGGATCATTCCCGAGGCCGTCGGCGGCGCACACCGACACCGCGATGCAACAATCACATCGGTCGGTAGCGCGATTGCAGCGATGCTGGTCGAGATGGAAGGCAAGGCGCGGGCGGATCTGATCACGGACCGCAGGCAAAAATTCCTGGATCTGGGCAGTACGGGCCTCGCGGCATAACTATCCCGCACGCGCCTGCTCGTCGCTCCCTTCCAGAATACGCCCCGGCAACTCGACACGTATTTCAGCTCCAAGTCCGTCCGCGGGTTTCTCCACGGCGACAGAGCCACCGCGTGCCTTGACCAGCCGTATGACACCTTGCAAGCCATAACCGCCCTCGGACGGCATACCATCCACGCGTCCGCCCTCATCGAGGTCAAAACCGCGTCCATGATCACGGACAGACACCACCAGACGTCGCGCGTTCACTGCTGCTACAGCCACATCGACACGCACCGAAGCGGCACCTGAATGCTTTAACGCGTTGTCGATCAGATTGCGCAGGATGATCTGAACGGCGGTGAAGTCCGCCTCCACCGTGGTGCGGGGATACGCGATCGAATGCTCGCGCAAGGGGTCCAGCAAGACAACGATGTCGTCGCACATCGCACCAAGATTGACGGGCCGCAAGCAGGCAGGCGCCGACTTCGCCATGACCTGCGACATCGTCTCTGAAATGATGCCGAGCGACTTGTCGGCCAGCTCGTCAATCATGTCTATCAGTTCAACTTTGCCATCCCCATGATCCACAAAGTCATTCCGCATCAGATAGGCAAGCGACTTGAGATTGCTGATCGGGCTGCGCAGATCGTGAGCCGCAAGGCAGACCAGATCCTCAACCTCGCGCATCGCTGCCACGGTCATCGTTTCCTGTTGTTCCAACGCGCGCTCGGCAGAGATGTCATGCGATGTGCCAACCATCCGCACCAGCGTGCCTTCATCATCATGCGACGCAATCAGACAGGTACGGAACCACATGATCCTGTCACCCAGCGGCAATCCGGTCTCGAACTCCGCAGTCCGACCGCCCTTCCAAGCTTTCAGTTGCTGGCGATACACCGCATATGCGGCACGGCCATTCAGGATGTCATGCACCGCTTTTCCGACAATGTCAGTCAGATCCAACCCCAACAGGATGCACCCCGACCTGTTCATGAAATCGAAAATGGGACGATCATCCTCGTCCGCGACCAACACGAAAACCGGCGTGTCCACCATATCGTAGATCGAATAGTCCAAGCGTTTCGAACCCTGCATCCGTTGCGTGTCATCCCTGACTAGCAGCGGAGCGCTACGAAACGCTTAAGCTCAGCTGGCCAACATGCGCAGACCCTGGGTGACGTCTGATCGCACCGCCAGACGCAGGCTCGGTTCGTCGCCCGCACGCAGGGCAGCAATGATCAGGCGGTGGTATCGCGGTGGTTCGGTCCGACGTAGCCGACCATAGAGCGCGCGCATGGTTGGTCCCATCTGAAGCCACACCGTCTCGGCCATGGCCAGCATCGCCGGCGCTTGCGCCCTCAGGTAGAGCGTGCGGTGAAATTCCAGGTTGGTCCGAATGTAGCTCACCGCATCACGGTGCGCGACGGCCTCGGCCACAGCGCTGTTGATGGATTGCAACCGCTCGATCAGGGCAAGGTGCGCGCGGGGCAACGCTCGGGTGGCAAGCTCCACCTCGATCAGCGCCCGCAGGGCCGCCAGCTCTTCGATCCGTTCATTGGACAGCTCGGGCGTGGACACGCGGCCCGATTGGGACAGCGTCAGCGCACCCTCGGCCACCAGCCGCCGCACCGCCTCGCGCGCGGGGGTCATGGAAACGTCGTATTGCTTGCCGATGCCCCGCAAGGTCAGCGCCTGACCGGGCGAGATGTCTCCATGCATGATCCGTGTCCGCAATCTGCGGTACACACGGTCGTGCGCGGCAGAGGCGGTGTCACGAATGCGTGGGGCCTGGCTCATGCCCTTTTGTGATCACAAGGCTGCGTCGCGGTCAATCACCAAAGCGAAACCTGTGCAAACCATTGCCGTCGGTACGCAACCACCGGCGTTGTGCATCATAGGGGCCGTAAATGCGTGTCACCTCAGCCCAGAAAGCGGGCGAGTGGTTCATCTGCGCCAAATGCGCCACCTCATGCGCGGCGACATAGCGCAGGACCTCGGGCGGGGCGAGGATCAGGCGCCAGGAGAACATCAGCCGCCCTGCGGATGAACAGGACCCCCAGCGCGAGCGCGTGTCGCGCAGGCTCAACCCGGAATAGGACCGACCCAACCGATCCGCGTATTCATCACAGGCAGCCGCCAACACATCGCGGGCCCGCGCCTTCAAAAACCCCTGCACACGGCTGGTAACCGTATCGGTTCGTCCCGGCACCGCCAATGTCTCGTCGGTCAGGCGCACTGTGCGTCCGGCTCCCTCGACAATCCGTCGACCAAGCCCTTCGACAGGCAGAACGGTCCCAATATCCACACGGACATCCTCTACCCGCGCCTCAAGATGCTTGCGAATCCACGGCTCCTTCTCGCGGGCGAACTCCAGCGCCTCACGCTCGGCCACATGTTTGGGCAAGGTCAGGGTCACGCGGCCATCCAGCGACGAGATACGCAAGGTGATGCGCCGCGCTCGCGCCGACCGCCGCAACGTCAGAATGATATCGGGTTGCCCTTGAAGGACACGTTCGGCCATCCCATTTCCCCATCCCGGGCCCTTGCCAAACCATAAGGCTTTGACTCCGTCCCGACCTTATGGCACTTGCCCAGAATCGCCGCAACACGAGGCACGCCCGCACATGCGCTCCCCGCGCCTGATCCGGGCCACGCGCAGACAAGAGGATGACACATGCCAAAGGAAGAATGGGGCACCAAACGGCTTTGTCCGACGACCGGCAAACGGTTTTACGACATGAACCGCTCGCCGATTGTCAGCCCGTATACGGGTGACGTGGTCGAGGTCGACAGCTCCAAGACCCGCATGATCGCCGCAGATGCCGAGGATGCGGCATCGGCCAAGAACAAGGCCAAGGCATCGGCGGATGACGAGGATCAGGTGCTGGACGACGACGATGTCGACGTCGAACTGGACGACGATCTGCTTGATGATGACGACGACGAGGACAACGTCTCGCTCGACGAACTGGCCGACGTGGCCGCCGAAGAAGACGAGTCGTAATTACGCTGTCCAAGCGGGGTCTTTTTCACTTGATCCCGCTTGGCAAAGCGCCTAATCAGCGGCGCACGGCTCGAGAGAGCCACCAAGGATGGGGCATTAGCTCAGCTGGGAGAGCGCCTGCATGGCATGCAGGAGGTCAGCGGTTCGATCCCGCTATGCTCCACCATCCCACACTCGAAATTCACAGACCAACCGGCGCGCTTTCTATCTCTGCGGGTGCTGACTGACGCGCATCGGCTGCGTCGCTACGCTGAGTGCAACGGTAGGGTCCCGCTATGCTCCAACATTCCCCGACAACAGATCACAGTCAGGTCGCGGAGGGGCCCGCCAACACCGGTCGCAAGTTCCCGCAACCGGGGTCAGTCTATCGGGCTTCTGCTGGTCATCTCCCAAAACACAAAGGACCCTGCCAAGCGTTGCCGGTTACTGAGACAGCGGCTGTTTCGGGACAATGCAAGACAGCGCAGTTCGCACCCGGCGGAGCGTGAAAGGGCCGGGTATGTGCACCCGTGCTCGGGGCACAAGGATTTACAATTGGAATTGACGCGTAAGACGCAAAAGACCAGCGCTATGAACACTCGGGTCAGGTCGACTGTTTGGAACTGCGCCGCAGCCGAAAACAGCGGCGGCGCAGATGTCCAAACCTAGGCGAACACGACGTCAGATACGATCACCACGTCATCAACCAGCGCGTTGACGTTGGTGATGCCCGTAAACATCAGGCTGTCATCACCAAAGGTCAGCACCACGAAGCCGTCATCGTTCAGGCTCGCATAGTTCGAGATGTCGGCAGCCGTGGGCATGTCCTCCATGAACAGCGACGACGACAGTTCGACCGTGTCGATGTTGTTCTGGAAGTCCGCCACTCGATCGTCACCCGAGCCCGCATCAAAGATGAACGTGTCCGCGCCAATACCGCCGCGCAGCACGTCATTGCCCGTACCACCGTCCAGGCGGTCGCTGCCCGCGTTGCCCTCAAGGCGGTCGTCGCCCGCGCCGCCATTCAGGTCATCGGTGCCGTTGCCCGCGTTGAGCGTGTCGTTGCCGTCGCCGCCGTTGAGGATGTCGTTGTTGATGCCGCCGTTCAGCACATCGTCACCGGCATCCCCGTTCAGCGTGTCGACACCGGAGTTGCCGTTCAGCGTGTCATTGTCGGCGCCGCCGTTCAGCAGATCAAACCCGGCTTGGCCGGACAGAAGGTCGTCTCCGTCGCCGCCGTTCAGCGTGTCGGTGCCGAGGCCACCCAGCAGCGTGTCGTTGCCTGCGCCGCCATCCAACGTGTCAAAGCCGTTGTTTCCGGACAGGCTGTCATCGCCGCCGCCGCCAACAAGGTTGTCGAACCCGTCCTGGCCGATCAGGGTGTCGTTGCCCTGACCGCCGTCCATCGTGTCAAAACCGATGCCGCCAGACAGGCTGTCATTGCCGCCGCCGCCGTCGACTTGATCGCTGCCTGCGCCCGCAGAAATCGTGTCGTTGCCGCCTTCACCGGACAGGGTGTCGTCTTCGCCGGTGCCAGGCACATTCTGGGGCGCGACGAAATCGCTGGCTGACACCGTTTGATCGTCAAATCGCAGAAGCTCGACATCGCTGGAAACGAAATTTGTGTCGCCGGCGTTGACGACCTCGAGACCGCCCATAACTTCGGTGATCGTGACGTCCGCCAGCGCAGCATAGAAGACGGCCGTATCTTCGCCGTCACCACCAACGAGGGTATCATTTCCAGCTTCGCCATAGAGCGTATCGTCGCCGCCAGCACCGTTCAGGCTGTCATCGCCGCCACGTCCGGCCAGGATATTCGCGTCGTCATCGCCCAGCAGCGTATCGTCGCCTGCACGTGAGCCGCGGACATATTCGATATCGATCAACGTGTCAGTGAAGCCGACGCCATCCCAAATGCCCGATGCCGTTTCGTTTTCAAGATCAACAAAAACGGATTCGACCCCTGATCGATCGTAGCGGACCCTGTCAAAGCCTGCGCCACCGTCCACCGTGTCGTCGCCAAGCTGGGTGATGAAGCTTTCATCGCGGTCGCTGCCGGTGATGCTGTCGTTGTTGTCGCTGCCGCGGATCTCCAACTGACCGTCGCCGTCAGTGATGTTGATCTGTTCGACGTTGCCAAAGCCGTCGTTGGATACAACACCGGTCGAAAGGTCGACCACGACCCCATCTGTCGGGTTGGCCATATCGCCGAAGTGGAAACTGATGCGCACCAGACCATCGGTCAGGGTCACGTTATATGTGTCAGAGCCTTCGCTGCCGTGCAGGTTCAAATAGTCGCTGTCAGCGCCCATGACAGCATTGAACACATCGTTGCCGATACCACCCTGCATGCCGAGCCCATCGGCATCCAGGATCGTGGCAACGTCCACGAGCGTGTCAGTGAACCCGAGATAGGTGATCGTTCCGGTATTGGCAGTACCGTCCAGGTTGAAGGTAACTGGCGCGCCCTGTCCGTTCGGCACAAAGTCCAGATCATAGTCGAGCCACACAAACGATTGGTCACCCGCATTCGTGAAAACCAGCATATCGTTGCCAGCAGACGCTTCAACGATATCTTCGTTGAAGTCTGGCGCGCTGCTTCCCAGATTGAACGTGTCGTTGTTGCCGCCGCCCACAAGCTGGTCACGTTCGCCCGGGCCACTGATCACTGTTGTGGGGACCTGAATGAACGGGGCAAGCTCGCCAAACGCATCTTCCTGATCAAAGCTGTCAGCCGCATTGCTTGCATCAAATGTGATCAACGGGAAGGAATTGAAGATACCGACAATCTGAGCGAAATCATCGTTTTCAGCGATCGCGTCAAATGCCGCGATCAACGCCGGAAGGTTCAGCGCAATATTGGTGATCGTGGCCTGCGTGACGCCGTTCTGAACAAAGCTGATCGAGGTGATGGTGCCCGAGATCGGTTCTCCGTCATCTCCCTCGCTCAACGCAATGTTCGTTCCGCTTAGCGTCGTGAATACGCCGGTGTCCGGGTTTTCAACAACAAGTTCGGTCGGGGAAACAGAAACGGGTTCCAGCCCTTCCAGAGTGTCGTTGGCATCAAAAAATCCGTCCCCGATGAAGTTCGAATTCGTGCCCAGGAAAGTGATAAGCATATACGTGTCCTTAAAATGCGAGTGGCTCTGTGCTTGAGGTGAGCAAATGTGATTTCATTTGGCAAGTTTAATTGACCAATTTCGACCGATACGTGTATCAGGTCACTTGAAGTACGGATGCGTACCCTGCGCGCGCACATCACCGACCGTCGGGCCAAGCTACCCACAAAACGAGAATTAGCTGCATAATTTCAATATCACAGACAACAAACGGAAGCGTTTTGTGCTGGCGCGAATGCGGTCTGTTGATGATCGTTTAAAGTGCCTGCAAAGCCGTGAAGCATACCCAAATCAACCAGACTGTTCCGCTGCGGACGAGTGTTTGAAGTCTCGCCGACCGCTGCCTGATCGGAAATGGAAATTTGCGCTCAGAGCGTCCGGTCGTATGCCTTCCATCGTAAGTTCAATTTTTTGGTTTTTAAGAAATTCAGAAAATCAGTTCTTTTAAGTGTATTTAGCGTCCAGTTCTCACTGGCAGAATTTCTACTATTGCGAGAGATTGCGTAGACATAAGGGATGCAGCGATAGGCTGTGCCAACGCGCGACGTCACAAAAAATTCTCAAAACTGATACAAATCCGAATCCGTCCATCCTGATACCGGTCTGCGCACAAGCCGGGGGATGGTATGCTCAGGATCGAAAAACTGACCAAAACGTTTGGCCAGAACACGGCTGTGGATGCGGCTTCCGTCACCGTGGACAAGCCACAGATGATCGGGATCATCGGGCGCTCTGGTGCGGGCAAGTCAACACTGTTGCGGATGCTAAACCGGCTGACGGATCACACCTCTGGCGCGATCCATTTCGAGGGGCAGGAGATCACTGCGCTCAAAGGCGCCGCAAAGCGCGAGTGGCAAAGCCAATGCGCGATGATCTTTCAACAATTCAACCTGGTCCCGCGCATGGATGTGGTGTCGAACGTGTTGCACGGCACGCTCAATCGCCGCTCGACCTTGGCGACCCTGTTCAACCTCTATCCGACCGAAGACATCCACCGCGCCATCGACATTCTGGACCGTCTGGGCATTGCCGAACATGCGCCCAAGCGGGCCGAGGCGCTGTCAGGCGGCCAGCAGCAACGTGTCGCCATTGCCCGCGCCCTGATGCAAGACCCCAGGATCATTCTGGCGGACGAGCCCATTGCCTCGCTCGACCCCATGAACGCGCAGGTCGTGATGCAGGCCCTGCGCCGCATCCACGAGGAAGATGGCCGGATGGTCATCGCCAACCTGCACACCCTTGATACCGCCCGCCGCTATTGCGACCGGGTGATCGGGATGCGGGCCGGCCGTATCGTCTTTGACGCCGACCCGTCCAAGCTGACCACATCCATGGCCCGCGAGATTTACGGCGCGGGTGCCGAGTTTTCCGAAAGCGCCACCTCGACAGAGATCGAGACACTGGACGCTACGGAGAAAGCCAAGATGGAGGCCGAGGCCTACGTCTGACCTTCACCCCCGATGCGACCCGCGTCGGGGCTTTTTCGTTCCAACGGAGAGAGACATGAAAACGATCATCGCTGCCGCTTTGGCAACAACCGCCCTGGTGGGCACGGCCAGTGCCGAAGGCATCACCGAGTTCCGCATCGGCATCCTCGGGGGTGAGAATGCCCAGGACCGCCTGAACTCGAACGAGTGCCTGCGCGCCTATACCGAGGAAGCCCTGGGGGTTGAGACCAAGCTGTTCGCCCCTGCCGACTATGCCGGTGTGATCCAGGGCCTTGTGGGCGGCACGCTGGATATGGCGTGGCTGGGTGCGTCGGCTTATGCCGCGACCTATCTGCAGAACCCCGATGCGGTTGAGCCGGTGCTGGTGAAGATCAACCTTGATGGCTCTTTTGGCTATCACTCGATCGGCTTCGCCCGTGCCGACAGCGGCATCACCAACCTGGATGAGATGGAAGGCAAGGTATTCGGCTTTGGCGACCCTAACTCGACCTCGGGCTACCTGATCCCGTCTATTGAAGTGCCCCAGTACAAGGACGGCATCACCATGGACTCCGGTGACTATTTCGGTGAGGTCAAATTCACCGGCGGTCACGAGCAGACCATCGTGGCGGTGAACAACGGCGACATCGACGCTGGTGTGACCTGGGCCGACGGTCAGGGCGCGTGGGAAGACGGCTACAACTCGGGCGCGCTACGCAAGGCCGTGGATGCAGGGCTGGTCGACATGAACGATCTGGTCGAGATCTGGAAATCGAAGCCCATCCCCGAGGGACCCATCGTTCTGCGCAAGGATCTGCCCGAGGACGTGAAGGCCACCATGACCGCGCTTGTCGACAACATGTACGACACCGACAAGGATTGCACATACTCCATCTCGGCCGGTGAGAGCTTGGGTTTCGACCCCATCACGCACGAGGCGTATGTGTCCGTAATTGAAGCACGTAAAGCCAAATCAAACTGATTTAAGTGTGCATCTGCCGGGTCCTCAGTCTCTGGGGGCCCGGCAATTTGCGTTAACACTTTCGTAAGCTGTTTCGCATGCGAAAGGTTCAACGCGACGTACCAGACCAAAAACCACGGGGACAGGCATGGCCGAAACAACAGCAGGCGCTCGCGACCTGGGCGGCATCCACGACGAGTACATGACGCTGACGCGGCAGAAGCGTCTCTATTCCCTTGTTCTGCTGATGATTTTCATTGCGCTCATGGTCGCCGGGTTCTCCGTTGCAGGCGGGCGCAATGCCGGGTCGTTCTGGGGCGGCATCGACAACTTCTTTGACTACCCGTCGGAGCTGGTGATCGAAGCGAGCGGCAAGCTGGCCGAGTTTCCCGCCCATTTCGTGACCTTTTTTCCTGCGCTGATCGAGACGGTGAACATTGCGGCCGCCGCCACCCTGCTGGGCGCGCTTGCGGCCATCTTCCTGTCGCTCTTGTCCACCCGCGGCATGGCCCGTTTTCCGATGCTGATCCCCGTCTTTCGCCGCATCATGGACTTTGCCCGCGCGATCCCCGAGATCGTGGTGGCGCTGGTGCTGATCTTCATCCTAGGCGGTGGGCCGGTGCCCGCGATGATTGCCATTGCGATCCACACTGCCGGAGCCTTGGGCAAGCTCTTTTCCGAGGTGAACGAGAATGCCGATCTGAAACCCGTCGACGGTCTGGCGTCCGTCGGTGCGACATGGGGCCAACGGATGTTTCTGGGCGTGGTGCCACAGGTTGCACCCAACTGGCTGAGCTATGCGCTTCTGCGGTTCGAGATCAACGTGCGCGCCTCGGCCATCCTCGGTTTCGTGGGCGCAGGTGGTCTGGGCTATGAGTTGAAGAACGCGATTTCCTGGGGCCAGGGCCGCTATGACGAGGCGGCTGCCATCTTCCTGCTGTTGTTCCTGACCATCGTGGTGATCGACCAGACGTCGAGCCACTACCGTGACCACCTGACCCACGGGTCCAAATCGGAGCGCCGCTGATGACCATGCTTGATACCGCCGATCTCAAAGGGTCCGCCGACCGCGTGATGGCGCGCAAACGTCTGGTGAGCTTCGGCCTGCCCGCGCTGGTGCTGGCGTACCTGATTTACGTCTTCTTTGCCTTTGGCGTGCCCGAACTGATCCAGAAGGCGAGCAGTGCCAATGCCCGCGCGCTGGTGGCTGACACCTATAGCCACAAAGTCCACGTCACACGCGACAACCGGTCGGGCGACGTGCGCGTCGCGATTGAGGGCGAGAACAAGGGTGCCTACCCGGACGGTGAGGCCCCGGACTGGGTGGCTTTGGGCGACGAGACGGTGATTGATCTGGGCGGTGGCCACATCATCACCTACCTGCCCGAAAACAACGGCGTGACCTATGACGTGCCGGGTTACGGGCTGATGACCTTCGAGGTGTCCCGGTCGCAGGGCGTCATTCAGAGCTACCCCACCGAGGAGCTGCCGGACTGGATCAGCGCCTCAAAGAACCGGGTGGCCGTCACGACCGATGCCGGGCGCCTGTCCGTCACCCGCAACCGGACCGAGGTGTTTCGTTACTTCGTGGGGTGGGAGTTGTTCTTTTTCACCCTCGACAGCCCCTATCACGGGCTGGGCTTGGGTGAGGTCGTCAGCCGTGCGTTCAGCGGTGAAGCCGGGGCCATGGCGCATGACTTCTGGAACAATGCCATGTGGCGGCACGGCGATGTGGCCTGGGCCATATTCGAGACGATCCTGATGGCGTTCCTTGGCACGATGGGCGCGGCCATTCTGGCGCTTCCCCTTGCCTTCCTGGCCGCGCGGAACTTTGCCCCGCTGGTGGCGGTGCGCATGGCGACGCGGCGGCTGTTTGATTTTATCCGCGGGGTGGATGCGCTGATCTGGACCATCATCCTGAGCCGCGCCTTTGGCCTTGGGCCGCTGACAGGTGCGCTGGCCATCCTGATCACGGATACTGGCACGTTCGGCAAGCTGTTCTCGGAAGCGCTGGAGAACGTGGACAAGAAACAGATCGAGGGCCTGCAATCGACCGGTGCTAAGCCACTGCAACGCTACCGCTTTGGGGTGATCCCGCAGATCACACCGGTGCTGATCAGCCAGATCCTCTATTTCCTGGAATCCAACACCCGCTCGGCCACTGTCATCGGGGCCATCACCGGCGGGGGCATCGGGCTCTTGTTGACGCAGGCGATCATCACCCAGAAAGACTGGGAAGAGGTCAGCTACTACATCATGCTGATCATCGTTATGGTGGTGTTCATGGACTGGCTTTCCGGCCTCTTGCGCCGCAAGCTGATCAAGGGCGACGACAGCGGGCATTGATGGCAAACCCTTCGGGTGATCCCCTTATTCACGACGGCGTCGATCATGTGAACACGACGCTCGGGCGCTATACCGTGATTGCAACGGGCACACGTCTGGCGCAGGTCGAGATGGGCGACTACAGCTATTGTGACCGCTGTTGCGATCTGGCCAATGTGACCATCGGCAAGTTCTCCAACCTGGCGAGCTTCGTGCGGATCGGGGCAACGGATCACCCGCTGGAGCGCGCGTCGCTGCATCACTTCATGTACCGGTCGGCGGGCTATTGGGATGATGCAGAGGACGACGCAGACTGGTTTGAGCATCGCGCGTCCCGGCGCGCCTTTGTCGGACATGACACGTGGATCGGCCACAATGCGCAGATCAAACCCGAAGTGACCGTCGGGCACGGCGCCGTTGTTGCGTCGGGTGCCATCGTGACCAAGGATGTCGCGCCCTACACGATCGTGGGCGGTGTGACGGCCACGAAGATCCGCGACCGGTATGCACCTGGAGTGGCCGACCGCATGATGGTGCTGGCGTGGTGGGATTGGGATCATGCAACGCTGCGCGCCCGGCTGGAGGATTTTCGGGCGCTGTCTGCTGAGGCGTTTCTTGAGAAGTATGGTTGACTTTGGCGCACCACGGGTGCGCTTTACGATCATCGCCCCGTAAGGCGGATCCCGATCCGCCCTATTCGGCGGCCAAAGGCAGATGTACTGCTGCTGCGCTCACACGGCCCGCCATGTCCCCGCAAAGGTGCGTCCAGCGGCCGCCTGCCATGGTCGCTTCGATCTGGCGTGTCTCGGCGTTGACGATCGTCAGATCGGCACGCTTGCCAACGTCCAGAGCGCCCCGGTCTTTCAGCCCCATGATCGCTGCAGGTCGGGTCGAGATCATCTCCCACGCCTGAGCGAAGGGCAGGACACCATTGTCGGCCAGCTTGAAGGCGGCCTGGGCCAAGGCCGGGTAGTAGTAATCGGACACCAGCGCGTCGCAGGCCCCTTCGGCGATCAGGACCGAGGCTGCGATGTTGCCGGACTGGCTACCGCCGCGCACCACGTTGGGCGCACCCATCAGGATCGGGTCGCCCCAGGTGCGCGCCACCACGGCCGCTTTCATCGAGGTCGGGAATTCGCAGATCTTGGCCCCGATCATCGAGTAGCGTTCGCGGGTCGCCGCGTCGTGGTCGTCATGGCTACCATAGATGACGCCCATCCGGTCGAAAGCGGCGGCGAGGTTGCAGAGGTAACGCGGCACGTCCTTGTCCTGCGCGCGGGCCGCGTTGACACGCTCCATATGTGCGTCTGCTGAACGGCCCGATTTGCGTGCCCAAAAGACGATTTCCTCGGGGTTTGTCCGCGCCAGCTCTAACGCTTCGTCCAAGTGGTTGTTGAAAATCACGTAGTCGATGCCGTGATCCCGGATGGCCGCGATCAGGCGGTCCTGTTGATCGACCGTATGCGTTTCGCAGCGGATCTGGATGCGCAGGTCGGTCTGCATCCGGGGGCGGTAGGCGGCGTGGGCAGCAAGGAAATCTTCGGCATAGTCCGGGCCGCGATGCCCGCCTTCCCAGCTCCAGCTTTGGGCCATCCATGCGGTTGTCACGCCGTTGGCGGCGGCGTCCCGATCCGTACCCAGCAGGCCGGTTTCAAACGGAAACGGGGCCGACGGGCGTGGCGCCATGTGGTGTTCAAAGGCGTCGCCGTGCAGGTCGATGATACCGGGCAGGAGCAGATAGCCGGACAGGTCCAGTTGCGGTTGCACGGTTTCGACCAGCAGACCGTCTGCCACGCAGATCGGCGCATCCACAAGCGCACCGTCGCGCAGGGTGCGGGCACCGGTCATGCAGAAGGCGGGCAAAGGCGTAGGCATCTGTTGGCTCAATCAGGAAACAGCGAAAACCATGTCGTCCTGCAACCTTAGCCTGTGGATATGTCAGCGCCGTGACATCACAAATCTTTCATACGTCCTCGGCCAGCGTGAGGGTAACGCGGTCCCCGGCGAACCAGGTGCGGCCCAGTTCGATGGGCCGTCCGGTGGGGTCGATGTTCAGGCCGTCACTGCGCAGGATCGGCGCACCCTCGGCGATGCGCAGGTGCAGGGCCTGGGTGACAGTGGCGGATTTGGCCGTAAGGCGTGTCCAGGCGCGGGTGTAGTCGGTGACGCCGCCGGTCTGCAGCGCTGCCGTGACAGAACCGGATTGAGCAAGCGCGTCGGGCAGGTCCGGAAAGGGTGCGGCGGGGAAGACCGAGCGGAAGAGCGCAATGGGCTGATCATCGGCGAGGCTGAGACCTTCGTAAGCGTGGACTTGGTCGTCCGCTCCAAGGTCCAGCGCCTCCCGCTCCTTGCTGTTGGCGAGGCGGGTGGTGACGGACAGCACCTCTTTGGCCGGGATACGGCCCGCGGCGCGCAGGTTCTGGTGGAAGCGCACGCGCTTGCCGATGGGGTAGTCGGTGGGCGTTTGCGCGACGAACGCTCCTGCCCCGCGGCGGGTGTGGACGGTGCCTGCCTCGACCAATGATGACAGGGCATGCCGGACCGTGTGGCGGTTTACGCCGAAGCGGGAGGCCATCTGCGCCTCGGTCGGGAGTTTGTCGCCGGGGCGATAGGCGCCATCCGCGATCTCGGACGAAAGGGTAGCGGCGATGGATTTCCAGATGGGTGTGCGTGCCACCGGCGGCCCCCTGTTCGTGTCACGAAACTTTCACAACAAGCGGGTGGACCGATTGCGCCGACTCGCCTATGATTTGTCTAGTTGTATAGTAATCTCGACAACTTCGCAAGGTGTATAGATGGACGGATCAGGCGACCCGAATGCAGCCCGAAAGGCGTGGCTGTCGGTGCTGGCCAAGGCGCAGGCGGCAGATGTCGCCGCGCTGTGGGTCGAGGCAGGGTATGCGCCCGACCACGAGGTACTGCGCGCGCCGGAGATTGGTGCCGTTATGGTGCGCGGGCGTGCAGGGGCCGTGGGTGCGCCTTTTAACCTCGGCGAGATGACCGTGACACGGTGTTCGGTGCGTCTTGCGTCGGGCGAGGTGGGGCATGGCTATGTGCAGGGGCGCGGCAAGGATCATGCGGTGCAGGCAGCGCTGACCGATGCGCTGATGCAGACGGCGGACGCGCCCGCAGTCGAGGCCGCGATTGTTGCTCCCTTGCGAGACGCGGCAGGGGCCAAGCGCGCGACCCGTGCAGCCAAGGCGGCGGCGACCAAGGTCAATTTCTTTACCATGGTGCGGGGAGAGGATTGATGGATCACGCCAGCCTATCCGGCGGGTTTGCCGACCCACCCCAGCAAAGTGCCGTGGCCTTTCGCGGCATCATGCAGGCCATGGCCCGGCCCGGCACCATTTGCGACGTGTCGGGGGCCGTGGCGCCTGCGCCCCTTTCCGTGGCTGCTGGCACCGCTCTGCTGACACTGTGTGACCCGGACACGGGCGTTCATCTGGCCGGGGTGTGTGACACCAGAGAGGTGCGCGACTGGATCACATTCCAGACCGGGGCGCCATTTGTGGCGGCAGAGGTAGCTGATTTCGTCGTGGGGCGCTGGGATGATATCCCTCTTTCCGCATTGAAGATCGGGACGCCGGAATACCCGGATCGCTCTGCCACTGTCGTCGTCGAGATGCCGGATTTGCGCGCTGAGTGCGCGACGCTGACCGGGCCGGGGATCAAGGAGCGCGCGGCGCTCAACCTGCCGAACGTGGCCGCATTCCAGCGCAATGCAGCGCTGTTTCCGCTGGGCCTCGATTTCATATTCACGTACGGGGCGCAGATGGCCGCCCTGCCCCGCAGCACGAAGGTGGTCTGATGTATGTCGCGGTAAAAGGAGGCGAGAAGGCGATTGATGCCGCCCACGCCTGGCTCGCCGAGGAACGGCGCGGGCCGGAAGATGTGGCCGAGCTGTCGGTGGATCAGATCAAAGGGCAGTTGAAGCTGGCTGTGAACCGGGTGATGGCCGAAGGGTCGCTTTATGACCCGGACCTTGCGGCGCTGGCCATCAAGCAGGCGCGTGGCGATCTGATCGAGGCCATCTTTCTGATCCGGGCCTATCGTACGACACTGCCCCGCTTTGGTGGGTCAACGCCGGTCGACACCGAAACCATGGCCTGTGACCGGCGCGTGTCGGCCACGTTCAAAGATGCACCGGGGGGGCAGGTGCTGGGCCCGACCTTCGACTACACACACCGGCTGCTGGATTTCAAACTGGCCGCCGATGGTGAGGCGCCCAGCGCGCCCGAGCGGGCGGAAATGCCGGAGACCAAGCCGCACATCATGTCATTCCTCGACCGCGAGGATCTGATCCAGCCAGAGCCGGAGGGGCCGGAGACACCGCCGGACCTGACCCGAGAGCCGCTGGAACTGCCTGCAAACCGCCCCCTACGCCTGCAATCGCTGACGCGGGGGGACGAGGGGTTCATCCTTGGGATGGCCTATTCCACTCAACGCGGCTACGCCCGCAACCACGCCTTTGTGGCCGAGTTGCGTATTGGGACCTGCGCGGTCGAGATGGACATTCCCGAGCTGGGCTTTGCCATCGAGGTGGGTGAGGTCGAGTTGACCGAGTGCGAGACGGTGAACCAGTTTCAGGGGTCAAAGACCGAGCCGCCGCAGTTCACGCGGGGCTATGGCCTTGTCTTCGGCATGTGCGAGCGCAAGGCGATTTCCATGGCGCTGGTAGACCGTGCCTTGCGCTGGAAAGAGTTAGGCGAAGACAACGTAGGCGCGCCCGCGCAGGACGAGGAATTCGTGCTGTATCACGCGGACAACATCCAGGCGACGGGGTTCCTCGAACACATCAAGCTGCCGCATTACGTGGACTTTCAGTCCGAGTTGGAGCTGATCCGAAAGCTACGCCGCGAGGCGATCGGGAACGTGCGACAGGAGGCGGCGGAATGACCCTAATCCCCGCCATCGCCGTCGCAATCCCAAAAACCGCCGTCGCCGTCGCGCTTGTCTCGATCGAGAAACTGGTTGAGCCAATGCGAGGCCGGATAGCGCGATGCGGCCACCTCTCGCAGGATGGCCACGACGACGATCAGCCCGATCATGCAGTAGAAGAAGATTTCGTTCGGATCGCTCATGTGTGCACGCGATACGGGAAGAATGAGGCAAGACCATGACCGACTACAACTTTGCCTATCTGGACGAACAGACCAAGCGGATGATCCGGCGTGCGATCCTCAAAGGGTTGGCCATTCCGGGCTACCAGGTGCCTTTCGCGAGCCGCGAGATGCCGATGCCTTATGGCTGGGGCACGGGTGGGGTGCAGGTGTCGGCCGCCGTGATGACGGCAGACGATGTGTTCAAGGTCATTGATCAAGGCGCCGACGACACGACCAACGCAGTGTCCATCCGGCGATTTTTCGAACGCACTGCGGGGGTAGAGACGACAGAAGCTACTGGCGATGCCACAGTCATCCAGACCCGCCACCGCATTCCCGAGGAACCGCTGAACGACGATCAGATCCTCGTCTATCAGGTGCCGATCCCGGAGCCTTTGC
Organism: Tateyamaria omphalii; assembly: GCF_019802125.1. Taxonomy (GTDB): domain Bacteria; phylum Pseudomonadota; class Alphaproteobacteria; order Rhodobacterales; family Rhodobacteraceae; genus Tateyamaria; species Tateyamaria omphalii_B. The sequence continues at coordinate 205,120 of NZ_JAHVHT010000004.1, forward strand.
GCTTTCTCGAACCCTCGGAGGTCGAGACCCGCAAGATGCACGCCTTGGAGGACTACGGGTTGATGCATGTGAAACTCTACGAGGACATCAGCGCGCACGGGGCGATCTCGACCGCCTATGCCTATCCGGTGGAGGTTGAGGGGCGCTATGTGATGGACCCATCGCCAATCCCGAAGTTCGACAATCCGAAGCTGACGATGTCCGCCATTCAGCTTTTCGGCGCGGGGCGTGAACAGCGGATTTATGCCCTGCCGCCCTATACGCGCGTCGTGAGCCTCGACTTTGAAGATTACCCGTTCGAAGCTTCGAAGGCCGAGCATGCCTGCGCGCTGTGCGGGGCAACCGACAGCTATCTCGACGAGTTGATTGTCGATGACGCAGGCACGCGCATGTTCATGTGTTCCGACACCGACTATTGCCAATCCCGCCGGGCAGCGGGGCATGTCGGTGCGCAAGGAACCCCAGTCAAGGAGGACGCAGCATGATCAACCAGCTGCGCATATACGAGGTGCCGCCGGGCAACCGGGGACCATTTTTGACCCGTTTCCGCGATCATGCCGCACGCCTGATGGGCACGCATGGATTTCGCATTCAGGCGATGTGGACGGATGAGCGCGACGGGCGTGTGCGATTTGTTTACCTGCTGACTTGGATCGATGAGGCCGAGATGGGGGACAAGTGGGCTGCCTTCATGGCCGATGAAGAATGGAAGCGGATCAAGGCCGAGACCTCGGCCCAGCATGGCGATTTCGTGCTGGGGATCGAGGAGATGGTGCTGATCCCAACGGAGTTCAGTGCCGCCATCGGAGGTGCCGCATGACCCCCCTTCTGCAGGTCGACGGGCTTTCAAAGTTTTACGGGCAGCGGATTGGCTGTGCGGATGTGAGCTTTGACCTCTACCCCGGTGAGGTGATGGGCATCGTCGGTGAGAGCGGATCGGGCAAGTCGACGCTTTTGAACTGCTTGGCAGGGCATCTGCCGCCCGATGCTGGTCGCGTGATGTTCGACACACGCGCGGAAGGCATGCGCGACACGGTCACCATGAGCGAACCGGAGCGGCGGATGCTGGGGCGGACCGATTGGGCCTTTGTCCACCAGCACGCCCGCGACGGGTTGCGCATGAATGTGAGCGCAGGCGGCAATGTGGGCGAGCGGCTGATGGCCGTGGGCGCGCGGCATTACGGCGACATTCGGAGCCAAGCCATCGACTGGCTGGGGCGGGTCGAGATTGCGGAGGATCGCATCGACGACCGTCCACGGCAGTTTTCGGGCGGAATGCAGCAGCGTTTGCAGATTGCGCGCAACCTGGTGACCGGGCCGCGGCTGGTGTTCATGGATGAGCCCACCGGCGGGCTGGACGTATCGGTGCAGGCGCGGCTTCTGGATCTGCTGCGCGGGTTGGTGCGCGAGATGGGGCTGAGTGCCATCATCGTCACCCACGATCTGGCGGTTGTGCGCCTGCTGGCCGATCGTTTGATGGTGATGAAGGATGGGCATGTGGTCGAGACCGGCCTGACCGATCAGGTGCTGGATGATCCGCAGCACGCTTATTCTCAATTGTTGGTGTCGAGTGTGTTGCAGGTGTGAGACCCGGGGCTCTGCCCCGGACCCCGTCGTATTTTTAGTCAAAAGAAGATCTGGGCATGATTGAAGTCAGTGGTGTTGCGAAGTCCTTTGTTTTGCACAATCAGGGCAGTGCCGTGATCCCGGTGATGCATGGCGCGGACTTGTCCGTCGCGCCGGGTGAGTGTGTGGCGCTTGTGGGCGCATCCGGGGCAGGCAAGTCGACGCTGATGCGCATGATCTACGGCAACTACACGGCGCAGGCTGGGCGGATTGCTGTGGGGGATGTTGATGTCGCCTCGGCCCCGCCGCGAGACATTTTGCGGCTGCGGCGCGAGACGCTGGGCTATGTCAGTCAGTTCCTGCGCGTGGTGCCACGGGTGCCGACGCTGCAGGTTGTCGCCGAGCCGCTACGTGCGGTTGGTGCGGATGCCGCGCGGGCCGAAGCGCGCGCGCGGGACTTGCTGGCGATGCTCAATATTCCCGAACGCTTGTGGTCGCTCAGCCCCACGACCTTTTCCGGCGGCGAGCAGCAGCGCGTGAACATCGCGCGCGGCTTTGCTCATGACTATCCTGCACTGCTGTTGGACGAGCCAACGGCCAGCCTGGATGCCACGAACCGGGCCGTTGTGCTGGACCTGATCGAAGCGGCCAAGGCGCGGGGGGCGGCCATTGTCGGTATTTTCCATGACGAGGCCGCGCGTGCGCAGGTCTGTGATCGTGAGGTGGACGTGAGCCGCTTCACGCCGGAGCGTGCGGCGTGAATGGTCGCCTGATTGCCGTCGTCGGCCCGTCCGGAGTGGGGAAGGACACGGTGATGGAGGCGATGGCCGAGGCTGAACCGCGTCTGGGCCTGGTGCGCCGTGTGATCACGCGCCCAACCGGCGCAGGGGGCGAGGTGTTTGAGGGTGTAACCGTGCCGACGTTTCAGGCCATGGCCCGTGACGGCGCATTTGCCCTTTCATGGAGCGCGCATGGTCTGCACTACGGCATTCCGGTGGAGGTTGATGCCGCCCTGGGCGCGGGGCGTGACATGCTGGCAAACCTGTCGCGGAGCGTGCTGATGCAGGCCAAGGCGCGGTTTCCTGGCCTGCGCGTGATTGCGCTGACCGCCGATCCTGACACGCTCGCCCAGCGCCTTGCAGGACGTGGGCGCGAGAGCGAGAAGGACATCCTGAAGCGCCTGTCGCGGGTGGGTACGGATCTGCCTGCGGGCTTTGATGTGATACGGATCGACAACTCCGGCGCGTTGGTGGACACGGTGCGCGCGGCTCGTGATGCGCTTTATCCGGTGAGTGCGTAGTGTTGGATTTGGTGGAACATACCCGCCTCGTCCTCGCCCAGCAGGGTCAGGCCCGTGATCGGGTAAGGGGCCAGGTCAAGCTGGGACAGCAAGGGCGCAAGGGCTTTTTCAGCCCGTTCCAGCGTTTGTTTGTCCAGTTTGCCGCTGAGCGTCAGGTGGAACCGGAACTGATCCAGCACATACGGGTAGCCCCAGCGCACAAGATGCGCGTCCTGTGCAGGCGTGAGGCGCGCAGCTCGGCGCTTGTTCAACTCGGCCTCGGTCAGAGGTGCGCGGAACCGGTCGAGTTCTTGCACCGTATGCGCGGCCAGGTCAGCCAGGGCGCGCGCGTCCCCTTGCGGCACGAGGGCAAGGAAGCGACCGAGCCGTGCAAGGTCCAGTCCGTCCAGCGTCACGGGCGCCGCATTGGCGCAAAGGGCCGCGAGCGCATCCTGCAAAGTCTGCGCACTTTGGCCCTGCGCCAGCCGAAAGGGCGGCTTGATCGTGCCATGGAACCCGTATTTGCGCGGCGTGTCCGTGATGCCGGAAATGTCCAAGTCTGTGACATCCGGATGCGACATTGCGCGCCCGGTCGCACTGTCCCAGCCCAGCCATGCGGCGCCGAACGTTGCGAGCGGCGTGCCCGCTTCGGGCGTGTAGTAGACAGCGTAGCGTTTGAACATATCCCGTCCCATTCCATTTCGAGATGACAGGCACATGACACAAGACACGATCCTCGCCAACGCCCGGCTTGTCCTTCCCGATGAGGTGATCACCGGCCACGTGGTTCTGCGTGACGGTGTGATTGCCGAGATCGGGACCGGGGCGGCCGTGCCTGCCGGTGCGCTCGATTGCGAAGGCGACTACCTCGCCCCTGGCCTGATCGAGTTGCACACCGACAATCTCGAACGCCATATCTCGCCCCGGCCCAGGGTGCCGTGGCCACATCGGCCTGCGATCCTTGCCCATGACCGCGAGTTGGCGGGCACCGGGATCACCACCGTTTTTGACGCGATGCGCGTGGGTTCAATCCCTTCAGGCAAAGCGCGCTACACCAAGTATGCCCGCGATCTGTCCGTGGAAATGCTGGCCTTGCGCACACAAGGCGTGCTGAAGATCAGCCACTTCCTGCACCTGCGGGCCGAAATCTGTTCCGAGACGCTGACCGAGGAACTGGCGGAGTTCACGCCAGATGACCGCGTAGGCATCGTCAGCCTGATGGACCACACCCCCGGCCAGCGCCAGTTCCGCGACATGGACAAGATGAAGGCCTATGTCATGGGCAAGAACAACCTGACGGAAAACGAGTTTGCGCGCCACGTAGCCAAGTTGCAAAGCTTGCAGGAGCGGCTGGGCGCGCGGCACGAGGCGGCGGCAGTAGCCGAAGCGAGACGTCTGGGCGCGGTACTGGCCAGCCACGATGACACCACCACCGAACAGGTCGGTGTCTCGGCGCGCCACGGCGTTGCGGTCGCGGAATTCCCGACAACAATCGAGGCAGCAGAGGCGTGCCAAAAAAGCGGTATCGCCATCATCATGGGCGCGCCCAACCTTGTACGCGGCGGATCACACTCGGGCAACGTTGCGGCACGCGATCTGGCAGAACGCGATTTGCTGGACATTCTGTCTTCCGACTATGTCCCCGCAGCGCTTTTGCTGTCCGCCGTTCAATTGGGCGACATGTGGGGCGACATGGCGCGCGGCATAGCGACGGTCACAAACACACCTGCACGTTCGGTCGGATTGACGGACCGGGGAACCATCGCCGTAGGACAGCGCGCCGACCTTGTCCGCTTTGCGCAGACCGACGGGATCGCAATTGCCCGCGAGGTTTTTTGCCAGGGAAGGCAAGTGGGCTGAAGCGCACGCGCCAGTGCCGGACCAGGAGCCGCAAAAAAAGCAAAACGGCGGCTCCAGTGTGAGACCGAAGCCGCCGCCTGCAATGCCGGCACCCGTTTGCGGAAAGGGCGCGGCATTTACCCTGAAAACCTGGGGGGCGATCAGGGGATGAGAACCCGGTCGATCACGTGGATCACACCGTTGGAGGCCAGGATGTCGGCCTGGATCACGTTGGACTTTTCGACCTTCACACCGTTGCGCCCGTCAATGTGGACATTGGCACCGTTCACAGTTGCAACACTCAGGCGCTGACCAGCCAGATCGGAAGATAGCGTCTGTCCCGGCAGCACGTGATAGGTCAGGATACTGACAAGCTGGTCCTTGTTCTCGGGCTTGAGCAGGTTTTCGACCGTGCCTGCAGGCAGCGCGGCAAAGGCTTCATCCGTGGGGGCGAAAACGGTGAAAGGTCCGGGGCTTTTCAGCGTGTCAACGAGGTCGGCTGCCTGCACGGCGGCGACCAGGGTGTTGAAGGATCCAGCAGCGATCGCGGTATCGACGATGTCCGGCTGCGTGTTCATCTCGGCGCATGCGCCAAGGGTGGCAAGGGCCGCGCCAATGGCGGTCATTTTCATAAAGGAACGGCGTTTCATGGTTGATCTCCTGGTGGTGGCGCGGGGGCCTATCGCTTGATGTGGGAATATTTCCCACGCATGGCGAAATGACGCAGCCCCACCAGATTTCAAGGATTTGCGTGGAAAAAATTTCCACGTGCAATATTGTCGACTTATGGCAAGAAGCGACCAAACCAGCGCGTCCGACGCATTTCTGCGTGTTCTCAGGGGTTTATTGCGCCCACTGGTGCGCACGATGATCGCACGCGGCCTCACCGCGCCGGTTGTCTACGGCTTGCTCAAACGGGTCTATGTGGAAGTGGCGGAGGAGTCCTTTCGCCTTGATGACAAACCGTTGACCGACAGCCGCATCGCGCTGCTGACCGGGGTGCACCGCAAGGACATACGTACGATCAAGGCCGAAGGGCCGGACGAGACAGGTCAGAACCGACGCAAAAGCGCACTGCTGGCGACGGTGATCGGCCAATGGATGTCGGCCCCGGACTTTCTCGACGGCGACACGCCCAAACTGTTGCCGCGACAGGCCGAAGATGCCGTCGACTTTGAAATGCTGGTCCGTTCCGTCAACCGCGACGTGCGGCCCCGAACGGTTCTGGACGAGTTGTTGCACGCGGGCTTTGTGACCGAAACAGCTGACGGACTGCTTGAGTTGCAGACAGATTCCATTGTCGGCACGCGGTCCGCACAGGACAAGGAGGCATTCTTTGCCGCCAATGTCGGCGATCATCTGGCCGCTGCGACCGAAAACCTGCTGGCCGACAACCCGCCCTTCTTTGAGCGCGCGGTGTTCTACAACCAGCTGCCGCCCGACGCCGTTGATGCCGTCGAAGCCGCCGCACGGGCCAAGGCGCAAGAGTTGCTCGAAGATCTCAACCGCCAGTCCAGCACGCTGCATCGGGACGCACAAGACGCAAAGGGCCCTCGACAACGCTATCGGCTGGGCATTTACTTCTACCGAGAAGACGCCGCAGCCGCGGACACAGACGAAAAGGCCCAAGACCCGTGACACAGCTGACCAGACGGCACACGCTTGGGCTTTTGGGCGCGACCGCGCTGACGGCCTGCGCCCCGGCCATTCCATCGGTGCAACTGGGCGATGATCCATTCGAGGGCGGGATTGGTGGCACGGGAATCGTTGGTCTGATGACCGGCAGCGGCAGCGTGTTGATCAATGGTCTGCGGGTCGAAGTCACATCCGGCACGCGCATTTTTGCCGCCAACAGGCGTGCCAGCGAAAGTCTCCTCGTGCCCGGGCGCACACTGACCATGCTGGCCCGTGCAAGGCTGGGTCGCCTTGAAGCCCTGCGCATCGACATCGACGACCCTTTGACGGGTGTTTTACTGCGCCAGGGCACGGGCTTTGCGATCAACAGCACGCCGGTGCGTGGCTTGAGTGGGCTTGCACCTCATGTCGGCAACCGTGTGACGGTCGGGGGCATCTGGCAGCAGGATGGCGCGGTGCAGGCGAGCCTGATCCAGGCAGCGGCTGAAGGTGACGATGTCGTTTCGGGTGTGCTCGCGGGTTCTGCCGCCGAAGGATGGCGCATCGGCCAGACACCGCTGGCTCCACCCCGCGGTCAAAGCCTGATCGCAGGTCAGTTTGTCGTGGCGAAAGGGCAATTCACCCACGGACGCCTGCAGACGTCATCGCTACGCTTTGGCCGGTTCCGGGAAGGTGGCCAGACACTGCGGCAATTGTCGGTCGAAGGCTATCTCGAACAGGTCACATCCGCCCCTGGTTTCCGTCTTGCCGGTCTTGGGCACAGCTTTGACCAGCGTCTGCAATTGGCTGGCTTCGCCAATGAGCGCGCCGTCTATTTCGGCCCCTACACGGGTCGTTTTGTCGCCCGCCGTGCCGTGTTACTGCCGGAAGCGCAAAGCGCACGTGCATCCTTGTTGCGCCCTGCAGAAGGCAAGACGCGGGCTGAGTATCTGTCGGGTGACAGCGCGCGCGTCGTCCCCACAAGGTAGGGCGGCGTCTGCCAGATCCTGCTGGCGCGAAAGTCTGATTTCGGCAAGACCTCGCAAACCTGACATACGCCGTATGGCCAGGTCGCGATACAACGCTGCCTCACAAGCGCTTTGCTGCTCAAATTGTTAACACATTACACTTTACCGTGTGGCGTGATGGCGCTGCCGCCATTTCCTGTCATGTGTAGCTGACATCGTCGTCGCACATCCCCGACCACAGGAACCGCATTCCATGACTGCCCTTTCCGCACCTCTCGCACCGCCACAGGCCATCGACCTTTTCGAACGCACCCGCGCCCGGACCGATGCGCTTGCGGCACCGCTCAGCCCCGAAGACACGATGCTGCAAAGCATGGAGGATGCCTCGCCCGTCAAATGGCACCTCGCGCACACCACATGGTTTTTCGAGGAATTCATCCTTAAGCCTCGCCTGCCGGGATACACCTCTCCGGATGACCGCTTCGCCTTTCTTTTCAACTCGTACTACACACAGGCAGGGCCGCGTCATGCGCGCGACAAACGGGGCTTGGTCTCGCGGCCCGGCGGGGAAGCGGTGCGGTCATACCGCGCCCATGTCGAGGACAGCCTGGCCAACCTGCTGAACGCAGGCCGCGACGACGGCGACGACATCGCGGGTCTGGTTGAATTGGGCTGCCATCACGAAATGCAGCACCAGGAACTGCTGGTTACGGACCTGCTGCACGGGCTCAGCTTCAATCCCCTGTTGCCGGTCTACAAGGATCCCGAGCCGCTTCCGGTTACCACCGAAATCCCCCTGACCTACAGCCGCCATGACGGAGGGCTGCTCGAGATCGGCCACAATGGCAGCGGCTTCGCATATGACTGCGAAGGCCCGCGACACAAGACCTATCTCGCCCCGTTCGAGATCGCCGACCGGCCCGTGACCAACCGCGACTGGATCGCCTTCATGCAGGACGGCGGCTATGAAGACACCCGCCTCTGGCTGATGGAGGGACACGCCGTTTCGGACCGCGAGGGGTGGTCGCATCCACTTTACTGGTGGCAACAGAACGGTGCGTGGTGGACATTCACGCTGCGCGGCGCGCAGCCCGTCGCGCTCGACGCGCCGGTGGTGCATGTCAGTTACTACGAGGCCGAAGCCTTTGCCCGCTGGGCAGGCGGCCGTTTACCGACCGAGGCCGAGCATGAGGTCGCTTTCCGCGACACTCCCATTGCGGGCAACCTGATGGGTGATGCCGATGCCACCGGGGCCCTGCGTCCTCTGCCTGGTGCGGGAGTCTGGGGCGACGTCTGGGAATGGACAGCGTCCGATTTTGGGCCCTACCCCGGTTTCCGCCCACCCGAAGGCGCGCTGGGGGAATACAATGGCAAGTTCATGGTCAACCAGCGTGTGCTGCGGGGCGGGTCTTGCGCGACCCCGCGTGAACAGATGCGCACCACTTACCGCACGTTTTTCTACCCCCATCAGCGCTGGCAAATGATGGGCCTACGGCTTGCACGGGATGTGGCGTGATGGACGGCTCTACACAGGTTCATGTGCGCAATCATGATTTGTTGGCGGACGCACTTGCCGGACTGACGGCCGACGAAAAAACGCTTGGCCCGAAATGGTTGTACGATCACCGCGGCAGCGCCTTGTTCGAAAAGATCACGCGCCTGCCCGAATACTACCCCACGCGAACCGAAGCAGGCATCCTGCACGACAATGCCGCGGCATTGGCCGGGCTGGTGCCATCAGCGGGGGCGCTCGTGGAATTGGGATCAGGTGCGTCAGTCAAGACACGCACACTTCTGGATGCGGGCGGACATATCGGCGCTTACGTCCCCATCGATATCTCGCGTGATTTCCTGTTGGAAACGGCCGCCGCATTGAAGAATGCGTACCCTGCACTCGACGTTGTCCCGGTTGTCGCGGATTTCACCGCCCCCGTCACCCTGCCCGACGCGCTGGCGGCGCTGCCAAAGGCAGCTTTCTTTCCCGGTTCGACCATCGGCAACCTGACCCCTGCGCGGGCGCAAGCACTTTTGTCCGGTGTCCGGGCATGGCCCGGGATCGAAGCCTTCATCCTCGGGGCCGACATGGTCAAGGACATCAGCCAACTGATCGCCGCCTATGACGATGCACAGGGTGTGACTGCGGAGTTCATCAGCAACATCCTTGTTCGGCTGAACCGGGAAACTGGTGCAGATTTCGATCTCAACGCCTTTGACTACAAAGCCACGTGGAACGCGGACCTGGCCCGTATCGACATGCACCTGGTGTCGAACCGTAGCCAGCAAGTGACAGTGGGGGAACGGACCATACCATTTTACGCAGGCGAGCCAATCCATGTCAGCGCAGCACGCAAATACACGACCAACAGCCTGACCGCCCTTGCCAACAGCACTGGCTGGGACCTGCATGATTGCCATACCGACGCAAACGGGCGCTTTTCGGTCGCGGTGCTCAGGCCCGGGGGCTAGTTCAGAACGGATTGCGCGCGCAGCCGTTTCTTCGCAAGATCGATGAATGAGCGCACCTTGGCGGGTGCGCGCCGTCCCTCCAGATGAACCAGATGAATGGGAAGCGGTGCGGGTTCGTGGTCCTCGAGAACGGTCTGCAAGGTTCCTGCCTCCAAGTCGGGTCCGACCTGATAGGACAGGACCTGTACAAGCCCCCACCCTTGCCGGGCCACGGAAATCCCGGCAGCCACGCTGCTCAACCGAAGACGCGGCTTGACCCGCAACGCTGTCTGGCTGTCGCCAAATCGCCAGTCGGAAACAGGGCTGACCGGACCGGCCATGACAAGCTGATGAGCCTCAAGATCCCCGGGATTTTGCGGACGACCATGTCGCGCCAGATAGTCAGGCGATGCACAGACGACACGACGCACGTGACCGACCCGTACCGCCGTCAGGCCGGATGAGGGCAGTGGCCCGAGCCGTACGGCAACATCGAAACCTTCTTCGACAATGTTTATGATGCGGTCGACCATGACCACGTCACAGGTCACATCCGGATAGGTGTCCAGAAACTCTGTCAGAATCGGAGTGACGTACATACGTCCAAATTCGTTGGAGCAGGTGATCCGCAATTGCCCCACGGGGTTCGCTGCGGCCCCACGCACTGCGTCATCTGCGGCCTGTAGCTGTGCCAGAACATGTCTGGCGTCCTCCAGATAACTCTGGCCCATGTCCGTCAAGCGAACCTGCCGCGTCGTACGTGTGAAAAGGCGTGCGCCCAGACGTGCCTCAAGCGCATTGATCCCGCGCGTTGCCGATGGCGCGCTCAGTCCCAGCGCCCTTGCACCACCTGCAAAGCTTTCGGCTTCGGCAACGGCGACAAAAACCTCGAGACTTTGCAATCGGTCCATCGTAGCTATTACCTTTAATCTGCAAAATAATGTATTTCAATTTGGGTATATTCATTTGCATAACAGCACAATTTAAATCTTGCGGCACAGGCGCTCGTGTCGGCGTCCTAAGAATTTGCGCCCCCCTTGGGCACTCTCTGACGATCTAAAGGAATTGCTCCATGCCAGCCCCTATCAAGCTCTACAGAACACCGAAATCCGGTCACTGCCACCGGGTCGAATTGATGATGGCCTTGCTCGACCTTCCATATGAAACGGTCGATCTGGACATGATGAATGGCGCGCACAAGGCACCCGATTACCTGACACTCAGCCCTCTGGGCCAGGTTCCAGCCATCGACGACAATGGCGCCACCCTGTCGGACTCGAACGCGATCCTGACCTATCTTGTTCACCAATACGGCGAAGCCGCCAGATGGACCGGCGAGACCGCTCTGGAACGGGCGACAGTTCAACGCTGGTTGTCCATCGCCGCTGGTGAGATTGCGTCCGGGCCCGCCACGGCGCGCCTTGTGACAGTGTTTGGCGCTCCGTTGGACCACGAGGCTGCCAAAACAAAAGCGCATGCACTGCTCAAGGTGATGAATGCCACACTGGCGCAGCAGAAATACCTTGCCGGCGACAGTCTGACCATCGCGGATGTCGCGGCCTATAGCTACATCGCCCACGCCCCCGAAGGCGGTGTCCGACTTGAGCCCTATGCCGCCGTTCTTGCATGGCTGGCCCGGATTGAAGCGGAGCCGAAATTCATCGGCATGGCGCAGTCGCCCGTCCCGGCTACAGCGTAATCCTCCAGGTGCCGCACGCTGAAACAGCAGGCGGCACCGCCTCGCACCGGTTCCAAGGACAGACATATGATCGACGCGGCCAATCCATTCCACGCCGGCGAGCTTGAGGCACAGGCGCGCATTGGCAAAACCGATGTGTCAGAATGGGCATCGGGTTTCATTCGCCCGTTCATGCCGGATCAACACCGGGACTTCTTTGCTCAACTTCCGTTCCTTGTCCTCGCCAGTGCGGATCGGGCGGGCCGTCACTGGGTGACGGTGCTCGACGGGCCGGAGGGGTTCATCGCGTCACCCGACCAAACCACTTTGAGAATCAGTGCCCAACCGGATCGGCAAGATCCCCTGGCACACGTATTTCAAGAAGGCTCTGACGTCGGCCTGTTGGGGATCGAACTGCACACCCGGCGCCGCAACAGGATGAACGGGCGCCTCTCGCCTGAGGGAAACGGTCTTGTCATCAATGTGAGCCAGAGTTTCGGCAACTGCCCACAATACATTCATGCGCGCAACTGGCAGCGCGTTCCAGCAGGACCAATCGCACCATCCCGACAGTCTGACAGTCTGTCGCAAGAGCAGATGGGCTGGATCGCGACCGCAGACACCTTGTTTATCGGCACCGGACACCACAGTTCCGACAATCGGCCCTCAAACGGGTTTGATGCCTCGCACCGCGGCGGTCCGGCGGGCTTCATTGAAGTCATCGACAACCGGCATCTGCGAATTCCGGACTATGCAGGCAACAATTTCTTTAACACGATCGGCAACCTGCTGGAAAACCCTGCTGTCGGACTTGTCTTTGTCGACTTCGATACCGGGGGGCTTCTGCACATTTCGGGCCGGGCCAGTATCGACTGGATTGCGCAGGACAGCCATGATGCACATGCACTGCGGATGATCGATGTATCGATCGACGTTGTGTTGGAACGTCCTGCGGCCCTGTCACTGCGCTGGTCGAAGCAGGAAAGTGAACCGCAAACCCTGGTCGTCACGCAGAAGGTCCGAGAGAGCGCCGACGTCACATCCTTCTACCTTGCACGCGAAGACACCTTGCCGACCGAGCCGTTTTCGGCAGGGCAGCACCTGCCCATCCTCATCGATGTTCCTGATCAACCGGAACCCGTCATGCGCACCTATTCACTGTCGAACGGGCCACGGAACGGACACTACCGGCTGACAATCAAGCGTGAACCATCGGGTTTGGTGTCGCCGTACCTGCATGATGTCGTCAAAACCGGCGACCGCATCCGTGCCCTTGCGCCGTCAGGGGACTTTGTTCTGCCGAAAGGATCGGAACCGATCGTACTGGTGAGCGCCGGGATCGGCGTGACGCCCATGCTGTCAATGTTGCACGCAATTGCCGCAAGTGATCCTGAACGGCAGGTTTGGTTCGTACATGGTGCACGCAATAGTGCATCGCATACTCTGAAAGACGAGGTGCAGCACCTTGTCTCGCGACATGAAAACATACGATCCTTGGTGTACTACAGCCAGCCACTCGCCAACGACGACCAGGGCACCGACTACGATGCCATCGGACGGGTGAGCGCGGAGAGGCTGATCGACATCGGTGCGGGGCCGGATACCCGCTACCTGCTGTGCGGGCCCGCTCGCTTTCTGGCGGATATCAAGGGCGGCCTCGAGCAGTCGGGCGTTGAAAGCCAGCGCATCTTTTTCGAGACATTCGGGCCCGCGAGCTAGGGCGCCTGAGCGTCGGCAGTCTGGCTCAGATAAGCGTGCAGTTCGGTCAACACCTCGGCCCCTTCGAGGGGCATCTCGGGGAACAGGAGGCGCAACTGACGGGCCGCCCGCATTTGTTGCATGGTGAGAGGTGGCATGTGTCGCGCGGCAGTCCCGCTCCACTCGGAGCCGAGCACGTGGTGCAGGATGTACGCCAGAGGCGTTTGTGCGCCGGCTTTCTTCATTCGTGCCGATGTGACTGGACCAAACAGCCTTTCATAGCTCTGGACCAGCGCAACGCTGGCTGGCGCCGGTGGCGCTGCCTTGGACAGCGGCATTGCAAAGAGCATGGGCGCAACAATTGCACTTTGAACAGCAGGGGCCACCGTCGGAAACGGACGGCTGATGCGCGCCCCGATCACGTGGGCCAACGATCCAGGTGTACCCCCGGCACCACTTTCGCCGACGTTGAGAACAAGGCTGGGCGTGCCTGTTCCGGCATCGGTGCGCACTTGCGCCACCGCTGCATGTTTCGAAGACGCAGCAATGTGCATATTGCCGAGAAGGGTTGCCTTCGCCCCGGCTCCGGTCGGAGCACTGTTGGCCAGCCGCGCGGCGTCGCCGTTGGGATACGCAACCTCCAGCGTGACGGATCGACACACCAGCAGCTTTTGCAAGGTGCCGACGCCGGTTGCCCCGAACTGCGCGGCCCCCACGGGCAACTGGAATTGGTATCCTGCGGATTTGCCTTGAGCTTGGTTCATCGCCGCTTCGACGATAGGGTACTCATAGTACCAGCCCGTTGCCCGTTCTTGCGCAAAGGGCGTGGCACCTACAGTGATCTCCACCGGGCCATGGTAGGTCACACGCACGTCAGCCCTGTCACCCGCCCCATCATGAGACAGGACGTCCCTTGCAACACCCTTGTGCGGCGTCACGGCAAGCACAGAACGTGGTACCCTTGCAGCCGTCTTGCCCGGAACGGACACGATTGCATCACCTGCCCCGCTGTCCTGCACCGAAAAAGACATTTCCATCGTATGGGACGAAGACAACGCCGTCTGAATGTCATTGACGGACGGTTTGACAGAAAAGCTATGGCGCACCACGTTGGCACCGCTCCGGTCGACGGTGTACATTCCACTTTGATTTGCCACGTCGGGAACACCCGTGTTCTCGGCCGCGTCACGGATCGATCGTGACCGGTTCCAAAGCAAATCAACCTGAGTGGCCCAGGCCCGTTCATACTGTAGGGCAGCCTGTAGGCCCGGCAGCATTGTCGATTTGGCGGCTCCCGGTGCATTCGCGAAAAGAGAGCCAAGATCCGCGGCCCGGATTTGCGACGCAGTGAGCGGTGGCATCCCGCTGGCCTGCCGGCCACTCCAGACATACCCAATCTGGTAGTCCACGATATAGACAAGCGTACTTGCCGCGCTCACTCCAAGGGCACTTGCAGCCGCCTGCCTGTCCGCCGGGCTTACCGGCGCAAACAGGGATTGGTAGTCCTGAATCAGTTGTGACTGCGCCGAACGCGCATTTGAAAGCTGCTTTGCCACGTCAGTCTTGTCGTCATCGGTCCACAGATAGGCCGTGGCGCTGATGATATTGTAGTACCAGGTCGTCAGTCCGCCGGTCAGGTGCAATGCACCGGTATCGGTCTTGGCAGCGACAGTGTTCAGGAAATTCCAGGTCTGGGCGTTGAAGGTGCCGAAATTATCCCATTGCCAGGGAAATTCTCCAACGCCCGACGTGTCCACTGGGACATACTCGGCCGGATCGAACTGCGCGTTCGGGATTGCAGACGCACGGCCGCGTGCCACCTGTCTGGCGGCCTGCCCGGACAAACGCAGGGACGACATGAGGTCCCGTCTGAAGGCGCCATAGGGGTCTTGCATGTGCCAACCTCGCGTCGCCGCTTCCCTCTTTCCCGGCTCACAATAGCAAAACCCATCCGGCAATCATTTATGATCGCCGGATGGGCCAAGCATTCGCTAGCTTACTTCGCTCCGGGCCATGCGCAGTCGGCACCGATCACATATGCTTGCGATGTCAGGATGTTGCCCGGGGTCACAGCCGGCGGAGGCGTCATGGTCACGGTCACCGTGCCAGATGTGCTGTCATACTTGTAGACCGAGCTTTCATAGCTCTGAGACCCACCGCCCAGTGGAATGCCAAGGAAGCTGACACTCCAGTGCGATTGCTCCGAGAAATGCGACTGGAACGAACTTTCGGTGGCATTGTGGAACACCATCGTAATGGTCGGAAGATCGCAGATCACCAGCTCCTGCAGGACCCCGAAGTTGCCGTTTTCGGCGAAGTCATAGTTTTGCGGTGTGGTGAAGGCGACCCCGCTGACATTGGGGTCGTGATTGGCCGCCGCCTTGATCAGTTCAGGATTCCACCAGCCGGTTCCGGTCCCGATATTGTAGGCGCTGCCGGTCAACTGCGGGGTGAACTTGGTAACACCCTTGTAGCTCAGCTTCAGGTCCACTTGCGTGACGTTGCTGTCGAACGAAAACGCGTTGTAGCTGGCACTTGCATCGGCGCTGATCTCGAACCAGTCGATCCAGCCGGACGCACCTGCGCCGCCATTGACCGATACGCTGGACGTGGACTGGTCCACCTGTGTCACCGACATATCGACCTCGAACCCCTGGCTGCCGTCCAGACCGTTTTTGATGATGTCCGTCGGCTCCGCGATCGTCAGATAGGGCAGGATCGATGTCGCGCCGGTCACATCCGCGGCCGACATCCAGCCAGGTTCCACCGTCGTCGGTGCGGGGCTGAGGTTCAGCGCGCACTGCCGGATCTGGCTGTTGTAGCTGTTGACGGCATTCTGCACCGTTGCAGCGGCAGCCGTTTGCGACAGGTACGTCATGAAGTCGCTGATCAGCTTGGCCGATCCCAGCGGCGCGTTCGGCAACAGCGACGTGGGGTTGGTCGATGTCCGAAACTTGGCGAGGGTCAGGTCCTTGTCCCCCCAGGACAAGATTTGTTCGGTAATGTAGATCAGTTTGGCGGTGGCCGTAGCGCTGTTGGCGGGCGGGATCGCCCCGAACATCGAGGTGTAGTCGCTCACCACCGTGTTCAGAATGGCCGCCGCGTTCATGTTGGCTGTGTTCAGCGCTGTCTGGTCTGCCGATGTCAGTTCATAGGCCATAGCCATGTACAGGTTGAACAGGGCCGTGTTCAGGGCCGCGCCATCGGTGATCTGCAGATAGCCGTCAGCATCATATTGCATGATGTTGTTGAACTGGTTCCAGGTGTCCGTGTTGAAGATCGCGGCGTTGTTCCAGTACCAGAGCCAGTCGCCCATGCCGGCACTGTCGACCGGGGTCCAATCCGTGATGTTCAACGCCTTCTGAACGGGTCCGGCAGCTTTTGCGGCCAGCCCTTCATAGTAGGCCTTCTTGATGGGTGCGATATCTTGGGTCATGACTTGGTCCTCTTGATCCTGTCAGATTGCGATGCTCGTTTGAGCGGGTTCCCCCAGGAATGTTCCATGGGTGGCACAGGTGCCGAGGACAGGCTGGCAGCCAGCGGGCAATGAAGTCCTGAAACCCTTCTGAAAAGGAGACGAGATTTGATCGGCTTCGGATTTCGGAAAAATTTCGGAAAGGTTTCAGTCTTTTCCAGATGAGCTTGGACAATCTGGTGCTGTCTCCCCGACGATGCGGGCCTGCATCACGACCAACCCCAGGAAGCGCAGAAAGACGCCGACATGATCACTGCGCAGACCGAAACGATCACGGACATCAGCGTATTTCCCTACTATCGCGGTGTCCCGCTCGAAGTGGACGCCGTGGCGCAGGCCCGCAAGGGGAAGTATGTCGCAGGCTTCTTTGCCGGTCAGTCCTACTACACGCTCGATCTGACTGATCCGGTTGCTGCCGACGATCTGCATGTGGGTGCGACCTATACCTGCACCGCTGTCGGCCAGGATGCGCGCCCAATCAAGACGCACTGGCTGTTTTGCACCGCCATCGATCCGACCCCGACATTCGGGATCAGCCGACACTGGAGCGATCCGGGCAACTTCGTCGCGATCCTCCCGCAGGTGGACTCGGTGCTGGTTCATCTGGAGCAGCTTTCCGACATTACAGTGGTATTTCCACGCCGGGCCGGCGAAAGCAGTCTGTCCCAAGCCCAGATCGGGCGCTCCGGCTGGTTGGTAATGACCCGGATGGGCTGCCCGCAAATGATCGGCATTCTTGTCGATGACCCGGTTTTGCCCTCCGGCATTGCACAGGGATCAAGGAACATCGTTCTCTCCGCGCGCGCGATACGCACGACCCAATCCATTTCCCTCGACACGATGACGTGTGTCAGCACCAGCGACACAGCGCTTTTCCTACGGTTGGGGAATTGATGTTTATGCTATCGCACACCCCAATTGATCACTACTATGAGTTATGTAATCAGTCGCATCCGTTACTCGTGGACCAGAAGCTTTTCGATATTCGGGGGCTGAAAGACACGCCATGTTCAGACGCCGCAAAGGCGCATACGTGGCGTAGGGTCGTTGGGAGACGGTCGGCTGGCGACACCAGGGGGAAGGCGTCGGCGACAGATGAAATGAGTTCACCGTCAGGGCATATTCGACTTGGCGACGCAACATATTGCGTAGGAACGGAACGTATTTTGACAGCGTCGGGGGACGAGATCATCCTGCGCTCTCAATCTGCTCTGGTCCTGCGATATCTTGCGTCTCGCCTGGGTGTCTTGACCTCCAGGGAAGAGCTGATTTCAGTTGTTTGGCCAGACATATCGGTCACCGATGACAGCCTGACACAATGTATCCTCGACATCCGCCGCGCCATCGAAGACCGTGAACGCACTGTGCTCAAGACGGTGCCAAAACGCGGCTTCGTGCTTTACGGCAAACCGATGGACGGCACCGCTGACAAGGCGCTTGCCACAGCTAAACCGCGTGCGCCGGAACCGGGCTGGGCTGCGCAGAGCGCACTTGAACCGCGCGTCGCACCGCAACTTGATCCTCGTGATGTACTGCCCACTCTTGCTGTGCTGCCGTTCCGTTCCCAGCCTGACAGCGGCCAGGGCGCGCTGATCAGCACATTCCTCGGCGACGAGATTGCAACGGCAATCAGCCGCTCCGAAGACATGAACGTCATTTCACGCCTTTCGACGCTCGACATGTCCCAAGAAGATACGAATGTGCAGGGCTTGGGGCGTATGCTGAATGCCGATTTCATCGTATCAGGCAGCATTTTCGAACGTGACAATACCATCCTGCTGCTGATCGAGTTCTCGGAAACCGATACACAGCTGGTGCTGTGGTCGGATCGGATCGGGCTGCCCGCACAGGGTTGGATGTATGACACCGATTGCATCGATCAGATCATCACCAACGTCCGACGCGCCATCATGGTGAACGAGGTGCGGCGCGCGCGCTCTGCATCGCTGACCGACCTCAAGCTGTTCAGCGTGTTGCACGGGGCCGTCGGGTTGATGCACCGCTTTGCGCCCAGAGACTTCAACCTCGCGCGCAACTACCTCGAATACGTCATATCGCAAGTGCCAGACCACCCGACCCCCTTGGCGTGGATGGCGCGATGGCATGTCTTGCGTACCGTGCAAGGCTGGGCAGAGGACGCACAGGTTGAGGCGCGGACCGCACTCGATTTCACCGCGCGCGCCCTCGATATCTCTCCGGACCACACCCTGGCCCTGGTGTGCGAGGGACAGGTTCTTGCACATCTTGCGCAGCGGTTGGACGATGCAGAATTGCGATATGATGCCGCCCTTTCGATAAATCCCAATGATGCGCAGGGGCGGGCTTTACGCGGGATACTCGCTTCGTTCTGCGACCGTGGTGCCCAGGGGAAGCGTGATGCGGAACGCGCCTTGCACCTGACACCGCTGGACCCGCATCGCTTCTTCTATCTGGCCCTTGCTGCAGGCGCGAACCTGTCTGCAGAAGACTATCCACGTGCTGTGACCCTCGCCAAGGAATCCGTGCGTTTGAACCGAACACATGTGTCGACACTTCGCGTCCTTGCAGCCGCCCAGCAAGGTGCCGGACAGTTTGATGACGCACGCACAACGGCATCCGAGCTGCTGCAATTGCAGCCGGATCTTCGGATCAGTTCTTGGCTTCGTACAGCCCCCAGCGCCCAGTTTCGAAATGGGCAGCGATTTGCCGAACTCCTGCGCGGAGCAGGCATTCCTCAATAACTCTGCAAGACGACATGGGAGATCAAGATGGGTATCGGTCCAGAGAGCGCATACAGCGCCTATAGTGCATACAGCGCATACAGTGCTTATAGCGCATACAGTGCCTACAGCGCGTATAGTGCATATAGCGCCTACGGTGCATCCTCCGGCACAAACCCGATGCTGACCGAAGCATTGATCACGAACCGTGACGGCATTGTCGGCACGCGCATCGACCGCATTGCCGACGTCCTCCCGGGTGTGCCGGACAGCCCGCGCAACCTGCCGCGATTGGCCCTGCCAGTACGTGCCGCGATCTTTCAGGCCGAGCTTGGCCCCAGTGTGGACCTCACGGTCGACACGCACGACAATCTGCCCGTAGCCACCCTGTGGCGCAGGACCTCCGAACGGGAAGGACGCAAGCGCAAGGTAACCTTTCACGAAATGGTCGAGATGACGGGCCCGACGACCGAGCAGCTCACCACGCAACTCAAGCATGTCGCAGGTTATGCCCGCATCCGCCCCGATCGCGCGGCCGAGATCACAACACAGGTCGGCGTGCCAACAGCTTTCTTTGCGTCCATCGGCTTCATGGATCCGGCGCGCACTCCCCACACGCTTGAGCTGCTCTATACCGCACTCAACTTCTCATCGCTTTTGATCCAACGCACGAAATACGCACTGGCCGTCAAACGGCCGATCGAATTCTCCCCCCAGGTACAGCCGATGATAGAGACGCCAACCCACGGCTCCCTGCCAAGCGGCCACGCAACCGAGGCGTTTCTGATCGCCCGTCTGCTTTGGAAACTGCTGATTGAAAGCGAGGCGCCACAATATGGCGACCGTGCCTATTGGGGCTCAATGCTGATGCGACAGGCTGCGAGGGTTGCAACCAACCGGACAGTGGCGGGCGTGCACTTCCCCATCGACAGTGTGGCGGGCGCGATGCTAGGTCTGACGCTCGCGGATCACATGCACGCCATGTGCAACGGCGGGGCCTGGACCTCCGCCATCTTCGACGCCCCCAAATTCGATCCGGATCACGACTTTGACTGGCATCAATTGTACACCCCCGAAGGAGACGAGATGAAGCCCAAGGCGTCATCCGACCGCGGTGCCTGGGCCATCACGAAACGCCATGACCGGCACGACACAGATGAAACTGCCCCGGCGCTTTCGTGGTTGTGGACCAAGGCACTCGGCGAATGGCGCGACCTGCAAGAGTGTGACGGCTGAGGGGGCGATACCATGGCCGTTTGGCTTCCGAACCCCGACCCCGATGCTGTGAACATCATTGATCACGTGACCTATTTCCGCCTGTCGCGGGCGGCGCATCACTACGGGGCGGACCCCGACACCATTTGGTGGTCTGTGCTGGTCGAGCTTGAGGGCATCAGCATCGACCAGTTCCAGACGAGCGTAACCGCCTTTGCCGATGACCTGCTCATCCCGGCGGCATATGACGCCGTAGACCGGAGCGCCGTTCGCCCGGCACAACCGGTCGCGATCTATGCGCGCGCGCCACTGGTCCGACACATCAACGACAGCCGCAATGCACTACGTGTGACGTCCGTTCTGTTGGGTGCGTCAGCCCCTGAAAGGTTCCTCGATCGCGCGGCGCAGTCGCGTGACTTGCCGGACGTCATCGTGAACGACGACGCCGTGGTGCAAGCCGTGATCGACGACGGGATCGGCATCGCGCACGAACTGTTCCGCAGCAGCGCAACCACGACCCGCATCCACCATGCCCGCATCTTCGAAGCCGAGCCTTTGCCCGGCAACCTGACAAGTGTTGGCCGGGGCCTCGACCGCGCAGACATCGATGCGTTTTTGCAGGACTGCACATTCGGCGACATGCTGGACGAAGACCTGTTCTATGCCCTGTCCGGGCAGGTGGACTACGGGCAGGGCGTATTTTCAACCGTGGCGATGCGCCGGTCTCATGGCACCCATGTCATGGCGCTAGCCGCCGGTCGGTCCATGGATGAACAGGCGGACACACATCCCATCATCTGCGCTGCCCTGCCCTCGCGTATTGTAAATGACACAACCGGCCTCGAAATGGTGCCGGTCCTGTATCTCGCGTTTCACATCCTGGTCAAACAGGCCCGCAGGTTCCGCACGCAAAGCGGTGCACCGGTGCCGGTGGTGTTCAACTTTTCCTACGGCAACACAGGCGGTCCACATGACGGCACCGGCATTTTCGCGAGACTGTTCGACCACTACTTCGGCGAAAGCGCGGACACACGCCAGAAGGCCTGGCTGACGCTGCCAGCGGGCAACGCCAACCTCGAACGGCTGCATGCCGTTGCGGAACCCCGAACCGAGGTGGATCACACCGCCACGCTTGACCTGACCGTGCTGCCTGACGATCGCACACCAACCCATGTGCAGATCTGGCTGCCAAACAGTCCGGAAAACGCCCAGCCGAACTTCGCCACCATTTCGGTCCGGACACCGTTTGGAATGGATGAGGGCATCATTGTCACGCAACCGGGCCAGCATGCCGCGCTGGTCAACAAGGCCGGAGAGCAGATCGCCTGGCTTGCCTATCAATATGTGGGCGGTCAAACACAGCGCGGCCTTGTGACACTGTCCACGAACCCCACAGCGAACCTGCGCGAGACCTCCGACCTTGGGCCCGCAGGCCGTTGGATGATCAAGCTCACTCGGGACCCGAATGTATCCACCGACCCGATCCATATCTGGGTGCGCAGGGACGAAACGTTGCCGGGACAGACATCTGGCGGGCGGCAGGCTTTCTTCGACAACGCGGACTACCATCGGTTCGACCGCTATGGCGCGCCACTGCCCATTGATCCACCCGACACGACCTCCCCGGTTCGGCGGTCGGGGACGCTCAGCGGCTTTGCCTGCGGTCCCGCACCCATCGTCGTCGCGGCTTACACCGAGCAGGAAGCGGAAATGTCCGTCTACTCCGCCGCTGGCCCGCTCGTGCCTTCCCCCCACAGTCCCCAACCCGCACGCGAGGGTCCGGATATCGCGGCCAAGGGCGACGACAGCTTTGTGCTGCGGGGCGTCATTTCAGCCGGGTCACGCAGCGGGTCCTGGGTCCGATTGGCTGGGACAAGCGTGGCCAGCCCACAGGTGGCGCGGCTGGCTGGCAACGCGATTCATGGCAAGGATGACAATGCGCGTGCATGGAGCCGGGAAGCTGCCAAGCGTCACCGCTTTGATCTGAGAGATGATCCATCGCCAAACCGCGTCGGTGCAGGCGCAATTCGTTTGCCAGGCGACGTAGCCCGGGATTGACAGCGCGCGCTGCGTCAAGCGATCGCCTGTTGCTGCGCGACGCGCGTTGCGTATCCTGAGGGCATGGATCAGACCATTGAACACGGGCTGGATACGCTGATCGCATGCCCAAAATGCGACGCACTGTACCGTGTGGGTACGGTTAACAAAGGCGACTGGGGCAGATGCGAAAGGTGTCACACTCGCCTGTTCACCCGGCGTCGGGATGCAGGGCTGGTCATCATCTCGACGGCCTTCGCATCAACTGTTCTGGTGATCGCGGCGCTGTTCCTGCCATTCATCGAAATCAAGCGACTGGGTTTCAGCAATGCGGCGACCATCGTTGATGCAGCCCTGGCCTTTTACGGCGGACCGCTCTTTGGTTTGTCCCTTGCCGTGGTCGCACTGATCATCGCGCTGCCCTTGACCCGTTTGGTGCTCACGCTCTACACCCTGACACCGCTGGTGCTTGATCGCAGACCCTGGCCCGGAGCCAAGCGCGCTTTCCGTTTCAGCGAAGCGATGCGCCCCTGGTCAATGGCCGAAATCTTCGTTGTGGGCTGCGCTGTCTCCCTGATCAAACTGACGGATCTTGCACGGGTCGAGATCGGGCCTGCGTTCTGGATGTTCGTCTCCGTCGTTGTTCTGATGGCCGTTCAGAACATGGTGATGTGCCGGTGGTCCGTGTGGAAGGCGCTGGACCGGTGACGGTGACCGCGCGTGAAAAGGGATTGATCGCATGCCGCGAATGCGCACGGGTGTGGCCGGTCGGTCATACGCGGTGCGAGGTCTGTGGTAACGCGATCCGGTCACGCGATACGCAATGCCTGCAGAAGGTCTGGGCCTGGTGGATCGCAGGTATCATCGCGTACATCCCGGCCAATCTTTACCCCATGCTGAAGACCCGAACACTGTTTCACACGTCCGAGGATACGATCATCGCGGGTGCGCTCGATCTTGCCACACATGGCGCCTTCGGCATTGCAGCCATCATCCTGATCGCGTCCGTGGCCATCCCCTTGGGCAAATTCTTTGCCATCGCCTATCTCGCGCTTGCAGTCCGGCGGGGCGCGACGTGGCCACCTGGGCGGCAATACATTCTCTATGAAGTTGTCGAATATATCGGGCGCTGGTCGATGATCGATGTGTTCGTGGTCGCCATCCTTTGCTCTTTGGTGCAATTGAACGTGGCCGCGTCGATCACCCCCGGCATTGCGGCACTGACATTTGCACTTTCCGTGATTTTCACCATGCTGTCTGCACAAAGCCTGGACCCACGCCTGATTTGGGACCGGATCGAGGCGCAAGAAACGAAAGACACCGCGTGAGTTCCGACATCCCTGACATTCCCCAAAACGGGAACGACCGACGCGGTATCTTTGCCGGAGCTCACTGGGTCTGGCTGGTCCCGGTCGCCGCTGTACTGACTGCGGTTTGGGTGGCGCTGCAAACCTACAATGATCAAGGGCCCCTGGTGCAGATCACCTTTGACGATGCCGCAGGCATTCTACCCGGTGAGACCGAACTGCGCTTCCGCAACGTATCCGTGGGTATCGTCGAGGACGTGCAGTTCAACGATGATCTGTCGCGCGTGCTGGTTGACGTGCGCCTCGACAAAACCGTGGCACCCTTCGTCGATGGAGAGGCCGCGTTCTGGATCGTCCGCCCCCAGGTCACCACCAGCGGTGTCACCGGGCTCGAAACCGTGTTGTCCGGCGTCTATATCGAGGGGACGTGGGACAGTGTCCCGGGCGGGTTGGTCAGCGAACACCAGGCAAATGAACGCGCGCCGCTGATCACCACCTTTCAACAGGGAACAGTCATCGAGCTGCGGTCGACACGCGCCGCGGGACTGTCTGAAAACACGCCGATCCTGTTCAAGGGGATCGAAGTCGGTCGCCTGGGCAAACCCGCGATTTCGGTGAATGGGCAATGGGTATCGGCCCCTGCCATCATCTATGATCCGCACGACCAGTTGGTCACCACAGCCACACGGTTCTGGGACACGTCCGGATTCAGCCTGTCAGTCGGCGCATCCGGCGCCTCCCTCGATTTTTCATCGCTGGCCTCACTCATCTCCGGCGGCATTACCTTCGGCACACTCGTGTCGGGGGGTGAGCCGTTGCGCGCCGGCCTCGTCTACGAGGTCCATCCTGACGAGGCTGCCGCTCGCAATTCAGTGTTCGAGGGCAGCAGCGGTGCGTTGGTTCGCCTGACCATGATCTTTGATGACAATGTAAGCGGTCTGACAGCTGATGCCGCCGTCGAATGGCGCGGCCTGCGTATCGGGCGGGTGGCCAATGTGTCCGGCATCGTCGCCCCCGAAACCTTTGGCGATTCCCGCGTGCGCCTTCTGTCCACGGTCGAAATCAACACATCAAGGTTCGGCGTCGATGCAAACCTCAGCCGGACCGAAGCGCTCGAGTTTCTGGAAGAGCGCGTGGCCGAAGGTCTGCGAGCCCGGCTTGTGACCGCGTCCCTCCTCGCCGGGGGGCTGAAGGTCGAGTTGATCACGGACCCGGATGCGCCACCCGCCGACATCAACCGGGACGGCGATCCCTTTCCCGTTTTCCCCGTCACCGAAAGTGAAGTGTCCGACGTTGCATTGTCAGCCGAAGGAGTGCTTGAACGTGTGAATGCACTGCCTGTCGAGGAGTTGCTGGACAGTGCGATCCGATTTCTCAACAACGCATCGGCCCTTGTGGCCAGCGAAGAGATACGAGAAACGCCCACGGAAATCCTGGGGCTTCTGTCGGACGCTCGCGGTGTGATTGGTTCGGACGAAGTGCAAGCGCTGCCCGAAGATCTGCGCCTGCTGATGGCAGACCTGCAAGCCGCCAGCGGAGATCTTCGCGGCCTGCTTGCAGATGTCCGGGACGCGCAGGCCGTGGACCGTTTGCTGGCGGCCGTGGATCAGGTTGGCCTCGCTGCAGCACGCGCCGACACAGCCTTGGCCGAGGTGCCTGAACTAACGGACCGCATCGCCGCCTTTGTTGACGGCGCCAACGCCCTGCCACTGGAGGATCTGGTAACGCAAGCGACAGGTTTCGCGCGTGAAGCACAGAGCCTGCTCAGCTCTGACGACATCCGCGCCGCACCCGGCGCGGTCACGCAGGCTTTTGCCGAACTGTCGGCCGTTCTGAATGACCTAACCGAAGCAGATACCGCCGAGCAACTCAGCGCGGCACTCACCGATGCCAGTGCCGCCGCAACGGCTGTCGAAAATGCGGTTGCGGGGCTGCCATCAGTGGTCGAACGGCTGGACCGGATCGCCGCCGGTGCGGAAGAAGTCGAACTGGACACCTTGGCAGCCGAGCTTGAAGGCGTATTGGCAACCGCCCGACGCCTGTTCGGTGACGCAAGTGATGCCGACCTGCCGGACGCGCTCGCCGGTGCGCTGACTGAAGCCGAGGCTGCATTGGCGGCCCTGCGCAACGGTGGACTGATCGACAGCGCGAACGCCACCATGTCTTCTGCCCGCGAGGCTGCGGCAGCCGTTGAAAGTGCTGCCGACGAGTTGCCCGCGCTCGCCAATCGCTTGAACAGCACCCTGACGCAGGCGCAAAGCACCCTGCGCGGCTACGAGGAAGGCTCCGCTTTCTCACGCGAGACATTGCGGGCGCTGAACGAGATCGAGCGCGCGGCCAAGGCGCTGAGCGATCTGGCCCGCACCATTCAACGCAATCCCAACTCACTGATCCTTGGACGATAACTCATGCGACATGCCCTCGGTTTAATTGCGCTCTCCCTTGTCATGGCCTGCGGCAGCCCGGATCAGTTCGTGGCCTCGCCCAAGCTGGTCGCGCAAGAACGTATCCCGTCGCGCTTTGCCAGTATCGAAGTCGCCGACATCTCGCTGCCCGCCTATGCAGCGCGTGATGAGATCACCGCGAATGACGGCGACCTTCTGGTGCTGTCAGACACGTTGTGGGCGGACCAACCAACGCGGGCCATGACCCTTGCACTCACCCGGCACTTGGCCGAGATCACGGGCAGGCGCGTGGCATCCGAACCCTGGCCCTTTGACGGTTTTGCATCAGGACGGGTCGAGGTGCGGGTCGAAGATCTGAGCGTCGTGGCAGATCAGTTGCGCATGTCCGGTCAGTACTATGTCGTCGATCTCGATGGGCGGGGCCGCGATCACGCGCATCTGTTCGAGTTGTCGACGCCCGTTGCCGATGGCGCACCAGCCTCTGTCGCGCAAGCCCGCGCGCGGCTGCTCGTGGACCTTGCAACACGCATCGCACGGGACGGTCTCTGACGCCCCGGTATTTTCCGCTTGGACTGCGCGCGCAATCTCCGTATTTCTTGGCCGAAGCCAGGGGCGCCGCAAGGCTGAGACGCACCCTTCGAACCTGAACCAGATAATGCTGGCGGAGGGAGGTTGGACCAAAGCAAGACACTTTGGTGCGTCCCGTCCGCCCCTTGAAGTGGACTGACAATTCAGAATGACCGCAATTTGGCATAGATACGCGCTGTCGATTCATATGGATCAAGCGCAGGGCGCTCTTCAGCATCTGGTACTCGCGGTGACCAAGACACACGCGCACGATACAGAATTGGAGGCAAAACCATGATACCCAATGTCCTTTCCATCGCTGGGTCCGACCCGTCGGGTGGTGCCGGAATCCAGGCTGACCTGAAAGCGATAGCGGCGAATGGCGCCTATGGGATGGCCGCCCTGACCGCGCTGACCGCACAGAACACCCAAGGTGTCACAGAGGTGGAGTTGGTGTCACCCGACTTCGTTAAGGCACAGATCACGGCCGTTTTCGACGATGTGCGTGTCGATGCGGTGAAGATCGGAATGATCGCGACTGCCGAAATTGCAAACGCCATTGCCGAGGTGCTGGAAGCGCGGGGCGACGTGCCGGTGGTGCTGGACCCGGTGATGATCGCCAAGGGCGGCGCGCCACTCTTGCAACCTGACGCAATGGACACCTTGCGCCGCAGGCTCGTGCCGCGCGCCACAATCATCACACCCAACCTGCCCGAAGCGGCGCATCTTCTGGACGAGACCGCCGCCGCCACACGTGAGGAAATGGCCGCACAGGCCCATGCGCTGACCGCACTTGGACCCCAAGCCGCGCTTGTCAAAGGCGGGCACCTGGACAGCGTGGACAGCCCGGATGCGCTATGTGTTGCCGGAGATGTCCACTGGTTCGACGCCCCTCGAACGCCTGGCAAGAACACCCATGGAACGGGGTGCACCCTGTCTTCCGCCTTGGCCGCGCAGCTGGCTCATGGGCTTGCCCTGCCGGATGCCGTCGATGCAGCAAAATCCTATGTCGCCGGAGCCATCGCGGCAGCCGAAGCGCTTTCTGTCGGACATGGCCATGGGCCGGTGCACCACTATTTCGATCTCTGGAAAGACCGGAAGTGATCTCAGGGGCGCCGAAGCGCAAGCTGAGCCATGTCCGAAGTCACACATGTCAGGCGCAGCAAAGGCGGATGACCTGCAGCCTGACCAATGCTCATGACGCGGCCTGAAGCGTCGAATTGGCCGTAAGCTGGATGTGATCCGCCAGATGGCGCGCGTCTTCGTCAATGCCCAGAAAACGCCCCGATCCCCACGTGTTCAGCCATCCCAGACCGATGAAATAGAACCCGTCTTCCCGACACACACCACGGTCATAGACAGGACGACCACGGTCATCAAAAACATCGACATCAATCCAGTGATAATCCGGTCGGAACCCGATGGCCCAAAGGACAGAGGTGATGCCTGCGCGCGCGCAATCGATCTCGGTGATCTCCTCCGCCGGGCGCCACAGCTTTTCAAAAGCCGGTTCAACCGGCGCATCAATGTCGTTCTTGGCAATATAGGCATCGATCGCAGTGCGGATGCCCACATAGCTGTCATCGGCATCGTCCAGATTGGCCTCAAGGTCCGGCAGGAACTGGATCCTTGTGCCGTCCATGCCGCTGACCGATCCGTAAAGCGAAACACCCTCAAGCGCGAATTTGCGCAAGTCAATTTCGTGCCCGCCATCACGGCCGGTCATGTAGTGGTTCGTCTTGGATATGGCATGTTCGGGGTTGGGATGTTCTGCGATGGTCATGTGATAATGGCCCATCTCGTAGAGCCAGTCGACGGCGTCCCGGCCGCGATACTTGCGCGGGGAGCGCGGCGCTGGCCCCACAGCAAGATGCACTTGGCGCCCCTCAAGATGCATGTCTTCCATCAACTGGACACCGGACTGCCCGGTGCCGACAATCAGGGTGCCGCCGTCAGGCAATTGCACGGGCCGACGATAATCGACCGAATGCATCTGCCGGATCGCGGGATCAAGGTTCTGCGCATAGGGTGGCACAATCGGGTTGTCGTACCCGCCGGTCGCAATCACCACCTGATCTGCCGAGAAGTTCCCCTGGGTGCTGTCCACCAGATACCCGCCGCTAGGACGTTTGGTGATGCGGGTCACGTCGCAGTTTTCGACCAGGGGCGGATCAAATGTCTCGGCAAACGCATCCAGGTAGTCGGTGATTTCGTCCTTCACCATGAACCCGTGCGGATCGTTCCCCTTGTAGGCAAAATCGGGTAAGCGGCATTGCCAGTTCGGCGTGACCAGACAGAAACTGTCCCACCGGTTGTTGCGCCATGAGTGAAACTTCTGGTGCCGTTCGAGAATGACGTGGTCGAGGCCCTTTCGACACAGGTAGTAGCTGACGGACAGACCGGCCTGACCGCCGCCGACAATCACAACCGACTTATGTTCGCGATGGGTCATGCTGCCCTCCTCAGGCAATCGAAAGGCAGGTCACACCTGCCGATGTGGAAAAGGTACTGGCCTTGCTCTCGATCTCGGCAAGCTGGGCTTCGGCACTGGTGCAGCGATAACCGAATTTGGCCTCGACCCGCGCGCTGGCCTGCTCCAGGGCCTGACGGCACCGGATCACGAAATCTGCCATCGGATAGGTCGTGTCGGCCGCCAGAAAGTTCAGCACGACAGTGGAAGGGGAATAGCACTTGTCCACCTGGCCATCCGGCCAACGTATGGTGAAGCGGGTCTCAGGCATGGGTGACCTCTTTTGCTGAAAGGTTCAGATAAGGCGTGCGCGCGTGGTCCCAGAACAGCGCCGTGCCTTCGCGGGCAGTCAGTTGGACGGCGCTGCCGTCGCGTACATCCCCACAAACGGTGGCAGAGATGCCAGACGCCGCGAAGGCCGCGCACACTGCCGACGCATGTTCGGGCCGGGCAGACAGCAGGAAGCCAAAGCTGGGAAAGCTGCGCAGCCAACGTGTCATGTCCACCCCGGCTGGACGCGGCAACGCCTCAAGCTGGATATCGACGGACACACCAGAGGTCTCGGCCAGCATCAACGCCGTGCCGACAATGCCGCCCTGACTGATATCCTTGCCCGCGGTGACCAACCCGTCCTCCGCAAGACAGGGCAGGATCTCAGTCGCGTCGCGCAGCTTGTCGGGGGGCGTGGTCAGCGCGGCGTTCCAGTTATCAAATGGCTCGCGATAGCTGCCGCGCAGATCGACGGCACAGATCAACACATCCCCCGGGCGGGCGTCAAAGCTTGAAATCAGTGCCCGGGCATGGCCGATGATCGACACGGAAAGCTGCAACTCATCGGTGCGCAGGTTGGTGTGCCCGCCCACGACCGGAACCCGATAGGCCAGAGAGGCCGCCTTCATACCTGCGAGAACCGGTTGCGCCTGCTCGGCATTTGGCGCCCACAGGGCGTTCGTAATGGCGCGCGGACGTCCTCCCATCGACAGGATGTCCGAAATGTTCACCATCACCCCGCACCAGCCGGCAAACCACGGATCGTTTTTGACAAAGGCGTTGATGAACCCCTCGCAAGAAAACAGGTCATACCCATCCCCGGCGGGCAACACGGCGCAATCGTCCCCCGGCTGCCCGTCACTGTCCGTAGTCAACCCCAAGGTCCGGGTGCTGTGCGCAATGTCCAGCTTGCCGCGAATGGACGGATGCTCACGCAACTCCTGCACCAGCTTGCGCAGCGGAAGATGCGGTTTCATCACGCCGCCCTCTGTTTGGAAGACAGCGCCTTCCATCCCGCAAACGGGTCCAGAATGGGCGGGTAGAATGCCAGATCGGCCTGCATTTCCATATGCGGCACGCCGTGCACTTCGATCTCGCGCAGCGAGGCCCAGTACAAACGCTCGAACAGCGGCACATTCTGCATCTGCACCTGCGCCAGAAACAGGTCGCACCCGCGCCCATGGGCCGTGCAAACAGCAAGACGGATCAACTCTGCCCCCAAGCGGCCCATGCGTCGATGACTTTGCGCAACGGCAAGGCGCGACCCGCGCCAGACGCGCGGATGTGCTTCATGGATGCGGACGGTTCCAACCACCTGATCGGCTTCCGAGGCAAACGTGCTGAGCGCGACAAGGGGCAAGGCAACATCGTCAATCGCATCCCGGTCGTCCCGGTCGAAAATACCCTGTTCGCGGACAAACACCTGATGCCGCAACTGCCGCACGCCCTCCAACTCCCATTGCTGGGCCGCGGCACGAATGATGAAATCCGGGGACAGAAAGCGGCTTGCGCGTTGAAAACTCATGCCACCCTCAACTTTTCGTAGACGGACAGGGCAGAGCATGCGCCACATTTCGCGCAGCCCGCTTTCGAGCTTTCGGCACTCATACCGGCGCGCAAGATCATGCCCGATAGCGGCTTCAGGATGCTGGCCATGAAATCCGCGTTCGGGGTGGGATGGCTTTCCATTGGCGTGCCGGAGATGGGCACAAAGGGGACGACAAAAGGATAGACCCCGATCTTGCAAAGCTCTTGCGAGGTCTCAAGGATGGCCTCCGGCGTGTCACCGAGCCCGGCAATGATGTAGGTCGACACCTGACCGCGCCCAAAGACCTTGACCGCCGCCTTGAAGCTGTCGAAGTACTTATCGAGGCTCACCTGCGCCTTGCCCGGCATGACGCGCGCGCGCACGTCAGGGGTCACCGCTTCCAGATGCATACCAAGGTTTTCGATCCCGGCTGCAAACATGCGTTCGTGCCAGATGTCATCCGCCGGCGGTTCGCACTGTCCCTGAATGGGCAGGTCCACGACCGCCTTGATGACAGCGGCGCTGTCGACCATGACCTGCGCGCCGCGATCCTTGCCAGCCGGTGTGCCGGTGGTCATCACCATGTGCTTCACGCCGTCCAGCTCGACGGCGGCCTTGGCCACCTCGGCCAGTTGGGCCGGGGTCTTGTGTGCGATGGTGCGGCCCGCCGCCAGCGATTGACCGATCGAGCAGAACTGGCAGGTCTTCTTGCGGCTTGCGTAGCGTATGCACTCCTGCAGCACGGTTGTCGCCAGAACGTCCCTGGAATGCAGGGTCGCGATCTTATGGTATTCGATGCCGTCCGCAGTTTTCAGATCATAAAATCTGGGACGCCCGGGAAACTTCAGCCGCCCCAGCGAAACGCCTGCCTTCGTCACCTCCGCCATGCCATTGGCATCCGGGGCCTGCACGACATAGGGGCTGTCAAAGGCCGGGGCCGTGTGGACCGGCACCATGACGGTCGATCCGCCAATGGTGACAGCCTTGTGATCCGTGGGACCCGCGCCACCCCGGCGGCTTTCCATGCCGACGGTCGGATCGACCATCCGCATCCCATGCGTCTGCAATTCGTTGATAAGCTCGGCTTCAGACATCTTCGGCCTCCGTCTCTGTGATTGCGATCGGGTCTTGGGGGTCTTCAATGCGGTGCACCGGCTGCGCTGCGCGCGCGTTATGCACCAGATGCAGCAGTTCGGGCCGTGCATAGTGGCCGACGCTGTCCATCATCCGCTTGCGCTTGGTGACCAGTTTCATATCCAGATCAGCGATCAAGATACCCTCGCCCTCGGTCAAGGGCGGCACCACATGGCGGCCTTCGGGCGAGATGATGCAGGTCATGCAGCCATCGCGCAGACCCTTTTGCAGCTTCGGGTCCTCGGTGATGGCGTTGACCTGCGCCTCGGTCAGCCAGCCCGTGGAATTGACCACAAAGGCACCGGCTTCCAGCGCGTGATGGCGCATGGTGACCTCGATCTGCTCCCCGAAAATGGGCCCGACAAGGCTGCCCGGGAAATGCCCGACATGGATCTCTTCATGCTGCGCCATCAGCGCATAGCGGGCCAGAGGGTTGTAGTGCTCCCAACAGGCCAAGGCGCCGACGCGCCCGACCTTGGTTTCGACAACTTTCAGACCCGCACCATCACCCTGACCCCAGATCATGCGCTCATGATAGGTCGGAGTGATTTTCCGCCGCTTCAGCGCAAGCGTGCCATCCGCGTCAAAGATCAGCTGCGTGTTGAACAGCGAACCATTGTCGCGCTCGTTCACGCCAAGCACCACGACCACGCCCCGTTTTTGCGCCGCATCTGCGACAGCCTGTGTCTCGGACGAGGGAACAACCACGGCTTCGTGGTAAAGACGCAGATGTTCGGGGCCCTGCTGGATCGGCGGCAATACGAAGGAAAAATAGGGATAGTAAGGAACAAATGTCTCGGGAAAGACGATCAGCTCCGCCCCTTTCTCGGCCGCTTCGGCAATCGCATTCAAAACGCGCTCAATGGTGCCTGCGCGGCCTGTCAGATCTGGGGCGATCTGCACAGCGGCGGCACGGACAATACGGTCTGACATGTGGCCTCCTGAGAACATCGGATAAGAAGGGGGAAGTGAGGGGCGGCGCGGATCTCACCGCCCCGGTGCAGGCGCGCTTACAGCGTCCAGGTGTCAACGATCACTGCATCGTCGCGGATGTGCAGCAGCTTCAGGTCCAGAACATCCTGCGGCGCAATGGGCGTGATGCCGGGCAGCAAGGACGGCTCGCCATGTCCCATCAACATCTGCAAGGCAAAGCGACAGGCATAGACCTTGCCGCCTTCATTCATGAACTTGGTCAAGTTGGCGGCATAGTTCTGCGCACCGGGGAACGCCTCGTCGCCCAAGGTGGGAAAGCCGCGCTGCACGCCGAGGGAAACACCGGGTCCGTACAGCAGAACCGACGTCTCGAACCCCTTGCGCTGAAGCCGGATGGCCTGAAGGATGTTCACGAGGCCAATGGAACCTTCGAAGGCGACGGAGTGAAAGGTGACAAGGGCCTTCTGCCCCTCTTCGGCCTGCACATCTTCAAACACTTTTTCTTCGTAGTTTACGAAGAAGTCACCGTCCTTATGGGCTGGGGTTGTGACTTCGGGCATTGCGATCTCCTGTCATTCGCTTGGGTGTTGGCCCTTGCTAGACGCGGCGGAGAGCGGATCACTATCGATCCATACAATTATGCAATCAATGTAATTGTATTGATTGTATGGTCTTGCCCAATGCATGAGCATTCCGGGTGACCTTAGGGCTCAAACTAAGCGATTTATGCCTGAAATAAGCAAATTTCACGAACAGAGGCGTATTCTCATTGTACGGAAAATATCCATACAATATCCATCAATCTCGCAAACAAGTCGGAAACAGCATGGACAACTGGGCACACCGAATCGAACACGCCGGCAAACCTCGCTATCTCGCGATTGCGGATTGCATCGCGCAAGACATGAAGGATCGGGTGCTCTTGCCCGGCGACAGGCTTCCGGCACAACGCAAGCTCGCGGACATGATCGGGGTGGATTTCACAACCGTTTCGCGCGGCTATACCGAAGCGCTCAGCCGCGGGTTGATCGAAACACATGTCGGGCGGGGTACCTTCGTTCTGCCGCAACACAACTTCAGCGACACCAGCGACGAACGCCGGGCGCTGGCCCACGATCTGACCATGAATGCGCCGCCAGAACCAACGGACCCCGAACTGCTAGAACGTATGCGGGGCGGTCTGTCCGCCGTATCGAACGATCTTGTTCACCTGCTGCGCTACCAGAACCCCATCGGCGGAGACATCGACAAGGAGGCCGCCTCCATATGGCTCTCCATGCGCGGGCTTGTGCCGAACCTGGAACGCATCGCGGTCACGCCCGGCGCACATGCGACGATGCTGACGATTTTGACCATCCTGGCACAACCGGGTGACTGCATTCTGTGCGAAGATGTCACTTATGCAGGTTTCAAGAAGATCGCCGCACAGCTTGGGCTGCGGTTGATCGGGCTGCCCATGGACGCCGATGGCATCTTGCCCGACGCACTTGAGGCTGCGATCAAACAGCATCGCCCAAAAGCGCTCTATCTGAACCCGACACTCCACAACCCGACCACCATGATCGTGCCGCAGGATCGCCGGCTGGACATCACCGACGTGATGAAGCGCAACGACCTGCCGCTGATCGAGGATGACGCCTATGGCTTTGTCCTGCCCGACGCCCCGCCACCAATGGCCGCAAGCGCGCCCGACCTGACCTGGTACATTGGCGGGCTCGCCAAATGCATCGGCGCCGGTCTGCGCCTCGCCTACACCATCGCACCCAATGCGCGCGCCGGCTTTGCCCTGGAAAACGGGATCCGGGCCGTCTCGGTCATGGCGGCGCCGGTCTCTGCAGCACTGGCGACGCGCTGGGTGCTTGATGGGACGGCCGATCAGATCCGCCGCTTCATCCGCAAGGAAACAGCCATCCGACAGGACATCGCCGCCGAAGCGATCACAGAGGCCGAATTCGTATCAAACCCCCACGCATTCAACATATGGCTGCGCCTGCCAGACAAAGTGACCTGCGCCGTGCTGATGTCCCACATGCACAAGCACGAGATCGGCATCTCCCCAGAAAGCGCATTCAGAACGGTCGGCAGTCAGGATCGGTTCGTCCGCATATGCCTCGGGGGCAGGTTGCACCGGAGCGCGCTGCCGCAAACCCTGATGCATTTGAACAACCAAATCTGGCACCTGTCGCGAGAGTAAAAGCGGTGACGCCCACGCATCACCGCTTTCAAAACGAGTTCCAAACCAGGGTAAAGGGCGGGCCAATCAGCCCGCCTCAGACTATTCGGCGGCCATGGTGTGTGTGGTGTCGTCCGTTTCGCCATACCCTTTGGGCACCGGGAGATCGGGCAAACCTGCCGCGCGCTTTTGCAAGGCCCGCCCGATGACAACCCGGCTGATTTCCGTGGTGCCATCCACGATCCGCAACATCTGCGCAAGGCGGGACAGACGATCCAGACCGTATGGCTGCAACAGCCCCATACCGCCCAGAACCTGTGTGCAGGTGTTGGCGGCCTTCACGGCGGCATCGGGCACAAACCGTTTGGCATGGGCGGCCATCAGCGGACCGTCCGGAGTGCCAAGCGCTTCTGCCGCCTTGCGATACAGCAGCTTCGAGGCTTCAAGATCTGTTGCGACCTCGCCCAGCATCCATTGGATGCCATCCAGATCAAGGTTCTTGCCGCCGAACATCTTGCGGTTCTTGGAATAGGACAGCGCGGTGTCGAGCGCCGCCTGCATCAGACCGCAGCAGCCCGAGGCAATCGAAACACGCGCGATGTCAATCGCCATGAGCGAGCCTTGCAAGCCTTGGCCGATGGGAAGAATGATGTTGTCTTCACTGACCACAACCTCGTCGAGATACATCTCGGACATTGGCAGGAAGTTGTAGGATGGCGTGTCATACATTGGGCCAAAGCTGATCCCGGGCGCATCCGCCGGGATGGCGATCATGGCCATGTCCTTGTGGCCCGGCGCGTCGCTGGTCTTCACCACCGTGAAATAGATATCGGCCTCCCCGGCAAGACTGACCCACGCTTTCGCGCCGCTGATGGTCCACGTGCCGTCGCCATTGATGGTGGCACGGGTATACATCTTCATCGGATCGGAGCCCGATTGCGGCTCGGTCAGTGCGAAATTCGCCAGTTTTCGGCCTGACGTGAGATCGCGCGCCCACTGCGCCTTGAACGCATCGGTGCCATACCCGCAGCCCGCAAAAGTGCAGATGTTGTGCATCGACAGCGCGAAGGCATATGCGCCATCGCCCAGTCCCAATTGCTCATAGACCTGAATGCCTTCGGACAGCGGAAGGCCCTGGCCACCAAATTCCTCGGGTGCGTAAAGACCGGTCAGACCAACCGCACCAGCCTTGTCAGAGGCATCCCGGGGCCATGTCCCTGCCACGTTCCAAGCGTCGACATTGGGCGCGACAACATTGGTGGCATGTTCACGGGCCGCAGCAAGCAGAGTATCAAGTTTTTCCAACATGGAGGATGATCCTTCAGATAACGCGCAAACGTCCGATGTCGCCAATTGCGTGAGGCAAGCGGCTTGAAAAAGGCAACGACGTTTTAGCTTGGGTAGATGATTGATCCCACAATACCTGCAACCGCGGCGATTACGCCATTTCACGCAGTGACAGTTGATTGTCCAAAACTGACAAAAACATCATTTGTCTGTTTGTCGTCGCCTATACGCCCTTGGCGTCGTCCCCGTCCATCTTTGGAAAGCCTTGTGAAAGCTGGCGGCAGAGGCGAACCCAACATCCTGCGCAATGGCCTCGGTGCTGGCCTCATCCACCTGCAGACGACGGATCGCAATATCACGACGCAAGGCATCCTTGATGTCCTGAAAAGATGTGCCATCCGCTGCCAGCTTCCGGATCAGGGTGCGGGGCGTCATATGCATGGCGCGCGCTGTCCCATCGAGATTTGCCTGTTCCCAACCAGCCTCAAGCAGATAGGAACGCACGCGAAGCGCCTGCGTATGCTCATGAGACCGGGTGAAGATCCAGTCGCGCGGCGCGTTTTCCAAAAACCGGTCGAGGTCAACGGAACTGCGCACCTGCACGGGCCCAAGTACACTCCCATCGAAATGGATCGCCGTGGCAGACGCATCAAAGGAGATCGGCGCCGGGAAAATGAGCGCATAGTCCTGCTCGAATGACGGGCGCGCGAAGGCAAAATCAACCGCAGCCACCGGCACCTCCGTACGCGCCAGCCATGACAGCAGGCCATGAACCAGCTTCAGGATCAGCATATGTCCGAACGGTCGCGCCGCGGCATCCCCCTGCGGAACAAGCCGCAGCGCTGCCCCGCACTGTGTCTGCACCAGATCGAACTGGTAATCGTCAAGAAGCAGGTTCCAGAACGTCGAGAAACGATAGAGCGCGGA
This sequence comes from Tateyamaria omphalii, assembly GCF_019802125.1. Lineage (GTDB taxonomy): Bacteria > Pseudomonadota > Alphaproteobacteria > Rhodobacterales > Rhodobacteraceae > Tateyamaria > Tateyamaria omphalii_B. The sequence goes on from NZ_JAHVHT010000004.1 coordinate 242,634, forward strand.
AGTCAGAGAAGAGGCCTCTCGCACCGAGGTCAAAAGATGCTGCAGGGCCCGTGGCCGGATTGGACGGGACCAAAGGCCCATCATTTCATCCCCGGTTTCCACGGCGGCCAACTGATATAGGCAGACAATCTGGTCCAGGGTGACACGACCCTGTGGCGCGTTGTGATCCGTCGGCAAGTCGGACCGATCCAGCAGTGAAAGGAAGTGTTCATCCGTGCACAAGGACCGCAACGCCACCAGCCAATCCACAATGAACTCACTGGAAACAGTCGAAAAAAGTGTTGCCGCATCGCGTGTCATTCTCTTCGATGTCGTAGCACCGATCCGCACAACGGAGAAGACCGCGCCAAGGGGCACGAGAAGGCCAAGGTCTGACTTGGACACACGACGAGGCTGCCAAGGGGATCACCCCTGCGCGCGGCCGACGACAGCAAATCGGCCACCGGTGTCTACCGCTTCCTCCGCTTCACGTTTCCACCGCGTTGGCCAGCCCGCCCAGCCGTTGACCGACCGGACGCCTTCTGCGCGTCGTCCACGGCTTTCTCCACAGCGTATTGTCGCGCCATCGGATCATCGGCAATCGCCAGGTCCACTGTTTCAAGCCGTTTGACCTCGTCACGCAACCGTGCAGCCTCTTCGAACTCCAGGTTCTCGGCCGCCTTGCGCATGTCCGCGCGCAGCCCGTCGAGCACCGCCTGCAGGTTGCCGCCCGCCATCGGTGCGTCGATCTTGGCGGTGACGCGGCTTTGGTCCGTGTCGCCCTGGTAGAGGCCCGCCAGCACATCCTCGACGTTCTTTTTCACCGTCTCGGGCGTGATGCCGTGTTCCTCGTTATAGGCCATCTGCTTGGCGCGGCGGCGGTTGGTTTCGGCCAGTGCGCGTTCCATCGAACCCGTCACTTTGTCGGCGTACATGATGACGCGGCCATCGGCGTTCCGGGCGGCGCGGCCGATGGTTTGGACCAGCGACGTCTCGGAGCGCAGGAACCCTTCCTTGTCCGCATCGAGGATGGCGACCAGCCCGCATTCGGGGATGTCGAGCCCCTCGCGCAGCAGGTTGATGCCGATCAGCACGTCGAAGGCGCCCAGTCGCAGGTCGCGCAGGATTTCGATCCGTTCCAGCGTGTCGATGTCGGAGTGCATGTAGCGGACGCGGATGCCCTGTTCGTGCATGTATTCCGTCAGGTCCTCGGCCATGCGTTTGGTCAGCGTGGTGCAGAGGGTGCGATAGCCGTTGGCGGCGACCTTGCGGACCTCGTCGAGCAGGTCGTCGACCTGCATTTCGACCGGGCGGATTTCAACCTCGGGGTCCAGAAGGCCGGTGGGGCGGATCACCTGTTCGGTGAAGACACCGCCCGTCTGTTCGATTTCCCATGCTGCCGGTGTGGCGGAGACGAAGACGGATTGGGGGCGCATGGCGTCCCATTCCTCGAATTTGAGGGGGCGGTTGTCCATGCACGACGGCAGGCGGAAACCGTGTTCGGCCAGCGTGAACTTGCGCCGGTAGTCGCCTTTGTACATGCCGCCGATCTGGGGGACGGAGACGTGGCTTTCGTCCGCAAAGACGATGGCGTTGTCGGGGATGAATTCGAAAAGCGTGGGGGGCGGTTCGCCCGGTGCGCGGCCTGTGAGGTAGCGCGAGTAGTTTTCGATCCCGTTGCAGACGCCGGTGGCTTCGAGCATTTCCAGATCGAAATTTGTGCGCTGTTCGAGCCGTTGCGCTTCGAGCAGCTTGCCCTCGCCCACCAGCTGGTCGAGCCGGATCTTGAGTTCCTTTTTGATGCCGATGATGGCCTGGTTCATCGTCGGTTTGGGTGTGACGTAGTGCGAGTTGGCGTAGACGCGGATATGTTCGAGCGTTGCTGCTTTTTCGCCAGTGAGCGGGTCAAATTCGGTGATGGATTCGAGTTCTTCGCCGAAGAAAGACAACTTCCATGCCCGGTCTTCGAGGTGGGCGGGGAAGATTTCGAGGGAGTCGCCGCGGACGCGGAAGCTGCCCCGTTGGAAGGCCTGGTCGTTGCGCCGGTATTGCTGGGCGACAAGGTCGGCCATGACCTGGCGCTGGTCGTATTCCTTGCCGACCTTGAGGTCCTGGGTCATCGCGCCGTAGGTTTCGACCGAGCCGATGCCGTAGATGCAGGAGACGGAGGCCACGATGATCACGTCGTCGCGTTCCAGCAGCGCCCGCGTGGCCGAGTGGCGCATGCGGTCGATCTGTTCGTTGATCTGGGATTCTTTCTCGATGTAGGTGTCCGAGCGGGGAACGTAGGCCTCGGGCTGGTAATAGTCGTAGTAGCTGACGAAGTATTCGACAGCGTTGTCGGGGAAGAACCCTTTGAATTCGCCGTAGAGCTGGGCCGCGAGCGTCTTGTTGGGCGCGAGGATGATGGCGGGGCGCTGGGTTTCCTCGATCACCTTGGCCATGGTGTAGGTTTTACCGGTGCCGGTGGCGCCCAGCAGGACCTGGTCGCGGTCGCCGTCCAGAACTCCTTGGGACAGTTCCTTGATCGCGGTGGGCTGGTCGCCCGCGGGTTTGAACTCGGTGTTCATCACCAGTGCCTTGCCGCCTTCGAGCTTCAGGCGGGTGCGGACGTCCTCTGCCGGGTTGGCGAGGTAGGTGGTGGGTTCGGAGGAATCGGTGTGTGCGTAAGCCATGCACGTAATCTGGCGCAAAGGGGTCGGGGCGCAAGTGGGTGCGACGCTTTGCTGTCAGGAATTGGCAGGAGCGTGTAGCCGCATGGGCGTGTCCATTCCCTTGAGGATTTCAGTGGCTACATGCCGGGTCGGCATACCAGTGAGTTGCGCCACGGTGTCCGACAGTAGAATGGGTTCACCCAGCCTGCCGCAGAAGGCTTCGACCCGGCTGGCGATGTTGACGGACTGGCCCAGCACGGTGAAATCCAGCCGCTCGCGGGCGCCGACATTTCCGTAAAGCAGCTTGCCATAGTGGATGCCGGTGCCGAACGGCACGGGCAGGTCTGCCAGCGCTGCAATGCCGAGGGCGGCGTGCGCAGCGCTGAGGGCCTGACGGCACGCTTCTACCCGCCCGGTCCCACCTCCATCCGAGGGAAAGAGCGCAAGGATACCGTCGCCCATGAACTTCAGAATCTCGCCGCCATTGTTGTCGATGGCGTCCGACATCACCTCGAAATAGCGATTGGCGACATCCAGCGCCTTCTCGGCTGGCTGCGTGGCGTTAAGGGCGGTCCAGCCGCGGATGTCGGAGAAAAGGATGGCGGCTTCGATCTGTTCGATGTCACCGCGGGTGATCTGGCCGTCCAGCACCCGCTGCCCGGTTCGGGGCCCAAGGTAGCTTTTGGCGATGGCGTTCGCCATGTGGTCGTGGCGCTGTGCTTCGACCACCGGTGCCAGAACGTCCGAGACCGTGTCGAGCAGGGCGATGTCTTCCGCGCTGAAACCTGCGCCATCGGCCGCAAAGATGATGATGCCAAAACTGCCGGTGGCGAACAGCATCGGGCGACCGTACCAGTCGGTGGCACCCCGCGCCTTCAGCTCATGCAGGATCAGGTGGTCGTCCGGGCCGAGCGTGCCGTCAAGGCGCCGACGATAGGGCGCCTGAGTGGTCGAAATGATCTCCATCGGGCTGCCGATATATGTATCGCGTGTCTCGATACCGTGTGGCGCACTCAACTGCGCCTTGTCTTCGGCATCGTTGCCGCCGGGATCCCAGATATGGCTCACCGCTGCGATCATCGGATGGGTCGTGCGTATGCCTATCCGCAGCCGCATCAACGGAATGCCAGCCGCCCGCAGCCTCAGAGCCAGCCCATCCGTCAGGGCTTGCGGTCCTTGAAGGCGTCCGGCGGTCAGGATCCAGTCGATGAAAGGGGCGGCATCATGCATGAAATTGATATGATCCAATTTACCTCTGAGACAATTCGCATCTTGCGGCGCCGGGCGGAATTCCCGATATGTTTTTTAGCCAGTTCGGGAGCCATGGAATGCGCGCACGTATCTATCAGCCAGCCAAGACAGCGATGTCGTCGGGAAATGCCAAGACCAAGCATTGGGTACTTGAGTTTGCACCGGCCTCGGCCCGCTCGGTTGATCCGTTGATGGGTTGGACGTCGTCCTCGGACACGCAGGCGCAGGTGAAGATGTCGTTCGACACCAAGGAGGCAGCGCTGGACTATGCCAAGGAACATGGCATCGACGCGCAGGTACAAGAGCCCAACAAGCGCAAGGCCAATATCCGGCCCGGCGGATATGGGGAAAACTTTGCCACCAATCGGCGCGGGGCATGGACGCACTAAGCGTTACCCCCGACACACCGGCGACCCCGGATGTGCAAGCGCTGCTCGGGCGGCACTTTGCGCTCATGCGCTCTCAATCCCCCGCCGAAAGCTGCCATGTCATGGAGCCGGACACTCTGCTGGAGGCGGGCGCGACGCTCTATGCCGCACGCGATGGCGATGCAGTTCTGGGAGTGGGCGCGTTGACCGTGATTGCGCCCGGCCATGGTGAGTTGAAGTCCATGCACACGGCGGCCGAGGCGCGTGGACGGGGCGTGGCCCGTGCAGTTCTGGCCGCATTGATGTCGGAGGCGCGCGCGCAGGGCCTGACGCGCCTGAGCCTTGAGACCGGATCGGCAGAGGTGTTCGCCCCTGCCCGTGCCCTCTATGCCGCCCACGGCTTCGAAGAGTGCCCGCCCTTCGGCGACTATGTTCTCGATCCCCTGAGCGTTTTCATGACCCGCACGCTCTGAACGCTTGCCCTGCGCCGCGCGCTGCGGCATGACGGGCGCAGCGGTCCCTTAGCTCAACTGGATAGAGCAGCTGACTTCTAATCAGCAGGTTGAGGGTTCGAGTCCTTCAGGGATCGCCACCGGCTTGTCCGGAAATGACATTCGACATCCAAAGTCTGGTTCCAAGACAAAAAAGTATCTTTGACAGACGTCAGAACCCGCGCCTCGTTTGTCGCAATTTTCTCAATGGATTGCGCTCTATTCGGCGGCTTTCTTATGCTGCGCCGCGGCAGAAGATCAAACGACTAAAGTTCGCTCAGGGCCGTCAGAGTAGCTTGGATGGAATGTAAAGCGCCAGGTCCTGCCAGAACCAGAGCAGTACAGCCGTAGATAGCATGATGAGCGCGAACGGAATGGCCCCTTGGATCACCTCTTCGAGACGCGCTTTACCCACGGCCTGAATCACGAACAGGTTCAAACCGACCGGAGGTGTGATCAGCGCAGTCTCGATCAGGACGACGAAGAAAATCCCGAACCAGATTGGATCAATACCCATGATCTCGAGTGCCGGGAAGAGCACCGGGACCATGATCAACATCATGGACAACGCTTCCAGGAAGAAGCCGATGATAAGCAACACAAGACCCACCGCGAAGATGAACATGGTCGGATTGGAGATGTTCTCCGTAAGGAAGCTGCTGATCGATTGCGGGATCAGATAGAGCGTGATGGCGTAGGAGAATACTTTCGCACCCGCTACAATGATGAAAATCATTGCAGTCGTTTTCAGGGAGTCATGTACCGCGTCGCGCAGTTTGGCGAAATTCATGCGGCCCATGGCGAAGGTCATGAGCATGGCGATCACGAATCCGACGCCGGCGCTTTCGGATGGGGTCGCAATACCTGCGTAGATCGAGCCGATGATTGCGATGGCAAGTACGACCGTTGGAAGCGCGTAGAGCGTGACAAGTAAGCGCTGCTTCATCGGCAGGCGTTCCACCTTCAGGCCGTCTTTGCCGCGCGAATAAATCATCGCGTAGATGATGAAGAGCGTGGCCAAGAACAGCCCCGGTCCAATCCCTGCAAGGAACAGCGTCGGAATCGATGTTTCAGTGATAACGCCATAGATAATGAGCGGGATAGATGGTGGGATGAGAATGCCCAACGTCCCGCCAGCGGCAAGCTGGCCCATAATGAAGGGACGGTCGTAGCCTCGTTTTTCCATTTCGGGGATGGCGACGGTACCGATAGTGGCTGCAGTTGCCACAGATGATCCTGAGATAGCCGAAAACAGTGTGCAGCTTTTTATTGTCGCCACGCCCAAGCCGCCGGGCCAATGCCCGACCCAAGCCTGCACACTGGCGAAAAGATCTCGTCCGACGCCCCCCTTGAGCAAAACATTGGACATCAAGAGGAACAGAGGCACAGCCAAAAGCTCGAAACTGTCCATCGTTCCGAATAGGCGTTGCGGCACGGCAATCAGCGGGAACCCCTTCAACCAAAGAAGGACAACGCCCAGAGCGCCCATGGCAAAAGCAACCGGGACACGTAGAAGCAACAGGCCCAGAAGGGCACCAATGATCAGGACGGATTCCATCGCTCAGTGGCTCCCTAACTCGGAACGCTGCAGGTTCGCTTGGCCCGTCCAAACCTTGTAAATTTCGACCAACGCTTGCAGCGCCAACAAGCCGAACCCGACCCAGACGGCGGATTGCGTGTAAGCCTTGGGAACGGCAAGATAGCTGTCGGTCGTATGTCCGGCGAGCGTGGATTTGACCCAAATGTCCCATCCGTATTTGGCTGCAATGCACCCGAAGAAAACGATGACCAAAAGCGAAAACGTCTCCACGATCCGGCGCTGCAGGGAGTTCACATCGCGGAACGTCAGATCGATGATGATGTGCTGACGGTGCTTCAGCACATAAGCCGTTGCCGCGAATGTGCCCCACACTTGGAATATCCGCGCAATCTCATCCACCCAAACCGTCGGGCTCGTGAGCGCGTAGCGCATGAACACTTCGTAGGCGACAAAGACGCCTATGGCAAAGAACATCCAACCGGCAAGGATGCCGAAGAATTCAGAAAGCCCATCAACGATTTTGGTCAGCGCCTGCATGAAAGGTGTACCCCAAAGAGAGAGGAGCAGCCGGGCCTTCAGAACCCGGTTGCCTCTACGTTATGGTCCGGGGATTACATGCCGGAAACGGCTGAAATCACCTTGGCTGCTGTATCGCCCGCGTCATCGATGAAACGCTGTGCCACGCTGGACGTTGCATCGACCCATTGCTGACGTTCTTCGTCAGACAGGTCGACGACTGTCATCAGGTCGCGCATCTCTTCGACGATGGCATCTTCTTCGGCATAGATCGCGTCGCGCAACTGCTGCTCCACCTCGGCGGCCGCGTCCAGAACGATCTGTTGATGCTCAGGCGAGAGGTTTTCGAAGAAGTCGTTGTTCATAACGGCGACGAACTCGATGGCGCTGTCATAGGACAGTGTCATATGATCCATCACTTCGTGCAGCTTGCGGGATTTAACGGCAGAAGCACCTGTCATACCGACATCCACTGCACCCTGCTGATAGGCCAGGAACTGCTTGGAGCCGGACATCAGAGTTGGCGCGCCACCCAGGGCTTCGACAGTCCAGCCAAGCACTTTGCCGTAGGTCCGCACCTTTTGATTGTTCAGGTCCGCAGGGGTGCGGATCGCGGAACCGCTGGACAGGTAGACGTTCCGACCGAAGGCTTGCCACCAAAGAACCTTGGCGCCTGTCTCCTCGAGCACGGCCGCGTCAAGGATATTGCGCATTGGGGAACCCGTTGCGACAGCAGCACGCAAATGCGCTTCATCCCGGAAGAAGAACGGCAGGTTAACGACGTCAACAGCGGGGACTGCACCTGTGAAGCGTCCCAAGAATGCAGAACCAGCCTCAACAGCGCCCGAGCCAACCGCCCCTGGCACTTCCTTGTCTTTGAAGAGCTGAGCAGATGGGAACAACTGAACCTTCAGCTCCCCGCCCGACTTCTCTTCAATGATGTCCTTGAATGCGCTCCAGTTCTGTCCCAACGAATGAGTTTCCGGTAACTGCAGCGTGACCCGGATAATCGTTTCAGCCTGCGCCACCATCGGTGCCGCCATGATCATCGTCGCGGCCAAGACCGCCTTAAACATGCTACGCATGACTCCTCCCTTGCGTTTTTGTGTTGTTCGCAATTTTGTCTTGATCAACAGCGTTGCAATGCGGCAGCATAATTGTCAATTACATATGTAAATCAACGAAGGCCAATCGAGAATGTCGACGCAGGATGACATCGAAGAACCCGTGGCAGGCGAAGGTCTGATCGCCGCCATTCACTCTCTGTCACACAAGTTGATGCTGCTTTACTCCCAGATCGTCTACGATCAAACCGGCCTGAATTGGCAGGATTGGCGCATTCTGCGCGCGGTTGTCGGCCTACAATCCTGTCGTGCGCAAGACATCTGCGACGAATGCGGCCTTCAGAAACCGCACGTGAGCAACGGTCTCGCAAGGCTGGAGAAAGCCGGACATATTGAACGGTCGCGGAACCCAGAGAACGCGAAGGTCAAAGTGGTTCGATCTACGGCCCAGGGTGCAAGCTTGGTTGAGAAAGCTCAGCCTGTACTCGATGATCTCAACGCGCAGATTACGACCAAAGGAACATCAGGCGAGGGCCTGCTTGAGGAGCTGAGAGGCTATCAGTCTGAGTTGGACCGTTTGGCAAAAATTACTTCGAGCGAATAGGCACAGTTGTCACAGCTCGATTTGGCGCCAGCAGCGAACGCAAGTTTTTTAGACGGCCACCGCGGAACTCACAGGCCGTGCCGGACGGCGGCCTACGGCCAGTCAAAGCAAATGGCTAGACCCGCGATTCAGATGTCGCAGTGCTTCCGAAGTCCTTCCAGAGCCCATTTCTGGCCGATGCTGCGGCAATTTTGAAAGTCTGCTTTGGCAAAAGCAGATGTAATCGTAGGCTGAAGCTGACCAACGATAGTTGCGCCGATTATGCTTCGAAAGTCACTGTTCAAAGTGAGCTACCTCAGAAATGTCGATTTGCATCTGACGTGCCTCCGTGGGTCCTTGAGAAGCAATGGGAGGATACAATGCTCGACACAACGACCTCAGATCAAACCCAGGCGATTTTAGATGACTTTGGAGATGCGCTCGCGCAGGGCGACATCGCGCGCGCCACCGAAATGTTCGAGACTGACTGTTATTGGCGTGATCTTGTCAGTTTCACTTGGAACATCAAGACGGTCGAAGGCAAAGACCAGATAGCCGACATGTTGTCCCATCAATTGGCAACAACGAAACCCTCTGGCTGGAAAATCGCCGAGGGTGAGACCGTGACAGAGGATGGTGGCGTCACCACAGCCTGGATCACCTTTGAGACGGATGTCGCGCGTGGCTATGGGCTGATCCGGCTGAAGGGCGACAAGATTTGGACCCTTCTGACAACCATGGTCGAGTTGAAAGGGCATGAAGAACCAGCCGGCTTCAACCGGGCCATGGGCGCGAAACACGGCGCAGGCAAAAACAGGGCCACGTGGGCTGAAGAACGCGCCCGAGAAGAGGCTGAACTGGGTTACAAAACGCAGCCGTACTGCGTGATCATCGGCGGTGGCCAAGGCGGCATCGCCATGGGTGCCCGTTTGCGCCAGCTTGGCGTCCCGACAATCATCGTGGAGAAAAACGAACGCCCCGGTGACAGCTGGCGGAACCGCTACAAGTCTCTGTGCCTGCACGATCCCGTCTGGTACGACCACCTCCCGTACATCAAGTTCCCCGACAACTGGCCTGTCTTTTCACCAAAGGACAAAATTGGCGACTGGCTTGAAATGTATACCAAGGTCATGGAGCTGAACTACTGGACCCGGACCACGGCCAAATCGGCTACATTCGATGAGGCCAGCGGCGAGTGGACACTCGTTGTGGACCGGAATGGCGAAGAGGTTGTGATCAAGCCCAAACAACTTGTCATGGCGACGGGCATGTCCGGTAAAAAGCGCATGCCGTCCTTTCCCGGGATGGAGAGTTTCCAAGGCGTGCAACAGCATTCCTCCGAACATGATGGGCCAGACGCGTGGACTGGAAAGAAGGTCGTCGTAGTCGGCTCAAACAACTCGGCCCATGACATCTGTGCGGCTCTCTGGGAAGCGGATGCTGATGTCACCATGGTGCAGCGCTCATCGACCCATATCGTTCGATCCGAAACGCTGATGGACGTTGCATTGGGCGATCTGTATTCCGAGCGTGCCGTTCAAAGCGGGATGACGACCGAAAAGGCTGACCTGATCTTTGCATCGCTGCCCTATCGGATCCTCCACGAATTCCAGATCCCCGCATATGCCGCAATGAAAGAGCAAGACAAGGATTTCTACGAGGGGCTGGAAAAGGCCGGGTTCTGGCTGGACTGGGGCGACGACGACAGCGGTCTGTTCATGAAATATCTGCGGCGTGGATCGGGGTACTATATCGACGTTGGCGCGAGTCAGCTCATCATCGACGGTCAAATAAAGCTGAAACGCGGTCAGGTCACAGCGCTTGATGAGACAGGTGTCATCCTTGACGATGGCACCCACTTGGATGCGGACTTGGTTGTCTACGCGACCGGGTACAATTCGATGAATGGCTGGGTCGCAGACTTGATGGGGCAGGACATGGCCGACAGACTCGGCAAATGCTGGGGCCTCGGTTCCGACACAACGAAAGACCCTGGTCCGTGGGAAGGCGAGCAACGGAATATGTGGAAACCAACGCAGGTGCCGAATTTATGGATGCACGGCGGTAACTTACACCAATCGAGGCACTACTCACAGTTCTTGTCTTTGCAAATCAAAGCGAGAATGGAAGGCATTCCGACCCCGGTCTATGGGTTGCAAGATGTCCATCATCTAAGCTGAGATCCATTCGAGGCGATTAAGCGGCCATTCAACGTGGTTGAAAGATCTGCCGCTTGGCCCGCGGACCGTGAGTTCGCCCATCTACTTGTTGTGCAGTGGCAGCGAAGGTCCGCAGGCCTTTGGATTGCAGAAAAACATGGAGCGTAAATCAGTGCTCCATCGCAACAACAAATTGACGGGCGACGGCGGCTGTCCGGTGCCGAAAGGCCTTGATGTACTCTGGGTTGGAGTAGAGCGACATGAACACGTCGAGGTTGGGATACTTGCCGATGGCAATCAGATCCCAATCTTGATCCTGGCCAAACAGGCTGCCGGCAAAAGGTGCAACTGCCAGGAACTCACCGCCCGCTCCATGCATTGAGGGGACGCTGACATCTGCGTAGCGCTGGAACGCCTCTCTACCGGTTGCCGCTGGCGCAAGTTCGTCCCCGTAATCCGCTGTTTGATGGAACTTGAAGAAGTTCACCAAACTGAAAGGTTTGTTGGGTTCTCGCTGCAGAATCCGCTGCCACTGCGCAGGCGTCGGTGCATGGCCGTCGGCCCCATCGCCATAACTCTCCACAAGCGAACGGACCGTGTCGTTGAAGTTCATTGCAATCTCCACTTTAATGACGCGTGTCAATAAACAGGAATCGTTACACGTGTCAACAAACGTTAGAGGGGATAAGACCCGGTCGCAGGTTCTCGATGCCGCGTGGGATCTGATTTCGGAGAAGGGTGCGGATGTTTCGGTCTCGGACATAGCGGTTTCCGCCGGGATCAGCCGGCAGACGATATACCTGCATTTCGGATCGCGTGGTGGCTTGTTGGTCGCCTTGGTCCGGCGCGCTGACGAACGGTTCGAGATCAAAAAGCAGTTCGATGTCGCACTCAGCTTGCAACAGCCAAAGGACCGGATTGTGCGCACGCTGCAGGCCTGGCTGGCCTTTGTCCCCAAGATTTATCCTGTGGCCAAGGATCTGATCCGGCTGCGTGACACCGACGCTGATGCAGCGACAGCGTGGGCAGATCGCATGGACGAGTTGCGCGAGTGGTTGCTTGATCTGATGCGCAGCCTGCAACGCGACGGCGCTTTGAGGGATGAATGGAGCCCGGAACACGCCAGCCAGTTCTTCTGGGTGCAGACGAGCGTTCAAGCCTGGGGGCTGTTGCGCAAAGACTGTGACTGGAGCGAGGAGGCCATCGCCACCCATTTGGAACTGGTCCTCACCCAGAGCTTGTTGCGCGACGGCACTGGCGACTGAAGTGTGATCACTCCTTGTGTGGAGTGCCTTGGCCGGTGTCGAGATATTGTTTCAGGCTGCCGAGGAAAAACATGTCCCAGCCCGCCTCACAGACATCGTAGCAGAGCAGGTTTGGGGTGAGGCCGTCATGCTCTAGCCTGATCCGTGTGCCGTCACCTTGTCCAGTGATGTCCCAAACTACTTTTGTATCAAGCCACTCGGTCTCGATCTCTTTTGGCTGACCCTCGTGGATATGCAGGGCGTCGACGCAGGTCCACTCGACCCGAGAGGGACGATCCATGCCCGTCAGTTCGAATGTCCAGTATGACACGCCGGGAGGGAACGTGAACTTGGCTCGATCGCCGATGCGAATAAGCGGGTGATCCGGGCGGGTCCACCAATGTTCGACACCGCGTGTGACGGCGTCGAATGCGGCTGCCGGATGCCCCGAGACGTCAATGGATTTCTGGTAGTTTTGCATGTTTGTCTCACCCCTTTCCTCAGGCGGCATTTGCCCAGTGGGGCGGAAAGGTTTGTGCAACATTGGGTAAGGCTTCGACCCGTTGAACCCAAGCTGCGATCTCTGGCGACAATGCAGTCAGATCGGGCAGTCCGAGATCTTGCATGATCTGTGGTTTCGTCTCCATTGCCCTTTGGATCAGTCGGACATGGGGGAACGCGACGGCGTCCACCGCGCCCGGCCGTGTGCCTGACAAAAAGGGATGTTGAGCCAGAGTATCAGTCAGGTGCTTCAACTCGGCCTGCAAGGTCTTGGCCGCGGCCTTCAGATCATCTGTGGCCTTGTCTGCACCGTCGAAGAAAATTGGGGACAACACGCCGCTTGTTGCATCGGGCAAGTAGTCAAAGACATCCATGGTGCGCTGCCATATTGTGCCTGCGTCTTGCGGCGTCTCGCCGAACAGAGGGGACGCGGGGAACTTCCGGTCCAGCCAGGCGAGGACCGCGATGGATTGACCAAGAGTCATGTCGCCGTCTTTGACGGTCGGAACGGTGCCACGCGGATTGATGGCAAGGTAGGCATCGGATTTGTGCTCTTTCTGCCCAGCGGAGAGCAGGTGCACATCGTATTCGAGGCCCTTGAAGGCCATGCCAAGCGCCGCGCGCCAGGGGCTTGGCGCGCCGCTTACGGTCCAAAACTCAAGTGTCATGATCTGTGTCCTCTGGATATGCGTGTTTACAGAGGCTTATCCGGGACGGTATGATCTGAAAAGTAGGCAGAGTTTTTGTATATACTATCAAAAACAGTACTAATGAAAGAAAACAGATGTCTCAGACCCGGACCACCCCCGCTGACATCGCGATTTCAGATGCAGTCCCATGCCCCGCGCCACGTGTGATCGGTATGATTGGCGGCAAATGGAAGCTGCTGATTCTGCAGATCCTGATCTTTCAGGGGACAAAGCGGTTCGGCGAGTTGCGCAAATCCATCGATGGGATCACTCAGACCATGCTGACCAATCAGCTACGGGCCCTGGAGGCGGACGGATTGGTCATCCGCAAGGTCTATGCCGAGGTGCCGCCGCGGGTGGAGTATTCGGCAAGCAAGGATGGCTTGGCCCTGGCACCTGTGTTCACGTCCATGCACGACTGGTGGGTCAATCGTTCAGCCGGCACGTAACGCCTGATCCACCCGGTCGATTTCTGTCTCGTACCACGCGATGGTGCCCTTGGGGTCTTCGCCAAAGCTTTTGGCAAAGGATGCGGGGGCTTCGGTGACCTCGTCATATCGCGTGGCCCACACCATCATCGAAATCAACGCTGGCAGAAAATCCCGCGCCTTCTTGGTCGGGAAATAGCACACGCTGCTAGCTTTGCGCGGGTCGGGTTCGCGGGTGAGCATGCCAAGCGTTTCGAGCTTGGCCAGCCGGTTTGCCAGAATGTTGGTCGAGATACCTTCGGGTGAGCCCAGGAATTCGCGGTAGGTGCGCTTGCCGTGCAGGAGCACGTCCCTGAGCAGCAGGAAACACCACTTGTCGCCCACGATCCCGGCCGCGTAGCGCGTCGGGCATCCATTCCAGTCCGGTTTTTCCTGTTTTGCCATAGGGGGGATATAGACGATTGCAATCCACTTGCAATGTGCAAGTGTATCAAGTACCAGAATACTTGCAAAATGCAAGTGGAGTTAGAAAATGCCTACACCCTTCGTCTGGTTCGACAACATGACCGCACAGCAACAAGACACGACCCGGTTCCTTCAGGCCATGTTCGGATGGCAGCCGCGGCGTGTTGAGACGATGACATTTCTGAATGAGGGCGGCGTGGACGCGCCCTTTGCCGCGATCTGCGACGAGCTGGAGGGCATCACGGGATGGGTTCCCTACTTTGAGGTTGATGACCTTGGCGCCGCCACGGCTCGTGCCCGAGAGAACGGCGCACACGTTATCGTGGAAGACGTCAAGGGACCGGCAGGGGATGCCAGCTTTATCCGTGACCCGGGCGGCAGCCCGATGGCCCTTTGGAAGCGCGGCTCGAGCATGTGAGATCCAGCATGTTGAAAAAACAGATCCTGGCCGCAGCGACCTATCCAGTAATCGTATTCCCCCTTGCGCTTGTCTGGCATCTGGCTTTGTTCAAGGACAGATACATGACCTTTGGCTATTTCGACGGAGAACCCGATGTCGCAATCGGTCTTGCCACAATAGTCATTCAGGGGGTGGTCCTCGCCGCCATCTATCCGATGTTCAATCCGCGCAGCGCGGGCCATGCCCGTGCCTTCCAGTTTGCGGGGTTATTGGGCGTGTTCTTTTGGACAAGCCACGTGCTGGCGCTGGTGGCCAAGCAGAATGTTCCGCAAGCGCCAACATTTATCCTGATGGAGACCATCTATCTGGCGCTGCAGTTCGGGCTGTTCGCACTCGCACTCGGGTTCATATTCCGCACGTCCAGGAAAGCGGAGAATACTGCCAACTAGTGGTTCGAGACACTGCTCCCCTGAGGATGTGATGCGCGACGCCATTCTCCAGCGCTTCGGATGTCACCGGTGCCTGATCAACGGCAGCGAACCAAATCGGCCCCGCAAGAGCTGCTTATTCAACGCCCGTGAAGGGTTCGATTGTTTCGACCTCAACCAGACCCACCGGCGTTAGTTCGATCCGCGTGAATTTTGGCAGCGCCTCGCCGGTCTCGTAGGACAGCGTCCCTTCATACTCGATACGCCGTGCGACAAGGCCGTCCATCATGCCCAGGTTGGAATAGATGATCTCGGCGGTCAGGTTCAGCGTGCCGTTATCGTCAACACTCGCCGTCATGTTCTGAAGGTCGTGGGCGTTCCGCCAAGTGCTTTGAATTCGCGTGACGGCCACCTCGTATTCTGCATGGCCGTTCGCAGTCCCAGACGGCGAGGTGACAGAAAAGTCTCACGCTTTTCATTCGCTGTGTTCCGTGCTCATCTAAACACGCAAATTGACGCAACATATTGAAGGGAAAGTGTTTTGATAGACGATGTAAATCTCGTCGTAATCTTGCTTGCCGCCTTGGCGGCAAGCCTCAGCCCAGGTCCTGCATCTCTCGCTGTCGCGGGAACCTCGATGGCACGCGGGCGACGGGCAGGTCTATTTCTCACAGCCGGCATAATGATCGGCTCGCTGGCGTGGTCTATTGCTGCGGCACTTGGCCTTGGGGCTGTTATGCTCGCCAATGCATGGGTATTTGAGGTCATCCGATATGCAGGTGCGGCCTATCTCCTATATTTGGCGTACAGATCTGCTCGGTCTGCACTGTCCACCACAGACGTGAAGACCAAAGCAATTGAAGGCAAACCTGCAGCGCTGGTTGTACGTGGTGCGGCACTACATCTGACCAACCCCAAATCGATCCTGTTTTTTGGCGCTCTGTATTCGATGGGAATGCCATCGGATGCCAGCCCAATGCAACTTGCAACAGTGGTTGGCGCAGTTGGGCTACAAGCAACGATCGTCTATTCTGGATACGCTATGCTGTTCTCCGCGCCGTCCATGACACGCCTATACTTGAAATTGCGTCGTTGGTTTGAAGGTGCATTTGCCGTTGGTTTTGGACTGGCAGGTCTGAAAGTCGCAACTGCGCGATTGCAGTAGCCCAGTAGCTCACAGAAGCGGCTTTCAAAGGACGACTTGGAAATCCGCTTCGTCCGCTGACCCGGCGTTAAGGGTGCTCAAGGCCATGTCTCCCTCGGGCGGTCATCCGCCGCGAGTTCCCCATTCCCAATTTGACGGGCGTAAGTCGGCCGAGCACATCGCTGCCTATGATAAGATGAGCTGGAGAAGGCCAAAACGGGAACAGCCGGATGTTTAGAGGACAGTGTCATTGTGGAGCGGTGAGTTGGACGCTCGAAGCAACACCAGAGTCAGTGACCGCATGCAACTGCACGGTTTGTCGCCGATACGGTGTGCTTTGGGCATATGGCTATATTGGGCACAGCATCGATACGTCAGGTAGCACAAGCACCTACAGACGAAGTGATCGTGGTGACGGAGATATCGATTTTCACTTTTGCACCACTTGTGGATGTCTGACGCACTATGTCGGAACCATCGCTGATGCGGAGGGCCGCTATTGGAGCGCCGTGAATGTCCGTATGGCTGACCCGAAGCAAATCAGCGAAGTCTCAGTCAACCATTTTGACGGCTATGACACGTTCAAGCGATTGCCCTCCGATAGTCGGAAGCTGAAAGATATGTGGTTCTAGAACCATAACGAGAGCGGCCATGGGTGCGCTTGCGGCAAAAACCGGAACGTCCAGGCCTCAGCCATCGCAGGTCATGGAACGGATGTCGGCTTCATGCTGGGGACTGATCAAACGACCAAAACAGTCGGATGTCAGCACCCAGCCCTTCCTTCTATATTATTGCATGGCGGCAAAGCTCTGCTTGCGTGCGCCTCGCTAACGTGTGTGTCCCATGCAGCGTCTTGCCGTTACCGTCAGCAGTCGGCTCTTTGGCAGCGATGTCTACTTGCACATCGGCATTCCAGCATCCAACTGTCAGACACATAAGGGAGAAGAACATGTGTCTACCCCGACTGTTTTCAGCGATCGCCGTGCTGTTGGTACCGTTTTTCGAAACCGCGCCCGCATTGGCGAATTCGGATTTCGAACCTATCGAAATTAGATTGGTCACCGGGGCACCGGCCGACGATGGAGCGCTCGATACTGCCAGAAGCGAGACAACGCTTGACGTTGAACCAGAGACTCTCCTGGGGCCGTCTGATTTCGTGAGCGTTGGTAACGTGCACTGGACCGTAGAAGGCGACAAAAGAAGCCCGGGCTTCAACGTGATGCTGACGCCTGCCGGTTCGCTGGCCTATGAAAGAATCTCCACTGAAAATGTAGGCCGGACGCTGGCCGTGATCGTCGACGGACAGATCGTCATAGCCGCCAAGATCCTTGATCCGGTGCGGGCCGAAGGGTTTCTGCTGACCATGAACAGCGAAGCCGAAGCCCTGTCCATTGCCAAGATGCTCCGACAGGTGATTGCTCCAGACACATAGGCGGTCGTCACCGGATGGGTTGGTTTGTCGCCACGGCACTATCCGCACCAAATGGCAGCCCTGAAGCTAAACGGCCGATGCTTGACTTGCACCAATGTCGGAGTCCGGCCCTTCTTGTATTCCCCTTGTAGCGTAGCCAATGTCTGCTCCGACGACGACCCTATCTGTTTTCATCACAGGAAACCGTCAGAATGGTTTGCATCCCGCACCTACAAACAGATCGGCTACTTCTGCGGCCACCCGGTGAGCCGGACCTCAAGGCCTATTGCGAATTCTACGGCGATGCAGAAGCATCGCATTTCTCCGGCGGACCAATCGATGCTGTAGCGGCATGGAACAGGCTAGCGCGCGATTGCGGTCATTGGCACCTGCGGGGGTATGGCAAATGGACCATCGTGCTCAAGGAGAGTGAAACGGTTGTCGGCAGTGCCGGTTTTGCGTGGCCAACGGGCTGGCCACGCCCGGAGCTGACATGGTGGATCGGTTCTTCGTGGCGTAGGCAAGGGTTTGCAAAAGAGGCGTCCACTGCTGCTATTGCCTATGGATACAATGAACTGAAGTGGGATCTGGTGGAAACCCATATGAAAGATGAGAACACCGCAGCCAGATCCCTTGTTTCCTCACTCGGCGGTCAAAAGATTGCACGCGAGGATTTTCCCGATGGAGTGAGCCGTGACGTCTTTCGTCTTCCGCCGCCACCAAGCAGCTAGCGGACATTGACCTTGAGACACCGGATGATCGCTTCGTCCGCAGTTCAGCCCCCTAACCTGTCCTTGATTTCGCATCGGCAGCGAATGGCCGCCAAGATGGCTGCCGCTGCAGCATTCGGCATGCGGCATTTCACTGGCCGGTTCCGCAATTTCATGCAGAGCAAGCAATGGCCTGCCTGGGTAACTGTCACGAGAACCTCCGAGGCCAAGACGATCATCAATCAAGATGGGACGCTGCTGCGCCGAACCGAACCGATCGAGGTCTTGCCGATGACCTTCAACAAAGATGGCACTTGGTCAGACGTTCGATCAAGGAGCTGTTGAGTCAGGCGGGTCTGAAAGATGACGGCCCGCCAACGCCACATGCGCAAACAGGGCAGACATCCGAAGCCGATCAAGACCGGGCGGCTTCTTTCTTGCCTGAACGACAAAAACGACCAAGAGTACCGTGTCGAAAGGCGAGATGAGCGTGTCGTCGAGCGCAGACAGATTTGTCGATGTGGAATATTTTCAAATCATTATCAAAGACTTATTAGTCTGAATGGCAGACTTTGAATGTCGAACATCAAAATCTGTCCCCCACCCCGGCCCACGATTGACCGTGCCCGCCCGCTCTTTCTGTGACGCACGCCCACAGATATGTGCACCCCCTGTCCACCTCACGGCCATGATCACCCTGACAGGGGCACCAGACAAGATGCAAACAAGCTTGCAGCAAGAAAAGAATCATGCAAGCCTGCTTGCAGTTCACCACTGGAAAGATCGAGATGTCCCTTATCGACAAGATTTCAGGCCAGGCGCCAAGCCTGACGCCGAGCGAGCGGCGGCTCGTGGAAACGGTCATCGACAGGCCAAAGGCCGCGGCGCTTGGGACGGCTCTGGAACTGGCGCGGGCCGTTGGCGTGCACGAGGCCACCGCATCGCGTCTGGCCAAGAAGCTCGGATTTGACGGCTACGCATCCTTTCGGGACGCCCTGCGCGAGGAATTCATCGCAACGCATGAAACGGCGACCCGGTTCGAAAAGACCATCACGACCAGCACGCCCGAGACGATCCTCGGCAAACTGGCGCTGGACGAAGCGCAGGCGCTTGGCCGGATCGAGGAATTCATAGACGCGGACCAGATCGCCGAGGTGGCAGGGCTGTTGATGGGCGCGAGGCGCATCTTCGTCTATGGCTACGGCAATGCCGAAGTCCTGTCGCTGATGATGGTCAAACGCTTTCGCCGCTTCGGCAAGGATGTCCAACATCTCGTACCGGATCCCCGTGGCCTGGCAGAACAACTTTTGGGCATCGGCGCGGGGGATGTGGTGCTGAGCTTTGCGTTTCGTCGGCCACCGCGGGGCTACGCGGCCCTGATGGAAGTCGCGAAGGAGACGGGCGCCAAGACGATCATGATTTCGGGCAAGTCCGGCGCACTTCTGGCGCCCGGTCCCGACCATCTGCTTGCTGCCCCACGTTCGGGCGACCCGGACGCTTTCCAGACACTGATCGTTCCGATGACCGTCTGCAACGCGATCGTCATCGCGGCAGGCCTCACGGCGAAAAAGGAAACGCTGAAGAAACTCGATCGGCTCGGCCAGCTGATCGAGCGGTTCGAATGACCTAGGGCCCACGGGAGAAAAACATGGCACGACTGACGGCAAAGCGCCTCGGCGCGATAGGTATCCTTTTGTCTACGGCAGCGCTGGCCGACGGGCATATCGATGACATGACAGCGCAGGAACTGCTTCCACGCGCGCAGGAGGAAGGGTCGGTTGTCGTCTATTCCTTCACCAGCCGAATTGGCCGTGTCGAAACCGCCTTTGAAGAGGCGTATCCGGACATTGACCTGCAGGGCTTCGACATCTCGTCGACCGAACAGATCGCGCGGCTCAAGGCCGAGGCACAGGCGGGCGTGACAAATGCCGATGTCATCTACATTTCCGACACCCCGGTTGTTCTGACTGAGCTTCTGGAGACCGGGATCATCGCACCCTACGTGCCGCCACGTGTGACCGACCGGGTGCCCGAAGAGTACCGCAGCCCGCTTCTGGCACAGCGGCTGTCAACCAAGGTGCTGATGTATAACGAAGAATCAAATCCAGATGGCGCACCCATCGACAACCTGTGGGCACTGACAACGGACGACTGGCGGGGACGCGTTGTCATGGTGGATCCGCTTCAGCGGGGCGACTACCTCGACCTGATGACGGAAATCGTCCTGCGTTCGGATGAGATGAGCACCGCATACGAGGCGCAGTTCGGGCACGCCATTGATTTGGACGGCGCAACCAGTGCGGGCGAACGTTTCATCATCGACCTGTTCGACAACGACCTCATCCTCGTGGGGTCGACCGATGACGTGAACGTGGCTGTGGGCGCGATGGGACAGGACAACCCGCCAGTGGGTTTCACCAGCTATTCCGACCGCCGCGATAACGCGGACGAGGGCTGGGCGCTGCAAGTGGCAAACGACGTCATTCCCGCGCCGGGCATTATCTTTCCCGCCGTGCTTGCGCTCGCGTCCGAACCGCAGAACCCCGCAGCCGCCCGCCTCGTCATCGACTTCCTGATGGGCGACGAAACGCAAACCGGCGGACCGGGCCTTGCGCCTTTCTACGTGGCGGGCGACTACGTCACCCGGACCGACATCCCGCCGCACCCGGACGCGGTCCCGCTTGACGATTTCACCGCATGGCGGATCGCACCGACCGAGACGGCAAAGATCCGCGCCGATATCGGCGACCTGGTTCTGACGCTGCAATAACGCGCTCCTCCCCAGCGGGGGTCGGGGTGACAGCACACCGCCCCCCGCATCTTTCCATTCCAGATTTGCGAGGAAGACCTCGATGGCCGACACAGCCGTAGGTGGACAGGGAAGGCGCGTCTTGTTCGGGCCGGGCACGGTGCTCAAGACGGTGGTTCTGGCCATCCTGGTCGCACTGATCGTCCTGCCGCTTTTGCGCACCGTACTTTTCACGCTGCAACCGGACACGATCCACGCCTGGAGCGATGTGTTGAGCGGGCGACTGTCCACAAACCTGTTCTACAAACCCTTGGGCAACACCCTGTTGATTGGCGTGGTAGTCAGCACCGGATGCATCCTGCTCGGTGGCTTTCTGGCCTGGCTTGTGGTGATGACCAACGTGCCGTTCCGCAAAACCATCGGCGTGATGGCGACGCTTCCATTCATGATCCCGTCCTTTGCTGCTGCCCTGGCCTGGAGCGCATTGTTCCGCAATGACCGCGTCGGTGGACAGGTTGGATGGGTGCAGGGGATGGGCATCGGCATCCCCGATTGGCTGGCCTGGGGCATCGTGCCCACGCTGATCGTGCTGACGCTGCATTATTTCAGCCTGGCCTTCACCATCATTGCAGCCGCGTTGGCAACCGTGAACTCGGATCTTGTCGAAGCCGCTCAAATCGCTGGTGCCAAGGGGCGGCGGATTCTGATGGGCATTGTCCTACCCGTCACCCTGCCCGCGCTTGTCGCTG
The DNA here is from genome assembly GCF_019802125.1 of Tateyamaria omphalii. Lineage (GTDB taxonomy): Bacteria > Pseudomonadota > Alphaproteobacteria > Rhodobacterales > Rhodobacteraceae > Tateyamaria > Tateyamaria omphalii_B. Next base: position 264,157 of record NZ_JAHVHT010000004.1, read on the forward strand.
CGGGATCGCTGTGTTTTGCCGGGGCGGTATCGAACTTCGCGACACCCGCGCTTCTCGGGTTGCCCGTGCGGATGCAGACACTTTCGACCCGGCTCTTCGGTATGATCGAAGTGGGTCAGGTCGGGCGCGGCTACGTGATCGGCATCCTGCTGGTGCTGATTTCGGCAGCCTTCCTCTGGGTGGGCAACCGTCTGGTATCCGGGCGCCGATCCTATGCGACCATCACCGGCAAGGGCGGGCGGGCCAAACGGTTCGACCTGCGCGGGGCGCGCTGGCCCCTCTTTGCACTTGCGATGGTGGTTCTGGTGGCCGCGACGGTGGTGCCGGTGATCGTTCTCGTTGCTTCCAGCCTCGCACCATCCTCCGCGAACCTGTTTTCGGGCTGGACCCTGCACTACTGGATCGGCCAGAGCGACCCCGGCTTCGCCCAGGGCATCCCCGGCATCGCCTATAACGCCGACATCGTGCGCGCGCTGACAATCACATTGGGTCTGGGTGCGGCAGTGGCCTTTTCCGGCATGTTCGTGGGCCTGCTCGCCTCCTACACCACGGCGCGCTACCGCGAAGGCTGGATGTCCGCGGCCATCATGCAAGTCGGCTTCCTGCCTCTTCTGGTGCCGGGCATCGCGTTTGGTGCCGCATACATCGCCTATCTTGGCGCGCCGATCGGGCCCCTGCCCGCACTCTACGGCACCTTTGCGCTGCTCGTCATCGCGGCCACCGCATACCTGCTGCCGTTCTCCGTACAGACAGGGCGTGCGGTGATCCAACAGGTGGGCGGCGAGCTTGAGGAAAGCGCCCGCATGACCGGCGCCGGGTTCGCCCGTCGACTGAGCGCCATCACCATTCCGCTGGCGATCCGCGGGCTGACGGCAGGCGGCATCCTGATCTTCGTCAAGATCGTCCGCGACCTGTCGCTGGTGGTGCTGCTCTTTACACCGACGATGCCGGTCCTGTCCGTGGTGGCCTACCGCTACGCCTCCGAAGGGTTCGCACAGTTCGCCAACGCGATCACGGTCGTGATCCTGTTCATCTCCATTGCCGCCAGCCTGCTTGCCAGCGGGCTGCAATCGAAATCCCAGCCCTGGCTGCAGAACTGAAGGTCTTTCATGCTGGAAATACGCAATCTCACCAAACGGTTCGGCGGCGTCGAAGCGGTCAAGGATGTCTCGATCTCTGTGCCCGACGGCGCGTTCCTGGTCCTTCTTGGCCCATCGGGTTGTGGAAAGACCACGCTCCTGCGGATGCTCGCTGGGCTGGAACTGCCGTCCGCAGGGCAGATCATCTTCGACGGCCAGACGGTTTCGGATGGCGACCGCGACTGGGCCGTCGACCCGGCCAAACGCAACTCCGGACTGGTGTTTCAGTCCTATGCGCTCTGGCCTCACATGTCGGTGCGCGGCAACGTGGATTGGCCGCTCAAGGTCATGTCGATGCCCAAGGCCGAACGCGCAGAGCGCGTGCGCGAGGTGCTTGAACTGCTCGACATCGCCAACCTCGCCGATCGCTACCCCAACGAGATCTCGGGCGGTCAACAACAGCGGGTCGCCATCGCCCGCACCATTGCACCAAGACCGTCGGTTCTGCTGTTCGACGAACCGCTGTCGAACCTCGACGCCAAACTACGGGTCGAGATGCGCACCGAACTCATGCGCCTGCACCGTGCAACGGGAGCAACCACGGTTTACGTGACCCACGACCAGATCGAGGCGATGACCATGGCCACCCATGTCGCGGTCATGGATCGGGGGCGCGTGCAGCAATTTGGCGCCCCCGCCGACCTCATCGACCGGCCCGAAACGGCCTTTGTCGCCACCTTTGTCGGAACGCCCCCGAACAACATGGTGCCGGTGGTCAAGAACGGCGCAGGCTACAGGGTCGGCGGCCGACACATGGCACTGTCACCGCCTGCGGATGACTGCATGGCGATGTTCCGGGCCGAGAACATGGCGGTCAGCGGCCAGGCAGGCGACACCACACTGCCCATGGAACTGGTCGAAACCAGCACCATCGCGGGCCGCACCATGGTCACCGGCCTGCGCGATGGGCTGCGCCTGACGGCCATTGTCGACAAGCCCCCCGCACTTCGGATCGGCGAGACGGTACAGTTCCGCCTGCCCAGCGAACCCGACAGTTGGTTCGCCCCCGATGGCACGAGGATCGGCTGATGCGTTTGCTGCTTGTCCGCCATGGGCAATCGGAATGGAATGCGGTCCGCCGTCTTCAGGGACAGGCCGATATCGGTCTGTCGGAGCTTGGCAAATCCCAGGCAGAGACCCTGCGCCCGGTGATCGAAGACATCGCGCCCTGCCGGACCGTCGCGTCAGACCTGAAACGGGTGCGCCAGACCAGCAAGCACCTGGGCATCGACGCCCCGCACTTCTCCAGGGCATTGCGCGAAAACGATGTCGGCGATTGGACGGGCCGCGCCATCGCCGACATCCGCAAGGAAGACGAAGAAGGGTACCAGGGCTGGCGCGCGGGCACCTCCGTGCCACCGGGGGGAGAGGCATGGCCCGATTTCGCCGACCGCGTCAGCGCCGTGATCGAGGAAGAACGCCGCGAACCTTGTACGAACCTCCTTGTCGTCTGCCACGGCGGTGTCATCCGGGCGCTCCTGCAACGCTATGTCGGGCTTCAACCCGCACATGTCATCCCGGTTGCACCGGCAAGCCTGACAGCACTGCGATTGGGCAACGGCAAGCCTCCCAGAATTGAGCTCTTCAACTACCGCCCCGACGACCTCGACTTCGGCGCACCCGACTGATGGGCATGGACCTGCTGTTCCTCGTCATGGGCGGAACGCTCCTGTTCTATGGCGGGGACTGGCTGATCGACGGAATCGAACGGCTTGCAGCAGAGTTCAGGATACCGCCCGTCATCGTGGCTTTTGTCGTCATGGGGTTTGGCACCTCCGCGCCAGAGCTTTTTGTCGCGGTGCAGGCCATGCTTGCGGCGGCACCCGATGTCGCGGTCGGCAATGTGGTTGGAAGCAATATCGCCAACCTGCTTCTCGTGCTTGCACTTGCCGCCCTGATCGCACCGGTTGCCACCGCGTCGGACATCCTGCGCATAGACGGATGCGCGATGCTTCTGGCCGCTCTGTCCTTCGGCATTATCGCATATGATGCGGTTGTCTCGCGGACAGATGCGGCAATGCTCATCGTGGGAATGACGATCTACCTGCTTCTGCGCTGGCACTCGCTTGACGACCAGGACAGCGCGGAACCAGACGGGACCGGTGGGCTGACCGGTGCAATGGGCTGGTGTATCGCCGCTCTGGTCGCCCTGCCCTTCGGCGCACATCTGTTCATCAACGCCGCCATTGGCCTCGCCGGCAGTTTGGGCATGTCCGAGGCCCTGATCGGTTTGACCGCTGTGGCCATCGGTACGTCCCTTCCCGAAATGGCGGCCTGTGTCGCCGCCGCCCTGCGGCGCCAGCCCGACCTCATCCTCGGTGGAATCCTCGGCAGCAACGTGTTCAACGGCACCATCGTCCTGGGCAGCGCGGCCCTGGTGTCTCCGGTTCTGATCGCGGACACCTTCATCGCATTCTGGATTCCGATCATGATCGGAGCATCCCTGGTGTCACTCATCTTCCTTCGTACGGGTTTCGTGCTGAGCAGACAGGAAGCGTCGGTCATGCTTTTTGGCTATGCAGTGATCTTTCTGTTCTGACGGTTCGGAAAAGCTCATGCTGATATTGCATTGACTCATAGCTTTGTAACTATTTATTCCGAACTCATGAAAGATCGCCTTGAACAGTCCAAAGCCCTGGCAAGCAACGCACGCCTGTCCATCCTCACATGGCTATCCGACCCCGACGCGCATTTCTCGCATCAAGCGACGGGTCGGCCATCGGACATTGGCGTCTGCGTGACCTTGATCACGGCAAAGCTCGACATGGCCCAGCCCACCGTCAGCCGCCACCTCGAACTGTTGCGACGGGCCGGCTTCCTGTCGGTCAACAAGATTGGCAGATGGTCCTATTTTCAAAGGGACGAGGCTGCGATTTCCGAGTTCAAGGGGTGGATCAATGACCATCTTTGAGCAAGCGGACACAAACCTGCTCCCCGGCTTCAAGCGCCGGATGATCGACATCGATGGCAAGCCCGTGATGACACTGACAGCGGGGCATGGACCGGCCATCTTGATGCTGCATGGTGACACATCTGTGCTGGCATCACTGGCAACCGCACCAACCCGGCCTATGTCCGCGTCATGCGTTTCCTCATCGCTCTCACCTGTCTCGCCGCCCCGGCTCACGCTTGGGAATTCAATGCGACCCCGGTTTGCACACTGTCGCACAGCGAACCGGCAGCCGACATCGCGGTCACCTACGACCACGCCACGCGGCTCTATGCGATCGCCGTCACAAGCTCCAACGGCTGGCCAGACGCCCCCACCTTCTCCATCCGCTTCGACGGTCCACAACAAAACACCATCTCCACCAGCCGCCACATAACGGAAGGTCAGACGCTGACGGTCACGGATGCAGGGTTCGGCAACGTGTTGGACGGCTTTGAATTCAACAGGACAGCGACTGCATTCACGCAGACGGCGGCGGTCACGATCTCGCTCACGGGCGCAGCACCAGAAGTGCAAAGGTTTCGGGCCTGCGCAACCGCGCCCTTGGCCTGATCCTGGCTAGAAATCAAAAATGTCGCCCAGCAGATCACCCATGCCCTTTTTCTTCCTGCGGCGTTGATCATAGCCGCGGTCGTCATAACCACGATCATCATACCCTCGGCTCATCTGAGGTTCGGACGGCGGCGGAGGGGGCGGCGGAGCATAGGCGGCAGCGCGCTCAATGATCTTGTCCAACTCGCCCCGATCCAGCCACACGCCGCGGCACTGCGGGCAATAGTCAATTTCGACCCCGCTCCTATCGGCGATCACAAGGGGCGTTCCGTCAATGGGGCACTGCATGGGCATCTCTCCGTTGTTCATCGTCTCATATAGGATTGCGCCACCTTCCCCACAGGGTCGGGCAGAAAAAAAGGCCCCAACGCTGTGCGCTGGGGCCGTCATTCGTAGCCAAACCCTGTTCAGCCGTCATCCGAAGGCGGGATGATTTTGATCCCCGGAACAGTCACGGACTTCTCCTCCAGCGTCACATCAACTTCCGGCACGGTCACATCAACGGTTTCTTCAGTCACGCTGACATCGCCAACTTCGGCGTCAAATGCGGGAAGTTGGCCACCTTCCACAGTCACTTCGGGCAGACGGGTCTCCTGTGTCTGGTCGATGTCGATCATGTAAACGGCGGCACCAACCCCAAGTACGGCCACAACGGCAAGCAAAATGCTCAATGTCGCTTTCATAGTCTTTCTCCTTTCGCATCAGGTGCGTCGCTCACATAACGCCCGAAGATGCTCAAAAGGTTCCCCAAAAAGCGGTCTGACTTTGTGCAACAAGAGCCGCTAATCAATTGTTAACCATGTCTGAGCAACGCTGCGGGGACAAAGATCGCCCGAGGAGTTGCTGCCATCCGCCTCCCAACCCTGCCTTTCCTGCTCGCCTTTCTGCTCGATGCATCATCTGCGATCGCCGGGGCTTGGATGCAGGAACATCGCAAGGGCTTCCTGTCTTACAGCGGCGTCTACGAGGAAACGGGAAAGCTGGATGGATCTGTCTATCTGGAATACGGGCTTCGGCCAAAACTGACCTTGGGCGCCAAGATAGATGTGAACATGACCAGCGGTCGTATGGGCGATGGGACGGGTTTTCTATTCTTCCGCAAACCGGTCCGCACGGGTGAACGGGCCTATAAGATTGCATACGACATTGGGCTCGGCAGCACGTTTGGCGGTAACTCTGACCCACTCCTGCGCACTGGTCTGAGCTATGGGCGCGGGATCAAGATGTGGGACCGCTACGGCTGGCTCGCCATTGACGGGGCAATCGAATGGGCGCTCGACGACAACCCTGACATGCTCAAACTGGATACGACCATCGGGCTCAACTTGAATGACCGCTTTAAGGTTATGATGCAGGTCTTTGTCAGCGACACGGACGGTCAAACCGCAACAACACTTGCCCCGTCTCTGGTTTGGCAACCAAAACCAAAGGGCCGCAGCTTCGTCTTTGGGGTCGAGGGCGAAGATGGGATCTTCGCCCTCAAATTGGGTATATGGCGGTCGTTCTGAGCGGCCTGGATCAGTCCTTGTCCATCCGTACGGTCGCTCGGATTGACCCGCGCATGTCCTCACTGAACTCAAGCGAGAACTGATCCTCGCCCGTTCCGATGCGGCCACGGCCCACTGGCGCTTCGTAACGACGCTGGTTCGAGTTGTTCCGCAAGTCACCGGTCAAGACGACCGAATCGACGAATTGGCAATAGCCTTCAAACGGCAGCTTGTTGCTGGTTCCGACAGTCCAGGTCCGGGAGTTTGTGCCTTGGGTGTGTTCCACGACCAACGGGTTTTCCGCGTGCTCCGATACGTTGTGGTACGAATTTCCCTTGTACCACACAGACCGGTTCCGGTTGTGATCAAGATCCGCAAAGCTGGTATCCACACGCTCTGCCCGATCAATGTTGCCATTGATGGACCGGAACCGGTTGCCGGTCACTGTCACACCGTTAAGGAAGTGACCCGCGCCATGCGGTTTCACGACCAGATAGCTGAACCACGGCGCCACATCTCCGGACAGGAACACGTTGTCGGTCAGACTGAACGAGCTGAAGGAAAAGCCACCGGTGAAGCCGGGTGTGGGGTCCCGTTCGTTCGTCCACTCGACAAAGCAATTGTCGATGTAATTGCCGGTGACCACACTGGCCGTGTAGTTGTCCTGCAAGACGACACCCGCCGTACGGAAACCATCCGGCACACCATCGCCCTGGAAAAAGTGGTTGCCCTTGATCAGGTGGTTCTGCCCCGCCAGCAACATGAAATGGCGAAACTGGGTCGCCCTGCAGTCGCGGATCTTGGCGTCGTTCGAATTGACGTTGAAGCCGATGGATGTGCGGTCGGCCACGTCCTCTGACTCTTCGGCAGACAGGAATTGGCACCGATCGATGAGAATGCCCTGACACCCCCCACCAATCGAGGTGATACCGCGATCCTTCGGACGGCTGACAAAGCATTCCTGCAATTCAAAGGTCGGGCCCGCAGGAGCAAGCATGATACCGGAACACTTGTTGTTACACTGGAACTCGATGTTCGACATGTTGAACTTGGACAGCTTCGAAAAGCCACTGAGATCAATCAGATAGTCAAAGCGCTGGAACGTGTAGTTCTGCGTGCCGTCTGCATCAAACGGGGGGGCGTTCAACTCGATCGTGCCTGCACCTACGTTCTTGCTGCGCACATAGATTTCGCGACCGACGCCATTGCCGGTCACCAGCGCTCCAACCGGGACATTCGCGATATTGGCTACATTGGTGAGCGTGCGCCCGTTCGAAGAGGAATACGTCGCCTGACTTGTGACAGTCTGCGTGGTCCAGTTGTCGCCCTGCGCCTCGAACTGGCCATTCCGGATGACGCGGCGCGTGTTGTACTGGCTTCGGTTCGGCACCGCGGCTTGCATGTCAATGGGTTCGAACACGGCGATACGGCGTCCTCCCAGGTCCAGGCTTTCGTGATCGGAACTGTTGAGCAACGCCTGAAACGCCTTCTTGAAGGCCAGAACCTCATCGCCGAAGGCCTCAACATAAGTCGGCAAGTCATAGCTCTTGCGCAACAGCAGCATCTTGTCCGCGGGCATACTCAGCGTGCCCTCGAATTTCACCAGCTCCTCAAATGCCACGTCCTTTTCAAGCCTGAATACACCCTCAGGCACCAGGATGGTCCGCCCATTGGCAGCCGCGTTGGCGGCATCAAAGGCGTCGCTGTCATCCGTACTGCCATCCCCGACAGCGCCGTAATCACGCACGTCAACAACGGCCACCAAATCCCGCAGGAAAACCGATGTAATGTCTTCGATGACAATGTCATCAATGCGGACAACGCCACCGTTTGGCCCGGTCAGATCAAGACCAAAGTGCCCGTAGACTGCATTTGCGCCCCACACGAGATCCACGCCGGAGCGGTTGCCTGCGCCAATGATGGCGGACACCTCGACCACATCGCCATAAGTGGTCAGCGACACACTGTCTGCGGTCGTATCGACGCCAGAAACAGGCTGCCCGTTGCCCAGCGCTGCATAGCCCGCGATGCGCACGGAGGGGAGACTGCCGCTGATGACTTTCAATCGTGCCGTCACCCGCAGATAGCAACCCGGCAGCAGCGGTGTCTCTCCCATACAGCGCAGGCGTGTCGTGTTGGATGTCTTCTGCAACTCAAGGCAACCGCCAAAATCCTGGTCCGCCGGCACAAAGGCGGCGTTGGGAGCACTTTGGTAGGTGCTCGACCCCGGCGTGCCGTCGCCACTCGACCAGACATTCAAACCTTCCGCAAAGGTGGGCGGCATCAGCAGAACGCCATCAGTAATTGCCTTGTTCATCCATTCATCCCTTTTCGCAGGGGCCAAAGCTGGCCGTGTCACGCAGTCAAACCGATCGCGCCCAGGGGGCCGGTCGTCGCGGGCAAGGGGAGTATCAATGAAGTGTTAACGCAGCCCGACGGAACCGTGCGGCTGGTGGGCAAGGCACGCAACACGTTGACCAAATGTTACAGTGGCTCACTTCCTGCGCACCGCATATGGAATAGTCGCCAGCCGACACCAACTTATGCGATGTGCAAACGCAGCGAGGTCGCTCATGTCAAAGGTCACGCAGTCCCGCCCCAAGGTCGTCATCATCGGCGCAGGTTTCGGTGGCCTCGCTGCCGCCCGCGCGCTGAAGAAAAGCGCCGTCGACATCCAGATCATCGACCGGCGCAACTACCACCTGTTCCAGCCCCTGCTCTATCAGGTGGCCACGGCCGACCTGTCCCCAGCCGACGTTGCGTGGCCGATCCGGGGCATCTTCTCGGGTCAGAAAAACGTCTCTGTTGCCCTGACCGAAGTGCTGGACGTGGACAAAAAGGCCCAGCAGGTCCTCACGGAAGAAGGCACCTTTCCCTACGACCACCTGATCGTCGCATCTGGTGCCCACCATTCCTATTTCGGCCGCGACGAGTGGGAAGAGCACGCGCCCGGCCTCAAGCGCATCATCGACGCCACAGAGATCCGCAAACAGGTGCTCATTGCGTTCGAGCGGGCCGAGATTTCAAACTCCGACGCCGAACAGCACCGCCAGCTGACATTTGTTGTCGTGGGTGGCGGGCCTACGGGGGTCGAGATGGCAGGCGCCATTGCCGAACTGGCCAACCAAGCACTTGCCGCCGACTTTCACCGCATCAATTCCCGTGATGCCCGCGTGATCCTTATCGAAGCCAGCGACCGACTGCTGCGTGCCTTTCCTGAAAACCTGTCGGCCAAGGCCCTACAATCCCTCGCAAAACTGGGGGTGGAGGTGATGCTCGACACGATGGTCGAGGACATCACTGAGCAGGGTGTTCAACTGCCCAACCAGTTCATTCCTTCCGCCTGCAAGGTCTGGGGCGCGGGCGTCGCGGTCAAAAATGTGGGCCGCTGGCTGGATGCCACAACCGACCGCACAGGGCGCGTCCCAGTGAACCCGGACCTCAGCTTGCCAGGGACGCCCAACATCTACGTGATCGGCGACGCGGCTCAAGTATCCTGGAAAGACGGGCTTGATGTGCCCGGCATTGCACCTGCAGCCAAACAGGGTGGTAAGTATGTCGGCAAACGTATTGCCGCGCTTGTGACGGGCACGGCAGATGACGCGCCCTTCCGCTACCGGCACGCGGGCAACCTTGCCACCATTGGACGACACGCTGCTGTCATCGACTTCGGACGCTTCCAGCTCTCGGGTTTTGTCGCGTGGTGGCTATGGGGCATCGCGCATATCTACTTCCTGATAGGCGTGAGAAATCCCATTTTCGTGGCCATGAACTGGTTTTGGTCGTATCTGACGTTCTCCAAGGGCGCGCGGCTGATCACGGGTTTCAGCCCAACGCACAAAGGGCGCAGCTCCCGGCCAAAACCAACCGCACAAGCGGCTGAGTAAACAACACAGGCCTAGGCGCTCACACCCGGCGCATCCAGCACCTGCACACCGCTGATTTTCCAGCCGTCACCGGTCTGGATCATCGAGTATCCCAGAAAGTGCACGGTGCCCTGCGCGTCCTCGATCCGGACCACCTGCACATAGCGCCCCGCCTCCTCATGCAGATCCAGATACGTAACATCCGCCGGACGCCACACCATCGGATAGCCCTGCGTGACCATCCGGCCAAAATTCTCCGGCGTGCGGAACATCCCCTGAATGGACGGCGCGGCATAGGTGAAAGCTTCGGCAAAATCATCAACCTTGAACGCCTCGATCTGGCTCGAAATCACGCCCTCGATCTCGGCGCCCTGTGCCAACGCACCACCTGCCAACCCAATGGCCAAAACCGCCCCAATCATCCACTTGCGCATCTGTCGTCTCCCCTGAACTGCAGGAAGACCTAGGCCAACACAGGGCACCGGCAACTTCGCCGCCCCAAGGCCTAGCGTGCAGCACCCTTGCAGAACCACACCACGCTGCCCACCAGAACACCCCAGAAGGCACCGCTGACGCCAAACAATTCCATTCCGCTTGCTGCGATCAGAAAGGTCAGCGCAGGTGCCTCAAGCTGTGCGGGCTCGGCAAACGCACCGGACGTTGACGCGACAAAGGCCGGGATCAGGGCCAGACCGGCAACAGCCGTGATCAATTCGACCGGCGCAAGCCCCGCCACGGTCGCCACAACTGCTGCGGCAAAAGCCAACAGCACATAGGCCACACCAGACGTGATCGCGGCCCAATACCGATGCGCCGGGTCTCTGCCCGCGTCCTCACCTGCCATCATCGCCGCCGTGATCGCGGACATGTTCACCGGCACCGACCCAAAGGCCGAAATCACCAGGCTCACCACCCCCGTGTTTCGGATCAACGGACGCCGCTCGACGGCATACCCGTTCAACTCCAGAACGGCGAAACCGGGAATGTTCTGCCCCGCCATCGTCACCAGATACAGCGGTAGCGCGATGGACACAAAAGACTGCAAGTTAAAGACAGGCACCACCGGCGCAAACTCGGGCAACCAAACCACATCCGATGCACTGTCTCCGCCTGACATGTCCACACCCAGAACCAGCACAAGCGCAAAGGCAAAAACCGCCAGCGGCATCGCCGCAAGCCGGTTCCAGATCAACCCGCCCAGCCATGCCGCCATGACCGGCAGCACCAGCAAGGGGATCGTACCGAGGGCAAGCGCCGGAGCCAGGCACAGCTTGAACAACACCCCCGCCAACAGCGCATTAGCAATGGGCTTCGGGATCGCGGCCACGACCCGGCCAAGTGCCGGGACAAGACCGGTCAGGATGATCAAGACGGCGCAACAGATCATCGCGCCTACGGCCTCTGCAAATCCGCCGGGCAGTACCGCCGTCGCAGCAAGGAACGCGGCACCGGGCGTCGACCAGGCGACCGCCGCCGGAATGCGCGTCACCGCAGGCAACCAGATGCTGCACACCCCCATGCCCATCGTCGCAAAAAACAACCCGGTCGCGGCCTGCGCCTCTGTCGCGCCCATGGCCGTCAACCCGGCCAGCACGATGGCGAAGGATGCGGAATAGCCCACAAAGGCCGCAAGCAGGCCCATGTATATGGCGGAGGGATGGATTTGGCGGATCATGGCGGCGCGGTTCCCGATGTCAGTCCGCCCTGTTTTGCAGACCCTGACGCCAAGGACCAGCACCCGCGTATGACGCGGCATTCAGATGGCTGGCACTCACAAAAAACGCTGCCGCCCGCTCTCGGGCAGCAGCATGTGATTTTGCCGGTTAATTTTGCGCTACGGTACCGCGCGCAGGCCAAACACCTGAAATCGCGTGGCTTTCACAAAGGCCTAAAGATCCCGTAACCCGGCCGAACAAGCTGTCCCCGCGGGGACAAATCCCGTCCCCGCCACGTCAATCACTCAATCGGACCGAGCAACACCCGTAGGGTGCGCATTTACTGCGCACCTTCCGGCACCAGTTCACCCGCCAAAGCCGCCTCAATCAGCGCAATGGTTTCAGCCACGCCATAAAGCGCAATGAACCCACCAAACCGCGGCCCTTGAGACGCCCCTAGCAGCACCTCGTACAGCGCGGTGAACCACCCCCGCAGCGGATCAAACCGCTCGCGCCCGACGGCATAGACAACCGACTGCAACGCCTCGTCCTCGATCGCCCCGTCATAGGTTTCCAGCTCTGCCTTCAGCACCTCCAGCGCCTCACGCTCTTGGTCCGTCGGCAGGCGGTAGGTCTTCGCCGGTTTCACGAAGTCATTGTAGTAGCGCACCGCATGACCCACGGCCGTGTCCATGCCCGGATGCGTCTCCGGCCCGGTCTCCGGCGCATAGCGCTGGATGAACCCCCACAGCTTGTCCTTATCCTCCGCCTGGCTGACCGAGGCGAGGTTCAGAAGCATCGCAAAAGGCACGACCATGTCGCTCTCGGGAACGTCGCCCGAATGGATATGCCAGACCGGGTTCGCCGCCTTGCCCTTGTCGTCCTGGCTCGGATAGGCCCGGAGTTGCTGGTGGTACTCGTCCACCGCCTTGGGGATAACGTCAAAGAACATGCGCTTCGCTGTCTTGGGCTTCTGGTACATGAAATACGAAAGCGACTCGGTGCTTGCATAGGTCAGCCACTCGTCGATGCTCACGCCATTGCCAGACGACTTCGAAATCTTCTGCCCCTGATCGTCCAGGAACAGCTCGTAGCTGAAGTGGTTCGGCGGCTGCGCCCCAAGCGTCCGACAGATCGCGTCATAGATCTTTTCGTTGGTGGCGTGCTCCTTACCATACATCTCGAAGTCCACGCCCAGCGCCGCCCAGCGCGCACCGAAATCCGGTTTCCACTGCAGCTTCACATTGCCGCCCGTGACAGGCAGCGTCCATTCCTTGCCCGTCTCATCGTCAAACGTGACGGTGCCGTTCACAGCATCCACATGCTTCATCGGCACATACATCACCCGGCGGCTTTCAGGATGCAGCGGCAGGAAAATCGAGTAACTCTGTTGCCGCTCCTCGCGCAGCGACTTGAGCATGATTTTCATCAGATCATCGTACTTCTCGGCACAGCGCAGCAGAATTTCGTCAAACTGGCCAGACGCATAGAATTCACGCGCCGAATAGAATTCGTAGTCAAAGCCAAACGTATCCAGAAACCGACGCAGCATGGCGTTGTTATGATGGCCAAAGCTCTCATGGGTGCCGAACGGATCCGGGACGTCCGTCAGCGGACGCTGGAGGTGCTGCTCCAGCAGCTCTGGATTCGGCACGTTGCCCGGCACCTTGCGCATGCCGTCGAGGTCATCCGAAAAACAAATCAGCTTGGTCGGGATGTCCGAGATCGCCTCGAAAGCGCGGCGCACCATTGTTGTACGGGCCACCTCACCAAAGGTGCCGATATGGGGCAGACCCGAGGGACCGTAGCCCGTCTCGAACAGGACATAGCCCTTTTCCGGCGGCGCTTTTTCGTAGCGTTTGAGCAACCGGCGCGCCTCTTCGAAGGGCCAGGCCTTGCTGCTCATCGCGGCGTCACGGAAACTCGACATGCTCATTGATCCCATGTGGTGGCACGCGCCCGATGCGCGGCCCTTGTGACATGTCCCCGCAGGGACAATCCCGGCGCTACCTATTGCGGGCCGCCCCAGCCGTCAATATTGAGGAATGCAGCACCGCATAAGGATACGCCACCATGGCCGACACGAACCTTTCCATGACCGCACAGGACGCGCTGGTCGCAATGATGATCGCTGTGTCCGCGTCAGACGAGGACATCCGCACCGCCGAGCTGGTCAAGATTAACTCGGCCGTGAACAACTTGCCGGTCTTTGCGGGTTACGATCTGGACCGGTTGAACCGGATGGCGCAGATGGTCTTTGACCTTTTTGAACAGGAAGACGGGCTGGATGCCCTCTTTGGCCTCGTCCGCGAAGCCCTGCCGGAACGGCTGTTCGAAACCGCCTATGCGCTGGCCTGCGACGTGGCCGCTGCGGACGGAACTCTTGAGGAGGCGGAACTGCGGCTCCTGGAAGAAATCCGCTACGAGCTGAACATCGACCGGCTTCATGCCGCGGCCATCGAACGGGGCGCGCGGGCGCGGCATATGACGCTGTAACAGGCGATGACCAACGAGCCAAACCATACGCAAGCGTTTGTTTTTCTCATCGCTGTTGGAGATGCGACGGCGGGGTTCTTTGCGCAGGAGGTGTCGGGGCTGGGCGCCACGCTGGAAACGGAACCCGTGGTGGAAGGTGGCGAAAACCGGTTTGTCCACCAACTGCCGAAGCCTGTGAAACATGTCAATTTAACCATCAAGCGTTTTGCCCTGAAAAAGACTGACCCCGTTATTGCCTGGGTTCGTGATACGCTCGAGGGCAATTTGAGCGAACCGATCACACCCAAGAGCGTTGCCATCGACCTGATGGATAACGTGGAAAACACCGTGGCCTCATGGAACCTGAAAGACGTCTACCCCGTTGCATGGTCAGTCGACCGCTTTGATGCGATGGAGGATGAGATCATGGTTGAGCGGATCGAACTGGCCTATGGCGACATCGTGCGCGACCTTTAGCAGGCCGCCTTGCATATCGGCCGCGGCGCAACATGTTCAATGCCTCACCGTGTAACGAAACCATTTGATCCCCATGGCCACTGACCCCGACACATCCTCCACCACATCGCGCATATTGGGACCGATCCTGTTTCTCGACGACGTGCGGGACGCGGCCCTGCACCTCAGTGCGCTTGTATTCGTGACGGACACCACCAACCCCGATCCGCTGATCTGCGGTGAGGGGCGTTATCCCTTTGTCGAAATTGCCGCAGATGCAGGCTGGCGCGTGCTGCGGGCGCGGTTCGAGGCGGCGATGAGCGCGCCCGTCACCTACAGCGTATTGGGCCAAAGCCACACGATCCGCACCGGCTATGACGGTGATCTGAACATCGCCTTCGCGTCCTGCAACGGCGAGGAAAACGGCGATCTGGACCGCGACCCGGATGAGCGCAACGCCATGTGGGCACGCTTGCGGGACGATCACCGGAACAATCCGTTCCACCTGCTTTTGCATGGAGGCGACCAGATCTATGCCGATGAGGTAACGCTGGGCCATCCGCTGAGCGAGGACTGGCCCGAAAGCGTGCCCAAGGACCCCGAGCGCGCCGACCTGAGAGAGCTGCGCGCGCATCTGCGGCGCGGGTTTTTTGAACGCTACATGAAGTTCTTTGACACCTGCCCGGCCTTCATGGAACTGGCCGCAAGCGTGCCGTCACTGTGCCAATGGGACGACCATGACATCTGCGACGGGTGGGGATCACTGCCCCGGTCACGCACCTATTCGCCTGTGGGCCAGACGCTTTATGAAGTTGCGCGCGAGGCGACGTTGATCTTTCAACATGCTTGCACCCTGGACGACATGCCGGGGCGGTTTCATGACAAGACCGGGCTGAGCCTTGGCTGGTGGATCGACCTGCCCGACCTGCGCCTCGTTGCCCCCGATCTGCGGGGCGAGCGGACGCGGCGGCAGGTGATGGGCGATGTCGGTTGGGCGATGATGGAGGCCGTGGCCGCGTTGCCGCCCACACGTCAGATCCTGTTTATCTCGTCCGTGCCCTTGCTGGGTCCGCGCCTGTCTGTGCTGGAGGCGGCGATGGTCGTCACGCCCAAAATGCAGGAATACGAAGATGATCTGCGCGACCAGTGGCAGAGCCGCGCGCATCGCACGGAATGGCGGCGAATGCTGCAATTGCTGACCGACATTGCCGTCGACACCGGCGCGCGCATCACCGCCGTATCGGGCGAAATTCACCTCGCGGCGCGCGCCACCATGCCCTTGGGCGGTCAGGACACCCTGCATCAATTGATTGCATCGGGCGTGGCCCACCGTCCGCCCCCTCAGGCCTGGGCCAAGGTTTTGGGCTCGCTTGCCGCCTTTGGCGAGGGCCCGCTGGACGGCGCGCCCATCACGATCGAGCGCCTGCCCGGTCAGTCGGGCCGTTATGTGGCCGAGCGGAATACCCTTGCCATCACCCGGACGGATGATGCCTGGCACGCGGTCTGGGATCTGGAAGACAGTGGCAAGACCGAGCCACTGGCGCTGGCTGGCCAATGACCGCAGTGGCATTGCCCAGATCTTGAGCGCCATTGCGCCATCGTGATCTTAATCTGAGGTGTACCTGAGAAAACCCTTTGCGCGACTCAATTGTGTTTCCTATACGAAACTCAGTCGCAGAGGCCGACATGGGAGAGCGCAAGCAACGTGCTTGCCGCCGAAGGAGCAACGCCCCGGAAACTCTCAGGCACCAGAACCGTGCCGGCCGCGCCCAACCTGAAGCCATTCAGGACGGTAGCTGTGACGATCTGGAGAGTGGTCGGACCGCATGGCATCCGGCCCACCGAAGGAGAAAGCGGCCCGCCCGGCACCTGATGAGGTGCTTGCCGTCAAGCTCTCAGGTCTCGCGACAGATGGGGATGCAGACCCGCGTGGTGCGGGTGCGCATCCGTGTCATCGCCGTGAGATTGGGAGGATCCCCAAATGACCCATATTGCCGTGATCGGCGCCGGAATAACCGGAATTACCACTGCTTATGCGCTGGCTCGCCGGGGCTATGATGTGAGCGTCTTCGACCGCAACCGCTATGCGGCGATGGAGACGTCCTTTGCCAATGGCGGTCAGTTGTCGGCCAGCAATGCCGAGGTGTGGACGCGCTGGGGCACGATCTTCAAGGGGTTGAAATGGATGATGAAATCCGACGCCCCGCTGCTCGTAAACCCGACGCCGAGTTGGCACAAGCTGAGCTGGATGGCCGAGTTCATGGGGAACATTCCGGACTATGAGCGTAATACGGTCGAGACGGCGCGGCTCGCCATTGCGGCGCGTGAGCATCTGCTGGCCTTTGCCAAGGAGGTGGGCGCCGATTTCGATATGGAGCAGCGCGGCATTCTGCATGTGTACCGCAACGCCGCCGAGTTCGATCATGCGCGGAGGGTGAATGACCTGCTGGAAAAGGCGGGGCTGGAACGGCGCGAGGTGTCGGCGGACGAGGTACAGCGGCTGGAACCCGCGCTGCAGGCCGAAACGCTGGGCGGCTTCTATACCGAGAGCGATTTTACCGGAGATATTCACCGCTACACCCGCGCGCTGAGCCAGGGCTGCGAGCGGATGGGCGTCAGTTTTCACTACAAGTGCGATGTGACCGACCTGACGCATACGGGCGCAGGTGTGAGGCTCACGTGGGACGAATGTGGTGCCGCCCAGACCGAAGCGTTTGATGGCATCGTAGTCTGCGCGGGTGTGGGCAGCCGCGCCATTGCGGCCGAACTGGGTGACCGAGTGAACATCTATCCGGTGAAGGGGTATTCCATCACCGTGAACCTTGATGACGTGGAAAGCCAGGCGGCGGCACCCTGGGTGAGCCTCTTGGATGACGAGGCCAAGATCGTGACCTCACGCCTGGGCCGCAAGCGGTTCCGGATTGCTGGCACCGCCGAGTTCAATGGCTACAACCTCGACATCCGCGACGACCGGATCCGGCCGCTGCGCGACTGGTGCGAGACGTTCTTTCCGGATGTATCGACGGAGCATTGCGTGCCATGGGCGGGTCTGCGCCCCATGCTGCCATCCATGATGCCGAAGGTCGGGCCGGGCAAGAAGCCGGGGGTCTACTACAACACTGGCCATGGGCATCTGGGCTGGACCCTGTCAGCGGCCACGGCGCAGGCCACGGCGGACACTATCGATGCGGGTCGGATGAAGAACGCGGCTTAGTCTTCTTCTGACCAAAAATACCACGGGGTCTGGGGCGGAGCCCCAGCCGGTCGCCGCGCGGCACGCGCGGCGAAACACCTAGCTGCCGTAGACAGCGCCCCAGCGTTCGATCAGCTTTTGTTGCATGGTCTTGGCCCGCCGGTTCCAGCTGCGTGCACCCTGCGGGCGTTCACGTTCCGCCCGCGGGATACCGGCCCGGGTCGCTTCATCGGCGGCGAAGATGGCAAAAGCCATTTCCGTGCCGTCGCGCGCCGTCATGTATCCGGCCAGTCCTGACACGAAGTTCAGAGTACCGGTCTTGGCGTGGACCTCGATCGGGTGGTTCTTGATCGCGCGACGCTGCGCATCGAGCATGGGAATGGGTTTCAGGATCGGACGCAGGACGTTGTTCTGGCGGGCCCGCACCAGAGCCAGAACCATGTCGTCGGCCGTCATCTTGCTGGCATCGCCAAGGCCCGAATGATCGACCAGGCGCATGCTTGGCGTGCCAAGTGCCGCCCGTGCCCAGCGGTTCATCTCGGTCGCCGAAGCGCGCAGGCTCGCCGGCCTTCCACTGCGTTTGGCGGTCGCCGCCATGCCGACCATTTCTGCCGTTACATTGGTCGAAAACCGCAGCATGTCGCGCACGATCGTTCGCAGATCACCGCTTTGATAGGAGGCAAGGGTGGTGCCCTGCGGCGTGCGCGTCACCACCTGCGGGTTCTTAAGCACGATGCCCTGTGACCGGGCGAGCGTCTGGAACACGTCACCTGCATAAAGCGCGGGCTTGCGCACAGGCAACCAGCGCGCGCCGCCACTGCCGAGCGCGCCGCGCGCCACGGTCCAGTTGTCCGTGCGTCCCCCGTCGGAATAGGTGTAGGTCGGTGCACGCCGTTCGGTTACCGCCATGCGTGCCATGGCGACGTCAGGACGATAGCGGTCCGACCGCGCATCCATCGACACGGCGTACTGCGATCCCTGCCGCCGCCATTCAAAGTGCACACGGTTAAAGTTCAGCGCGATGCCCGACAGCGCCGGGCTGTAGCCGACGTGATCGGGCTGCCCCTTGTCGATGGTGGGCACCTGCGGGAACATCCCGTCGGCCACTTTGAAATCGCCCCGCACCTCGCGGATGCCCTTGGCCTTCAGCGCGGCAGCCAAGGCCGCAAGCGCATTTGTGTCTAGCGTCGGGTCGCCGCCACCAACCAGAATAAGATCGCCCTGCACCACGCCGCCGGACACCCCACCGGTCGCCACGACCCGTGTCGTGAAGCGATGCGTCGCGCCGAGAACGGACAGGGCGTAGAGCGCCGTGATCACCTTGGCCACCGAGGCGGGGGGCGTGCCGATTTTGGCATTGTCGCCCTCGAGCATGGCGCCTGTTCTTGCATCCGCAACGGCATAGCATACGCGGCCACCCAGTCTTGCCTCGGCGATGATGGCCTGCGGATCGGCAATCGCCTTCTTGAAATGATCGCCGCCACGGGCGCTGGGTCGAAGGGATGCTGTCGGCGGGGCGGCAAGCGCGGTTGTGGCCGTTGAACCGGCCAAGGCAACTAAAAAGAAACGTCTCGAAAATCTACTCAACATGCGCGCATGTAAGCGCAGCTTTGCGGCGCGAACAAGCGGGTTCAGATCACAAATCCGAAGAAGCGGTCCAACCACCCTGCGCTCGGATCGCAGTCGAGGATTGCGCGGTCATCGCGACATTCACAAAACACCACGCCGGGGCATCGGCACGCCCCAGAAGGTGACTGGCCCGGCCTGAAATGCGGTAGCGGCGATAAAGCCGGGCCGCGTGGCTCATTCGGGCCGAAATCCTGTCACCCGGACGGGCAAGCACGCCGACGGGCACGTTTTCCATGATCCATGTCCAATCTTGCCAGAGATGGAACTGCGCAAGGTTGTCGGCACCCATGAGCCAGACGAAGCGCACGCCGGGATAGCGCGCACGCAGCGCCGCGATGGTTTCAGCCGTATAGCGCGTTCCCAGCCGCGCCTCGACATCGGTGACGGTCACGCGCGGGTGCTGCATAACCTTGCGCGCCCGGTCCATACGGCTGTGCAGGGGCGCGGGGCCTTGTGCCTTGAGCGGGTTGCCCGGCGACACCAACCACCACACATGGGTCAGCCCGAACCGCTTCATCGCCTCTCGCGTGATATGCGCATGCCCGTCATGGGCCGGATCGAACGAGCCGCCCAAGAGGCCGATGATCTGACCGCGCGTGGCGTGGGGAAAGGGCATGTGCGTCAAAGTCGCGTCCACAATATTCAGACCGCGTGAACGGACGCGAAAGTCTGGCGGTTGTCAATCAATCGGCTGCACCTGATCGCCAAGCGTGACGGTGCCCGGCTGCACCACCTCGGCACACCAGCCGCCATGCCCGCGCATCGCGGCATAGGCGCCGTGGCCGATGAGCCGCTCCATCAGGCTGCAGGGCGCGCAGATGGTGGTGATCCGCACTATGGCGCTGCCAATCTGCACCTCGCGCGCCTTGAGGCCGTTCAGGTTCAGGCCGCTGATCAGGATGTTGCGCCGAAACACCTCGGGACCAAGGTCAGTACGGCCGAGACAGGAGGAGATGACCGGCACATGTTCGGCTTGCATCAGCGTGACCGCGCGCTTGCCCGCCCGTCCCCGGTCGCCGTCCAACCCGTTGTCGGTGATGTTCACCCGGTCCAGCACCTGAAGCTCCGCCCCACGCGCGGGCCGCACGCCGATCCAGTCCACGCGCCCGGGCTGCGCCCAGCGCGCGATCATCGCGTGCAGGTCGCTCACCGTTCTTCGCGACGTGCGGCGCGCGCTTCGAGCCCAATGAGATCCGGCAGGCGGTCAAGCGGGTAGTTGGGGTGCAGAACCCATACCCCATCTTCATCCTGATCCAGCGGACGCAGCGTACCACCGGGAAAGGAGCGTGTGCGCAAGGCCAACACAACGTCTGACAGCACCGCCGGGTTTTCCCGGAAATAGGAATGCCCGAACCCGCCCCGCACGTTTTCGACCCGGATGAAATGGACAAGCGCCTGGTCCCGCAGCAGCTCAAGCTCGCCTTCCGCGAAATCGGTGTTCCTGAGCGCACCCAGCCGGGTGGACCGGGTGAGCAGCGCCGAGATGCGCAGGGCGGTGTCGCCGGGATTGATGTAGAGGTTGATCTGTTCGAAGGATTCCGAGAACCGTTCGGCTTGCAGCCGCTGCCGCACAATGCCGACATCAAGATCGGGGGCAGCCATGATCAATGTGCCGGTTTTTAGCATCTTCTTGGGATGGATGCCCGCCCCCCGCGCCTCGATCATCAACTCGCGCAGGGCCGTCGTAACCACATCCGTGCCCCGCGAATGTGCGATGATGTCGATGCTGTCGACCTCGGGCATCGCGGCGAGCATGCGCAGGAATTCCTTGGTATGATGGACCGAGAACACCCCAGCATCGCGGTCGCGGAAATAGCCAAGTGGGCCAAACCCGTTGCCCGCGGGCCAGGTGAAAGAGATCGGGACGGATTCCCGACCCGCAAAGTGCCACATGTTAGCCAGTGTGGTCAGGCTGTCTTCGAATTCGCTGTTGAAACCGTGGACGTAGATCAGAAGGCTGCGGTTGCCCGTCTGCCGGATTTCATCAGCGATGACCGCCTGAAACTGAGCGGCTTGGGCGTTGTAGACATCAAGCGACGTTTGCAAATGCGTCAGACGCCCGTCATCTCGGGCATAGGGGAGCGGAGTGGTCTCGAACCGCACGACCTCTTCCAGCTCGGGAACCCAAAGGGTGGACACCCGTTGGTCCGAGTCCGCACGGGTGCGTTCCAGCAATTCCTCCCACCCCAGGTCGCGGCCGAACTTGACCGTGGCCGCACCGAACGCCATCGAATCCGACCGGCTGGCACCGTAGCTTGTGCCGTCCGGCAGCCGGTTGGTCATGTAGAAAATCTTGGGTTCTGCCGTACGCCACACCTCTGGCACAAGATCGTCGGGGTAGTTGGCCCCTGTGCGGTACACGTTCGGCGGCGGCGCGAGGCTGATGCCGACCGCGCATCCACCAAGGATGAACAGGGCTGCCAGCAGGATAAACCGCCGCATGTCAGACACTTCCGTAGGTTTCGCCTGCCACCGCTACCACGACTCCGTATCCATCACCAAATCCCAATTCCAGGAGCGGCGGCGCATTGCCCTTTCTCCCGCCGGGCGGTAGATGGTTCTGCGCAGTTTTGACCGGGAGAGAACCATGGCGGCCTATCAATATGTCTACCACATGTCGGGTGTGTCCAAGACCTATCCCGGCGGCAAGAAATGCTTTGAGAACATCCACCTGAACTTCCTGCCCGGCGTGAAGATCGGCGTCGTGGGCGTGAACGGTGCGGGTAAGTCCACGCTGATGAAGATCATGGCGGGCATGGACAAGGATTTCACCGGTGAGGCCTGGGCCGCTGAGGGTGCCAAGGTCGGCTATCTGCCGCAGGAGCCGCAGCTCGACCCGGCGCTCAGCGTGCGCGAGAACGTGATGCTGGGCGTGGCCGAGAAGAAGGCCATTCTGGACCGCTATAATGAGCTCGCCATGAACTACTCCGACGAGACGGCGGATGAGATGGCGGCCTTGCAGGACCAGATCGATGCGGAAAACCTGTGGGATCTGGATTCGCAGATTGACGTGTCGATGGAGGCCCTGCGCTGCCCGCCCGATGACGCAGATGTGACAACCTTGTCCGGGGGCGAGGCGCGCCGCGTCGCGCTGTGCAAGCTGCTGCTAGAAGCGCCTGACATGCTGCTGCTCGACGAGCCGACCAACCACCTCGATGCCGAGACCATCGCGTGGCTGCAACAGCACCTGATCGACTACAAGGGCACGATCCTGATCGTGACCCACGACCGCTATTTCCTCGACGACATCACCGGGTGGATCCTGGAGTTGGATCGGGGCCGCGGCATTCCCTACGAGGGCAACTATTCCGCGTGGCTGGAGCAGAAGGCCAAGCGGCTGGAGCAGGAGGCGCGCGAGGACAAGAGCCGCCAGAAGACGCTGGAGCGCGAACTGGAGTGGATGCGGCAGGGCGCCAAGGCGCGGCAGGCCAAGTCCAAGGCCCGGATCAACGCCTATAACGAGCTGGCAGAGCAGTCCGAGCGCGAAAAGCTGAGCCGCGCGCAGATCGTCATTCCGAACGGGCAGCGGCTGGGGTCCAAGGTGATCGACGTGGCCGGGCTGACCAAGGCGATGGGGGATAAGTTGCTGGTCGAGGGGCTCGACTTTTCCCTGCCCCCCGGCGCGATTGTGGGCGTGATCGGCCCCAACGGCGCGGGCAAGTCGACGCTGTTCAAGATGCTCACCGGGCAGGAAACGCCCGATGCCGGGACCATCGAGTTGGGCGACACGGTGCAGCTGTCCTATGTCGACCAGTCGCGCGACGATCTGGCCGATGGGGACACGGTGTGGGAAGCGATCTCTGGCGGGGCCGAGGTAATCGAGCTGGGCGACGCGCAGGTGAACTCCCGTGCCTATTGCTCGTCCTTCAACTTCAAGGGCGGCGACCAGCAAAAGAAGGTGTCGCTGCTGTCAGGCGGCGAACGCAACCGCGTGCACATGGCGCGGCTGCTGAAAGAGGGCGGCAACGTGCTGCTGCTCGACGAGCCGACCAACGACCTGGACGTGGAGACGCTGCGGGCACTGGAAGACGCTTTGGTGGATTTCGCGGGCTGCGCGGTCGTGATCTCGCACGACCGGTTCTTCCTCGACCGGATTTGCACACATATCCTGGCGTTCGAAGGCGACGCGCATGTGGAATGGTTCGAGGGGAATTTCGAGGACTATGAGGAAGACAAGAAGCGCCGGTTGGGGCCGGATGCCCTTGAACCCAAAAGGCTCAAGCACAAGAAGTTCGTTCGCTAAGCGAACGGATTTCTTGTGCAGGCTTTTGGGTTCAAGGCGTGCGCGAAAGAGTGTTTGCGCAGCAAACGCGCGTAGCGGCACTCGGTTGGGTTTGTTAAACTCACAGTGTGTTTACGGTTGTAATTGACGAATCTGGCGACCCGGGAGTCGTCGGGGTTCAAGCTGATCCAAGTTTTGGACCTTCGCAGTACTTTACGATGTGCGCCACTCTATTTCGCGAAGACAACCGTACCCTTATTGAAGAAGCATATTCCAATTTGCCTTGGAACTCTTCCAAAAGGAAACACGCCAAGCACCTTGGACATTTCGATAAAGTACACGCTTGCAAGATAATTTCCGAGCTACCGGTCGCGATGGTAGGTGTTGTTTCAAACAAGTTAACTCTCGGAAATTACCTGGCCGCAGCCAAACAGACGCCAACACACTTTTACAACAAAGTCACTCATTACCTACTTGAGAGAGTAGGTGCACTACTGGGTGCCTACTCAATACCTAAGGAAAGCGTTCGTATCGTTTTTGAAGCTCGGGAACAGCAATATAGCTCATTACTATTCTACATTGAAAGAATTCAGGATACACCATTGAACCCAAACGCTCGTTTATTGAGAAACATTGATCGATTTTCGATCACAACGATCAAGAAGAGTGACGAACCATGTATGTGGGTTTCAGATATTGGTGCCCACGCAATATTTTGCCTTCTCCGGCGAGATGCTAAAATGCATTGCGTGACTGAAGGGCGTTATTTGCGCGAACTTTCGCCTCGGTTTTTTGCTAAGCGTAATGGATTGATCGCCGACGCCGGATTGAAGCTCATTCAGAGCCTTGACGATGTAACGTCTGACCAGGAAACGAAGAGCCTGATTGCTTTACTTCGGAATCCTCATAAGGAGTATTGCAAGTTGTAAGCCCCCGACCGCGGGTCGGAGGCCGTCTTGCAAACGCTCCAGTGGAGCGTTTGAGGCCGGAGAGGGCTTTAGCCCCGGGGGTGACAACGTCGCCCCCGCCCATGGGGGCGGTCGGGGGCGGCGAAAACGCGGGGCGTTTCCGCATAGCGCACAAAAAAGGCCGCTCAATCAGCGGCCCTTTCGTCGCACAGTTCAGTACATTCAGAGCAAATACGCCCAAACCAGCACCACCGGCAGCCCGAACGCAAACGCGATCATAAACAGCTTCGCCACGTGGCTCACCTTGCCGAACAGCCCGTCACCCAGCGCACCTTCGCCATAGTTCATCGCCGCCGACATCACCACATAGCCGCTCTTCTCCCGTTCCATCTTGGACCGGTTGATCGAGGCCATCGCAGCCTGGTACCGCGCATCCATGCGCTCTTGCTCATCGAGGTTTGGTTGCAGATTTTCCATACGTGTCATGTGGTGCGCACTCCCTTGTTGGGCAAATAGATGGGTCAAAACCCGCGCACGTCCACTTTCTGCGACAAAAAAGGCCAGCCCGTGGGCTGACCTCGCATACGTTCCGCTCAAACATTTGTTATTGAAGGATAAATGTCACCTTGAGGTTGACGCGATACTCGGTGATCTGACCATCACGGACAACTGCCTTCTGGTCCTGCACCCACGCCCCTTCGACATTCTTCAGGGTTTCGCAGGCGCGTTGCACCCCCTGCTGCACCGCGTCCTCGAAACTCGTCTCGGAACTGGCGATAATCTCGGTCACACGTGCGACTGACATGGTCTTCTCCCCTTTGCTGTGCTGGCCCAGTCAGGCTAACGCTGCGGAGAACCCCGAAATTGACAAATCGCATTACACGCGTGGGATCGGCGGAACCGGGCCACCCGTCATGGGCGGCCCGGCCAATCACTTACGACCCGCCAAGCGCTTTGTCCGTGATCTGGTGCGTCCACGCACCCTCGGGCGCTTTGGAGATCACGGGGTCCGAGCCGCCCGACAGCAGCGACGCCACCGTGCGCTCATAGTCCGCGGGCACCAGCGCGCCGTTGGAGCCCGCCGTCAGCTTGGCGACCTCGCCCATCATCCGCTTCTGGTGCTTTTCGGTCTGGGCGCCGGTTTCATCGTATTCCAACACGATCTCGGCTGCTTCGTCCGGGTTCTCCTCGGCGTATTTCCAGCCTTTCATGGAGGCGCGGACGAAGCGGACCATCTTGTCCTCGAACGCCGGGTCGGTGAGGTTTTCTTCGAGCACGTAAAGCCCGTCTTCGAGCGTGGCGACGCCGTTGTCCTCGTATTTGAAGACGGTCAGGTCCTCGGGCGTCAACCCTGCGTCGATGACCTGCCAGTATTCGTTGTAGGTCATGGTGGACACGCAGGCCGCCTGCCCGTTCAGGATCGGATCGACGTTAAAGCCCTGTTTCAGCACCTCGACACCCGCGTCAGAGCCGTCCGTGGGGATCTCAAGCTGGCTCATCCACGACAGGAACGGGAATTCATTGCCGAAGAACCAGACCCCCAGCGTCTTGCCGGGGAAGTCTGCGGTGGTCTCGACCCCCGCATCCTTGCGACATGTCAGCATCATGCCCGAGGATTTGAACGGTTGCGCGATGTTGACCATGGGCAGGCCCTTTTCCCGCGCCGCGAGGGCCGCTGGCATCCATTCCACCGTCACATCGGCACCGCCACCGGCCAGCACCTGCGTGGGCGCGATGTCCGGCCCGCCGGGCTTGATGGTGACGTTCAGGTCTTCCTCACCGTAGAAGCCCTTTTCCAGCGCCACATAGTAGCCCGCGAACTGGGCCTGGGTGACCCATTTCAGCTGCAAGGTGACGTCGTCCGCCGCCCATGCACCCGTCGCGGTCAGCGAGAGCGCTGCCAGAGTTGCTTTGATCTTCATGATACCCTCCGAGGTTGGTTTTGTTATCCGCGTTGTGACGGGTGCCAGAAGGTCACCCGCTTTTCGATCCAGGCCACGATGCCATAGAATGCCGTGCCTGCCAAAGCTGCGACGGCGATTTCAGCCCAGACGAGGTCGATGCTCAAGCTGCCCACGCCGGTCGAGATGCGAAATCCCATGCCGCGCGTGGGCGAGCCGAAATATTCGGCAACGATGGCCCCGATGAGCGCCAGCGTGGTGGCGATCTTGAGCCCGTTGAAGATGAACGGCATGGCCGCAGGCAGGCGCAGGCGGAAGAGCATCTGCCAATAGCTCGCCGCATAGGTCCGCATCAGGTCACGCTGCATGGCGCTGGCCTCGTTCAGCCCCTGCACGGTGTTCACGAGGATGGGGAAGAAGACCATGACCACGACCACCGCCGCTTTGGACTGCCAGTCAAAGCCGAACCAGTTCACCATGATGGGCGCGATGCCGACGATGGGCAGCGCAGCGACGAAGTTGCCGATGGGCAGCAGCCCGCGGGTCAGGAACGCCGACCGGTCAATCGCGATGGCCGCGACAAAGGCGGCAACGGCCCCGATGGCAAAGCCGCGCAGCGCGCCCTTAAGCACGGTCTGCTGGAAGTCGATCCAAAGCACATTGGTCGAAGTTGCAAAGGTCTGCGCGACAGTCGAGGGTGCAGGCAGAATCACCGGCGAAACGCCGAAACCGCGCACCAGCCCCTCCCAGATCACCAGCAGGGTCAGTCCAAAGATGACCGGCACGGCAATGCGCACCGCGCGGCTCTCACCCTGCTGTGCAAGCCAGGCGTTCAACGCCCAGCCCCCCAACCAGGCCACCAGCGCAAGAACCAGCCACATCATGTCGCCATCCCCATGCGCTTCAGCGTCACCCGCTGGATCACATCAAGCAAGGTCACCAGCGCCCCCGCCAGCACCGCCGCAGCAAAGAGCGCCGACCAGATCGCAAGCGGCGTGCCGAATTGGTCCCCGATCAGGATGCGGGCACCAAGGCCGGAGATAGCCCCTGTAGGCAACTCACCGACGATTGTGCCCACCAGCGCTGCAGCGATCCCGACCTTCAGCGACGTAAACAGATAGGGCACCGAGGCGGGCAGACGCAGGCGCAGGAAACTCTGCAAGCCACTGGCATTGTAGGTCCGCAACAGATCGAGTTGCGACGTGTCCGGCGCGCGTAACCCCTTCACCATGCCCACCAGCACCGGGAAGAAACACAGGTAAGCCGAGATAATGGCCTTTGGCACGCCTCGCCCTTCAATCCCCACCTGAGACGACAGCACGATGATCATCGGCGCCAGTGCCACTATAGGAATGGTCTGGCTGATGATGGCCCATGGCATCAGGCTCAGCTGCGCAGTGCGGGAATAGACGATGGCAACAGCGCCGACGATCCCCAGCAGCGTGCCCAGCGCAAAGCCCCATAGCGTCGATTGCAGGGTGATCCAACCGTGATAAATCAGCCCACGCTTCGACCAGGGCCGCCCCTTGGCTACCATCTCTCCCGTTGTCTTCCACAACTCCTGTCCCACCTGCGCAGGTGTGGGCAAGCGCGGCCTTTCAAGGGCATAGCCGAGGCGCACATGTTCGGAATTATCAGCCATCAAACGCCAAACAGACACCTCGCGGCGTGGCACAGATCCTTCGGGCACCACGACCTCTCCTGCACGCTCCGCCTGATCCAGCGCCACCCGCACGTTCATGGGGGCCACGGCGAGATACCAGATGCCAACGATCACGGCCAAAACGGTCAGAACAGGGAGCAGAGATCGCATCAGATGCACACCTCAGCTTCATTGTTCCACAAATATGCAAATGCTCCGTCCGCCACGCAGCGCAATTTCTTGCATATTTTAAGAACAATGAAAGGGTTTTGGTTTGAGTTGGTCCCACGGTACAGGCAGGCATGCCGATGGCCGTGAACGATGAAGATGGGGGTGGCCGCGCCCTTAAACCAGATGCGGTCCGGCTGTGGGCGGCAAGCAATGCTTGCCGTCCCATCCGGTAAAATCGTGCGCTCAGTCATAGGCATGCCCCGCCCGCAGCCCGTCCCGCACGCGGTGCGCGATGTCCAGAAACTCCGGCGTCTCGCGAATATCCAGAGGCCGCTCTCTCGGCAGAGAACTCTCGATCACATCGGTGATCCGCCCGGGTCGAGGCGACATCACCACGATCTTGGTCGACAAGTAGACCGCCTCGGGGATGGAGTGAGTGACGAAGGCAATCGTCTTTTCCGTCCGCGCCCAAAGCTGCAAAAGCTGTTCATTCAGGTGGTCACGCACAATTTCGTCCAGCGCGCCAAATGGTTCATCCATCAGGAGGATATCAGCATCGAAAGCCAACGCCCGTGCAATCGACGCCCGCTGCTGCATCCCGCCGGACAGCTGCCAAGGAAACTTCTTCTCGAAACCTGACAGCTCTACCAGCTCCAGCGTCCGCGCCACCCGTTCGGCGATATCAGCCTTGGAGTATCCCATGATCTCCAACGGCAGCGAGATATTCCGACCAATCGTCCGCCACGGATACAGCCCCGCCGCCTGAAAGACGTAGCCGTAGGCGCGCGCTTTCCTTGCCTCCTCCGGCGTGGTGCCATTCACGGTGATTGTCCCGCCGGTCGGCTGCTCCAGATCCGCCATGCAGCGCAGAAAGGTTGTTTTCCCGCAGCCCGACGGACCGATAAAGGAAACAAAGTCGCCCTTGGAAATGTCCAGCGACACACCCTTGAGCGCGTGGACCGGGCCGTCATTGGTTTGGAAAGTCAAATCCAGCGCGTCGGCCTGGATCACCGGGGCTTTTTCTCGGACCGGACCGTCTAAGGACATCGTCTCAGCCCTTGTCGCCAGTTGGGCGCGCCCTTGGGGTGAATGAGGATCAAATCCGGTTCGTCCGTTTCAATAATCATGTAGTCCAGATCGGATCGGCCCCCGATCCCTTCGCAGGTCAGTGATATCTGCTGCACACCGTCTTCGACCGGTTCGAGGTTGTCGATCTGGCAAACGTTGCTGCCAAACTCGAACCGTTGGCCCTGTACCCAGAATACCGGAACGCCCGCTTTCTCTCCGCTGGCATAAGCCGCGCAGCCATCCACGTTTCCAAAGACATCTTGCGCAGCCACGACACCGGGCACCATCAGCGAGACCGCCAAAGGTCCGAACCAACTTCTCTTTGCGCCCATCAAATCCCCGCCGGAATGTTCAATGGATCGCGCTCGATCATCTTGGGTGCGGTCAGCGCTTTCCACTTCGACAACGCCACAGAGGCAGACGGGAAGGCGGGCCGCGGCACGAACTTGCCCCGGCCGGGCGACGGTTGCGAATTCTGACCCCAAGCCCAGATCACTTCACCCCGGCTCAGCGTGTAACGCGACTGCGCCTTTACCTCGAACCCTTCGAACACGTTGTAGTCCAGCACAGAGTGATGATTGGCGGGCGAAATCGTTTTGGTGATCTTCGGATCCCACACCACGATATCCGCATCGGCCCCTTCCACCAGCGCACCCTTCTTGGGATAGATGTTCAGGATCTTCGCCACGTTGGTGGAGGTACATGCAACGAACTCGTTGGGCGTCAACCGCCCGGTCTCCACCCCCTCGGTCCAGAGCACGGCCAGCCGCTCCTCCAACCCGTTAGAGCCGTTGGGAATGATCCGGAAGTCATCGCGCCCTGCCCGCTTCTGTTCAGTGTTGAACGCCGCATGGTCCGTCGCGACGACCTGCAGCGACCCGGCCTGCAGACCCGCCCACAGCGAGTCCTGATGATCCTTCGACCGGAAGGGCGGCGACATCACCCGCCGCGCCGCATGGTCCCAATCCTTGTTGAAATACTCGCTTTCATCCAGCGTCAGGAACTGGATCAGCGGCTCACCATAGACCCGCATCCCCTTCTGCCGCGCGCGCCGGATCGCTTCATGCGCCTGCTCACAGGACACGTGGACGATATAGAGCGGCACACCGGCAGCGTCGGCAATGGTGATAGCGCGGTTCGCGGCTTCACCCTCGAACTCCGGCGGCCGGGAATAGGCGTGGCCCTCCGGCCCGGTGATCCCCTGATCGAAATACTTCTGCTGCATCTCGGCCACCAGATCGCCGTTCTCGGCATGGACCATGGGCAGCGCGCCCAACTCGGCGCAGCGCTTGAAGGACGCGAACATCTCGTCATCCTCGATCATGAGCGCACCCTTGTAGGCCATGAAGTGCTTGAAAGAGTTCACACCCATGTCGACCGCATCCTTCATCTCGTTGAAGATGCTCTCGTCCCAGCCGGTGATGGCCATGTGATAGCCGACGTCCGAACAGATCTGCGGCGCGGATTTGCGGTGCCACTCGTTGATCGCATTCTTGATCGACCCGTCGGCCCCCGGCAGGCAGAAGTCCACGATCATCGTGGTCCCACCTACAGCCGCCGCCCATGTGCCGGACTCAAAGGTCTCGGCGGCGGTCGTGCCCATAAATGGCATCTCCAGATGCGTGTGGGGGTCGATCCCACCGGGAATGACATAAGCGCCCTCGGCGTCGATATACTCGTCGCCCGACAGATCCTCGCCAATCTGCTTGATGGTCTCGCCTTCGACCAGAACGTCCGCTTTCCAGGTCCGGTCCGCTGTGCAGACCATCCCACCCTTGATCACCTTGGTCATGTCATCTCTCCTCTGTCAGCTGTTTCTTCTGACGAAAAATACGACGGGGTCTGGGGCAGAGCCCCAGTCACACAGATGCAAAACACCCCAACGCCGGCCCATGCACCCCAATGTCCAAGGGCCCGAAATCACTCTCCACGCACAGCGAAAAGTAGCCCGCGCGCGGCAAGTATACCACGCGATAGGCGCCATCGCTGCGCGTCACGGTCCAGCAGCGCTGCGTGATGCCGCCGCTGAAGTTCACCGTGCATTCGAACGGCTGGACCAAGGCATCCTCAAAGGCTTGCACAATGGCGCGTTCGGCTTCGGTGCCACGCGGCGCATCCAGCGCCTCGGCGGCCACCAGATCGGCAATGCGGTCGGCAAGGCTCAGGTCAGGATCGATCACACCTGCCACCCCGCACCGGAATTTTCCAAAAATTCCGGTCCGTTTTCCGTGTCGGAAAACGGCCCCGTCACGCCACGATCTCCGCCGTCTCGACAACCGCGTGCATCAGCACATCCGCCCCTGCAGCGGCCCACTCTTTTGAGATTTCCTCGGCCTCGTTATGGCTCAGCCCGTCCACACAAGGACACATGACCATCGCCGTCGGCGCCACCTGGTTGATCCAGCACGCATCGTGCCCGGCCCCAGAAATGATGTTCTGGTGCGAGTATCCCAACCGCTCTGCCGCTGACCGAACGGCGGTGACACAGTCCTCGTCAAAGGCCACAGGATCAAACCCGCCCACCTTCTCGAATGAAATGGTCAGCCCCATCTCGTCCGCAATCTTCTGACCCTCGGTACGCAGCCGCGCCTCCATATCCTCGATCACGCTCAACTCGGGTGACCGGAAATCAACGGTGAAAACGACCTTGCCCGGGATCACGTTGCGCGAGTTCGGGTACACATCAATATGCCCCGCTGCCCCCACGGCGTGCGGCGCATGAGACCAGGCAATCTCGTCCACTTTCTCAAGCACCCGCGCCATGCCAAGACCCGCATTCTTGCGCATGGGCATAGGGGTCGAGCCGGTGTGACTGTCTTTCCCTTCAATCGTCACCTGCGTCCACGACAGGCCCTGCCCGTGGGTCACAACGCCGATATCCTTGCTTTCGGCCTCCAGGATGGGCCCCTGTTCGATGTGCAATTCAAAGAAAGCGTGCATCTTGCGCGCGCCAACTTCTTCATCGCCGCGCCAGCCGATGCGCTTCAACTCGTCGCCGAATGTCTTGCCCTCTGCATCGACACGGTCATAGGCCCAGTCCTGCGTATGGATGCCCGCAAACACGCCCGAGGACAGCATCGCTGGCGCATAGCGCGTGCCCTCTTCATTGGTGAAGTTCGTCACGACGATAGGATGTTTCGTCTTCACATCCAGATCGTTCAGCGTGCGAATGATCTCCAATCCTCCAAGCACGCCCAGAACGCCGTCGTATTTGCCGCCCGTGGGCTGGGTGTCGAGGTGTGAGCCCACATAGACCGGCAGCGCATCGGGATCGGACCCTGCGCGCATCGCAAACATATTGCCCATCTGGTCCAGACCCATGGTGCAGCCCGCGGCCTCGCACCATTCCTGAAACAGCGCACGGCCCTCGGCATCTTCATCTGTCAGGGTCTGCCGATTGTTGCCGCCCGCCACGCCGGGGCCGATCTTGGCCATCTCCATCAGGCTGTCCCACAGCCGCTCACCGTTGATCCGCAGGTTCTCGCCCGGTGCCGCCATGTGATGTCCCCTTCTGCCGATGGTCGCGCGCTTTTTGACCAATTGGTAAAGCCACGATTGCCAGCCAGCCCTTTTCTGTCAAGAACTGCTTTGAACAGAATTGCCCAAGGGCCACGCATCTGCCTAGACTTGCAGCAGATCACGAGGGAAGTCCGAATGCCTGATGGCGCAGAGAAGAAACCCAGCCGCATCCAGCTGCGCAACCGCAGTCTGATCCTGGATGCAGCGCTCGACGTGTTCTCGGCCTATGGCTACCGCGGCGCGACGCTTGACCAGATTTCCGTCGCCTCGGGCCTGTCGAAGCCCAACATTCTATACTACTTTGCCGGCAAGGAAGACATCCATGTCACCCTGCTCAACCAGTTGATGGAGACGTGGCTTGACCCGCTGGTCGAAATGGATGCCAGCGGCGATCCGCTAGAAGAGCTGCTGGCCTATGTGCAGCGCAAATTGGACATGGCCCGCGAGCTGCCCCGCGAAAGCCGCCTGTTCGCGGGCGAAATCATACAGGGCGCCCCACGGATGCTGCCGCATCTGGAGGCCGACCTCAAACCGCTCTTTGACGAAAAATGCGCCGTGATCCAGGCATGGGTTGATGAGGGCAAGCTGGCGCCCATCGATCCGCGACATCTCATCTTTTCCATCTGGTCGACGACCCAGCATTACGCCGACTTCGCTGTCCAGATCGGGGTGCTTATGCGCACGGATGTGGCCGCCCCCGGCGCCGACGCCTACCTGCGCGATCTGTTCACAAAGCTTTTGATGCCCGCGACACGTTAACGGTTCGTCAACCTTCGTTACTCATTTGCCGGGCCAATTAACGCTCTGTTCAGACTCTTGCCGCACAAACCGTACCGGGTGAGGGCGTGAAGCCTATGAGTGGAATATGAGTATCTTATCAATCTTCGGCGGCGGTGGAGGCAGCCCGCAACCGACACAACAACCATCGAACCAACAGCAGACCGATCAAAGCACGGATGAAACGAGCACGGCTGCCAATGAAAGTCAGGACAGCGGTGCCGCAACCTCTGGCAACGCAGCCCAGACACAGGACACGGCGGCCCCTGCTCCGGCAACCGGAGCGGATCAATCAACCGCGATTGCGGCACCACCGCCAAGCGAGCCGAAAGCCGACGCGGCCCGTGTCGCCACGCTGAGCGAGACCGGAGACAGCACAAGCGCGCAATCCATTGTGGAGGCTGCGATTGCGGAAACACCGGAGCAGATCGAGGCTGACGCGCGTCGCTTTGCAGAAGCGGCCCAACAGCAGCAGCGTCTCGAGATGCTGATCGAAGCGGTGAACACGCCGGTCGAGGCGACATCGCTCGTCGCCCCGGCAGCGAACAACGATGAGGCCGCAGCGGCCGCCAAGGAAGACGGCACGCCGGTCTAGCGTCCTACTCGGCGGCGGTGGCCGCCGGGTTGTTCGGGTGGGTGGTCCAGTTGGCATAGTCCGGCTCGACCACCTTGCCCGTCCGCGGGTCGGTCTGACCCGGTTCCATCGCTTCCATCGTGATGCAGTTTTCGACCGGGCACACGTTGACGCACAGGTTACAGGCCACGCATTCCTCGTCGATCACCTCGAACACACGGGTCTCGGACATCGAAATCGCCTGGTGCGAGGTGTCCTCGCACGCCGCAAAACAGCGCCCACAGGAAATGCACAGGTCCTGATTGATCTTGGCCTTGGCCACGTA
Organism: Tateyamaria omphalii; assembly: GCF_019802125.1. Lineage (GTDB taxonomy): Bacteria > Pseudomonadota > Alphaproteobacteria > Rhodobacterales > Rhodobacteraceae > Tateyamaria > Tateyamaria omphalii_B. Next base: position 298,666 of record NZ_JAHVHT010000004.1, read on the forward strand.
GTTCAGGTTCAGATACTGCCAGTCGGTCACATTGGGCACCGCAGCCCCTTTGAAGTCATCGATGCTGGCGTGGCCCTTTTCGTCCATCCAGTCGGACAGACCGCTGATCATCTCCTGCACGACCTTAAACCCGTAGGTCATCGCTGCCGTACAGACCTGCACGTTCCCGCAGCCCAGCGTGATGAACTCTGCCGCATCGCGCCATGTGGTGATGCCGCCGATGCCGGAAATGGGCAGACCGTGGGTTTCAGGGTTGCGCGCAATCTCCGACACCATCGACATGGCGATGGGCTTCACCGCAGGCCCGCAATAGCCCCCGTGCGAGCCCTTTCCGTCAATCGACGGCTCCGGCGACATGGTATCTAGGTTCACCGACGTGATCGAATTGATCGTGTTGATCAGGCTGACAGCATCCGCCCCACCCGCCTTGGCCGCAGCCGCAGGCTTACGAATGTCGGTGATGTTCGGCGTCAGCTTCACGATGACCGGCTTCGAATAGTAATGCTTGCACCAGCGCGTCACCATTTCGATATATTCCGGCACCTGCCCCACGGCGGACCCCATGCCGCGCTCGCTCATCCCGTGCGGACAGCCGAAATTCAGCTCGATCCCGTCGGCACCTGTGTCCTCGACCAGCGGCAGGATGGCTTTCCACGCCTCTTCCTCACACGGCACCATGATCGACACGATGACGGCGCGGTCCGGGTAGTCAGCCTTGACCCGCTTGATCTCTTCCAGGTTGGTATAAAGGTCGCGGTCCGTGATCAATTCGATGTTGTTCAGGCCCAACAGCCGCCGATCCGCACCGTAGATCGCGCCGTAACGCGGCCCGTTCACGTTGACGACGGGCGGCCCTTCGGACCCCAGGGTTTTCCAGACCACACCGCCCCACCCGGCCTCAAAGGCACGGCGGACATTGTATTCCTTGTCCGTGGGCGGGGCTGACGCCAGCCAGAACGGGTTGGGGGATTTGATCCCGACGAAGTCACTTTGCAGGTTTGCCATCGTTCTCTCCCTCCGCTCAGCCCATCAGGCTTGCGTGAATATCCATGGCCGCATCCCGGCCCTCGGCCACGGCCGTCACGGTCAGGTCGTCACCGCCAGCAGCGCAGTCGCCCCCAGCCCAGACACCGTCCATAGAAGTGCGTCCGGCACCCGTGACCGCGATCTTGCCACCATCCAGATCAGGCAACGCATCGCCGTCCAGCGTCTGGCCAATGGCACGCAGCACCTGATCCGCAGGAATGCGCACCGTCTCGCCCGTGCCGGTCATATCGTCGTTCACATATTCGAACTCAATCTCGCGCACGGCGCCATTGCCATGCAGAGCACGCGGCACAACATGGGTCATGATCCGCACACCCTTCGAAGCGGCGAGGTCCTGTTCGAACACACTCGCATTCATGCGATCACGGCCCCTGCGATAGGCCAGTGTGACGTTCAGCGCACCCAGAAGCTTGGACTGCACCGCAGCATCCACGGCTGTCATGCCTCCGCCAATCACAACCACATCGCGTCCCACGGGCAAGGCACCCATATCCGAGGCCTGCCGCAAGTCAGCGATGAAATCGACGGCATTCAAAACGCCGTCCTTGTCACCACCCTCGACCGCCAGTGCGTTCACACCACCCAGGCCCATGCCTAGGAACACCGCGTCAAAGTCGCCTTTCAACTGCTCCAGTGTCATGTCCAGACCCAGCGCCTTGCCATGCTCGAGCGTGATGCCACCGATCTTCAGCAGCCAATCCACCTCGGCCTGCGCAAAGTTCTCGGGCGTCTTGTAGGCGGCAATGCCATACTCGTTCAGCCCACCCGGCTTGGGCCGCGCGTCATAGACTGTCACGTCATGGCCCAGCATCGCCAAGCGATGCGCGCAGGACAAGCCCGCAGGACCCGCGCCCACCACGGCCACACTCTTGCCCGTCGCATCGGCGCGGGAGAACGGATGAATACCCTGCTCTTGCAGATGATCCGTGGCATAGCGCTGAAGCTGCCCGATCTTGACCGGCTTGCCCTCGGCCAACTCGCGCACACAGGCCTCTTCGCACAGCGTCTCGGTCGGGCACACACGGGCGCACATGCCGCCCATGATGTTCTGTGTCAGGATGGTTTTAGCCGCTGCATCCGGTGTCCCGGTCGCGATCTGACGAATGAAGAGCGGGATGTCGATTTCGGTCGGACAGGCCGTGACGCAGGGCGCGTCGTGGCAAAAATAGCACCGATCCGCCGCAACAAGCGCTTCATGCGGATCGAACGCAGGGTGCAGGTCAGAAAAATTTTCAGCATAGGCACCGTCGTCCAGGCGACCCGCCTCAACACCCGGTGAGAAAGGAGATGGCTTCATGGCTACCCCGTGTGCAAGATTTGTTCACCTGAAACGCTCTCACAGGTCAAAAATTTTATCAACTGGTAAAAAAGATGGGCCTGCAACGATTTCGAGGGTCTGCACAAAGAAGCAGCACTTCGCCGGAACCGGCCAATGCGGCCGCAAGCCCTTGCAATGCTGCCAAACGGTGCCATATCTCGCGGTGCTACATCATCTATCGACCTACTGCTCCTTTCGGCTCAGTCACTCGATCTATTGACGACGCCAAGGTTGCCGCATGTTGCGGGCAACACCCAAAGGAGTAACGACGATGGCCAACGGCACCGTCAAATGGTTCAACACCACCAAAGGCTACGGCTTTATCGCACCCGAAGATGGTGGCAAAGACATCTTTGTCCACATCTCTGCTGTTGAGCGGTCCGGCCTCACAGGCCTGGCCGACAACCAGAAGGTCACATTCGACCTGGAATCCGGCCGCGACGGCCGCGAAAGCGCGGTGAACATCGCGCTGGCCTAAGCCATACGCGAGACACAGGTTTGAGGGCGGTGCACTTCGCGGTGCACCGCCTTTTCTTTTTGCGATCGTCGGAGCCTCCGGCGGGGATTTTTTGAAACAGGGAAGACGGGACCCGAAGCGCTTGGCGGTCAGTCAACCAACCTGGCTTCTACTCTCGTAGTGCGTTGGGAACTAGCGTAGCGCTTCAATAGATAATGGCGTCGCGCAGCGGCCTTTGGATCACGGCCCTTTCCAGTCCACGCCAGTTGCCTCTTCGATCTTCAGCCGACCAACGGGCCACGGCTGCATCAAGGCCTTCACCGCGTCGATTTCGGTGCCCATCCAGGTATCCAGATCAGCGCGCTCAAGCAAAACGCCCATCCGGTGATGTATCGGTGCCACGTCCGCATTCGGCTCACAAGTGACAGCAGCAACCTGTGGCACCTGCAAACCACCCGGCGCCGTCCAGACATCGGTCACCGCAGCGAAGTAGAGAAAGCCACCGCCTTTCGGCGCGATCCGCCAGGCCGTTTTCTTGCGTTTCTCGCCGGTCCACTCGTACCAGCCATTGACCGGAATGACCGCGCGGCCAACGCCCTTGAACGCAGGTTTCTCGAACAGTGTCTCGGACCGCGCGTTAATGATGTTCTGCATCACCGGTCGACCCCGCGCGTTCACGCGACCAACAGGCACGATGCCCCAGCGCATTCGCGTCAGGGCGCCATCAAAAACGATGATCTCCTGGCTGGGCGAGATGTTCTGGCGGGCGGGTTCGTTGTCGACGACCCCTGCCGGGACATCCAGCGCCGCAGTCAGGTCCGATATCGGATCAGTGAGAAAGAACCGCCCCGGCATATCACTCGACCCTGCCAATCAAGGCTTCGACACTCGGACCCAGCCCACCGACAATCCGCGCCACACCCTCGGCATTGGGGTGGATGCCATCCGGCTGCATGAAGCTGCGCACCTCTGCCGGGTCTGTGTCAGGCCCACCAAGCCCGGCAAAGAAGCTGTCGAGGTAAAGCGTGCCGTAAGCCTCGGCAATCTCCGGGTACATCGCATCAAAGGCCTGTTTGTAGTCGGGCCCATAATTCCCCGGCGCCTGCATCCCGACGACCAACACCTCCACCCCGGCATCCGAAGCGGCCTGCACGATCCCCTCAAGATTGGCCCGGCTCACTTCCGGCGCGATCCCGCGAAGCAGATCGTTGCCACCCAGCGTGACAATCATCGCATCCACTTCTGGCGTCAGGGTCCATCCCACACGGCTCAACCCGCCCTGGGTCGTATCGCCGGACACCCCTGCGTTCACCACGTCAACATCATGCCCGGCTTCTTCCAGCCACGCCTCAAGCTGCGGCACGAACCCCTGCTCGACGGGCAGCCCATAGCCTTGCGTCAGACTGTCACCCAGCGCCGCAATCGTCACCGGCTCCGCCCCGGCCATCCCGGCACACAGACTGATGACAATTGCACCTGTTACCTTGCCCATCCTGATCCGATCTCCATATGACGGCGTACACGACAATAAAGGCCGCTTGTGATGTCCGATCCAGTCCTGTCCCTGAAAAATGCAGCGCTCAGCCTCGATGGCAATGCCGGGCGGGTCGATATCCTGCATGGAATCACGCTGGATGTGGGCAAGGGGGAAACGGTCGGGCTGGTGGGTCCGTCAGGGTCCGGCAAGTCCTCGCTGCTGATGATCATGGGCGGGCTTGAGCGGGCCACGAGCGGCACGGTCACCGCGCTCGGTCAGGACCTGACCGCCATGAACGAGGATGCACTGGCCCGCTTCCGCCGCGGACATATGGGCGTGGTGTTCCAAAGCTTTCACCTCATCCCCACCATGACCGCACTTGAAAATGTCGCAACCCCGCTGGAACTGGCAGGCGTACGCGACGCCTTTGACCGGGCGGAGGCCGAACTTCAGGCCGTGGGCCTTGCCCATCGCAGCGGGCACTACCCAAGCCAGATGTCGGGCGGTGAACAACAACGCGTGGCACTGGCCCGTGCACTGGTCACCCGGCCCGAGATCCTGTTGGCGGATGAGCCCACCGGCAACCTCGACGGTGCAAACGGTCAGGCCATCATGGACCTGCTCTTTGCCCTGCGCGACCGGCACGGGGCCACGCTGGTGCTGGTCACCCACGCGCCTGACTTGGCCGCGCGCTGCGACCGGGTGATCCGTCTGGCCGATGGCCGGATCGAAACGCCCGCGCGGGCCGCCGCCGAATGAGCCTTGCCACCTCCGCCCGCTTTGCGCGACGCGAGCTGCGCGGGGGTCTGCGCGGCTTCCGCATCTTCCTCGCCTGCCTCGCCCTCGGCGTGGCCGCTATCGCAGCCGTGGGCTCAGTCCGGTCCGCAATAGAAGCGGGGCTGGAACGCGAAGGCGCGGCCCTGCTCGGTGGCGATGCAGAACTGGACTTCACCTACCGCTTTGCCACCGACGATGAACGCGCGTGGATGGAAGAGGTCGCGACAGACGTGTCGGAAATTGCCGATTTCCGCTCCATGGCCGTCGTCGAACGCGCTGGCGAAACAGAACGCGGTCTGACCCAGATCAAGGCGGTCGATGGCGCCTATCCCCTGATTGGCGCGGTCGAACTGGACCCGGCAATGCCGCTGGCCGAGGCGCTCGCGGGTCAAGACAACCTTCCCGGTGCCGTGATGGAACGCGCGCTGATCGACAGGCTGGGGCTGAGCACAGGCGATACGTTCCGCCTTGGCACGCAGGACTTTGTGCTGATGGCGACGCTCACCCGGGAACCGGACAGTGCTGCGGGTGGCTTTGGCCTCGGTCCACGCACAATCGTATTGCGCACGGCGCTGGAGAACGCGCAGCTGCTCGCCCCCGGCACACTGTTCAATTCAAAATATCGGCTGGACCTTCCGGATGGCACCGACCTCGAAACACTCGAAAACGCCGCACGCGACCAGTTCGAGGCCACGGGGATGCGCTGGACAGATGCGCGCAATGGCGCACCCGGCGTCTCTGAGTTCGTGGATCGGCTTGGCGCATTCTTTGTGCTGGTTGGCTTGTCCGGATTAGCCGTCGGCGGCGTCGGCGTGTCGGCGGCAGTGCGCGCCTATCTGGCAGGCAAAACATCCGTGATCGCCACACTGCGCACGCTCGGGGCCGAACGTCGCACGATCTTTCAAACCTACTTCATCCAGATCGGCGTGCTGTCCCTGCTGGGCATCGCCATGGGCCTTGTGCTCGGGGCGCTCGTCCCTTTGCTCCTCGCCCCCATCATCGAGGCACGCCTGCCGATCCCCGCCAGCTTCACCATATTCCCCGCCCCGCTTTTCGAGGCCGCAATCTACGGCCTCCTAACCGCCTTTGTCTTCACCCTCTGGCCACTCGCACGGGCCGAAGACGTCCGCGCCGCCACTCTGTTCCGCGACGCCCTCGACAAGGCGCGGTTATTGCCACGGGCAGGCTACCTGTTCTGGATCGGCCTTGGCCTAGCCGCACTCATCAGCCTCGCGGGCCTGTTCTCAGGCACATGGTGGCTGACGCTCTGGACCTCGGGCGGCATCGCCTTTGCCCTCGGCCTTCTGGCACTCGCCGCCGTGCTCATCCGTTGGCTATCAAAACGCGCCGCCCCACAGGCCAAGGGTCGACCGGCCTTGCGATGGGCGCTCGGCGCAATCTCCGGCACGCGCGAAGGGGCGGCATCGGTGGTTTTGTCCCTTGGCCTCGGTCTGTCAGTCCTCGCCGCCGTGGGCCAGATCGACGGCAACCTGCGCAACGCGATCACCGGCAACCTGCCCGAGATTGCGCCCAGCTACTTCTTCGTCGACATCCAACGCGACCAGATGCCCGGCTACACCGAACGGCTGGAAAACGACCCCGCCGTCAGCCGCATCGACAGCGCGCCCATGCTGCGCGGCATCATCACCCAGATCAACGGGCAGCGCGCTGCCGACGTCGCAGGCGACCACTGGGTTCTGTCCGGCGACCGCGGCATCACCTATTCCGACACGCCCACCGAAAACACACGCATCACCGCCGGTGAATGGTGGCCCGAGGACTACACGGGCGAACCGCAGATCAGTTTTGCTGCCGAAGAGGCCGAAGAAATGGGCCTGTCCCTTGGCGACAGCATGACCATCAACATCCTGGGCCGCGACATCACCGGCACGATCGCATCGTTCCGCGAGGTCGACTTTTCCACTGCAGGCATCGGTTTCATCCTGTCCATGAACCCCGCGGCCCTGCAGGGCGCGCCGCACACCTTCATCTCGACGGTCTACGCCGAGGACGGGGCCGAAACCCAGATCCTGCGAGACATCGCCAACGCCTATCCCAACGTGACCGCCATCCGCGTCCGCGACGCAATCGACCGGGTGAGCGAGGTGCTGTCCGGCCTTGCCGCCGCAACATCTTACGGCGCAGGCGCCACATTGCTTACCGGCTTCCTCGTCCTGATCGGCGCGGCAGCGGCAGGCACGCAAGCCCGCACATACGAGGCAGCGGTGCTGAAAACCCTCGGCGCCACGCGCCAGCGCATCCTGATCAGCTTCGCCACCCGCGCCGCCCTACTTGGCCTCGGCGCAGGCGCGGTGGCCCTCGCCGCAGGGATCGCAGGCGGCTGGGCGGTCAGCCACTACATCATGGACACCGACTTCACCGTCATCTGGCCCTCCGCCCTCGCCATCGTCATCGGTGGCGTGACAGCCACACTGCTGGCAGGGCTCGCCTTTGCCTGGGGGCCACTCGCCGCACGTCCGGCCCAGGTGCTCAGGGGGCGCGAATAAGGCACGTTGCGGCGGTGCAGCAAGACATGGCACACCAACGACGATCCATGGAATCAAGGACTATTTTATGACCGACCAATTGCCCATGCCCGTCACCGCCCCTCTGACCCAGGCCCAGAAAACCCAGATCATCAACCTGATCCGCCGCGCCGCCCGGGCCGAAATCATGCCCCGCTTCCGCCGCCTTGATGCAGGCGAGGTCGACACCAAACGCGACGAAACCGACCTAGTCACCCAAGCCGACACGGCAGCCGAAGCGATGATCACCCGCGGCCTGCAAATGGCCTTCCCCCACGCGCTCGTGATCGGGGAAGAGGCCGTATCGGCCAACCCAAAACTGCTCGACGGCGTGGGCGACGCCGAACTGTGTTTCATCATCGACCCGGTCGACGGCACCTGGAATTTCGCCAAGAACATGCCACTTTTCGGCACGATGGTGGCAGCCTGCCGCTTTGGTGTCCCGGTCTTTGGCCTGATCTACGACCCGGTGGGCAACGATCTGATCATGGCCGACAACAGCAATGCAGCTGAATGGCTGACGCAAACAGGGCGCCTGCGCGCGATCCAGACCGCCAGGACCAAACCGCTGGATCAGCTCGCAGGCTACGCCCACATTCGGCTGATGACACCCGCGGACCAGGCGCTGATGTGGACCAAGGTCGGCGCGCTCGCCTTTGTGGGCAGCCTGCGATGCTCGGCCCACGAATACCGTCTGGTCGCCACCGGCGCGGTCGATTTCCTGATCACCAGCTCGCTCAACAGCTGGGATCACGCCGCCGGCGCCCTGATCTGCCAGCAGGCAGGCGGCAAGGCGGCGATGCTCGACGGTTCGGACTACAACGCCGCAACCAAGGAAGGCTACCTGCTCACAGCCTCGTCACCCGAAGTCTGGGACACGCTCGCCGCCCATTTCGCCGATCTCATGTCCGACGAATGACGCCCTGGTTCTTCGGCTACGGCAGCCTCGTCAACCGGGCCACCCATGACTACCCGCAAGCCCAGCGCGCCACGCTCAACGGCTGGCGGCGCGCTTGGGTGCGCACCGAACGGCGCGACGTGGTGTTCCTGTCGGTGCACAAAGCACCGGGCCACAGCATCGATGGGCTGATCGCCTCGGTCCCGCAGGCGGATTGGGCCGCGCTCGACCTGCGCGAAACCGGATACACCCGGATTGACGCGACCCGCGCCGTGACCCACGACGCCAACGCCACCGACATCGCGGTCTACCAGGTGCCCGCCCATGCACAGCAACCAAGCGGCGATCACCGCATCTTGCTCAGCTATCTCGACGTGGTGGTCCAAGGGTTCCTGCGCGAGTTCGGGCAGGCCGGGGCCGAACAGTTCTTTGCCACGACCGATGGCTGGGACACGGCCATACATGACGACCGCGGCACCCCGCTCTACCCCCGCGCACAAACCCTGACGGCGCAGGAACAGACGCTCACCGACCGCCTACTTGCGCAGGTTCAATAGGGACAACAGCCGCCCCTCGCGCGCAAAGCTGTCGCGGGCAACCTCACCACCCTCAGCCGCGATGACACGCCGGGCCAACGCCCAGGCAAACCCGCCAAAAACGACCGCCGACAGCGCCTGCCCGATCAGAACGCCCTCTGCGCCGTAAAGCTGCCCGCCAACCCACACCAGCGGGATCATGGCGACCGTGTTCCGTCCCCAGTTCATCCACGTCGAATAGAACGGGTGCCCCAGATTGTTGAACGCCGCATTGGCCACAAACAACACCCCGTTGAAAAAGAACAAAAGCGCCAGTGGCCCGCAAAACAGAAACACCAGATCGCGGGTCACGCCACTCGCATCGAACAGGTCCGCAATCGGCCCCCGCAGCACGAACAGCGCCCCCGCAATGACAAAGATCACCGACCCAGCAAAGATCAGCGCCGCATCGAACCCCGCACGCACCCGGTCACGGCGACCCGCACCAAAGTTCTGACCCAGGATCGGACCAACCGCACCGGAAAGGGCAAAGATCACGGCAAAGGACACCGGCATCAGACGGCCCACGATGGCCATGCCCGCCACGGCCTCCAACCCGTACTGCGCCATGGACCGTGTGACGATGGCCTGACCCACGGGCGTTGCAAATTGCGTCAGGATTGCAGGGAAACCGATGGTCACAAGCGGGCGCAAATCGCGCAACATCCCCACCACCTCGGGGCGCGGCAACCCGCCATGATGGCGCAGGATCGGCAGGATCGCCGTTGTCGCAATCGCCACCCGCGCCGCGACCGACGCCAGCGCCGCACCGGTCAAATCCAGCCCCAGACCAAAGATCAAAATGGGATCCAGAACGGCATTCACACCCCCACCCCAGATCGTCGCCATCATCGCGCGGCGCGCATCGCCATGAGCGCGCAGAATGCCACTACCCATCATGCCCACGACCAGAAAGGGCAGCGACGGGATGATGATAGCCAGATACCCCTCGGCCAGCGCCGCCGTCTCCCCCTCGGCCCCGATCCAGCGCACGAAGGTGGGAATGTTCCACCAGACAAAGGCCGAAAACAGAACACCGAACCCAATGCCGTAGGCTAGCCCATGCGAACTGCGCAGCCGCGCCCGGTCGCGGTCGCCCGCACCCAGATCCCGCGCGACCAGTGCGCCCACCGCAATCGCCATCCCGATGGAAAAGGACGTCGTGAAAAACAGGATCGCCCCGGCATAGCCGACGGCAGCGGCCAACTCCGCCTTGCCCAGCATGGAGATAAACACCATGTCGATAAAGTCGACCAGAAACACCGCCATCAACCCAACGGTCGAGGTCAACGACATCACCGTCACATGACGTAAAAGCGACCCTGAGAGGAACTTCGCCTGCCCCTCAGCCATCACCGGCGCTCTTCATCTTGCCAGAAAAACTCCCCCCGGAGGGCCGCTGTCCAAAAGCGCCCCCCGCCAGGATCATGTGCGGGCCTTCACAACCTGCAAAAGCGGCATGAGCGATCCCATATCGGGCCCATGCCGTTGCCCGGTCAGCGCCAGACGCAAGGGCATGAACAAACCGCGCCCCTTACGACCCGTCGCGGCCTTCACGGCACCGGTCCACGTACCCCAGGTGTCGGCATCAAACGGCCCTTCGGGCAACATCGCCATGGCCTCGGTCACGAAGTCCTTGTCCTCGTCCTCGATCACAGGCTCGGCCCCGTCCCGGCACAGCGCCCACCAGGTCGCAATATCAGCACGGGTGTCGATGTTCTCGCGGATCACGGACCAGAACGCATCGCGCTGACCCTCGGGCACGCCAGCGGCATCCAGATCGGCGGCCACGGCTTCGACTGGCAAGGCCTGCAAGTAGCGGCTGGTCAGCGGATCAATATCCGCCACATCGAACTTTGTCGGCGTCGTGCCAAACCGACCCACATCGAACCCGTCGATCAGGGCCTCCATGTCCATCCGCAACTCCACAGGGTCCGAGGAGCCCAATCGGGCGAGGAGGCTCAGCACCGCCATCGGTTCCACACCTTTGGCGCGCAGATCACGCAAGGCCAATGTGCCCAGACGCTTCGACAGCGCCTCGCCCTGCGGCCCGGTCAGCAGCGAGTGGTGCGCAAAACGCGGCACGGACCCGCCCAGCGCCTCGATGATCTGGATCTGGGTCGCGGTGTTGGTCACGTGATCCGACCCGCGCACCACGTCCGTCACACCCATCTCAGTGTCGTCCACGACGGATGCCAACGTATAAAGCACCTGACCATCGCCCCGGATCAGCACCGGGTCGGACACGCTGGCCGCGTCGATGCTGACATCGCCGATGATCCCGTCGGCCCATTCGATGCGTTCGTGGTCCAGCTTGAAGCGCCACACGCCCTGCCCGCGCTCAGCGCGCAGCGCAGCCTTCTCATCATCGCTCAAATTCAACGCCGCACGGTCATAAACCGGCGGCTTGCCCATGTTCAGCTGCTTCTTGCGCTTCAGATCCAGCTCGGTCGGCGTCTCGAACGCCTCGTAGAACCGGCCAATCTCGCGCAGCTTGTCCGCGGCCGCAGCATAGCGATCCAGCCGCTCCGACTGCCGCTCCACCCGGTCCCAGTGCAGGCCCAGCCACTCCATGTCCTGCTTGATGGCGTCAACGTATTCTTCCTTCGACCGCTCGGGGTCGGTATCGTCGATGCGCAGGATGAAAGTGCCGCCCGCCTTGCGCGCGATCAGGTAGTTCATAAGCGCCGTGCGCAGGTTGCCGATGTGCAGGTAACCGGTGGGCGACGGGGCGAAACGGGTGGTGGTCATGGGCGTCTCCAAAACTTCCGCCTGCCTTGTCACAGGGGCTGCCCCTTGTCCAGCGAGGCACGCGCGCGCACGGGCCACCGGGAGGCCAAATCCTGCACACCCGCAGCAATCAATTCGCCCAGAACATCCAGGTCCACCCGTTGCAACCTCGTGATGTACAGACACGACTTGCCCCGCGAATGCGGCCCCAGGCGGTCAAGGATCGGTCCAAAATCCGTGTAGCCCGGCATGATGTAAATGCTCAACTTGGCCTTGCGCGGGGCAAACCCCGTCGCCATCCACGTCCCGGACCGACCCGATGCGTAGGTGTAGTCGTAAGCCCCGTAACCCACGATTCCACCGGTCCAGACCTGCGCCTCAAAACCCGTCACCCGTCGGAACAGTTCATCCAGAACACGTGCCTCCTCGCGCCTTTGCTGCGGTTCCACGTCCTCGACCCAGACGGAAAACGGCGTGTCAGACGTTTGTGTTTTGAGGTCGGCCATCGGCACCTCTCGCAAAAATGAACAGCCGTGTTTGCATATGACCACGTGACTGTGTCGCCATAGCGCTATGTATGATGTGTCTGACAGGAAGGATAACACCCATGTCCACACCCCCCAAATTCAATCGTCGCACGGCCCTGATGGGTGCCGCCGCACTTCCACTGGCCGCCGCCACAGCCACCCAGACGCGGGCCGCAGCGCCCATGCTCGGGGTTGCCCAGGCCCCGTATCGTCGGGTCAAGGTCGGCAGTTTCGAGGTCACGACCCTGCTGGCTGGCACACGCGCGGTCGAAGGGCCACACAACATCTTCGGCCTGAACGTGGATGCCGATACGTTTAACAGCGTCTCGGCCGAGGCCGGGCTTTCGACGCACGCAGCCCAATTCTTCTTCACGCCCACGCTTGTGAACAACGGCTCCGAACTGGTCCTGTTCGACACCGGGCTGTCCGGCGCCGGCACCGTCGCCGCGATCGAAGCGGCAGGCTACACCGCCGACCAGGTGGACAAGGTGGTGATCACCCACATGCACGGCGACCACATCGGCGGCCTGTCGGGCGATGACGGCACGCCCACATTCTCCAACGCCGCCTACGTCACCGGCTCAGCCGAATTCGGCGCGTGGTCGGGCACCGACAACGAAAACTTCGACGCCAAGGTCGCCCCGCTGAGCGAACAGTTCACGATGCTCGACGACGGCGGCTCACCCGCCTCCGGCATCACGGCCATGGCTGCCTTCGGACACACGCCCGGCCACATGGTCTACATGGTCGAAGATGGCGGCACGCAACTCGTGATCGGCGCGGATTTCGCCAATCACTACGTCTGGTCACTGGCCCACCCCGACTGGGAGGTCCGCTTCGACATGGACAAGGAAGCCGCCGCCGTAACGCGCAAGCGCCTGCTCGACATGATGGCCACGGACCGGATCGCCTTTATCGGCTACCACATGCCCTGGCCCGGCATCGGCTACGTCGTCGGCAATGGCGAAGGCGGCTACCGCTACGAAGCACACAGCTACCAGCTCATGCTCTAAGCAAGAAAGGCGGAGGACAGCTCCGCCTTACACCTTCCCTGCGGCACTCAGGCGATCCCAGGCATAGCCAAGGAAACCTCGCCGAAAGCTATGGCCGCCGGGGAAGGTGCAGAACTCCAGCACATCACCCGCCGCGTTGTCCTGCCGCTGGCACGCCAGATCGTCCATGACGTCCGCGTGCTGCACAGGACCAAAGCCACCCTGATCGCGATACATGGCAAGAACCTCGGCCATGTCGCCCTGCTTGGTGTCGCGGATCGGGCGCCCGGCCAAGGGCACGGTGCGGTCCTCGGTGCCGTGAATGTGGATCACACTCGCAGGCGCCGCACAGCTTTCAGGCGGACCCTGCCAGAAGGTCCCTGCCACCGGCGCGAAGCCTGCAAACAGATGCGGCCGGGTGCAGGCCAATTCCCACGTCACCATCCCCCCGGCCGAGAAGCCCGACATCATGATGCGGTCGGGATCGACACCAAAACGCGCGGTGATGTCGGCCACAACGTCATCGAAATACGCCATCTCGGCGGCACCCGTGCTGTCCATATTGCTGGGCGTGCCGGGAATGTCCCAATCATCGCCCGCCGATTTCACGGCAACCAGCGCAAGGCCCATATCCGACACCATGCGGCGCATGTTCATGTTGCGCATCGTGCCACGCGCCGAACCGCGATAGCCGTGGGCAAAGACAATGGCGCCCACGGGCGTCGCACCGTCATGGCCCTCCGGCATCGCGATCAGGTAGTGACGGTCGCCCAGCACACATTCCGTATCCGGCCCACAGGCATCGGCCGCACCGCCAAACACAAGGGCAAAGACCCCGGCCAACATCCATCGCGACAGCATCCGCACCCTCCGCAGTTCATCCTGCCGGAGCAGCATGACAAAGGCACGCACAGGCTCAAGTCACATGCGCGTGTAAAGGATGTGACCCAATCAGCTCGGATCGCGCCACCGGTTCACGATGGGATAGCGCCGATCCAGCCAGAAGGCCCGCGTGGTCAGGCGTGCGCCGGGTGCGGACTGGAACCGCTTGTATTCGCTGAGGTAGATCAACCGCTCCACCTTGCGCGCCACATCCGTCTCGAACCCGGCAGCCACGCAATCGGCAATCGACCCGTCCTGATCCACCAGAATATCCAGCAACACATCCAGCTCGGGATAATCCGGCAGGCTGTCGCTGTCCTTCTGATCTTCGCGCAGCTCGGCACTTGGCGGTTTCGTGATGATCCGGTCCGGGATCACCTCACCGGTATTGCCCATCATCCAGTCGCGATGGTTGGCATTGCGCCAGCGGCAGGTCTCGAACACGCGGGTCTTGTAAAGATCCTTGATCGGATTGTAGCCGCCCGCCATGTCGCCATAGATCGTGGCATAGCCAACGGAGACCTCGGACTTGTTGCCGGTGGTCAGCAGCATCTCACCAAACTTGTTGGACAAGGCCATCAGCAACAGCCCCCGAATGCGGCTCTGGATGTTCTCCTCGGTCAGACCCTCGTCCATCCCCTCGAACAAGGGCGCAAGGGTCGAGGTCACAGCGGCCCGGGTCTCGGCAATCGGCACGTAATCATAATGGCACCCGAGTGCGGTCGCACAGGCTTCGGCATCCTCCAGCGAATGCGGGGATGTGTATTCCGACGGCAGCATGACGCAGCGCACATTTTCCGGGCCCAGCGCATCGGCGGCAATGGTGGCGACCAGCGCGGAATCCACACCGCCGGACATGCCAAGCAGCACCTTCTTGAACCCGGTCTTGCCGCAATAGTCGCGCACGGACGTGACCATGACGCGGTAGTCCTGCTCCCACTCGTCAGGATGATGTGCTTTTTCGCCATCAACCACACGCCAGCCGTCGGAGCCACGCTCCAGATCGACATGGGCCACGATCTCGTCAAAAACGGGTAGTTGCACGGCCAGCGCGCCACCGGGGTTCAACGCAAAGCTGCCACCGTCAAAAACCTGATCGTCTTGTCCACCCACCATGTTCAGATAGATCAGCGGCAGCCCAGTCTCGACGACACGGGCAACCATATGGTTCAGGCGGGTTTCGAATTTACCCCGGTAATAGGGCGAGCCATTGGGCACCAGCAGGAACTCGGCGCCGGTTTCCTGAAGGGTTTCGGACACCTCCGGGTGCCAAGCATCCTCACAGATCGGGCTGCCGACGCGCGTGTTGCCCACGGAATATGGCCCACCCAAAGGCCCCGCATCAAAAATGCGCACTTCGTCGAACACCGTTTCATTGGGCAGGTTGTGCTTCAGCAACCGGCTCACGATCTTGCCACCGCGACAGATCAGATAGGCGTTGAAAAGCTCCGCCCCTTCGGTCCACGGACAGCCAATGGCAAGCGTCGGCCCCTCGGCGCACTCTTCCGCCAGCGCCTCCACCGCCTTCATGGCCGCGGTGTGAAAGGCAGGCTTCATCACCAGATCCTGCGCGTTGTACCCGGTGATGAACATCTCCGGCAGCGCCACCAGATCGGCGCCTGCGTCGCGCCCCGCCTCCCAGGCGGCCTTGGCCTTGGCGGCATTGCCCGGGATGTCGCCCACAATCGGGTTCAACTGGCCCAAGGTGATGCGAAATGTGTCGGCCATGACAGGCCCTCCTTCAACGTCCCGCGTGATGTAGCAGAAAGCGGGACGGAGGAAACCCACCCGCGACAACGCGACGAAATACACCTTCTTCTGACTGAAAATACCACGGGGGAGCCCGGCACGGGCGGGGGCAGAGCCCCCCAAACAATGTCGTCGCGCAGCGGCCTTTGGATCACGTCCCGCTGAACCCCATTGCCCCCTGCCGCCCCCTGCCTTACCCTTTCCGCGCCTGCCCCACGGGGCAAGCCAACGAATCTTGAGAGGTGAGCCATGTCCGTCCGCGGTCTGATCTTCTGTCTATGCCTGTTGCCCGGCGCTGCACTTGCGCAATCTGGCGCCGTGCTGACCAAGCAATACGATGATGGCGGCGTCTACGAGGGGACCTTCCGCGGTGGCCTCCAGCACGGGCAGGGCACCTACCGGCTGCCCAATGGTTACGAATATTCCGGCGAATGGGTCGATGGCGAGATCAAGGGCGAAGGCACGGCGCGCTTCCCCAACGGCTCGATCTACGAAGGCACGTTCTCCAAGGGCAAACCCGAAGGCTTCGGCAAGATCACTTTCGCCGATGGCGGCACCTATGAGGGCGAGTGGCAATCCGGCGCCATCATGGGCGAGGGCGTCGCACTCTACGCCAACGGGGTGCGCTACGAGGGCCAGTTCCGCAACGCCAAACACCACGGCAAGGGGACCATGCAGTCGCCGGGCGGCTACGAATACCGCGGCGACTGGATCGACGGCATCAAACAGGGCATGGGCGTGATCACCTACCCAGATGGCTCCGTCTATGACGGTCAGATCGACGCCGGCAAACGCCAGGGCGAGGGGACGCTGACCACGCCCGACGGGCTGGTCTACGTGGGCCTGTGGACCGGCGGCCAGATCGACGGTAAGGGCACGCTGACCCAACCCAATGGCGACGTCTACGAAGGCGACCTCGTCTCCGGCAAACGCGAGGGCCAGGGGCGCGTCACCTACGCCAATGGGGACGTGTACGAAGGGCAATTCACCGATGACCGCCGCCACGGCCAGGGCACCTTCATCGGCAATGACGGCTATCGCTATATCGGCCAATGGGCCGAGGGCCAGATCGAGGGCACAGGCCGCGTCACCTACCCCGATGGCTCCGTCTACGAGGGGGAATTCGTCGACGACCTGCCGCAAGGCACCGGCAAGATCACCTATCCCGACGGCGCAGTCTACGAAGGCGCGTGGATCGCCGGCGTGATCGAGGGCGAGGGCAAGATCACCTACCCCAACGGCATCACGTATGAGGGCAGCTTCAAGAACGCCCGCAACCACGGCACCGGCGTGATGACATATGCCGACGGCTACCGCTACGAAGGGGCCTGGGTCGACGGCAAGCGCCAGGGCCAGGGCGTGGCCACCTACCCCGACGGCACGGTCTATACCGGCCAGTTCCAGGACGGCCAGCGCCACGGCACAGGCAAGATCGTCATGGCCTCGGGCTTCACCTATGAAGGCGAATGGCAAAACGGCGAAATCAACGGCCAGGGCATC
Organism: Tateyamaria omphalii; assembly: GCF_019802125.1. Lineage (GTDB taxonomy): Bacteria > Pseudomonadota > Alphaproteobacteria > Rhodobacterales > Rhodobacteraceae > Tateyamaria > Tateyamaria omphalii_B. The sequence goes on from NZ_JAHVHT010000004.1 coordinate 316,120, forward strand.
GCCACCTACGCCAGCGGCGACGTGTACGAAGGGATGTTCCAGGACGGCAAGCGCCAGGGCACCGGCACCATGCGCTACGCCACGGGCGAAGAAGCCACCGGCGAATGGAAAAGCGGGACCCTGAATGAAGACAGCTAGGGCTGTCGCGGCAGCGCTCTGCCTCCTCGGCAGCGCAGCGCACGCCGAATGGCGCACGATCGACGGCTTTTCCGACCCGTTCAACGGCTTCGACACCCGCGCCGCGGTCACCGAAGCCGCCGATGGCACCATTCTGCACCTCTACCGAAACCCGGTCGGCCGGGTCTATGCGCTCTTCACACTGCCAGAAACCGGACCCGACTTCGCCGCAGAAGGGCCCGTCGCGACACTCACACCCCAGGGCTTCGATCCCAAATCCATCGAAGCCCGCTCTGAAGCGGGCCGGGTGGTGGAATATGCAGCGACCCAAGGGCGCACCCTGCGCGACAGGCTCTGGCACGGCGAAGGGACGGCCCCCGCCTTCGGCACCCTGCACGACCTGATCGAAGCGCCGGAAATCGCGGCAACCTTCACCCTGTCCGATGGTTCCACCCACAGCACAACATGGTCGATGGCGGGCGCGGGCACCCCCATCGCCCACGCGCTCGGCATCACCATCGAAGGGGCGGCCGCAGGCCAGGAATGGGAAGACGCCGCCGCCCAGGCGCTGCTCGCGGCGATGACCACCTGCCAGTTCCCCAAACTCGATGTCACCTGCGTGCAAAAGGTCACCGCCTGCTCGGACAAGATCAGCACCGACCGCGACATTGACGGCTTTGACGCCTGCGTCGCCGAAGGCACAGACTGAAGGGACAGCTCCCATGACGGACAAGGACGGCGCCTTCGACACACATGTCGCCAGCACCTACGATGAACGGCACGGCGCGACCTCACCAGACACGCTGAACAGCACCATCGACACACTGGCCGCCCTTGCCGATGGCGGCGCAATCCTCGAATTCGCAATCGGCACCGGCCGCATCGCCCTGCCCCTGGCAGCGCGCAATATCCCGGTCTCCGGGATCGAACTGTCGGCAGCCATGGTCGACCAGATGCGCGCCAAACCCGGCGGCGCGGACATCCCCGTGGTCATCGGCGACATGACGCGCGCCAAGGTCCCCGGGCCCTTTGCTCTCGTGGCACTGGTCTTCAACACCATCGACAATCTAACAACACAGGACGCGCAGGTGGCCTGTTTTGAAAACGCTGCCGCCCACCTGCAACCCGGCGGGCGCTTCGTGGTCGAAACCCTGATCCCACCGCTACAAGACCTGCCGTTCGGCGAATGCAAACGCGCCTTTGCCGCCGATGACGATCATTTCGGAACAGATGTGTTCGACGTCGCGCAGCAGACATACAGCTCGCGCCACGTCTGGATGACAGATAAAGGCACCGACACGCTGACGGTCCAGTTCCGCTATGCGTGGCCCGCCGAAATGGACCTGATGGCACGGATTGCCGGGCTCACGCTCGAACATCGGTGGTCCGACTGGTCCAGATCACCCTTCACCCGAACCAGCCGCAGCCACATTTCCGTCTGGCAGAAACCGGCATAGAGCTTACACCAGCTCACCAGCCGACATCCGCTCCAGAAACGCCTCGGCCTCCGACAGCACGGTCTCGCGCCGCGCATCATCCATCCGGTCCCAGGTCCGGTACATGTTGCCCATCCGCGCATTGTTCGAAAACCGATCCCGATGCCTATCCAGGAAATGCCAGTAAAGCAGGTTGAAGGGGCACGCCTCCTCGCCCGTCTTGACGCTCACCTTGTAGTGGCAGCCTTTGCAGTAATCCGACATCCGGTTGATGTAGGCGCCGGACGATACGTAAGGCTTCGACGCAATCACGCCGCCATCGGCAAACAGCGACATACCCACGACATTCGGCGCCTCGACCCATTCAAACGCATCAGCGTAAACGGCCAGATACCACTCCGACACCTCTGCCGGGTCCAGCCCGGCCAGCAGCGCAAAATTCCCTGTCACCATCAGCCGCTGGATATGGTGGGCATAGGCTTCGGCCCCCGTCTGCTCGACCGCTTTCGAAATGCAGCGCATCCGCGTCTCACCACCCCAATAGAACTCCGGCAATTTCCGCTGGTGGTTCAACACATTGCGGCGCGGATAGTCGGGACCATGCAGGAAATAGATGCCCCGCACATATTCCCTCCAGCCGATGATCTGGCGAATGAAGCCCTCGGCCGCGTTGATGGGGGCATCTCCGTCCTTCCAGGCCTGCTCCACCGCCTGACAGACCTCCAGCGGGTCAAGCAGCCCGATGTTGATGTAAAGGCCGACAACCGCGTGATACAAAAACCGGTTCTCCGCCAGCATCGCATCCTGAAAGTCCCCGAACTTGGGCAGTGCGTGTTTTACGAAATGGCCCAACGCCCGCCGCGCCTGCCCCTGATCGGTCGCAAACCAGAACGGGCGCAGATCGCCAAAATGATTGCCAAAGCGCCGCTCGACCAGATCCAGCACCGCCTCGACCGTCTCATCCGGCGTGAATTGCATCGGCCCGCCAAAATCCACGTCATCCGGCGCAGGCTTGCGGTTGTCGTGGTCATAATTCCACTTGTCGCCCGCGGGCTGGTCGCCCTCCATCATCAGCCCGGTCTTACGCCGCATATCGCGATAGAAATACTCCATGCGCAACGCCTTGCGCCCCTCGGCCCAGTCCTCGAACTCTTTGTGAGAGGCAATGAACCGATCATCCTCCAACAGCGTGACCTTCAGCGGGCACTCCTCAAGAGCCGCGATCAAGCGATACTCCCCGGGCCGCGTCGCAATCACCTCCGACGCCCCCCGCTGCTCCGCCCGACGCAGCAGCTCGCCGGTGATCGACTGGCTGTTCTCGGTATCGTCCAGTTCGGAATAATCGACGGTCCAGCCATCCTCCCGCAACCGCGCCGCAAACTTGCGCATCGCAGCAAGGATCAGCGCAATCTTCTTGGGATGATGGGGTACATAAGACCCCTCCTCCGCCACCTCGGCCATCACGACCACATCGCTCGACTTGTCAGCCCCCCGCAACGCCGCAACGCTCTCGGTCAACTGATCCCCCAACACCAAAATCAACCGGCTCACCACGGCACCTCCGCCCCTGAATAGTCAAAGAACCTGCCGGTCTGCTCCGGCCCCAACCCGTCCATGACGGCAATCAACTCTTCTGCCGCCTGTGCGGGAGGCACCGACGGATGCCGCCCCAGATACTTCTCGGTAAACGATGTCGCCACAGTCCCCGGATGCAACGCCACCACAGCAGCCCGCTTATGCGTCCTCGCCAATTCAATCGACGCCGTCCGCACCACCTGGTTCACGGCAGCCTTCGCCGCCCGATATGAAATCCACCCGCCAATCCGATTGTCCCCAATCGACCCAACCCGCGCCGACAACACGGCAAACACCCCCGGTGCATCCCGATCCAGCAACCGATGCGCATGGCTCAAAACCAACGCAGGCCCCACCGCATTCAGCGCAAACTGATCCATCATCGCGCCCGGATCCAAGCCCTTCACAGTCTTCTCCGGCGCCGCCCCATCAATCTCCAACGCCCCCGTCGCGACGACCACCCGGTCATAAGGCCCACGCCCCGCCAAATGCCGTTCCACCGACCCCGCATCCGTCACATCAAACCCATCACCAGACCGCGACAGCCGCTCCACCTCAGCCCCACGGCGCTCAAACCCAGCGACCAGAGCCGACCCGATCCCACCGGACGCACCCAATATCAAAACCTTTTCCATGAGCGCACGAGCTAGCAGCCAAACCCGATCCATCAACTTCATCTTGCCAAATAAACTTCCCCCGGAGGGCCCGGCAGCCACCAGAATTCCCCACTTCCCATTCTCGGCAAGCGCGGTATAACTAAGCCCATGACCAATGCCACGCATATCCCGACGCAGCGCCCCACCGGCGCGCTCCTGCGTGGCCTCCTGCTCCTAATCCGCCTCTGAGCGTGCCCACCGGCGCGACCGCTCAGAGGATGCCGCCCGCGCCAAGGCTTTAGGACAGAAAAAGAGAATTCAAATGACCCAAGATCAAGTTGTCATCTTCGACACGACCCTCCGCGACGGCGAACAATCCCCTGGCGCCACCATGACCCACGCCGAAAAGCTCGAGATCGCGAACCTGCTCGACGACATGGGCGTCGACATCATCGAAGCGGGCTTTCCCATCGCGTCCGAGGGCGACTTCAACGCCGTCTCCGAGATCGCCAAACAGACCCGGAACGCCGTGATCTGCGGCCTCGCCCGCGCGCAGCTGCCCGACATCGATCGCTGCTGGGAGGCGGTGAAACACGCCAAACGCCCCCGCATCCACACCTTCATCGGCACCTCGCCCCTCCACCGCGCCATCCCGAACCTGACGCAGGACGAAATGGCCGAGCGGATCGAACAGACGGTCAGCCACGCCCGCAACCTCTGCGACAACGTGCAATGGTCGCCCATGGACGCCACGCGGACCGAGCTTGACTACCTCTACCGGGTCGTCGAAATCGCGATCAAGGCAGGCGCCACCACGATCAACATCCCCGACACCGTGGGCTACACCGCCCCACGCGAAAGCGCCGACCTGATCGGCAAACTGATCGAGAACGTCCCAGGCGCGGATGAGATCACCTTCGCCACCCACTGCCACAACGACCTCGGCATGGCGACGGCCAACTCGCTGGCGGCCGTCGAAGCAGGCGCGCGCCAGATCGAATGCACGATCAACGGTCTGGGCGAACGCGCAGGCAATACGGCACTGGAAGAGGTCGTGATGGCCCTCAAGGTCCGCAACGACATCATGCCCTTCCAGACAGGCATCGATTCAACCAAGATCATGAACATCTCGCGCCGCGTCGCCGCCGTCTCCGGCTTTCCCGTCCAGTTCAACAAGGCCATCGTCGGCAAGAACGCCTTCGCCCACGAATCCGGCATCCACCAGGACGGGATGCTCAAGAACGCCGAGACGTTCGAGATCATGCGCCCCGAAGACGTAGGCCTGTCTGAGACCAACCTCGTCATGGGCAAGCATTCGGGCCGCGCCGCCCTGCGCGACAAGCTCGAACAGCTGGGGTTCGAGGTGGGCGACAACCAGCTCAAGGACGTCTTTGTCCGGTTCAAGGCACTGGCCGACCGCAAAAAGGAAATCTTCGACGACGACCTGATCGCGCTGATGCGCACATCGGACGATGTCGAATCCTCGCGTCTGAAAATCGTCTCGCTCGCCGTCCAATGCGGCACCGAAGGGCCACAACAGGCCGAACTGACGATGGAGATCGACGGCGAGGTCCAAAGCACCACCCAAACCGGCGACGGCCCGGTCGATGCGACCTTTAACGCGGTCAAGGCACTCTTCCCGCACGAAGCACGCCTGCAACTTTACCAGGTCCACGCCGTGACCGAAGGCACCGATGCCCAGGCCACAGTGAGCGTCCGCATGGAAGAAGCGGGCCGCATCGTGACCGGCCAATCCGCCGACACCGACACGGTCGTGGCTTCGGCCAAGGCCTATGTCCACGCGCTCAACCGCCTGCTGGTGCGGCGCGAAAAGGCGGGTACCGACCGGCGTGAGGTCAGCTACAAGGACGTCAGCTAAAAGTCAGGCGGGCGACACGCCCGCCTTACCAGTGCCGACACGATGGCACCGTAGGGTGCGCATCCCTTGCGCGCCCATCGTAAGGCGGAGGTGCCCTCCGCCCTCCACACGTTTGCCCAAAGCGCCGCAAAGCCATCCTGTCTCCGCAATGGCCGGTTATCCCACGCAAAGCCGCAGGTCTCAGCGATTTACAGGGGTGACAAAATGAACAGTGGCTTCTTCAAACGGCCCGCCAATGAAAAGCCGATGCAGACATTCCCCCCACCCGAGCCAGAACACGCTCCCGACCCCACACGCGACCACATGCCGGCCGCCGCGCCGGACGCGCCCGGAGTCTTTAGTGTCACTGAACGCGGGTTTGACGAACTACACCCGCGGCTAAACGCGCTTCACGAGTTCAAGGCGTTCAATGTCGCAGGACAACGGGATGCCGCGCAAATCGCCGAACTCGACCGGGTTGCACCGATCTGGAAGGCATTCAAATAAGGTGATGTCGCAGCAAGCGAACAACTTCCGCGCAATCTCTACGTCCAGCTTGGTATGCGCTTCCCGGACGCGATCCCGACGGTCTTTACCGGTGGACGCATGAATGTCTTTTACATGCGCGAGGACATCGCGAACATCCTGCGCCAGCACAACCTCGGCGACGCCGCCCTTCTGCCCGTCGACATCTATGACGCTGACGGCCTGAACACATATGATGAGCGCGCCTATCTCCTTGCCCCAGGCACATTCCGTCCGACAGTGGACATCCGCGCATCGCGTCTCCGCAGGAACCGCTACGCTTCAAAACCGGAATTCTCACTTTACTACGATGCCGAAACCTGGCGCGACCTCACACCGCTGGCACAGCCGGACGACGGGCTTGCCGTCTGGTGGGACGACAAGATCATCAACACCGTCTTTTTTCAGCGAGGCGCTGGTGGCCGACCTGAAAGGAACAGGGCTCGAACAGGATGTCATCGTGGGCAGGATCGGACAGGGTCCGCTCTGAACGCAGTCGCATGTCAGCCGGACATAAACCCGCTGACGCCCCGTCCCGCGTCCAAAACGGTCTTTAATCCGCGCCCGCCCATCCCTATAAGACCCCGGGTTGCAAGCGCCCCCGAGTCGGGGCGCCAATAAGCATTTGGGGCCAGTCAAAGGCAAGGGGCACGGGGCATGTCAGTATTCGGAAATCTCGGCGGTCTGTTCTCGTCAGACATGGCGATCGACCTCGGCACCGCCAACACGCTGGTTTACGTCAAGGGGCGCGGCGTGATCCTGAGCGAACCCTCGGTCGTGGCCTACCACGTCAAGGACGGCGTCAAGAAGGTGCTCGCCGTGGGCGAAGACGCCAAGCTGATGCTGGGCCGGACCCCCGGCAGCATCGAAGCCATCCGGCCCATGCGCGAAGGCGTCATTGCCGACTTCGACACCGCCGAAGAGATGATCAAGCACTTCATCCGCAAGGTGCACAAACGCTCGACCTTTTCGAAGCCCAAGATCATCGTCTGCGTCCCCCACGGCGCGACACCCGTTGAAAAACGCGCAATCCGCCAGTCGGTGCTGTCCGCAGGCGCCCGCCGCGCGGGCCTGATCGCCGAACCCATCGCCGCCGCCATCGGCGCGGGCATGCCCATCACCGACCCCACCGGCAACATGGTCGTCGACATCGGCGGCGGTACAACCGAGGTGGCGGTTCTGTCGCTCGGCGACATCGTCTACGCCCGCTCCGTCCGCGTCGGCGGCGACCGCATGGACGAGGCGATCATTTCCTACCTCCGCCGCCAGCAAAACCTGCTTGTGGGTGAAACCACCGCCGAACGGATCAAGACTTCCATCGGCACCGCCCGGATGCCCGACGACGGGCGCGGCACCTCCATGCAGATCCGGGGCCGCGACCTGCTGAACGGCGTGCCCAAGGAAATCGAAGTGACACAGGCGCAAATCGCCGAGGCGCTTGCCGAACCGGTCCAGCAAATCTGCGAAGCGGTGATGACCGCGCTCGAAACCACGCCACCCGATCTGGCAGCCGACATCGTGGACCGAGGCGTGATGCTGACCGGCGGCGGCGCGCTGCTGGGTGATCTCGATCTGGCACTGCGCGAACAGACCGGCCTCGCCGTCTCCATCGCTGACGAAAGCTTGAACTGCGTGGCCCTTGGCACCGGCAAGGCGCTGGAATACGAAAAACAACTGCGCCACGCCATCGACTACGACAGCTAAACCGGTGTCGTTAAGACTCTGCTAACCAGCTAAGGGTTTGATTTGGCGCGCAATTCAAAATGTCCCAGCGTGGGACACCAGGTCTCTTGCCCTGTCGGGGCAAATGTCGGACCATCCAGAGAACGGACCATATCTTGAGGTGACACCGCCTTGGCCAAGGACCGCGGACAGGTAGACTATGGCGGCCCGCTGCGGCGGCTCGTTCTGGCCGTGCTGGTGCTGGCGCTGGCGGGCACATTCCTGCTGTGGCGCATCGACAGCCCAAGGGTCGAACGGTTCCGGGCGCAGGTCACAGACCGGATCGTGCCCAACATGGACTGGGCCATGGCCCCCGTCACGGGCACCATAAATCTCTTCCGCGATTTCCAAAGCTACCGCCGCATCGCCGAGCAAAATACCGAACTCCGGCGCGAGCTGCGGCAGATGCAGGCCTGGAAAGAAGCCGCCCTCCAACTCGAACAGGAAAACGCCCGTCTCCTCGACCTCAACAACGTCCGCCTAGACCCGCGCCTGACCTACATCACCGGCGTGGTCCTCGCCGACAGTGGCTCCCCCTTCCGCCAGTCAGTCCTCCTAAACGTGGGTGCCCGCGACGGCATCGTAGAAGGCTGGGCCACCATGGACGGCATCGGCCTCGTGGGCCGCATATCGGGCGTCGCCCAGAACACAGCACGGGTGATCATGGTCACCGACGCCTCGAGCCGCGTGCCAGCCATCATCCAGCCCTCCGGACAGCGGGCCATCGTGGCGGGCGACAACTCGGCAGCGCCCCCCATCGATTTCCTCGAAAACCCAGACCTCGTGCGCCCCGGCGACAGGGTGATCAGCAGCGGTGACGGCGGCGTATTCCCCGCCGGCCTCCTGATCGGCCAAGTCGCCGCCGACCCCGGTGGACGGCTCAGAGTGCGACTGGCCGCAGACTACGAACGGCTCGAATTCCTGCGGGTCTTGCGCCATTACGGCACGGAGCCGGTCACAGACGACAGCACCATTCTGGCCCCCGGCGGCGCAGCCCTGCTGCTGGAGACGGAGGCATCGGAATGAGCGACGTTGCCCCCTCCACCCGCCTCTGGACCATGCGGATCGCTTTTTCGGCGCTGGTCCTGACGATCCTTTTCCTGCACCTCTTGCCTCTTCAAACGGCAACGGGCGGGCTTATCTGGCCCGATTTCCTGCTGCTTTTCGCCCTCGCCTGGTCGGTGCGCCGACCGGACTATGTGCCCGCCGGGCTGCTCGCCCTGCTGTTCCTGATGGCGGACCTGCTCCTGCAACGTCCTCCGGGCCTTTGGGCGCTGCTCGCGCTGCTCGCCTGCGAACAGATGAAGGGTCAGTCCAGATCTCTGCGCGACGCCAGCCTCGCGGCCGAGATGATGTCGGCGGCGCTTTGGATCGTCGGCATCGGGCTCGCCTACCGCATCATCCTCGCCGTTTTTCTGGTCGATATCCCGCCGCTTGGCCCGGCCCTGATCCAGATCGTCGTGACGGCTGTGGCCTACCCGCTGGTCGTGGTCATCACCCACGCGCTGATGGGCGTGCGCAAACCGACACCCGGCGACATTGACGGCAAGGGAGTACGCTCATGAAACGCCCCCGCGTCGATGTCGAAGCAAACCATCGCCTGCTGACACGCCGCGCCGCGATCCTTGGCGGGGTGCAATTGGCCTTTGTCGGGGCGCTTGGGGCGCGAATGCAGTTCCTGCAGGTTGATCAGGCAGACCAGTTCCGGCTGCTGGCGGAAGAAAACCGGATCAACATCCGCCTCATTCCACCCGCGCGGGGCGAGATTTTCGATCGCAATGGTGTCGCACTGGCCCGCAACGTGCCCAGCTACCGTATCGTCATGGTCCGCGAGGATGCGGGCGACGTGGACGCGGCCGTTGATGCACTCAGCAAGCTGGTGACCCTTGACCCCGATGAGGTCGAGCGGGCACTGGCCGAAATGAAACGCTCCGCCCCGTTCCTTCCCATCACCGTCGCGGACGAGGTAAGTTGGGAGGACCTGAGCCGTGTGTCGGTCAACGCGCCCGCACTGCCCGGCGTCACGCCCGAAGTTGGCCTCAGCCGCGTCTATCCTTTGGGCTCGGACTACGCGCATGTGCTGGGTTACGTCGGCCCTGTCAGTGACTTTGACCTCGAACGGATCGAGGACCCGGACCAGTTGCTGCGTATCCCGCGGTTCCAGATTGGCAAGGTCGGGGTCGAGGCGAAGATCGAGGAAAACCTGCGCGGCAAGGCCGGCGCACGCCGGGTCGAGGTGAACGCGGCGGGCCGCGTCATGCGCGAACTGGACCGGCGCGAGGGCACGCCGGGCTCCGACCTGCAACTGACAATCGACAGCAAGCTGCAAAGCTACGTTCAGGCGCGGCTGAACGGCGAGAGCGCCAGTGCCATCGTGATGGACGTGGAAAATGGCGACCTGCTCTCGATCGCGTCGGCGCCGACCTATGATCCGAACCTGTTCGTGCGCGGCATTTCCAGCCGGGACTACAAGGCGCTGACCGAAAACAAGTACCGCCCGCTCGCCTCTAAGTCGGTGCAGGGCACGTATCCCCCCGGCTCGACCTTCAAGATGATTACGGCCATGGCCGCGCTCGAGGAAGGGCTGATTGGCCCGGACGAGACCGTGTACTGCCCTGGCCATATAGAAGTGGCCGGCCGCCGCTTCCATTGCTGGAAACGGGCCGGTCACGGCTGGGTCGACCTGCAGAACTCGCTCAAGCAATCCTGCGACGTCTATTACTACGATCTGGCCGTGAAGGTCGGCATCGAAAAGATCAGCGCCATGGCCCGCCGCTTCGGGTTGGGCGAACGGCATGACATTCCAATGTCTGCGGTGGCGCAGGGGCTGACGCCCACCATGGATTGGAAAAGCCGGGTCCACGGTCAAAGCTGGGTTGTGGGCGATACGGTCAACGCCTCTATCGGGCAAGGCTTCATGCTCGCCTCGCCGCTGCAACTGGCGGTGATGACGGCACGGCTGGCCTCGGGCACGGCAGTGACCCCACGCTTGATCAAGACGATTGACGGGATCGAACAACCCTCGGGTGCCGGGCCGAGCCTTGGCATGAACGAAAACAACCTGCGCAAGATGCGCCGGGCCATGTACGACACCGTCAACGACCGGCGCGGCACGGCCTATGGCAGCCGCATCATCGAGGATGCGGTGCGCATGGCGGGCAAGACCGGCACCAGCCAGGTCCGCAACATCACCGCCGCCGAACGCGCCCGCGGCGTGACCCGGAACGAGGACCTGCCTTGGGAACGCCGGGACCATGCACTGTTCGTGAACTTCGCGCCCTATGACGACCCCAAGATCGCCGTGGCCGTGATTGTCGAGCATGGCGGCGGCGGGTCGAAGGCCGCAGCCCCAATTGCCCGCGACATTACGCTGCAAGCGCTGTACGGCGAAGAACCCCCGCTCGAGGCTTATCCGACAAAGGACCGCGACCGCATCAAGCAGCAGCAACAGGTGCTGCGCGGCATCCAGCCCGTCGCCAATTTCGCGGGGCGCGATCAGGCATGAGTTATCTTGAGTATACGGTCAAACATGTCCCGTCGGGGCCGCGTAAGATCCTGTATCTGAACTGGCCGCTGGCATTGTTGCTGGCGGCTGTCGCGTGTATCGGCTTCCTGATGCTGTATTCGGTGGCGGGCGGGTCGTTCAGCCCATGGGCCGAACCGCAGATGAAGCGTTTTGCCATGGGCTTTGTGCTGATGCTGATCGTCGCCATGGTGCCGATCTGGTTCTGGCGCAACATGGCAGGGGTCGCATTTGCCGGGACGCTGTTGTTGCTGCTCGGCGTGGAATTCTTCGGGTCGGTCGGCAAGGGCGCGCAGCGTTGGATCGACCTTGGCTTTATGCGGCTTCAGCCCTCGGAACTGGCCAAGATCACGTTGGTGATGATCCTGGCCGCCTATTACGACTGGTTGCCCAGTCACAAGAAATCGCGCCCGTTCTGGGTGCTTATCCCCGTCTTGCTGATCCTTGTGCCTGTAGCGATGGTGCTGCGCCAGCCTGATCTGGGCACCTCGATCCTGCTGCTCGCGGCCGGGGGCGGCATGATGTTCATCGCGGGTGTGCACTGGGCCTATTTCGCGGCGGTGATCGGGGCGGTGATCGGCTTGATCACGGCGGTGTTCCAGTCGCGTGGAACCGAGTGGCAATTGCTGAAGGACTACCAGTACCGTCGGATCGACACGTTTCTTGATCCGGCTTCGGACCCGCTGGGCGCGGGATACCACATCACCCAATCGAAGATCGCGCTCGGCTCGGGCGGCTGGACCGGGCGCGGGTTCATGCAGGGCACGCAGTCGCGGCTGAACTTTCTGCCGGAAAAGCACACCGACTTCATCTTTACCACGCTGGCTGAAGAGTTCGGCTTCATCGGAGCATTTTCGCTGCTGGTGCTCTACGCGCTGATCATCCTGTTCTGCGTGGTCTCGGCGCTCGCCAACAAGGACCGTTTTGCGTCTCTTTTGACGCTGGGCATCGCGCTCAATTTCTTCCTGTTCTTCGCGGTCAACATGTCGATGGTCATGGGGCTGGCGCCAGTCGTGGGTGTGCCTCTGCCACTGGTCAGCTTTGGCGGGTCGGCCATGCTGGTTTTGATGCTGGCTTTTGGTCTGGCGCAAAGCGCGCATGTGCACAGGCCGCGGCAGGGGTATTGATGTCACATCTGGCCCCGTATGAGGCACGCACGGTTTTGACTTTGCCAGCGGTGCAACAGGACGGTTGGCGCCTCAAGCGTTATGCAATCCTTGCCTCCGGACGCTCTTTGTCTGAGGTAGTAACCGATGCGGCCAGTGCGGAAGCATTTCGCCGTCTTCCGCCGCCCGGATCACTTGAAGATGGAACAGGCAATCATGGGGTCGGCTTTCAGATCGTCCACTTTGCCGAGGTAGCCGTCGTGTCGCCCATGTTCTATTGGCAGTGGGGCAGTGTGCTGGCGAACATCCCGCAAATGCGCGCCAACTGGGATCGACCGACCGACTTTGGCGACGGCAAGACAGAGGTCGTTGGATGCGTTTGGGAGATGAACATCGTCATCCACGAGACACAGGCGTGGACCGAAATCATGTTGAGTGATGGTGGCGTGCCCTCCAAACGCCTTGCCCGCTACATGGATAGTCACGCCTGACACCTTTCATCGCCAATCCGTGTCGTTGGCATCACAATCCGCCGTTTCCCAATTGGCGCACAGGGCGCTACACCACCCACAGACAATGACCGGAGGTGCCCCATGGCCTTGTTTCACCTTGCCTTTAACGTGACTGATCTGGACGAAACCCGCGCGTTCTACGGCGGTCTTCTGGGATGTGCCGAGGGGCGCAGCACCGACACCTGGGTGGACTTCGATTTCTTCGGGCATCAACTCAGCTGCCACCTGGGCAAACCCTTTGACAGCGCCCCCACGGGCAAGGTTGGCAATTGCGACGTGCCTATGCCCCATTTCGGCGCAGTGCTGCCGATGTCTGAGTGGAGGGCGCTGGCCGAAAAGCTGGTGACCGAGGGCGTGGAGTTCGTGCTGGAGCCGCAGATCCGGTTCGAGGGGGAGCCGGGCGAGCAGTCGACAATGTTCTTCATGGACCCGTCCGGCAACCCGATCGAGATCAAAGGCATGGCCGATCTGGGCGGAGCGTTCGATACATGACCGTCAATGTCCTTTTCGCGGCCACAGAGAGCCGCTGGGCGCAGTACGAACCGCCCTTGCGCAAGGAGATGGCCGCCCTTGGGATCGACGCGCATATCGCAACCGATATTCCGGCAGATCAGGTTGACTACATCGTCTATGCCCCGAACTCCGAGGTGCAGGATTTCACCCCCTTCACCCGCGCCAAGGCCGTGCTGAACCTCTGGGCGGGCGTCGAAGCTATCGTAGGCAACCCGACCCTGCATCTGCCGCTATGCCGCATGGTGGACCCAGCGCTGACGCAAGGGATGGTCGAGTGGGTGACGGGACATATCCTGCGCCTGCATCTGGGCATGGATGCGCATATCAACGCGCCTGCCGGGACCTGGGAACCTGTGGCCCCACCCCTGTCCTTTGACACGCGCGTGACAGTGCTTGGTCTCGGTGAACTTGGCGCTGCTTGCGCGACTGCGCTTGCAGGTCTTGGCTTTCAGGTGACCGGGTGGAGCCGGTCGCAGAAAGACGTCGCGGGCGTCACCTGCCTGTCCGGAGACGCGGGGCTGGAGGATGCGCTGGCCGTCGCCGACTATTGCGTGCTGCTCTTGCCCAAGACACCCGCAACGGAAAACACCTTGAACGCGCACACGCTGGCCTTGATGCCAAAAGGTGCGCGCATCCTGAACCCCGGACGCGGGCCACTAATTGATGACGAGGCGCTGCTGGCCGCACTAGACGGCGGTCATATCGATCACGCCACGCTGGACGTGTTCCGCATCGAACCTTTGCCGGCCAATCACCCCTACTGGGCCCACCCGAGCGTGACCGTCACACCGCATATCGCGTCAGAAACGCGCCCAGCCTATTCCAGCAAAACCATTGCCGAGAACATCCGGCGCGGCGAAGCCGGAGAACCGTTCCTGCATCTGGTGGACCGCTCCGCAGGGTACTGACCCCTTGGCGGATTGCTGCGGATAACTGCCGGGTAGCCTGTTCGTTGCGGCACCGGCCCCTTACGTTCCGCGCATGGATATTTTTGGCAACGCGCTGCGCGACAGGCAGGCCGGTCACACCGGTCGGATGCTCACGATCCGGCGGGACGACGATCACGTCGACCGGCACGACCCGGCCCTTTACTTCATGCCGGACCCCTTTGCCCACGAAGCGGCCTTGCTTGAGATGGTCGAAGGGCCCGTACTTGATGTCGGGTGCGGGGCCGGTCGCACACTTCTTTGGCTGCAACAACAGGGGGTGCCTGCGGCGGGCATCGACCTGTCGCCGGGCGCGGTCGAGGTTGCGCGGATGCGCGGATGCCAGAACGTGACGCTCGGGGATGTGATGGACCCAAGCCTGCCCGTATTGCGGGCTCGCTTCAGAACGATCATTGTCTTTGGCAACAACATCGGCATTGGTGGCACGCAGGACGGGGCCAAGACATTGCTGCGACATCTGGCGCAGGCCACCGAACCGGGTGGCAGATTGCTTGTCACAGGACTGGACATCACGAACACGGACGAGCCGCACCACCTTGCCTATCATCAACGCAATCTCGACGCGGGACGTCCCCGGGGCGAGATTTCGATGCGGTTCGAGTACGAAGGCACTGTCGGTGACTGGATCCCGTGGTTTCACCCTGAACCGCAGGAACTGGATCACATAGCCATGACCAGCGGGTGGGCGGTGGACAAGATCGGCCCGGCGGGCGGGCCGTTCTTTGCTGGCGTCTTGCGAAAGGCAGGCTAGGCCGCCAGCCCCCGCCCTTTCAGCAACGCATCGACTCCGGGCAACCGACCGCGGAACGCCTTGTAAAGCTCCGCTGCATCCTCGGACCCGCCAGTGCTGAGAATATGCTCCTCCAAGGCAGCGGCCTTCTCCGGATCAAACGGCCCATCCGCCTCTTCAAAGGCGGCGAAGGCGTCGGCATCCATGACCTCGGACCACATGTAGCTGTAGTAGCCCGACGAATAGCCGTCACCGGCAAACACATGCGCGAAATGCGGGGTGGCGTGGCGCATACCGATGGCGTGCGGCATCTCGAGCCCTTCCAGCACCTCGGCCTGTTTCTGCATCGGATCAGCGGGGGCCGGACCGTCGTGGAACTCAAGATCAACGAGGGCAGAGGCGACATACTCAACCGTCTGGAACCCCATGTTGTAGGTCGCCGCCGCCAGCACGTTGTCGAGCAGCGCCTGCGGCATCGCCTCGCCCGTCTCGGCATGGGTGGCGAATTCATGCAGCACCTGCGGCACCTCCAGCCAGTGTTCATAAAGCTGGCTCGGCAGCTCCACAAAGTCGCGGGCGACGGAGGTGCCACTGATCGACTCGTAGGTCACGTCCGACAGCATCTGGTGCAGCGCATGGCCGAATTCGTGAAACAGCGTGCGCGCGTCGTCATAGGACAACAGGGCCGGATCGCCCTTGGCGAAGTTGCAGACGTTGATGACGATGGGCGTCTGCGCCTCGGGGAACTTGGCCTGCGCCCGCATGGCCGAACACCACGCGCCTGACCGTTTCGATCCTCGGGCGAAGTAGTCCCCGATAAACACGGCCACATGGGTGCCACCGCGCGTGACTTCCCATGCGCGACAGTCGGGGTGGTAGAGCGGGATATCGAGCGGCGTGAACTCCAGCCCAAACAGGCGATTTGCGCAGTCAAAGGACGCATCAATCATGCGGTCGAGCTGGAAATACGGCTTCACCTCGGCCTCATCGAGATCGTGCAGGTCCTTGCGCCGCCGTTCGGCGTAGAACCACCAGTCCCACGGCTCCAGCGGGCCGTCGATGCCGTCGGCCTTTAGCATCTGTTCCAGCACCCAGGCGTCGGCATTGGCCTGTGATTTGGCGGGCTCCCACACAGCCATCAGCAGGTCGCGCACCGCCTCGGGCGTCTTCGCCATCTCGGTTTCCAGCTTGAAGTTCGCGAAGTTCTGATAGCCGAGCAGGTTCGCACGCTCTTCCCGCAGTTTCAGGATTTCGGCGGCGATGGCCCGGTTGTCATTCTTGTCCCCATTGGCGCCGCGCGCCGTCCAGGCGCGATAGGCCTTCTTCCGCAGGTCACGCCGGGTCGAGAATTGCAGAAACGGCACGATGATCGACCGCGAGAGGGTGACAACGGGGCTGCCCGCCTCTTTCTCCTCGCCCGCCGCGCGGACGGCATCGACGACAAAGGCTGGCAGACCAGCCATGTCACTCTCGCCCAGCTTCATGTACCAGTCGCGTTCATCAGCCAGCAGGTTCTGGGTGAATGCCGTGCCCAACTCGGCGAGCCGTCCCTTGATCTCTTTCATGCGGGCATCTTCCGCGCCGTCGAGGGCGGCACCTGACCGGACATAGTTGCGATGGGTCAACATCAGCACCCGCTGCTGTTCGTCGGTCAGCTCAAGCGTATCACGTGCATCCCAGACGGCCTTGATCCGCGCAAACAGGGCCTTGTTGCTGGAAATCTCTGCGAAATGTGCGGCCAGCCTGGGGGAAAAGTCGCGCTGCAACTCTTCGCGCTTTGGATTGCTGTCGGCGCCTGTGACGGTGAAGAAGGTGCCAAGCACCTTGTCCAGATCCTTGCCCGACGCCTCCAGCGCCTCGATCGTGTTGGCAAAACCCGGGTCGTCATCGCTGTCCGCGATGGCATCAATCTCCGTCTTGTGATTTTCGAGGGCAACCTCAAGCGCGGGGGCGAAATCATCGTCTGAAATGGCATCAAAGGGGGCGATCTGGAACGGTGTCTCCCAGTCGGCGAGCAGCACGTTGGTCATGGGCAAATCTCCTTTGAACAGGATGTAGGGCGTGGGTCAGCCCGCCACCACCTGTTTGCCGCAGGTTTCGCAATCAGGGCGGCGGGCGAGCGCAATCTTGCGGCTTTCGCCGTAAAGCGCGTCATAAATGACCATCTCGCCCCGCAAGGGCGTCCCTGCACCCGTCAGCAGCTTGACCGCCTCAACGGCCATCATCGATCCGACCACTCCGGGCAGCGGACCGATCACGCCCGCCTCGGCACAGTTGGGTGCCAGTTCGGGGGCGGGGGCTTCGGGGAAGATGCAGCGGTAGCAAGGCGCGTTCTGGGCCGGGTCAAAGACGCTCACTTGCCCTTCCCACTGCGTCAGCGCGCCCGAAATCAGGGGGATGCCTGCACGCACGGCAGCGGCATTGACCCGGTAGCGCGTGTCGAAATTGTCGGTGCCGTCGATGACAAGGTCATAGTCAGCGACCAACTCATCCACGATGTCGTCCGTCAAACGCCGGTGATAGGGCCGCACGGTGACAAAGGGATTCTGCGCTTCCATCGCGGCCTTGGCGGAAAAGACCTTGGGCATTCCGATGCGATCATCGGTGTGGATGATCTGGCGTTGAAGGTTGGTATTCTCGACCGTGTCGTCATCGATGACGCCGATGGTGCCGACACCGGCTGCTGCTAGGTATTGCAAGACCGGCGCACCAAGCCCGCCCGCCCCCACGACCAGCACCTTGCCATCCTTCAGCCGTTTCTGACCCACGCCTCCGACCTCACGCAGCACGATATGGCGGGCGTAGCGGTTCAACTCCGTGTCACTGAATGGCCCGTCCTGCGCAGGTGCCACCTTGGCCTCCTCCGCCTGCGCGCGACCCCTCAACTTTCGCAGAACGGCCCGGTATCCGACCGCAATGGCCGCAAACCCGCCCACGATCAGCCACGGCGCGGGGCTTTCCCCGGTGGCCATGCGCAGCGGGTTGCCTGCGGGCAGCGCAACCTGGATCGCCAGCACCGCCACGTAAAGCAACCCGATCATGAGCCAGCGCGCCGAATGCGGCGTATTCATCATCACGCCGATACCCCAGAGCACACCGGCCAGCAGAAACACCAAAAGCATCAGCCGCGCCCCGTCGATCCAAAGCCACCGGCACCCCGGGCCGTGTCATCGAGCGTATCGACCACGTCGAAGGTCGCTTGCACCACGGGCGCCAGAACCATCTGCGCAATGCGCATTCCGTGCGTCACTTCGAAGGGCTTATCGGCGGTGTTCAAGACAATCACCCCGACCTCACCCCGATAGTCACTGTCGATGGTGCCGGGACTGTTCACGAGCGCAATGCCATGTTTCAGCGCGAGACCGGAACGGGGCCTCACCTGCACCTCGAACCCTTGCGGGATTGCCATGGCGAGACCCGTTGGGATCAGCGCGCGTTCGGACGGGGCAAGGCTCACGCCCACGCGATCCGGGAAATTGGCGCGCAGGTCCGCCCCCGCCGCGCCCACAGTTTCATAGGCGGGCAAGGCAATCTCGGGATCCGATCCCGCGACACGCATTATTTTCAGGGACACACTGCTCATCTTCACTACGCCAAATAAACTCAAATCCTGCCCCGACCAGACGCGATCAGTTCAGCGCATCCGCAATCCTCTGTGCCAGGCGTGCTGCCACCTCGTCCTTCGACATCCGCGGCCAAGGCTCTGCACCTTCTTCGGAGATCAGGATAACTGCATTCTCAGACCCGCCCATAATACCCGTTTCCGGCGATACATCGTTGGCGACAATCCAGTCACAGCCCTTGCGCGCGCGCTTGGCCGTGGCATGGGCCTCGACCTCATCGGTTTCGGCAGCGAATCCGACGACGAGTCCGGGACGGCCATCCGTCATTTGCGCCACGCCCGCCAAGATGTCCGGATTCTCCGCAAATTCCAGCACTGGCAACCCGTCCTTCGATTTCTTCAGCTTGCGATTGCTGGCCGATGCCATGCGCCAGTCAGCAACGGCGGCCGCAAAGACCGCGGCGTCGGCAGGCAATGCACTGTGCACCGCGTCATGCATTTGCTGTGCGGTTTGCACTTTCACCACGTCTGCCCCCGCTGGCGGCGCAACATCGGCAGGACCGGTGACAAAAGTCACCCGCGCGCCCGCCGCGATGAACGCGCGGGCCAGGGCCGTACCCTGCGCGCCCGAAGAGCGGTTGGCGATGTAACGCACTGGATCGATTGGTTCATGAGTGGGGCCGGAGGTCACAAGGACATGTTTGCCCGCGAGCGGCTTAGGCCCGAAATGCGCTTCAACCGCTCCCACGATTTCCAGCGGTTCCGACATGCGCCCCGGTCCGAATTCGCCACAGGCCATGTCGCCGTCTTTGGGCCCCACGACGGCAACGCCGTCGCCCGCAATCTGTGTCATATTCCGCTGCGTGGCCGGATGATCCCACATGCGCACGTTCATCGCAGGCGCAATCATCACGGGCGTGTCCGTTGCGAGCAGCAAGGTCGAGGCCAGATCATCTGCCCGCCCCTGCGCCATCTTTGCGATGATATCCGCCGTCGCGGGCGCCACCAGGATCAGGTCGGCGGACCGGGACAGCTGGATATGCCCCATCTCGGCCTCGTCGGTCAGATCAAAGAGGTCGCGATAGACCTTCTCTCCCGCCAGTGCCGATACGGACAGCGGCGTCACGAATTGCTCGGCCGCGCGGGTCAGAACCGGCGTCACAGCCGCACCTCGTTCCCGCAATCGCCGGATCAGGTCGAGCCCCTTATAGGCCGCGATCCCGCCCGTCAGGATCAGCAGAATACGTTTGTCTTGCAGCATGTTGGCCCGTCCGGCTGGCTCTGGTCGGTGTGACAATAGGGGCAGGTGGCATCAAGAACCAGCCCCAGTGCCAAGAGGGGGCCGGCCCCCTCGGCCTTGCGGCCTCACCCCCGGGATTTTTTGAAACAGGGAATTCGAACCGGTCCGCATCAGCGGCAAACACCGCGGGGCGGTGTTTGAGGTTCGAATGGGCGGAGCCCCGGACCGCTTTGCGCTATTGATTGAAGACCGCGCAGGGGTCTTCACGGTCCGGACTGGATGCACCGTTCAGGGTCCACGAATAGACACCCTCGGGGGGCTCCTGCCGTTCTCCCTGTCCGACGCTGGTGACATCTAGGTCCGGCTGTACGCGCGACAGATACACCGGCACGCCCCAATCCATCCGCGCGTGGCCATTGCCTGTGATCAGCACAACAGGGCTACCGTGGGTGTCGAGCGCGTCCATCACCGTGCGCGCAAAGGCGGCATCGCGCAGCCGCTGCGCCTCGACCATGCCGCCCATCATCTCCAGCGGCATTGCTTCGCAATGGGCGTCGAACTGGGCCTGTTCTCGGACGGCTTGTTCGTCCTCGGGCAGAGCCGTTGTCAGGCCAAAGCGTTCCGCATCAGGACCAAAGACCGCCGCCGCGCCATCGGTAAAGGCACCACGCATATCATCACGGGACAAGGCCGCGCCTACAATCACCGGGCTTGCGGCCAGTACATCGGCATAATCCGCTATATTCGACCAATGAAAACCGTCGGCCGCTGCGGCCATGCTGTCAGGATTGCGAGGTGCGTCGCCCAGCGCATCGGCTTCTGCAGGCGTCAGCATCTCGTACACGACCGCTGTCGGTTCGATGAGGCGAATGGCCTTGGCCTGCTCTGCGTGATGGGTCGCGTTGTCGTGAAATTCCCCAAGGATCAGCACATCCCCGCTGAAATCACTCCAATCGGTGGCTGCAAATGAAACTGCCGCCGGCGACAGCGTCGCGGCGGCGGCAAGCAAAGCGGTTCTGAACATCATCCTCATGCAAGGAAATGATGGACCTCGCGGCTTTGGTTTTCCAGTGCCTTGCGCATTTTTGTGAAGGCGGCGGCTTCAAGCTGGCGCACACGCTCTTTCGAAAGGCTCAGCTCCTGACCAAGGCTTTCCAGCGTACGCGGGTCCTCACGCAGCTTGCGCTCACGCACGATGAAGCGCTCGCGCTCGTTCAAGCCATTCAGGGCTGTGAGCAGCCATTCACGCAATTGCTCGGTGTCGTGCGCGTGCTCCACCGTCTCGGCAGCCTGCGCGCTGTCATCTTCCAGCGCATCAATCCACTCGCGACCCTCGTCATCGACCGATTGCGTCGCATTCAGCGAATAGTCGGACCCTGACAGCCGACCCTCCATCATCTCCACATCGTGCAGGGGCACGCCAATCTCGGTCGAGATCATCTGGCGCAGCTGGTGCTTGTCCAGCGTCTCACCCGCCGCAGCACTTTCACGCTCCAGCCGGGCCTGCACGCGCCGCATGTTGAAAAAGAGGGATTTCTGGGACGACGTGGAGCCGGTCCGCACCATCGACCAGTTGCGCATCACGTAATCCTGGATCGACGCCTTGATCCACCATACCGCGTAGGTCGAGAAGCGCACGCCGCGGTCCGGGTCGAACTTGTCGGCCGCTTTCATCAAGCCAAGACCCGCTTCCTGGATCAGGTCGTTCATAGGGGCGCCATAGCGTTTGAACTTGGATGCCATGGAGATCGCAAGACGCATGTAAGCCGTGATCAGGCGATGCAGCGCCGCTTCATCACGCTCATCGCGCCACGCGTAGGCCAGTCGCAATTCTGTCTCTGCATCAAGCAACTCGGCCTTCATCGCTGTGCGTGACAGCGACATATCTCGGACATTATCCAACGCCATTTGTCATCCCCCTGGATGGTTATGCTTGTTTTGCGCACTTGACCTCTTTACGCAGCACCTCGCCGATTGGTTCACTTTTGAGACTAAAAAATGTTGCCAGCCCTGACCCTCGTTCTAGGTGGAGCCGCTTCCGGCAAATCGCAGTGGGCGGAATCTCTTATTCTTAACAGTGGGTTAAATCCGGTGTATCTCGCTACATCCCGGATCTGGGATGAAGAAATGCAAGCCAAGGTCGATTTGCACAAAGCACGGCGGGGTGCGGAATGGACGACGGTCGACGCTGCCAACGGGGTCCGTGACGGGCTGGCCGGAGCGGGTCCGGATCAAGCGCTGCTGCTGGATTGCGCCACGATGTGGTTGACCAACCTGATGATGGACGAGGCGGACATTGTCGATGCTCAGGCCTCGCTCCTCACCGATCTCGCGCGCTGTGCCGCGCCGGTCGTGGTCGTATCAAACGAAGTCGGTCAGAGCATTGTGCCCGAAAACGCGCTTGCCCGACGATTTCGCGAGGCGCAGGGACGGCTCAACATCGCACTGGCGGCGCAGGCCGACACCGTCTGGCACGTGCTGGCCGGTCTGCCGCAACTGCGGAAGGGCGATGCACCATGACCACGTGGCACTGGGTTCGGCATGGGCCCACGCACCAGAAGACCTTTACCGGTTGGCGAGATGTACCTGCGGACCTCAGCGATGCCGGCGCCGTCGCGCGCCTTGCACAGCACCTGCCAGCCGATGCGCTTGTGATCTCTTCCGACCTGACACGGTCGGTCAACACGGCCACCGCAATCCAACAGACCCGCACCCGCCTGCCCCACGACCCGGCCTTGCGCGAGTTTCACTTTGGCGTCTGGGACGGCGTGCATTTTTCGACCGTCGCCGACTGGCATCCTGACCTCAGCCGCGCCTATTGGGAGCAACCCGGTGACCACACCCCACCCGGTGGCGAAAGCTGGAACGCATCCGCGGCAAGGGTCGCGATGGCCGTACGCCGGATCGAGGCGGCACATCCCGGTCGCCACATCATCGCGGTGGCGCATTTCGGCGTGATCCTGACGCAGGTGCAGGCGGTGCTTGGGCTTACCGCGCAAGAGGTTCTGGCGCACAAGATCGACCCGCTGTCGGTCACGACGCTGAACCGCGCAACAGGCAAGGCCGAGGTCATCAATCACCTGCCGTGATGGCTGTGACCACAAACTTGCGTTGGGCAAACATGTCGGCCTGCGCCTAGCCTGCTTCCATGACTTACGACCTCTATATCGGCGACCGCACCTTTTCGAGCTGGTCGCTCCGCGGGTGGCTCATGCTCGAGAAATTCGGCCTGCCCCACCGCGCCCACATGATTGGCCTCTACTCCGGCACGATGGCCGACGACATGGCCCCACTGGCCCCGGCTCGGCTAGTGCCCGCCCTGAAGCTGCCCGACGGCACCGTGGTAGGCGAAAGCCTCGCCATGGCAGAAACACTCGCCGAACGGCACCCGGAGGCCGGGTTGTGGCCCGCCGATCCCTCTGCTCGCGCAACGGCCCGTTGGCTCTGCGCCGAAATGGCGGCAGGCTTCACCGCTTTGCGCGGCGCTTGTCCCATGCAGTTGAAACACGTGAACCAGGGTTTTGCCGTCTCCGACGACGTGCAGCGCGATCTCGGCCGGATCGAGACGCTCTGGGCGCACGCAGCCAAGTTCAAGACAGACGGTCCATGGCTGTTCGGTGCCTACTCACTGGCCGACGTGTTCTACGCCCCGGTCTGCGCACGCATCGTGGGCTACGACCTGCCGGTGTCCGAGGCGGCGCGCGCCTATTGCACGACGACAATCACAGACCCGACATTCATGGCGTGGCGAGCAGAGGGTCAGAAGGTGACCTATGATCCATTCCCTTACGAAATGGATCTGCCCAAAGGGGCATGGCCCGCCTAGCGCTGCAGAAACTTCTTCCGCGCCTCACGCGCAATGTTGTAGCGCAGCTCCAACTGCGCGAGCTTTTTCATAGCCACCTTGCGCGCACTTTCATCGCGCAGGGTGGCAAGATGCGCGCGGTGCGCATCCATGGCCCTCTTGATCTCGATCTCTTCCGGAACAACGCCAGCCTGCGCCATGATGCGAAACCCGGCGGCATCGGCCGGATCGACAACAGCCTGCTCGGGCCGGGCAGGCAAAGGCTTACCCTCACCCTCCAGCCCCGAAAGCTGGCCCTGCACACGGGCCTTTTCGATCTGGCGTTCGATCAGCCGCCTGAAACCACGTGACATGCGCGCATTTTACCCGATGCAGCCTGTCTTGGCGACCGCGGCTGTTAACCAATCGTAAACCGGCGACCGCTAGCCATTAACCATCTTTGAAGAGGTGGAGACATGGTGGCACGCGCCTACACGGTGGCATTTCAGGGCGTCGACGCGCGCGAGGTCGAGGTGCAATGCGCCATGACCCCGGGCCTGCCCGCATTCTCCATCGTCGGCCTGCCGGACAAAGCGGTGTCCGAAGCCCGCGACCGCGTGCGTGCTGCACTGACGGCTATGTCCATTGCGCTGCCCTCCAAACGCATCACAATCAATCTGTCGCCCGCCGACCTGCCCAAGGAAGGCTCGCATTTCGACCTGCCCATTGCCCTGTCACTGCTCGCGGCCCTTGGCATCCTGCCCGAAGACACGGTTGAGGGTACGGTGGCTCTAGGGGAACTCTCCCTCGACGGCACGCTCGTGCCCGTGCTGGGCGCGCTGCCCGCCGCCATGGCCGCTGCAGAACAGGATCGCGGCCTCTTATGCCCTGCGGGGTCTGGCGCCGAAGCGGCATGGGTAGACGCAACTAAGGTCATAGCAGCCGCATCGCTGGGCGACGTGGTGCGCCACTATACCGGCCAGGTGCCGCTGGAACCCGCCAAGGCGGGCCAAATCGCCAGCGGCACCGGTCTGCCCGACCTGCGCGACGTCAAGGGACAGGAACGCGCCAAGCGCGCGATGGAAGTGGCCGCCGCCGGACGGCATCACTTCCTGATGGTCGGCACACCGGGTTCGGGCAAATCCATGCTCGCTGCTCGCCTGCCCGGCATCCTGCCGCCCCTCTCGGCGATGGAAGCGCTTGAAACCTCAATGATCCATTCGCTCGCCGGGCTCCTGGACGCGGGCGGCATCTCCATGGACCGCCCGTTTCGCGAGCCACACCACACAGCCTCCATGGCCGCGATCATCGGCGGCGGGCGCGGGGCCAAACCGGGCGAGGTGTCGCTGGCCCATAACGGTGTGCTCTTCATGGACGAGTTCCCGGAATTCCCCCGCACCGTCCTCGAAACCCTCCGCCAACCCATCGAGACGGGCGAGGTCATGGTCGCCCGCGCCAACAACCACGTGAAATACCCCTGCCGCTTCATGCTGGTGGCAGCAGCCAACCCCTGCAAATGCGGCTACCTGTCGGACGCGTCCCGCGCCTGCGGCCGGGCGCCTGCCTGCGGCGATGACTACATGGGGCGCATCTCGGGTCCTCTCATGGACAGGTTCGACCTGCGGGTGGATGTCCCACCCGTGACCTATTCCGACCTCGACTTGCCCGCCTCGGGCGACAGCTCCGCCACGGTCGCTGCAAGGGTCGACGCAGCACGCAAGGTGCAAGCGGCACGACTCGACGGCACGGGTATGCGCAGCAACGCGGACCTGACGGGCGGCGCGCTCGACGACTTCGCGGCCCCTGATGAGGAAGGACGGACGCTATTGACCAAGGTTGCAGACCGGTTTGGCCTGTCCGCGCGCGGTTACCACCGAGTTCTGCGGGTGGCGCGCACGATTGCAGACCTCGACGGGTCGGATGCCGTGCGCAAACCCCACGTCGCCGAAGCGGTCAGCTACCGGGTCGGAGCGCTCGCAACAGTCTGAGCCTTGATCCACGCAGCCAGTGCGTTCAACGTCGCCCGCGCCTCTGGCAAGGTATTGTGAAAAATGGGCCAGACATGCGGCAGGTCACGTTCCTCGACATAGGTGACATCCACACCCTGCTCCCCCATCTTCCGGGCCACGCGGCGGCTGTCATCGCGCAGTATCTCGGTGTCGCCAGCGGTGATCCAGACCGGCGGCGCGCCCGTGAAATCTACAAAAAGAGGGCTTGCACGCGGATCAGTCGGGTCACTGCCCCCCAGATACATGCGCGCCATCTCATCGGCGCGCTCGGCGGGCAGCGCAACATCCGCACGGGCATTGTCATGAAAACTGTCACCGGAAAATGTCAGATCCGTCAGCGGCGAAAGTCCAAAAACAGCCTCGGGCAGCGGTGCACCTTCGGCGATGAGGCTGCCCAGCAAGGCAAGTGTCAGGCCACCCCCGGCACTATCACCGCCAATGATCAGGGAACCACTTTCGGCCCGGCACGCCTCGTA
Organism: Tateyamaria omphalii; assembly: GCF_019802125.1. Taxonomy (GTDB): domain Bacteria; phylum Pseudomonadota; class Alphaproteobacteria; order Rhodobacterales; family Rhodobacteraceae; genus Tateyamaria; species Tateyamaria omphalii_B. The sequence continues at coordinate 342,351 of NZ_JAHVHT010000004.1, forward strand.
GACCGCTCGCGCATGTTCAAGAGCCGCAGGGAACGGGTGTTCCGGTGCCAGAGGATAGGACGGCAGAACAGCCTGCGCGCCCGCGCGCGAGGCCAGAGCAGCCACCATCGCTTCATGTGTGCGCGGCGAACCAAACACATACCCACCTCCATGAAAGTAAAGAATGGTGAGGTCGCTCTGTCGTGCCCGCGGCCGGGTCCAAAGCACATCAGCCCCCGCCAACCGAGCCCATTCGGACCGCATCGACAACGGCGCATGAAAGAAAAGCCGGGCCTTGGCCTCGAAACTGCGGCGCAAGGCGTCCGGCCCCGACGCTGTCCTGAGATTCCGCTTCTCGGTCAGCCGCAAATACTGATTGAGAATGGGCCGCAGCAGGCTCACGCGATCTTGGCCTCGATCGCCTGCCAGATCTTTTCAGCGATGTTCACGCCGTCAAAGCGCTCCAGCTCCTGAATACCGGTGGGGGAGGTGAAGTTGATCTCGGTCAGATAGTCGCCAATCACGTCGATCCCGACGAAAACTTGGCCTTTCTCCTTGAGCAATGGGCCAATGGCGTCGCAAATCTCGCGGTCACGGGCGGTCAGGCCGATCTTCTCTGGTCGGCCACCTACATGCATGTTCGACCGGGTCTCGCCCTCGGCGGGCACCCGGTTGATGGCGCCCACCGGCTCTCCATCCACCAGGATCACGCGCTTGTCGCCGTTCGACACGTCAGGCAGGAATTTCTGCACAATCAACGGCTCGCGACTGAAGCCGGTGAAGAGTTCGTGCAACGACGTCAGGTTCCGGTCATTGGCATCCAGACGAAACACGCCAGCACCGCCATTGCCATAGAGCGGCTTCAGGATGACATCGCCGTGCCGCGCCTTGAACGCCTTGATGGTATCGAGATCGCGGGCAATGGTCGTGGGCGGGGTCAGGTCAGGGAAATCCAGGACCAGCAGCTTTTCCGGATAGTTCCGCACCCAGAACGGATCGTTGACGACCAGAGCATCGCCCCTGAGACGGTCCAGAAGATGGGTCGACGTGATGTAGTGCATGTCAAAGGGCGGATCCTGGCGCAGCCAAACAACGTCGAACTCGGCCAGATCAACTTCGCGCATTTCCCCCAACTGCGCGTGCTCGCCCTGCACGCGCTGAACGGTGAAGTCGTGGCCACGCGCGGTAACGCGACCCTCCTGATAGGCGAGGTGATCCGGGGAATAGAAAAACAGGCTGTGCCCGCGCGCCTGCGCTTCCTCGGCCAGGCGGAAACTGCTGTCCGCGTTGATATCCACCGCCCCGATCGGGTCCATCTGAAAGGCAATCTTCATGGCACACCTCTGCTGTCGTCCGCACCTTTGATGGCGCAGAGCGGCAGGGCGTGCAATGGCAAGGAGATGTGCAGGGATGCAGAGCGCGCTGCGCGGCAGTCAAATGCAGCCGGCGAACGCATTCTCAAGAATGTTCAACCCACCGGCCTGATCGACAAGCGCCACATCAAAACGGACGTCTGTGAGCGACCCGTTCGGCAGCGTTGCAAGATATTCATCGGCAGTCGCATAAAGGCGGGACACCTGTGCCGGCGTCAGGTGCGCGGCAGCGGATTCAAAAGACTTGCTGGCCTTGACCTCCACCATGACGACCCCGAGGCATGTCGAAAACACCAGATCAATTTCGCCGCGACGCCCCCGCCAGCGTTCGGCAAGCAGTTCGTATCCAGCCGCAAGATACGCACGAACCACAATCTCTTCGGCCGCCAGACCGGCCAGATAGGCCATGCGTCCACGCGCGGCGCGCGCCGCAACCGGATGTGCATGATCAAAACACCGTTCGTGTCGTGCCATCAGTCTGACTCATCATTCCGTTTCATATCGCGCGATATGTCCAAAGCGCGCTGGTACACGCGCCGCCGTGGCAAGTCCAAACTTTCGGCCACGAAAGACGCTGCATCCTTGACTGTCATATCGGTCAGCGCGGAGTGTAGCGCCTGATCAATGTCTTTTTCATTAACAACCCGCATGTCCGCGCGCCCGATCAAGACAACGATTTCCCCCTTGGGTGTGTCATGAGTGTAGACGTCGGCCAATTCTCCGAGCGTTCCGCGCCGTACGTCTTCGAACCGCTTCGTCAGCTCCCGACAGACCGCAGCCTGCCTGTCAGCGCCCAACCGTTCCGCGGCATCCGCCAGCAGCGCCCCCACACGTTTGGGCGATTCGTACAGCACCAAAGTCCCGGCGATGCCCCCCAGATCATCCAGTGCCCGCTGCCGCGCGCTGCGCGACGCGGGCAGGAAGCCGCCAAAATGGAAGGCATCGGTCGGCAATCCCCCGAGCACCAATGCCGTCACCACGGCCGACGGACCCGGCGCGCATGTGACCGAAACGCCTGCGTCGCGCGCCGCCCGTCCCAACTCGAAACCCGGGTCGGCGATCAGCGGCATCCCGGCTTCTGACGCATAGGCCACGCTCTGCTCCGCTGCACGCGCCACGAGCCGCGCCACCTGTGTCTCCTTGGAATGTTCGTGCAGGGCCTCGATCCGGCGCCCTTCCAACGGAATGCCGTGAATGTCCATCAGCTTGCGCAAACTGCGCGTGTCCTCGGCGGCCAGAACGTCGGCAGAGGCCAGCACATCAAGCGCGCGCAAGGTAATATCGCGCGCGGTTCCAATAGGCACTCCGACAAACCAGATCCCCGGGCGCAGCGTCGTCTTGACATGATTCAAAGCTGGACCCGCCTAACCTTACCTCTATTATCCGCCCAAAACGACGGGCGGGCCAATGTCATGCCCTGTAAAGCTGGGAGTGACAATTCATGTTTGCGTTTTTCAAATCGCTGCGCAAGTCGGTGCGGCGGGCGGTATTGCCCGTTGCGGCGCTCGCGCTTGCGGCCTGTGATCCGGCTGCCATCGGCGGCATCACGGCAGGCGGGCCACGCATCGACACGACCCAACCGGTGCCCGTGGCATTGCTGGTGCCGCGCGGGTCTGGACAGGCCAGTGACGAACTTCTGGCCAACAACCTTGAAAACGCAGCACGCCTCGCGATGCGGGACCTGCAAGGGGTGGAGATCGACCTGCGGGTGTACGGCACTGCAGGCAATGCCCAGACAGCCGCCTCGCAAGCAGCCCAAGCCGTCAACGATGGTGCCCAGATCATCCTCGGCCCACTCTATGCAGAGGCCGCAAACGCCGCTGGCGTGGCGGTTGCCCCCCAGAACGTGAACGTGCTGGCATTCTCCAACAACACGACCATCGCGGGTGGCAACGTGTTTGTGCTGGGCGCAACCTTCAACAACACCGCCGATCGCCTGGTCAGCTACGCCGCGCGGCAGGGCAAGGACCGGATCGTGGTGGTCCACGCGCAGGACGTGGCCGGCCAGCTTGGGCGCAATGCCATCCAGCAGGCCGCGTCGCGCAGCGGCGCCACCGTGACCGGCACTGTCGACTACCCCCTGTCTCAACAGGGGCTGATCGCAGCCGTTCCGCGGGTCAAGGCGGCGGTGGACAATGCCGGTGCAAACGCCGTGTTCATGACGGCTGCGCCAGCGGGCGGCCTGCCGCTCCTATCACAGTTGCTGCCAGAAACCGGTGTCGATCCGGCAGCGACGCAGTTCATCGGCATGACGCGCTGGGACATCCCTCGCCAAACGCTGGACCTGCCGGGCATCCAGGGCGGGTGGTTCGCCCTGCCTGATCCGAACAGGGCCGGCGCGTTCCGCTCGCAATACGAAGCTGCCTATGGTGGCGCACCGCACCCCCTGGCCGGGCTGGCCTTTGATGGAATTGCCGCCATCGGCGCGCTGGCAGCCCAAGGCAACTCGGGCGCCCTGACAGGCGCCGCTCTGACGCAGGGGTCGGGCTTCCAAGGGGCATCGGGTATCTTCCGCCTGCGCCAGGACGGCACCAATGAACGCGGCCTTGCCGTTGCAACTGTACGGGGCAACCAGGTGGTGGTGATCGACCCGGCACCACGCGGCTTTGGCGGCGCAGGGTTCTGACCCAGCCACGCCCCTGAACGGAGAACACATTGAGCGACACCGCCCTTCAGGCACCCAACATGCCTGACATGCACCTCATCTGCGCCGCCACCGAGATCTTCGATGGCGGCGCTTTCGATGATCTGCTCGCAACGAACCCGGATCGGGCTGCGGTTGTGGCCCACCTGAGAGCCGCCCAAAAAGCGGGGCGCGAGGCCATTGCCACCGCCTTTCGCGCCGAGCCCTTTGCCGCAAGGCCGACAACACAGGCCTACACCTACCTGACCGACTGTCTGGTCCATGCCGCCCTGCAGACCGCACAAACGCTCATGCACCCAAACCCGACACCCACGAACAGCGAACGGCTCGCCGTGCTTGCGGTGGGCGGTTATGGACGGGGTGAAATGGCGCCCGCATCGGATGTCGATCTGCTGTTTCTGACACCCTACAAGATCACGCCCTGGGCCGAGAGCGTCATTGAAACGACCCTCTACATCCTCTGGGACCTCAAGCTGAAAGTGGGTCATTCCAGCCGCACAGTCCGCGATTGCCTCCGGCTCGGGGCCGAGGATTTCACGATCCGCACCGCCATGCTGGAGCACCGCTTCCTCTTCGGCGATGCGGCACTTGCCGCCGAACTCGACAGCAAACTGCGCACCGACCTCTTCGAAGGCAGCGAACGCGACTTCATCGAAGCCAAACTGGCCGAACGCGACGCGCGCCATGTACGCCAAGGCCAACGCTATGTCGTCGAACCCAACGTAAAAGAGGGCAAAGGCGGCCTGCGCGACCTGCAATCGCTGTTCTGGATCGGCAAGTACATCCACAAGGTTCAGGATGCGGCAGAACTCGTGCCCCTGGGCCTGTTCACGGACGAGGAATTCGACGCCTTCGTCGCGGCCGAAGATTTCCTCTGGGCCACCCGCTGCCACTTGCACCTGATCTCTGGCCGGGCGACGGAACAACTGACCTTCGACATGCAGGTCGCCGTGGCCGAAGCCATGGGATACGAGGACAAGGCAGGCCGCCGCGCGGTCGAGCTGTTCATGCAGGACTACTTCCTGCACGCCACCGAAGTGGGCGACCTGACCCGCATCTTCCTGACCAAGCTGGAGGCCGACCACCTCAAGGCCGAACCCCTGCTCGACCGTCTGTTCAAGCGCAAGCCGCGGGCAAAGGCAGGCTACCAGGTCATCAACAACCGGCTCGCCATCGACGACGATACCGAATTCCTCTCGAACAAACTGAACCTCCTGCGCATCTTCGAGGAAGCACTGCGCACAGGCATGTTGATCCACCCCGACGCCATGCGGCTGATCAAATCGCACCTCCACCTCGTCGACGATGACATGCGCAACGACCCCGAAGCGCAGCGCATTTTCCTCGACCTGCTCCTGAAACACGGCAACCCCGAACGGGCGCTGCGGCGGATGAACGAGCTGGGGATGCTCGCTGCCTTCATCCCTGAATTCGAACCCATCGTCGCGATGATGCAGTTCAACATGTACCACTCCTACACGGTGGACGAACATATCATCCAATGCATCGCCCAGCTTGCGATGATCGAACGCGACGAATTGGAAGAAGACCTGCCCGTCGCCTCCTCGATCCTCAAGGAAGGCGTGAACCGCAAGGTGCTCTATGTCGCGCTCCTCCTGCACGACATCGGCAAGGGACGGCCCGAGGATCACTCGATCCTCGGCGCGCAGATGGTGCGCAAGATCGCCCCGCGGCTGGGGCTGAAACAGGACGAGGTCGACACGGTCGAATGGCTGGTGCGCTATCACCTCCTGATGTCCGACATGGCCCAGAAACGCGACATCGCCGACCCGCGCACCGTCCGCGACTTTGCCAAGGCTGTGCAGACGGTCAAACGGCTCGACCTGCTCTGCGTGCTCACGGTCTGCGACATCCGCGGCGTCGGCCCCACCACCTGGAACAACTGGAAAGCCGTGCTGATCCGCGCGCTCTATCGGCAGACGCGCCGCGCGCTTGAGGATGGGATGGAGGCGCTCACCCGCGACAACCGTGGGGCAGAGGCGAAAAAAGCGCTGCGCGCCGAACTGGCCGATTGGGCCCGCAAGGACCTGCAAACCGAGGTTGCACGTCACTACGACGCCTATTGGCAGGGACTGCATGTCACGGCTCACGTCGTTTTTGCCAAACTGCTCAAGGACATTGGCGAGAATGAAATCGTCATGGACCTGCACCCGGACGAAGACCGCGATGCCACGCGTGCCTGCTTTGTGATGCCCGACCACCCGGGCATCTTCGCCCGGCTCACCGGCGCGCTGGCTTTGGTCGGCGCCAACGTGGTCGACGCTCGCAGCTACACCACGTCCGACGGCTTCGTGACCGATGCGTTCTGGATCCAGGACGCCGACGGCAACCCCTACGACGCCGCCCGCCTGCCCCGCCTGCGCAAGATGATCGAACGGACCCTCGCAGGCGAAGTCGTCACCCGCGAGGCGATCAAGGACCGCGACAAGGTCAAGAAGCGTGAAAAGGCGTTCAAGGTCCCGACCCACATCACCTTCGACAACGAAGGGTCCGACATCTACACGATCATCGAGGTCGACACCCGCGACCGCCCCGGCCTGCTGCACGACCTGACACGCACACTTGCGGCGTCCAACGTCTACATCGCCAACGCGGTCATCGCGACCTATGGCGAACAGGTGGTGGATACGTTCTACGTCAAGGACATGTTCGGCCTCAAATACTACTCCGAGTCCAAGCAAAAGACGCTGGAAAAGAAACTGCGCGCTGCCATCACCGAAGGGGCGGAACGGGCCGCAACCTGAAGTCGTCCCTTACAGCCCCCAAGTTGTAAATCGCGCCCGGATCAAGATTTTTCTACCTCCAACGCTACACAAGGGCTAGCGTGACGATGTTGACAACGATCAACATCTTGGGGGGACAAGGAATTATGAATCACGCGGATATCGGCTGGGTCATGGTGGCCACAGCCATGGTTTTCTTTATGTCATTGCCGGGGCTGATCCTGTTTTACGGCGGGATGGTGCGGGCCAGAAACGTCATCAGCCTGATGGTGCAGTGCTACGCGGTCGCCTGCATGATGGCGCTCTTGTGGTTTGTGCTGGGCTACTCCATCGCATTCGGCGATGGCAACGCTTTCTGGGGCGGCCTGGGCAAAGTGGCGCTGCTGGACGTCACGCTGGGCTCAATGGTCGGGACATTGCCTGAAACGCTGTTCTTCGCCTTTCAGATGACCTTTGCCATCATCACACCGGTAATCATCCTGGGGGCCTGCGCGGAACGCACGAAATTCGGCTTCATCCTGCTGTTTTCATCGCTGTGGATGCTGCTGGTCTACGCCCCCGTGGCCCATTGGGTCTGGGGCGGAGGATTCCTGAGCGATGGGGGGCTTTTCGGCGAAACGGGCGTGCGCGACTTTGCAGGCGGGCTTGTGGTGCACGAAACCGCAGGCATTTCGGCCCTGATGCTGACCATCGTGATCGGGCGGCGCGCGGTCAGCGACTACCGCCCGCACAATCCCGGCATGGTCATGGTGGGCGCCTCGATCCTCTGGTTCGGCTGGCTGGGCTTCAACGGTGGTTCACAACTGGCCGCCGATGCAGGGGCGGCACGGGCCGTGACCGTCACCATCCTCGCCGGGGCCACCGCGTCCGTCACATGGATCGGGTGGGAATACGTCAAGACGGGCAAGATCACCCTCGTCGGCATGGTCACAGGCACCCTCGCGGGGCTTGCAGCGGTCACACCCGCATCCGGCTTCGTCAGCCCGCTCTACGGCATCCTGATCGGCATCGTGGCAGGTATCATGTGCCAGGAAACGGTCTACATCCTGCGCGACAAGACCGGCATCGACGACGCACTTGATGTCTTTGCCGTGCACGGCGCCGGAGGCATCTTCGGCTCGGTCATGATGGCCGCACTCGGCACGGCCTCATGGACGGCGCAACTGGGCGGCATCGCCATCATCGCCGGGTACACCGCCGTGGCGACACTGATCCTGATCTTCTTCTGCAAGGGCGTGATCGGCATCCGCGTCTCGCCAGAGATCGAGGCACAGGGGCTGGATCAGCCGGTCCACGGCCAACGCGGCTACGAACTGGCCTCGTAGTGCAACACCCCCGGACCGTTTTCAGAGACGGTCCGGGGCAATTATCTCAGGTGATCACATCAGGGCCGTCGCGCCCGGTTCGCACCTTGATCTCGGCCAGCGCATCGGCAGCAGCAATGATGCCAGCCAGCGCCTCTTGCGGGTCCTTGCCGAGCGCACCCGCATCCGTCTCCAACTGCTCAAGGTAGACGCGCAACGTGGCCCCATCCGTGCCTGTCCCCGACAACCGGAACACGACACGCCCGCCCCCCTCGAAATAGATGCGAATGCCCTGCCCCGAAGATGTCGAGCCATCCACCGGATCGTCATAGGAAAACTCATCCGCCCCCGACACGGTGAGGTCTCCAACCGTGTGCCCGGCCAAATCGCCCAGACGCGCCCGCAGATTGGCGATCAGATCATTCGCGGCACCGGAATCCACCGCCTCATAGTCATGGCGCGAATAGTAGTTCCGCCCATAGGTCGCCCAATGATCCGCCATCAACTCGGACACGGACTTGCCCGTCTTGGCCAAAATGTTCAGCCACAACAGCACGGCCCACAAACCATCCTTCTCCCGCACATGGTTCGACCCGGTGCCGGCACTTTCCTCACCGCACAGCGTCACCGTCCCGGCATCCAGCAAGTTGCCAAAAAACTTCCACCCCGTCGGCGTCTCGAAAGAGGCCATACCCTTCGCCTCGGCCACCCGGTCGGCGGCGGCAGAGGTCGGCATCGACCGCGCAACACCCGCCAGACCACCGGCATAGCCCGGCGCCAGATCAGCCTTGTCCGCCAGCAGCGCCAGACTGTCCGACGGGCTGACGTAACAATGCGCGCCCACAATCATGTTGCGGTCACCATCGCCATCAGACGCAGCCCCAAAATCCGGCGCATCGTCCGCATACATGATATCCATCAGCGCCTTGGCCCAGACCGGGTTCGGGTCCGGATGCCCACCGCCAAAATCCGGGCTCGGCGCCCCGTTCATCACCGTACCCGCAGGCGCACCCAACCGGTTCTCCAAAATCTCATGGGCATAAGGCCCGGTGACAGCGTGCATGGCGTCAAAGCACATCCGGAACCCGCCCGTGAACAGCGCCGAAATGGCGCCGAAATCAAACAGCTCCCCCATCAACTCGGCATAGTCGGCAACAGGATCGACAATCTCGATCTGCATATCGCCCAAGCTGCTCTCACCCAGCACACCCAGATCGACCTCACCACCATCCAGAATGCGGTAGCTGTCGATCTCCTGCGTCCGGGCAAAGATCTTCTCCGTCACACCCTCCGTCGCAGGCCCCCCATTGGGCCCGTTGTACTTGAGCCCGAAATCCGCGTTCGGCCCGCCGGGATTGTGACTGGCCGACAGGATCAAGCCCCCATCAGCCTTCCACTTGCGGATCAGGTGCGAGGCGGCAGGGGTCGACAACAACCCACCCTGCCCAACGATGCACTTGGCCGCCCCATTGGCCGCCGCCATGCGCAGGATCGTCCCGATGGCGACATCGTTGAAATACCGCCCGTCACCGCCCACAACGAGCGTCTTGCCCTCAACCCCGCCAATGCCATCAAAAATGGCCTGCGTATAGTTCTCAAGATACCCCGACTCCATGAACACGGCGGTCTTCTTGCGCAGCCCGCTGGTGCCAGGCTTCTGCCCCTCAATCGGCGTGGTCTGAACGGTTTGAACACTCATGCTTCAATCTCTCTGTTTTGAAAATCAGCTTCGCCCTCGGACATCCCGTCCACAGGGCACAATTCCAACGCCACGACACTGTTGGGCGCAACAGACACGGCGCCCGGGCGCGCAGCCTCCGCCACCTGACCCGAGGTATCGATGACACGTTTCCAACGATGGCCGGGCAAGGTTTCGGGCAAGGTCGCAACGGTCTTCTCACCCGCATTGAACAGCAGGTAGATCGCGCCCAGCCGCGGCTCATAGGCGGGCGTACCACGCGCCATGCGCATCTCGACGCCCAGGAATTTCAACTCGGACCGCTGCCAATCCTCGTCCAGCATCGCAGTGCCATCCGCCTTGCGCCAGAACACATCCGGCTTGCCATCGACCGCCCGCTTGCCCGCGTGCAGGAACCGCTTCTGCCGCAGGATCGGGCTCGACTTGCGGAAGGCAATAATCTGACGACAGAAGGCGAGGAAATCCGGGTCCGCCTCGTCCCAATTGACCCAGCCGATTTCATTATCCTGACAATAGGCATTGTTATTGCCCATCTGCGAGTTGCCCAGCTCATCGCCCGCCAAAATCATCGGCGTGCCCTGGCTCAGCATCAGCGTCGCCAGCATGTTCCGCCGCCGCTGCGCCCGCAGCGCCATGACCGCCGGATCATCCGTCGGCCCCTCGACACCGCAATTGTCCGAACAATTGTGGTCATGGCCATCGCGATTGTCCTCGCCATTGGCCGCATTGTGCTTCTCGTTGTAGCTGACCGTATCCATCAGCGTGAACCCGTCATGGGCAGTGATGAAGTTCAGGGACGAGGTCGCAGGCCGCCCATCATGGTCAAAGCGCAGGGCACTGCCGGTCACATTCCCCGCCAGTTTCCGGATCATGCAGGCATCGCCACGCCAGAACCGGCGCACCGTATCGCGATACTTGTCATTCCATTCAGTAAAGGGCGACGGAAACGCCCCCAGCTGATAGCCGCCGGGCCCCACATCCCAAGGCTCCGCAATCATCTTCACCTTGTTCAGCACCGGGTCCTGCCGAATGGCCCGGCAAAACGGCCCGTCCCGGTCAAAGCCACCGGATGTGCGGGCCAGACTCGACGCCAGGTCGAAGCGGAAGCCGTCCACATGCATGACCTCGACCCAATAGCGCAGCGAGTCCATCACCATGCGCAGCACAAAGGGGTGATCCAGATCCAGCGTGTTCCCGCAGCCAGTGTCATCGACATAGTAACGCCGATCATCCGCCAGCCGGTAGTAACTCGCGTTGTCGAAGCCACGGAAACTCAGGGTCGGCCCGCGCTGATCGCCTTCGGCCGTGTGGTTGTAAACCACATCCATGATCACCTCGATCCCGGCAGAATGGAACCGCGCCACCATCTGCTGGAACTCGGAAATATCGTGGTTGCTCAGATACTTCGGCTCGGGCGCAAAGAACCCATAGGTCATGTAGCCCCAGTAGTTGCTCAGCCCCTTGTCGACCAGAAACCGGTCATCGACGGCGGCCTGCGCAGGCAACAGCTCAATGGCCGTCACGCCCAGATCGGTCAGGTGCTCCAGCATCTGATCCGACGCCATGCCGAGGAACTTGCCCGCATGCGGCACATCCTTGCGCTGCGCCGTCAACCCTTTGACATGCGCCTCATAAATCACGGTGTCAGACCACGGCGTCTCCAGCCGCACCTGCTCGTTTCGCCCCCAGGTAAAGGCCGGATCGACGACAACCGAGCGCGGCATGTAATCCGCACTGTCACGGGTGTCGAAGCTCAGATCCTTGTCCGCATGACCAATCTCATAGCCATAAAGCGCGTCATGCCACTGCACATGACCAGTCAACCGCTTGGAATAGGGATCCATCAGCAGCTTGTACGGATTGAACCGATGCCCCTCGCGCGGGGCATAGGGCCCATGCACCCGGTAGCCATATTGCTGCCCCGGACGCAGGCCCGCGATATAGCCGTGCCAGATATGCCCCTCACGCTCGGCCAGATCGACAAGGTACACCTCGCGCCCCTGCTCATCGCACAGGCACAGCACCACGCGGGTCGCGTGTTGGGAAAACACGGCAAAGTTCACGCCCTCGCCGTCGAACGTGGCGCCCAGAGGATGCGGGCGGCCTGCGCTCAGTTGGAATGGTGTCATTCAGCAGCCTTCACCAGGTCGTCATACAGCGCAGCATAGGCCGCAGCCGACGGCGCCCACCCCACGGGCTGCGCCATCGCGTTTCGCTGCATCTTTGACCACAGCTTGGGCGCGGCGAAAAGGTCACAAAGCTGGATCAGCGCGTTTGAGAGCGCATCCGCCGTCACAGGATGAAATTGCAAGCCGGTCGCGACGCCCTTTGCCATAGTGGCAGGCGTGGCCGGAATGACGGTATCGGCCAGCCCCCCGGTCAACGCGACGACGGGCAAGGTGCCATAGCGCAGGCCGTAAAGTTGGGTCAGCCCGCACGGCTCGAACCGCGACGGCACAAGGATCGCATCACCCCCGGCCATCATCCGATGCGACAACGCCTCGTCATACCCGATACGAACCGCCACGCCGGGATGCGCGTGGCTGGCAAAGGCCCCCTCAAGCGCCGGATCACCAGATCCAAGCAGCGCCAATTGCCCACCACGATCCAAGAGCGCAGGCAAAGCATCCAGAAGCAGGTCCAGTCCCTTCTGCTCGGTCAACCGCGACACCACCACACAAAGCGGCCCATCGGCCTCGGGCAGTCCAAACTCGGCCCGCAGAGCCGCCTTGTTCGCCGCCTTCCCCTTCGGAGCCTTGTACGTCTGGATGTGGTCGTCCACCTCTGGCGACCAGACATCCAGATCAATACCGTTCAGAATGCCGTACAAGTCCGCCTTGCGCATCTGCAACACGCCATCCAGACCCATGCCGAACTCCGGCGTCATCAACTCGCGGGCATAGGTGGGCGACACGGTGGTCAACCGGTCCGCCCAAACGAGCCCCGCTTTCAACGCCGAAATCTGCCCCCAATATTCCACGCCCTCGCGGGTCAGGTCCGCCTTCGCAATGCCCAGGTCCTTGGCCGCATCCATCTGCACCAGCCCCTGAAAGGCGATGTTATGCACGGTCAGCACGCTGGGCACGTCCACCCCATCGCGCTTCATGTAGTAAGGCACCAACCCCGCCTGCCAGTCATGGCAATGCACCAGATCAGGGCGCCATGTGCCCAGCGCCCCCGCCGCAACATCCGCAGCGACCCGGCACAGCGCCGCAAATCGCTCCGGGTTGTCCGGCCAATCCACGCCATCGTCGTTCAGGTAAATCCCCGCCACCCGGTCATACAAATGCGGCGCATCCAGCACGAACAGATCAAGCCCGCCAGCCGCCCCCGACAACAGCCGCGCATCCCCGCCAAAAAGGCCGGTGAACTCCGCGGCGGTCTCAGCGCCCTCCAACGCTTCCATCACCGCAGGATACCCGGGCAGCAACGTCCGCATCTCGACACCCAAAGGCGCCAGCGCCCCGGGCAGAGCGCCCACCACATCCGCAAGGCCCCCGGTCTTCACCAGCGGCGCACACTCGGACGCGACGGACAGCACACGTATCATTGCGCGGCCTGCCAGGCGTCAATCATCTCCTTGGTGATCAGGGTCGTCCCCTTCTCGCTCACACGGAAAAACTTGGCATCCTCCACCGGGTCCTCGCCCACCACCAGCCCGGTCGGTATTTCCACGCCCCGATCAATCACGCATTTGCGCAGCCGGGCGGAGCGGTTGATGACCACGTTCGGCAGCACCACGGAATGATCCAGCACGGCGTAAGAATTGGTATGCACCTGCGTGAACAGCAGCGAATTGCGCACCTCCGTCCCCGAGATGATGCACCCGCCCGACACCATCGACGAAATCGCAACCCCGCGCCGGTCCTTCTCATCATGGATGAACTTCGCAGGCGGCGCGCTCTCGGAATAGGTCCAGATCGGCCACTGCTGATCCCACAAATCCAGTTCTGGGGTGAAGTCAGTCAGATCAATGTTGGCTTCCCAAAAGGCATCCAGCGTCCCCACATCGCGCCAATAACTCGGCGCGCCGTCCGCCCGCACGCAAGAGTCATCAAACCGATGCGCCACAGCCTTCCCGTTCTTCACAATCTCGGGGATCAGGTCGTGGCCAAAGTCATGGCTCGAATTCGGGTCCTCGGCATCCTTGATCAGCAACTCGCGCAGGAACTTCCAGCTGAAGACGTAAATCCCCATCGACGCCAACGCCTTGGTCGCATCCTCCGGCGTGCCGGGTGGATCAGCAGGCTTTTCCAGAAATGACGTGATGCGGCTTGTCTCATCCACCGCCATCACACCAAAGGCACTCGCCTCCTCGCGCGGCACGGTCAGGCAGCCCACGGTCACATCCGCCCCCTGCTCCACATGCTGGCGCAGCATCACCTCGTAATCCATCTTGTAGATGTGATCGCCCGCCAGAATGACTATATATTCAATGTCATAGCTGTCGACGATGTCGATGTTTTGGGTCACCGCATCGGCCGTCCCCCGATACCACATCTCCTCGGACACCCGCTGCGACGCGGGCAGAATATCCAGAAACTCGTTCCGCTCTGCGCGAAAGAAACTCCACCCCCGCTGGCAGTGGCGGATCAACGAATGCGCCTTGTACTGGGTCGCCAGCGCCATGCGCCGGATGCCTGAGTTCACCGCATTGGACAGAGCAAAATCCACGATCCGCGTCTTGCCACCAAAGAACACCGCCGGTTTCACCCGCCGGTTGGTCAACTCCTTCAGGCGCGACCCGCGCCCGCCCGCCAGCACAAAGGCCATCGACCGCTGCGACAGCCGTGTCGTGTCCACCATATCCTCTCCTCCCTATTCTTCATGTCGGAGCATCACCGTCGCCAAAGGCGGCACGGTAATGTCCAAAAATTGCGGCAACCCGTCCCACTCCCCCTCCTGAGAGTGAACGGCGCCCCCATTGCCCCGGTTCCCACCGCCATAAACGGCAGCATCACTGTTCAGAACCTCGGCCCATGCCCCTGCAACGGGCACACCAATGCGCCACTGACGCTCCACCGGCGTGAAGTTGCAGATGACGACGACAGGCGCATCGCCCTCCTCACCCATCCGCACAAACGCGGTCAGCGAGTGCTCCGGATCATTGGCAATCCATTGAAAACCCGACGGATCACAATCCCGCCGATGCAATGCAGGCGTGTCGCGATAGACATGGTTCAGGTCACGCACCCAAGCCTGCAGCCCCTTCTGCTGATCCCCATGCAGCGCCTCCCAATCCAAGGCCGCATCATGGTTCCACTCAGCCCACTGCCCAAACTCGCAGCCCATGAACAACAGCTTCTTGCCCGGATGCCCCCACATGAACCCATAGTAGGCGCGCAGGTTGGCGAACTTCTCCCACTCGTCGCCCGGCATCTTGGCGATCATCGACCCCTTGCCGTGCACCACTTCGTCATGGCTGATCGGCAGCACGAAGTTTTCCGAGAACGAATAGTCGATCGGGAAAGTCATCAGATGATGATCGTACTGCCGGTGAATGGGGTCCTTTTCGATGTACCGCAGGGTGTCGTTCATCCACCCCATGTTCCACTTGTACCCGAAGCCCAAGCCACCCGCGTCCACCGGCGTCGACACACCAGGAAAGGCGGTGCTTTCCTCGGCCACGGTCATGATCCCCTCCACCTCGCCATAGCAGACGGTGTTCATCTCTTTCAGGAAATCAATCGCCTCGTAATTCTCGCGCCCGCCATCCTTGTTCGGCACCCACTCGCCATCGGCGCGCGAGTAATCGCGGTAGAGCATCGACGCCACCGCATCCACGCGCAGCCCGTCAATATGGTATTCCTTGAACCAATAGAGCGCGTTGGCCGTCAGGTGGTTCTTCACCTCGCGCCGCCCGTAATTGTAGATCAGGGTGTTCCAGTCCTGATGGAACCCCTCGCGCGGATCGGCGTGCTCATACAGATGCGTGCCATCAAACTGCGCCAGCCCGTGGGCATCCGACGGAAAATGCCCCGGCACCCAGTCGAGGATGACCCCCAACCCCGCCTTGTGCGCCGCCTCGACCAGATCGCGAAACTCGTGCGGCGGACCAAAGCGGATTGTGGGCGCATAAAGACCAAGCGGCTGATAGCCCCAAGACCCGTCAAAGGGAAACTCGCTGATCGGCAGGAATTCCAGATGGGTGAAGCCCATCCATTTGGCATAGTCCACCAGCTCGGTCGCCAATTCGCGGTAGCTCAGCCGCCGCCCATCTGCGGTATGCCGCCAAGACCCCAGATGCACCTCGTAAATAGAAATCGGCTTGTCCCGGCTCTGCGCCGCACCCCGCGATGCCATCCACCCTGCATCGTCCCAGCCATAGCCCGAAATGTCCCGCACGACCGATGATGTCTCGGGCGGATGCTGCGCCCCAAACCCCACCGGATCAGCCTTCAGAAACGGCGCGCCATGCCTCGGCGCAATCTCGTATTTGTAAAGATCACCCTCTCCCAGACCCGGCAGGAATATCTCCCAAACGCCCGTCTCGCCCACCCGGCGCATCGAATGCCGCCGCCCGTCCCAGACGTTGAAGTCCCCAACGACAGACACACGCACAGCATTCGGCGCCCAGACCGCAAAATGCACGCCTGCGACACCGTCGATGTCCATCACATGCGCGCCCAGCGCCTGCCACAACTGCCGGTGCGAACCCTCACCAATCAGGTACTGGTCCACATCCGTCAGCACCGGACCAAAGCGATAGGGATCGTCAAAAGACCATTCGGCCCCGTCCGCAAAACGCGCCTTCAAAGAATGCGCAAACTTCGAATTGGGCACCTGCCCGGCAAAGAGCGGCCCCTCAATCCGGTCCAGCGGCACCGACTTGCGGCCCGCGACGGCCACAACCTCCACCGCATCCGGCACCAGCGCCACGCACCACGCCGCGCGGCCCGTCTTGTGGACACCAAGTATGTCAAAGGGGCGGTCATGCCGCGCCTCCAGCAGCGCATCGACATCCCCTTGGGTCATATGGGGCGGCAGGGTCTTGGTCTCCGCCCCACTCATCAGGCGATGCGCCCGATCAAAAACCCGCTGCCACCAAGCGTCACCTGCGCGCCATCCACCTGCGCCGATTGATCCAGAACAGACGCCAGCGCATGGGGCAATTCCACGCTCACAGGCTCAGGCGACAGATTGTAAATGCAAATCATATTCTCTCCACGCATGAACCCTAGCACGGGTTCCGGCAGATCAAGAAACTCCGTCTTGCCGGCACGCAAGTCCTCAGACCCACGGCGCAGCGCCAGCATCTCGCGATAGAACGCCAGCACCGAGTTCTCCCCCTGCGCCGACACCGCCCGCGCCTGCTGCGGCTCCTTCACCGGCAGCCACGTCCGGTTGGCCTGTGAAAACCCACCATTCGGCGCATCCGCCTCCCACACCATCGGCGTCCGGCAGCCATCACGCCCCGTCTTCTCCGGCCAGAAGTTGATGCCCTCGGGATCGGTCAACTCATCAAAGCTCAGAACAGTATCGACCTGCCCCAGCTCCTCGCCCTGATAGATACAGATCGACCCCTCAAAGCTCAGCAACAACGCCGCCGCCTGCTTGGCCAAGGCATCCTGATCCACCCCATGCTCCAGCCAGCGCCCGACATGGCGCGGCACGTCATGGTTGGAAAACGCCCAGCACGGCCACCCCTCCGGCGCATCGCGAAAGAACGCCTCGATCCGCTCGCGGAAATGCTTGGGCGAGAAATCCGGCCCCAACATCTCGAAACTATAGGCCATGTGCAGACGATGGCCCGAGGTATATTGCCCCATGATATCAATAGCATGGTGGCTGTCGCCCACCTCACCCACCATGGTGCGCGCATCATACTCATCCAAAAGCGCGCGCAGCCGCTTCAGGAACACCAGGTTCTCCGGCCGGTTCTTCGAAAACAGCGTGTACTGCATCTCGAATGGACGGACAGCGTCCTGCGCCCAATCCGACGGGTTCGCCGCATTGTCGCGCAACAGGTCATCGTGGAAGTAGAAGTTCACAGTATCCAACCGGAACCCGTCTACCCCCCGCTCCAACCAGAAACGCACGCAATCCAGCAGATAGTCCTGCACCTCCGGGCTATGGAAATTCCAATCCGGCTGCTCCTTCAGAAAGTTGTGCATGTAGTACTGCCGCCGCCGCGAATCCCACGTCCACGCAGGCCCACCAAAGATCGACAGCCAGTTATTGGGCGGTGTCCCATCCGGCTTCGGATCAGCCCAGACAAACCAGTCGGCTTTCGGGTTGTCCCGGCTCGCCCGGCTCTCTGTGAACAACGCATGCTGGTCCGACGCATGGCTCAGCACCTGGTCGATGATCACCTTCAGGCCCAGATCATGCGCCTTCGCCACCATGGCATCAAACTCAGCGAGCGTCCCGAAACTCGGATCAATGTCCAGATAATCCGAAACATCATACCCCATGTCCGCCATAGGCGACGGAAACACCGGGCTCAGCCAGATCGCATCGACGCCCAGCGACGCCACATGCTCCAACCGGTCCATGATGCCCTTGATGTCGCCAATGCCATCCCCATCCGCGTCCATGAAGGACCGGGGATAGATCTGATAGGTCACCGACCCGCGCCACCAGTCCTGTCCATCTGCCATCGTCAAAACCCCTTGATCCAATGTTAGCACTAACACTCAAAGCGCTTTGATACGCAGCACACATCAATAACGCAAATGATTCACGCGACAGCGCCACGACCACCCAAACGAAAAAAGACCCCCGCCAAAAGCGGGGGTCCCGAAAGTGCTGAAATGAAATGCTGAAAAGGCTCAGGTCACGCCGCCATACGCGCGGCAAAGCTGTCGTAGTCAAAGGTCTGTGGGGCCATGTACGGCAGGTGCAGCACCAGCACGCCCGTCATGTCATAGAGGTCCGAGGTAATCACACTGTCGCCCGACACGGCGGCGGAAATGATGTTCGGCTCGGATGTCGGAAAGAACCAGATGACCCCGTCGCTCGCCTCGAACACGTCCATCACGACCACCTCGATCCCGACATGGCCCGCAGGCGGAGCATAGATGATCTTCTCCGTCTCCTTCCGCTCCTTTTCGACGACGGAATTGAACTCGGCCTGTGTGGTCACGGTCAGGCCAAAGGTCGTGCTGGCCTTGGCGGAAAACTCGCCCATCGCCGCACCCGCCTCATTGGTCTGGGTCACGCTGCTCACCGTTTCAAAGAACAGGCGCGTGCTGTCCATCTTGGCCACACGGCTGGAGACGGTGCGTTCGAATCTCTGGCCCTGCGGGATGACATTGGTCACGGCGAACACGCCGGTCTGAACCACGGACGATTCCTTGTAGTTCGAGATGTGGTACACGCGCAGCTTGAACAGCATGTGCCCCGCGTTCCCGCCAATGCCCAGTACGCGCACGTTCTTCAGGACGCGCTTGGGCCCTCGAAACGTACCACACTTGATGCTCCGGCCCAGGTTGGTCGTCAGTTCGACACCGCGGATCCGGTCTTCGTTCTTCTTGTCGTGATGGCTTTCATAGATGACGAGGTGGTTGATGTACTCGTCCTGCTGAAAGTTCAAAACGACGGTTTCGTCGCCCTGCACGTCGCCGTAATACGTGCCATTGATCCGAACGCCCTCCACCATATCGGCACCACGAAAGCCGATGGAGTTGATGTGCTCAATACCGAAATCCTCGCCGTGGTCTCCGCCGATGGCAACTGTCTGAATGGTCATTTGAAGTCTCCTTTTTGCGTAATCCGTTTCTGTCTTTCTCGGCACCGACACCGTGTCGGCCTTGCAAAAAGGTAACGATCGACCCTGCGGCTTTATTCGCGTCCTGCGGGAAAAGATTTACGGAAGAGGGCGCACAACGCAGTCAGCCCGAGGATTTGAACGGCGGGACGCTGCCGTCCGAAGGACCCTAACCGGCAGGATCTCGCAGGCAATCAGGCAGCCAATTGCTTTGACGCGGCGTCAAGATACCGTTTCCCAATCGTTAACTGATTTTTTTGGAGAAATTGATGACCGACAACAACATCATCGTCACCGGAACACGTCCGCAGGATCCCTGGATCCAAAGCATCTATCTCGATGACCTCTACGCCGTAGGCCAGTTCGACCTCAACGCGGCGCTGTTTGGCAACCCGATGCCGGGCTGGGGCCAGGGCACGGTCACGGACCCCTCCAGCGACCGGCCTGTCGTGCGCTCCGACCAACCCAAGGAAGCGTCCGAAGGTCAGGAAGACTTCGCCGAAGACGGCGATCCCTTCAACGATGGCGAAGCGCCCACGCTGCAAACCGTCGAAGCGTGGCTGGAGGCCGAAGCCGCAGCAGACCAGGACATGACCTACCTCGTCTCAAGCGATGTCAGCGACCCCGATGCCTACTCCGGCTGGTACACCACTGGCGACGGCGACACCTTCACCTTCTATTCCGATGGGGAGGGGGGCTACGGCCTGACGCCGGTCGCGCCAGAACCCTCCGGCGACACGGGCGCGGACCTCGGCCTCGGGGACGGCTTCCTGTTCTGATGTCCTGAACACCACGCAAGGGCCGGGCGCACGCTTGGCCCTTTTTGCATCCAGCAGACCATGGCGGCAAAGCGGACACGCTGAAAATCCGTTCTACGGGCAGCCATTGCGCGCGTCCGCACCACCCGCTACGCCATCTCCAATGAAACCGATCCGCCTTATCACCGGCTTTCTGACCGTCGGCGTCTGGACGCTGCTCAGCCGCATCCTTGGCTTCGTGCGCGAGGTGATGATCCTGTCGCTGATCGGCCCCGGCCCGGTGATGGACGCCTTTGTCGCGGCCTTCCGCCTGCCCAACATGTTCCGCCGCTTCTTTGCCGAAGGCGCGTTCAACGCTGCCTTCGTGCCGATGTTCTCGGCCAAACTCGAAGGAGACGAGGACGCGGCGCGTTTCGGACGCGATGCACTCAACGGGCTGGCGCTGGTCACCCTGATGCTGACCGCGCTCGCCATGATCTTCATGCCTGCGCTGGTCTGGGCCACCGCAGGCGGGTTCGGACAGGAACGCTTCGACCTCGCCGTGGGCTACGGTCGGATCGTGTTCCCCTACATCTTCTTCATGTCGCTCTCGGCCCTCTTCTCCGGCGTCCTCAACGCCACGGGCCGCTTTGCCGCCGCCGCCGCTGCGCCCGTCCTGCTCAACGTGTTGGTGATCACCGCCATGACCCTCGCCTGGGCGACCGGAGCCGAAGCAATCACGTGGCTGATCTGGACCATCCCCGTCGCAGGCGTCGCACAATTGGCCCTCACATGGGGTGCTGCGGCCCAAGCCGGTTTCGCCCTGAAACCCGCCCTGCCCCGCTGGACACCCGACATGTCGCAAATGGTACGCACCGCCGTACCCGCCGCCCTCGCCACCGGAGTCATGCAGATCAACCTCGTCGTCGGCCAGCTCGTGGCCTCCAACTACGACAACGCCGTCAGCTGGCTCTTTGCCGCCGACCGCCTCTATCAACTGCCGCTGGGTGTCGTAGGCATCGCCGTCGGCATCGTCCTGCTCCCCGACCTGTCGCGACGGCTGAAGGCTGAGGATATGGCAGGCGCCCGCAACGCCTATTCCCGCGCGACCGAGTTTTCCATGGCGCTCACCCTGCCCAGCGCCGTGGCGCTCATGGTGATCCCCCTGCCGCTCGTGTCAGTCCTGTTCCAGCGCGGCGCCACGGGTGTCGACGACGCCGCCGCCATCGCCACTGCCGTTGCGATCTACGGCGCGGGCTTGCCCGCCTTCGTCCTGCAAAAGGTGCTGCAACCGCAGTATTTCGCGCGCGGCGACACGAAAACGCCGTTCTACTACGCCCTCGTCGCCATGGTCATCAACGCCGCCGTGGCCATCGGCCTCTCCCCCATCCTCGGCTGGATCGCCCCCGCCATCGCAACCACCGCCGCAGGCTGGGCCATGCTCGGGCTCCTCTACATCGGTGTGCGCGGCATGGGTGACGTGGTCAAAACCGACGACCGCTACCGCAAGCGCCTGCCCCGCATCATCGCCGCCTCCATCGCCATGGGTGTCATCCTCGGCGCACTCGCCACCGTGCTCAAGCCCGCCCTCGGCACCGACGGGCTACGCTACCTCGCCCTTCTGGGTCTGATCGCAATCGGCGGCGCAGGCTATTTCGGTATCGCCCACGCCATCGGCGCCCTGCGCCTCTCGGACATCAAGGGGGCAGTCCGGCGCGGCTAGCGCTTGCGCAGGGTCGCCAGCACCCGCGTCCATCCACCGGGCATGACAAAGGCCGTCAACGCAAAGCCCGCGCAAAACCCAGACAGCTCCGCCACCCAGGCATAGCCCACCTGGAAAAACATCCCGAACAGCAGCTGCAACCCCATCAGCACCCCGATCAGGGTAAACGCCCGCGACTGCGGCCCCCCGGTCGCTGCCAACTTCTGCCACAGCAGAAAGGTAAAGACCCCGATCAGCCCGTAAACGCTCGGATACGCCCCATACAGCCACGCCTGATTGGTCACGAGCGCAAAGACCAGCGCCCCAAACACCCCGCACAGCACAAACAGCAGGATCACGGCCCAACCGCCCATCACCTCCGCCACCATCTTGCCCATCGCCAGCAGGATCACGCCCGCAAACAGGGTCGAGGTAAAGGCCCCATGCACGAACGGATAGGTCAGAAACCGCAGCATATGCTCCGGCAACAGCACCCCATTGCCCAGCATGAAATCAAAGGCTTCGCCGGAAAACGCATAGTCATTCAGCGCCTGCAACCGCCACCCCACGGCCCCCGGCCCGCCAATCAAATTCGCCTCCCCCAGCGAAAACGCCAGCTCCGGCAGCGCAATGGCGGCAAAGAGCAGCCACACCGCGGGCGGCAAAGGGTTCACGGGGCTCGGATCATACTGCTCTGACATGGGGCCTGCCTGCTTGACGCTTCTTACCCCCATGGGTAAGCCAACCACGCAAATTTGCCCAGAGGTTCCACGATGTCAGACAGCCAATTCACACCCCGCGTGTTCTCGGGCATGCAGCCCTCGGGCGGTCTGACGCTGGGCAACTACCTCGGCGCGCTCAAGCGCTACGTGGAAATGCAGAACGAAGGCACCTACGAGACGATCTACTGCATGGTCGACCTGCACGCGATCACCGTCTGGCAGGACCCGGCCGAGCTTGCGTCCAAAACCCGCGAACTGGCAGCGGCTTACATCGCCGCAGGCGTGGACCCGGAAAAATCCATCCTGATCAACCAGTCCCAAGTGCCCGAACATGCCCAACTCGGCTGGGTCTTCAACTGCGTGGCACGCATGGGCTGGATGCAGCGCATGACGCAGTTCAAGGACAAGGCGGGCAAGAACGCCCAAAACGCCTCTCTCGGCCTTTTCGCCTACCCCGCGCTGATGGCGGCAGACATCCTTGTCTACCACGCCACGCACGTGCCCGTGGGCGACGATCAGAAACAGCACCTCGAACTCACACGCGACATCGCGACCAAGTTCAACCACGACTACGGCGTCGATTTCTTCCCCATCACCGAACCGGTGATCAAGGGGGCGGCGACCCGCGTCATGTCCCTGCGTGACGGCTCCAAGAAGATGTCGAAATCCGACCCCTCCGACGCCAGCCGCATCAACATGACCGACGACGCCGACACGATCGCGAAAAAGATCCGCAAGGCCAAGACGGACCCCGAACCTCTGCCCTCCGAATACAAGGGGCTCGACGACCGGCCCGAGGCGCGCAACCTCGTCAACATCTACGCCGCGCTGGCCGACATCAGCGTCGATCAGGTGCTGGCCGACCATGGCGGCGCACAATTCGGCACGTTCAAACCGGCGCTTGCAGAGCTGGCCGTGGAAAAGCTCAGCCCCATCGCATCCGAGATGACACGGCTGCTGAACGACGTGCCCGAGATCGACCGCCTGCTCGCCCGCGGGGCGGAACAGGCGCGCGAGATCACGCAACCGATCCTCAAGCGCACCTACGAAATCGTGGGCATGGTCGGCGCATAGAGGAAAGGCGCACTGGCGATGCGTCAACGTCAGCTGCTCGGAATACAGCAGGCTTTCGCTGCGATTGCGCCAATGACGGGTTTTTTAAGGTTTCTTGGTTCATAAGCGGCCTAGGATAGCGACGCCGCCCAATCCATAAAATCCTTGAAAAGAAAACGGACACCCTTGTCTGGAATAACCCAATCAGCTTTCGACTCATTGAACCAAAGCGTGCCCAGATCAATCTTGTCGTCAGCTAGGAGTTTCTTGCCGTACTTAACCAGTTCCCGGACTGCTTGATCGCCGTATCCCTGCCGAAAATCCTCATAGATCTCATAGCGGGCGCCGGCTTTATCTGAATCCCACTCCGGATAGACCAGATCCAGGTCCTGGTGAAACTGCAGCGTAAAATCATAAAAGGACTGTGGTGGCTTCATATCAGTCCCCCCTTGGATACGAAGTGATAATGATAAAGCCATCGGGCATATCTGGGGCATGTTCAATAACAGTTCCGACGCCGAACGTCCGGCGAAGAATTACGTGGGATGAGCGTCGCTGGTTCATTCGGAACGCCTCCATTCCTGTCGGCGACGAAAATTCGCTTGTCAAGAATGCTCGGTTTCTTCTTCCGCTAACAACGTCCTCGACGAGCGCGGCATTGTTGGCAAGATTGGAGTTGGTCAACTTGCGCGCAGCCTCAAGCGATGAAAATGACCCATGGCGATAACGGTAAAGGCTGAGAAATGGAGAGCGAACGCGAGGGGTTGTGACAGACCTCAGCAGGAAATCGTCGCTCTTTCCCACGTGTTGAGCAATGGTATGCCCCCCGCGAACTTCATGTTCCAACAAGTCTTGTGGAGGAGGGCTACCGTCGAAGTCGGCTAGAACTACGTCGTTTTGAGGCCCTGGGGTAATGGGTTCCGCGTAGCACCGACAGTTATGTGCTTCGCCCGGATGCCCGCCCGCTGGGGGATGATCCCAACGAAACACCTGGTCGTCATATTCTGCATGGCTGTCCCGCACTTTGACGTCGTCTTGTGAGCGCCAAACATACCTTTCAATGCCAAGGTCTTCTTGTCGGAGCTGGTTGATCAGACCAGCAAACGCGCGCAGTAAGCGTTCTTCCATTGCCGTGCGTAACGGTCTCAGTCTTTCTTGGTGGTTTTGGTACTCATTGAATATGTGCTCAAGTCGTGAGTCCCATGCGCTTAACGCTTCTTCCTTGGCGTCTGATACGTCTCTTAGATCAGCGGCAGACACGTTTGGTACGGTATCTGGGGGCGTCAAAGCATTCAGAAGCATCAGGGTGTTGTCGGCAGTCACTTGGTCGAGGCGATCGCCAAAATCGATCCGCAGAGCCGAGTAATTCGGGAAAGCTGATTTTAGAGAACACCCGAGACTTCGACCAAGTGTTCTTCCATGCCGAAGCGACAGGACATACTGGCCATCGCCGCCGTGCCTTAAAAAGTCACTGAAGTTCTGTTGCATAAATAGCCCGCATACTGATTTTGAAATTTTTACTGAAAATGATTAAGAAAGAATGCTGGGCGCGTTCGGTTGATAGTTGGAAAACGCAACGTGCTGAAACCCGGAAGCGGCCATTCGCACTCGTCGCAGCATCCGGTGTTTGGCCTCCTAAGCTGCCAGCAGCACCGGATACCACTGTCGCGTTGCGCCCCCTTCGCTACGAGCAAATACGTCATCAACCACAGCGCAAGCTCACCCCTCCCACACCGCGCACCAACCCTGTGCACCCCTGCGCCTAGCAACCAAAACCCGCGACCCCTAGCTTCCCAAGCAAAGGAGCCGCACCATGCCCGCAACCGTCCCCGCCGACACACGCGTCGGTCACATCCACCTCAAGGTCACCGACCTCGACCGCGCCATCGCGTTTTACAGCGACGTGCTCGGCTTCACCCTCACCCAGCGCTACGGCGATCAGGCGGCCTTTCTGTCCGCAGGCGGGTATCATCATCACATCGGCCTCAACACCTGGCACTCACGCGGCGCAGGCCCCGCACCCGAGCGTGCCGCCGGTCTCTACCACGTGGCCTTCCTCTTCCCCGACCGCGCCTCCCTCGGCGCCGCCCTCAACCGTGTGCTCGACCACGGCACCCCGCTCGACGGCGCTGCCGATCATGGCGTCTCGGAAGCGGTCTATTTCCGCGACCCCGACGGCAACGGGATCGAGCTTTACCGCGACCGGGCCGAGGCCGAGTGGCCCCGCGACCCGGACGGCACCATCGCGATGATCAACCAGCCGCTCGATGTCGACGCCCTGCGCGCCGAAGGTGCGGCATAATCGCGTACGTTAACCATTTTCCGGGCCGGGTTTGCCGTTCAAACGCCAAAACGCGCAGTTTCGGGCGCAAAATGTGCAGTTTTGCCAAAACAGGTCGAAATGACCCCGATGTCGCGGCCCGAAAACACGCAGTTTCACGGCCAAAATGTGCAGTTTGCCAAATTCCGGGCCGCATCACCATCCACATTCGCCCCCCCAAAACCCCGGTTAATGCCCCGCACGCTGCCATGGACAACACCCCATCCCTCCGCCACCTTGTCCCCAAATCGGAGGGTCGGATGAGCACCGCATTTTTCTGGGACGAACGCACCATGTGGCACGGCGGCGGCAACTATGCCTTCACCGTTCCCTTGGGCGGATTGGTGCAACCATTGGCCGCCGGTGGCCTGCCAGAAAGCCCCGAAACCAAGCGCCGGATGAAGAACCTGATGGATGTCACCGGCCTCACCAACGACTTGCACGTGACCTCTGCCGACGCCGCCACAACCGAACAGCTCCTGCGCGTCCATCCTCAAGAATACCTCAATAAATTCAAAGCGATGTCCGATGACCAAGGCGGCGAAATCGGCCACCATGCCCCCTTCGCCAAAGGCGGTTACGAGATCGCAGCCCTCGCCGCCGGCCTCACCACCGCCGCCGTCGACGCAGTGCTTCAAGGCACTCATGAAAACGCCTACGCCCTCGCCCGACCGCCGGGTCACCATTGCGAGGCGGCCAACCCCATGGGCTTCTGCCTGATGGCCAACATCGCCATCGCGATCGAAGCCGCCAAATCCACCCGCCCCGACCTCAAAGTCGCCGTCCTCGACTGGGACGTCCACCACGGCAACGGCACGGAATCCATCTATCGTGAACGGCCCGATGTGCTCACCATCTCGCTCCATCAGGAAGGTAATTATCCGTTAGATACCGGTCACTTAGCTGATCGCGGAGAAGGCGCCGGGGAGGGCGCAAACATCAACCTCCCGCTCCCCGCAGGCACCGGACACACCGCCTATCTCCACGCCATCGACCGTGTCGTGACCCCCGCCATCGAAGCCTTCAGTCCCGACCTCATCATCGTCGCCTGCGGCTTTGATGCGGGCGCAGTAGACCCCCTCGCCCGGATGCTCGCCACCGCCGAAACCTTCCGCGAAATGACGCTGAAAATCAAAGCGTTAGCCGAACGCATCTGCGACGGCAAACTCGTCCTGAGCCACGAGGGCGGGTACTCCGAAATCTACGTCCCCTTCTGCGGGCACGCCACGCTCGAAGCGCTGTCAGGCAGCAAGATCACCGCCGCCGACCCCATGGCCCGCGCCCTGAACAACCGCCAACCGGGGCCCCGTTTCGACGCCTTCCTGCGCAGCGAAATTGACCATATGGCGCAACAACTTAACCTCTAACCCCTTGACGTCGCAGCACAACGCCACGACATGACCCTCAACATGTAAAAAGGCGTAACATATGCCCGCGAAAAACCAAGCCGCCCTCGATTTCCTGCTCACCCGCCGGTCCCGCCCCGCCAAGACCCTCCGCGAACCCGTGCCCGACCGCGTCACCCTCGAACACCTCCTGACCGCCGCAGCCCGCACGCCCGATCACGGCAAGCTCGAACCATGGCGCTTCATCGTGCTGGGCAAAGCCGCCATGCCGCGCCTTGCGGAAGCCGCAGAAAGTCGGGGCAAGGCATTGGGCCTCGACCCCGATCAGATCACCAAGGGGCGGTCCCAGTTTGACCAAGGGCACCTCGCCGTCGCCGTCATCGAAATCACCCGCAATGTGGAAAAAATCCCAACGCTTGAAATGACTTACTCCGCAGGTGCCGTCTGCCTGTCCTTGCTCAACGCCGCCCTCGCCGCAGGCTGGGGAGCCAATTGGCTGAGCGGCTGGCCCAGCCACGACCGGGGCTTCATGACCGAAGCCCTAAACCTCGCCGACAACGAACGCATCGCCGGTTTCATCCACATCGGCACCGAAACCTCCGCCCCGCCGGAACGCCCCCGCCCGGACGTGCCGGCCATCACCACATGGGTCGACGCATGATCCTCACCGCCTTCTTCTCAGCCCTCGGCCAGATCAGCGACCCGCGTTTCCGGCGTGTCCTGCTCATAGGCATCGCGCTCACCATCGCGCTGCTGGTCGCGGCCACCTCCGGCTTTGTCTGGTTCATCGGCTGGCTCACCGCCGACGGCGTGTCCGTCCCATGGCTCGGCACCATCACATGGCTCGGCGACATCATCACGTGGAGCTCGTTCTTCCTGTTCCTCGTGCTGTCCATCTTCCTGATGATGCCGGTCGCCTCGGCCATCACGTCGATGTTCCTCGATGAGGTCGCACAAGCCGTTGAAGACAAACACTATCCTCACCTACCGCCTGCACAGAACGTGCCCATTGGCGACGCCATCGTGGACACCATCAACTTCCTCGGCGTGCTGATCGGCGCCAATATCCTCGCGCTGATCCTCTACGTGATCTTCGCGCCCGCTGCCCCCTTCATCTTCTGGGGCCTCAACGGTTTTTTGCTGGGCCGGGAATACTTCACCCTCGCCGCCATGCGTCGGGTCGGACGCGCACGGGCAAAAGAACTACGCCGCGCCCACAACGGCACCATCTGGCTCGCCGGTACACTCATGGCGATCCCGCTGTCCGTGCCACTGGTGAACCTGCTGATCCCGATCATCGGGGCGGCGACATTTACCCATATATTCCATGGGGTTACAGCGGTTCCAGCGCCCGATCAAAGAAGTTCATATCGTCCAGACTGATCCACCCGGAAAAGATGATGCCTGCGATGATGACCCACAGAACCAGCGCAACCCAGGTCACGATCCACGCCTTACGCCGCGTGTGGTGATGCTCGGGCGCGCCTGCGTGGGTGCCCGGCTCAATCTCCCCCAGATCACCTTGGGTCTGCACCTTGATGGGCAGAGCGATCAGGAAGCACAGCCACCAGATCACGGCATAAAGAACAAGGGCGGATGTGATGCCCATCAGACCTGCTCAAGCTCGGTCAGGGTGCCGTTCATGTCCTTGGGATGCAGGAACAGAACGGGTTTGCCATGGGCCCCAATCTTGGGCTCTCCGTCGCCCAAAACGCGCAGACCGCTGGCCTTCAAATGGTCGCGCGCGGCGAGGATGTCTTCGACCTCATAGCAAACATGGTGAATGCCGCCTGACGGGTTCTTGTCCAGAAAACCCTGAATGGGGGAGTTGTCGCCCAGGGGGTACAGCAGCTCGATCTTGGTGTTCGGCAGCTCGATGAAAATGACGGTGACGCCGTGGTCCGGTTCGTCCTGCGGCTCGCCCACATTGGCGCCCAGCGCGCTGCGATATTGCGCGGCGGCAGCCTCCAGGTCGGGGACGGCAATGGCGACATGGTTCAAGCGACCGATCATGTTCTGAGGCTCCTCTGGCTCGCATTTGCGCCCTTATCGCCAAGGATGTGGCGAGGTGCAATGTGACGTTAACGCGCTGTTAGGCATGGCGACGTAACGATGAGTCGCAAGAGATTTTGGAGGATCTGATGGACTCGACGGACCCGTTCAAACCAACCTACCCGGCCCCCACGTCCTTGCGCCCACTGTTGGGCCTGACTGTTCTGGTGATCGAAGACAGCCGCTACGCCTGCGAGGCGATGCGCCTTTTGTGCCTGCGCAGCGGGGCGCGGATCAGACGCGCCGACACGATGCGCGCCGCGCGGCGGCACCTGCAGGTCTACCGCCCGTCGGTGGCGATTGTCGATCTGGGCCTGCCAGACGGCAACGGGGCCGACCTGATCCGCGATCTCGCCACTGCGGCACAGCGCCCGGACGTCATTCTTGGCATTTCCGGGGATTCTGACAGCGAAATCCGGGCGCTGGACGCAGGCGCTGACGGTTTCATGGAAAAACCCGTCGTGTCACTGGCCCACTTCCAGGAATCCATCCTGACGCATTTGCCAGAAGATCGCCGACCAACCGGCCCCCGTGCCCTGCCCGATGGTGAGGTTGAGCCCGACCCCATCGCCTATCGCGATGACATGGTGCATGTCGCAGATGTGCTTGAAGATGCGCAGGATACCCGGGCCCTGGACTACGTGGTGCAATTCCTGGGCGGGGTTGCGCGCAGCGCACAGGACACGGAACTGCTGCAAGCGACAAATGCGCTTGCCGCCAAGCGGGCGCATGGCGACGCAGCGGCATCCGAAACGGCCGTTATCGCTGGTCTCGTTCAGGAACGCCTGGCGGAAAAGATCGCGATCTAGCCTTGCT
This sequence comes from Tateyamaria omphalii, assembly GCF_019802125.1. Taxonomy (GTDB): domain Bacteria; phylum Pseudomonadota; class Alphaproteobacteria; order Rhodobacterales; family Rhodobacteraceae; genus Tateyamaria; species Tateyamaria omphalii_B. The sequence goes on from NZ_JAHVHT010000004.1 coordinate 372,551, forward strand.
GCGCGGCCATGGGATCGTCTGCAACACGCACCAGCCGTGTCAGATCGGACAACCGCTCGCGTTGTAAACCGTCGGCATCAAAGTTGCTGTCGGACAACCAGACGCCAAAGGCTTCCTTGAGTGCGGGCCATTCCGCGTCAATGGCTGCGAACCAGGCAGTGTCGCGATTGCGCCCCTTCACGACGGTTGCCTGCCGGAAGATGCCTTCGTAGCTGAACCCCAAACGCTGCGCCGCTCGGCGCGACCCACGGTTCAGCGCGTCGCATTTCCACTCAAAGCGGCGATACCCCGCCTCGAACGCCCATGCCATCATGAGGTACAAGGCTTCTGTCGCGGCCCGCGTCTTTTGCAAGGAAGGGCTGAAATTGATGTGGCCGACTTCAATGCTGCCAGCCTCGGGCGCAATGCGCAGAAAACTCGCCACGCCCTCGTAGCATCCGCTCGCGATGTTGAAGATCGCATAGAATTGAAGAGCCGGATCCTGCTCCATATCGCGTACCCAACGGTGGTACTGGGATGACGACGAATACGGGCCATAGGGCAGGAACTCCCACACATTGTCATGCCCGATATAGGCGCGATACAGCAGTGCGGCGTGGACTTCTGCCCGGAGCGGTTCAAGTCGGGCGTGCTTGCCCGTCAGAACACGGCTGTCATCCGGCGCAGGCGGTGGCGTCCAGTTTGGAACCGGCGCGGCATTCACTGTGTAAATCGCAGTCATACCGGGACGTTAGGCAAGGTTCGGCCCAAGGCCAAGGGGCATTGCGCAGCGTCACAAAAGCAAGCCCGGATCATCCCCCATCTCAAGTCCCGGGAACACGGCGCTTTCCAACACACCGCGATCAAGCCCGGTCAGGCCCCGCATCACCCAGGCAGCATGTGCCCGAACATCACGGGTCGGCATCAGATCCCGATCCAGATAGAGATCACCCTCGCCCAGCCCGGGCCATTGTCCGAAAACGCGCCCGCCCTTGATCGCGCCACCAGCAAGGATCATGAGCCCACCCGTGCCATGGTCGGTCCCGCGGGTGCCGTTCTGGCGGGCCGTACGGCCGAATTCGGTCATGGCAATGACGGCTGTCTTGCTCCAGGTGTTTCCCCGCATCTTGCCACGGAGCGTGATCAGGGTGTCGGCCAAACGGGCCAGCGCCGTTTCGATATAGCGTTCCTGGCCTGCATGAGTGTCCCAGCCGTTCAGCGAAAACGCCGCAATGCGCGCATCCTCGGACAGCCGTGCGGCTGCAAATTTGGCGATTTCCATATGCTCGCCCTTCAACCGCTCATCATCGTTCGCCTCGACCGATGACAGGATCTGCGCTTCGGACAGGGCGGCATGAAACGCCGGATCACTTTCGGTCACGAGTTCAAGCAAGCGCACGGCTTGCGGGCTCAGGTCCAACTCCGCCTGCGGTGTCCAATTGGCGACTTCAGCCGCACCTTGCACCAGGCGCATATCGTTGCGCCCAAGGGCAAAAGCGGTCTGGGATGTGACACCCGGCACAACTTGCAACATCCGGTTCAGCCAGCCATCACGCACCCCGGCCATACTCTCGGTGCCCGCTTCAAGCAGGTCCTGGCCGTCAAAATGACTGCGCTTGTCGCGGTACGGGGTAGAGACGGCATGTACGAAAGACAGCTGCTCCGCCTCCCACATCGGCATAAGGGGCGCCAAGGTGGGATGCAGCGCAAAATAGCCATCCAGATCCAGCGCACCGCCTTCGGGACCGGGCGACATGGTGCCCCTGAGCGCGCGAAACGCGGGATCGCCATATGGGCGCACGACATCCAGGCCGTCCATTCCACCGCGCAGAATGATCACGACAAAGCGCGTATCCCAAGGTGCAGCCGCGAAACTCACCGGTGTCAAAAGCGGGCTGGCTGCCAGCGAGCAGCCAATCAGACCGGTCCGAGCCAGAAAATCGCGTCGAGAGACGGAATGGGTCATCACGTACTCCTATCTGCGTTGAAATGCCGGCGACATCAGGACAAGTCCGATCGCCTCGGGCCGTGTCTCGGCCGCGGCGGCGGCAAAACGGACCGGTTTCGTTGCAAACCGGCCAAGGGCATGATCGACGAAGTCCCGCGGGTCCGGCAATGGATCAATCAACCTGCCCGGCGCGCTCATCGCCCAGGACACGCGCAGGGCGATCCCCTGCGGCGTGATCCACTCCAGATCTTCTTCGGGCCAGCCATCAGGACCATTGGGCGTCTCCCACCGCTGCCCCATATTGAACAGCGGCCGCTGAAACAGGCCTCGCATGAATTGCTCAGTGCGCCCCTCAAAAGCAGCGGGCGGAACAGCCAGCGCCCGCAGCGCGGACGACATGAAATCGACGGGCGGCTTGACGTTGGACAGTTCCGCGTCCCAGACCGACGGATGGGTCAACAGCGCCTCGTACACGGGCAAAAGCGCGCCGCGATTTTCGACAAACGCGCGCTCGATGGTATCGATCAGGTCCGGATCGGGCCGATCGCTTCCGAAATGAATGGCGAGCTTGGTCGCAATATGCCGTGCGGTGGCGGGGTGGTGTGCAAGATCCTCAAGCGCTGTACGCACCGTTTTGAGGTTCGCCGCCTCGCTATAGGTGACGCCCAGAACAGTTTCCGACCCCGGTTCGGCCAGGTTTTTCTGGAATTTCATCCCATTCCGCTCGTCGAATGTCAGCCCGGTCAGCAGTTCCGCCAGTTCAGTCACATCGGTCTGCGTATACGGGCCATCGACACCAAGCGTGTGCAGTTCAAGCACTTCGCGCGCGAGGTTTTCATTCAGTCCGATCTTGCGATTGTTGCCCGCACGTTCGGCCCGAACACTGTTCGGCCCGGTCGACAATCGCTGATCAAGATAATCGACCATCAGCGGATGCGTCACTGCTTCGACCAGAAGTTCATCGAACGAACCGGTGATGAAGGGGCGGATAGCCTCTTCAATATAGGGTGAGGTACCACGGCGCACCACGCCCCGCTTGCCGACAGCGGTGAAGTGATCCGCCCAAAAGGACACAATGCGCTCGCGAAAGGCGGTTTCGGTATGCGCCCGGCGCAACATCGTCTTGCCCACCCACACGGCCATGTCGACGCGCGCTTCCTTGTTGATTTCGTTGCGCCGCTTTCGCGCAGCCGCCGCCAGTGATGTACCGCGATTTTTCTTGCGAATGTCGCGCTGCTCCCTGATCTCGACCATGCGGGCGCGGAAGGCGGTGAAATCCTGAATGGGATAGGTTTCAGCCATCAGGTCAGGGCCGGTGAGCCCGGACAACATGGTATTGATATCTGTTGGTGCCGCATATTCCGGTGAAAGACCGTAGCCAAACCGGATTTCCGCAAGTTGTGGATCGAAATCACGCATGAAAGTCACCCGGTGTAGAGCGCTGCCGATGCAAACATAGCATTGCCAGCACCGATTTACACCGGTGACAGTCATGGTTTGTGCGTTTCTTCGCCTAGTCCTGAGGAATGACGCGGAGGCCCAATTCCATCAGCTGATCACTCGTCGGATCACTTGGCGCGTCCATCATCAGGTCTTCGGCCCGCTGGTTCATCGGGAACAGGATCACCTCGCGGATATTCTGCTCACCCGCCAGCAGCATCACGATCCGGTCAATGCCCGCAGCACAGCCACCATGGGGCGGCGCGCCGTATTGGAACGCGTTGACCATACCGCCGAACCGTTTGCGCACTTCCGCCTCGTCATAGCCTGCGATCTCGAAGGCCTTGAACATGATCTCGGGCCGGTGGTTCCGGATGGCGCCCGACACCAGCTCATAGCCGTTGCACGCCAGGTCATACTGGTAGCCCAGCACGTTGAGCGGATCGCCATCAAGCGCGTCCATCCCGCCTTGGGGCATGGAGAACGGGTTGTGTTCAAAGTCGATCTTGCCGGTTTCCTCGTCCGCCTCGTAGATCGGGAAATCCACGATCCACGCAAATGCGAAACGATCCTCGTCGATCAGGTTCAACTCTTCGCCGATCACGTTGCGCGCACGGCCCGCGATCGCCTCAAATGCCTTGGGCTTGCCGCCAAGGAAGAAGGCCGCGTCGCCAATGCCCAGACCCAATTGCTGGCGGATGGCTTCGGTGCGTTCGGGGCCGATGTTCTTGGCCAGCGGGCCAGCCGCTTCCATCCCCTCGCCTTGATCGCGCCAGAAGATGTAGCCCATCCCTGGCAGCCCTTCCTTCTGCGCATAGGCATTCATGCGGTCGCAGAACTTGCGGCTGCCGCCCGTGGGCGCCGGAATCGCGCGGATTTCGGTGCCATCCTGTTCCAGCAACTTGGCAAAGATGGCGAAACCGGAACCGCGGAAATGGTCAGACACAACCTGCATCTTGATCGGGTTGCGCAGGTCGGGCTTGTCGGAGCCATACCAGAGTGCCGCGTCGCGGTAGCTGATCTGCGGCCAGTGATCCGGCGCGTCGACCTTCTTGCCGCCGCCAAACTCTTCGAAGACACCGGCCAGAACTGGTGCGATCGTGTCGAACACATCCTGCTGCTCGACAAAGCTCATTTCCATGTCGAGTTGGTAGAAGTCCGTCGGCGAGCGGTCGGCGCGCGGGTCTTCGTCACGGAAACAAGGCGCGATCTGGAAATACTTGTCAAAGCCCGACACCATCAGCAGCTGCTTGAATTGCTGCGGCGCCTGCGGCAGGGCATAGAACTTGCCCGGGTGCAGGCGTGAGGGCACGAGGAAGTCGCGCGCGCCTTCGGGGCTGGATGCCGTGATGATCGGCGTTTGATACTCGCGGAATTCCTTGTCCCACATGCGCTTGCGGATCGACGCAACGACGTCGCTGCGCAGCTTCATGTTCTCCTGCATCTTCTCACGGCGCAGGTCGAGATAGCGGTAGGTCAGGCGCGTTTCTTCGGGATATTCCTGATCGCCAAACACCATCAGCGGCAGCTCCGCCGCGTGGCCCAGCACTTCCATGTCGCGGATATAGACCTCGATCTCGCCCGTGGGCAGCTTGGGATTGATCAGCGACTCGTCGCGCGCCTTCACATTGCCGTCGATGCGGATGCACCATTCGCTGCGCACCTTCTCGACGTCCGCGAACACGGGGCTGTCGGGATCACACAGCACCTGCGTCACGCCGTAGTGGTCGCGCAGGTCGATGAACAGCACGCCGCCATGGTCGCGCACCCGGTGGACCCAGCCCGACAAACGCACATTATCACCCACATTGGCCGAGGTCAGAGCGGCGCAGGAGTGAGAGCGGTAAGCATGCATGGTCGTGTCCCTTCGGGGCTGCGGTTTTGATCGGCGCAGATACACCGGGCAAGGGGTGGAAAGTCAAGGCGACAACGCCGTTTGGGCCATGCTATCACGGATGAAAAGGGAGGCTGCGATGGACGACAAATGGGCCAAGGGCATGGGCGTGCGCCGGACCGTGCTGGGAGATGCCCACGTGGACCGGGCAGAAGCGGTGAAAACCGCGTTCGACGCGCCCTTTCAAGAGCTGATCACCGAAGGGGCCTGGGGCACGGTCTGGGCCAGCGATGCAATTTCCTTGCGCGAACGCTCCATGCTCACCCTCGCCCTGCTGGCCGCCACCGGCAACTTCGATGAAATCCCGATGCACATCCGCGCCACAGCCCGCACTGGCGCCACGCCAAGCGACGTGGCCGAAGCGCTCCAGCACGTCGCGATCTATGCCGGTGTCCCACGGGCCAACCGCGCATTGCAGATCGCCAAGGCCACCTATGCCGAGATGGAAGCCGAAAGTGGCTGACTTCCTCTACCCAAGGGACCGCAACTGGCACCCGGCAGCCCATTTCCCCGACTACAAGTCCAGCATTCTCCGATCCCCGCAAAAACCGCTGGTCAAGGCGCCGCCGTCCCCCAGCGAAGACCATGGCCCCGTCTTCGGTCACGATATGCTCGGCCCTCTCGACAACGACCTGATCCGCAACTTCGCGGCACCCGGCGAAATGGCAATTGGCCCGCGCATGATCGTGCACGGGCGGGTCCTGGACGAAAACGCCCGCCCCATCCCCGGCGCGCTGATCGAGGTGTGGCAGGCCAACGCAGGCGGGCGTTATCGCCACGCCAAGGAAGGATACCTTGCCGCCCTCGACCCGAACTTCGGCGGCTGCGGGCGCACGATCACAGATGACGAAGGCACCTACCGCTTCACAACGGTCCAGCCCGGCCCCTACCCGTGGCCCAACGGCCCCAACTCTTGGCGCCCCGCCCACATCCACTTCTCGGTCTTCGGCCACAGCTTTGCCCAGCGCCTGATCACCCAGATGTATTTCGAAGGCGACCCGCTGATCCCCCTCTGCCCCATCGTCCGCGCCATCTCGGACCCCGCCGCCATCGACCAACTGACCGCCCGTCTCGACATGGACGCAACAGCCCCCATGGACGCGCTCGCCTACCGCTTTGACATCGTCCTGCGCGGGCGCGGATCGACCCCGTTCGAAAACCGGTCGGAGGGGAACTGATGGCGACCAAACGGCTCAAGGAAAGCCCATCGCAGACGGCGGGACCGTACGTCCATATCGGCTGCACCCCCAATTTCGCAGGCATAACAGGCGTTTACGCAAGCGACCCCGGCGCAACCATGCTGACCGGCGCGACCGAAGGCGAACGGATCACGATCACCGGCACCGTGTTCGACGGCGACGGCGCGCCGCTCACCGATGCGCTGGTCGAAATCTGGCAAGCCGACGCTGCGGGCCATTTCGGCACGACGAACACCGGCTTCACTGGGTGGGGCCGATGCCCCGCCGATCAAAGCACCGGAGCATGGCGGCTCGACACGATCCGCCCCGGCGCAACGGGCGATGGCGCGGCACACATAACGTTCTGGATCGTGGCGCGGGGTATCAATGTGGGCCTGCACACCCGCATGTACTTCCCTGATGATCCCAAGCTGCCAAGCGACCCGTGGCTGTCACTCGTCGAAGACACAAGACGCGAAACTCTCATCGCAAGCCAAGTCGCAGACGGTCACTTCCACTTCGACATCCACCTGCAAGGACCAAACGAAACCGTGTTCTTCGACGCCTGAAAACGCAAAACGCGGGCCACAAAGGACCCGCGTTTCACATCATTTACAACCGCTTACAGCAGATCGAAGCGGTCGTTTTCCATCACCTTGGTCCAGGCCGACACAAAGTCCTTCACGAACTTCTCGGCGTTGTCGTCCTGGGCATAGACCTCGGCATAGGCACGCAGGATCGAGTTCGAGCCAAAGACGAGATCAGCGCTTGTCGCGGTGAACTTGATCTGACCCGTCGCACGGTCCCGCAGCTCATAGGTGCCGTCACCCGCCGGATGCCAGCTATAGGCCATGTCGGTCAGGTTGACGAAAAAGTCCTGCGTCAACTGACCCACCCGGTTGGTGAACACACCGTGGTTCGACCCACCGTAGTTCGTGCCCAGCACACGCATCCCACCGAGCAGAACGGTCATGTCCTGTGCGTTCAGACCCAAAAGCTGCGCCCGATCCAGCGTCATTTCCTCGGCGCTGATGGCCAGGTCATCCTTGGCATAGTTGCGGAAACCATCGGCGTGCGGTTCCAGCACGTCAAAGCTGTCGGCATCCGTCATCTCGTCCGTGGCATCGCCGCGACCGGGGGTGAAGGGCACGGTGACGTCAAAACCAGCCGCCTTCGCCGCCGCTTCAACACCCATGTTGCCCGCCAGCACGATCACGTCCGCGACCGATGCACCGGTCTCTGCCGCAATCGGCTCAAGTGCTGCCAGCACGGCGTCCAGACGTTCGGGCTCGTTGCCTTCCCATGTCCGCTGCGGGGCCAGACGGATGCGGGCACCATTTGCACCGCCCCGCTTGTCCGACCCGCGGAAGGTCCGGGCGCTGTCCCACGCGGTCGCAATCAGATCAGCGTGCGAAACACCGCTTTCCGCGATCTTTGCCTTCACCGCGTCCACATCATAGCCGGTGCTGCCAGCAGGGACCGGGTCTTGCCAGATCAGATCCTCGGCAGGCACATCGGGGCCGATGTAGTTGGCGCGCGGACCCATGTCGCGGTGGGTCAACTTGAACCACGCGCGGGCGAACGTGTCGCGGAAGTACTCTTCGTCCGCCATGAACTTTTCACAGATCTCGCGATAGATCGGGTCGACCTTCATCGCCATGTCGGCATCGGTCATCATCGGCATCCGCTTGGTCACACCGTCGCCAGCGTCAACGGGCATGTCCTCGTCCTTGATGTCGATGGGCTGCCACTGATGCGCACCTGCAGGCGATTTGGTCAGCTCCCACTCATAACCAAAAAGCAGCTTGAAATAGCCCATATCGAACTTGGTCGGTTCCGTCGTCCAGGCACCTTCGATGCCCGAGGTGACAAGCGAATCTGCTGTTGCCGTCTGGTTCGGGTTGGTCCAGCCCATACCCTGATCTTCGATCCCGGCGCCTTCGGGTTCGGCACCCAGAACACTGGCATCGCCATTGCCGTGCGCCTTGCCAACGGTGTGCCCACCACAGGTCAGAGCCGCAGTTTCTTCGTCATTCATCGCCATCCGGGCAAAGGTTTCGCGCACGTGCAGCGCAGAGCGGGCGGGATCCGGGTTGCCGTTCACACCCTCGGGGTTCACGTAAATCAGACCCATATGCACCGCAGCCAACGGGTTTGCCATCGTGCCAGGCTCGTCCAGATCCTCATAACGGTTCTCGGACGGGGCCAGCCACTCGGTCTCTTCCCCCCAGTTGATGTCGATACCGGGCGCCCATGTGTCGGCACGGCCAAAGCCAAAACCAAACGTCTTCAAGCCCATGGATTCGTAGGCAATATTCCCCGCCAGCAGCATCAGATCCGCCCAGGACAGGGCATTGCCGTATTTCTTCTTTACCGGCCACAGCAAACGACGCGCCTTGTCGAGGCTGGCGTTGTCCGGCCACGAGTTCAGCGGCGCAAAACGCTGATCCCCGGCCGCGCCACCACCGCGGCCGTCCTGCATCCGGTAGGTGCCCGCCGCGTGCCAGGCCATGCGGATCATGAAGCCACCGTAGTGACCCCAATCTGCCGGCCACCAGGGCTGGCTGTCGGTCATCAATGCGTGCAGGTCAGCTTTAACCGCGTCAAAGTCCAAACCCTTCACCGCTTCGCGATAGTCGAAATCTGGGTCCATCGGATTGGTCCGCGCACCGTGCTGGTGCAGCACCTCGACCTTCAGGGCGTTTGGCCACCAATCCTTGTTGGTGCGTCCGCCAAATGTGCTGGCAAGGCTTGCGCCATGCATGACGGGGCATTTGCCAATATCGTTGCCGTCCATGTCAGTCTCCGTTCTTTGCTGCGTTGGTGTCGGTGCTGCTGCACACCTAAGGTCAGTTGAGAATCATTCTAGACTTGCCTTCAGATTCATTTGCGGACCCGGTGCCGAGCGTCTGGATGCCTTCGATTCGCCTGAGAGATCAGCGAACCACCAGCGTGTGTAGGCGCACCCTAAAGCGCAGCTTTGATTAGGAGAAGTTGCATTTTTCAATCGCTACCATAATTAAATCCTATGAATATCACGCTCCGCCAACTGCGATACTTCAGAGCGCTCGCGCAAGAACTGCACTTTGGCCGCGCAGCCGACAAATGCGCCATCTCCCAACCGGCACTCTCTGTTCAAATCCGTGAGTTGGAAGACACGCTGAACCTCGAACTGTTCGAACGGCAACCCCGCGCCTTGCGCCTCACCCTGCGGGGCGAGGAGTTTGCCGAACGCGCAAACGTCATCCTACGTGAAATGGACGAGTTGGAAGATTGGGCCACCTCGACGCGCGGCACGACACTGGGCCGCCTGCGTCTGGGCATCATCCCGACAATTGCGCCCTACCTGCTGCCGAACCTGATCAGCCAATTGACCCAGGCGCATCCACAGATCGACCTGCATGTCCGCGAAACCGTCACGCCGCGTCTCATTGACGAACTGATGGACGGTCAGCTTGACGCGGCCATTGTGGCCTTGCCGCTGGATGAACCGGCCTTGGTTGAAACCCCTGTTTTTACGGAAGAAATGGTGCTCGTCCGCCCCAAAACAGAGGCCGGTGCCCCACCCGTGGCGCTGGACGAACTGGCCCGGATGCGGCTGCTGCTCCTTGAGGAAGGGCACTGCTTTCGCGATCAGGCCATGTCGTTCTGCAACATAAACCCCAACCGCCCGCGCGGGGGCCTTGATGGCAGTTCGCTTGGAACACTTGTGCAAATGGTCGGTGCGGGGATCGGCGTGACGCTCATCCCCGACATGGCCATCGACGTCGAAACCCGGTCCGCACCTGTCTGCGTCAATCGCTTTGCGGGCGCAGCACCCACCCGGTCCATCGGCGTCGTTTGGCGCGCCACCAACCCGATGGGTCCGGCCTTGCAGGACCTTGTGCCACTGCTTCAGCAAGCCGCCGGTTACGAGGACTAAAACGGGAAACGCCGCCCCGAAGGACGGCGTTTTTTGGTTGCGGGAGTAGGATTTGAACCTACGACCTTCAGGTTATGAGCCTGACGAGCTACCGGGCTGCTCCATCCCGCGCCAGTTGGTTCGGGTGATGTACGCCGAGTCGCGGGGGACCGCAAGACCGTCCCCCACATTTGCTGTCAGAAAACCGTCATAAAATCGCGCAACTACTCCCAGAACTCCGCCTGCCATTCGAGGTTCGGCAATTCCTCGACCACCTCAAAGGCAATCGTGTCCCGAAACACGCGGTCATGGCGGTCGGTCACGGTGATCTCAACTGTATGAATGCCCACGGGAAGGTCGGTCGGCATATCAAGGCGCCACAAGTGACTGCTGTTGTCGGTCAGCATCCAGCCCTGAAACGGGTTGGCCTGGCCGGTCCAGGATGTGCCTTGCCACGTGGTGAAGCCAGCCGTCTCGTCCCCACCATCAACCGAGCGTGCAGCGATAGACCCTTGGGTCGACTGAATGGCCAGGGCCAGCGGGTCTGCATACTCGACACCCTCCAGCTTTTCTTCGCCCGTTCCGGACTGGGTGCGCTCGGCCTCCATCGCCTCACCGCCATTCACGCTGGCAGTGACAACCGAAGACGCCGACCCACTCCAGACGTTGACGGTCAGCCACGTTCCCTCGGCCAGATCATCCGTGGTCAACATCAGCATGTCACCCAGATCACGGCGCACAACCGGAGGCGTCTGGTCAAACTCCCGATCATAAAGCGCACGATAACTCAACAACCGATCCGCCCAATCGCGAAAGCGCGGCGTGTTGAAAGAGGCGTGGAATTGATCATCCGCGTGCGTATGAAAGGTGCGGAAGCTTTCGACATAGTCTGCGCCGTTGAACGCCAGCTCGTAATACCCGCGCGGGCTGCCCAGCCGCTGCGTGGCATGCGGCACACCCTGCGCGTTCAAATCGCCAGCCCACCAGCTGCCGGACAAGGCGCCGGCAATGATGTGATGAAACGGGGCAGGACCCACATTCGTGGCCGCTTCCCACCCGCCGAAATACTCACCTTTTTCAATATTTTCAGTGGTATGCGTGTGCCCAGCCAGGGTCACGACCGGCCTGTCACCCAAAATCGCAACAAGCGCATCCAGGTTGTCGGTCTGGTGCTTGGCGGCGGTGTTGTCGGTAAAGGTCTGGAACGGGATATGCGCACTCAGGACGATCAGCTTGTCCTCGGGCACGTTTTCCAGGGTGTTCGCCAGCCATTCCAACTGCCGGTCCGTGACCATGCCGTTATACGTGGTCCGCGCGTCCATCGCGCAAAAGTCATGCGTGTCCACGCCGTTGCAGGGGTAGCGCACGTTGTCCAGGCTGACAAAATGCACGTCTCCGATCTCAAAGGAGTAATACTCCGGCCCCCACGCGCGACGGAACGTATCAAAACTGTCCTTGTCCTCGGCCGCGTCGAAATCAATGTCGTGGTTCCCGCCCACAAAATATTGCGGCGTCTGGCCCACGGCGATGATCGACTGGAAACGGGGATACAGGGTCAGATCATCCCCCATCACATCACCAACAAAGATCAGGCATTCGGTCTCCGACAGATTCGCAGTGGCGAGCATCTGACCAGCCGTGTCACGGACATAGCCGATTTCCCGGTTGGTGTACGCCTGCGCATCGCCAAAAATCAGGCAATTGAACTCTGACCCGACCTCATCCTCGATAAGCGGAAAATTCACGGCCTCCGGCAACGGTCCAGTGGGTTCCAGTCCACCGAATCGCAGCTCCGGCGACCCGGCTTCCTTGTGGATATAGGCAAATTGCGGAACCATATCGGCGCTCAGCGGCGTTGCATATCCGGCGGGCTTCGTGATCATCAGGTTCATGTCGTCATAGACGGGCAGCTCATAGCTGCCGTCTTCGGCCGACAACACAACCTCCCGCCCATTCGAAACAAGGACATTGGGCAACCCGCGCTCACCCTCATCGAACTGCGCATTCCGGTTTTCATCCAGAAATACGGTCCCGCGCGCCATATCGGCGTCATCACCGGATCCGCGCACAACATGAACGCCGCCGATATAGGTGGGATCCTTGGCCATCGCGGCCCCGGCAAGGGCGCAAAGAGCGGTCATAGTCAGAAGTCGATGCATCAGAAAGCCTTTCGCTGAAACGTGCGACACGGACCTTGCGGTGAGTCGGTGACGGGCTTTCATCCGTAACGTGAATTTTGGGCGACAGATCCGTGACAGGCGGCGGTTCGCCGACCGGTGCGGTCAGACGCTCTGGCAACGGGCGCAGTAGTACAGGGTGCGTGCTGAAATCTTGGCGACATCGATCTCAGACTTGCACGTCGGGCACGCCTCTTCCGCGTAGATATTGACCCGTTCCTGAATGTCCTGACCGGCGGCGGGCAACTCTCCGTTCGTGATGATAGAGTTGTATTTGACACCAATCTGCATGAGCGCACGCATCTCGGCCCAGAGCCGGTGCAATACATCCTCGGGCACGTCACATCCCCGCATGAACGGGTTCAAGCTCAAAAGCCAAAGAATTTCAGTGCGATAGATGTTCCCGATCCCGGAAATGACCTGCTGGTTCATCAATAGCGTGGCAATCGGCGAGCGGCTCTTGCGGATGCGGGCAATGGCCCGCTCCGGCTCCTCCGGCTCTGCCAACAGGTCCGGGCCGTATTTCATCCGAAATGCAGCAAGGTCCGCGTCGTTCAGGATTTCGCAAATGGCCGGACCCGTGATGTCGATCACATGGGACAGGGACTCCATCCGGATGCGAACAACATCACGCGGCGGATCAGCTGGTTGCGCCGTGCGATAGATACGCCCGGCAAGCCCAAGATGGATATGCAGGTGCTCACCAATATCGAAATGATAAAGCAAGTGCTTGCCCAAAGCGTCGATGGCGACGCATGTCCGCCCATCAATCATCGCGGCGCCATCTGCAAACCGGCCCTGGGGCGACGTTGCTGCAATGCGCTTGCCCACCAGCATGGGGCGCTGGTCTTGCGCAGCGCGGTGGATCGTATGGCCTTCGGGCATGGAAGTCTCACAAAACAGTCTTGCTCAGACACAGCGACATAACGCGAAGTGTCCGCGCTTAAAGACTGAATTGTAGGGAATGTGTCATCGTAAGAGAGATACTCTCGAGCGGCTTTTTAGGTTTGGCAGTGACCTACTCTCCCACACCTTAAGATGCAGTACCATCGGCGCTACAGCACTTAACGGCCGGGTTCGGGATGGGACCGGGTGTTTTGCTTGCGCTATGACCACCAAACCGAAAAAACCGCTCAGAGTAATCAACAATGTGTCCAAGTCGCGTACGACTTTGTGATGTGTATGCTTTGATCAGTGAAGTCTTGCTTCTACTGGATCAAATCAAGCCTATCGGGCAATTAGTACCAGTCAACTGAACGCATTACTGCGCTTACATCTCTGGCCTATCGACGTGGTGGTCTACCACGGCCCTCAGGGATACCTTGTTTTGAGGGGGGCTTCCCGCTTAGATGCCTTCAGCGGTTATCCTGTCCGATCATAGCTACCCTGCACTGCCGTTGGCACGACAACAGGTCCACCAGTGGATCGTTCACCCCGGTCCTCTCGTACTAGGGGCAACTCCTCTCAAGTATCCTACACCCACGGAAGATAGGGACCGAACTGTCTCACGACGTTCTAAACCCAGCTCACGTACCTCTTTAAACGGCGAACAGCCGTACCCTTGGGACCTGCTCCAGCCCCAGGATGAGATGAGCCGACATCGAGGTGCCAAACACTGCCGTCGATATGGACTCTTGGGCAGTATCAGCCTGTTATCCCCGGCGTACCTTTTATCCGTTGAGCGATGGCCCTTCCACTCGGGACCACCGGATCACTATGGCCGTCTTTCGACTCTGCTCGACTTGTCAGTCTCGCAGTCAGGCTGGCTTCTGCCATTGCACTCAACGAGCGATTTCCGACCGCTCTGAGCCAACCTTCGCGCGCCTCCGTTACGCTTTAGGAGGCGACCGCCCCAGTCAAACTACCCGCCACACAGGGTCCCGGATCCGGATAACGGACCGCGGTTAGACATCAAGCAATGCAAGGGTGGTATCTCAAGGGTGGCTCCACAAGGACTAGCGTCCCTGCTTCAAAGCCCACCACCTATCCTGCACATGCATGGCCTGATGCCAGTGTGAAGCTGTAGTAAAGGTGCACGGGGTCTTTCCGTCTAACCGCGGGAAACCTGCATCTTGACAGGTAATTCAATTTCGCTGAGTCGATGTTGGAGACAGCGGGGAAGTCGTTACGCCATTCGTGCAGGTCGGAACTTACCCGACAAGGAATTTCGCTACCTTAGGACCGTTATAGTTACGGCCGCCGTTTACCTGGGCTTCAATTCAAGGCTCTCACCTCTCCTTTTAACCTTCAGGCACCGGGCAGGCGTCAGACCCTATACGTCGTCTTGCGACTTCGCAGAGCCCTGTGTTTTTAATAAACAGTCGCCACCCCCTGGTTTGTGCCCCCAGCCCCTAGTTGCCTAGGAACCGGGCCTCCTTCTCGCGAACTTACGGAGGTATTTTGCCGAGTTCCTTCAACATCGTTCTCTCAAGCGCCTTGGTATGCTCTACCAGTCCACCTGTGTCGGTTTAGGGTACGATCTCATGGAGGGCTATTTCCAGGGACTGATTAGCGGCCCACCCAATCCGATAAGGGTGAACAACCTTCACAATCCGTCACATCCTCCTGGCCCAGGAATATTAACCTGGTTCCCATCGACTACGCCTTTCGGCCTCGCCTTAGGGGTCGGCTTACCCTGCTCAGATTAGCTTTAAGCAGGAACCCTTGGACTTTCGGCGAGAGTGTCTCTCACACTCTTTGTCGCTACTCATGTCATCATTCTCACTAGTGATCTCTCCACCGGATCGCTCACGCGCCGGCTTCACTGAAAGCTCCAAATATCCTCCAAGGTGGTCCGAAGACCACTAAAGAGGATAGGAACTATGTCACACTACGCTCTGCTACCATGCCTTACGGCATCCTAAGCTTCGGCTCATGGCTTGAGCCCCGTTACATCTTCGCCGCAGGACAACTTATTTAGACCAGTGAGCTGTTACGCTATCTTTAAAGGATGGCTGCTTCTAAGCCAACCTCCTGGTTGTTTTGGTCGTCCCACCTGCTTTCCCACTTAGCCATGAATTGGGGGCCTTAGCTGTAGGTCAGGGTTGTTTCCCTCTCCACGACGGACGTTAGCATTCGCCGTGTGTCTGCCATCTAGTACTCCCGGGTATTCGGAGTTTGGTTAGGATCAGTAAGCCTGTGGGGCCCCATTACCCATCCAGTGCTCTACCCCCCGGGGTATTCGGATGACGCTCTACCTAAATAGATTTCGCAGAGAACCAGCTATCTCCGAGTTTGATTGGCCTTTCACCCCTAGGCACAACTCATCCCGACCTTTTTCAACAGGTGTGGGTTCGGCCCTCCAGTAAGTGTTACCTTACCTTCAGCCTGGTCATGCCTAGATCACTCGGTTTCGGGTCTGATCCCACTAACTCGACGCCCTATTAAGACTCGCTTTCGCTGCGCCTACACCTAACGGCTTAAGCTTGCTAGTAAGACCAAGTCGATGACCCATTATACAAAAGGTACGCTGTCAGCCCTCAAGGGGCCTCCAACTGATTGTAGGCGTTCGGTTTCAGGTACTGTTTCACTCCCCTCGTCGGGGTGCTTTTCACCTTTCCCTCACGGTACTGGTTCGCTATCGGTCAGTAAGGAGTACTTAGCCTTCGAAGGTGGTCCTCCGATCTTCAGACAGAATTTCACGTGTTCCGCCCTACTTAATACGTCCAATCATGCTTCCTATACGGGGCTGTCACCCACTATGGCCGACCTTTCCAGGTCGTTCTAGTCACATTCATGGCTCGGCTGGTCCCCGTTCGCTCGCCGCTACTAGGGGAGTATCAATTGATTTCCTTTCCTCCGGGTACTTAGATGTTTCAGTTCCCCGGGTTTGCTCTTATAAACCTATGTATTCAGTCTATAAGTACCTGGTTCAGCGACCTATTGATTACCGAAGTAACAATAGGAAACTGTCAGGTGGGTTCCCCCATTCAGAGATCCGTGGATCAAAGCTTATTCTCAGCTCCTCACGGCTTATCGCAGAGTATCACGTCTTTCATCGCCTCTTACTGCCAAGGCATTCACCAAACGCCCTTCTCGCGCTTGATTTGATCCAGAAAAAGAAAGACTTGCGCCTTCGATGGCTCAGAAGCTGGAACAACTGGGCCGCATTTTCTGGTCAAAAGCATACTTTCCCTGATCCTTCTGATGTCGGTCAAAAGGATCGGTGCGTGCCCGTGCGGACACGCGGGTTAGTGTACTTGACTTGGACAACTCTGTTCTTTTCAGCGCGGGATACGTCATGGTGAGCGAGGAAGCACTCAATCATGTCGCCTTCCAACTCCTTGTTGCCAAGGTCTTGGAACCACACCGAGGTCAGACCCACACTCGGGCGACCAAACAGTGTTGATTGTCACTTTGAGATTGCTCTCAAAGTAACTTGTATCTCTCTATACGATGTCAATTCGTCCGGATCGGACGAGTAAAAGCGCCGTAGCGCTCTTACTGATCTGATCCATCAGTGTGTTTTGAACCAATCCGGCAGTGTCGTTCGTGCGATGTGCGGTATACCCGGTGATCGGATAACGCCGTCATTCTCGCTGAACTTCATGTCAGATAGGATCACGTCATATGCGTGTGTCGTGGCTGCGTCCCAAGGCATAACCTCTAGGCTTTCAGCTTTTTCAAAGAACCGTCTCGCGTGGTTGTTGGCCTTTTGCCACCCCAAACCAGGCATGCCCGGCAGTTCAGCGCGACCAAGTGCAATCCGCGTCTCGTTCACATGCAGCAGTTCCTGCATGGAAGCGAACTTGAGGTGAACCAGGTAGACGCCGGTTGGAAACACATAGGAATGTGTCTTCTTTCCGTCTTCGGCAATCACAACACCATGCCTCATCAGAGGAGTGGCATCTCTTACCGCCCAAGCCTTGCTGTAGTTCCCTGTTATGATCGCCGATGCGCGCTGATCGAACACCGAAGTGTCTTGATCAATCTC
>NZ_JAHVHT010000004.1:392500-400686 GCF_019802125.1 Tateyamaria omphalii
ATCATCGGCCGAAGCCTAAGAGCGCGATATACAGACGTTGATCCATCGAAATGAACCAAACCGCCCACATATCTCTTCAGTTATCATCAATTTCAAAGAGCGTAGAGACAAAAGAACTGAGATGCGCCGTATCTTCTTTGGCGCGCCCCGCCCAATCACCTCTGATTTAGTCTTGCGTCTCGTTGCCGTCTGTCTGCGTTTCCGCTTCCGTGTGGCCCGTCTGGCGCCCCGTTGGTGCATCTCTGCGCCGCCGGTGAGGGGGGTTCTACGGTTAGTGCGGGGTGCCCGCAAGTGCTTTTTTGAAGAAAACGCATTTTTTTCCAAAAAACCTGATTTTCCTCGAAAAAACATGGTCTTACGCAATCAAATTTCACCAACCTAGCGTCAAATCGGCAGAAAATTACCCCGCCTCACGACCTGCGTCATACCCCTGTCATCAATATATGGGGTTATCCACAGACCTATCCCCAAGACTCACCAGACTCACCCGGCCAAATCACCTGAATCGCGCCCGATTCACCTCAACGAGTCGCCCGATTCACTGGACCAGCCCCAAGATTTTTCGAAAATTCCGGGTCGCGACCCCGATTCAGCCGCGATTCACCCTGACTCGCGATGCGCTGACCGCCCTCAATCGGGCAAATCACCCCTCAGGCTGCCACTTTCTTGACCAGCGCGGGAACGCGCAGCGCCAAAAGCCCCAAAATCACGGTCAGATAGACCAACGGCTCCAACTGAAAGCCTTTGCTCAGCCAGATGAAGTGCACAGCCGACAGAATCGCGATGGGATAGGTCAGCAGATGCAGCCGTCGCCACGCAGCACCCAGCCAGCGGACAGACTTATTGTTCGATGTCACCGCCAGCGGCACCATCAGAACAAACGCGGCCATCCCTATAGTAATGTAAGGCCGCTTGATGATGTCCGCGATCACCCGGTCCAGCGTCTGCACATCCAGCACCGCCCAGACCAGCAGATGCAGCACAACATATATAAAGGCGAGCAATCCAACCGCGCGGCGGAACTTCAGCAGGTTCACACCCGCAAACCGGCGCAGGGGCGAGATACACAGACCCGCAATAACAAGCTGCAGGGCAATCTCGCCCAGCTCATGCTCCAGCGCCCGAATGGGCTCACGCCCCAGACCGCCGGTTTGTGCCATATATAGAAGTACGGGGGCCGGGATCAGCGCCACTATATATACAGCCCATGTGGGAACACGCCGTGCCGTGCTATTGATGACATCAGCAATCATCACGCCGCCCTCACCCTGTCGGAGCATACATGTCCCTCGCGCCCCTCCTGTCCGAAGGTTGGATCATCGCAAGCCACGCGCTGATGGCGCTTGCCGCACTGGGACTGGGCATATGGCAAATGGTGGGGACCAAGGGCACGAACCGTCATCGCCTGATCGGCTATATATGGTGTGCCCTGATGATGGGGGTCGCCGCAGGCAGCTTCTGGATCAACCACATCCGAATGTTCGGCCCGTTCAGCCTGATACATATATTGTCGGCCGCCGTTCTGGTCAGCGTGCCCATCGCCGTTCATGCCGCCCGCGCCGGCAAGATCGAAAGCCACCGAAAGAGCATGCAGTCTCTCTTCGTCTTTGCGCTCATTGTCACGGGCGCATTCACGTTGCTGCCGGGCCGCATAATGCATGATGTCGTTTTCGGCGTTCAATAGAACTTGGTCAGGTCCATACCGGCGTAAAGGCTCGCGACCTCTTCTTCATAGCCGTTGAACATCAAGGTCGGCTGTCGCTTGGCAAATAGGCCCCCACCGACGACACGTTCACTCGCCTGGCTCCAGCGCGGGTGATCCACTTCCGGGTTCACATTACTATAGAAGCCATACTCGCGCCCGTTCGCCTTGTTCCAGCTGGTGGGCGGCTCATCCTCGGTCACGGTAATCCGCACAATCGACTTGATGGATTTGAACCCGTACTTCCATGGCACCACCAAACGCATGGGCGCGCCGTTCTGGTTCGGGATCGTCTTGTCATAGATGCCCGTCGCCATGATCGTCAGCGGGTGCATCGCCTCATCCATGCGCAGCCCCTCGACATAGGGCCAGTCCAGCGTGGGAAAGCGGACCCCCGGCATCTCGTCCGGGCGCAGCGCGGTTTCAAAGGCGACATACTTACCTTCTTCCTGCACTCCGGCCAGAGTCAGCAGGTCCGCCAACTCAAACCCGTTCCACGGGATCACCATCGACCACGCCTCGACACAGCGGAAGCGATAGATGCGCTCCTCGATCGTCATGGCTTCCATGATCTGTTCCATGGAATAGTCGCCCGGATTATCGACCAGCCCGTCGATGACAACGGTCCACGGCTCGGTGGTCAGCGTGTGCGCATTGCGCGCCGGATCACCCTTGCCGGTCCCGAACTCATAGAAGTTGTTATATTGTGTGATGTCTTCCCACGCATTGGGCACCAGTTCGTCGGCACCCTCGCTGCGCGCCATGCCCGCCGCACCGATCAGGCCCAGACCCATCGCGCCCGCCATGATCTGCCGACGATTCATATACGCCGTCAGCGGCGTCGCGTCAGCGCGGGTCAGGGTGTTCTTCCAACGGTGGGCCATTCATGTGTCTCCTGCGGTTTCAAGCATCATGGCACATAGATGGGTCCGGCCGCCCGGCAAAATGATATTGCATCACGGCCTTGTCACCGGGTTGTAACTCGGGGTGATTTCATTCAGCGCCCGCGACCGCCCATCATCCTGCACGATGCGCACATGACGGCGGCGCATCATTCGCGGTTCGGCCACGCCAACCGAATGCGCAATGGTCTCGACCTCGTGGATGATCTCGCTGGCATAGCGGGTCACACGCTTTTCCTTGTCCTCAACGACGAGGCCCTTCTGGAACCGCTTGTCATGTGTGGTGATCCCGGTCGGACATGTATTCTTGTTGCACTTCAGCGCCTGAATGCAGCCCAGGCTGAACATGAAGCCCCGCGCGGTGGTGACAAAGTCCGCCCCGGCGGCCAAGGCCCAGGCCACATCGCCCGGATTGACCAGCTTGCCGGATGCGACAACACGAATGCGCTCCTTCAACCCCGCCTGATCCCGCAGGTCCACGACCGTCACCAGCGCTTCCCGAATGGACATGCCCACCAAATCAATCAGCGGCATGGGCGCGGCGCCCGTGCCGCCCTCGCCGCCATCAACAGTAATAAAGTCCGGCGCACACTCCGCACCGCGCGCATTGATCGTGGCAAAGAGATCGGCAATCGGCGCCTCCGCCCCCACCACCGTCTTGATGCCCACAGGTTTGCCGGTGACTTCGCGAATGTGACAGACCAGATCCAACAGATCGTCCCAGTCATCCACCTCCGCATGGCGATTGGGCGAAATGCCGTCCTGCCCCACGCGCAGCCCCCGGATCTTGGCAATCTCCTCCGTCACCTTCTCACCGGGAAGAATACCGCCCTTGCCGGGCTTCGCCCCCTGCGCCAGCTTGATCTCGAACATCCGCACCTGTTTATGGGCCGCCACCTCGCGCAGCTTGTCGTCGCTCAGGTTGCCGTCTTCATCTCTGACGCCAAACTTCGCCGTCCCGATCTGGAAAACAACATCGCAGCCGCCCTCCAGATGATACGGGCTCAGGCCCCCCTCACCCGTGTTCATCCAGACGCCCGCCTCCTTCGCCCCCCGGCTCAGCGCCCGAACGGCGGGTTTCGAAATCGCCCCATAACTCATGCCAGAGATGTTAAAAAACGACCGCGCCGTAAACGGTATCCGCGCGCCTTCCCCAATCACCATCGGGGCCGTCCGCGCATACTGATCGGCAAGCGGGGGAAAGGCCGCATTCACAAAGATCGGTGTCCCCACGACACTCAGGTTCCGGGTCGACCCAAAGGCGACCGTATTGCTCACCCCCTCACCCGACCGCTTGATCCACTCCCGCTGCGCCCGGTTGAACGGCAGCTCCTCCCGGTCCATGGCAAAGAAGTACTGACGAAAGAACTCGCCCAACGTCGAAAACAGATGCCGGAAGCGGCCAATGACGGGATAGTTCCGCCGGATCGCATCATGGGTCTGCGCCCGGTCGATCACGAACATCACCAGCGCCACAGCCACACCCAGACCGATGACAAAGAAAAACCCAAGGACCATCACCTCGAGCACCGACATCGCAAAACTCAACCGCTCACCCTCCCATGCGTGTTGCGACCACTCTGCAAATCCGCCGGAACAGACGCAAGGACAGGCAAGTTTCCGCCCCGCTTAACAAAACCGTGAGTGGAAATGACGAACCGACCCAGCTTAGGCAACCTCCGCCGCATTTCAAGATGCTGTGGGAAAAATTTCCACGTGATCCAAACTACCCTGACGCGCGTTCACCCCACGATGCCGCCCCGCGGTCATCGCAACATCTCAATGGGAGAAACACTATGATCCGCAAGACACTTCTGGCCACCGTCGCCACAGCCGCCTTCGCCACAGCCGCCATCGCCGGCTCGGCCAAGAAAGACATCGTCGACACGGCCGTTGACGCAGGCACGTTCGAAACGCTGGTCGCCGCCGTGACAGCCGCCGACCTCGTCGACACGCTGAAAGGCGACGGCCCGTTCACCGTCTTCGCGCCAACAGACGAAGCCTTCGCCGCCCTGCCCGAAGGCACGGTCGAAGAGCTGCTGCTGCCCGAGAACAAGGACCAGCTCGTCGCCATCCTGACCTACCACGTCGTGCCCGGCAAAGTGATGTCGACCGACCTGCAGGACGATATGGAAGCCACCACCGTCCAGGGTGACGCAGTCACCATCGACCTCGACGACGGCGTGAAGGTCGAAGAGGCCAACGTGGTCTCGGCAGACATCGAAACCACCAACGGCGTGATCCACGTGATCGACCAGGTGATCCTGCCCGACACCAGCAGCTAAGCTGATCAGCAAGGGGCCCCACCGCACGGGGCCCCTTCGCTCTGCGCAACACCGCGCGCCCCGGCCCCATACTGCACACCAACCCGCAGATGAGGCCCACATGACCGACCCCCTCCAAAACATCCCGCTTCCCGAGATCTTCGCCGACGCCCTCCCCCGCGACCGCGCCACGCAGGACGCCGAGGCACAAGGCGAACTCGAACACTCCATCCTCACCCACGGCCTGCGCCAACCGATCGAGGTCTGGCAACTCAGTCAACCGCAGGACGGGCACCGCTACGGCCTGATCTCCGGCCACCGCCGCCTCGCCGCCTGCCGCAGGCTCGATCACGCGACAATCCCCGCCTTCCTCCGTAGCCCCCGCGACATCCCCGACGCACTCGCCGCCATGGTGACGGAGAACGAAATCCGCGCCCAGATCAGCCCGTGGGAAAAGGGCAAACTCATCCTCGACTGCCTCCGCACCGGCCTCTTCGACAGCGAGGACGCCGCCATCGCCACCCTCTTCGGCCCCCTCTCGCGCCAGAAAAAGGCACGGCTGCGGAGCATCACACTGGTGGTCGAGGTTTTCGACGGCGCCCTCGCCACCCCCGAACGGCTCTCCATCTCCCGCATCGAACGGCTGGCCTCGGCCTTGCGGGCGGGGTGGGAGGACCTCCTCTCCGACACCCTCCGCACTTCGGGAAGCGACACGCTCGCAGGTCAATGGTCCGCCCTCGAACCGGTCATCCACGAAGCGCTCAACCCCCAGAACGAAGACACCGCCCCCGGCACCCCCACGGCCCCCCGCCGCTCCATCAAATTCGCCCGCGGCCTGCAAATCCGGCGCGAGGTCACACGCTCAGGCTGGATCCTGAGGTTCTCCGGCCCCGAGGCCCGCGTCCCGGGCCTGATGGACGACGTGATGGAAACAATAGAGCGGCTCTTCGGAACAGAGGGGTAGGCCGTAGGGTGCGCATTCATGCGCACCAACACACCTCAAACCCGATCAAACCCCGGAACGGTAGGGCGGGGTTCACCCCGCCGGGTTGGTGTCCAGGTTGCGTTTGGTGAGCGGGGGGAGCGGGCTTTGCAAAGTCGCGCACTCGACTCACATTGAAAGGCCATTCAAGTGAACCAAGTTGGCGACCCAAAACTTCAAGGAATTCTGTTGGGGCTATAGCAGGATCAATTCTGCTCTTTGCAGGACCTACTTCCTTTTCAGCAGGCCACAATCCAATTCTTCAACGCAGCGCTTGGAAACCTAAAAAATATAACTATTCTCGCTATACGGGAATTTCTTGCCGCAGCTGAAGAGTTAGATCTGTTGGTTTCCGCACGTACATTTTGAGGAGATTGCAATGACTGTTTCTACCTACACTTCCATTTCCAGTTTGGCCTCTGCATCGGGTTTTGCCGACGGCGACGTAGCCATGGTTTCTCTGCTGAACAGCGAAACGGGCGTGATTTCTTATGTCCATCGAAGCGCGTCTACCAAGGTACCTGGATTGCCTGGATGGGATCCGATCTCGCCAGTGTACCTTGAGCACTACGGCATCTCCACAAGTGCAACCAAGGCGGCTCCGACCGCCGACCAAACGGCTGCGCTACAAGCTGCAATTAACGGGACCGAGGGCGACCTGCTTTTCACAGGTTTCGTTCTCGTCAAAGACAAAATAAGTCTTTCAAACAAGTGCAGACTGCATTGCCCTTCTGGCAGAACCAATGGCGGGTTGACGGTAAAAGCCGGTTTCAACATGTCTGCTACCTCGGTTCTTGAGGGGGTAGATATTGAGAACGGAGTATCCATTGGTGACTTAACCGTTTGGTTCGCTCAACCGAGTACGACGGACCGATCTTCACTTAGGCAATATCCACCTTGCGTCGACCTAAACGACGGTACGCGGAACAAGATAGACAATCTTCGCATCGAAGGCGCGTGGGTTGGGATTAAGGGAAACTCGAACGTCGGAGGCACACGCTTTGGCCACCTGGAATTGGGTTGCTTTGACACGAACATAGAAGTGGATGGCGCACTGGATTTTGTCCACTGCGAGAGTATAGCAATTTGGCCATATGGATCCGCTGGAAGTGCACGAGAGTCGATTTTTTATGACGGTGTGACGGTTGGGTTGAAGTTGGGTCGTGTGGACAACTGGAATTGTGACAAGTTGTCCTGCTTCAGAGTAAAGAGCATAATCGACAACCCGGCGTCAGACAGCCGTCTTCCGGCTCAGTTTGGGTCGATAGCATTGGATGGAAATGATGCACTCCTAATTTTGGGGGGTGGGTCTTCGCAAATCGCAAACATTTACTCTACCAAAAACACGGTGGCCCCGGGTACTGAGAGGGACATCACGGCGAATACGGGCATCCATACGATTGGTCTCTTCCAAGCTCAATCAGGGGCAGACGGGATCGTGCTGGCGACCGGAGACGCAATACTCTCGATCACTGATTATCAGGTAAACCAGCTCAATGGCCAAAGACGCGCCGCGATTGCTCAACAGAACGCTCAGTTAACAATTGGCCGAGCACGACCAGAAAGCAATGTCCCCAGAACAGCGGCGATGTTCGAACAACAAGTTGGAGCAACGATGCGGATTGGGGAGCTGATGCCGCGAAGCGCCACACCACCAGCCGTTCCATATGTTAAATTCAACAGTGATGAAGTACTAAACTACGTTGAAACGGAGGTGTTCGAAGTCGACGCAAACACCGGCTGGGACCAAGGATACTACACCGACGCCTCGCAAAACATGTCAAAAGGACGCCTCAGGCTACTGCCATTCAATTCCGAAGGCTCAGAGGTCGCTTGGACGGATCAGAATGGCAACATCAGCTTCATATTTGACGTGTTCCGCGATGGTGGAGCAGACGTACTTAGAATCCGGCGGCCGAGCGGCGGCTCCTATCTGGAACTGCTGGAAAACGGAAATCTGAAGATGCCGCTTGCCCCTGTTTTTGCCGACAACGCGGCCGCTGCGTCTTTAGAAACAAATACTATCTACAAGACACCAACAGGTGAGCTGCGCATAAAATTTTAAAGAAATTGCTGGTCACGAACACTGAATCACCGGGGCGCACCTACGCTGTGGCGCTCCGGTCTGAAATTTGACTAGCCAAGTTGGTACCGTACTTTGTCAATTCGCGTGCCAAAGCTGGAACAAACTTAAGCATCCCTCAGATGACTATGTCCGCTTCTCTAATTGGGCATTTGGGTCAAGCTCGTTTTCCTTCTTTGTTTGGGACCGTTGTCACTCATCCGGGTCACGCTTCTCTTCGCAGTCTGGGTGATGCCTCGTGGGACATCGCTGC
>NZ_JAHVHT010000005.1 GCF_019802125.1 Tateyamaria omphalii
GAGACTCTGGAAGGTGCAACGCTGGATCGCATCAACGCAGCCAATTAAGGCGCGATCGACTATGCAAGGGGCGCCGTACGGTGTCCCTTTTCCACTTCGTGAGGGTGCATTTTGACCGAGACCAATCCCGATCTTGTTTGTCGCCATCTTTTGAAGGACTTCGACGGCTTCCGCGCTGTTGACCGCGTCAGTTTCGAGGTGCCGAAAGGGTCGTTCTTTTCGATTCTTGGCCCTTCAGGCTGCGGAAAGACCACGCTTCTGAGGATGATCGCGGGCTTCCAGTCACCGACGCAGGGCGATTTGCTGATCAAGGGTCAGTCCATGATCGGCGTGCCGCCGAACAAGCGCCCGGTTTCTATGGTGTTCCAGCACCTTGCCTTGTTTCCGACCATGAGCATTGGGGACAATGTGGGCTTTGGGTTGCGCCAGCGTGGCGTCGCACGTGCGGATATTGCCCACCGGGTGGATGAGGTTTTGGAGCGCGTGGGCTTGCCCGGTGTTTCAGCTCGCCGCATTGATCAGCTGTCTGGCGGCCAGAAACAGCGCGTGGCCATCGCGCGCTGTATGATCCTTGAACCCGACGTATTGCTTTTGGATGAGCCGTTGGGCGCGCTCGACCTGAAATTGCGCGAGCATATGAAGGTCGAGCTCAAATCCCTTCAGGCGGCGTTCGACACCACATTTGTCTATATCACCCACGACCAGTCCGAGGCCTTGGTCATGAGCGACAACATCGCCGTGATGAATCAGGGACGGTTCGAACAGATCGGTACGCCGCAAGACGTGTACCACGCACCAGCGACGGCGTTCGTGGCGGGTTTCGTCGGTGAGGCGAACAATATTGAGGCTAAAGTCTCTGCTGCGAACGGGTCGATACTGACCTTAGTGTCGACGGCAGGCACCGAGATGAAGGTTGAAGCCGCAGGCGGTGATCTTGCTGTCGGCGATATGGTGCAGGTGTTCCTGCGCCCCGAAGCCATTGAGATGTCGAAGACAATGGAGGGCTTGGGCGCGGAGCTGAATGTTTCGCAATGCCGCGTGGACACGGTGCTGTTCAACGGTGCCAACAGTTCTGTGATGGTCCGCGACGCGGCGGGCAATCTGATCAGCGTGGCGCTGCCGCAAACGGGCAGCTTTGCCGATCTGTGCGAAGGCGATGATGTGTTCACGGGTTGGCGTCCGGAGAAAGCCCGCTGCTATCCGGCGGTGAGGACCCCGTGATGCGGTCAGATGCGTCGAAACTGGGCTTCTATCTTTTGCTTGCGCCCATTTTGTTGTGGCTGGTTGTTCTGATCATTCTGCCGCATGTCGGCCTGTTTGTCGTTTCGATCAGTGAAAAGGTCGGCCCGCGCGAGTATCAGACGGGGTTGGGCAACTACGCCACGTTCTTTGGCGAACCGCTTTACTGGCGTACCTTTGCCCGGACTGCGATCATGTCCATTCTGGCAACGGCATTGACGTTGATCCTGGGTTTTCCGATCGCCTATTACATCGCGAAGCTGAGCAGGGGGCGGACAAAGACTACGCTGTTTTTGATGTGCATGATCCCGTTCTGGGTGTCCGAGCTGGTGCGTACCTTTGGCTGGATGATCCTGCTGCGCGAGACGGGTGTGATTTCGACCGGCTTGCAAAACCTTGGCCTGATCAGCGGGCCGATTGAACTTCTGTACAACGACGCAGCCATCATGGTGGGGCTCGTCTATACCTCGATCCTGTTCATGGTTGTCCCACTGGTCACAACACTTGACAGTCTTGACGACAGCCTGATCGAGGCGGGGTACGACTTGGGCGGCACGACGGTTTCGATCATGCGGGAGATTGTCATTCCACACGCGATGCCGGGGATCGTGTCCGGCTGTATTGTCGTGTTCATGCTGTCACTTGGAAACTACCTGACGCCAATCCTTCTCGGCGGCAAAGACAGCCTTTGGTTCACCGGGATGATCTACACGCAGTTCATCACGCGCTTTAACTGGGAGCTTGGCTCCGCCTTGGGCTTTCTGCTCTTGGGCCTGTCCTCTGCCATCGTGTTCCTTGGCCTGAAACTGTCGAAACAGTCGTTGTCAAACACCATGGGGCGCGCATGATCCCAACGATCCCTCAACCGGCATTCGTCACGTGGTGCTACCGCGCTTACGTGACGGTGTTCTTCATCTACCTGGCGCTGCCCCTCACGGTAGTATGCGTCTTTGCGTTCAACAACAGCGTCTTTCCATCACCACCTTGGGAGGGTTTCACGCTGGCCTGGTTCTTTGGCACAGAGGCGCCGTTCATCGGTGTGTTCAACGAACGGTCGATCATGCGTTCGATCGGGACATCGGCCTTTGTGGCGCTCTGGGTTTCAGGGCTGGCCGTGACCGTCGGCACCTGCAATGCCTTCCTTTTCGTGCGGCATGAGTTCCGGGGCAAGGCGCTGCTGTACATGCTGATGCTCCTCCCGTTGATCATACCTGGTGTTATCCTGGGCATCTCGATCCTTGTCTTTTCCAGCGCCATCGCGAACACGTTGGAGGATGCCACAGGCCTCTGGTTCGATGGCTTGCGACCCGGTTTGATCTTGGTCATCCTTGGGCAATTCTCTTTCATCACGACGTTTGCGACGCTGGTGATCTCTGCCCGATTGCAGAAGTTCGACCCCAGTTTGGAAGAGGCGGCGCTGAACCTTGGTGCCACGAAACTGGGCACCGTCCGGCAGATCACACTGCCCTTTCTCATGCCTGCGATCTTGGCATCCGCCATTGTGTCGGTCCTGATGAGCTTTGAAAATTTCAACACGACGCTCATGCTTGTTGGGTCGGACTCGCCGCTGACAATCACGATGTTCGACAAGCTCAAGCAAGGATCCACACCGGTTTTGAACGCGGTGTCTCTTCTGCTGATCGTGATTTCGGCGGTGCTTGGACTGTTTTCGCTATTCTTTCCGCAGCGCAGGGGATGATGCGTTTTGCCTGCATCCTACTACCCCAAATGGAAAGGTCTTCAGTTGGGCAGCATGATCAGAGTTTTGACGCCGAAGTAAGTGGCAGTCGCGCGTGTTCATGGCGTGAACTTGATTGAAAAATGGACGTTGTTGCATTTGTCTGGCGGTTTCCGTGAAATCTTTAGGACTTTGGCGCCGCTGTATTTACCATATGATCAAAAATAGGGAGTCGGGGGATTCTGGATCTAGTCATCAAACAAGCGCGTTTGCCTGATGAGCGCGGGCTGCATGATATCGGCATCAAGGGCAGCAAGATCGTTGAGATTGCACCCAAGTTGGATGCGGAAGCGCATGAAGTCATCGATGCTGCTGGTCGACTTGTGGCGCCACCGTTTGCTGACCCTCATTTCCATATGGATGCAACGCTGAGCCTCGGTTTGCCTCGGCTCAATGTGTCCGGCACGTTGCTCGAAGGCATTGCGTTGTGGGGCGAGTTGAAGCCCATGCTGACGGTCGAAGCGGTCATGGAACGTGCATTGCGCTATTGTGATCTGGCCGTTGCACAAGGGCTGTTGTCGATCCGCACCCATGTCGATGTTTGCGATGACAGATTGACGGCCGTAGAGGCGCTGATCGAAGTGCGCAAACGCGTCGCGCCTTACATTGATTTGCAGCTTGTCGCGTTTCCGCAGGACGGGCTCTACCGCTCTGCTACCGCCGAAAAGAACCTGCTGCTTGCATTGGATATGGGCGTGGACGTGGTTGGCGGCATTCCGCATTTCGAGCGTACGATGGCGGATGGGGCAAGGTCTGTCACCCGGCTTTGCGAGATCGCGGCGGAACGTGATCTCATGCTTGATCTGCACTGTGACGAAAGCGATGACCCGATGTCGCGCCATGTCGAGACCTTGGCTGCCGAGACGACGCGGCTTGGTCTGGGGTCGCGCGTATCGGCCAGTCATGTCACCGCGATGCATTCCTATGACAACTACTACGCCAGTAAACTGATCCCGCTGATTGCTGAAAGCGGCATGAATGTGATCCCGAACCCGCTGATCAACATTACGCTGCAAGGGCGATCCGACACTTATCCCCGCCGGCGGGGTCTGACCCGTGTACCCGAATTGCGCGCGGCCGGCGTCAACGTAGCCTTCGGGCAGGATTGCACGATGGATCCGTGGTACTCGTTGGGCTCTGCTGACATGCTCGAGGTTGCCCATATGGGCGTTCACGCTGTGCCCATGACATCGCGTGAGGCGATGGACTGGGCCTTTACCTCGGTTACGGAAAACGGCGCGCGCGCCATGGGTTTGCCGGATCCGACGCTTCGAGAGGGTGGACCCGCCAACATGGTTGTCCTGCAGGCACGAGACCGGATTGAAGCGGTGCGCCTCAAGGCGACGCGGCTTACCGTGATCAAACATGGAAAGGTTCTGGCGCGCACGGTACCACGCCTATCCACTCTCGACCTTCCCGGTCGACCAACAACGCTTGATCCCGCCGACTACGCCCCGGCGGTGGAAGAAAAAGACATTTAGAAAACTGCCAGCACGAGAGAGGATATTTCAATGAAACTCAAAACCAACCGTCGCCAACTTCTAATCGGTGCCGCCGCAACACTTGCGCTGCCCGCCTACATCCGGCGCGCGAATGCCCAAGGCGTCACGCGCGTTGCAGGTGTCCATATGTCGCCGGTGGAAAACGCATGGAACAGCCGCATTCACCTGGCATTGCAGGAAGCCGCCGCCGCAGGTCAGATCGAATATGAGTTTTCCGAAGGAGTGGCCCCCACAGACTATCCGCGTGCGATGCGCGAATATGCGGAGGGCGGCGCGCAGCTGGTCTGGGGCGAAGCCTACGCGGTTGAGCGTGAAGCCCGCGAAGTGGCTGGCGACTACCCCGACACGGCCTTCCTGATGGGCTCTTCCGGCGGACCGGAAGGGGACAATTTTGGCGTCTTCGGCACCCGCAATCACGAGGCGGCCTATCTGGCAGGCATGCTTGCGGGCAAGATGTCCGAAAGCAATGTCTTCGGCTCTGTAGGCGGCTATCCGATCCCCGAGGTCAACCTGCTGATCAACGCCTTCCGCATGGGCGTGACCGAGGTGAACCCCGACGCGACCTTCCTCAACGGCTTTATCGGTGCCTGGTTTGACCCCGCCCGCGCGAAGGAGGCCGCGATGGCACAAATAGATGCAGGCGCCGACATCCTGTTTGGTGAGCGCATCGGCACGGCAGATGCAGCGCAAGAGCGGGGGATCAAGGCGATTGGTTCGCTGATCGACTACACGCCGCGCTATCCGGGCACCGTGTTCGCAAACGCGATCTGGAACTACGGACCAACCATCGATGCTATCGTTGCCGATATTCAGGCCGGCAACCCCGTCGGACGTGATTACACCGAGTATTCATTCATGTCCTATGGTGGCAACGAGTTGATTTACGTTGCCGATGAGGTGCCCGCGGAAGCCATCCCGGCGATGGAGGCCAAGCAAGCGGCGATCACGGCGGGCGAGTGGGACGTGCCAATCAACAATGACGAACCCGCCTGACGGGCAGTGATCCATGCCTGATGCCACAGCACTTGCGGCCGCCATTTACGACGGGCGCACCAGCGTTCGCGCTGTGATGGAGGCGAGCATTGCCGCCTGCGAGACTCAGGTGGGTTTGGGCGCTGTGGTGATGCTGGACGCGGCCGCAGGACGGGCAGGGGCACGCGCCACTGATGCCCAACCTGCGGCACGCCGTGGCCCGTTTGGGGGCGTGCCGTTTCTAGGCAAGGACCTTGGTTCGGAGGCCAAGGGCTTGCCCATATCGGCGGGAGCATCGGCGTTGCGAGCGCGCGCTGTGCCGCCGGTGGCAGACAGCAATCTGTTTTCGGCCTTTCGCCATTCCGGGCTTGTCCCATTTGGCCTGACCGCGGTGCCGCCCTTTGGCCTGGCCCTCGACAGCTCACCCGAAGGGTCGACGCCCGCGCGCAATCCCTG
Organism: Tateyamaria omphalii; assembly: GCF_019802125.1. Taxonomy (GTDB): domain Bacteria; phylum Pseudomonadota; class Alphaproteobacteria; order Rhodobacterales; family Rhodobacteraceae; genus Tateyamaria; species Tateyamaria omphalii_B. The sequence goes on from NZ_JAHVHT010000005.1 coordinate 5,908, forward strand.
GGACCCCTCGCTGACGGCAGGCGGCTCGTCGGGCGGTGCCGCGGCTGCCGTTGCCTCTGGCATTGTCGCTATTGCGCACGCGACGGACGCCGCGGGTTCGATCCGCGTGCCAGCCGCTTGTTGTGGACTGGTCGGGCTGAAGCCGTCGCGGGGTGCCGTTGCTGCTGGCCCCGAGTTCAGCAATCACCTGATGGGGATCGTGTCAGAACTGGTGCTGGCGCGCTCCGTTCGCGATGTGGTGGGAGTATTCGACGCCGTTCGCGTATCGGCACCTTCCGCCGCCCATCAAGTCAGCGATCGCATCGCGCTTGCACTCCCCGCGCGTTGCGATCCCATGCAGATTGCAGCTGCGCGTTTAGCCGCGTCCGCCCTCGTCGAGGCGGGCTTTGAAGTAGAGGAAATCCCTGCTCCGGACGACCTTGGCCTGGAGGCTCACGCCATCGCGAGAACCATCTTGTCCGTTGGCCTTGCCGAGTGGCTCACCGCTCTTGAGATATCGTGTGATAATGTCCCCCCGCTCATCGCCGCTGTTTCCGCAGAAGGTTGTAAGATGTCGGCAATCGACCTTTTTGCCGTGACAAAGCGGATGGCACGGATATCGGATGCCGCGGTCAGGATGTTTGCCAATTTCGACGCGGTTTTGTGCCCGGTCCTGTCTTCGCCGCCACCACCCGTGGGCGCCTTCCCCCTCGATCACACGGATACCGATAAGCATTTCGCGAAGATGGAGGCGTTTGCCCCGAACGCGGCCTTGGCAAATGTCACGGGTTTGCCGGCCCTGGCGCTGCCGTTCGGGATGCAGGGCAAGGTGCCCGTCGGCGTACAGCTTTGGGGCCCGCGTGGTGCGGATGGGCTGTTGTGTCGCCTGGCCAGTCTGATCGAACAGCACGCCCCGGCGCTGACATATCCATCCGACATCGCGGGTTTGCCGACGTGACCCCGGCGCTTGAGCTTCGTGGCATAACCAAGCGTTTTGGTGCTTTGACGGCCAACGACGATGTTTCCCTGTCACTGAGCCAAGGTGAGATCCTCGCCCTGCTGGGTGAAAACGGCGCTGGTAAAACCACGCTGATGAATATCCTGTTTGGTCATTATGCAGCCGATCAAGGCACCGTGCATGTGTTCGGAAAAGAGCTGCCACCCGGCCAACCGCGCGCGGCGATTGATGCGGGCGTTGGTATGGTCCATCAGCACTTTACCCTCGCGGGCAATTTGACCGTTTTGGAAAATGTCATGCTGGGATCGGAGCCGTTGTCGTCGTTTCGCTCGGCACGCTCTGCTGCTCGGAGAAAGCTTGTGCAGATCGCCGATCGGTTTGGCCTGCCAGTTGAGCCAGATGCGTTTGTGAACCAACTGTCCGTTGGTGAACGCCAGCGCGTCGAGATCCTAAAAGCGCTCTACCGAGATGCGCGTGTTCTTATCCTTGACGAACCAACTGCCGTTCTGGCGCGACCCGAGGCGCAACGTCTGTTCGAGACCCTGCGCGAGATGACCAAGCAAGGTCTTTCGTTGATCTTCATCAGTCACAAATTGCACGAGGTCATGGCCGCCTCCGACCGGGTCGCCGTTTTACGGGCCGGGCAAATGGTCGCCGAACGCCAGACTTCCCAGACCAGCCCGGATGAACTCGCCGAACTTATGGTCGGACGCAAGGTAGAGCGACCCGTGCGGCAAGGGCATCAGATCGGGAAGCCAGTTCTGGTAGGAGAGAACGTGCGCGTTGAAGAACAGGGCGAGGCACGTTTGGACGATGCGTCGTTCGCCGTCCATGAGCGGGAGATCCTGGGCATTGTCGGGGTGTCCGGCAACGGGCAGGCGGCTCTGGGTTCGTTGCTGTCCGGGTTGATCCGACCAGCGGGTGGCACGCTCACCCTGTCCGGTCAAGACGTGCGCACGCTGGGGCCGCGGGGGATGATCCGGGCCGGTGTTGGTCGCGTGCCCGAAGATCGTCATGCCGATGGCGCTGTGGGTGAGTTGGCTGTCTGGGAAAATGCGGTTCTTGAACGGCTGCGAAGTCCAGAGTTCTCGCGTCGCGGTTTTGTGCGCCGGGGTGCTTGCAAGTCCTACGCGGCTGGCCTGATAGAGCGTTTTGACATTCGCGGTGCGACCCCTGACACACGGACGCGGCTTCTGTCCGGGGGCAATATGCAGAAGTTGATCCTGGGGCGCTGTTTATCTATTGGTCCCCGCTTTGTATTGGCCAATCAACCGACCAGGGGCCTTGACGAAGGTGCTATTGCAGCGGTCCACGCCGAGCTACTAGCCGCGCGGGCTGCAGGGGCGGCGATCCTGTTGATCTCGGAAGAACTGGAAGAGGCCGTTGCCTTGTCAGACCGTATCCAAGCCATCGTGAAGGGGCGGTTGTCGCAACCTGTATCGTCCGACGATGCCGATGCGCGCAGGCTTGGACTGATGATGGCCGGTGTGTGGAAGGAAGACGGCCATGCGGCTTGAGCGGCGCGCCCAGGTGCCGCTGCACCTTGTCATTGTCGCTCCGCTTGTCGCAGTAGCGGTTGCGTTGTTCCTGGCCGGGGGCCTGATCGCCGTTGCAGGGGTCAACCCGTTTGGCGCCTATGCCGAGATGTTGCGCGGTGCGTTGGGTTCGCGATTGTCGGTCACCGAGATGCTGACGCGTGCAACACCGTTGATCCTGACCGGCTTGGCGGCCGCCGTCGCTTTCCGTGCACGATTGTGGAACATCGGTGGCGAAGGTCAGTTTTTTGTAGGGGCGCTCGTGACTGCTTGGATCGGCCATTCCCTTCCTGTGCCCGGGCCCATCGGTATCCCCATCCTGATGGTGGCGGGCATGGCGGCCGGAGCGCTCCTTCTGGCCGTACCTGCGTATTTACGGCTGCGCTTCAGCGTGGACGAAGTGGTCACCACCCTTTTGCTGAATTTCATTGTCATCCTTTTTGTCGGCATGATGATCGAAGGGCCGCTACGCGATCCACTTGCGTTTGGGTGGCCGTCTTCGGTGCCGGTTGATGGTGATTTCAGATTGCCGGACCTCGTGCCACGTACGCGGCTTCATATCGGCTTCCTCTTTGCGCTCGCGGCTGCCGGGGCAATCTGGCTGATCCTGGCGCGCACGGTCTTTGGTACAGAAACACGGGCTGCCGGGTTGAACGCGTCGGCTGCAGCGTTTGCAGGTATCTCGCTGCCGCGGACCTTGATGGGCGTAGCCTTGTTGTCCGGCGCTTTGGCCGGGTTGGCGGGGTCTGTTGAAGTGTTGGGCGTCACGGCTGGCGTCACCACCACGATGTCACCTGGCTTTGGCTATGCAGGTATCGTGGTTGCCATGCTGGCAGCGCTGCACCCGGCGGGGGTGGTTGCTGCGGCGATCTTTGTGGCGACCGTCTTTGTCGGCGCTGATGCAATGAGCAGGGTGACGGGTGTCCCCAGTTTCATTGCGGATGTTGTTGTGGCGCTTTGTCTGCTCACGATGCTGGTTGCCTTGATGTTCACGACATATCGGGTACGCCGGTGATGGAAGCGTTTGATCTGCTGCTGAATACCAGTCTTTGGGCTGCCGTGCTGCGCATCGCGACGCCGCTGATCTTTGGTGTTCTGGGTGCGCTTTTATGTGAGCGATCAGGCGTGCTGAACCTCGGGATCGAGGGGATCATGACAATGGGGGCCATGACCGGCTGGCTGACGGTTTACATGGGGGGCGACTTGTGGATAGGCTTGCTGGTCGCGGCGTTGAGCGGCGGGTTGATGGGACTTCTGCATGCAATGCTTACCGTGCCACTCGGTCTGTCGCAGCATGTGTCCGGGCTTGGCATCACGTTGTTCGCATCGGCTCTGTCTTACTATCTGTACCGGCTGATCGTTGTTGTTGGCGATCTGCCCCCGACGATTGAGCCGTTCCGACCGGTCAATATCCCGATCTTGTCTGAGCTTCCGTTCCTTGGTCCGATCCTGTTTTCGCAAGCGATGCCAACATATCTGGCACTCGGTGCGGTCGTGGTGATGGCTTACCTGCTTGCGCGCACGCCGCTCGGCCTAGCTATCCGTATGACAGGTGAAAACCCACATGCGGTTGAGGCGCAAGGTCTTGATCCTATGCGCATCCGTATAGGTGCCGTCGTGGCGGGATCGGCGCTGATGGCTCTGGGAGGTGCGTTCCTGACAACCGCCGCGTTCAATAGTTTCTTTCCAGAAATGGTTCAGGGCCGCGGCTGGATCTGCATTGCACTGGTCGTCTTTGCCTCGTGGCGACCGGGCAAAGCGTTGATTGGCGCACTGCTTTTTGCATTCTTTGATGCCTATCAGCTGCGTCTGCAAACAGTCGTCGAGGATGTGCCCTATCAGCTTTTCCTGATGGCGCCGTACTTCCTGTCCATCGGTGCGCTTGTCCTTGTCGCGCGCCGCGCAAAAGTGCCTGAGGCCCTAATGACGCCGTACCGTCGTGGTGAGCGCTAGGCCTCTGACAATTTTGCGGGCAAACCGGCAGGCCTGACGTACAAACGGGCTGTTTGTGGGTGCAATGTGAGTATGTGGCCCCACGTGGTGCGGGGCCACAATGCGTTTCAATTACCTGGCCGGCAAGGGCATCCAGTCGGCCATCGCCACATCGGCATGTTGGAATTGCGGCATCTTCGAACCGAGGTCTTCCATATTGCGGATGTCCTCATTGTTCAGGAAATCCTGGGTGATCAGCGTGGGAGGTACGATCACCGATGCACCGGGATCTTCGCCTGCGAGCATGAGAGCAAGCGCACGGACGGAAACTTCGCCCACGACGGCTGGATTGGTCGCGACAGTGGCCTTCCAGGCGCTGTTCGCTTCCCGCATCAATGCTATGTCCGCTGTCGAGATATCAGCAGAATAGATGCTCATGTCGCCGCTCAGGCCAAGTTCGTCGGTGGCAATCTTAACGCCCTTGGCAAACTCATTGTACGGCGCGAAAAAGACCGAGATATTCGGGTTCGCCTGAAGCGCTGCGCGCGCCTGGTTGGCGTTGGCGTTGGCAATTGGGTTGTCCAGAGTTCCGATGCGGGCGGCTTCGGTGATGCCTGCATTTGCCTCCTTGACTTCTTCCCAGGCGACATGCCGGCGGTCGAGCGGCGCTATGCCCGGCACATAGACATATCCGGCCGCAAAGCTGTCTCCATTGTCTTCGATTGCCTGTTCCAGAGCGAGCTTGCCCAGAAGATAGTCCGACTGTTCGATCTGCGGGATCGCGGCGTTTTCGACGTTTACGTCGAAGGCGACGACCTTGATCCCCGCTTCTGCTGCTCTTGCAGCGGCCTCGCGCATCGATTCCGTCAAGCCGTGTTGAATAACGATGCCGTCCACGCCTAGCGCGATGGCTTGGTCTACCATGTCGGCCTGTAGTGCGGCGTCCTGACGGCTGTCGAACACGCGCAGGTTTACACCAAGCGCCGCAGCCTGGGTTTCAACGCCCGAAAGGTAGGCCTGAAAAAAGTCGCCGGTCGACAGATAGCGCACAAGCGCGATGGTCACATCTCCGGGATTGTCAAAGGGGGCGGGGGCCTCTTGCGCCGCTGCTGTACCCGCGCCAAGTGCCAGGGTTGTCGCGCTGGCCATTGCCATGAAGTGACGTCTCAGCATGTTGATGTCCTCCCTATTGCTGATTGTCAGTGCCCCGCGCCTGATCGGCGCGAAGACAAGTAGAAGGTGAAGACAAGGGCTGCGACCAGGACGGCACCTTTGACGAAATCCTGCGTGTAGTAGGGGGCGTTCATCATCGTCATGCCTTGCAAGAGGATGCCCACGAACAGGGCGCCGATGGCTGTTCCAAATGCGTTTGGTCGTGCAGCACCCAAGACTGCAAAGCCGATCAGTGCCGCAGCCACACTGTCGAGAAGAAGGTTGTTGCCACTCGCGATGTCACCTCGTCCCAGTCGTGCGGCAAGCAATATGCCACCGATCGATGCGGTGACGCCCGAAATCATGTAGGCTGTGATTTTATACCGATTGACCGGTGTCCCGACGAGGCCTGCGGCGCGTTCGTTCGATCCAATCGCGTACATCAACCGTCCATGTCGTGTGAATCCAAGAAAAAGCCAGATCACCAATGCGATGCTGATGAAGATCACCACCGGCATCGGCAGCAGCCGTTCGATGAAAAGATCGATCCGGTGGCGACCCAACCATAAGAACGATGCAGAGAATGTGCCTTCGGCCACACTGCCATCCGTCAGGGTCATACCCGTTGCAATGGAATTGCCTTGGGTTGGAATGCGCTGCAAGCCAATAAGTAGGAACATCATACCAAGCGTTGCCAGTAGATCCGGTACGCGAAATTTGACGATGAGGAGGCCGTTGATCAGTCCAACCAGCGCCCCCATGCACAAGCACAGTATCACCGCCACAAGTGCGGGATGTTCGAGGATGACCATCGAATAGGCTGACAGCATCAGGGCCGATGTCGCAACAGCTCCGATAGACAGATCGAACCCGCCCACAACCAATGTGCAGGTTACCCCAAGTGCAAGAATGCCGGTAATGGCGACAGATTGCAGAACGAACGCCGCTGAAAGCGGGCCGAAGAAACCGGGCGCTGCGGCACTAAAGTAGACGATGAGCCCTACCAACAGGATCAGGAAGCCGTAGCGGATCGCGAAGTCGAGAAGACGGTCACTCATGTCTGGGCGCCCGTGGGTGCAGCGACAGAGCCTGAGATGTCAGCAACCAACGCGGCAAGATCGATGTCTTGATTGGCATGCTCACCCGCGACCGCGCTTTCGTGCAGGACGATGATGCGGTCTGCGATCTCCAGTGCTTCGTCTATTTCGGCCATGAATGCCACCGTCGCACGCCCTGCTGCAGTGGACCGAATGTGACGACCGATATCCCGGCGCGCGCCGATGTCGACGCCTTGGAAAGGTTCATCGAGAAGCAATACCTTTGCCGGTTCCATGAGCCAGCGGCCGATCATCACTTTCTGCTGGTTGCCTCCCGACAGCGTGCCAATCCCATCGCTGGGCGACTGGCAAACGATCCCGAGCCGCGAGATCATTTCACGTGTGCGGCTTCGTTGCTTTTGAGCAGTTACAAAGGAACCGACACTCAGGGTCTTGAGAAATGGTAGGGTCATATTGTCTGCAATATCAAACGCCGGGATGACGGCATTTGCGCCGCGGTCCTTGGGCGACATGAAGACGCCGTTTTTGATGGCATCCTCAACTGACTTGGGCTCATAGCGTTGGCCGTTGATCGTTATGGACCCATCCGTCGGTTGGCTTAGCCCAAAGAGCACTTCCGCAAGTTTGCTTTTGCCGCTGCCCAGCAATCCGACAATTGCCACAACTTCACCGCCACACACCGTCATGTTTATGGGCGCCGCCAATGTGTGCAACCGCAAGTCAGCGAGTTGAAGAACAGGCGAGATGCCACGCTGTACTGCAACGTCAACATCTGTCATTTGGTGGCCGAGCATGGCTGTGACGGCAGCCTCGTAATCCAATGGTTTGGAGTTGAAGGCGCCGGAGATCGCGCCGTCCCGCATGACGATGATACGGTCCGCAATGCGGCGGATATCCGACATTCGGTGCGAGATGTAGAGGATCGCAACGCCTTGCGCTCGCAATCGATCGATCAGGGCAAACAGACGATCAGCTTCTGTCGCAGACAAGGAGGATGTTGGTTCATCCAGAATCAGAACCTTTGGCGCGCGCGCCATGGCGCGGGCAATGGCGATCATCTGACGGTCGGCGACGTTCAAATCGGAAACGCGTTTGCGCAAATCAACTTCTATGCCCATCGCGGCGGCGACCTTGGCAGCCTCTGCCCTGAGGGCTCGTTCGCGAACAAAAAGGCCGTGGCGCGGGTCGACCAAGCGGTCGAGCATCAGGTTGTTTGCGACATCCAGATCGGGGATTACGCCGTCATCAATCGACTGATGGACAGTCACCACACCCTGACGGATTGCATCTGCCGCATCGGTCGGAGCAAAGGGTTGATCCATCAAAGACAGTGTCCCGCCATCGACGGCATGTTGCCCGCAGATCACCTTGACGAGCGTAGACTTTCCCGCGCCGTTGGCGCCCATCAAAACGGTAACCGTCCCCGGAGCAAGCGATAGATCAACTCCGCGCAGCACATGGTTATTGCCGAACGACTTTTGCAAGCCATTCACAGTGAGTGCGTCCACCGACACCCGCTTCCTCCCAATTCGTGAACGCTACGGTAGGCTCCTGCAAATACATTTGTCAAATGAATTGACATAAGTATAATCATCAGGCGATTTACGACGCTCTGCGTGTCAAAGTAGGAAAGGGAGAGCCGCTTATGGACGCACGACCTGCATATGAGGCGTTGACAGTCGAAACCTTACCGGACCGCTTGGTCACCATTTCCGTTTTGGCCGACAGGGTGGGGCCGGACCCATCCGCGTGGACGGTGGAAGAGGTTGGTGACGGCAATCTCAACCTTGTGTTCATCGTGGGCGGGGACCGTGGTACGGTCATCGTGAAACAGGCATTGCCCTATGTGCGCCTTGTTGGGGACAGTTGGCCATTGCCGCTGTATCGCGCTTTCTTCGAGTACCACGCCTTGACACGTCAAGCGGCCCGCGATCCTGGTGCCGTGCCGGAAGTCTATCATTTCGACGAAACTCAGGCGTTGATCGTGATGGAATACCTTTCGCCGCATGTCATTCTGCGCCGCAAACTGATCGCCGGAGAGCGCGTTGCGGGCTTGGCGGAGTTCTTGGGGCGCTACTGCGCGCGAACGTCGTTTCGCGGATCGGAATTGTCGATGGCGAGCCGGGACAAGAAACGCGACGTGGCGCTTTTCGCCGGAAATGTCGAGATACCGGCAATCACGGAAGCACTGGTGTTCACTGACCCTTATCGCGATGCCGATATGAATAGTCATACCGATGGATTGGAGCCGTTGGTGGCGCAACTGCGCGCAGACATTGAGCTGAAGGTAAAGGTGCAGCAAGCGTTGCAGCGTTTCGTGTCCAACACCGAGACGATGTTGCATGGTGATCTGCATTCGGGCTCCATCATGTCGACAGATCGCGAGAGCCGCGTGATCGACCCCGAGTTTGTCCAGTATGGTCCAATGGGTTTTGATGTCGGAATGCTCTGCGCGAATTTTCTGATGGCATATTTTAGTCAACCGGCACATCGGGGAGAGGATTTGGACGAGTATCAGTGCTGGGTGTTGGAGGTGATCTCCGAGCTGTGCTCGGTTTTTGACAAAGAGTTTCGATCCTTGTGGAGGTCGGAGCGAACCGGGATTTTGTACCCGACAGTGCTTTTTGAAGATCAAGGCCAAGACAGCACACCTGCCTGCGACGCCGTTCTGGCTGGGCTGTGGCGGGATGCGTGGATGGTATGCGGGATCGAAATGCATCGCCGCTGCTTGTCGCTGGCGCACAACGCCGATTTTGAAGACATCGCAGATACGACTGTCCGCGCACGTCTGGAAGCGCGCAATCTTATGATGGGTGCTGAACTGCTTCGCAGGGCAGGCACGCTTGAGGATGCAGGTGCTGTTTGCGCCATGGCACGTGAGTTCAATGGAAAGGATATCCTATGAAGATCGACGGCAGGCACTATCGATCGCTTTGGTGGAACGATGAGAAAGGTGTCCTTGAGATCATCGACCAATGTTGGTTGCCGCACGACTTCAGGGTTGTTCCAGTCGAGACCATGCAGGAATTTTCGGATGCAATCTATGAAATGCGCGTACGCGGTGCTCCGTTGATTGGCGCAACGGCAGCGTATGGAATGGCTTTGGCCATGGCGGAAGACCCATCTGACGCAAATATGGACGCAGCTTGGACATATCTCGAGAAAACGCGCCCGACAGCGATCAACCTGCGTTGGGCCTTGGATCGTGCCCGCGCCACACTGCTGCCCATGCCAGAGCGCGAACGGGCTGCGGCGGCCCTGGCCCTGGCGCACGAAATTGCTGATGAGGATGTCGAGATCAACCGCCGGATTGGCGAGAATGGTCTGGCGCTGATCCGCGAGATTGCCGCGGGAAAGCCCGAGGGCGAACCTGTCCGTCTATTGACCCATTGCAATGCGGGCTGGTTGGCAACCGTGGATTGGGGCACAGCGACGAGCCCCATGTATCAGGCGCATGATGCGGGTATACCCTTGCACATTTGGGTCGATGAAACACGCCCGCGCAACCAGGGCGCGCTGACATCATGGGAACTGGGCAAACATGGGGTGCCGCACACCTATATTACCGACAATGCCGGTGGGCATCTGATGCAACATGGTATGGTCGATATGGTCATCACTGGCACCGACCGCACGACACGCTGCGGCGATGTTTGCAACAAGATCGGCACGTATCTGAAAGCTCTGGCGGCGCAGGACAATGGCGTCCCGTTCTATGTCGCGCTCCCATCACCGACCATCGACTGGACCGTTCGCGACGGTGTTGCAGAAATCCCAATCGAAGAACGCAAAACTGAGGAAGTCACGCATATCCAAGGACGGACGGAAGCTGGCGCAATCGATGCAGTGCAAGTGACACCGGATGGAACACCCGGCGGAAATCCTGCCTTCGACGTCACACCCAATCGCTTGGTCACTGGCCTGATTACGGAGCGCGGTGTTTGCGAAGCTTCAGAACAGGGGCTGACAGGTTTGTTCCCCGAATTTGCGCAAGCGGCAGAATAGGCGATGCCCAATTCTGCGCCTCTCGGAAAACCGCGCGCTACACAAGAAGCCACGCGGCTCGCGCTACGCGACGATGCTCCATTTGTTGAGGCGGCTTGGCTCTATTATCACGAGGGGCTGAACCAAAACGACATCGCTGAAAGAATGCGGATCAGTCGTGCGTCAGTGGTGAATTATCTGAATGAAGCGCGTAGCAGAGGTTGGGTGCGTGTGCATCTTGACAGTGATGTTTTTCGGGGCCACCGCCTGGCAGAAACGCTTCGAGAGGCATTTGGGCTGGCGGAGGCTCTGGTCGTGCCAGACGATCCCATTGATCCGACAGGTGCAAGTCGAGTTACACGTGCCGCGGCGGATTGGTTGCCAAGATTGCTTGAGCCCGGTGATAGGCTCGGTGTGTCTTGGGGGGCAACGGTCTATCAGATGGCGCAGCAGGTGCCGCAGCTTCCGGTATCTGATCTGACGGTGATCCAGCTTCTGGGCTCGCGCCCTGCTGCGCTCGGATTTGCGGCGGAGGCTTGCACGGCGATGCTTGCGCAGAAGCTCGGGGGGCAATGCATCAACCTCCATGTGCCCTTGATCCTGTCGGACAAGACTTTGCGCGATGCGCTTTGCAATGAACCTGTCGTGCAGCGGCAGCTTGATGCTTTGGCCACCTGCAACAAAACCGTTCTCGCCTGCGGTACATGCGATGCTGAGGCGCACGTCGTACGAACCGGGATTTTAAGCGCGGAAGAGATGGCTCTTCACCGTGAGAATGGTGCTCAAGGGGTCATATGCGCCCGGTTAATCGACGCCGCGGGAGATCCGGTCGTAACTGAAGTTGAAGAGCGCATGATTGGCGTGTCCCTCGATCAGATGAAGGGCAAGGAGATGTCGCTTCTCATCGCCGCGGGGCCGGGACGTGCACGTTCTGCACGGGCCGCGCTGGTTGGCGGCTATGTCACACATCTGGCGACAAGCACCCGTGTCGCGGAACAGCTATTGGAGATGAGCACATGACATTCGCTGCACCATTTCCCGATACGCAAGCGACGCGGCAATCCATGATTGATGCCTGCTTGTGGATGAATGCACGGCATCTGAACCAAGGGACGTCCGGCAATATCTCTGTCCGGATTGACGGCGGCATTCTGATCACGCCATCCGGCGTAGCATACGACGCGTTGACGCCAGATGCGCTTGTCACCATTCCATTAGACGGTTTGCCGGATCGCGATGGTCCTAAACCATCTACGGAGTGGCCGTTCCATCAAGGGATGCACCAGGCGCGGCCTGATATGCCTGTGGTTCTTCATGCACATCCTCCCTATTGCAGCGTGCTTGCCGTGCAACGGCGCAAAATCCCTGCTTGTCACTACATGGTCGCCGCATTTGGCGGAAACGATGTGCCCTTGGCAGACTATGCGCTTTTCGGAAGTCCTGAGCTGTGCGCGAATATGGCCGAGATCATGGCAGATCGGCATGGGTGCTTGATGGCCAATCACGGCGCTACGGTTTTGGGCGAAACAGTCGACAAAGCCTGCTGGCGGTTGGAAGAGCTCGAAACGCTTGCCAGAACCTATCTGTTCAGCAGCATTGGCGGTGCCCCCCACATCTTAAGCGATGAAGAGATGTCCGAGGTGATTTCGGCGTTCAAAGACTATGGGCCGAGCCCGTCAGATGCATCGGCAAGCTAGGAGATGACTATGGAGTATCGGACACTGGGATCCACTGGGCTTAAGGTCTCTGTCATCACCATGGGTACATTCACGTTCGGCGGCCGCGGTGATTTCGGGCGCACTGCCACTCAAGACGTCCAAAAGGCGCGCCGCTTGGTGGATACCTGTATCGATCACGGTGTGAATATGTTTGATACGGCCAACATGTACTCAACCGGGCTGTCCGAAGAGATCCTGGGAGAAGTGCTGGAGGAGCGATACGACGATCTTCTGGTGACGTCCAAGGCCCGCATGCCGATCGGACAGGGACCCAACGATGAGGGCGTTTCAAGATGGCACCTGATCCGTGAATGCGAGCGCTCGCTCAAGCGACTGCGCACCGATCATATTGATCTTTACTACATGCACGAATGGGACGGGCTGACGCCGGTCGATGAGAAAATGGCCGCGCTCGACACCCTGATCCAGCAAGGCAAAGTGCGCTATGCTGGCTGTTCCAACTACTCGGGCTGGCAGGTGATGAAGTCGCTTGCGGCGGCCCCCAGCTTTGCCAGCCGTTTTGTGGCGCAACAAATCCACTACACGCTTGAAGCGCGTGAGGCCGAGTATGAGTTGCTGCCGCTTTCCGTGGATCAGGGCTTGGGGGTGCAGGTCTGGTCGCCGTTGGCTGCAGGTCTGCTGTCTGGCAAGCATCGGCGTGGATCTGGACCGGCAGAAGGGTCGCGGCAGGCGGCGGGATGGAACGAACCCCCGATCCGCGACATCGAGCGCCTTTGGGATATCGTCGACGTTTTGGTTGAGATCGGAGAGGCCCATGGCGTCGAAGCTGCACAGGTCGCATTGGCGTGGTTGTTGACCCGTCCCGCCGTCTCGTCATTGGTTGTTGGTGGGCGCAATGCCGAACAGTTCGAGCGCAATTTTCGGGCTGTTGATTTGGTCTTGTCGGATGATGAGCTGAACCGTTTGAACGATGTCAGCCGTTTGCCGTTGGTTTATCCGTACTGGCACCAACACAACTTTGCGCGTCCACGCTTCAGCACGGCAGACCAGGCACTTCATGCGGACTACCCCGATCGCCACTATGGTGGAGAAGACCCGCTAGTGTAGCGCGCCGCATCCAAGAGAACGTCTCGGCCAGGTTTTCTTGATGACCGTTGGCAGTTGTGATGCTTCAATGTCGTGCCACGGCCGCCTTCACGACCGATTGCATTGCTAACATGCCGGGATCATCCATACCGATACTCTTGTCGCCAAAAATGCGGGCCCGGCCCGCCGTTGCGGGTTTGTCGCGGAAGTCCTTGAGTGCGGTATCCACTGCCTGTGCAGCAGCCGTTGCCTTGTTTTCGGCACTCGCCAAGGCCTTTGCCAGGTAGTCCAGACTGTCGAGCACTGTCTTGCCGCCAAGGGCCGCCTTGCCGCGCTCTTGCATCTTGTCTCGTGCACCCGCGATCAGGCCAGACATGTCCTCGGGGTCGATATGGTCCTTGCCTCGCAATGTTTTCGCCGCAGACATCAAGCCCGTGGCGACCAAGGTGCCGTAAGACGATCCCGACGACTTGGTGAAAGCCTGTGCACATTGGAACAGTGCCATACCGATGTCCTCGGGCAAATCGTCCTTCGTTTCGCTGATCGCGCGCATTCCCCGGGTCATGGTGACACCCAGATCACCATCGCCCAAGGCACCGTCCGCTGCATTGAGCATGTCGAAATCCCGTTCCATCGCTGCTGCGATACGGTCGATGGCAGACAGCAGCCCGTTGTGGGTGATGGTCATCCAACCCTCCAGAACGCGCAGTCGCACGGGGCCCTTAGCAAACGCTCCAACTCGTCATCCAGTTTGCACAACGTGAACGATACACCGCTCATTTCCATAGACGTGGCGTATCGGCCCACCAGTGGCATGATGATCCGCGCGCCCGTTGCGTCGAGACGCTCTTTGACGATGCGGTAGAGGATGTACAACTCCTCGGGTGGCGTTGCCCCGAGTGAATTGACCAGGACCGACACCCGGTCACCATTGGCCAATGGCATGTCGGCCAGGAGACGATCCATCATTTCGTTGGCGATCTCATCGGCGGATTGCAGTTTGCCGCGCCACACGCCGGGCTCACCGTGGATGCCCATGCCCATCTCCATTTCGTCATCCGCGATCTCGAAAGTGGGCTTGCCCGCTTGCGGTACGGTGCAGGGTGACAAGGCGGCCCCGATCGAGCGGCATGCATCCGCGGCTTTCTGAGCCACGGCGGTGACAGCAGCAAGGTCACGCTCTTCTTCGGCGGCGGCTCCCGCAATCTTGAACGCATATACCATACCGGCAACGCCACGACGCTTTTCGGCTTCGTCCGGCGGGGCAGAGGCGACGTCATCCGCGAGCAGCACCGTAGAACAGGTGATGTCTTCGAACTCGACCAGTTCACCTGCCATATCGAAATTCATCACGTCTCCGCCGTAATTTCCGTAGAGGCGCAAGACACCAGCGCCATTGTCGGCCACTCGGATCGCGTCGGCCATCTGCTCAGCGGACGGAGAGGCAAAAACGTCGCCGACGGCGCAAGCATCCAGCAACCCTTGGCCGACGTAACCGGTGAACACCGGCAGGTGACCCGATCCACCACCCGTGACGATACCGACCTTCCCAGGCTTGCCCGGCTTTGCGCGCGCAACCACTTTGCCGCTGTCCCCGTACATTTGGTAGTGCTCGGAATGCGCGGCAATCAGGCCTGCCAGCATTTCGTCGACATAGGCGTCCGGGCTGTTCAGTATCTTCTTCATCTTGTCCTCCCAAAGGTCAGGATGCAGGCTTGGCGCTGCGTCGTAGCGCCGTGATGGCGTGTGTGTTGATGACCATGACCAGGATCAGCAAAACGCCCCAGATCAATTCGCGTGCGAAGTTCGACACCTGCAGCATGTTCAAACCGCTCGACAGAAATTGCATGGACAGCACGGCAAGAACCACGCCAATCACACGGCCATACCCGCCGTAAGGGTTTACGCCGCCCAAGACCGCTATCAGGACTGCCAGCAACAGGTAGGACGAGCCGTAGTCCGCCTTGGCCGAATTCGCGCGGCTCATGATGATCAGACCTGCCACGGACGAAAACATTCCCGCAATCACGTAGACTTTGAGCAGCATCCGGTTGATGTCGATGGCGGCATAAAGCGCTGCCAGCGGGTTCGCACCGTACATTGTCACACGCAAACCGAATGCTGTGCGTGTCAGAAGCAGGTGCAATATGCAGGCAAGAAGCGCAAATAGGATCAATGGCACAGGGACGCCAAGGACCTGCGCATTTCCGATCAGCGCGACAGTTGCCGGGAATCCCATGACCGCACTGCCACCCGTCATTGCGATCGCAAAGCCAGTGAAGACCAAGCCCGACCCAAGTGTTGCCAAGATGGGTGGTAAGCCGAAAAAGGCGACAAGTGCTCCATTCAACAGCCCGGCGACCGCGCCAATGGCCATGGCCACTGCAATGGCAACGCAAAGCCAAACAGCAGATTGTGATGCAGGCATCGACGGGTCCGAAAAATGCGTGAGGATCAGCGCAGCTACCACGGCCGAAAGGTTCGCCACGCCTACCACAGACAGGTCGATGCCGCCTGTCATCATGGTGATGGCCATCGCCAGAGCAAGGATGGCGAACTCGGGGAACTGAAATGCCATTGATGTCAGGTTCTGCGATGACAGGAACCTGTCTGGTGACAGCACCGACATCAGGCCAAAGACCAAGGCTGCAATCAGGAACAAACGGAATTCCGGTGCAGCGGTTATGTCGCGAGGTGTCGTGTGTTGCTTCATTTTGCCTTCATCCTGCGCGTGCCGCGGCCCGCTTGGCGCGGTAGGCCGGTACGCCCGTCCCCAAAAGGATCAGGATGCCGATGGTGACCGATTGCCAGGTGGTTGGAATGCCGATCACGATCAAGCTGTTCTGAACGATCACGATGAGAGCTACGCCGAGAAGCGTACCGGTCAGAGTGCCATAGCCTCCGATCAGTCGCGCACCGCCCAGAACAACCGCAGCGATCACGGACAGCTCGAGACCGACAAGGGAAAATGGGTCGGCCATACGTCCAACCGACCCGTGTATGATCCCTGCAAGCCCGGCGAGTGCGCCAACGTACACATAGACGAAAAATTGCGTCCACTTGACATTGATCCCGATGCGCCGTGCGCTTTCGACCGATCCGCCGATGGCATAAATTGACCGGCCGAGCATCGTTTTCTTCAAGATAAACCAAGTCGCTATAATCACGAAAAGCAACGCAAGGGCGGCCCAAGGGATGGAATAGAAATTTCCTGCTTCCGTGGTGCCACGCGCCAGCACCCCGCGTGAGAAGTCCCGCATCGAAGGGGGCAGAGCGGAGATACGCTGCGAGCCGATGAATGTCAGGAGGAAGCCCCGAAAAATCGAAAGTGTGCCAAGCGTTACGATCAACGTCGGGAGGCCAAGGAAGGCGATGAAATAGCCATTTATCGCTCCCAAAATGGCGCCGAAGACGATGGATATGGCAAAGATGAGCGGCCACGGCGCCTCGGGCCATACAGCAAGGAAGAGAACTGTCGAGGAATACATCGCAAAGACGGCGATGGCGGTGAAACTGACGTCGATACCGCCGGATACAAGCACCAGCATGGCGCCGACGGCCAAGATGCCGATGACGATCGACGCCCGCAGAAGATCGGATACCGTGGTGATTGTGAAAAACCGTGGATCGGAGAGCGTCGCGACGACACAGAACAAAACGATCACACCTGCAACCAACGTTTCGTTGCGCGTCCAGATATCCTTGGGCAGCCAGCCGTTCATGAGGCCAACCTGTGTGCAAGATCGTCTTCGGTCACGGACTTGCCGTCGAGATTGTCAATAATCTTTCCGTCCCGCATGACCAGGATGCGGTGGCAGGTGGCAAGCAATTCTGGCAGATCGTCGGAAATGACGATAATGCCGATGCCCTGAGTGGCTAGGTTACGAATGATATCGTGGATATCCGCCTTCGACCCAACATCAACGCCCACGCTGGGTCCATTCAGGATCAGGACCCGCGGTGCGCGTGACAGCCAGCGCGCCAATGCGACGCGCTGCTGGTTTCCGCCGGACAGTGACTGAACTGGCGCGTGCACATCGGGCGCTTTGACTTTGAGTTTCGTCAGCCATTCAGACGCTTCGCCAGCCAAGTTGCCCATGTCCAGGAGACCGCGATTGCTGTGCGTATCCAACCGTCCTACCGCAACGTTGTGCAGAATGGATTGGCTGAGGAACAGGCCCTCTGTCAGCCGGTCCTCGGGGACATAGCCAATACGCGCCTGCGACGCAGCTTGCGGGTCGCCTGTTGGCACCGGCTTACCATCAACTGCAATCGTACCTTCGTCCGGAGCCACGAGACCAAACAGAGCCTTGGCAACCGAGGTGCGTCCGCTGCCCAAAAGGCCGGTGATGCCAAGAACCTCTCCGACTTTCAGGTCGAATGTGATGTCTGAGAACGAGTCCGCTTTTGTCAGCCTCTTTACCTGCATGAGCGTTTCGGCTCCCGCCGTCACATCGCTCGGCGGCACCTCGGGCACATCACGACCTGTCATGTGATAGGTTAGAGATTGGGTGTCGAAATCCTTTGCCGGCCCTTCGGCGACCTTCTTGCCGTTGCGCAGCACTACAACTCTCTCCGAAACCTCGAGAACCTCGGCCAGTTTGTGACTTACGAAGATCACCGCAACGCCCTCGTCCTTGAGCATGCGGATGATGCTCTGCAGGCGTCGCACCTCCTTTTCCGTAAGTGCGGTCGTCGGTTCGTCCATGATAATCAGCCGCGCTTGCGACGCGAGTGCGCGGCAGATTGCGACGAGTTGTTTCTGAGCGACGGGCAGAGCCTCGACCCGAGCATCGAGATCAATTTCGACCCCGATCCGGTCAAGCGCTTTGCGTGCGATGTCACGTGTCGCACCTGATTTATAGAAACGTTCATGCTGCGAAAGTTGAGTCGCGAAGGAAATGTTCTCTGCAACACTCAAGTTTGGAAACAGCGAAAAATCCTGAAAAATCACCATAACCCCGGCCGCGGCAGATATGCGGGGGTTCAACACCGTGCGCTCTTCTCCAGCGATGTGAATGGTGCCTTCGGTGGCGGGCTCAACGCCCGAAATGATTTTGATAAGTGTCGATTTGCCCGATCCGTTTTCACCGGCCAGACAAACTGCTTCACCCGGCTGAACCGTGAAATCGACGCAATCAAGCGCTGTGACTCCTGCATATCTCTTGGTGATTGCGCGGAGATCTATAAAGGCGCTGCCGCAGTCTGAAGACATGAACGACCAACTCAAATTGTGTGTACAGAGAAACAAGGAGCAGCCCACTGGGCCGCTCCTTGGATCGTCGGATCAGAACGGATAGTCGCCCATATTCTCGGCGCTCACGTTTACCCAGGCCTGGCCGTAGATCACTTTGCCATCCAGTGAGATACTCTCGTATCCCGGCAAGCCAAGATCCATACCGTCGGTAACATCCTCGCCGTTCATCACCATGACCGCGAGTTTGTTCATCGCTTCACCTGCGACGGCAGGATCCCAGAAGCCGATGCCGTCGACAGCACCAGTTTCGAGATATTGCCCAGCAATGGATGGCAAAGATGTACCGAACACGCATGTGCCGTCTTCCATCCCGCGCTCTTCAATCGCGCGACCGATGCCAGCGACATCTGTTGAGGCTGATCCTTGCATTCCCTTGATGCTCGGGAAAGCGCGCAGCACTTCCTGCGCCTTTGTGTAGGCCTGTTCCGCGTCGTCGAAGGTTTCGTTCTTGTCCCCGACGAGGGTCATGTTTGGATAGTTGGCTTCCTGATGGGCGATTGCACCATCCACCCATTGATTGTGCGTTTGCGACGTAAGCGAGCCAACGAAAACCGCATATTCACCTTCGCCACCCATGCAGGTCGCAAGCTGTTCCATGAGGTTTGCGCCGAAGTCCTCGTTGACGAACGCCTCGAGATCGTACGCTGTGTTCTGCTGTGCTGCGGCCTCGTGCGTAATGACAGCGATACCTGCATCCATTGCGCGTCCCAAAACCGGCTCCAGTGCTTCGGGTGACATTGGCACAACAGCCAGAGCGTCCACGCCCTGGGCAATCATATCTTCAATCAGTGCAACCTGCTGCTGTGGGTCGGCTTGCGCGGGCCCGACCTGAAAAGCGTTCATGCCGCTTTCGTCGGCGAACTTTTTTACGCCCTCTTCCATGCGGTTGAACCACTGGATACCCGCGATCTTGACCACTGTGGCAATGTCCTTTGAGTGGCCGTCAGCAACCACCTGCGTACTGAAAAGTGCGGTAGACGCGAGGACCGCACCGGAGAGTAATCTGAACTTCATTTTCATCAATTTTTCCTCCCTATGCCCGCATTGCGGACCATTGTCCGGCACAAACGTTTTTCGCAAGACCGGCAGAAAAATGTGACATCGCAAAGGGTTAATCGACAGAAGTGAATCTGAAATACCCAAGCGTGTAACACTTGTGCATTGACTGCACGTTTGTGACTATATAATTGACTAACGCAAGGTCAAGCCATTTTGTCGCAGGTAACTCGGGAGCCCTTTCGCGCCATGCTCATGCAAAAACGCCAGGCTGATGACGACATCGCGCAGGTGGCTTGGCTGTACTACGTCGGGAATCTCAGCCAGCAGGAGGTCAGCAAACGGCTGGGCGTGTCCCGTTTCAAAGTCCTCCGCATGCTTGCCGATGCTCGCGAGCAGGGGCTGGTTCGCATCACGGTTGAGCATCGGACGGCCGGAACGCTGGCGCTTGCGGATCGCTTGACCAAGGTCTTCGACCTACAAGAAGCCCAAGTTGCGCCAGTAGGTGCCGTGATGAATGACGACGAACTGGCGCGCAATGCGGTGGCGATTTTAGCCAGTGGATACTTGACACGCATCGCGAGCTCGGAAGGTGCCATCACGGTTGGGGTCGGTTGGGGGCGCACTTTGTCGGCAATGGCGGACAATCTCACCGGTGTTCGCAATAGCGGGATGACGTTCGTATCTTTGATGGGGTCAGTTGCATACGCCTCGCACACGGCACCGGGCGACGTGTGCGTTCGGCTCGCGGCGCAGACGGGCGGACGCGCCATTTTACTCCCCGCACCGTTCGTAGCGGACAGCGCTTTAGCCTGCGAAGATATCATGGCTCAACGGCTTGTGCGCGATGCGCTTGATGCAGCGCGTGGGGCAAGCCATGCGTTGATGAGTGTCGGCGAATGTCGCGAGGGCGCGATCCTATTCGAAAGCGGCATCTTTAGCCCGGAGCAGATCCAGCAATTGCGCGATGCCGATGTTGTCGGAGATTGCTGTGGCGTCTTCTACAAGGCGGACGGGACGGTGGCGGATATTGAACTGAACCACTGCACACCATGCGTTCAGCCAACAGATATGACCGAAATGGACACCGTACTCTTGGCCGGTGGCTCCGGAAAACTGGCAGCCACGCTGGCGGTTCTGCGGGCTGGTTTCGTCAAGAAGCTGTTGGTCGACGAAGGTTTGGCCGTCGCACTGCTCGAAGCCAGTGAGTCGCAGGACGCATAATGCAGGGTTTTGGTGTCCATACCAGCATGTGGACAATGTCCTGGGATGCGGCAGGGTGTGAACGGGCGGTGGCGAAGGCCCAATCGTACGGTATGGATTTTCTTGAGATTGCTCTTCTCGACCCGCTAAGCGTCGATGTAAAACACAGTCGCCAAGTGCTGGAAGCGGCAGGGATGCGCGCAGTCTGTTCACTTGGATTGCCGCAGCCGATTTGGGCGTCACACAATCCCGACGGTGCGGTCGAATTCCTGACAACTGCGTTGGATAAATGCGCGGCCATTGGTGCCGAAGCGTTGTCAGGCGTGGTCTACGGCGGCATCGGGGAACGCACTGGCCAACCACCGACGCCGGCCGAGCTGGACAACGTGACCGATGCACTCGTTCGCACTGCGAAACACGCAAAATCGCTTGGGCTTCCGCTCGGGATCGAACCCGTCAACCGGTACGAAACGCACTTGCTCAATACCGGCTGGCAGGCGGTCGAGATGATTGAACGGATCGGTTTGGACAACATGTTTGTGCATCTCGACACCTATCACATGAACATCGAGGAAAAAGGTATTGCGCAGGGCATCGTCGATGCCCGTGAGCACCTGCGTTACATCCACCTGTCGGAGTCTGATCGGGGAACGCCAGGTGCCGGCACAATTGCCTGGGACGAGGTCTTCGGTGCCTTGCGTGCAGTGGGCTTCAAGGGCGGCCTCGCCATGGAGAGTTTTGTCAATATGCCGCCCGAAATCGCCTCTGGCTTGTCGGTCTGGCGACCCGTGGCGTCTGGCGAAGCGGAAGTAATGGGAAACGGCCTGCCATTCCTGCGCAACAAGGCGCGCCAGTACGGTCTGATCTGATGGGGAGCCAAAGCGTATGAAAAACTCAACGCTTCCGGAACTGTACGAAGAGATGCGCCGTGTGCGTACATTCGAGGAAAGGGTAGGGGAGTTGTTTGTGCGCGGACAATCCGCAGGCTCCATGCTGCATTTGTCCATCGGTGAAGAAAGTGCAGCTGTCGGGGTTTGTGCGAGTATGCGCGACGGAGATACGTTCACCACCCATCATCGTGGCCACGGTATCTTTCTCGCGCGCGGTGCCGATCCAAACCGCATGATGGCAGAGATCGCAGGCAAACAAAACGGTTACTGCCAAGGCAAAGGCGGCTCGATGCACATTGCTGACATGGGCCTCGGCCACCTCGGGGCCAACGCCATTGTCGGCGGTGGTATTCCAGCGGTGGTTGGTGCAGGGCTGTCTGCACGGCATACGCAGTCCGGCGCGGTATCCGTGGCCTTTTTTGGCGATGGCGCGACGGGGCAGGGCATTCTCTACGAAAGCATGAACATGGCCGCGCTCTGGAACCTGCCTGTCATGTTTGTTTGCATCAACAATCAATATGGCATGGGCACGAGGATTGATCAGGCCACAGCCAATCCGAACCTGCACGAACGCGCTGAGGCGTTTGGCCTTGCTGCAAGGACGGCGGACGGTCTGGATGTCGAGGAAGTCGTCGACGCGGCAGGCGTACTTCTTGATGGTGCGCGATCAGGCAAGCCGGCATTCCTTGCCATCGACTGCTACCGTTTTTACGGCCACGCAAGGAAAGACAAGTCTCCCTATCGCACCGACTCGGAAGAAGAAGAGGGACGCAAGAAAGATCCGTTAATCCATGCGCGCGGAAAGTTGATGGCAAGCGGTCTGATGTCCGAGGCCGACATCAATGCGCTGGATGCCAGAGTGGCGGTGGAAATGGATGCGTCAATCGATTTTGCAGTTGCTGGTCAAGAGCCACAGATGGCGTCGATGTTCCGCGATGTCTATGACGCGGCTCAGCCAGAGCCTGAACCGGTGCGCACCCGCATCGACCGTGTTCTGGCGCAGGGGTGATAAGCATGGCGATGCAGGAAGCAACCTATCGCGATGCACTGCGCATGGCCTTGAGTGACGCCATGTCTTTTGACGACAGCGTCATTGTCATGGGTGAGGAGGTGGGCCGATACGGTGGCGCTTACGGCGTAACGAAGGACTTGATAGCCGAGTTTGGACCCGAAAGAGTCATCGATACACCGATTTCAGAAGCGGCAATTGTCGGGACGGCAGTCGGCGCGGCAATGACGGGCCTGCGACCGGTTGCTGAACTGATGTATGTCGACTTCATCGGTATGACGATGGACCAGTTGGCCAATCAAGCGGCCAAGATCCGCTACATGTTTGGAGGCCAGATCGGTGTGCCCATGGTTCTGCGAACCCAGGGCGGGACGGGCAGGTCCGCAGGCGCTCAGCATAGTCAGAGCCTCGAAGCGTTTGTTATGCACACGCCCGGTTTGCGACTTGCGATGCCTGCAACGGTCGATGATGCCTATCACCTGTTGCGTCAGGCGATGACTCAACCGGATCCCGTTGTGTTTATCGAACACAAGAGCCTCTACACGATGAAGGCCCCATTGAACCCAAATGCCGAACCCGTGGGATGGGGGCAGGCCAATGTTCTGCGTGAAGGCGACGATCTTGTGATGGTGACGTATTCGCGGCAGGTGCACTATGCTCTGGCTGCGGCGCAAACGTTGCAGACCGATCACGACATCTCGGCAGCCGTGGTCGACTTGCGCACACTGAATCCGCTGGACTTCGAAACGATCCGCCCTTTGGTTGAAAACGCTGGAAAGGCGATGGTGATTTCGGAGGCTGTTTTGACCTGCGGTGTCGCGGCGGAATTGGCAGCGCGGATCACCGAAGAATGCTTTGACTTCCTTGAGGACCCGGTCGTGCGTGTGGCCGGTGAGGACATTCCGATTTCGGTTTCACCTCTGTTGGAAAACAACTCGGTGCCGACGCCGGAGCTGATCATCGAAACAGCAAAGAAAATGTTCGTATGAACGACGCGATCAAGCTCACCATATCGATGCCGCGTCTTGGGGAGACAATGGAGGAAGGCACCATTGCTGCTTGGCTCATCGAACCCGGCAACAGCTTCAAGCGCGGCGATCCGTTGGTGGAGGTCGAGACCGACAAGACGCTTGTCGAGTATCCGGCACTTGGCGACGGCACGCTGATCGAAACGCTGGTGACGCAAGGTGATGTTGTAGAGGTAGGCACACCGATTGCGGTCATTGAAACGGCGGATGCGTGGGACGGGGGCCAAGGCGCTGATATCCCAGATCAGACACCTATGGTTGAGGAACACGAGCCCGAGAAACAAATTATTGCAAGACGTAAATCAGACAGTCTCCGCCCGCGCGCGACGCCGTTGGCGCGACGCATCGCGTATCAGAGCGGCATTGATCTGATAAAGATCACCGGCAGCGGTCGACGGGGCCGGATCGAAGCTGACGATGTCCGCGCAGAAATCTCTGGAATAGGTGCGAGAACGCGATCTTTGCCTAGAAAGACTGGTGCGTATTACTTCGTTCACGGCTTTGCGGGTTTGGGATCGAATTGGGCCGCCCTGCGTGCGCATCTTCAACGTGCCGGCGTTACAACCAAAGCGCCTGACTTGCCCGGTCACGGAAACAATGAGGCAGAGGCTCCGAACGTGGATGCCTTGTTGGATTGGCTTGTTCAGGATCTGACCAACCTGTCTGAGCCTGTACATTTGATCGGCCATTCACTCGGGGGCTATCTGGCGGCTCAAGCGGCCTTGCGGGAGCGATCGCGCGTTTCGCGTTTGACCCTGATCACGCCCGCCGGATGCGGTTTGAATATCAACGGAGCTTTCACAAGCGGCATGGCACATGCGCAGAGTGCTGGCGAAGTAGCACATCTCATGCGGCTGTTGGGGCGCAAGGCCGAAGCGTTGGATGTACAAGACATGACTGCCGGCCTGCAAGGCGCGCGCCTGTCCGGGCTTGCTGACGATATAGCGCGCGGAGATGTTCAACGAATTGATACGATTGCGCCGCTGAGAACTCTCGCAGGTGATCTACCGACTACTGCAATCTTTGGTTTGAACGACCAGATTATCCCGCGCAGCCAAGTATTTAATATGCCACCTTGGGTGGCCTGCCACATGGTTGATGCCGGACATATGCCCCATTGGGATGCATCGGAAACTGTTGCAGCCATCATGACGGGCCCATGAAACGACGCAAAGGAGACGATCGGGTTTGGCGTATTTCCTGACAGCAGACGGCGGCACGGAAAGCCTGCGCGCACGGATCTATGACTTGAGCGGGACGTGTATCGCCTCGCACGCGGAAGCTTACGAGACAGTCTTTTCGCCCGGTGCGCGTGCAGAGCAAAACCCGGAGCATTGGTGGGCGTGTTTGTGCAAAGCAACGCGCGCTTGTTTGGCAGAGGCAGGGCTGTCCGGAAATCAGATCGAGGCGATGGCGTATGCCACCACGTGCTGTACAGTTGTCGCCTTGGATCCGGCGGGTCAGCCACTCCGACCAGCCATCATGTGGATGGACGTGCGCGCCGACCACGAAGCCGGGGCTGTCCTGGCCACGGGTGACGCACGTTTGAAGCTGAATTCCGACGGGGCGGGGCCAGTGTCTGCTGAATGGATGATCCCCAAGGCGCTCTGGATCAAACGCAATGAACCGGACATCTACGCCGCTGCCGCGACGATCTGCGAATATCAAGACTATCTGACCCTTCGACTGACCGGCGAACGCTGCGCGTCACTAAACAATGTCGGCCTGCGTTGGCACTATGCGAACCGCGACGGCGGTTGGGCGGAAAGCCTTGTTTCAGCTCTGGATATGGCCGATCTGGTCGACAAATGGCCCGCCCGCGTTGCAGCACCTGGTGAAGTGGTCGGCCACTTGACGGCCGAGGCCGCCGCAGCACTTGGGCTGACAACCAGAACCAAGCTGGTGCAAGGTGGGGCAGATGCGCTAATCGGAATGATCGGCCTGGGCGTTTCGAAACCAGGCCAGCTTTGCCTGATCACGGGATCATCGCATTTGCAGTTCGGCGTAACAGAAAAACCATTTTACGCTCCGGGTATGTGGGGGGCATATGCTGATATCCTGTATCCGGACCGGTTCATAATCGAAGGCGGGCAAACGTCGACGGGCTCCATCATCAATTGGCTACGTCGCTTCGTGGGTGGTGAACTGGATTTTGAAACGATGAACCGCAAAGCTGCAGAGCTGTCACCCGGTTCGGATGGGCTGATCGTACAGGATCACTTTCAGGGCAATCGCACACCCTATACGGATGCACAGTCGCGGGGCGCGATTGCTGGACTAACACTCGCGCACGAGCCGCATCATGTTTTTCGCGCCGTGATGGAGGGAATCGCCATGGGCACTCGGGCGATCCTCGATGCCTTCGCAAAGGGTGGGTATCAAGGCACGGAGATGATCGCGGGCGGTGGCGCGACCAATTCCGATCTGTTCATGCAGATCCACGCAGATACAGCGGGCATGCCTTTACGAATTCCGGCTTCTACCGATGGTCCATCATTGGGATCCGCGATCCTTGCCGCGCATGGCGCAGGGCACTTTGACACCATAGACGACGGCATAGAGGCAATGGTCAAACCTGGTCGAGTGATTGATCCAAACCCCCAAGCGGTTGTGGCATATGAAGAAATCTATGCGCGCTACACTGCTCTCTACCCGGCGCTTAAAAATGCCTTCGAGCGGTAAGGGCCGGTCGCGCACTTCTTTGGGCCATGCGCAACTACTTCATTCGCCGTTTGGGTGTGGCGTTGCCGCCTTTTGCGATCTTTGCGGCGGCCCGCGCGCGGTTTTTCTTGCTGGTGGGCTTCCCTTTCGGGGGCGGAGGACCCTTCGGCTTCCGCGTACCTTGGTTGGACTGCTTGCGTGTCCCCGACGTCGACTTGGCTTTCGATGTGCCTTTTGGGTCCGAAGGAGAGGGTTGGCGTTTTTTCAGGGCTGAATGCACTGTCTCGTCTTTGTCGTTCGCTTGAGGCGTTTCACCTGTTGGCTTTGAAAACCTCGGATCATAGGGCTTTGGCTTGCGGCGATGCGGACCAAGCGCGTCGTTCCGATGAATCGACCCAGCGTCCGCTTTGCCATGATGTGGTTTGCCGTTCGGCGCGCGGCGGGCTTTGTGTGAGCGCATGTGCGGAACATCCGGTGCCGAAGCCAGGCGCATGATGTCTTTTGATCCTTCGATCCGCATGTCAGCGCCAATGGCTGCTACGAACCCGGCTACGGCGGCATGCCGGACTTCAAAGTAAGAGAGATCGTCAGCGATGCGAATTGCGCCGATGTCTTCTTTCGTGATGTTTCCCGCTTTGCACAACATTGGCAGCAAATGACGTGGCGAAGCATTCTGGTTTCGTCCCTCCGATACTGAAAACCAAATGCTGTGACCGAAATCTGCCTTCGATTTCTCAACCCGGACTGATCCCAGTTCTTCAGGAGCAGAACGATCTTTTTTGTATTGGCGCAAATACGCAGCGGCCACTTGCTCGGGTGTGAAGGTCTTCAACAATTGATCGACCATCGCGCGTTCGCTGCCGGTAATTTCGGCCTGCCAGTGATCATCGGTCAGCATCCGTGCCTCGTCGCGTTCATTCACCTGCTCAGCAGACGGCGCCGGGCCCCATTCGGCACTCAGTTTTGCAGATTTCAGAATACGTTCCGCCTTTTTCCGCGAAGGGGGGACAACCACCAGCACACTCACGCCCTTGCGACCTGCACGCCCTGTGCGACCGGACCTGTGCAAGAGAGTTTCATGACTCTTCGGCAGTTCAGCATGAACCACCAGGTCGAGATTGGGCAGATCGATCCCGCGCGCTGCCACATCTGTTGCCACGCAGACCCTTGCGCGCCCGTCACGCATCGCTTGCAGCGCATTGGACCGCTCGCCTTGCGTCAATTCACCGGACAATGCCACGACCGAAAACCCACGGTTTGACAGCCGTGCAGTCAAGCGCGACACCATCGCGCGGGTGTTGCAGAAGACAATTGCATTCGGAGCCTCGTAGAACCGCAACACGTTTACAATTGCATTTTCGCCGTCGTGATCGGCGACCATCATGGCACGGTATTCGATGTCCGCATGCTGCTTGTGTTCACCTACGGTCGATACGCGTTCCGCATCGCGTTGATAGTTTTGCGCAAGTCGCGCAATGGCGGCCGGTACAGTGGCTGAAAACAGCAGGGTCTGTCGTTCGTGTGGCGTTTCCTCGAGAATGAATTCCAGATCTTCACGAAATCCGAGGTCCAGCATTTCGTCGGCCTCATCCAGCACGACCGCACGCACCTGGGTCAACTCGATAGACCCTCGTACGATGTGATCACGCAAACGGCCCGGAGTGGCAACAACGATATGCGCACCACGCGCAAGGGCGCGGCGTTCGTCACGCATATCCATGCCACCCACGCAAGATGCCAGACGGGCACCTGCATCAGCGTAGAGCCAGCCAAGTTCACGCTTGACCTGCATTGCCAGTTCCCGTGTTGGCGCGATCACCAGGGCAAGCGGCGCACCGGGTGCTTGAAATACCTCGTCGCTGCCGAGCATCGCTGGCGCGATGGCCAACCCAAAACCTACGGTTTTACCCGATCCGGTTTGCGCGGAAACCAGAAGGTCACGACCTTCCAGCACTGGTTGAGTGACAGCCTGCTGAACAGGGGTCAAAGCATCATAACCCTTTCGGGCAAGGGCATCTGCGATGGTTTTTTTCACGGCGGAGGTTCTTTGCTTGGGACAGGCCATCGCCTCGCAGACTTGCGGGCGGCGCTGCATCCGGGGTTAACGAGCGGCGTCTATCGGGTCCCACCAGAGTTGTATAGGCGCCCTTGCCAAGTTGTTTGGGAAATAGATCGTTTTTGCCGCTTTTTCCGTGCCCACGAGATAGTGCTAGCCGTTAGCACTCCTCCGGCGACGTGCAATTGGCAATCTTGTTTGATACCATCTTCGGTAAATCCAGCAGCCCGGATACCAGCCAAAACACTAGCATCCTTTGCGACCGATTGAGTTGCGTTCTGAGACGCAGCGTCCGCTGTGCCTACAATGAATTTACAATATTCCCCGGCACACCTGCATCAGCGTGTTCCATTGGTGAATTTCTTGCGCCGTTCGCGGATCTTGGCATCGGATTCAGCCGTCCCATCATGAAACGATCCGAACCACTTGTCCCAAGGCAACTCAAGCGAACCATAGTTACACTCGAAATACCTGTGGTGCATTTGGTGGTGGAACGTGCCCAGCTTCAGACGGTTTTTGTCCTTGATCACCATGCCCTCAAAGCCTGTGTGGGTCGTGGCCGCGGTCAACGCATAGTACTGCAAGTGGAACAAGATATGGACAGGATGGGCCGCCACGACAAAGTGGACCAGCACAGAGCCAAGGAAGATCAGGTGCTCGACCGGATGCATCGCCATACCAGACCATGGGCCGACATTGATGTTGCGATGATGCAGCGCGTGTACGTGCCGGTAGAAGAACGGAATGTGCAGAAAGCGGTGTATCCAGTAAAAATAGAAGCTCTCCCAAACCGGAATGAGTAGAAAGAGAGCCACAAACCAGACGGGATGAGCGGCCCAGGTCAACATGGGCGCGTACCCGTTGGCCATGGCCCAGAACATCAACACTTCGTAGGCAGTCCAGACGGTGACACCGCTGGTGAGTGTCCAGAAAATGTTATCTCGGATCTGCCCCCCTAGCGTGAACTGCCGCCCATTTTTCATAAGGGGGCGCGAGTCATATTTCAGTTCCCGACCCTGTTTGGTGAAGGAGTAGAAATAAAGGTGCAGTCCACCGGCGACCAATGTCATCAACACGACATTGCGCACAAACATCTCGGCGATCCAACCAAACGCAAGCGTTCGTGTCTCTTCCAAAGGGGGTTGGAACCAGTAGAATGTTACGAAAGCGATACCGACAATAATCAGCCGCTCCGTCAGAAAAAACCATGAATTCCACAGCCACAGCAGCATGGCTGCGGGACGGGGCGGCCAACTAAAAAATGGTGAAACCTGCAGCGGTACGTTTGGCGTGTGGTTCCAGCCTTTGAGTGGGGCATCGGACATCATAGGTCTCATCTAAAGCACAGCTCGACAAATCCTGACACACCTTCACTGATCAGAAAAATAGTATTTAATGACATACATCATCTGAAAATCAGAGGTTTTGATGCCGCTTACCCTTAAGGCAATGGAATACTTCACCACTGCGCTGCGCCACGGCAACATCGCCAAGGCCGCCACCGAATTGAACATAGCCGCCTCGGCGGTCTCGGCTGCGATTGATCAGGTTGAGACCGAGTTTGATCTGACCCTTGTGAGCAGACATCGTGCGCGGGGGATACGGGCAACTGCCAGCGGCCGCCAAGTCGTGCAAAAATGCGAACGGTTGCTGGAAGAATATCGCGCCCTATTGGTTGAAGGCACCGACCTCAAGCGGGCACTGAGTGGAGTACTGCGGGTTGGCTACTATGCCCCCATCGCGCCTGCCTTTTTACCGCAGGCCCTGTTAACCTGCCTACCGTCCGCTGCCGGCGTCACGCTCAAATTCGAGGAATGCAACAACGATGAAGCGCAAGACGGACTGCAGAACGGCAGATATGATGTCATTCTGTTTGTTGCCGAAGATGTCCAACCGGCCATTGAATATGACCCATTGATCGTCGCGCCACCCTATTGCCTCTTGTCGGCCGGCCACGCACTTGCGCAGGCCCCGGTAGTCTCCATCGATCAAATCGCGCGTGAACCCTTGATCGTTTTGGATCGTCCCGTCGCGGCATCCTACTATGAGGGCCTGTTTGCAGATAGCACCCGCAAGGCACCTATTGTGGCGTATGCAAACTCCACCGAGATGGTCCGCAGCCTTGTGGCGGCCGGGCGTGGCTGCGCAATCCTCAACATGCGGCCATTGACGTCCGATACCTATTGCGGAGCGAAAGTTGTGGAGCGCCCGATCTCGGACGTGCTTCCACCGCTTACGCTCGCGATCGGTTATGACAAGTCTCGCCCGCGTCGGATCGTCAGCGAGTTCGTAAGAGCCTGCCATGCTCACTTCACCCGCACCGGTTCGACTCAATGCGTGGTAATACGCTGAAAGAATGCAAAAATTGTTGTGAAGTGGGTCCCAAACCTTTGCTGTGCAGCCAAAAAATGCGGTGCCAATATTTTACCGGGAAGCGAGACGCGGCGACACAGTAACCTCTGGCTGGATAGGCAAAAGCAGATCTGTCCGCAGGCTGCTCGCAATCGGCGCAGGCGGCGCTCATCCAATTTCACTCGTGCTAGTGTGCAGTTCGGATGGATCAGATCCTCTTCATCGGGAAATCCACCGACCTGTATACCGGTTCAGAAAGCACGTCTTCGTCAAAACTCAAAGCGTTGAAATCCACACCACCCAAGCTGCGAAGCACAAGAATGGTCCGAACGGCAAAGCCACATGGATGGCGGCGCGCCCTCGCCACAATGAGCTGATCAGCACAAAGCCCAAGGCAGCCATGGCCGCGATCAAGACCACCTGCGCCGAGCCAATCAGGCCGCAACACAAAGCGATTGGCGCCATGAGTTTCACATCGCCGAAACCAAGCCCGTCGAAACCCGATCTCCAAAGAAAAACCCGACGGATCAATTCAAAGGCGATTGGCCAGAATACGGCGGCCAGTACATGATCCTGCCACGGTACACGTGCGTCCGTTGCAACCCAGTACAACGCGGCGCACGTCAATCCCAACGTTGCAAAATTCGGAATTTCAAACCGAATGAAGTCGACGACACTTGCCCAGATCAGGCATCCGCCGATGGTCCAAATCAGTATTGTGCCGGTCCAAGGGCCGAGCATCCTCAAACCGCTTGCGTAAGCAAGCAGATGCACGACAATCAACACACCAATCAGGATGGGGATCGACCGATGTCGCGAAGCAAGAAGCTGTGAGTGAATCACCTCGGCCCGTTCAGACCGGGAGAAGCAATGGCTATGCCCTGATTGTTGTCTTGGGGGCGTTGATGGTTCTGACATTTCTCGCTTCGCTTAGCAGCAAAACGCTGCTTGCTGAATACCAAAGCAGTCGTGCGACCTTTGAGCTTCAGGAACGTCAGGCTGTGTCTCGTGATGCGGTAGCCTTTGTCATGGACTTGGCGCTTGGTGCACAAACGCCCGCGCATTTGGAATTGCCGGGGTCCCCCAACGTCCGGATCGATCTCGTGGACGTTGGGGGATTGATCGACTTGAAGACTGCGCATTCTGCGTTGTCAGCAAAGGTGATGGAACACCTCGATTTGTCCCCTGATCAACAAAGAAAGTTCCGAAACTGGCGGCGCAATCCGGGAACCGAAGAGGATCTTTCTGCTTTCTTGCGCGTTATCGATGGAACACCTGATCAGCTTGAACCGTTGTCGCAATTGGCGACGCTGCGCTCTGGTCGGCCAGGCATTTCACCACTGCATGCACCGCGTGAAGTTTTGGAAATGATCACGGGTACCGGTGAAGAACATGACAAACTGACAAAGCCGGTTCCAGACGCGTTTACAAGCCAGCCACGTCGGACGCTCGTGCAGGTTTGGGTCAACCGTGACGATGCGCGATGGCTTGCCGGGGAGGTCCGATTGGCACGCAACCATAGCTCGGCTGCATGGCTGTGGGCACCATAGTCACTGTAGATGGCGATCCCGTAAAGCACTCGCCAGGGCCATTGTTTTGCTTGATCATCTGATTGTTCTGCAAGACATTGCAGGCATAGATCTTCCGCAACATTACAGGTGACTTATGACTCGGAGTGCCAACCGGCGCCAGTGGAGCAGCCGTACGGGTGCGACCATTCTCGAAGTGCTTATTGTACTGTCCATTATCGCGATGATTGCGGCTGTCGTCGGTCCGCGTTTGGTCGGGTATCTCGGCAGGGCAAAGACTGAAACGGCAGCATTGCAAATTGATCAACTGCGCAACGCCCTACAGCTATTCTACATCGACGCCGGTCGCTATCCATCGAGCGCGGAGGGTTTGTCCGCGCTCTATGATCGCCCTGCCGGTCTGGGTCGATGGAATGGGCCATATCTGGAGACCAAGAATGCACTCATTGATCCTTGGGGGCGGCCATACATTTACGACGCCCCGTCCCAGGATCATGATTTCGCTGTCTCAAGTCTTGGCCGTGACGGCGTATCCGGCGGCGATGGCGAAGACGCTGATGTGCCTGAATAGCTATTCTGCGGAGAGGCGAGTCATCTCAACGAAATCATTCCAAAACAGCGGGTTGGCACCGGCAATGCGGATGAGCGTTGGCAGGCTGTCTTGACCGGTCCAGCCGTCATGCCAGCCGGCCTCGCCCGCCAATTCGCCATAGTAGCTCAGACGCAATTCCGCTTCAGACAGCAGCAAAACTTGACCCAAACTCTCTTCACCATCCAGTAAATGCAGTTCTGTCCTTCCAGATACTGTTCGCAATTCGACAATGAAGCTTTCGGCGCGCCAGGCCAATGCGTTGTCGCTGCGGGCATGAAATATGATGGAGTCCGGACGGCCAACAAACTGCATTGCCTCGGTTGGATCTGCACGCTGGATCCACTGTCGCAGCAAAGTCCGATGGTGCATCTGTTCCGCTCGTTCACGCACGTCATCGCTGCGATCCAAAAGGCGGACCGAGTAGCCCATTATGGATGCGACAATGGCAGAGACCAGAGCAAGCAGGAACAACGAAATCAGCAGCTCAAACAACGTAAAGCCCGAGCGGCTGCGCATCATTGGGACGGTGTCCAGATCGTACGTTCAGCCAACAAGCGCTGGTACTGGCCATGCAGGGTGAATGTCACAGTCGTTCCAGAAACATCGTGGAAAACCTGCGGGCGGACCGTCCTGCTCATCTGCCATCCCAGCGGCAGATCGAGTGTTCTTTCGGATGCATCCATGCCAGTCGCACGTTCAAGTGCCACCAACGACTGCATGACATCCCCAGCCAGCAATTGTTCATTGGATCGTTGCGCACGTGCGAACATGTCACCCTGTCCCGGCAACAACATCGAAACGACCAGTGCCATGATCACAAACGCGACCAGCACTTCGAGAATAGTAAACCCGCTCGCGTTCGACCTCATGGCGTCATGTGGTTCGCAAGCTGAACGCGACCTGTCAAAGGAGATACAGTGACGAAGTAAGTCGTGTCTTTCTGGCGTATGCAAAACGGCTCGCTTAGCGCGGAACCGTCCGACAGGTATACGACGCGGTCGTTTGGAGAGCTTGAACAGAAAAGGACGTCGGGCTTCCACACCTGCGCAATGCCGCTCCGAATAGCGCGCAAACGCACTGCAAGTGCTTCTCTTTCCAAGCGCGAAAGTTCCTCCTGCAAGGCCAAATGGCGCGGCGGTGGTCTGAAGGACGGGATGGCCACGCCAATGACCAGAGCCGTGATCGATAACACAATCAGTGTTTCCAGAAGCGACATGCCCAAGCAGTTTTCAGAAGGCGAGTTCATTGAGGTCCATGATCGCCGAAATCGTGGAAAGGACGACGATGCCTATCCCGCCACCGATAAGAAGCGTGATTATGGGAGTGATAAGCTGAACCACTTGCTTCAGCGTTCTTGCGGATTGTTGGTTCAGGTCAGTGGCAATGCGACCAAGTACGACGGTCAGCTGGTCTGACTGTTCGCCAGCGCGGATCATCGCGGCTGCGACTGGATCAAAACCCTTTGCTGAGCATAAGTGATCCGACAGGAGAGCGCCGGCCTGCACTTCGCGTAGCGCATGGTCCATAAGTTCCGCATTGCCTCTTATGCGTGCCGCGTCCCGCGCGGTCGCAATGGCTGTTGTCAGCCTCGCGCCACTGCTCAACATCAGATGCAGGTTTCTGCAAATCTCGAGCGTTGCGTGTTGAACGATCATCCGACCAACAATCGGGAAACAACGCATTGCTGTTGCCGACGCCGCGTACAAAGCCTTTCGAGCAAAGAGGAATGCGCCCCCCAAACACGTGGCGAGTGCAAAGATAATGAACCAATAGTCTATCGCCAAAGATCGAAGGACCAGCATCACTTTCAGGGGGAGCGGGATGTCCGCACCCGCACTGACAAAAACCGGCGTGAGTGTCGGAACCAGATAGAAAACCAGAACTGCCATTACCAGAGCAGCCGTAGTAAGCAGGATGATTGGATAGACCATCGCCCCGCGGATTTCATGGTACAAAAAAGCTTCTGCATTGAGTAATTCAGCAATGCGCTGCGCAGTTTCCGACAGTGTATTCGAAGCCTCTGCTATGCCAACGAGCGTCACCAGACGTTCAGCAAACAAACCATTCTCATCGTTCATTGCATCGCGCAGTGTCGAGCCGTTTTCGACCGACAGCGCAATACGACCAAGACTGCGCTGCATGCGCAGATCATGGGATTGGTTTGCACAAAACCGCAAGCTGGCGCACAGCGGCAGATTTGCCGCCAACAAGGACGCAAATGTTGCAAAAAAGCGTTCAATTTCAATAGGCTTGTGGGCTGGAGTTGCGCCTGTAAGCGAAATCTCACGTGCCCACCAAGGGTCCTTGGTTGTCCCGGATTCGAGACTGATGGGCGTGACGCCCATAGCAGCGAGGGCATGCAGCGCGGCGGCTTCCGATGTAGCGTCCAGATCTCCACCGGAGATCTGACCTGATGCGTCAAATGCTTCGTATGAGAACCGTGGCATCACTCGATGATCCGATGCCCGACGTCTGGCGTGCGTATGCCGGACTGAACAAGACTTTCTGCACCTCGTATGCGACGGCGCAGTTCGTTTGTAACGCTCCGTGCATCATGCCCATTGTTCACAATCCTCGGCGTTATGAGGATCAAGAGCTCGGTCTTGCGCACGCGGTCCGATTTGCTGCGAAAGAGTGTGCCAAGAACAGGTACATCACCCGCACCCGGCACTTTGGTCTGGCCGACCTCTCTGTCTTCCTGGATCAATCCGCCCATCGCGATGGTTTCACCATCTCCTACAACAACGGATGTTTGTAGTTGACGCGTCGAAATCGTGGGCGAGTCGATGCCCGATGATGTGGTGCTGGATACGCTCGAAACTTCCTGCTCGATGTCCAGTGTCACGAGACCGCTGTTCGACGTCCTGGGACGAACCGACAAGATGACACCGGTGTCCCGCAATGCAATTGAGTTGACCACGGGCGCGTTTGGATCGTCGGTGTCGCGAACCTCGCGCGTTGCGATTGGCACCTGATCCCCAATCTGCAATCGCGCCTCCTGATTATCGAGAACAAGCAGGCTGGGTGAGGAGACGACTTCGACATCGGTGACCGCGCTCAGCGCCGACAATGCCACTTTCGACGATGCGCTGCCTTCAAACAGAATGGCGAGCCCTGGGAAACTTCCGTTTACCGCTCCGTTCTCAAGATCGGAGAAAGTTGATTTAAAATTGCCCTGTTCGAAGAACCAACGCAGTCCGAAATTGAGCTCATCGTTCAGGGTGACTTCCGCGATCGTTGCTTCCAGCAGAACCTGAACGGGCGTCGTGTCCAGCGTCTGGATCAACCGCGCAACGGCTTCTTGCTCGGAGCGGGTGCCCATCACCAACAATGCGTTGCGCCCTTTGTCTGCAACGATCTGCGCGGCACTTACAGCTTCAGTTTCTTCACGACTGGCACTTTGCCCCATCATCTCGATGAGGAGAGGCGCAAGTTCTTCCGCGTTTCTGTGTTGGAGTGGAAAGACAGATGGCTGACGCTGCGCGCTTTCGGCAGCATGGTCCAAGTCGCGTATCCACCTTTCAGCCTCACCGAGATATTTGGACCGTGTCGACACTACTATTACAGCGCCAAGCTGCTGTGACGGCAGGAACGACACCACGTCCTGCAAATTGCCACCTTCACCTGTTTCGAAGATGACGTTCAGCTCTTCAACGATAGCCTCCGGTGTTGCCGACTTTACCGTGAATAACCCAACCGACTTTCCCTTGAGCACATCCACATCAAACAGGTTTACAGCGTCGATGGCCGCGTTGATCTCACCGCGTGTTCCCGAAATCAGAACGACGTTCCGCTTTGGAATGGCCTGCAGTTGCACCTTGCTGCCCGCGATAGGCGTCAGCAGACGGATCATTTCCTCGGTTCCAATGTACCTTAGCGGCAGTGCGACAATGCGGGATCCGGCACCGGAGATATCTGACGGGCTGGAAATTCGGCGTGTGGCTCCTTCGGCCGGTACAATTGTAATCAAGTCTCCCGCAGTTTGAAGCGTAGCACCGTTCAATTCGAGTACTGTTTGGAACGTGTCCAGCATAGCTCTCTGCGTCAGCGGTCTCGTCGTTTGCAGGGTCACCGTGCCAGATACACCGGGATCAATCGTGTAATTCTTGCTCAAGGCGTCCGCCAAGACTGCTTTGGCGGCTTGATCGATAGGCACGTTCACGAGGTTCAAGATTATGTCCCCGGAGGCTTCGACGCTGACCAAAGGCTGCGATGTGTCCGCCGCGTCGCTCACGAAACTATCCGTCCCGATGACACGTCGGTCTGCATTCCGGCGTCCGAACAAGGGCAACCAGGGGCCACGATTTGTGCGGGCGCCTGTTCCCTCTACCGTATTGGCCAAAAGCGGCGCCTTTGCCGATTGTGTTACTGGTTCTGTCAACATACAGGCGCCAAGCAACAGCAGAGTAGTTACCGCAGCAATTGCGCGGTGTGCGATTTCCATGATTGGTCCGTCGCTTTCGTCAGTAAAGCTCGATACGCAGTTCCACTGTTCCGGACTGCAATAGAACGCCATTGTCTTCGATTTTTTTGAGCGTCCAACCCGATATAATATCATTCTCTCCGTACCAGTCCGGTGCGGAGGCATCTATTGACAAGAATGCTTTTGATAGCGCGCCGCTTATGGCGACGCCGTAGACTATAACTTCAGGTAGAATATCAGATTGCGTAGTTTCCGCAATAGACTGAGATGCGTCGCGCCGCTCAACCGTCTCGACAGCACTCACTGGCCTCCTATTCGGTGCAAAGAGCGGACGGGCCAGTACCTGCGAAAAATCAGTGTCGTCAATTGGCGAAGCTTGTTCGAATTGTCTTTCAGCCGCAGGCAAACTGACCTCTGGTATTGACGGCATGACGCGAGGTGCGCCATAGCGAAACGTCTGGAATGCTTGCCACGCAAATAGACATGCAGCGAACCAAATGACGATACTCCCGATGATGGGTAAACCGCGCGATATCATGAGGTTACCTCACCGGTTCCGCAAATGTGACGGCGGCGACGCGAAACGAGACCTGAAGAACGGGCTGGTCCGTGTCTGCGCCCAAACCGGACGTTCTCCGTATCGCTGCGGCCTCCACGATCAGCGGTGGCTCATGGTTTTCGATCGCTTTGACAAGAGACAGAATCCGATCCAGCGGCGCACGCAATTCAAGGGTAAGAGCCACGACTTCAGCGTCCATCCCCAGTTCGGATTGTGCAGGAGATACTGCGGAAAAGGTGACACCCGTGTCTTGTGCCAGTCTCCCGAGCGCGGCTTGCACTTCCAGAACAACAGCGCGGCCGTCAGACGCGCGCCAAATCACATCCTCAACCGGAGCGGACTGAACCGCTTGCAGATCATGTTCCAGCGCTCTGATGCCACTAACCAGCTGCAAATAAATGTTTTCGGCACGCGTCGCCTCGCGCAAGATGTCTCTTTTCCACGCGATTGCAGGCTCCACCAGCCCTATCCACGCCAGCGTCAGCAGTGCACAGGTTAAAAGCAAGGCGGGATATCGGGACCGGCCATACATCATTGTGGACTGACGTGATCGTGGAGCAGCCAGAATTCTTCCGTCCCTGATATGGTTGCCTGAATATCCCCCTGCATGATCGCATTTGGTAACAGCGGCTGCTCGGCCAAGGCGTACAAAAGATCAACAGCGGATCCGTTCACTTCGGCGAACATGCGTACTCCCGACGGGTCGAAGATGTATTGCGAAACCCAAACTGAATCTGGCAATGCAGTGGTCGCTGCGACGACAGCGTCAAACAGTAGCGGCGCATCCGAAACTGCGCTCAGAATGCGCTGTTGCCGTTCCTCGTCTGTTTTCTGACTTTCAACCTGTCTGCGCAGCTCAAGGGCCTGCGCCTGTAGGCGATCCGTCTCGGACGTCAGCCGCGCAACCCTGTCCGCAGCCTGAAGGCCGGGCAACGCCCAAAGATAGAGTGCGCAGGCAAATGCTATTGTCGCACCGGCGAGGTTGAAAACCGGCCATAAGCGCGCGTATGGACTGGTCGCTTTTTCAAAATCTGCAATCAAAACATCACGCCCACAAACACGTGCATAGACGCGCCGAAGTGGACGATTGGCTGCATCCATACGCTCTCGCCAAGCGACAAGGTCGGAATTCAGCGCAATGACTTGCGTCATTTGCACGTGGTCTTTCTCTCGAAGGACAGGACCGACTGCCCAGGTGATCTCATCGGCCTGCAGTGGTGTTTTCTGTGCAATGTCCAGCGTTCCTATCTGCAGCATCCTTGCAGCTGCTTTGCGGGGAAGGCTGACGCGGCGCGTCAGAAAAAGGCGTTCCGGGACTACGGCATCAATCGCATTGCGAGATGATGCAGCTGACGGTTTTTTGCCACCGACAAGCAAGCTTGCTGGCAGGGTGTGCCGATGATCGCTGCTCTTGCCATCAACAAAATGGCAAGTTCGGGCCATCGGGCGCCCCATACAGGCAGCCCTGATCCACTCAGGCACAAAGCTTGCCATAGAAGAAAGATACCATCGCAAGAAGCGAGACGGCTCACGTGTTGTCATGGAAAAGTGGCTCGAAGTATTGAAATATACTTTTGACACCACAACCCTAGGCTATGCTTGTCCAAGCGAAAAGCCGATTCTTCTGACATATTTCCGGACCTCAACGTGACCCAGTTTTTGGCAATAGACGACGTCGGCCTTTTGGCGGCGCTGAAATCAAAACATGATCTGACAGAAGCTGATGCCACGCGTTGCGTGGCAGCCAGCCATGAAACGCAGCTTCCGATCGAACGCAGCTTGCTTGAATTCGGGCTCATCGAAGAGGAGGAGCTGTACCGTGAGATCGCGCTTCAGTTGGACGTTCCATTTGCGACATCAGTGGTGCCTGAGGCCGACCTTGCCAAGCGATTGAATCTACAGCGAGAGTTCCTCAAATCTGCCGAACTGGTACCACTCAGGTTCGAGAAAAGCCTACTGACCGTTGCGTGCGCAAACCCGCGCGCCCGGGATGCGTTGGCGTCGCTTGCGTTCCGACACAAAGCGGAGCTGCGGGTCACACTTGTTGCGCCATCGATCCTGACGGCGGCAATCGAAACTCTGGATTGGCCCCCATCCGACGACGCTGCTGCCGGCGTGTCGGATCTGGATGTCGAGAAGCTGAGTGCATTGGCCAATGGCGGACCGGTGATCAGGTTGGTCAACGACATCATCGCGCATGCCGCCAACGAAGGTGCCTCGGACATTCACTTTGAAGAAAGTGAAACCGAATTCGCCCTTCGCTTTCGAATAGACGGAGTTCTGCGCAATGGCGGCGTCATTCCACAAGCCAGCCGTGCGGCTGCTGTGTCGCGTCTCAAGATCATGGGTGGCCTTAACATCTCGGAACGGCGCCGCCCGCAGGACGGTCGCGCACAGGTTTCGGTGCGCGGGCGCGTCATTGATTTACGTATATCCACATTGCCAAGTCAGTACGGTGAGAGCATTGTCGTTCGAATCCTCGATCGCACGCGCGTCAAACTGGATTGGACCCAGCTGGGCTATGACGCTGACATGGTGGGCCGATTGAGAAGTATGTTGCGGCAGCCTAACGGCCTCTTCCTCGTTGCGGGACCTACAGGAAGTGGGAAGACGACAACCTTGTACACCGCCCTGACGGACATCAACGACGGCAGTCGCAAGATCGTCAGCGTCGAAGACCCTATTGAATACGCTTTAAAGGGTATCGTTCAGGTGCCTGTGGACAACGCGATTGAAATGACCTTTGCACGCGCATTGCGTGCCATCCTTCGCCAGGATCCCGATGTCGTAATGGTCGGTGAGATCCGAGATGCTGAAACTGCAGAAATCGCTGTGCGCGCAGCGCTCATTGGACGCATGGTGTTGTCCACAATTCATACAAATGACTCACCTTCGGCAATCTCGCGCCTGATCGATTTGGGCGTACCTCACTACCTCCTAAGCGCAACACTGCGCGGCGTCCTTTCGCAAAGATTGGTGGCGACGAAGTGCAAAGATTGTAAAGGGATGGGGTGTGACAACTGCGCAGGCAGCGGTCACGCGGGACGCACGGTTCTGGCCGAATTGCTCGAAATGTCGCCGGCATTGGCAACGGCTGTTTCCGAGGCTCGCCCTCTTGCAGAGCTTCGCCAATGCGCGGAAACCAACGGCTTTATCAGCATGGCACGACGTGCATCAGATCCGGTATTTCGTCGAGCAATTGCAGAAAACCATCTTTCAGAAGTCATTGGCTCTGTTGGTCTGGATGCATAAAGCATAAGCGCCGAACTCAAAGAAAAGCCAACGCTCCAAACAGCTGCCACGGTACGGATTTTCTAAGCCAGAGGCCAAAACGAACCGGTCGTTCCCTCCAGACCTATAAAATTTTAGACATAGATTTCAACTTTTGATTGAATATAAATATCGCCTCGGTATGTTGGCGATGTCAGGATACGGTTGCGAATACACGGCAACCGGGTGTTGACAACGAACGGTCGGCGTAAATTGTCGATCCGTGTTACTCATTGCCCGGCTCTGGCAGTACGGCACGGAAATATTCCGGCCAGAGCTAAAATCCCCAATATTCAGGGGATCATCGCCCAACAACCAAATAGATGTGATCTAACCCGGCTTCTTCTTTGAGACGCCGATATCCGCTGCCACTCACGCACAGCTATATCGTCCTCGGCTTCGCTCCGCGGTTCGATTGAATTCGATTACGAACTCAAAACCAAAAAACGCTTTTCGCCACAATCACCTGTCCTCACAAACACAGAACTTGGAGAACCCCATGCGCAAGACCGTCTTGACGGCCATGTCAGCGCTACTGTGCGGTGCCGCCCTAAGTGGCGCCGCTGCAGCAGAAACGCTGCTCTCGGCACAGAAACCTGTCACCAGCAACGTAAGTGACGCCATTGGCACCCTTGCCAGCATCACCGATGGTGACATGAGCAATGACGCGCCGTTTGTATTCAACAATCAATCGACGACTGACCGCTCTGTCACCATTGACCTTGGGCGCATTGCCTACGTGACCAGGCTTGGGATCCATACAGGCAACATGTACCGGGCGCAGGCCATTCGTAAGTTCCGAGTATGGCACTCGGACGACGGCGAAACCTTTCTGAATGTGTTAGGCGCGACACGTCAGGGCCTCGGGTACTCCGACATCAAACAAGAGATCGAACTCGCCCAACCCGTGAAAACCCGCTTCATCAAGTTCGAGAGCCTGGAGCGCTGGGGCGCATCAAAAATTCGGGAAATCGAGGTCTATGGCTCAGAACAGCGACCGGAAGCCGACATACGGCACTTCTTTCCGCTTGATCAAGCTGACTTTCCAGAAGGCGAGGCAGACCCGGCATTTCAGTCTCGCATCAGCGAGCTGAATGCTCAGGTCCTGAACCGTTTTGAGGAAAACCTTCCACGTGCGCATCCCCGCCTGCATGGGGATGAAGCGCAGTATTGGTCTTACTTCCGGCCATTTGAGACCGCCAATGCCGCTGACTACCAGGGCGAGAACTACAGCTATGCAACCGT
This sequence comes from Tateyamaria omphalii, assembly GCF_019802125.1. Taxonomy (GTDB): domain Bacteria; phylum Pseudomonadota; class Alphaproteobacteria; order Rhodobacterales; family Rhodobacteraceae; genus Tateyamaria; species Tateyamaria omphalii_B. The sequence continues at coordinate 48,341 of NZ_JAHVHT010000005.1, forward strand.
CAAAAACATCTTTTCGGTCTACAACAACACCACTTACGGGATGAAGAAAGCGGGATGGGCTTACCCCCATACGCTTCGCAATGTTCCTGCGGCACGATTTTACCTGGACGTAAATCTGAACGCGAGCGATGAGGACCTGCCAAAAGGAAACGCGGCACGGGCCATGCAGGTACTGCACCTGATCCGCATGATTGACGGGTGTTTGGAATTCGATCCCGATTGCAGGTTCTTGCAAGCAAACAGCGACACTCCAAACTATGTCGAGGGTGAGCTCTGGGCGCTAAAGCGGAAGTTCATCCGGTATGAATTTCGCGAGTTCCAACGTCAATTGACACCAGCGCTGTCACGCAACAACTGCCCGGCAATTGATGGCAAGGCGGTTCCGCGACCTTATGCCTGGCACCACGGCGGCAACGGTTGCTACTTCGATCTTGGCGTCATCCGCATGTTCCGCCCATGGACCGCGATCATGGACTACTACTGGAATGACAACCGGTACTGGGCCACGCCAGCTGACAAGGGCGAAGTTCTGGACTTCATGACAAGCTATGCAAAGATGTATCTTGAGCAATCGGATCCATCCAGCAAGATCCATTGGACCGTTTCACTTCAAAACAACTGGAACTCGATTCTGGGTGAATCCGCACTGCGATTTGCAACGCTGATCTATGACGAGCCCGGATATGAAGAGATGGCAAAGGAGTTGTTGGCAAATGTTCTGAAGTTCTCGTGGAACCATCGTCGGATCTATATGGATGAAGGCATGTACCAGGAGGGCGCGGGGTACATGGCCACGGACTATGCCTCGACCGGCCCGATCAACAACTTCTACATGCGTACAATCGGCGAGCCAATGCACGCCATGAAGTGGGGGATCGGCACTGATACAGCTACCTGGTACGTAAACGCGATGGCGCCAGACGGGCACACAGTGAACTTCGGTGACGCATGGAAAACCCAAGGCATCCGCAATGCCATGCCGCTTGATATGCTGCTTTGGAAAGAAATGATCGGTCTGAATGCCCCGGGCACGACCGAGCTAAGCACGGCAGAGCAATGTGTGGCCGGACGGTTCTTCGCCAACCATTACTTCGACAACGGGATGTCTGTTCCGATGTTGATGGGCGCGCACCTGGCGCGGGATTGGTATTCCGAAGTCGAGGCGTGTGGCGACCAGCTGCTTACAGATGAGTACGCAGCAGACTTCCCGTTCAACGAGTCCGTTTTTCGCATCAATACCAACCGCAAGACTTGGGCCGCAAGTGGTGACAACCCTTCGCAACATGTTCAGCAGTCCAATCAAAACATGATGGCGATGAGCTGTGTTCCAAACAACTTCCCCCACCGAGAATTGGACTGTTTTGACGTCAAATGGTCAGTGCACGGCAGCCGCTTCATCGACGACACCGGCTACGGCGATTTCACCAAGGGTTACAACTACTACGAAGTCAGGGGCACGAAAGGGCATGTGCCCCTAACAACTGCTTCGGATGCGTTGGAGTTCTATGCCAAGCCCGTCAAAAACGTGAACATGGACTATGCCTTCATCCTGCTGAATGTCGCGGGAAAATCGCAACGCATGTCCATCGGCGCCTGGATGAAAGACACCTCCCCGGATGAAAATGGGTGGCACCACATCAAAATCCCGTTGTCGGCCTTTAGCGACATCAAATCACATCACTGGAACGCTGTCGTGAATGGTGGTCAGGGGGTCGGGTCCATCACCTTCCTCCAGGGCAGTGGTTTGCACCTGTTTAGGGAAGCGAGCTTTGGCGTCGACGAGATCAGCTTTACCCAGGGCGGTGGCGCAAGAAAGCTTTGGTACGGGGACGACCGAACCAAATCCGTAGAAGGTGACGCACTGCAATACAGCAGACATCGATTGTTCGTTGAAGAACGCGGGGACGGTGGTGCAAATGGCACTGACGGATGGCTCGAAATCGGAACCAATATCAAGGCGACAGGTCCGGTAGTAAGTTACTATCACGATGTCGCTGATGATCGCGTCGTACAAAATTACTACGATGGTTTTGCCATTGGAGCGAACTCCTTGATCGTGCCGGACGCCAAGTTCGTCGACCCTTGGTTTGCGCGCCCGGATCAGACCCACATGGGCCAGATCTTTGGAAAAGTGGCTACAGGCGACAGCTTTGAGATCGATACGCTTGAAGGCGACACGGGTCTCAGGGGTGTCTATTTCGATGCGTCGGAAGTCTACGGGAAAAGTGTCGCAGGCGGTTGGATGGAGAAAGCCATTCGCTACAAGTTGGCGTTGCCCAATGGCAACTTCATCATCGTCGATGATTTCCAGACGCGGCACGTATCAGGCAGCACCGGCCCACGCAAGAAATCACTCATTCAAGAGTTCTGGTATACACCATACGACAACGTCGAAACCTGTGATTTGCCGCGTAACGGTGGCGTCAGCCATCATGTCGACGTGGCATTCTCTGGCGTGAATACAGTCGACTTCACTCCACGCTGCATGATCCTGTTCCGGGGTGGTAACGTGCGTGGAGAAGCAAAGGGGCGCATGACGGCAGCTTCGATGCGGGGTGACGTCGAGCTGAAATTTGGCCCACCTTCGTTCATGGCCGACGACCCCTACTTCCGCCGCTTCGTCAATTTCGACACGATCACACAGATCAACCGCAAGCGCGGCACTGACACACGCCGTCTGCTACGGTTCGAACCAAACGACACAGTGAGCGAAGATGTCCGAGCGTTCCTGTTTCAAGGCGCCCTTAACCATCCGGGGTCGCAAAAGGTGCTGCAACCTCAGACCCTTGAAGTCGGCAATGACATCGACGGGTGCCAGACACAGAGTTTCTGCGTCAAAGCAACCATCGGTGCGCAAAGCTATACGGTGAACTTCGACGGTCTATGAGATCATGCATTGTGCTTGGGGCGCTATTTGATGCCTCAGACTCAGAACGGCCCGCTTGGCGGGCCGTTTCACGCTCCACTCGAGAAGGCATTTGCCGTCAGGTGGCAGCGTCAGAGCGCGACATGAACTTGGGGTGAAGGGGAAGCGCCGCGGCACCTGCCGCCAAGGCATCCTGACCAAAGTAACTGGGGACCACTTCGACATCCTGATCCTTTGGCATAGCTATGCTGTCGATCAAGGCCTGCAAGTGCTGAGATGGCGCATGAGACGCCAAAACGACCGTCGGAATCTTAGCCAGCAAAGAGGTGGTGCTGATCATGTTCCGAACAGCGAAAGATGCAGCATCGATCCAAGCCTCATCAACTTCGCTATCTCGCCCGGGCGATGTCGTATGGAACGGTGGCGGCGTTTGACCAGAATGAATTCGACCGCTCAAACACAGTCGCGGATGCAAACACGCATCAACGTAGCAGTATAGAAAATCACCCGACTTACGCGTTGCACCAAACAGGGTTTCAGCGCTGGCCAGCGCCGTCACGTCGTTCTGGATGAAAGTCTCAATGCCCGTATGGCCCTCGAGCAGCGTTTCGAACTCGATCTTTGAACCATGAATGCTGTCAAAATCATCAGGCAGCGTGACGCCAATGCCGGCGACTAACTTCCTCATCTGGGGGGAGCAGGCTCCGAGCAGTTCGTCGACCAACATTGTAAGCGACGAAGTAAGAACTTCTTGGCTTTCAAGCGGCACACGGACCGTTTCAACGACCTGGCCTACGAAGTTGACGATTGCGCCGCTGAGCTCGTTGGCGGCCACATTTACACCAAGCGAAAATGCACCTTTTGGGTTCAGAATGATGGGCGTCGTCGGGGGGCCAACGCGCCCGCGCACCGCTTCGCCCTTCAAAATCAGATTATCCGCCTCAAGCGCGCGCACGATTACGGAGATTGTTTGTGCGGAAAGACCACTTTCCTGACCAAGCTGTAGCCGGGTCATTCCATCGTTCTGCAGCAGAAGGGACGTGATCAACCGCTCGTTCAAAGTCCGCGCCAGCACTTGGTTCATTCCGCTCGCGGTATTGGACACCCGAACGGCGGGCGGCGGGGCAAATCTCATATCGGGCAATTTCAGTCTCCGCTGCTGGCGATGTCCACTAAGTGATCCGGGGTTCTTCCGGAAGCCAGCCAATGGCCATGACTTCTTCGGCAATGGCCAATCCCAAGTCATGATGCGCTGCGGCATCAAGATGAAACCCGTCTGCATCGCTGGACTTCACGACGATCGCCGCGTCGAAAAAGTGTACTTCGTGCATATCGGCGATGCGTTCATACTCTGCCGCCAATGCACGGGACTTCTCTTGCGCTCCGTCAAAGACCCCAGACCATTCCTTCAGGTCCAACGCGGTTGGAGGTGGGGCCACGACCAGTATCTCCGGAACCTTACCATTGATACCTGCTGGCATCGACTTCACGTCGGTAATCAACGCACCAATTCCCATGGCAACTTCGCCGGGAGTCTTGTTGAAGCGAATCTTCAGGTCATTCGTCCCGAGCATGATAATGAGAAGATCCAGCGGCTTGTGACTCATGATACAGGGGCGCAGATAGGTCCGGCCATTTTTTTCCGAACCTTCGATCGGATCGTCGCTGACAGTCGTGCGACCACTCAAACCTTCTTCGATGACCATCCAGTTCGCGCCAAGCTCTTGCCTGAGAATGCCCGGCCAACGCACATCATGGGGATATCTGTCATCCGGCAAATTGGCAGTTGTTTGCCCGTACGTGTTGGAATCCCCATAACACAGAACCGTTCGCATCTCGCCCCCTGTAACTCGTTAGACAACTGATTTCAAAAGCATTTCACCAGACGTCACAGTACGCTTCCGATCACTAAGCTAGGCGGGAACCGGCGCTCAGTCAATAATCATTCACTCTGAATTATTATTGTTGACAACCTGTGTGAATTGAGGCTGTTTCAGGACGGACGGTGGCCGAATTCGCGTGAATTGATAGCCGACTGACGGCCCCGAGACCGCGGGAGTGATAAATGAATTTTCTAAAATCTTTGAAGGTCGCCATTGCATCCCTGACGTTGGGCTTTGGTGCGGTTTCAGCCGCAATGGCCGATGATGACGGGCCGATACTTGTCGTGAGTGGGCCCTTGTCTTGGCCCTTCTTTGCAGCCGTCAAACAGGGGTTTGACGATGGCGCGGAAACCTTCGGCCTCGATTATCAGTACATCGCGGTGACCGACACATCGAATATGACCAGCGACTATCCGCGCTTGCTCCAGCAGGCAATCAGTCGCAATCCCCGCATGTTGTTGGTTGGCGAGTTTTTCCCCGACGGAATGGATCCGTTGATCAAGGAAGCGACTGCATCCGGCATCCCCGTGTTGATACACAACTCCGGCCAGACGCTCTGGGAGCAAAATGGTTCGATCGGCTTCATTGGAGAAGACCCGTTTCAAATGGGGTACAAGGCCGGTGAGCTTCAGGCCGAGGCAGGGGTGACAGTGGGCTTGTGCTTCAATCAGGTTCCTGGAAACCCGACAGTTGAAGAGCGCTGCAATGGATACATTGCAGCGATGGAAGCGGCCAGCGTGAAAACCATCTACCAAACGATCGGCACGGGGGACGCAACAAACCCGCAAGCCATGACACAAGCAATCAAAGGCACACTTCAGGCCAATCCAGATATTGATGGCATATACACCCTGAACGCAGTGCCTGCCATGTCTGCGCTCCGTGCTGTCGAAGAGATTGGTCGCCGTGGCGAGGTGATGATCGGTACTGCCGATCTTTCAAACGAAGCGCTGCTGGCAATTCAATCTGGTGATCTGGCATTTGCGATGGATCAGCAGCCCTATCTTCAAGGTTTCATGTCCATGCAGGTAGCGTTTCAGTATCTCAACTACGGCCTTCAACCCATTGGGCATGTCAAAACCGGACCGCTGGTAATTGACCGCTCGAACGTGGACAAAACGCTCGAGGTCAACCGGAAACATGCAGGCGTTCGTGGCGCGTCCTGAACGACTCCATACTTGCTGAAGTCGCAGAAACGCCAGAGGGACCGACATTGAAAAACCTTGCGCGACGTCCTGAGACCGGAGCCATTGCGGCCTTTGTCTTGACTTACTTGTTCTTTGTGCTCGCCACACCGGGAACCGGTTTCGTATCGATCAACGGTACTGCTGGCTGGCTGAACTTGGCAGCCGAACTGGGTATCGTCGCGATCCCCGTTGGCCTATTGATGATCTCGGGTGAATTTGACCTGTCAATCGGCTCGACCGTTGGCGCTGCCTCGATGATCCTTGCGCTGGGAACCAACCAGTTCGGAGCCCCGACATGGCCCATGATTGGGTTGGCGCTGGCTGCGGGGTGTCTGATTGGCCTGGCCAACGGTCTGGCCGTGGTCAAGACGAAACTGCCCAGCTTCATCGTCACGTTGGCAACAAATTTCATTGTCATCGGCGCAACCATGGGCATTTCCCGTTTGATCGCAAACGTCACCTCGTCATCCATCTTTGCGTCCGACAGCGCAAAACTGGCATTTGCAACGAGGCTCGGTCAGGCAAACATATCGATCCTTTGGTGGGCGCTTGTCGCATACATCGGATATCGAGTGCTTAGCAAAACCGGCTTTGGCAACTGGATTTACGCCACTGGCGGCAATGAAGATGCCGCGCGTGCTGCCGGTGTGCCGGTTGAACGGGTAAAGACCTTGTTGTTCGTTGCAACCGGCTTCTGCGCGGCCCTTGTCGGTATCCTGCAAGGCATCCAGTGGAACTCGGGCAATTCGACCTATGGCATGGGCTACGTTTTCCAGGCGCCAATCGTGGTCGTAATTGGAGGCGTGCTACTGACCGGCGGCTATGGTTCCGTTATCGGGATAGTCTTTGGCACCGCGCTTTTTGGCGTGATTTCCAGTGGCATCTTCTACACGGGTTGGAACACTGATTGGATTCAGCTTTTCCTTGGCCTGCTTCTGGCCGTTGCGGTTCTGGCCAACAACTACGTCCGGCGCCTCGCGCTGACGGCACAGTAGGGGGCGTTGGTCATGACCAGTGCGCTTATGGAACTGCGCAATATCGACAAGTTCTTTGGCTCAACCAAGGCACTGAGGAATGTCTCGATGAGCGTGCAACCGGGCAAGATCCTTTGCTTGCTGGGCGACAATGGGGCGGGCAAATCAACGTTGATCAAAGTCCTTTCGGGCTATCACCAACCCACAAACGGCCAACTCTTTTTCGAAGGCGGCGAGACCCGGTTCTCTGGCCCACGTGAAGCCCGGCAACGGGGCATCGCAACAGTGCACCAGAATGTGGGGTCCATTCCCCTCATGAGCGTCGGTCGCAACTTCTTCCTCGGGGCCGAACCTACGAAGGGTCCGCGATTTTTCCGCAGCATCGACACGCAAAAAGCAAATGCAATCGCTGTAGAGCAGATGCAAAAATTCGGCCTCACACGTGTCACCAACGGCGAGCAGCTGGTCGGTACAATGTCAGGCGGAGAACGTCAGGTTCTCGCAATCGGGCGCGCCATGTATTTTGGAGCGAAGATGCTCATTCTTGATGAGCCGACCTCTGCGCTGGGGGTCAAGGAAGCATCCATTGTACTCAAGATGATGCGCATCGCGCGCAAGAACGGCGCGGGCATCGTGTTCATCACACATAACGCACGTCACGCCATGAGTGTTGGCGATGACTTCTGTGTGTTGATCCAAGGTGAAGTGGCAGCGCGCTTCAAACGCAACGAAAAAAGCCGCGAAGAAGTCCTGAACCTCATGGCCGGGGGCGAGGACATGACGGAACTCGAAGACGACCTAGAGCAGATTGACTGATCAACATGACCTATTTCATCGGGGTAGATGTGGGCACTGGCAGTGCGCGCGCAGGACTGTTCGACGTGGACGGCAACATGATCTACGCGTGTTCACACAAGATACAGACGTGGCACCCGCGCCCAGATTTTGCACAGCAGTCGACGACAGATATATGGGCAGCCGTTTGCCATTGTGTGCATGATGTTATTCGCTACACGGAGACGGATGTTCGGCAGATCTCGGGCATTGGGTTTGATGCGACCTGTTCCCTTGTCGCCGCGGGCGCGAAGGGATCCACAATATCCGTCTCACCCGACGGAGAGAGCGATCAGGACGTTATACTGTGGTCTGATCACAGAGCAAAAGACATCGCCAAGCGGATTGATGGAACAGGCCACGACAGATTGCGCATTTCCGGCGGGACAATCTCTCCTGAAATGCAGATTCCCAAACTCGTCTGGCTGAAAGAGAACCTGCCATTCGCTTGGGAAGAAACAGCTCATTTCTTTGACCTACCAGACTGGCTGACGTGGAAAGCAAGCGGGTCCCTGAAACGGTCGTTGTGCACGGTGGTCTGCAAATGGACATACGATGCTACCAAGGGCGAGCATGGCAAAGGGTGGGACAACTCATTCTTCAAGCAAATTGGGCTGGGCGATCTTGCAACCGAAAACTACAGGCGGATTGGTCAGGAGATGGCCGCGCCCGGAGAGCCGGTTGGCAACCTCACAGACGAGGCAGCCCGCGATCTGGGATTATCCAAAAAAACCCGTGTAGCCGTAGGCATGATCGATGCGCACGCGGGCGCGCTGGGAACACTCGGATGCGCTGGCGACGGCGCCACAATGGCCCTGATCGCTGGAACATCCGCGTGTCACATCACCTTGTCGGGCGCGCCCGCCTACGTTCCTGGCGTCTGGGGACCCTACCTTGGGGCGGTTCTGCCGGGTCTTTGGGTAAATGAGGCTGGTCAATCCATGGCCGGCGCAGCGCTGGATACGATCATAAATCGTCATGCTGCCGGGTTCGAATTGCGTTTCAACGCGGCACAAGCAGGCCACACTCCTCACGGTTTGCTCGAGGAGAGGGTGCTTGGTGCTGCCGAACGCGGCTTTTATGACCAATTGGCCAAGAACCGCCACATCGTACCAGACTTCAACGGAAACAGATCACCACTCGCCGATCCGTCACGATTGGGGATGATTGTCGGCCAGAATACCGCCACAGACATGGAAGACTTGGTCGTCGATTATCTCGCTGGCATACAATCGTTGGCATACGGGACACGGCAGATCATTGAACAACTGGAAAGCCAGTCCGTTCCAACCACGCAAATCGTCGTGAGTGGAGGACTGGCGAAGAACCGAATCTACTGCCAATCCCATGCCGATATCACCGGATGCAAGGTCGTCATACCGGACCAGCCTGAACCCGTGCTCTTGGGATCTGCCATGCTCGCCGCGCGCGCGTCGGGCGCGTTCCCAACTACGCTCAAGGCAATGCACGGGATGTCCAGAGGGGGCAAAACACTAGTACCTCGTTCCGAGGTTCGCGCATTCCACGACAAGAAATACAATATTTTCAAATCGCTGCAGGACCAATTCAAATCCATTCAAACAGTCATGCACGGTTGATGGGGTTTATCTGATGGATCAATGTACAGTCTATCTGTTTGCAAGCGGTGATAGCCGCCTCGCCGCGAACGTGACATGTTGGCCGGCGCAAGAGACGATGGAAGCTGCAGTCGTTCACGCAGTCGAAGCCCTAGGCCATGTTGTCCAACGTGCGCACGTATTTGACCCTGACAAGGGGCATGGGTTCCTCGACAGCCAACGCGCGGGACTTGATGCGGTGGCTTCAATCCCACTGGACGCCCCGGTTGTCGTAGCGGAGGCCGTGTGGCAGTATTCACATCATATTCTGCCGGGGCTGATCAGCCATAGGGGTCCAATCCTGACGGTCGCCAATTGGTCGGGACAATGGCCAGGCCTTGTCGGTATGCTGAACCTCAATGGTTCACTCGCCAAGGCTGGTGTCACGTATTCGACGCTCTGGAGCGAGGATTTCACCGACCCCTTTTTCAGAAACGGACTGCAGAGCTGGTTGGAGCGCGGTGTCCTGCGTCATCCACAGTCTCACGTAGCTGAATTTGATACTTCCACTGTTCCCCCCAGACTTCGTGATATCGCCACAGAGATCGCAGCTGATTTACAGCATCGCAAAGCGATCATGGGGGTGTTCGACGAGGGGTGCATGGGCATGTACAACGCCATCATTCCGGACGAGGCGTTGGCGCCACTGGGTGTTTTCAAAGAGCGATTGTCACAGTCCGCTCTCTACGCAGAAACCATGAAGGTGCCAGACGAAGAAGGGCGGGCCGTTTGCGAATGGATGGTCGCCAGAGGATTGAAACTTGACCTCGGTAACGACCCTGAAACCGAACTGACGATCGACCAAGTCCTCCTGCAATGCAAAATGTATGTCGCGGCAGTACGGATGACAGACAGTTTCGATTGCGATTTGATCGGCATTCAGTACCAGCAAGGCCTCAAGGATCTATTGCCAGCCTCCGACCTTGTAGAAGGCATGCTAAACAACTGCGACCGTCCGCCTGTCAAAAGGCGGGATGGCAGCGTCATTCGTCCAAACCTGCCCATCATCCATTTCAATGAAGTCGATGAATGCGCTGGTCTTGACGCGCTGCTAATCAATCGTGTCCACACAGCCATCGGCCAGCCTGTTGAAACGACGTTGCACGATATTCGATGGGGTGATGATGACGGCAGTCGCTGGCAGAATGACTTCATTTGGGTTTTCGAGATTTCAGGTGCAGCGCCACCAGCGCATCATATTGGCGGATGGGCCGGGTCGGAGAGCAAAAGGCAGCCTCCGATGTATTTTCCTTCCGGTGGCGGCACCTTGTCAGGTGTGGCACGGCCGGGGAGCATTGTTTGGTCACGCATCTACCTGGAAGATGACGAACTTCGCCTCGATATCGGCCTCGGTCACAGCGTCGAACTACCGGCACACGAAACAAAACGACGCCGCGACGCGACCACACCTGAATGGCCCATCATGCACGCCACCTTGACTGGGGTAACACGGGATCAGTTGATGGGTCGCCATAAATCAAATCATGTCCAAGTGGTGTACGCCACGGATGACACGGCAGCGCTTGACGCTTTGATCATACGTGCCGAACTGGCGCACCAAATGGGCATCAAGGTATCCGTATTGGGCCTGGGCGCCGATTTTCATGCGTCGTAAAGCGGTCGAGATAACTTCGCAGCCACGACAGTTTGCAGGTTTTCCTGCCAACGCCCGGAACAGATTGAAACAAGCAACTCAGCCTCCTGAAATAACCTTTCCAGTCATATAAACAGTTGATACCAGCAGAACTGTTTCAGCCTGCCACGCTTGATAAAGTCATCAGATGAACGTCATCATCTGATTGTTTTGGGGGATCTGCATTGAACAGGATCCGATAAAACACAGGCGCTGCAATCAGTGTCAGGACCGTCGCAAAAGCGAGACCTGCCATGATGGTGACAGCCATTGAGACAAAGAAGGCATCACTCAGAAGCGGCAACATACCAAGAATGGTGGTGGCTGCGGCAAGCATCACGGGGCGCAACCTAGACGATGAAGCCGTAACGATTGCATCGTCTAAGTGATGCTGTTCGGTGCGCACCAGATCAATCTCCTCGACCAGAACAATACCATTCTTGATAAGCATTCCGGACAGGCTGAGCATACCCAGAAGGGCCGTGAAACTGAATGGGAGATCCGTCGCCAACAGTCCAATCACGACGCCATTTGCCGCCATCGGAACCATCAGCCAGATGATCAGCGGCTGCCTCAGCGCATTGAAAAGCACAATGGAGATCACGACCATGAGGATCACAGCCAAAGGCAACTGCTGCGCAAGACTGACATTTGCCTCAAGCGTGTCTTCATACTCACCACCCCAAGCAAGCGCATAGCCCGGCGGCAAGTCAATCGCCTCGATGTCAGCTCGGATCTCGGCCAGTACTTCCGCAGCCGACACGTCAGGCGCGATTGCGCCGGACAGTGTCAATGTCGGAACCCGGTCGCGGCGGTGATAAATGGTATCCTGCGGTATCACCGACAGGCCCTCAATGACCTGCTGCATCGGGATGAGCCGTTGCACACTATTGGAATAGACAAGGTGATCCGTCAGACCCATTTCAGTGTCGCGCGGTGCCCGAATGATAATCGGTATTTGGCGCTCATCCTCGCGATATACGCCGGCAGGCACACCATCCGTTGCAAAGCGCATCGTTTCGGCAATGTCGTCCCTGCTGATGCCGACGGCCTTGGCCCGTTCCGTCGCATACACCGGATGAATGACAAGTTCCTGTTCGCGCCAATCCGTTCGTAGCACCGCAAAACTGTCAGTGGCCGCGCGCATTTTGCGTTCGGCCTCGATTGCGAGCGATCTTAGAACGGACGCATCCGGGCCAGAGATGCGAAGCTGGATCGGGTCGCCTTCGCCCGGACCAAAGGCAAGCTGTTTGGCAACCAGTTCGCCCTGGGGCAGGTTCTCCGCAGCAAAGACACGCATCTCAGCCATGATGTCTGGAATCTCCAACACGTCGTTTGCGCGTACAATCAAATGGCCGAAGCTGCTGTTTGCCTTTGCGGTTGGATAGGTCAGCATGAAACGCAGCGCGCCATCACCGGCATAGGTTGTATAAGCGGTCACCTTTTCCTGTGCATCCAGCCACGTTTCCAGCACCGCTATGTCTGCCTCGGTTTCGTGGATCGTTGCGCCCTGTGGCAGTTTGTAATCCACGAAGAACAACGGCGTGTTGGAATCGGGAAAAAACTGTTCCTTCACCTGACCAAAAGAGGCAAGACAAGCCGCTGTAATCGCGACGAGGGCCACAGACACCAGCCAACGAAAGCGCAGCGCGCCTTTCAACAGCCAAGCATAGCCGCGGAAAATCAAACCGCTATATGCGTCCTGTCCGTCTGCCTGCCCCTGCACAAAAGTGTAGTGACCGATGAGCGGGGTAACCGTCAGGGCGAGGAACCAGGACAGCAGAAGCGAAATGCCAATGACCGCAAAGAGTGAGAACATGAATTCGCCCGTCGAGTCCGGACTGAGACCGATAGGGGCAAAGGCCAGCACACCGATAACGGTGGCTCCAAGAAGCGGAACTTGGGTCTTTGACGCAGCTTCCGTTGCAGCCTCACGCGAAGACTTGCCGCGCGCCATGGCCGTCTGCATACCCTCGGCAACCACGATTGCATTGTCCACGAGCATACCCATGGCAATGATCAGCGCACCGAGTGAAATGCGTTCCATTTCAATGGAAAACAACAACATGAACAGGAGAGTACCCAGGACCGTCAGGAACAATGTCGTGCCGACCGTAAGGGCCGCGCGCGGACCCATGAAAACAGCCAGTACCACCACCACGATGGCCACCGACATCGCAAGGTTGATTAGAAAATTGTTTGACGCCTCGTTTACGATCTTGTGCTGTTCGTAGATCGGGTGAAGATCCACACCGAGGGGCAGGGTGGCCATGATCTCGGCCAGACGCTGTTCGACCCGCTCGCCCACCTCGACGATGTTTTCAGTGGCCAGACCCGCAATACCAATGGTGAACGTTTCGGCGCCATTGTGGCGGATAAGAATCTCGGGATCTTCGACGCGCTCGCGTGACACCGAGGCAATGTCCACGATATTGAGCACAAGTCCGTCTACACCGACCGACAAGTTTGCAATGTCCGACACCGAATTGGTGCCATTGGCAATACTTAAACGGGTGTTGTCGAGTGTGCCCGCATCTGCAAGTGAGTTTGATGTCTCAAGCGCTCCCAGAAATGCTTCCACGGGGATATTCTGATTTGCGACAACGGCGAGATTTGGTTCAACAAAAATCGCTTCTTCCGGTAGCCCCGACAATTCAACGTCCGCGACGCCCTCAACAGCAAGAACCTCACGGCGCAGATATCTGGCGAAAGTGTGCTTTTCCTGGTCGGAGAAACCTTCGGTTGTCACAGCATAGTACATGCCGAAAACGTCACCGAACGAATCGTTCACGTAAGGCTGCGATGCACCTTGCGGAAGAAAGAGCGCGGCATCGGAGACACGCGCGCGCAGTTTGGTCCAGATGTCCGGCAGTTCCGTACCGTCGATTGTGTCAACGATCTCGACCTCGATCACAGACAGTCCGGGCGTATTGCGTGAAGTGATCTGGCCCACCTCGTCCATCTTCTGGATAGCGCTTTCCAGCGGCTCCGACACTTCGCGTGCCAACTCTTCAGCGGATGCACCGGGATACTCGGTTATAATGGCCGACACCTTGATGGTAAATGCCGGGTCCTCGAGCCGTCCCAGAGACAGGAACCCGCCAATTCCACCAAACAGGAATGTCAAGATAAGCAGCCAGGTGATGATCGGCCGGTCGATACTAAAACGCGCAATATCCATCTGCCTTACCCCTAGTCGAAGTCGGCGGAGAAGCGGCGGATGGCGTCACCGCTGCGCAAAGAGCCAACGCCAGCCACGACAATTTCCGCGCCGTGCGCCAAGCCATCGGTGATCAGAATGTCACCTGACGCGGCAACGCCAACCGACACATCCTGTCGCCGCACGACAACCGCGCCATCCTGATCCTCGACCAGCATCACGAATTTGGTGCCATTGGGGTCTAAGCCAACCGCGGACGGTGGCACCGGTATACCCTCGGCCATTCCGTTCAGACGCGCGTGCACCGTAACGGATGCGCCGGGCAAAAGGAGCCGACCCTGCGGCGGGTCAAGAGTAAGTGTGACGCGAAAAGTCTGGCCGACTTGGGACGTCTCGGCGTTCACTTCACGGAAAGCGAGCGGATACTCGGTATCCTGACCTTGAAGGCGCGCGGTAAGAGTTACGTCCGGATCCTCACCCAGCTCCTGCACAAGCACTTCGGGTACGTCAATATCGACCTGTAGTGCGGACAGGTCGTGCAAGCGAACAATCTGCGTTCCCGCCGCGATGGTAGAGAAGTTGGCGACATGGCGTGCAGCCACCACTGCATCGAATGGTGCGAATATCTCGGTCTGTTCAAGAGCGTATTCAGCATTCCGCAAGGCAACCCGCGCCAGATTCACCTCGGTTTGCGCATCCAGCACCTGCGCCTCGCTGACTGTACTGCCTGACAGCCTGTTAAAGCGGTTCAGAGTACGTTCCGATTGCTCAAGCGCCAGTCGAGCACGCTCAACCTCGATCTCGAATGGTTCCTGATCCAATTGTGCGATACGCGTTCCTCTCGGCAGGAGTTCACCTTCCGGAGCCTTCAGGTCCACGATGCGACCATCGACCTGAAAACCCAAGTCAACCGTTTCGCGCGCTGCTATTTGACCGAAAAAGGTTCTTTGGACGGATGCTTCAACTTGATCCGTCACGATGGTTTTAACCAGGCGTGGCGCGTCCTGGCCCTCTGCGGCGCGTACCGAGAAACCGGTTACGATAGCCAGCATCAGAACGAGCGTTTTCAGAAAATTGACGGGCAGCCCATCGGTTCGAACCCGATCCCTGCGTTTGACTTTATCGGAATTCACCAGGCGAAACTCTAAGAAGCGGGAGGCAAAACCAGTGCAGCGGAACATGTACGTTCTCCTGTTTCCGTTGCCCCGCCATTCACAACGCGGAGCCAGATCGATCAAACCAAGAAGATGCGGAGCACCTTTTTCTGAATATTTTTCAGATATTCGATGCGCGCCAGAACAGTCAACCAAAAATATGAGGATGTTTCATGTATGGATCTATAGACGCCTCAAATTTCCAAGCCTCAGCCATTTTTCTATTATTCCCTCGGTACAAATCGACTTTTTGAAGTGTTACTTAACCTCAAAGCAGTTTCCCGCGCAGGAGACTTGAAGAAGCCGGAGGTTTTGGGCGGAAAAGTGCCCGATGTTCTTGATCGGTCATCATACGCCTGTTAGAATATGAAAAATTTTCTGGTTTTGAGATGCCCAAAAAAGCCTCAGGTCAAGAAAGTGTCAGAACACCCGTTCAAGAGCGAAGCCAGAAGCGTGTCGCTCAAATTCTATCCGCGGCGCGCGCAATCATCGAACGCCAGGGGGCGGCTGGCCTGAAGATGAGCACAATCGCGGCAGAGGCCGACGTGTCCATCGGATCCATCTACCAGTACTTCCCGAACAAGAGCGCAATCATCGCAGCACTGGCTGAGCAGGTACTTGGTGCGAACACGCGCAAGAATATGGAAGTTCTGGCCAAAAGGCCGGCGTCCCTTGTTCAGCTCTCACACATCACCACCGAACTTTTGGACCAGTATTACCGGCTACTGCGAAATGATCCCGTATATAGGGACATTCTGACCGGACATGCCTCGGACAAGAAACTCCTGACAGCCGATCAGGATGACACAGTGGCAAATCGCGACCACATCTTTGCTATGTCGAACCATCTGTTTCGCGCAGAAGAACATGAACGCGCCAAGATGGCCTTGCTAATGATTGTGTCGTTTGGCGGTGCGGCTGCGGCAATTGCAGCCGACTGCTGCGAAGACGAGGGCAGACGTGCAATGGAAGATGCCAAGGCCATGCTTTTTGCTGCGTGGGAGGTTTCGATCCTTCCTCTCGGCCACAAACACGGCGCGTCTGACAAGTAGGTACGCAGCGCTTTACATTAAACGTTCGCCTTGAGCATGGAAACAGCTTGATCGAACGCCCGCCGTGCCGCGGGAACGTGTCCACCGATGTTGATGAAGATGTGGACCAGGTCTTCGAACAGGTGCAATTCGGTTGGAACACCGGCATCCTTCAGTTTTTCAGCATAAGCGCAGCCTTCATCGCGCAACGGATCGAATCCGGCGACCAGAACACCAGCGGGACACACGCCACTCACCTCGCCCAAAAGCGGGGACGCCAGTGGGTCGAGGGCTTGTGACACATCCTCAAGATAGTGGTCTGTGAACCATTCCATCTTCGGCTTTTCAAGATAGTAGCCGAGCTCGAACAGGTCGTAGGATCGGCTCTGCTTGCTCATGTCGAGCCATGGCACCCACAAAAGCTGGTATTTCGGGGACACATCCGCATCGCGCCGTTGTTGTGCCACGATAGCTGCTGCATTGCCTCCGGCGCTATCGCCACCGACAGCGATACGCTTTGGATCAAAGCCCAACGAAACGGCATCGCGCGCAATCGCGTCGAAGGCCGCAATGCAATCGTTGATCCCAACAGGGAATTTGAATTCAGGCGCAAGGCGGTAATCCACGGCCACAACGGCCATATTCACCTCATACGCAAGCTGGCGGCAGATGTCGCGGTGCGATGTGAGCGAACCACCCACATGCCCGCCGCCGTGATAGAATATCAGCACTGGGGCATCTGTGTTCGGCAAAGCGTTGGGACGATGGATTTCGCAAGGTATGGGTCCGTTGGGACCATCACAGCTGTGCGGCGTGATCATGACGTCTGGATGAGGGGGATGGGTAAGCCAATCGCCCTGTATGTCAAACCCTTCACGTGTGCTGGCGACGCTTCCGATCTTGCCTGGTGGGTCGCCAAAGCGTTTGACCATCATCTGGATCAGAGGATCAAGCCGCTGACCGTCGATGACAATGGGTTCACCACCGAGCAGGCGGACAATCGGGGCGGGCAGTCGACAGGCTTTTTGTGCTGCAAACTTCAGGATCGAGTTCATCATCTGAGCGCCTTCAAATACGCTTGTTTCTTCTTCTCGCCCTGCTTCTCAAGATAGCTGACCACGGGGCGCAGCAAGCTCGGGAACATCATCATCAAGGACGCCATGAATCCGTCTGACGACGGCAACCAGGTTTCCAGTTTGCCCTTGGTGATCGCTCGGACCGTGTGGTCCGCGATCTCATCGGGCGTCAGGGGTTTGGCGTTGCCGATGAAGTTCAGCGGCGATCCATCCGGGTTCGCCATCTCTGCCGCCAGCATCGGCGTATCGATGGCGCTGGGAAATAGACCACCGACGCCCACGCTATGTGGATGAAGTTCCATCGCAAGCGCTGCCATGAAACCGCGCAGCCCGAACTTGGATGCGGAATAGGACGCGCTGTTTTTCATGGGGCCAACGGCAGCAAGCGACATGATGGAAAAGATGTATCCGCTCTTGCGTGCTTTCATGGATCGCGCGGCCGCGGCAGACAGCACCATCGGCGCTGTCATGTTGATGTCCACATGCGCCCGCATCAGGTCATCCGGCACAGTGCCCACGGGTCCCGGAACGATCATGCCCGCGTTGTTGACCAGCAGATCAACCGGCACTCGCACGTCTTCGATGCGATCACAAAGACGCCCGAGGTCCTCTTCCGACCTGAGGTCGGCAATGATCAGTTCCGCCTGCTGCGGAAGTGTGAGCGCAACACGTTTGAGTGCAGCTTCATCCCGGTCGGTGAGGACCAGACCATACCCTTCCTTGGTCAGCCGCTTGGCCAAAGCTTCACCTACGCCGCCAGCGGCGCCTGTGATCAACGCACGGTTCATCATGCTACCTCCAGCGCCTTCGGCAGCGCGGGCTGAGCGGAAGGATTGAAGTAGCCGGGTTTCGGCTCGTCCCAGTTCATATGCTTGCGCAGCGCTTTGAACTCTCGCTTGAGGGCATCGATGTTGGCATAGGTGGCATGCCGGTCGCTGGCCACATAACGGATGCCACCGCTCAGGTCGGGCTCGTGGCTCTTGATCCGGTTTTCCAGTTGCGCCCAGGCTGCTGCATCATCGCGTTGCGACAGGATCGTGCGGCCAATGAGATCGGCCATTCCGTCAAAGAGCTTGTAGATGCCCCCATTGGTTTCGGTGAAACCAAGCCCGAACAGCTGGTTGTTGCTGCGCGAGAACATGTGCAGGTAGTTATCGGGCCGGTCCCCTTTCCAGCTGAAAAGGCTCGGATCGACATAGGGTACCTTCCATTCGTATCCGGTGGCGCAGATGACCACGTCAATTTCTTCGCGGGAACCGTCCTTAAACAGGACATGCTTGCCGTCCAGACGCTCCACATCGCCTTTGGCGAGGATATCGCCGTGGGCAAGGTAATGCAGCAGTTGGGAGTTCACGATAGGGTGGCTTTCCAGCACGCGGTGGTCTGGTTTGGGCAGGCCGAGACGTGTGAGATCGCCGTTGAGGAACTTCAGCAGCCCACCAAAGACCCTTTGTTGCAGCCAGAGCGGCAGATTGGGGCCCTGATCGGCAAAGACGTCCGCCGGTTTGCCCATGATATGCTTGGGAACAAAGTGATAGCCGCGTCGAACAGAGATGTAGGCCTTGTCTCCGGCAACGGCTGCATCGCACGCGATGTCACAGCCAGAGTTGCCCGCGCCGATGATCAGCACCTTCTTGCCGCGGAATTCATCCATGTGGCGGAAGGAACTGGCGTGGCGTACCTCGCCATCAAATTCTGCGGTGTCCCGCGCCCACCCGGGCAGCTTCGAATGCCACGTCGTGCCAGACACGCAAACCAGCCAGCGGTAGGTGCGGCGCTCACCGGTAGACAGGTTCACGGTCCATGCGCCGTCCTCAAATGAGGTCGAAGTCACTTCGGTGTTGAAGGTGATGTGCGGATAGAGGTCATGCGCCCGCGCAAAGGACTTCATGTATTCAAAGATCTGCCGGTTCGACGGGTAGTCCGGATAACTGTCCGGCATCGGGAAGTCAGAAAAATAGGAATGTGTCTTGGACGAGATGAAATGCGCGGATTCGTACATCGGTGTCCCGGGGTTATCGATGTCCCAAATCCCACCGACTTCGCTATGGCGTTCAAAAACGTCAAAGGCAATTCCAAGGTTCTTGAAAGCACGTGCCAAGGCCAATCCACCAGGTCCCGCGCCAACGATACATACTGTGTCAATGAGGTTCGCCAACGTCACTCTCCTTAACATGAGTGTTTATCATGTTTGAAATATGTGAGAACTCCTCATATTAGTCAACAAGAGAGATTCTGTGGGCAGGAGAGACATGGTCAGCGCATCAATCAACGTCAGGAAAGAGCCGGTGCAGGCGCGCAGCAAGGCACGGGTCGAGCAGATCTTGAACGCCGCCGAAGATCTGATCTCGAAACAGGGCAGTGACGGGCTCAAAATGAGCGCTGTTGCCAAACAGGCGGCTGTACCCATTGGGACAGTCTACCAGTTTTTTCCCAACAAAAGCGCAATCATACAGACTTTAGCCATCGCTGTGATGGAGGATGTCCGGACAGGGCTGACGGCCCAGTTTTCAGGGATCGACAGCCTGAATGATGCAGCGGATAAGGTCGAGGAAGCACTGCGTGGCTACTACCGGTTTCTGCGCTCAAACCCGACAGTGCGAGACATCCTTTGTTCGACACAAGGCGACAAGAAATTGCAGCAACTCGATCTCGACGACAGCCGCAAGAACGGCGAATTGCTGTTCGATTGCCTGGAGAAGTTCGTTGCTGATTCTCATCACGACCAGTTACGGCACATGTGTTTCATGAACATGCACCTGACGGGATCACTGGTCAGGCTGGCCGTCAATCTGGATCCGGTCGAGGCCGAGGGCTTGCTTTCCCAATTTGCAATTGGTCTGCGAAATCAGATTGAAAGCCTACCTGATCAGAAGGCGCATGACGCAGAAGGTGGTCCGGCAATGCAGCCGATACCGCAGGGCGCGAAATCCATATAGATCCAAGGCGGGTAAACCGTGTCATTCACGACCTCAGAACAACACTTGAACGTTCGTCACTTCCCAATTGCGGTGCTGATGGCCTGCGTTCTCATCCTTGCCGGATGTGGAGTGCACGACCGAGCGCTCCTGACGCCGGACGCCGCAACCTACGAAGGTTTTGAACCTGTCGGTGTTCCATATGCGGTAAGGGCGTTCGGCGATCTCTCTGGCCCGCAAAACGCGGGCATCGTCGACGACCTGACCGCGGCACTCAGACAACGCGGAAACAGCAACGGACTGAACATTCTGGCTCTCTCCGGCGGTGGGCCCGACGGTGCATATGGCGCAGGTGTGTTGAACGGATGGACGGCGACGGGACAGCGTCCGGAGTTTGACATCGTTACCGGAATTTCCACCGGTGCGATCATCGCCCCGTTTGCATTTCTGGGACCTGACTACGACGGTTCACTCACGCGTTTCTATACAACAACTGACACGACCCGCATCGCTAGATTTCGGATTCTGCCTGCGGTGATCAGCGGTGGGGCACTTGCCGACAATGCGCCTCTGGCACGCGCAATCGAAGAGGAACTCACTGATGCACATATCCGAAGAATTGGAGAAGAGCATCGCAAGGGGCGCCGCCTGATTATTGGCACAACGAATATGGACGCCGAGCGCCCCGTTTTGTGGGATATCGGCGAGCTCGCAAACGTCAACACGCCAGAAGCATTTGCTTTGGTGCGACGGGTCATCCTTGCGTCCGCAGCAATCCCGGTTTTCTTTCAGCCCGTTCGTATTCCAGTTTCGGACGGGACATCGGTCAAGGAAGAACTCCACGTGGACGGTGCACTGACTCAGCAGATCTTTACCTATCCATCAGACTTGCCACTTCGAAGTATATTGAAAAACGCTGGTCTCGCGAACAAGGACAACACGGTCTGGCTGATCCACAACAAGCGTCTTGAACCCAGGTTCGAAGCGCAAAGCACGCGGCTGGGCGACATGGCAGACCGTACCCTGAATACACTGATCAGATCGCAAAGCTACGGCGATATCGCGTTCATCCTTGCCTTGGCCGAGAGGGACGGGCTGCGTGTTAACGGTCTTGCCGTTCCACCACGGTTTGACAAGGAGCCCCAGCAGGCCTTTGATCCGGTCTATATGAGTGAACTCTACAGAATTGGTGTCGAAGACGGTTCGGATCCGCAAACATGGTATCGCGATCTCGATCAGGTGCTGTTCGGAGAGAAAGCACTGCCTTGATCATCTGAACATGAGCGTTCAACCGCCGCGGTGCGAGCACAGGCCAAGAAAATGCGGTTCCACGAAGTAGCTCTGCATTGACCACATTCCGGCAAATCATCATCCCCGTGAGAAGAAGGCCAGAGAGCAACCCCGAACCTACACCACGCATCAGGTGGTCCAAAAATCATGGGATCTGGTCGTCATTTTGAGCCAGCGCATCGCGCAACGCGTCGCCTGCAAGATTGATGGCGAGCACCGAGCAAACGACAGCCAGTCCAGGCCAAATCATCTGCAAGGGGGTGGACCGCATGTGTATGCGCGCATCAAGCAGCATTGAGCCCCATTCGGGCATTGGTGGCTGAACGCCAAAACCGAGAAAGCCGAGAGCCGAGATACCAAGGATCGCCCGGGCGAACATGCCGGTCCAAACGACTGTCAGAGATGGCAAAAGTGCAGGGATGTAATGCCAACGCGCGATTGCCAGCGCAGACAGCCCTGCCAAACGGGCTTGCACAACGTATCCACGGTTTTGCAATGACAGGCCGATACCGCGAGCGACACGCGCGTAGCGCATCCACCCGGTGATCGTGAGGGCAAATATCAAGCTGCCGGTGCCAGCTCCCAGGACCCCCGCAATGACAACCGCCGCGACAAGATCGGGAAAAGCAAGGAACGTATCCGTTGTCCGCATGCAAACCCAGTCCATCACGCGCCCGCCCAAGGCAGCGACCAGGCCAATAAGTGTGCCGACCAACAGGCCGACGAGTGAAATCAAGAAAGCAATACCAATGGTCCATTTCGCGCCATGCAGAAGGCGGGACATGATATCTCGGCCCAGTGCATCGGTGCCAAGCCAATGGTCAGCGTCCGGTGCGCTCAGGCGATTTGGTATGTCGATTGCTGTGGGTGCATGGGGCGCAAGAAGTGGCCCAATTAAAGCAAGGGCAAGAAGCACTGCGGACAGGACAACTACACTACGCATCCCGCTCTCCGATCCGCGGGTCAATGGCGCGATAAAGCAGGTCAATCAAAAGATTGACCGTCACAAATAGAACCGCAGTGAGGATCACCACTGCCTGCACCTTGGGGAAGTCCCGCGCTTCGATTGCGGAAACGAGAAACGTGCCCAGACCAGGCCGCGCGAAGATCACTTCGACCATAACGGCGCCCTCCAGCAAAAAGGCGAGTTCAAGTCCGAATACGGTGATCACCGGAATGGCGGCATGAGGCGCAACATGATCGCGCTCGAGAGCACGCCTGCTTATGCCCCGCCGCCGGAATGCCGGTAGGAAGGATTGGCCCCGCGCTTCGAGAAGACCAGAGCGCAGGATCCGGGTGAGCGAAGCCGCAACGCCAAGTCCAAGTGTCAGGGCAGGTAGAATGACATGCGCCGAGGTGCGGGCACCCATCGCAGGCAACCACCCAAGCTGAACCGCAAACAACAGGATCAGAAGCAAGCCAAGCCAATAAGCCGGAATCGCGGCGCCGATGGATGCAAGCGCGACGGCAAGCCTATCCAGCCAGCCGCCCGGTTTTTTGGTTGCCAGCAGCGCAAGTGGTATCGAAAAAAAGAGGCCAATCAGCAGCCCGAGAACCGCCAGCGGCACAGTGTAACCGATGGCTGTGACCAGCTCCGGCCAGACATCGCGCCCAGTGACTGCCGACTGACCAAAATCGCCTTGCAGCAACGGGCGCAGCCAAGATGCAAAGGCCGTCCAGAACCCCGTATTGAATCCCGCCTCGGTACGAATTTGGTCAAGCACCGCATCAGGCACCACGGCTTGATATCTGGCGATCGCGACCGCAAGGGCCGGATCACCCGGCGCGTGCCACAACAGTGAAAATGTGGCGAGGGCTGTACAGACCAGCACAACGCTTGCGCGTAGAAACAAGGCCAGAACAGAGGCCACTATGCAGCCCGCTCAAGCGCGCCGAGGGCAAAGGCGGCATCGCGCAGTCTGTGTCCGTACGCCGTTTTGGGTTCCGCGACAAACGCCTTTGCCGCACCGATCTCCTCAATCCTGCCAGCACGCAGCACGGCGATATCATCTGCATATGCCGCAGCATAACCTAGGTCATGCGTAACGATCATTGCCGCAAAACCTTCTTCCGCCTGCAGCTCAGCAATCAGCCGGGCTGTGTGCTTTTGCGTCACGGCATCCAGAGCAGATAGCGGCTCATCGAAGAGGACCAGCGGCGGTGCAGCGATCAACGCGCGCAATATGCCGACGCGCTGTGCCTGACCGATGGACACCTCGGATGGCCGCCGGTCCAGCAGGTCGGTAGAGATCTCCAGCCCATCGCAGAGCCGTTGAAGACGGCTCGGGTCACATTGCAAGCGTTTCGCCACGCAAGGCTCCATAACTGAGCGGCGGAGCAACAAGTGGGGGTTAAATGCGCTTCGAGGCTCCTGCATGACCAGAGCGGGGCGAATGTAACGGGGTGACGCGCCAGCCCATGTGACCTGTCCGGTCGTGCAAGGCACCAGGCCAAGGGTGGCCCCAATGAGGGTCGACTTGCCAGCGCCACTCTCCCCAACGACGGCCAATGTACGGGCAGGTTCCAAATAAAGGGAAACGTCTTCCAACGCTCGCATCCTTCCGCGCCGGACGGAGACTCCGTCGACATTCAGCACGGCAATTCCAACCAATTGCGATGGGCGCAAAGCGCCTTGGCCGCCGATGTTTGGGGTGTAGCAAGCACGGTCTCGGTCGGCGCATTTTCCACCACGTGACACGCATCCATTACGATCAGCCGCGACACTCGCGCGGCTGCAAGGCCCAGGTCGTGGGTGATGAGCAAAAGCGCCGTTTGTCGTTCCTTAAGATACGCGTCCAGCAAGTTCATGGTGCCCGCCGCAACGACAGGATCCAGCGCAGACGTGGGTTCATCCATAACCAGCAGGTCCGGCGCGCCCAGCAATGCCAATGCGATGACAAAACGCTGCTGCATCCCACGGCTCCATGCCCAGGGCCGCTTCCGCATATCGCCTGCTTCGATGCGAAGCGCTTCAAACAAGGCATCCCTGCGTACCACGTCAGGATCAAGGCCCAACGCGCGCTCTGCTTCACGCCAATGGAACTGCATGGATCTCAACGGGTCGAGCGCATCATCCGGGCTTTGCGGGACAAGCGCCACGCTTTGACCGCGCGCGCGGAGTGTATCCACCAACGCGTGTCCAAGCGTGGACTTTCCAGACCCTGACGCTCCGACAAGTCCAACGCGCTCGCCGGGCTCGATGATGATGTCGGTTGGATATAGGATAGAGCGACCTGAGCGATGGACGCTCAGGCCACGCGCAACAATTGTCATTTGGTCAACGCAGTCTCGTGCGTGATCCAGTAGGTTTCGGTCGGATGAACCGCATACCCTGTCAAACCGGCACGCGCCACATTGACCTGAGAAACATGAAAAACGGGAAGCATCGCTGCCTCGGCAGCAATGATGTCTTGCACCCGGTCATAGATCGCTTTGCGTTCTGCATGATCGAACGTGGTGCGTCCATCTTTCAGCAACCGGTCCAGTTCTGCATTGCTGTAGCCGCCGGAATTGGAACCTCCCTCGGTTTTCAGAAGTGCCTCCAGAACCGCGCCCGGATCGCCCTGCGGTGTTGTAACCCAGGCCTGCAGGAAGAGGTCCGCTTGCCCGGATGCGATGGCATCGTTGCTGGCCCCAAATTCACCCAACCGAACACTGGCGTTGATACCAATCGCTTGCAGGAAGGCTTGCGTCAGTTCCGCGGTCGGCGGAAGCGCTGCGCGTGACGCATAGGTGACGATGTCGATTTCCAGCGGCTCGCCATTCCACATCCAGAACCCCCCTTCCTTGACCGCGCCGGCCTCTGCCAAAAGCTTTTCGGCCAAGGCGGGGTCGTAGACCGGGTCAATGTCGGCGGCCCAACTTTTGCCGTCGGGATAGACAGTGCCTGCAGGCATGCCCCCAACACCGGAAAGCACCGCTTCCACAATACCCTGCCTGTCGATCGCTGCAGACACCGCACGGCGGATCAAAGGGTTCTTCATCGGCCCACTTTTTGCGTTGACTGTATAGAAATAGAGCCGCGCTGTGGGCGCAGAAAAGCCCTGTGCGCCCGTTTCCTGAATGCGTGCAAAGTCGGTTTCGGGATAATTGATAACCATATCAACCTCACCCGCTTCAAATGCGAGCGCGGCCGCGCCAGGGTCCGGGATCACCATCACACGCACTTCTTCCAGCCCGGGCGTCCCAAGACGGTAATCTGTGTTGGCTTCAACGCGATAGAGCTGATCAGGCACCGCTTCGCGGAAAATGTACGGTCCGGTCGCATTGATGGGGAACGCATCCGATGACTGACCCAGCACTGCAATGCCAGGCTCAGACAATGTCCATGGGAAGGCCGCGTTCGGACTGTTTGTTTCAAACACGATCACGCGGTCATCCTCCGCGACCAACCCAGAGAGGTCGAGAAGGTTGGCAACCCGCGCGTTGTGCGCCGGATGGCCTTCTTCAAGGATGGGTTCAATTGCAGCAACAACCGCATCCGCAGTCACAGGTGCACCGTCGTGAAACTTGAGCCCATCGCGCAGAGTCACGCGCCATGTTGTCGCTGCCGATTGCTCGATACCTTCGGCAAGGCGAGGATAAAGATTGAGCTCATAATCAAGCCCCATGAGCGTTTCAGTCACGCCAGTCTGGTTCGACATCCAGCCGTTGTAGCCCGCGCGCGGGTCCGGCACCTCGGCCTTTGGACCGTACCCCACTGAAATTGTGAGGCTTCCATCCTGCGCAGTTGCAGGCATTGCGGCGGCACAGGCGAAGACGACAGCCGTGGCAAGAGATTTTAGAAGTGACATGAAACGTCCTTTAGTTTCCTTGAGCAGTCGTACTGGTGAAAGAATGTCGGTCCTTGGCGAGAGATCTGGCTTCCGTCTCCGATAAGAATTGCAGTGCATCTTCGGTTGCCAGACCGTTGGCACAAGCGCGGTCCCAAAGACGCCGAACAGAGGCAGGCGACCACGGCAAAGCCGCCTGAGACACCCAATTGCGCAGTGGCGCAGGCAAAGCATCATAGCTGCGCATCGGGTCGCTGTTGCGACGCGTCCGGCGAAGCGTCGTCGCCCCGAGATTGCGGGTCATGCGATGCCCACAGTACGGTCCACGTTATCAAGCACGAGAACCAGACGCGTCTCTCCCGTCCCTTCAATGGGAGGAGATCGGTGCAGAAGACCCGATGGCGGCTGTTCCTGCCACAAAGTGCCACGCAGCAAAATCGGCGAGCCAGTTGGTGCGGTAAACACGCACTTGGGATCTTCTCCTCTTGTTGAGACTCCGTACTGTGTGCCGGTTCCGCGATAGGTGCAGATAAGCTGGCCCGTGATCGCATCTATATGGAACTTTCGGCAGGCGTTTGAGGTAACAGCTTGCAATCGAAGGCGTAGGTACTGCGCACGCATCAGAGCCGCGAACAGACGGGCCAGGTCAGCAACATCATCAATAAGCTGGGCCCGTTCTGCACAGGCCGGAGTACCTGCAACTTCACAAAACGAGCCCAACGTTGCACTGACCGCCTCAGGCTTTACTACAACGCGCCCTTGCGGCAGCAAAGCCGGGTCCAGATGGTCTATCCAGGTTTGCAACCGTTTCGCGGGACGTCTCCGCCAAATCGCCGCAGCGCAACCCGGTCGTAGAAACGCAGCCAAATCTTGGGAACGCTCAGCCACGGCAACGCCTACGGCAGCATCCCGGATAGCAGTGCGATGGAAGCTCATGCCACTTGTTCCGCGCGTCGCCAGGCAGGAAAGGGATCCGGGTAGTCCGGAAGTGTATCGGGACCTGCCGCAAGCTCTTCCGGCACCAGACATGCATCAAGGCGCGCCTTCAGCGTCGGCCAGTCGATCCCGGATCCGATAAACACCAGCTCCTGACGCCTGTCGCCCCATGGTTCTTGCCAATGGGCTTGCATATAGATGCGGGCACTCTCGTGATCCGGCCAGCGATCCTTTGGCACTGACGCCCACCAGGTACCAAGCGGTTGCACGCTGGACAACGCACCTGCCAGCGAAAACTCCGCGACCCAACCCGGCCGCGTTGCGATCCAGAAGTGCCCCTTGGCCCGGATGACACCCGGCAGATCACCGTTGAGTATGTCCAAGACCCTTTCGGGAACAAAGGGTCGCCGCGCCCGATAGACAAAAGAAGCAACTCCGTATTCTTCGGTCTCTGGCACATGGTCGGCAAACCCGTAAAGCTCCTTGGCCCACATTGGGTGTTCATGCGCCTTCTCGAAATCAAACAACCCGGTGTCAAGAATGGCATCTGCAGGGACATCAGACTGATCAGTCTCTATGATCCGCGCGTCGGCATTGAGGCTGCGAATGATCTTGCGGGCGGCATCGACCCGGTCCGGACCAGCATCTGTGACCTTGTTCAGGATTACGATGTCCGCGAACTCGATCTGATCTGTCAGCAGGTGGACCAATGTGCGCTCGTCTTCCTCGCCCATCGTTTCTCCCCTGTCATGCAGGAAATCGTGGCTCGAAAAGTCACGCAGCAGATTCACCGCATCCACTACGGTCACCATTGTATCGAGGCGCGACACGTCGGACAGGCTGTTGCCGGATTCGTCTCTGAAGTCGAAGGTGGCGGCGACCGGTAGCGGTTCCGAGATTCCGGTCGACTCGATCAACAGGTAATCAAACCGGCCCTCAGCAGCGAGGCGGCGGACCTCATCCAGCAAATCGTCGCGCAGGGTGCAGCATATGCAGCCATTCGACATCTCGACCAGGGTTTCGTGTGTGCGACTGAGTTCCGTGTCGGCCCTTACCAGATCGGCATCAATGTTCACTTCGGACATGTCATTCACGATCACGGCAACGCGTCGACCGTCCCGATTGTTTAGGACACGGTTGAGCAAAGTGGTTTTTCCTGCTCCCAGGAAACCGGACAACACGGTAACGGGCAATCGGGCATCAATCATGCGGCAGCCTCAAGCGGTTGTATCAGTTGGGGAAAGACGAGGGACTGGTGGCAACCGATACCGGCGGTCGCGCCATCACCGATAGCGGATGTGACGTTGTGCGACGGACGCGCACAATCTCCGGCGGCAAAGACACCATCCACCGAAGTCTGGCCCATTGGGCCAGTCTGAACGAATGGACCAAGTGGCCCACTGGCGCTGGCGCAGCCAAGCATATCGGCAGGCGTGCCGCTCAGGCTGATCCGTGGCGCAGCGAAGACGGCTGCAAATTCAGATTGCGCACCATCATCGAATACGACGGATATGCCCGTCGCGGTCAGGTTCAAGCGTTCGACGAAGCGCGGGTCGGCTTTCAAACCGTCTGATAGAGAACCCGCCGCCTCAAAATCACCGGTCACGCCGGTCAGGACGGTAACATCATCACTCCAGTCAGCGCGAAGCAGTTCCACTTGGTGTCCCGACATAGCATGATTTGCCAGTACCGCGAGCGGACGACCACGAACCTCGAAGCCGTGACAATATGGGCAGTGCAACAGTGACTTTCCCCACGCTTGATCACAGCCGGGTAGATCGGGGAGCATATCGGCAACGCCATGTGCGAGAATGATGCGGCGGGCGGGAATCGTTTCACCAGAAGCGAGGGTAATCTCGAAATTATCGCGATCTCCGCCAACTGATACGACCTCTCCGTCACACCGGGTGACTGACGGATAGCGCTGCACATCCGCTTTGAAGGCAGCCAAGATATCGCCGGGTGGCTTTCCGTCCCATCCCGGCACACCATGAGCAGCTTCGGAGGCCCGGTTGCGCGGTGCGCCGGCATCAACGACGGCAACGGTCCGGCTGGCACGACCAAGCTGCAGTGCGGCGCTTAGCCCGCCGAAACTGCCTCCGACAATGACAACGTCCTGCATTCTGCAGCTCCCTGAGTCGTGGTGCTCACAATACGTAACTATTGAAGTTACTAGATTTACGCAACTGCATTTGTTACGTAAATCGCAAATGGAGGAAATCCGCGCATGAAACGCAACAGCCGGCTGTCTTTGGCGCTGCACACATTGGGTCACATGGCCCGCGAGCCTGATCGTGTGCGCACCTCTGCCGACATTGCCGACCATGCCGGGACAAACCCGGTTGTGGTCAGACGCGTGCTGGGACGGCTACGCAAAGCCGGCCTTCTTGCTGCCGAGAAAGGGCATGCTGGCGGCTGGCGGCTGGCCAGATCGCCGCAAGAGATCACGTTGGCGGATGTCTACGTCGCCCTGGAAGAAAGCATGGTTGCGACACCTGGAAACGAGGCTCAACCAGATTGTTCAGTAGAGCACGCGCTCCATCAAAAGGTCGCATCGGTCTTGGAAGACATCGAGCGAAGCCTGATCGAGAAGCTGTCCGCGACAACAATTGCCGAGGTCCGGTAGTTACCCAAACACGGCTTCGCGCGGTATAAACCGATCAGCCGGACTGAAGGATGCTGCATGACAGTGGCTGAACGATAGTCCGATCACCAATGAGCCGGATGAAATGCCGGGGCAATGTTCTGTTTTCTCAACAAAGGTATGAATTGAGGCAATGTGCGCCCGCCATCGCATTGCGTTTCAGCGACGTTCAAGGCAATAACCGCTGCAAGGCAGCTCTGAGATCCGTCTAGCCACCTGAAAAGCTAGATGAGGGAACAGATATGTCATCCACCTTTACCAAGGTGTGCGTCACGGTGGCTTTGATGCCGGCCGTTGCCATCGCCCAAGACCAGACTGAAACCGAAACGCCGCCCGAACCGAACGACGATGCGTTTCTCGGAACCATCGTTTTGTCAGCGCCGGACAACCCGATTGCGGAGGATGGAATCTCCGTAACGAGTGAGGGGCTCGCGCTGAGCAACCCCGCGGACTTGTCCGAACTCTTCGTGGCCGAGCCGACAATTGCTGTTGGCGGCTCAATCCCGATGTCACAGAAAGTCTACGTAAATGGGATCGAGGAGAATAACCTCGCCATCTCGATTGATGGAGCGCGGCAAAACAACAAAGTCTTTCACCACAACACCACGACCCTCATTGACCCTGCGCTGCTCAAGGCTGTGCGAATCGAACCTGGCGTGGCGTCGGCGGATGCGGGACCTGGGGCGCTGGCCGGGGCGCTGGCCTATGAGACAAAGGATGTGGATGACCTGCTGGATCATGGCGACACCTTTGGCGGGCGCTACAAGCTTGAGTATGACAGTAATGGAGATGTGTTTTCGAACAGCCTGAGCCTTTACGGACGCGACGGCGGTTTCGAGTATTTGCTGTTCGGAAAGTCTGCCACGGGCAACAATCGGGAAGACGGCGATGGCAATGACATCCTTGCCTCCGGCACTGACTTGAACAGCCTCTTGGGCAAGATTGCATATGAAACCGAAGGCGGCCATCGTTTTGAGTTTTCTGCTGAAAACGTGGCCGATGACGACGTGCGTCCGTATCGCGCCAATATCGGCGAGGTGATAGGAGGTTCGTTGCCGTTGACGCGGCCCTATGATCTGCAAAGGGAAAACTATTCGATCACCTACACCCGCACGAACCCCACGGATATGTGGAACCCCACGATCCGACTGAGCTACAGCGGGACGGAATTGTTGAACGACGAGACGAATGAACCAGAACGTCAGCGTGTCTTTGGTGAAACCACCAGCTTGAACGGCGAGATTTCGAACCGCTTCACACTGAGTTGGGGTGAGATCAATGCCGGTATCGATTTCTACAAAGATGAAGCAAACATTGATTTTGTAGACTTCACCGATCCCAACGAAGACTACAATGTCGGTGAAGAGTTGCAAAACATAGGGGTCTTTGCACAGGTTCGGATGGAGCCAAACGCCAACACGCGCCTGTCCTTCGGTGCGCGGGCAGACTTTCAAGACTTCGAAGCACGCGATGGCTACAAACAGTCGGAAAGCGGCTTGTCCGGGAATGTATCGGGTGAGTGGGACGTCACCGACCGGGTTACTGTCGGTGCGGGATACTCACATGTGTGGGGCGGGCTTGAACTGGCCGAAACATACATCATGACGCCAATCTGGAACTATCCGGCAGACGGTCTTGGCACAGTCACTGCGGACAACGCGTATATCGCGGCAAGCTACACGACCGGAACATGGGCGATCGACGGCAAGGTGTTCGGCACCGATATCAACAACGCCCGTGCTGCCAGTATCCGCAGCAGTAGCGGTGCCAACATCCGTGCGGATGTAGAGTCGCGTGGGTTTGAGTTGGGCTTCTCCACCACTTGGGACGGTGGCTTCTTCCGTGTGGGCTATGCCAACATCGATACTGAAGTAAACGGGCGCGTTGCGGACTCTTTTACCGGGAACTATCTGACAATCCCTCTGGGTGAGTTTTTCACGCTCCAAACTGCACACCGTTTCGACAACGGTATCCTCGTGGGGGGCGATGCGCAAATTGCGTTGGACTACAGCGATACATTCGACTTCCTGGGCGGGTCACCAACGATTGATGGCTACACAGTGGTTAACACCTTTGTGGAATACTCACCCAAGCGCATGGAAAACCTGACGCTGCGAATGGAGGTCAACAACCTCTTTGACGAGCAGTACACAGCACGCGCGACATATGGGCAGGATTTCCCGACCGAGGTCGTATCCTTGCCGGAGCCCGGACGGTCGATACGCTTGAGTGCTGAAATTCTGTTTTGATCCTGTGGGGCTCTAGGGCCCCACATCTACCAGGCGGCGGTCACCAATCGCGATGACCGCCGCATCTGTCCTGTAGATACGGTTGATCAGGTCCTGGGAAATCACCTCTTTCGGGCTGCCTGTGGCGGCGACACGCCCTTCGGTCATCACCACGAGATGATCGGCATAGGCCAGTGCATAGTTGATATCGTGCAGGACGATGACGATCGAACGCTGCTGTTCATCCGCAAGCGTGCGGAGCTGCGTCATCAGGCCACGCGCGGCCGCGATATCGAGATTGTTCAGCGGCTCGTCCAGAAGCAGGTAATCCGTGCCCTGGGCAAAGATCATGGCAAGAAGTGCATTTTGCCTTTGCCCACCCGACAGTGTTTCGAGCGCCCGGTTGCGCATGTCTGAGAGCCGAAAAGCGTCGAGGGAATTGTCGACAATCCGATGATCTTCGGCCGTGAGGCGGCCACGGGAGTGCGGGTAGCGACCGAAGGCGACCAGGTCCGAAACCGTGAGGCGTGGTGCCGCGTCCTGAATTTGCGGCAGGATCGACAAAACCCGAGCAAGCGCACCCGTGTCACAGGTCGTGATGTCTTGCCCATCTATGTCAATTCCACCCGATTGCAGCGGCATCAGTCGAGCCACCAGCGACAGCAAAGTGGACTTTCCCGCACCGTTAGGGCCGATCAGCGCGGTAACTCCATGTCGCGGCAAATCAAGCGAGACATCGCACAGAACAGGCTTACCAGCGATGTCGTAGGTCACGTTGCGGATCGAGATCATCGAAAACGGCCCTTGAGCAAGAGGAAGAAGAAAAGCAAACCACCCAGCAGATCCACAACCACGGACAGCGGTGTGGAAAGGGCAAACACACGCTCCATCACCAACTGTCCTCCGACGAGTGTGATGGCCGAGACCAACGCGGCAATCGGCAGCAGGCGCGCGTGGGTCACGGACGGATCAATCAGCCTTGCGAGGCTGACCACGAGGAGGCCGAGGAACGCAACCGGCCCAACCAGCGCAGTGGACACCGAGACGAGCGCTGCAATCAGCAACAGTGCAAGCACCGTTTCGCGTCTGACCCGCACACCCAGATTGGTCGCCGCATCATGGCCAAGGGCAAGCACATCCCATTGCCGCCGCTTGTGCCAGGCCATCGCCAGGACGCCAAAGCTGAGTAGTGCGGCGAGCGGCAACAAGTCGGTCTCGATCCGGTTAAACCGCGCGTAGGATGCGCCCTGAATGACCTGAAACTCGTTTGGGTCGATCATGCGCTGCCAAAACGCAGTCAATGCACGAAAGAGCGTGGCAAATATGATGCCCGTCAGGATCATACGCAGCAGATCGCCACGGGTCTGCACAATCAGCGTTCCGAACAACAGGACAGCTCCAGACATCAAAAGACCGGTGTTCAATCCAAACACGGCAATTGGCGGCAGGCTTATCGTTGTCTGCGCCCCCAGAAAAAACACCAGCCCGGTCAAGATCAGGCCATATAGGGCATCAAACCCGACAATCGATGGCGTCAGGATGCGGTTGCCCGACACGGTCTGAAACAGCACCGTAGAGGTGGAGATTGCCAGCGCCACCAACAGCAGGCCGGCCAGCTTGCCGCCCCGAAACGGAAGGACGAAACTCCATGCACCTTTGGCACCGACCGTCATGTACAAGACGACACATACAGCGAGCACCAGACTGAGATAGAGAACCGGCCTAGAGCGCATGGGATCTGGGGCGATACAGAAGCCAAAGGAAAATCACCGCACCGAGGATGCCCATGACCGTGCCCACTGGAATCTCGAAAGGGTGCCGCAGAAGGCGACCGATGACATCGGACGCCAGAACCAGCGCGGCGCCACCACTCGCAATCAGCGGCAGCGTACGCCGTAAATTGTCACCTGCGTAGCGCGCCACGATGTTTGGCACAACGAGGCCAAGGAATGGGATAGCGCCCACGGTTACCACGACCAGCGCCGTTACGACGGATATCGCAAGCAAGCCCACGATCATCACCTGCTCATAGTTCAAACCGAGGTTGATGCTGGCCGTGCGCCCCAGGCCCAGGATCGCAAACTGATCTGCTGCCATGTAGGTCAGTACGGCCACAAAAGCAGCCACCCACAGCAGCTCGTAGCGCCCACGCAACACGCCAGAGAACTCTCCGTTCATCCAAACGTCGATGTACTGTATCAGGTCACCCTGGTACGCGATGAAGGTGACGCCAGCCCCCAGCACGCCCCCATAGATCAACCCCACCAATGGGATGAGCAGCGGTTGTGTCGGTGGCAGCCGCTGAATGATGAGCAAAAAGCCGACGCTGGCCAGTAGAGCCGTGGTTGAGGCAACCGCCATCTTGGTGAGCAAACCGGCTTCCGGTGCAGCCCATGTGGCAAAGAGAATGCCGAGCGCAGCACCTTGTCCAGTACCGGTGGTCATCGGCTCCACGAACCGATTGCGCACCATACTTTGCAGCAGAGCGCCGCAAACTGCCAATGCGCCACCAGTGATCACTACAGCCAGGGTGCGCGGCACGCGGCTGTCGCGCAGCAACTCCCATGCCGCCGGATCGCGCAGCAGATCAACGGGTTGCAGCGGGATAACCCCGACAAAGAGCGATAGCAGGCCGAGAACGAAAAGCCCTCCGCCCAGCAACAGGCCCAACCTCATGTGGTCATAGATCCGTCAGTGCAGCAGCGATTTCATCCAACGTCAGCATCATCGACTGGATGCCACCGCCGGCCAGGTAGATCGGCGCAGAACTGAGATAGACGACCCTGTCATTTTTCCACGCGTTGGTCTCGTGCACCAGCGGGTTGTTCAACGCGGCACGCGCGCTGGCACCGTCTTCACCGATGGCGGACATGCGATCGATGACCAGCAGAATGTCCGGATTGGCATCCCGGATGAATTCGAAACTGATGGCTTCGCCGTGCGTACTCTCTTCGACCGTCTCGACAGTCGGGGGCAGGCCCAAATCCGTATGAAGCCATCCGAAGCGACTTTCGGCACCGTAAGCAGATACCTTCGGACCATTGGTCATAACGATGAGAGCATTGCCGTTACCTTCCAAAGCGGCTGCAAGCGTATCGAGCCTTGCGTTGAACGTTGCAGCCAATGCAGCGGCCTGATCTTCCTTGCCGAAGATCGTTCCATAGGCTGCCAGCCGGTCAAGGCCCTGACCCACGACATCCTCCCAGATGGTCATGTCCACCGTAGGTGCAACGCGAGCGAGATCGGGTACCACTTTGGACGAGCGCCCACCGGCCAGGATAAGGTCGGGAGCAAGAGCAGCGATGGCTTCGTAATCGGGTTCGAACAGTGTCCCCATGGGGGCCGCACCGTCCATGGCGTCCGTCAGGTAGTCGAGCATGGGTGGGCCAACGACACCGTCGGCGCTGACATCCAGCGCTTCGAGCGTGTCGAGAATGGCAAAATCCATCACGGCGATGGTTTGGGGCAAAGGGGTGACCTCAACCTGGCCCGAATAGGTTTCAATGGTGGTGGTTTGGGAATGTGCGGCGGTGCCGAATGCAAAAAGTGCTGCGATGGTGGCAGTAAAGCGAAGCATTTAGTCCTCATGCAGGCTGGCACGCATGGCTGGGACTGGCTTTGCGTTTAGGTTGTGGAGCCCCGTTAGCGGATTCGACGGGTCGGGTAAATGTGTCAGTGGTGTGCGGCGTGTGCGTCGATGGACCACGACATCGTTTCAAACTCTTCGCGAAAGGCGAAGCGTACCAGATGCGCATCGATCATGCGCTGCGCGTCCATTGGATCTTCACCACCTTTGAGAGCGATGGTGATGACCAGTGCACTATCTGTGGCAACAAAGGTCGTGTCACCGAAGCCCAAGGCTGCAAAGCCGCTATTTTCGGTGCACTGCGCCTCAACCTTGTGGGCGAAATGCTTGCACAGCTGTTGAAGATAGCGCGATCCATTCGGGGTATCATAGGTGCCGGTAAGAGATATCATGCTCATTTTCCTGATTATTTTAATCAGAATTAGATGATTCACAAAATAATTCAACTCTATAAACAGGTTAGCTCCGGCTTCGGTGGTTTTCTGCGCGCGCCAAAGATTTTGCAACCAACCGCTTGCACAATCTGAGATTGAGGTTTAGGCCATAGGCAAATACGCCCGGTAGGCCCAGCCGAACACGCTTTGCATCGGTGACCACCAAGCTTCTGATGGACACGAGGCGGCGTATGAACACCCTTGCTGACATTTCTGATGATGTGGCGACGATTGCGCCCAAAGGCGCGGCGATACCGTCATCCGGTGCCGCCGCAATCTACGGTGTTGACCGGTGGTCGGACGGTCTGATCTGTGTGACACCGTCCGGCGACTTGGCATTGAAAAACCCAAGTCATCTCACCGCGCCGCCGGTGTCCTTGCCAGTGATCCTGGAAGCGCTGGAAAGGCGTGGCATCCCGGCACCGCTTTTACTTCGGGTACAGCCCTTTCTTGATCGCTCGTTGACGCGGCTGCACGAGGCCTTTGCCGCAGCCATCCGGGACATTCGCTACAAGGGATGCTACCGCGGGGTCTTTCCCATCAAGGTGAATCAGCAGCCCGAGATTGTGGAGCGCGTGGTCGAGGTGGGCCGAGAGGCCCATTTCGGGCTGGAGGTTGGATCGAAACCGGAACTCCTGATCGCACTGGCACAGTCCATGTCGCCCGAAGCTTTGTTGATATGCAATGGAGCGAAGGACGCGGGGTTCATGCGTCTTGCGATGCTGTCACAGAAGCTGGGTTTCAACACAGTGATCGTGCTGGAAAGCCTGCAGGAGTTTGAGACTGTCCACCGGATTGCCGAGGACTTGGAGCTGCGCCCGCGGCTCGGAGTACGCATCAAGCTGACAGAGACCGTAACCGGCAAGTGGCAGGCCTCCTCGGGAGATCGCTCTGTCTTTGGCATAAGCGCGCTGGACCTCTTGAAATTGACTGCCCGGCTGGAAGAGACCGAGATGATGGATTGCCTCGTCCTGCAGCACACTCATGTCGGATCGCAGGTACCGGACATCATGGACGTGCGACGCGCAGCAACAGAAGCCTGCCGTTTTTATACCGAACTGTCACGCATGGGCGCGCCTCTACGATACCTGGATCTGGGCGGTGGGCTGGGGCTGGACTACACCGGCGCGCGGCAGGCGGATGAAAATTCAATCAACTATACGGTCAAGGAATACTGCGCAAACCTCGTCGAAAGCGTGTTTTATGCGATGGAGGAGGCAGGGTTGCCGCATCCGACCATCGTCACGGAAAGCGGTCGTTTCATTGCCGCGCAATCGGCGATTTTCGTTTTCAATGTCCTTGACGCCACGCTGTACGACACGCCCGAACGACCCATGGTCACATCGGACGATCATCACCTACTGAGTGATCTG
The DNA here is from genome assembly GCF_019802125.1 of Tateyamaria omphalii. Taxonomy (GTDB): domain Bacteria; phylum Pseudomonadota; class Alphaproteobacteria; order Rhodobacterales; family Rhodobacteraceae; genus Tateyamaria; species Tateyamaria omphalii_B. Next base: position 85,936 of record NZ_JAHVHT010000005.1, read on the forward strand.
CTGGCGGTGGAAAGCTATGTCGAAAGTGATCGGTTGCAGGAGGCGCTGAACGACGCGATCTATTATCGCGACGAAATCCGGACCTTGTTTCGCCATGGGCAAATTGGGCTTCACTTGATGGCGCGGGCTGAGCAAGCCTTTCTGTTCCTGCTGTCGAGATTCAAACATGTAGGTGCCCAGGATGGCTTTTCCGGGCTGATTGACCAGCAATTGTCCGGTTTCGTGGACCACTACCATGGCAACTTCTCGTTGTTTCAATCCTTGCCGGATGTCTGGGCAATTGATCAGGTGCATCCCGTTATGCCCCTAAGCCGCTTGGACGAGGTACCCACGCGACGGGCGATCCTGACGGATCTGACCTGTGACAGCGATGGCAAGATTGAACGTTTCGTATTGGCTGATGGGATGGCTTCCGCATTGCCTGTGCACGCGCTGCGCGAGGGCGAAGACTACCACATCGGCGTGTTCTTTGTTGGCGCTTACCAAGAGACCCTCGGTGATCTGCACAACCTGTTCGGCGATCCAAACGTGGTCACCATCTCGCTTGATCCAGAGGGCGGTTTTGACATTGAGCACGAGACCGAAGGCGACCGGATCTCTGAGGTGATGTCCTATGTCGAATACGATCCGCAAACATGCCTTACGACATTTCGCAAGACGGTCGAAAGGGCTGTGAAAGAGGGACATGTCGATGCTGATGAACGCCGTATGATCATGGCTGCCTACAAGGATGGCCTCGCTGGCTCCACCTACTTTTCCGCTGACCGCTAACTGATGAACGAGGATGTATACATGGGACGTGTTTTAGTGATTGGGGCCGGTGGCGTCGGCGCTGTCGCGGTCATGAAGATGGCGATGAACCCGGAGATTTTCACTGACATCACCCTGGCCAGCCGCACCCTGTCAAAGTGCGAGGACATCGCTGCAAACGTGCGGAAGCGCACGGGCGTCACGATCAAGACAACGCAGGTGGATGCCATGGATGTGGCGGCCACGGTTGCTCTGATCCGGGAGAGTGGGGCGGAATTGCTGGTCAATCTTGCGCTGCCCTACCAGGATCTTGCGCTGATGGATGCCTGTCTGGAGGCGGGTATACACTATCTCGATACCGCGAATTACGAGCCGGAAGACGACGCCAAGTTCGAATACAGTTGGCAGTGGGCCTATCAGGATCGGTTCAAGGAGGCCGGGCTGAGCGCCGTTCTGGGATCGGGGTTTGATCCGGGTGTGACGTCGATTTTCGCCGCATGGGTGCGCAAGCACAAGCTGGACGGCATCCGTTTGATCGACATTCTCGATTGCAATGGCGGTGATAACGGCAAGCCCTTTGCCACCAATTTCAATCCGGAAATCAACATTCGCGAGGTCACTGCCATTGCCCGCCATTGGGAGAATGGCGATTGGGTCGAAACCCCGGCCATGACGCGCAAAGTCGCCTTCGACTTTCCCGAAGTGGGCGAAAAGAACATGTATCTCATGTATCACGAGGAACTAGAAAGCCTGAAAACCCACTTCCCCGAGGTCGAGCGCGCACGGTTCTGGATGACCTTTGGTGATGCCTACATCAACCATGTCACCGTTCTGCAGAATGTGGGTATGACCCGCATTGATCCGGTCATGCACGAGGGGCAGGAGATCATTCCGCTGCAGTTTCTGAAGTCCGTGCTGCCTGACCCAAGCGATCTTGGCGAACTGACGAAGGGCAAGACCTGCATCGGCGACATCATCACCGGACCGACCGCCGAGGGTGAAAAGACCTGTTACATCTATAACATCTGCGATCACGAGGAATGCTTTGCCGAAGTGGGCAGTCAGGCCGTGGCCTACACTACCGGTGTTCCAGCGATGATCGGCGCAGCCATGATGCTGAAGGGGATATGGAAGGCGCCCGGTGTCTGGAACACCGAGCAACTCGATCCCGATGCCTTCATGGACATGCTCAACACCAATGGCCTGCCCTGGCAAGTCGTAGAACTCGACGCGCATCCGGTGTTCTGAACGTGAATATCGTCGATCTCTCACGGCAAGGCTTTGCGCGGCTCGACTTATCCCGGGTCCCGTCGCCCTGCTTTGTCGTTGACGAGGTGGCGGTGGAGCGCAACCTTTCCATCCTTCAAGACATGTCCGAGCAATCGGGCGCGCAGATCCTGTTGGCGCTCAAGGCGTTTTCAATGTTCGCGCTCGCCCCGCTGGTGGATCGGTACCTTGCCGGAACTTGCGCTTCGGGCCTCTTCGAAGCGCGATTGGGCCGGGAGAGGTACACAGGTCTGGTCAGCACTTATTGCGCAGGGTTCAAAGACCGTGAACTGCCCGAGATCATCGGGCTTTCCGATCACCTGATCTTCAACACGCCCGCGCAGCACCGTCGTTTTGCACCAGAGATCGAGGCGGCGCGGACGGGGGGTGAGAACGTCAGCATCGGGCTGCGTATCAACCCAGAACACTCGGAAGGGTGGAACCCGAAATACGACCCGGCGGCGCCATGCTCGCGTCTTGGCGCACCCGTGTCTCAGATGTCCGACGCCGATCTGGACGGGATTGAGGGGCTGCATATGCATACTCTGTGCGAACAAGGGTTCGAGCCCCTTTTGCGCACATGGGAAGCGGTCGAACCTCACCTTGCAAGCTGGCTGCCACGGATGAAATGGCTCAACCTTGGCGGTGGCCACCACATTACAATGCCTGACTACAACCGCGACGGTCTGATCGGCCTCGTTCGCCGCATCCGCGCGCAGTATGACATCGAGGTCTTTCTTGAGCCAGGAGAGGCAGTCGCGCTGCATGCGGGGATACTCGTGGGCGAGGTGCTGGATGTGGCGCAGAACGACATGGCGCTAGCGATCACCGATATCTCCGCCACCTGCCACATGCCCGATGTGATCGAGGCACCCTATCGCCCCGATCTCTTGGGCGAACGGAAGGAAGGCGCGCCTGTCCGCATTGGCGGTCCATCTTGCCTTGCCGGGGATGTGATCGGTGACTACATGCCCGTCGCGCCGCTGAGCCCCGGTGACAGGATCGCTTTCCTGGATCAAGCGCACTATTCAATGGTCAAGACCAACACATTCAACGGCGTGCCGCTGCCGGGGATCGCGCTTTGGAACTCGGATACCGACGATCTGCGGATGATCCGAACCTTCGGCTACGATGACTTCGCGAGGCGACTGTCATGATGCATTTCCTGGCCGGCGAACTGACTGACGACGAGCGCGATGTACGAACCGCACGTTTCCAAGTGATCCCGGTGCCGCTGGAACGCACTGTGTCCTACGGTGCGGGAACGGCGCAGGGGCCAGCCGCAATCCTTGAGGCAAGTACACAGTTGGAACGGTTCTTTGCCGGGTCCGAAGCTTGCACACGCGGCATCGCCACACAGGAACCTGTCGAATGCACCGGTGCGTTGCCGGACGTGATGGAAGCCATCGCCGCGCGCACAGAGGGCTCGGTCCGTGCGGGCGCAATTCCCATCGTTCTGGGTGGAGAACATGCGCTGAGCTACGGCGCCGTGCGTGGTATTTCCCGTGCGCTGACACGGCCAATCGGTATCGTTCAGATCGACGCACATGCGGATCTGCGCCGCGCCTATCTGGGCGAGCGTCACTCCCATGCCTCCGTCATGCAGCTTCTGGTCGAAGAAGAAGGTGTGGCGCTGGCCCAATTCGGTGCCCGTGCACTGTGTCAGGAGGAAATGGACCGCCGCAAATCGGCTGGTGTTTTCTACAAGGATGCAGAGGAACTCGTCGTCGGCAACGTGCAGGCTGTTGATCTGCCGCCCGACTTTCCCAAGGACATCTACATCAGCTTCGATGTGGACGGCCTCGACCCGTCCATTCTGCCGGATACGGGCACACCCGTGCCTGGAGGTCTTGGCTACTACCAGACACTCAACCTCTTGCGACACGCCCTCAAAGGGCGCCGTTTGGTTGGGTGTGATGTGGTCGAACTCGCGCCCACCGCCGCAAGTGCGGTTTCAGACTTTACTGCAGCGCAGGTCGCATATGCGTTGATGTCCCTCGCGGACTGAGCCAGGCAAACCGCCCCAGCTACCCCGACATTGAAACGATCTGATCGAATCCGACCCGACCACGCTCGCAGGGTTATCTCGATCAGTGCAGGAGGTATGCAAAGATGCACTCGACAGTTTTACAGATCCCGGAAAGCGCCGCACCCTCGGCGCCATCTCTGGAACTCTCGCAAACTCAACCGCCCGCCGCCATTTCACAAGCCTGCGCAGAACGTGCGACGCTCAAAGGATTGCTCAATTGCTACATCCGCGAAGTGTGCCCAGGCAGTATACCGCGTGCCGATGACCGTTCTGCGCCCATGGCAATGGAATTTGCGCTACCGGAAAGTTGCGCCCGCTTGCGGGCGGAAGTGACGTATTGGTCGCTGGTTGGTCCTCACGACTTCGGGACCGTGACCATATTCGATCAAACCGTCAAGATGTGGCGCCCGGCACATCCGGCTCAAGTCATCACGATGCTTCTGATGGAATGTGAGGCCAGGATTTCCGGTGCTGACAGCAATGGAATGCTTGAACTCATGCGGCGTGTTCTCAACAGCTACGACCAGATCAGCAAGCTCGGTCAGAATGCACGCGGCCCAAGCGCCAGCTTCCTGTCGGCAGAGCAGGGCCTGCATTTCGGTCATTGGCTTCACCCCACACCAAAAAGCCGCGAAGGCATGACCGATTGGCAGCAAGCTGTCTATGCCCCCGAATTCCGGAATTCGTTCCAACTGCACTACTTCGCCGCTGACAACACCCTCGTTGAAGCGGGGTCTGCGGACGCGCAAAGCACGCACGCTTTGCTAGCGGACATCCCGGGGCTCGCACTTGACGACATTGGCCCTGATGAAACGGTGATCCCGCTGCATCCATTGCAGGCGCAGGCAATGCTTCTCAGGCCGGAAGTACAGGCCCTGATTGCTGCAGGGCATCTTCGAAACCTGGGCCTACGAGGCGGCAAATTCGCTGCAACCTCATCAGTGCGCACCGTCTATGCGTCCGATTATCGATGGATGTTGAAGTTTTCGCTTCCGGTGAAAATCACGAACTCGCATCGCGTGAACCTCCATCACGAGTTGGAAGCGGGAGTCGTCATGGCGCGTTTGCTGAAGAAGATCGGGCCGCTGTCGCCGCGGTTCCAGATCATCAACGACCCCGCCTTCGTCACATTGAGCCTGCCGGATTGTAGTGAAAGCGGTTTCGAAGTGATCTTTCGTGAAAATCCGTTCATGGGCCAGGCGGGTGACGGTGTCGTCACCATAGCGGCCTTGACCGCCGATCCACTGCCCGGACAGCACTCACTCCTTTCAAGGAGTGTAATGGACTTGTCTCGGCGGGAAAACAGCCTGCCCAGCAAGATCGCGCTGCGATGGTTCAAAGCATACCTGGACTGCGCCGTGCGGCCTGCTCTGGATCTGTACGAACGTTGGGGCATCGCGCTTGAGGCTCATCAGCAGAACAGTCTTCTCGACATTGGGAGCGGTTTGCCCACCCGAGCGTTCTTCCGCGACAATCAGGGGTACTATGTCGCCGACACACTGCTGGACACTCTCTCCGGACTGGAGCCGAGCCTACGGAACATCAAGGCACTCTGCTTTGCAGAGGCCGAGATCAACGAACGCTATTGCTACTATCTCATCGTCAATCAGGTGTTTTCCATCATCAGCCGGTTGGGCCGTGACGGTCTGGCCGACGAAAGTGCGCTGGTCACGCGGTTTCGTGCCTTTCTGCAGGAGGTCGGAACGCTGGCCAAGGGTCCCGCCGCAGGCTTCGTAAAGTTTGTCCTGAATGCCGACCATCTGCCTGCCAAGGGTAACTTGCTGACCCGTCTGCATGACGTGGACGAATTGCAGGCCGACGGGGAAAAGGCTGTCTACGTCCGTTTGGCAAACCCACTCGCAATGTCAGCCGCGGAGGATTGTCATGTCCGTGCATGAGGCCGTGCGCCATGAAACCACCGGCGACCGCGTGCTGCGCCAGTTGTGCGAAGCCTTTGTGTTCGAGGGTCTGTGCAACCCGGCGCCGAGAGTGGGTATAGGATACTGGACATGGGGCAATGCGACGTTCCGGGCAAAGATCGCCGAGGGCGGTTTTGACCGCCCCAGGATCACGCCGGGATCCGTGCAGATACGGCATACGACGGGTTGGAGAACGGCGTCCGTCTCCGACGTGCTTGCTGCTGCACCGATGTCGGACACCATCCGCGAGGAGTTGGCTGAGGATTTGCGGCGCACCGAGGTATTGACCGACTTGACTGCACCGCTGGTCCGGCAGCGTGGTCCGCGCACAGAAATGGATTGCAACGCACTGGAAAGCGCACTGGACGAGGGGCATCCGTACCATCCCTGTTTCAAGGCCCGCAGCGGGTTTTCAGACGCAGACCACATGAGCTACGGGCCGGAAGCCGGACGCTCTTTTCAGCTGGAGTGGCTGGCCGTGGACCAGACGCTGGTTGATCAAGTCCTGCCCGATGGCTTCCTCGCGACAGAGTTGGATGCGGCAACAAGGCTGCAATTGTGTGCGCAGGCGACCGCGAAAGGCGTGACACTTGCGGCGCATTGCCTGATTCCAGTGCACCCATGGCAGGCGCGCGCTTTGCAAGGCGACGCGACCTATCGGGCCTGGCGCGACGCCGGGCGCATCACGCCATTGGGCGCTTTCGGTGATCGCTACAGCGCCACGCAGTCGGTGCGCACGCTTGCGAATGTCGACCACCCGGAGCGCGCGCATGTGAAGACCGCAATGGCAATGCGCAACACATCGTCCCTGAGGATCATGGAACCGCACTCAGTGTGCGTTGCCCCGGCGATCAGCAAGTGGCTGGCCGCCATCGTTGAAAGTGATCCGGTATTCCACGATGCGTGTGGTCTGAGGCTGCTGCGAGAATATGCCGGGATCATTGTTGGACGGGAAACACCTTTGGCCGGGCACCTCGCGGTGCTCTATCGCGAAAGCCCACAAAGCGTTGGTCTGGACTCTGGTCGATTGGTGCCACTGAACGCCTTGGCGGTCACGGAAAGCTCAGGCGATCCGCTCATTCACCCGTGGATAAACAAGCATGGGCTACACATTTGGGTCGATCAATTGCTGCGCATGGTGATCTTGCCGGTATGGCACCTGATGGTGGCGCATGGGATCGGGCTTGAGGCGCATGGCCAGAACCTGCTGTTGGAACATGACAATGGATGGCCGGTCGGGTTGGTCGCAAGGGACTTCCATGAAAGTGTCGAATACGTTCCCAACCTGCTGTCACAACCGGAGTTGGTTCCTGATCTGACAGTCATCGATCCCGTCTATGACGCCGCTGAACCGGGCCGCTTCCATCGCATGGCCTGTGCCGAAGATCTGCGCGAATTGGTGATGGATACCCTCTTTATCTACAACCTGTCCGAGGTGGCCGCGCTTCTGCAGCGCCACTACGGGCTGGCCGAAGCCCTGTTTTGGCAGCGGGCACGGACGGTGATCGACCAGCATGTCGCGCGCCATGGTTTGAAGGAGCGTCAAGCAGCCTTCAAACCGTTCGCGCCGCGCATTTCCACTGAGTCTCTGATGAACCTCAAGCTGAATGGTGGGGCGGGCGTGTTTCGCCACACCGTTTCCAATCCGCTGAGCGAAATGAAAGGATAACCGATGTTCGTTCTGAACGACCGGCATACCGATATCGCGCCCTTGCCTGCAAAGGCCTACGTCAACCCCGACACTCATCGCTATGCAATTCATCTGCAACAAACAGACAATGCCTTGAGCCATATCCTGGCTCTGTGGTGGGCAGGGGCCGGGGTGTTTCCGATCCATCCCACCATTCCCGCGACCAAAGCCCGCGATATGGCCGTTCAGGCGGGATGCGATCGACTTGTCACCGAAGCGGGAGTGCATGAATTGCAAAATGCCAAGGAGCCGTCGGGCGGCGTTCTGGTGCAAATGAGTTCAGGCACCACCGGTGCGCCAAAAGTGATCACCCGCAGTTGGGATCAGGTACGCCGCGAGCTGGAAAGCTATGTGTCGGCATTCCCGGACCCTGCGGACATGACGCCTGTCATTGCCTGCCCGATCACGCATTCCTATGGCCTGATCGCAGGTGTCATGGTGGCGCTTGAGCGCGGTCAGATGCCTGTCGTCGTCGATACGCTCAACCCGAAATACATCCTGCGCCGCCTGCGCGAGATACGTGCCCCTTTGCTCTACACGTCTCCGGCGATGCTGCACACGCTGGCAGCGTTCACGCCCTCTGACCAACCAATTTACGCTGCCATGACATCCGGCACGATCCTGTCGAAGCCCTGGTTCGAGCAGATCCGGTCCAAGACCAAGCACCTGTTTCAGCAATACGGCTGTTCGGAAGCAGGTTGTATTGCAATCAACCCCGACCTTCAGGATGCCGCAGCAGTTGGCTACCCGCTTCCCCACTTCGATCTGAAGACGAGCGGCGACCCTTCTGCACCCGCTCCCATCACCGTCCATGACGGGCAGCACGTGATCGACACAGGTGATCTCGGATATCTGACATCGGACGGTATGCTCGTCTTCGTCGCGAGGCAGGATGACGTCATCGATGTTGCGGGCTTCAACGTCTACCCACAGGAGGTAGAGCAAGCGGCCCTTTCGATGGAGGGTGTCGGCGACGCGCTGGCCTTTGCACGCAAGGATGCGTTGGGGGGTGACCGTGTCAGTCTCATGTTCGAAGGGGCCGGGGTCGCACCAAACGAACTGCGACAGTGGCTGATGCAAAGACTGGCGCCATATCAGTTACCCGCCACGCTTCACGCCGTGCCACGCCTCCCGCGTGAGGCAAATGGCAAGATCAACCGCCGCGACGTTGCCCGTCAGTTCGCTGATCTGGAGGCGTCCACATGAACGACGCGCATATCCTTACAGCAATTGAAAACACTCTACGCGGCCCAATGGCCAATTCACATATGGACGAATTCGGCCCCGACGCGCGCTTGAACGAGGATCTGCATCTGGACTCGGTGCTGCTCCTGCACCTGCTGCTGCATCTCGAGACGATCCATGGCGTCGAGGTGCCGGAACGGGAAATGAGCAAGTCGGGCATCGGTACCGTCCGCGACCTGACTGCCTTTCTCATGGGGCGGTCCATCGCCCCCGAAACCGATGATGAGGAAGAGATCGATATCAAGGTCCACTGCGTCGTCAGTTGCCTGAGTGCCGCAATCAAGGCCTGCCCGGGACTGGACCACAGGCCGTTCTATTTCGGGGTCTGGGACACCGGGTTCGAAGTCGATGATGCCTATCGCCTGTCCTATCACGGGCCATCGGTGAAGCATGACCACTTCCGTCATTGGTTCAGGCGTCTTTACGGCGTCAATGTGATCGGTTGGTACAACAAGGACCAGACCAAGGCCGAAAACATTGCGCGTTTCGAACGGCTTCTGGCGAACAAACGCAGCACGGAGCATCTGATGGTGATGCTGGATATGTATCACCTTCCCGAGCGGGAGAATAAGTTCAACCAGAACCCGTTCCCCCACTATGTCATGATCGAAAAGACACCTGACGCTGACCGGTGGTTCATGCACGACCCGGACTACCGATGGGAAGGAGTGTTGGCCCGCACGACAATACTGCATGCCATTGCGCAGCCCACAGTGGCGGGCGGCTATATCTTTGACCGGGCCGAGGCGCGTGCCCCTCGAGACGAGGATTTGCGTGCCTATTTCGAAGCGGTCTTTCTGGAGAAACGAAACCCGATGATTGATGCCACGCGCCAGATCGTGCGTGCGCATCTCGATCCGGCGGAACCGCTGGATCACACCGATCTTGCACAGGCCTTGCGCGAACTGCCCGTGCTCGCGATCCGCAAATACGCCTATGAACATGGGTTTGCGGTGTTCTGGCGCGCGCTAGGATTGCCCGATCAGGAGTTCGAAGAGTGGTGCGACGAGATCGAAGCACTGCACCAGGGGTTCCGGTCGCTCCAATACAAGATCACCAAACTCTCCGCCTCCGGAGACCCCGCACTGGCTGCACAAGTCTTTTCCGCTCTCGACGTGCTGGATCAACGCGAAACCCAAATCAAGGCCGGGCTGAAAGCCTGGTTCGTCAAATGGCAAGTCTCGACCTTCGCGTCGGGTGAAGTTGCCCTCGTCATGACAGGAGCAGACCAATGAAGATCTCGCTTTGCACGATCACGTTCCGCCACCATCTTGTCAGCCTGGAACAGATCGCGGACTGGGCCAGCCGAAACGGGTTCCACGGGATCGAGATCTGGGGGGCGCATGCAAGGCATATCCCCTTCGCAACCGGCCATGATGCGCGTTGGTTGGCAGGCTTCGGACTGCGTGTTCCCATGGTCAGCGACTACCTTCCTTTGGACAGGCCCGATGCGTTGCATCGAAAAACAGCTGCGGCGCTTGATCAAGCCCGGCGCTGGGGAACAAACAACATCCGCACCTTCGTCGGTCGGAACGGCAGCGATGACACGTCCGATCCTGACCGCGCCGACTTGACCAAGGCGTTGCGGGACGCATGCGCACAGGCAGCCGAACAAGATGCATATCTGCTGGTCGAAACCCATCCCGGTACCTTGGCCGATACGCTCGCATCCACTGTCCGACTGCTGGAGGAGGTTGACCACGCCGCCCTTGCCGTAAATTTCGACGCACTGCATGTCTGGGAGGGTGGCGATGATCCCCGCACTGCACGGCAGGTGCTGCGGCCAAAGATCCGCAACTACCACTTCAAGAACATCGCGTCGCGATCCGCGCTGCCTGTCTTTGCACCAAACAACATCTATGATGCGGCCGGGTCGCGAGACGGGATCGTGCCGCTGCTGGACGGAGAGATGGACTATGGCCCGCTTCTGCGCGATCTTGCCGAAGAGCCTGATGCATCAGTGTCGCTCGAATGGTTCGGCAGCGATGTCTTCAACACGTTGAAACGCGACTGCGCCGAGCTTCAAAAGACAGTTGCAGCCCGAGCCACACCTTTGCAGAACGCATCCTGACACAGCCTGCCATGCTGTTTCGCTTTTTCGAAAACCGGATCGATCCGTTTGCCGGTGCAGTGGAGGGCCCACCTCCGGGCACCGTTCTTGGGTATGTGCGGACGCAACTTGAACCCTATCGCAGGTGGCTGCCGTGGATCGCCCTTGTCGGACTTCTGACCGCGCTGATGGAGAGCGGGCTGATTTTCTATTCCGGGCGCCTCATCGATTTGATGAGCACCAGCGGACCGGCGGCGTTCTGGGACCAGCATGGCACCGAAGTGCTGTTGGCGTTGTTTGTCGTGCTTGTGGTCCGGCCCGCACTCGTGACGCTCAACTACCTGCTGCTTGAACAGACGCTGTCATCAAACCTGCAGGAACAGGTGCGATGGCGTGCGCACAAGCACCTTTTGGGCCAATCGGTCGGGTTCTTCCAAAACGACTTTGCCGGGCGATTGTCGAACCGGGTGATGCAGATGGGTCCGGCGGTGCAGGACAGCGTGCACATGACGTTCGAGGGGCTTTGGTTCAGCGTTACCTACATCGTCGGGGCAGCCGTCATCCTCGGCCAAATCGACATCCGCCTGGCACTGCCCCTCGTCCTTTGGGTTGTTGGCTACGCCTTCTACGTCCGCCACATCGCACGACGGGTCGGGACAGCATCTGAGCGATGGGCAGACGCGCGGTCCCTGGCTACGGGGCGGGTTGTGGACGCCTACAGCAACATCGAGACGGTCAAGCTGTTTGCGGATGACAGGCAAGAGCAGGGTTACGCGCTGTCGGCCCTGCGCCGTCTGCGCCTGCGCTTTCAGCGGTTCTTGCGGCTGATGACCATTCTCGCCTTCGGGATGAATGCGATCAACGGTGTGCTCATCCTGATACTTGTAGGACCCGCAATCTGGTTCTGGATGCAAGGCACAGTATCGGTTGGCGAAGTCGCGGCCACGTCTGCATTGGCAATCCGCCTTAACGGGATGAGCACGTGGATCATGTGGGTGACCATCCGATTGTTTGAAAACAGCGGTATCATTCAGGAGGGTTTGCGCTCGATCGCGGCGCCACACCTGATCACCGATGCACCCAGCGCCACCGCCTTGCCGCGCCGCGCAGGCGAGATTTCCATTGAAAATGTCACCCATCGACATGGCAAGGATGGGGGTGGGCTGGGCGGGGTGTCCTTGAAAATCCCCGCTGGCCAGAAACTCGGCCTTGTGGGTCGATCCGGTGCCGGGAAATCCACACTCGCCAACCTGCTGATGCGATTTCAGGATCCCGAGCACGGGCAAATTCGGATTGACGGGGTCCCAATTGCCGAGCTGACGCAGCGCAGTCTACGCAAACAGATTGGCATGGTCAGCCAGACCGGCTCGCTCCTGCACCGGTCAATCCGTGAAAACCTGCTATACGGCAACGAACATGCAACCGAAGCAGACATGATCCGCGCGGCAACACAAGCCAAGGCCCATGATTTCATTTTGGACTTGCGCGACAGCGCGGGACGGCAAGGATACGACGCCCATGTCGGTGAGCGGGGTGTCACGCTTTCCGGCGGACAGCGTCAGCGCATCGCAATTGCCCGCGTCATTCTGAAAGACGCGCCAATTCTTGTCCTTGATGAGGCGACCTCGGCCCTCGACAGCGCAGTTGAGGCGGAGATTCAAAGCGCGTTGCACGCGGTGATGGAAGGCAAAACGGTGATCGTCATTGCACACCGTTTGTCCACATTGGCAAAGATGGATCGGGTGGTCGTCTTAGACGAGGGCAGGATCGTAGAGGACGGCGCGCCAGACGCATTGCGATTGGGAAGAGGCCTCTTTGCACAGCTTTGGCAGCGACAACAGGCGTCCTAGACCAAGATATTCGCCTGTGTTGATCAGCATCCTCATCTGGCCCTCAAGTGCTTTCCTATCGGACAGGTTTTTCCTATCAGTGAAGAGAATCCGAGGCCTTCATCCTTTGTTTTGACCATCAGGCTGCAATTGATGTTGAGGTCATATCCTTGAGTTTTTGCAGCGTGACGGTGCGATGAACAACAAACGGCGCGAGGCGAGCGTAGCAACACAGTTAACGCAAGATCCCCACGCGGGACAAACTGGCGCGCGCGAGAAGGTCCTAGAGATTGCGATCGGTCGCGAGGTGCGCGCCCAACGTAAGCAGCAGAACACAACGGTCGCTGAACTCGCACGCAAAACAGGGCTTTCGCTCGGCATGTTGTCGAAGATCGAAAATGGCAACACTTCACCATCACTGAACACTCTGCAGCTTTTAGCTGATGCGCTTTCGGTGCCGCTCACCAGCTTTTTTCGCCAGTTCGAAGAGCGACGCGAAGCAGTGCACACCAAGGCTGGTCAAGGGGTGGAACTGGAGCGTGAGGGCACACGCGCAAATCATCAGTACAGCCTTTTGGGCCACATTGGTGCCAATGTCTCGGGTGTCATTGTCGAACCCTATCTCATCACGCTGACCAACGAGTCCGACGTTTTTCCCACGTTTCAACATGGCGGGATCGAGACAATCTACATGCTGGAAGGCGAGGTCGACTATCGGCACGGCGACAATGTCTATCCGTTGAAACCAGGCGATACGTTGTTTTTTGATGCAGATGCACCCCACGGACCCGAGCGCCTGGTGCGCCTGCCCGCGCGCTACTTGTCCGTGATCAGCTATCCGCAGACCAACTAAACGCACCCGGCAGAGTGCGCGAGGCCATTGAGTAGCGCTATTTGTTCCTGAGCCCGTACCGAACTGCGCGATAGGGTCCGAGGTGCACCTTCTTGTGCTCTGAAATTCAGCATACACTTGCCTGTAGAGAAAAAAATTTTCCCCTTGTTCTTGTTGATGATCCGATTTCCACCTACCGTTTGCAGGCACTGAACCGCGGGGGAGCGCTGCCAATCATGTGTGGAATCGTAGGGTTATTCCTCAAAGACCAATCACTCGCGCCACAGCTTGGACATATGCTGACCGAGATGCTGATTGCGATGACCGATCGAGGTCCGGACAGTGCAGGCATTGCGATCTACGGGGATGAAACCGATGGGCAGCTGAAACTGACATTGCAATCTCCGAACCCGGAACAGGATTTCGACGGGCTGGCAGAAGAGCTTGGTACCGCACTGAATACGACCGTTGCGCAGACCGTGATCGACACACATGCAGTGTTGCATGTTCCCCGCGATCAATTTGATGCCACACAGCGAGCGCTGGCGAAAATACGACCATCGGTTCAGATGATGAGCCGTGGCGAGACACTCGAAATCTACAAGGAAGTAGGGCTGCCACAGGATGTAGCGGCACGATTTGACCTGCGCAGCATGGCGGGCACTCACGGCATCGGGCATACACGCATGGCAACCGAGTCCGCCGTGACGACAATGGGTGCGCACCCGTTCAACACCGGCAGCGATCAGTGCCTTGTCCACAACGGATCACTTTCGAACCACAACGCCTTGCGACGCAAGCTGCGCCGTCAGGGTGTTGCGATCCAAACCGAAAACGATACGGAAGTGGGTGCCGCATATCTAACGTGGAAAATGATGAACGGAGCGACCCTCGGCCAGGCACTGCAATCGAGCCTGGATGACCTCGATGGCTTCTTCACCTTTGTTGTGGGTACAAAGGACGGCTTCGGCGTCGTCCGTGATCCGATTGCCTGCAAACCGGCCGTCATGGCGGAAACCGATCAATATGTCGCTTTCGGCAGCGAGTATCGGGCGCTGGTGAATTTACCCGGCATCGACACTGCCCGCGTCTGGGAACCCGAACCAGCAACTGTCTACTTCTGGTCCCATGACGGGGGCCAAACCGTGCACGACAAGGCGGCGTGACATGCAGACCTATGATCTGGAAGCAGATGGTCTGCGCGGGCTCAACGCGGCACTGCATCAGCAAAGCGCCGACACGAACCAGACCCAATGGGCAGTCATCAACCCCAAGGGCAGCCATGCCATCGCCGTGGGTCTCGACGCGCCGATTGAAGTCACCGTCAAAGGGTCAACGGGCTACTACTGCGCTGGCATGAACCAGCAAGCGACGGTGCGGGTCGAAGGTTCGGTCGGGCCAGGCGTGGCCGAGAACATGATGTCGGGCGAAGTCATCGTCGAGGGCGATGCCAGCCAATATGCAGGGGCCACCGGCCACGGAGGGCTGCTCGTCATCAAGGGCAATGCCAGTTCTCGCTGCGGAATTTCCATGAAAGGCATCGACATCGTCGTGCATGGCAGTATCGGTCACATGTCCGCCTTCATGGCGCAGGCGGGCACGCTCGTGGTCTGCGGTGATGCCGGGGATGCGCTTGGGGACTCCCTCTATGAGGCACGGCTGTTCGTGCGCGGATCGGTCAAGAGCCTGGGAGCCGATTGCATCGAAAAGGACATGCGCCCGGAACATCTTGAGTTGCTCAGGGACTTGCTGGAGCGGGCAGGTGCAGATGCCAAACCGGAAGAGTTCCGGCGCTACGGCTCGGCCCGCCAGCTCTACAACTTCGATGTCGACACATCGACGGCATACTGACGAAAACCGGGATGACACAGATGGACGACACCACGCCGCGCACCGTTCCGATCCAGTCGGAGACTTTCAGCAACGCGGTCAATGCCGAAATCCGGCGGGCCGCCGAAACCGGGATTTACGACATCCGTGGCGGTGGCGCGAAACGGCGCGTCCCGCATTTTGACGACCTGCTGTTTCTGGGCGCATCCGTGTCGCGTTATCCGCTCGAAGGCTACCGAGAGCGGTGCGACACCTCGGTGACTTTGGGCGGACGCTTCGCCAAGAAACCGATCGCACTGGATATACCGATCACAATTGCGGGGATGAGCTTTGGCGCGCTGTCAGGCCCGGCAAAGGAGGCGCTGGGGCGCGGCGCCTCTGCGGCCGGAACATCTACGACCACGGGCGACGGCGGCATGACACCCGAGGAACGGCAACACTCGGACAAGCTGGTCTATCAGTACCTTCCGTCGCGCTATGGGATGAACCCAAACGATCTGCGCAAGGCGGATGCCATCGAAATCGTGGTCGGGCAGGGGGCCAAGCCGGGTGGCGGCGGTATGCTGCTTGGGCAGAAGATCAGCGACCGCGTGGCAGAGATGCGCACCTTGCCCAAGGGGATCGATCAACGCTCCGCCTGCAGGCATCCGGATTGGACCGGGCCCGATGATCTTGAGATCAAGATCCTGGAGCTTCGCGAAGTTACCGGCTGGCAGGTGCCGATCTACGTAAAGGTCGGCGCGACGCGACCCTACTATGACACCGCGCTGGCCGTGAAAGCCGGTGCAGATGTCGTCGTCATGGACGGGATGCAGGGCGGAACGGCGGCAACGCAGGACGTATTCATCGAACATGTCGGCATCCCGACGCTCGCCTGTATCCGACCGGCGGTACAGGCGTTGCAGGATCTGGGTGTTCACCGCGAGGTGCAGCTTGTGATCTCGGGCGGTATCCGCAACGGCGCGGATGTGGCCAAGGCGATGGCGCTGGGTGCAGATGCAGTTGCTATCGGGACCGCTGCGCTGATCGCACTGGGTGACAACGATCCGAAGTGGGAGGCCGAGTATCAAAAGCTGGGCACCACAGCAGGGGCCTATGATGATTGGCACGCAGGCAATGACCCGGCAGGCATCACCACGCAGGACCCCGTGCTGGCCGCTCGGCTTGATCCCGTTGATGCGGGACGGCGGCTGCGCAACTACCTCAAGGTCCTGACGCTCGAGGCGCAGACCATCGCCCGCGCCTGCGGTCACAACCATCTGCACAATCTCGAACCCGAAGACCTTTGCGCCCTGACAATGGAAGCCGCCGCCATGGCCCGTGTCCCGCTGGCTGGCACGGACTGGTATCCGGGCAAACCGGGGTTTTTGAGCGCCTGACAGGCGGCGCGCCTTTGCATTTCAGACATCAATAAAGAAGGGAAAGCGCATCATGACCACCGATCTGGCAGCTTTCGCACAGGAAAACGGCGTCAAATACTTCATGATCTCTTTCACCGATCTCTTCGGTGGGCAGCGCGCCAAGCTGGTGCCGACACAGGCCATCGTCGACATGCAGGAAGAGGGCGCAGGCTTTGCAGGCTTTGCCACGTGGCTCGACATGACCCCCGCCCATCCCGACATGCTGGCCATACCCGACCCTTCGTCGGTCATTCAACTGCCCTGGAAACCGGAGGTTGCGTGGGTAGCCGCCAATTGTGTGATGGAGGGCGAAGATGTTGCGCAAGCTCCGCGTAACGTCCTGCGCCGGCTGATCGAAGAATCGGCGGCTCTGGGGCTGCACGTCAAAACTGGTATCGAAGCCGAGTTCTTTTTGCTTACACCCGATGGCGCACAGATCAGCGACCCATTCGATACTGCCGAAAAGCCCTGCTACGATCAGCAGGCCGTCATGCGCCGATATGATGTCGTGCGCGAGCTCTGCGATTACATGCTGGAACTGGGCTGGGGACCCTACCAAAATGACCACGAAGACGCGAATGGTCAGTTCGAGATGAACTGGGAATTCGACGATGCCCTGAAGACCGCCGACAAGCATAGCTTTTTCAAGTTCATGACCAAGTCAGTCGCGGAAAAACACGGTTTCAGAGCAACGTTCATGCCGAAACCCATCGAAGGGCTCACCGGCAACGGCTGCCATGCCCATGTGTCGGTCTGGGATGCGCCAGGCAATACGGCCAAGACAAATGTGTTCGCAGGCGATGGAGACGGACCAACAGGTGAGGTAGGCCTTGGTCAGCAAGGCAAGTATTTCCTCGGCGGTATCATGCGGCACGCCACGGGGATGGCTGCAATCACAAACCCGACTGTCAATTCTTACAAGCGGATCAACGCACCATCCACAGTGTCAGGAGCAACCTGGGCGCCAAACACAGTTACTTGGACGGGCAACAACCGCACTCACATGGTACGGGTTCCCGGGCCAGGCCGGTTCGAACTTCGTCTGGCCGATGGCGCTGCAAATCCTTACCTCCTGCAAGCGGTCATCATCGCGGCGGGACTTTCCGGAATTGGCAACAAGTCCGACCCCGGACCGCGGCACGACATAGACATGTACGCAGAGGGCCACACGGTCAAAGACGCATCAAAACTGCCGCTGAACATGCTGGACGCACTGCGTGCATTCGATGCCGATACCGAATTAAAGGCCAAGATGGGCGACGCATTTTCGGCAGCTTTCCTGAAGATGAAGCATCAGGAATGGAACAGTTTCATGGCGTCCTTTTCCCAGTGGGAGAAAGATCACACGCTTGATGTCTGAACCCCCGCCGCAGCTCTGTTTCGAGCCAAACGATCTACCTAGGTGATCTTGCGCGCTTGAACGGCCTCAAGAAACTCCGAATAGTCGCGGTAGTAGTCGGCTTCATCATAAAAGTGCGACGCCAGAACCATGCAAACCGCACCTTGGCTGAAATTGTCCATCTCGCGCCAGATCATGTTCTTGATATGCAAACCCTTCCTCGGGTTGCGCAACCAGACTTCGGACTGTGTGGTGCCATCATCGATTTTCATGCGGAAGCTGCCTGACAGGGCAAAAACCACCTGCTCAAGTTCGCGATGCGCGTGGCCTCCACGCTCTGAATCAACCGGTACGTTATAGAGGTAGTAGACCCGGCGAATGTCGAACGGAACGTGCCGCCCCCCTTCAATGAAGGTCAGATCACCGCGCGGGTCCGACACGATCGGCAGATCGACAAAGCTGGCGTTTCCGTTGAAGTGGGGGATGTCTTCATTCATGTCGTAGCTTACTCGGTTGTGTTGCATCGTCAGGCGAAAGTGGTTCTTGGCCCGTGGCCGTTTTCCATATGCCACCACCATTGCAAGTGGCGAACGCGGTTTGGAACGGGGGCCTTTTCATAACCTGTGTGGCAGGATTTGAAACGTGTTTCTCGCGTTGAGCGATATTTGACTGAACATGTCCAACTATCGCCCTTTCCGTCGCGCGATCAGAGCGGATATTCTGGCGAGCCAGACAAACCAGGCGTAAGACCTCGCCGCGCGTTTATACACAAAACGGGGTAAGGCACTAGAACTCGCGGCAGCCAGTGACGCCTGAAACTCGGACGACGCCTGTATCGATTCCCAAACGCGCGTGACGCGGGGCATTTCACCGCGCAGCTGCGGTGCATTGAATACCATCGCCTGCGCCCGGATCGCAGCACGCAAGGTTTGTAGAGCGAAGGGGCGATGTACCTCTGCGCCGAAGCCATTTTCACGGATCAGATGCCAAAGCCGCAGGCTTGCGTCTGCTGCATCCAGCCGCGCAGCGCTTGGTCCCTTTGTGATCGCTGCAGCATTGTCCTGCCGGTAGAAGAACACCCCGTCGCAAAAGGCAACGGTCGCGCAGCCAAGAAAGAAACGACGGACGGTATATTCGTCTGCAAATGCGTTGAAATCATCAAAGCCCATATTTTGCAGAAAGCGCATGGGCCACAGCGCGTTTCCTGAAATCGTCCAGTCCAGAGAAGCGACAAACGCATCTCGTCCTGACAGGGTGACAGTACGGTCGCCCCTATACCCAACGATCCGACGATCTTGTGTTTCATCAGCATGATAGAACACAACGTCGGGCAAAACGGCGTCACACTTGGTTTCAACGGCGCGTGCGTGCAGTTTTGAAAGCCAATCAGGTGAAAAGAGATCGTCCTGTGAACTGTAGACGAACCACCGTCCAGTCGCATGGGGCGCCGCGAAATTGACGGCCTTGGCTGCGCTGCCGAGGTTTTGCCCAGTGTTCAGATACTTGATCCGGCTATCCTCGGACGCATGGCGCGCAATGACGGCATGGCTGTCATCGGCCGAACAGTCATCGATGCAGAGTGCCTCGAACGCAGCAAAGTCCTGCCGGCGCAGAGAGGCCAATGTTTCGTCCAAATATGCAGCGCCGTTATATACTGGCAAAAGAACGGTAATTTCAGCCATGTTGCATGGTCAATTTACGCATCATCTTTCGAGCACGTCGACGTTCAGACTTCCAGATATAGAACGCCAGAAACGGGTGGCGTAGGGCCATCGCCAGGAACGCGCCGGCTTCGTCAGAGTAAAGGGCCGTTCCGAGGTCCGCCTTGACCTGTTCCCTTTGCAGGATGCGCAAGATCCTGTGTTCATCAGGAAGACCAAAATGCCGGGCATCAAGTTTTCGCTGACGCATGATGGCACGTGTCGCCGTGAAACCTTTTTTACGTCGTGCCTGAAATGCCGCGATATCGGCGTGATATCCGTCGGAACTCGTCAGCCCGGTACCGAGACGATATTGCACCAGCTCTTCCTTGATCACCGTAACCCGGTTTTCGAGTGCGGCACGAAACCCCAGCACCAGGTCCTCATATGCTTCGGGATCAAGGGCACCAAAGTCTTCATAAAGACTGCGATGCCACGCACCTGTTGCGCCGATATACAACGCCTTTGACCGAGCAGCACGCGCAGCGTCCCACGTGTTGTAGAACAAGGCGGTTCTGAAATTGCCATGAACGGGCTTGTCATCGGGATCAATCACGTCGGCGTAGGAACACAAAAGCAGGCAATCCTCCCGTTCAAAAGCCTGTGCGATCCGCTCGCTGCGATGGGGATAGGACTTGTCATCACCCGCGGCGGCAATCAACACATCGCCACTGCTGAGCTGATGCACTTTGTCGAGGTTGCCTGCGAGACCAAGGTTTTGCGGGTTCCTGTTCAGAATGATCTGATGCGGACCATCATAGCCAGCAACCGTTTGCTGTATCACGTCAAAGGTATCATCCTTTGAGTGATCGTCAGAAATGACGATTTCCAATTGAACGCCGGTCTGCCCAAGAGCACTTTCAACGGCAGCCCGAACGGTATCGCGTTGATTGTAAGTCAGCAGGATGTAGGACAGCGACGGCAATGACATTTCGTTGACCTATGCCCAACACTACAGTGTCGGCGCTACTCGGTTGACGGTTTCAATAACGCGTTCCACATGGGCCTCCGGCATCTGCGGCCCGATCGGCAAGCTGAGCATATCGTCGGCCAACCGTTCAGCCAGCGGGAATGCGCCGGGCGCATATGCAAGCTCTGCATAGGCTTTCTGCCGATGCGGTGCGATAGGATAGTGAATCAGCGTACTGATCCCTTCATCTGCCAGTTTCGCCATCAAAACATCGCGCTTGGGGTGCTGGATCACATACAGATGCCAGACAGGTTCGGCCCAATTTGGAACAACAGGTGTAATGACACCCTGAAGCGCATCGCTGTAGCGCCCCGCGATATCACGGCGGCGCTTCGTCCAATCGTCGAGATGCTCCAGCTTGGCGGCAAGGATTGCGGCCTGGATCGGATCAAGCCGGCTGTTGGTGCCCTGCTCGTCGTTCACGTATTTCTTGCTTGAGCCATAGTTGCCCAAGACACGGACCTTTTCGGCAATATCCTCACGATTGGTCGTGATTGCCCCGCCGTCGCCAAGGGCACCCAAGTTCTTACCGGGATAGAAACTCCAGCACACCACGTCGCCATGTGCGCCGACGCGACGCCCCTTGTATGTCGCACCGTGGGCCTGTGCGGCATCCTCGATCAGCGCCAACTTGTAGGCCTCCGCAATCTCCAGCAGAGGATCAAGGTCGGCCGGTTGACCATACAGGTGCACCGCGATGATCCCGCGAGTGCGTGGCGTGATCGCGGCCACGACAAGTGCGGGATCGACATTGTAGGTCTGGGCATTGGGCTCCACAGGGATTGGCGTTGCGCCTACCGCCGATACAGCCAACCATGTCGCAACGAAGGTATGTGACGGCACGATCACCTCATCGCCGGGTCCAATGTTCAAAGCACGCAAACTCAGAATCAATGCGTCAAGCCCATTAGCCACGCCAACACAGTGAGCGGCACCGCAATAGGCGGCGTAGGCGTTCTCGAACGCTTCGACCTCCGGGCCCTGAATATACCACCCACTGGCCATGACGCGCTGAACGGCGGCATCTATTTCCGGTTGTATCGCCAGATACGCTGCGCGAAGGTCGAGAAAGGGGATTTGCGCCATGTGCTCAGCCATGTTCCAAGGTTCAATTCGACTGCCGGTCTACACTTGTTTTCATCCATGTGGAATGCGACAGTCACCCGCCCGGCTAGACTATTTCGGGGGCCGCAAGCAACCGGTCCGAAAACCAGGATTTTCAACCCGGTAAGTACAAAGGTGTCCGCGGAATGACAGTCGAGAGCAGCGAGCGAATTGAAGGTGTACGGCTTGCCCTGCGCCTGGCGCAACCAGAAGATGCAGCTTACATCCATGGCCTTCGCATGGACCCCGCCTACAATCGGCATTTATCCGCCGTCACAGGAACCGTGGAAGATCAGGCCAACTGGCTGCGGCGCTACAAGGACCGCGAAGCCGCAGGTGAAGAGTACTACTATGTGATAGAGCGTCTGGATACCGGGCAACCATGCGGCCTTGTCCGGCTCTACGACATCGAAGACGACCAGTTCACTTGGGGCAGCTGGATTCTGGATCACAACAAGACGCCGAAAGCTGCTTTGGAAAGTGCAGTGCTGATCTACGTTCAAGGCTTCGAACAGCTTGGTATGAAGAAGTCTGTGTTTGATGTTCGCGCCGACAATGATCGCACCTTGGCATTTCACACCCGTTTCGGAGCCATCGAAACCGGTCGGAATTCGCAAGATGTCTTCTTCAAATACAGCCGCGATCAGTTTCAGTCAGACAAGGACGGCCACATGAGCGTCTTGCGCGAAGCCCAAACGGCACGATGAACGTAAACAGCGTTTAGACTTTACAGGCCTTGCTATAATGCCTAGCTGTCCATCTCTGTCTCACGGAACCAGAATGTATCCGAATGTTTGAGAGCACGCTCGACCGGTTGAACAGCAGACTGATTGTCCGCCTGTTGCGGGAAAACTTTCGCCTGCAATTGCCGAACTATTCGATTGCCATGGTGGCCATGGTGGCCATCGCCGCAACCACGGCGCTGACAGCGTGGATCATGAAGGACATCATCGACTCCATGATCGAGTCGGGTAATCGGGCGCAGGTTTTTGGCGTTGCCGCCTCGGTGGCCCTTATCTTCACCATCAAGGGGATCGCGACGTACACACAGACGGTGTTCCTGAGCCGAGCCGGCAACAGTATTGTCGCAGCACAGCAACGCAGACTGTATGCGGCCATCCTGAAGCACGGTGTGGCCTTCTTCACTGAACGGGATTCATCCGACCTGTTGATGCGGGTCACCTATTCGGCTCAAGCTGCCAGAACGGTCGTTGAAACGCTGGTCATGGGATTTGTGCGAGACCTTTTGACGCTGATCGGCTTGATCGTCGTCATGGTGTATCAACAACCCACTCTGTCCCTGTTTTCCCTGCTGTTTGGGCCCATCGCACTTTACGGCGTGCGCCGCATTCTTGCGCGCGTGCGCGAGATCATGCAGGCGGAAATGACCTCTATGGCCGAAATCATCAAGGTCATTCAAGAGACCGCGGTTGGCATCCGCGTGGTCAAAGCCTTCGCGCTTGAAGACCGGATGAACCTGCGTATGAAATCCGCTGTTGCGAATGTCGAAGATCGTGCCAACGCACTGGCCCGGCTCGAGGCAGCCACGAGCCCGCTCATGGAAACCCTGTCCGGCTTTGCAATTGCGGCTGTGGTCGCGCTGAGCGTGGTGAACCTTTTCGGAGAGGACGCAAGCACGCCCGGACAGCTGATGTCATTCGTGACTGCGCTTCTTATGGCCTATGAACCCGCGAAGCGTCTCGCACGGATGCGCGTCACGATTGAGGCCGGGATGATCGGCGTGGGCGTCATGTACGAAGTGGTGGACATGCCGGTCACACTGGTCGAATCCGAAAACGCGCGTGGCCTGCCTTCGGGTGCAAGTGCCGTGCACCTCCAGGATGTTCATTTCGAATACAAGGACGACCAGACGATCCTTAACGGTCTCGACATCGAATTCCCGGCCGGCAAAACAACAGCTCTCGTTGGCCCATCAGGTGGCGGCAAGTCCACAATCATGAACCTGATCATGCGGATGTACGATCCCACCAGGGGAAGCGTCGAAATCGGAGACGTAGATCTGCGTGAAGCGACATTTGCATCGCTCCGCGAGAAGATCGCTTTTGTTGGCCAGGACACCTTCCTGTTCTCGGGCACCATCCGTCAGAATATTGCCCTTGGGAAACCGGAAACCACGGACGAAGAGATCATTGCGGCTGCAAAGGCAGCCCACGCTCATGACTTCATCTCCCAATTTGAATTGGGCTATGACACGATTGTCGGCGAAAATGGAGCCAGTCTGTCAGGTGGTCAGAGGCAGCGGCTTGCCATTGCGCGTGCCGTATTGCGCGACAGTCCGATCCTGCTGATGGACGAAGCGACAAGTGCGCTCGATTCCGAATCCGAACATCTGGTCAAACAGGCGCTGGACGATTTGACGAAGGGCCGTACGACGATTGTCATCGCGCACCGGTTGTCCACAATCATCAACTCAGACCTGATCCTCGTCATCAAAGATGGTAAGGTTGAAGAACAAGGCGATCTGAACACGCTTCTGGCGCAGAAGGGCCTGTTCCGCAGGCTGTATGACCGTCAGTATGAAAAAGCCGAACCCAGATCCTGAGCCACGTGCGTCAGGCCGCCATGACAAAAATCTGTTGTGGTGCTATTGCGTTGCCATCTTCTGCGCCCTGACGTCGGCAGAGCCTGTGTTTTCAAGCAACTGATCAATGTGCTCACAGAACGTGTCCACTGGAAGCTTGTAGGACGCCGCAAAGGCTTCGTAGCTGCTTTTGACGGTGGTATCCGCCTCTACGAAACAGTACGTCATTTCACACCCGGCCGCGTGGGCCAGGTTGGAGAAAAAGCACGCGCCGTCATACTCTTGAAGTGCCCAGACAAGACTTTGACTGCCAGGGCTCATAAACAGGGTATTTGCGAAAGCGGCACCTGTTGGCCCGATAACGAATTCCGCGTTGTACATCAGGCTCACCTGTTCGCGGAACGTCAGTTGTTCCATCTGCACCGCTGTAAATCCGCGGGCTTCGGCTGCAACACGAATATCTTCCTGATTATAGGAACGCGCGCGCGGTGGCCGTACCAGAAAAACACGCTTGGGGCTGTCGGCGTCCCGCTCAATTCCAAGGTTTTCTAGGACGGCATGGCGCACTTGGCGCACCACATCGACATTCTGGATGTAGTCTTCGGGCTCAGGCCACATGTGGTCGCGCATGTTGAACGGACCCGACACAGGTGACGGAATGTGTACGAGCCTGTCAAACCGATGAAGTACATCGCCACGCAGGCCGATCACCTCACGGTCTCCCCGGCACAGATCAAGCGTTTCCCTGAACGAGGGAATGGTAAGTGCAGTTTCGGGCACCAACAACGGGTAGTCTTTGAACTCAGCAGGCAGATTGCGAGACAACCAAACAACCGGCAGTATTTCAGCCAGCCAATGATACCAATTGGCATCACCATGCCCAAAGGCGCAGATACCATATGGAACTTCAGCGGTTTGTGAGTGGCTTGTGACGAAGTAGTCCTGAAAGAAGAACCCGCTATTGGTCAGGAGGCTTGTCCTGTCCAGGCTATCGTACATCTCATCGGGCAGCAGAAGATTGTACCCTTTGTAAAGAAAGGACGACCCCGATCTGCCAGCGACGTTTTCGATTACCAGCGGCTGAATGGGCGGAAGCGGTCTTGTAAACAGCTCCACCTCAGTCTCCAGCGGGCGGGGCTTGGCAACTTGACTTTCCGAAGGCCCGAAAACCGGATCAAGTCGCGTTGCACCATGGTCAACGACACTGGAGAGACGATACCCCTTGTACCCCATCAAATCCAAACCGAAGGAAGACAGGCGAGCAACCGCGGATGATCTGGTCTGGCCACGCACCAGGCGCTTGACGATACTGCGTCGAATGTTTGTCATTTTTCCTGCCGGTAGCCCCTGCTCGCCATGCCAATCCTCTTCCGGACAACCAAGTCCTGCGGCCTCTAAAGGCCACTTTTGAAATACCAGTTACACGTGCAATGATAAAAGTGACATCGCTTTGCAAGCGGCAACTGGAACTTGATTTGCCTCAGCAACACATCATGCGTGGAAATCCGCACATTTACCCAACGTACAAACACTTTCCGCATCGTTTCGGCAATCTACAGCCTATCTCGTCCACAGACTTTGGGATGCAGTCGCACGGGCAGCACAACGGGCAAAGGCCCAAAAGATGAAACGGTTATTCCAAACGTATCTATTGTGGCTGCTTTCGGTTTGCGTCGCACATTCTGCATGTCCCCCACCCGAAGTACAATTCATGCGCTGTACGCTCCAAAACGAAAAGACCCTCCAAGTGTGCCAGACCGACACCCACGCACGGTACATCTATGGCAGGCCAGGAACGGTACCGGACATCGAGATACAAAGGGCATTTGGCAAAGGTGCAAGCCGCGTTCCATGGGACGGACAGGGCAGGCAAATCACCGAAGGCATCTCGTTTTCAAAGAATGGGTACACATATGCGGCATATGCCGGAATACAGAGGCTCTACGGTGACGCCGAAGATACACACCCGCTTTCCGTTGGGGGCGTTGTGGTGTTCGGCCCCTTTGGTGCGTATCTGTTCGACCACGCCTGTCTCCCTGAAACGGTGGAGTGGCTTGGGTATTGAAGTCTGGCATTCTCTACAGCGCCGGACAACTACCGCAACAGGGTCGTCCACATTGCAGCAGCAACAATCAGAACCGCGCCAATGAAAAAGGCGGGGGTGGGCACTTCGGCAAAGAATATGAAACCCGCGGTCGTTGAGAAAACCAAGCTGAGGTAGCCGAGAACCGAAAGAAAGGCGGCCTCGGCCCTGATATGTGCCTGCAAGAAACAGAACTGCGCGGATTGCGCGAAAAGGCCAATGGCGAGAAGCGACCAGAGGTGATCCGGAGCGATCGGCGACCAGACCACAACGGCAAACGGTGCCGTCAGCACGGCCAGGCCAGCGGTGTAGAACACCATCATGACAACAAAGGGCGTTTCGGACAGTTTACGGGTCAAGATGATCGCCGATGTGCCAAACAGGACCGTCAGAAAGGCGGCGGGCAGGCCCCAGTCAAGCGTCATGGCGCCAGGTTCCACGGCGACATAGACACCGACAAAGGCCAGCCCCGCTGCCCACCAACGACGTCGTGGCACGACCTCCTTCAAAATGAGCATGGCGAGGATCATGGTAACTACGGGGCGGGTGAAGCTGATGGCCGTGAACAATGCGAATGGCAAGCGGGCGATGGCGAAGAAGCTGGCCGTAAGGGCCAGCGCCGACAAGACAACGCGCAAGGCGTGAAGTGGTAAACGGTTTACGGCTCTGAACGCCTGTCGCGCACTCCAGACAAACGGCACCATGAGTGCAAGCCCTGTGACCGCTCTCAGAAAGACAAGTTGGACGGCCGCATAGTCCAGGCCCATTGCCTTGACGATCGCCAAGGCAAAAACGTTGAGCGCCATGTCAGCCACGAGCCATGCGCCACCGGACAGATTGCGAGCAGCCGTCCCGTCAGCGAGGGGCAAGAAGGTTCGCCATCAGGCGGTATGCTCCAGGCACACCATGCTCGAGCTGATGATGCAGGATCAAGGCACAGTGGGTGTGACGCCCCTTGCCAATTTCCGCTGTCAACAGTGCGCCGTGCAAAGGCGCCTCTCCAGCATCGGCCATGGACAGGAGCGGTTCGTATGCTGCATCCCAGCTTTTGGCAAAGTACAGGCCACGTTCCTTGTCCCACCCCTCCCAATCGTCGGCACAGATGGTGTTGGGATGCGACAGGATCGGGTGATCGGTCAGATGTGTCACCTTGGCCGTTTGATCCGTTACGCGCCAACGCAACGAGGGTTGACCGATCTCGATCCGTTTGGGTGGCGTAGCATCAGGGTCCCAATTGTCCCATGGTCGATGGTAAAGGGTCAGCAGGGTTCCACCTGCCGCTGTCCAATCATGCAAGTCTTGCAATGCCCCACCCAGATCGGAACGGAATTTGACGGCAAAAATGCCAATCACGATAGCGTCGTATGCGGCCAGTTCCGCTGGTGTTATCTGCCCTGCTTCAAGTGACGTAACATCAAAACCTGCGCACGCCAGCCAGTGCGCAACCCGGTCATGGCCGCCCCCGACATAGCCAATCCTCGCGCGGGGCAGCGCGCAGTCAACAATGTGAACCGTCACTTCGGCCGGTTTCGTAAGTGCACGCGGCGGAACATGCGGATGGCGGACGATTTGAGCAATCTTGGCCGCTTGGCCATCAAGTGCCAGAGGGATCTTGTATGTGCCGACCGGCATGTCGTCGGGCAGAGTGATCGCGAAACCGTCACCAGTGGGGGTGGCAATCCAGCTGTCTGGTAAGGTGAGACTGGCCTCACCACATGCCGGAACCCGGGATAACAAGGATATCCCAAAACTGCGGCGTTCGCTTTGGAGATTCACGACCTCAATCATTGGATCAAGCGCAATGCGGGGGCTTGCCAGAATGAGGGGTGGTGTTTCGAAAGACAGATGAGTCTGGCTCGCGACCTCCCCGGTAAGTACCGTCACCGTCACAAACGGTGCCGAAGGCGCATCCGGCAGATAGGTATCCGGCGTCGAGGGTGTGGCGGCGGCTTTATCAGTATGCAATGTCGCGCCACTTGCGCTCCATCCTTGGGGAACGACGATCTGCGTCTCAACATCAGCGTCATCCGCTGCGAGCATAACGGACAGGTTGGTGGTATCGCCCGGTGCAAGAATATCCGCATCGACCGCGACATGCGCCTCGACCCCAGATGCCAGTTGGATGGCATACGCAGCTTGCGCGATCTTGCGATTGATCTTGTGTGCATGTTCCGGCGCTGGCCTCGCAGCCTGCAAGAGTGCCAGGCCCGCCGCTATCTCTGCACGCACTGTTGCATAGTCCGGGAACGCAGCCCGGGCGCTGTCGAAGTGCTGCTGGACTGCAGGCAGACCCAGATCGGCCAATGTTTTGGACAGACCGGACATCAGGTGATCGTCTGGACCGTCAACATGGGTTTGCGCCAGATGCAGCGGCCAATCGCGGTACTCTCCCGGCGGCACCCAGCGACCCATGGCTTGCGTCAGGTGGAAGGCGCGGCTTTGCTGGCCGATCTGTGCGTATGAAAAACCAGTGATTGGGTCTCGCCCACTTTTGACTGTCAGCGTCTTCGGCGGTGGTGGCAGGTCGTCATCATAGGCCTGACCAGCGCCAGACCACGCAGGCAAATAGAGCTTGGCAATCTGCCAGGGCGCTTGATCGGTTCCGTAGGACGGGTCAGCGGCCAGTTCCATGACGTCATGCGCAGCCAACGTCATCGCGCGATGATGCCCGTGCTGGCCGGGCACGTCCAGAAACGTGGGACAGAGGATATCAGGGCGCTCAGTGCGCACGATTTCGACAAAACGACGCATCGTCCTGTCTCGTCCCCAGTGCTCCAACGTCTCGACGCCGGACTTTGAGAAACCGAAGTCTCGGATCGGATCGTCTGGTGTTCGGCTTAGCCAATAGAGCCGCAAGTTCAGCACATCTGCCGCACCCTCCATCTCGGCAGTGCGCAAAACACCCAGAGCAGCGCCAGCTTCCGTGCCAATGTCGTTCTGACCGCCATCGCCACGGGTCGCGCAGGCATAGCTGATATCGATCCCGTCCCGCAGACCCAATGCGGCCAACATATCCGAGATTTCATCATCCGGATGGGCACCGGAATTCATGAAGGACACGACTGTCTGAAGTCGGCTCAGCGCGTGGTGCAGTGCAACGATCCGAGGCTTCAGCCTATGGCGCAGAATGCGGGTGTTGTCAGGCAAGGTCACGCGGGTGGCCTTTCCCACATAGCGGTGGATTGTGGCGTAAACGCACGGTTGAGGATCAGCGCTGCCGCGCCGAAGGTCGCCGTCATACGCCCGCTGGTGCCGCATTGCAGACGGGGATGAATGGCGTCCGGTCGGTTGGACACAGACAGTTCCGGCAAAGGCGTGTTGTTTGCAAGATGGTCCAGGATTGATGCAGGCATGGCGCCACCCAAGATAACCGTCTGTGGATCAAACAGGTTTTCGATCACCCCCACGGCTTGCCCGAGAGCGTCGCAAGCTGTCTCGAGCCAGCGCATAAGGGCTGGGTCCTTTGCCTTGCAAAGACGATCAAGCGCCTCGATATCGAGCGGCCCGTTTGCCGCCAACGCGGATTGGATTGAGACACGGCTCACAACCTGTTCGAGCGGTTTCCGTTCCGCATCGGCCATCACCGGCAGATGTCCGATTTCACCCGCGTTCCCGAATGCGCCATCCACGAGTTGGCAACGATGCACCAAACCGAGGCCAAGGCCTGCCCCAAAGTAAAGAAAGGCGTAGTCCGTCAAACCTTGTGCCACGCTAAACCGTTCAGCCATAGCTGCGGCATTTGCGTCATTCGAAACGATCACAGGCCTGCCAATCTCCTGACTGAATAGCCCGGCCACATCCACCGTCTGCCAACCGGGCAAGTCGGATGCCTGACCGGAAAGGCCAGTTGTACCGAACGGGCCGGGCATCACGATCCCTGCACCCAACAGCCGTTCGTTGGTAAACCCGCATTCCTTCAACATCCAATCGCGCAACTTCAGAACCGCCACCGTAACTCGCGACGGCGAGAGATCGTCCAGAACCTGTCGCCGTGTCGCTCGTGGCTTGCCACTAAGGTCAACGAGGGATGTCAGCAAAACATCAGGGCGGATTTCCACCCCAAGCGCAACGCCACCTTCCGGGTTCACACCATATTGAACTGCGGGCAGGCCGCGGCCCGCACTTTGAGCACCACGCTCGATCAGGAGCCCCTCGACCTCCAACTCGGCGATGATGTTACTGACGGCCTGCGTTGAAAGACCAAGCGACCGCGCTACAGCTGCGCGCCCCATCTGGCCGGCGCTGTTGATCAGACCCAGAACAGCCTTTCGATTACGCACCCGTGAGCGGTCAGGATTCGTGCCGGGGCGAACGTCGAACAAGAGATCGGATCTGCTCATGGTTTGGCTTTAACTCAAGCAGCCCGATAACTCAACTAACTTGAATATTAAACTTGCTTGGCTTAATCCTAAGAGGAATCGGCGGCGAACAATCGGCGCCTTCCAATAGGAGAGGTTGTTCATGACACGTTATTTGAAGGGCATGGCTCTGGCCGGGATGAGCAGCGCCATGGCGCTCGTGGGCTCAGCTGCATCGGCGGTCGAGATTGAGTACTGGCAATACTTCTTTGACGCCCGCGTGACGGCAATGGAGCAATTGATCGAGAATTTCGAGGCCGCAAATCCGGATATCACGGTCAAGATGACCCATTTCCCATATGCCGACTACAGGACCAAGGTTGCCGCCGCGATCCCGGCTGGTGAAGGTCCGGATGTCGTGCAGTTGTTCTACGGTTGGCTCAATGACTATGTTGCCGCCGACCTGATCCAACCTCTTCCGGCAGAAACATTCCCGGCATCGCAAATCGACGAAGACTTCTTTCCCATGGTGCAAGCGATGAAAGATGGGGATCAGTACTGGGCGTTGCCAACCGCGGTACGATCCCTTGCGCTGTTCTACAATGAACGCTTGTTGGACGAGGCGGGCGTGGAGCCGCCTACAACCTTTGATGAAATGATGACTGCCGCCAAGGCGATGACGAAACGTGATGGTGCAGGCAACATCACACAAGTCGGCATGACCGCCGGTATGACGGCACAAGATCACCATTGGTGGCGCGAAGGATTGATCCGCCAATTTGGTGGAGAGCCGTATCTGGATGACTACCAGACGGTCAATTACAACAGTGATGCTGGCCTGCAGGCATTGGAATTCTATGCAAGCCTCTTCAGCGGCGACGATGCGGTATCTGCCATCGGGTTCATGGATGAACCGCAGGCTGCTTTCAAAGCCGGCCGCGCCGGTTTCCACATAGATGGCTCATTCCGCATCGGATCGCTCGACAAGACGCGCGGCCTGAAATGGGGTGTTACCGAACTTCCCGCAACGGCAGAGGGTGCACGATCGAACTATTCCTCTTACTGGGTGAACGCGATCACAACCAAGGCAGAAGGTGAGAAATACGATGCCGCGGTGAAGTTCATGGAGTATGTCACCTCTGACGAAGCAATGCAGATCTGGCTTGATGTCGTGGGCGAATTGCCTGCCAAACCATCAGTAGGTCTGACCGAAGCAAACGCCAACAACGAAACCTATGGACCGTTCATTCGTGGTCTGGCCTACGCAAACACCACGAAATTTGCGAACGAAAGTGGTCAGCGGCAGTTGATGGTCGAAATGGTTGAACGCATGACGCTGGAGGGAATGAGCGCCGCCGACAGCCTAGCCATCGCGGCGGAGGCTGAACAAAAGATCCTCGACGACTACTACA
Source organism: Tateyamaria omphalii (assembly GCF_019802125.1). GTDB lineage: Bacteria > Pseudomonadota > Alphaproteobacteria > Rhodobacterales > Rhodobacteraceae > Tateyamaria > Tateyamaria omphalii_B. The sequence continues at coordinate 118,224 of NZ_JAHVHT010000005.1, forward strand.
AGTGATCGTCGTCTCCCCGGCAGGCCGCCTGTTTCCTGATCCAAGGGGCGGCCTGCTACCTTTTCCATGGGGATTGTGATGCAGTTCTACTCCAACCTCTCGATCAAGCAGAAACAGATCGTCTGGGCCTGGGGCTTTTTGGCGCTACCGGTTCTGTTTTACGGGATCATCCGGTTCTATCCGACCGGGACGGCTTTTGTGATCTCCTTTCAAGAGTGGAACCTGCTCGGCGACCGCACGTGGATCGGCTGGGAAAACTACATCGAATTGTGGAACGACCCGGTGTTCTGGAAGGTGTTCGTGAACACGTTCGAATACCTGCTGATCGGCACACCGCTGTCGCTGGTTGTCAGTTTCATCATCGCCTACCACCTCGACAAGCTGCGCTTCATGCATGGCTTTCTTCGGATGCTCTACTTCCTGCCGTTCATGACATCGGCGGTGGCCATGGCGTGGGTCTGGCGATGGTTCTATCAGGACGTTCCAATCGGGCTGTTCAATAACCTGCTTGCCGCAATCGGCATCCCGCAGATCGCGTTTCTGAACTCCACGACCAATGCACTGCCCGCGGTGTTGGCACCGGCAGTCTGGGCCGGGCTTGGCTTTCAGGTCATCATCTTCATGGCCGGTCTGCGCGCCATCCCGCAAAGCTACTACGAAGCGGCCAAGATCGATGGGGTGGGATGGTGGACGGTCCTGACCCAGATCACGATCCCTCTGTTGCGCCCCACTATCGTGTTCATCGTGGTGTTTTCCTCCATCGGGTTCCTGCGCATCTTCGACCATGTATTCAACATGACCACGAACAACCCGGGCGGGCCGCTCAACTCGACCAAGCCGCTGGTTCTGATGATCTATGACATCGCATTCAACGGCTTCAACATGGGCTATGCAGCAGCGCAGACAGTTGTTCTGTTCCTGATCCTCCTGCTGGTGTCACTCGCGCAGCTTTGGCTTTTGCGGAGCGATTGAGCATGACTGCAACCGACATCCGCGCTTCCTCTGCCACGCTCGACCGCTCGGCCATCGTGAAGCCGCGCAATATGGGGCAGATTGTCCGCTGGCTGTTGCTGTTTTTGGGCGGGATCCTGATGGTCATGCCCATCGCCTACATGATCTCGACCTCACTGAAGTGGCCGCACGAGGTCTACAACGTCAATCTCATCCCCGAAGAACCAACCATCGAGAACTATACCTACGTTCTGGAAGACGGACGGTTTTACTGGTGGTTCGTCAATTCAATCATCATTGCCACGATCACGACCATCTCGAACCTGCTGTTTGACAGTCTTGTCGGCTACACGCTATGCAAGTTCCGGTTCCCCGGGCGCCAGATCGTGTTCATCGCGATCCTTTCCACCCTGATGATCCCGACCGAAATGCTGGTCATCCCGTGGTACCTGATGAGCCAGAGTATGGGGTGGCTCGACAGTTATTGGGGCATCATGTTCCCGGGCCTCATGACGGCGTTCGGTACATTCCTGATGAAGCAGTTCTTTGAAAGCGTTCCGGATGACTTCATTGAAGCGGCGCGCATCGACGGGCTGAACGAGCTGCAGATCTGGTGGACGGTCGCCATGCCGCTTGTCAAACCGGCGCTCGCAGCCCTTGCGATCTTTGTCTTCCTCGGCAACTGGACTGCGTTCCTGTGGCCCCTGATCGTCACGAACTCGGTCGAGATGTATACAATTCCCGTGGGGCTCTCCGGCTTCGGGGACGAGGCTGACGTGGCCTGGGAGTTGATCATGACCGGCGCTGCCATCTCGACCATCCCGACGCTTGTCGTTTTCCTGATCTTCCAACGCTTCATCATTCGTGGAGTGGTCATGGCAGGGTTGAAGGGGTGATGCCATGCCAGAGAACGGCAAAGGGCCCGATGCAATGACCGACCAGACCACATTCCCCGATCCCGTCTATCGCGAAACGGTGCTCGCGCCGCTGTTCGAAGGGGTCAAGACGCACTTCGCCGACGGCATGGCCCAGATCAACCGCGCCCATCTGGTGATGCTGGCCGAAACGGGCATTCTTTCCGCTGGTGACGCGCGCGCATTGGCGCGAGCGGTGAAGGAGATCGAGGATGAGACGGATATCTCATCCCTCACCTACACAGGCGAGCACGAGGACTATTTCTTTGTGGTCGAGGCAGCGCTGCGCGCCAAGCTAGGCGATCTTGGTGGCGCCCTGCACACGGCGCGGTCACGCAACGATATGGACCACACGCTGTTCAAACTTGCGCTGCGCACGAGGGCGCATGCCATGCTGCGGCTGCTGTCGGACCTGACCCAAGGCCTGCTGGATAAGGCAGACGCCGAGAAAGAGACGCTGATCGTTGCCTATACCCACGGCCAGCCAGCGCAGCCAACCACCTTCGGACACTATCTCTCTGCAGTGATCGAGGTCCTGCTGCGCGACATGGCGCGGCTTGATGCAGCGGCGGACGGTTTGGAACACTGCCCGATGGGTGCAGCGGCGATCACCACCAGCGGTTTCCCGATCGACCGTGACCGAATGGCAGAATTGCTGGGCTTTGAGGCGCCGCTTCTCAACGCCTATGGCTGCATCGCGTCCGTCGACTATGTAACGGGGCTCTATTCCGCGCTGAAGTTACCCTTCATCCACCTTGGGCGTGTCGTGCAGGACATGGGCGTCTGGGCATCGTTCGAGGTGGGGCAGCTCTATGTCCCGAACGCCCTTGTCCAGATCTCCTCCATCATGCCGCAAAAGCGTAACCCGGTACCCATCGAACACATGCGGCACCTTGCCAGCGTCACGGCAGGGCGGTGCGACATGGTTGTGAACACGATGCACAACACGCCGTTCACGGATATGAACGACAGCGAAGGCGAGGTGCAGCAAGCCGGCTTTGCAGCTTTTGACAGCGGTGGCCGGATGCTGCGCCTGCTTCGAGCCTTCCTGCCAGTATGCCGGATCAATGACAGCAACGTGGCCCGAAACACCGACGCGGCCTGTATCACCATCACCGAGGTGGCCGACACGCTGGTTCGAGAGGAGGGCCTGTCATTCCGCCAAGCGCACGAGATCGCCGCGGCGACAGCCCGCAACGTGATTGAGGCAGGTGAGCCCTTGGGAACCGGTTTCACCAGTTTCGCGGCTGCGTTTCAGGCTGAAACCGGTCGCGCGACATCATTGTCAGAAACACGGTTTCAAACGGTCACGTCAGCCCGACATTTCGTTGCGGTGCGCAACCGCCCAGGCGGACCGGCACCCGCCGCACTGGACGCAGCAATTGCAACCTACGAAGTGGAATTGGGCCGTCTGATCGAAAGTACCCGTACGCGCGCAGACCGACACGCTGCGGCCAGCACCACGCTGGCCCGCAGCTTTGCAGCCTTGTTGGAGACCTGATCCATGGCCAATCTGTCTCTACGCACACTCACCAAATCCTATGGCCAGACCGAGGTGTTGCACGGCATCGATCTGGACGTCGCGGATGGCGAATTCGTGGTCTTCGTCGGCCCGTCGGGCTGCGGGAAATCCACCACCTTGCGCATGATTGCCGGGCTGGAAGAGGTGACATCCGGCGAAGTCGTGATCGGTGACCGCGTGGTCAACCACCTTGAGCCCAAGGAACGCGACATCGCAATGGTGTTCCAGAACTATGCGATCTATCCCCACATGTCCGTGAAAAAGAACATCGCCTTTGGTTTGCGATCTTCCAAGATGTCCAAGTCTGACAAGGAAGCGCGGATTACCGAGGTCGCCGGTATCCTCGACATGACCCATCTGCTGGACCGCAAACCGGCTCAATTGTCAGGTGGCCAGCGGCAGCGGGTGGCCATCGGACGAGCCATGGTCCGCAACCCCGCCGTATTTCTGTTCGATGAACCGCTGTCAAACCTCGACGCCCAGTTACGCACTCAAATGCGGCTCGAGATCAAAAAGCTGCACCAGCGCGTCGGCAACACAATTATCTTTGTCACCCATGACCAGGTCGAAGCGATGACCATGGCCGACCGGATCGTGATCATGAAAGATGGTCATATCCAGCAAGTCGGGACCCCGTCTGAAGTGTATCACGCCCCGGCAAACACCTTTGTTGCACAATTCATCGGCGCCCCTTCGATGAACATGCTCGCCGGTACGTTGACCAAGGATGGCGTGGTGCTGGCATCAGGACAGACAATTGCGACGCAACACGCCAATGGTACCGCACGCTCAATCCTCTTGGGGGTGCGCCCCGACGATCTGACGTTGGAAGGCGCCGGACAGGCCATTGTCACTGGGCATGTCGCTGTACGCGAGCCGTTAGGGGCGGAAACGCTGATCTACGTCAAAACCGACGCAGGGGAAATCATTGCCAAGGCCGACGGACGCACCCCGCCCGAGGTGGGTGCAGAGGTGACACTGTCAGCGGATGGGACAAATCTGCATGTCTTTGATGCAGACAGCGGGGCGGTGTTGAGGTGAGCACGACAGCACCTCCGAGGGTCCTGTGTGTGGGCCGCGTCTACTGCGATCTGCTGTTCACTGGTCTTCCGCATCTGCCACGCTTGGGACAGGAAGTTTTCGCCCCGGATCTGAGCATGAGCGCCGGTGGCGGAGCATTCATCACCGCCGCAGCCGTCAAGGCTGTCGGTGGCTATGGTGGGCTGTGCGCCGTTCTACCTGCCACACCCTTCACGGACATCGTCCTTCGAGACATGGCCGAGGCCGGTATTGACTCAAGCCTTTGCGTGACCGCCGCTGCGGACCAGTCGCCACAGATAACGGTGGCGACCGTCTTGGGAGACGATCGTGCATTCCTGACGCATGCGAGCGGTCCAGTTCTACCGGACACCAATTGGGACGATACATGGCACCATCTGCATATCGGTGAGCTCCGGACACTTGTGGAACACCCCAGACTTGTCGCCCAAGCCAGGGACAGAAACATGACGGTATCGCTGGATTGTGGATGGGATGATACGCTGATGTTTCGTGGAACAGAGATGTCAGACCTTGTCGCGAGCGTCGACCTGTTTCTACCCAACGCCTCGGAGTTCGAAACCTTGACCAAAAGCGGTCTAAATAAATGTGCCGCACCTTTGACCGTGATCAAGCAGGGCGCAAGGGGCGCTCAGGCCGTCACCGCAGATACAAAAGATCACTGCCCGGCACTGCCTGTCGAGGTCGTTGACACGACAGGAGCAGGGGACGCATTCAACGGCGGATTCCTTGCGACATGGCTGTCCGGTGCCTCCATATCGCAAGCCTTGTCCATGGGCGTCCGCTGCGGAGCTGCCTCGGTCGGGCAGGTGGGCGGAACAGCCGGATTGCGCAAGATGTCGCAAAACCCGACACAAGCTGCAGAGTGATGCACATGTCCCCGACTTACATGCGGCAGGAGATTGATGAGATCCCCGAAGCAGCCCGCCGACTTGCCCAGCCTGAAGTGCAAGACGTATTTGTGCGCACCGCCAGCGCTCTGCGGGCGCATGATCCCCGTGCCATTGTAACGATAGCAAGAGGATCATCGGACCACGCGGCGACATGTCTGAAATACGCGTTTGAGTTGGTGGCAGGGGTGCCGGTTGCATCGCTTGGTCCATCGGTGGCCACCATCTACGGGGCACAGCTTCGCTTTGACCGAGTTACAGCGTTCGGGATCAGCCAATCCGGCCAAAGCACAGACCTGGTTCAGATGATGGAATGCGCCGGCGCCGGAGGAGCGCAAACGGTGACACTCACCAACCAGCCAGACAGTCCCTTGGCTATGACAAGCAGCCATGTCCTCGATGTTCACGCAGGACCCGAACACGCCGTGGCTGCAACCAAGAGCTATACAAACTCGATTCTGACAGGACTTTGGCTGGCTGCGCATTGGCAGCAAGACCACACTTTGCTTTCCGCCCTGCAAGCGATGCCCGACAGGCTGGAGACCGCCTCCACCATTGATTTCTCATCCCTGAGCGCGGCACTTGCGGGGCTTGATCGGATCGCAGTGATCAGCCGCGGACCGTCCTTGGGCATTGCATATGAAGTTGCGCTAAAAGCGATGGAAGTGTGCACGATCCCGGCCATTGCCTACTCCAATGCCGAAGTCTTGCACGGTCCTTCTGCTGTATTGAAACATGGGTATCCCGTCTTGCCGATCTCAGGCGGACCGGCGACCGGGCTTGCAGACACCCTCGCCGTGCTCCGGTCCCAGGGTGCCTTCGTGTTACCAACAGTCTCAGGTTTGACCGACACACATCCTGCACTTCCAGTCCTGGATGTACTGATCCCGATCTACGGTGCACTTGAAGAAGTGTCCCGACGACGCGGGCTGAACCCGGACAAGCCCGCAGGCCTGGCCAAGGTCACAGACACGATCTAGGCAAGCGAACGAGGGCACTACCGCGACGCGATCGTTTCGTTGCAAGACGGGACACCGTTCGAAAAGAAGTCCTCTGGCACATGTCTGGCTTCGGTCACGATCAGGTTGCTGTCTTCATCCCACACCATGTCATGTGTCCACACGACTTCTCCCTGGGCCGATACCTCAAGCAATCGACCATGTTCGGCCTCCGTCAAAAGCAGATTTCCATTCGGAAGCGTTTGGTGTTTGCCCCGCCGCCAAGTGTAGAACGGTTCATCTTCAGTTCCTCTGAAATCGACGGTGACGCGCCTGTCACGCGGATCAATCCGCAGAATGCGCGATTGCATCGCACCGGTCGCATTGTCAAAGACGGTGATCGTCCCATCCGGTTCAAAGTCCGGATCATGCTGTTTGAACCACGGACCATGCTGCCACCATTTCAGGATCCCGGTCTGCGGATCCACGACGGCGACCAGGTTTGGTTCGCGCAGGCTGAACATCAGGTCACCTGCCTCGAACATCGGGAACGCGGCGGCCATCTCCGGGCGCAGCATCTCTACGTCATTGGGGTGAAACGGGTCGTCCAGATAGGTAACCCGACCGTCCGCGTCATCTGGCATACGAACCCGAATGTCGAAGATCGCGCGTTGGTCGCCACCCTTGGCCGCAATGACATCGTTGCGCAGATTGAGGGAAAAGGTCTTCTCTCCGGTGTCTGCGTCCAGGCGCACCATGTCTTCTCCGTACCACGTCCAGATCCCGCCAGCACCGTCGCGCGCGATCGAATGGTGAAAGCCCCCGCGCACACTCCACATGGTTTGGCCGCATTGGTCCACCCGGGCGATGGCATTGCCCACGTCGAAGGTGACGACAACAGAACCATCTTCAAACACTTCCATTCCATGCAACATGACATTCTGCGGAGGAGTGTCGGGGTCGAAGTTTTCGTAATTGATGGGCCAACGATGTACCTCCTGGCCGCTGGTATCCATCAATCGCACGGCAAAAACAGATGTATCCTGATCGTCACTCAGCCCGGCAATCAACACATAGCCCGGCGCGCGTTCCGTCCCGGGGCGCTGTTCGTAACCACGGTCAGGCGACGCGGTGCCTGTGTCGTTCGGTGCAACCAGATGGCGTGTGGGTTCCAGTCCAATGTCGTTACGCCAATTGCGCGACACATCCAGATAGGTGCGATGCGCCTCACCAATCTGAGGGGCAGGGAACCAGCCCCACCACGACGAAACAATCCCGTAGACCATGGCGATCAACGCAAGCGAGGCAATGAAAAATCCACGCGCAAAGCTGTCCGATGACGGCAATTTCATTGAATGACCTTTCCAATTGACGCGCGCGCAGAACCAATGGCCTGGCTGCAAAGTTCTTCGTGTAAGATGTCGGCCCGTTGCATCAGGTTGCGGGAGGCATCTGGCAAATCCGGAGCCGGGTGAGGCGCGCGCAAGAGGCCAGCCATGGTTGCGATGCTGTCCTGCTCGTCCAGCTCGATCGACGCCGCCAACTCAGGCAAAAGCCGTTCCGGTTCGCTGCACAGCGCATCATGGTCGACAAAGATCGTACGCGGGCCGGCGGTCGCCAAAACGTGCTGATATGCATCGATCCAGTACCGTAGCCAGAAATCAATCTGCCCCGCTGTGTGCAGATCCGGGCGCCGTGTACCGAATTCGATCGGTCGCAGCGCCGCACCAAACTCGAAATGTCCGATACCTTCCATATATCGCCGCGCAAAAGGCTCGCGGGCATGCAAGTCCGCAAAACGCCGGTGCTGTCTCAGGAGTGACTGCACCTGAGCCCGTGGATTGCGGATCGGGACAATGATGGACGCGTCTGGAAAGAGGGCCTCCAGCAGTTCAAGCCGGGCAATATTTGCATTGTTTTTCGAGATGTAGCGCGTCGCACCGGCCTTGGTGGCCACGATCTTGGACATATGTGTGCGCAGAAACCTCTCGAACTCCGGTTTTCGATCTTCTGCAGACCACGGCGGAATATACGCACCTTCGAAGTGTTGGGGCCAGAAGGCCATCCAAAGCATTTCTTCGAACGCTTCGGGACTGTCCATATTGACTTCGATGCCGTCGCCATGAGCCCGCTCATTCTTGTTTCCGGCCTTGCGGAAGATGCGGGAGAAATTCGCCGACAAAAGCGGCGACAAGGTGAACGGCATGTGCTGGTAGGTGGCTGATGCGAAGTGCGGCAGCCTGGCCAGCCCCTCGAGCATGATGGTGGTACCTGCGCGGGGCAGGGAGGTGATGAAAACCGGCCTCTGCACAGTTTCAGCGTCCAAGCGGCGGCGGTAGAATCTGGTTTCAAACCTGCCCAACCGAACCTGGCGCTCGGGCGATGAAAAGGCAAAATCATGCACTGCCTTGTCGAGCGGACCATAGGGTACCTCGGCCCGGGTGGCATCCTGAACCGGACCTTTGCGCAATTTGTCCAAGCCAATCCACAACGCAATGGCCGCAGCCGTCGATCCAAGCAGGAAAGGCCAGCCAAGTGCGACGGCAATGGCTTGGTCGACGGCGTAATACCCAAGCACCGCACCGCCCCATACGATCAGAACCGATGCACCTATCGCCGCCGCACCAATTCCCGTGATCCAGAAAAATCCGCCAAGCAGCTTGATCGAGGCGCGCTGGACCTGAGCCTCTTTATCTTCGTCCGCGATGTCGCTGTTCATCATCACGGCGAGCGCGTGTTGGGTTGTCTCGACGATGCCACCTGCAACCTGTTGGGCGTGCAAGATGCGCAAGACAGCAATGAATGCGACAAGGCCCAGGCACAGGGCTGCGACGCTCAACTCTCGGTCTCGCGGGGGGTTTGCTGAATATCGGCCTTGGTCTTCTTGGCGCGCATCATCCGTTTGACCGGGTAATAAATGAACCCGAAAATCGCGAGCACCAAGGCCGCGATCAATGCGATCATCGTGCCAATCGCAGTCAAGCCAGCGCCCGGCCCGACATAGGCTTGAGCCGCGACCGGCATCACGACCAGCGCCGCAGCAAGCAGTGTGGGCGCATAACCAGCACCCCAAATCCATGTGTTGCGTTTCATAACGACATCCTCACGCCTAACGAACGACAGGACCCCAGACCATAATCGGGTCGTTGGGATCACCTTACGCTCTATCGGCATCAAAGGTGTGAGTTGGGAAAGCATCAGCAAGGCACGGCGCGGTAAGCGGCGAAAGCCTGCCAGAACAAGGAGTAAGGGTGGAGCATTTCTGCCCGTTTTTCCACCGGCAAACAGCAAACGGCGAAAGAGCGCCGAGCACCACTAGGGCTTCGGCGCTCTTGTGCGCGTGCAGTTGGACCGCGTCGCTAAGAAAGCTGAGGGTCTATTCTGTGGCCTGCACGCCTGTGCTGCCGGTATCGGACAGATCGGTTGCTTCAACCGCAGCCAAATCCACGTTCGGCACCTCAAGAACAGCCTTCATCAGGAACACATTGTAGACAGGCTTCCAGCGCGACATCGTGAAATAGACGGTATCTTCTATGTCCTGTCCCGGAACGATATATGGCGCATAAAGACCAGGATAGTCGTCCGCGTGGGCAACGATTTGCGCGTCGCTCCAGGGACCTGTCATGTCGGGCGCCGTGCGCAGGATGACGGCGCGTTGAACCGGGTCCAGATACATCATCAACCACGACCCGTGTGCTTCGCTCCACGCGACCGACAGTTCACCTGCCGGGGCCGGAACAACGGCAGATGCCGCACCAACATTGGCCGTCCATCCCACCCCATTCCAATACTCGTAAGCCGCGGGATCAAACACGTCCTGTGGAGTGACACGGCCCAGCCGTATTCCGCCGAAACGGCCCTGAGGAATGCCGAAGACGTAGATCATGCCGTCATGATTCACATAAGCGACCTGCTCGAAGCCGGTGCCTGCGGGCCACATCGCCGTATCCGATCGCGTCCAGTTCTGACCGTCGTCGTCGGAATAGGCGAGGCCCGAGCGGCGCACGTACCACTTGTCATCCTGACCCCACATGCGCACCGACATGTAGTGCAGCACCATCCGCTCGCCGAGCGATATGCCGTTGGTCGGGATCACCGTCCATTCAAAGCCCGGGATCTTGGCCGAGCGGATGACTTCCTTGGCCGCACCCGTGGCGGTTTCGATCATGGAGGCGATGGAAAAGTCGCTGGACGGGTCGGGATCAGCCATGCGGGCCAGCGTATTACTACGCCAATCCCCGCCATCCGAGCCATAGGTGTCACCAAACACCATGAACAGATCGCCCTTGTGCTTGAACATGTGGCCCAGATCGGTGCCATGCACGTTCCACCGGGCATCGGTGGCACTGGGCGACGCAGCACCAGTCAGTTGATTAACGATCTTGGTGTCCACGATGCGCAGACCCGGCTGGGCCGCTGCATCAGGCAGATCAAGGGGCAAGGCAGCCTCGGACAAGGCCATGGTATCAACAGCCTCCATACCTTCGGTATCGGCAATTGCCATGGGCAGATGGCCGGAGCAGGACAAGATGAAAGCGGACAGCGAAACGCCGAAGAGAGCAGGGGATATGCGCAAGGTAGAGTACCTTCTATAGCCGGAACACGGTTGTAGTCGGAACGTCTCGGGCGCTTTGGCGATTCGGCTAAGGGCCCGTGCGCAATAGGTGCGATGTAGCTGTCAACAGATCAAGCGGATTGTCGCTTATGTGACGCAATGTAAGAATTGGTGACGCAGCGTCAGCAAGCATTTTCAAGGCTTTGATCAATAGGCGGGCATATGCCTAGTCTTGCGGCAGGGCTGCGGATGCCTCCTGCCGCTCGCATACGAAACCGTAGGCGGGCCATGTCACCGGATCCGGCTGCTCAATGGGAACTGTGCTGCAGGACAGGCGCGGATTACGGTGCTCGATCCAGCGCAGCATCTGTTCGCCGTCCGTGGGGATGACCACACCGCCAACGGGACCCTCATCCGGGATCGCCTCCTCGGTCCGCCAGGTGACCCGGTAGATCGCCGGTTGCGGCACCTCGTCCAAAAGCTCGTGATAGAGCGTCGCCATGCGCAGGCCGTAGGACATGGACACGACAGGCCGGTCGACCGGCGCCTGCGCCATCACCGTATCGAGCGTCTCGACAAGCCCGGCATAATCCGGCTCGCGCGCATCCAGGTAAAGCGCCATCTGTGCGGCACGAAACACGCCCATCGCCAGCAGAAACGCTCCGACCCAAGGGCGCAGCCGCGGCCAGCGCACAGCCCACCAGCCGATAGCGGCAATCGCACCAATCAGAAGCGGGCCCAACACAGGCAAATGAAACGCCTGAATGTCATAGGCACCGTACCAGATCATGAAAGGTAGGAAAGCCAGCGCTGTGCCGAGAACAAGGGCGATGCCGTCCCAAGGCCCATTTCGGTGCCGCCAGCCAAACGCAAACAGCAATAGACCGATCGCTATGATCGGCACGGACAGCATGGGATGGGCCTGACTCAACGTGCCAAACAGGACCGATGCAGTCTGCAGGGATTGCAAACCAGACCCATAAAGATCCCCGAAATAGGTGCCCGCGATGTAGTCCCGCAACTCGGATGCGGTAGGGGGCAATGGCAGGTACTCGGAATAGGCCGTTGTCGGCGCATGGGTGACCCACGCAAGATAAAGGTACTGGCTCGCCCCGACCGCAAGCAGCGCGACCACGGCCAGCAGCACACGCACCCGCAACAGCTGACGGTAATGCGTGATCATCACCAGCAGACCCACCGGCGCCAGCATCACCATCATCAGGTGGTTGCCGAAGGACAGGGCATAGATCGCACAGGCGAGGATGAAATAACCCGTGCGCTTTGTCTCAACAAACAGGATCAGCGCGAACACGATGGACAGGATGAAGGCAAGCGCGAGGGGATAGACCTCCGCCTCGGTCGCCTGCACCGCCATCAAACCGGCACTGCCCAGCAGAAACGCCGCCGCGACACCAAACAGGATACTGCCCGTCAACCGCCCCACGATCAGAAAGCTCATGGCGACCGCCACCGCGCCGGGGATAGATGCCAGCGCAATGGTCATCACCCGCCACGGCTCAAACGGCAGATCAAGGGCGCGCACGACCGTACCCATCAGCAGGACAAAGGGATAGCCCGGCCCATGAACCAGAATTGAGGTATGGCCCAAGGTCTGGAACTTGGCAGAATCCCCGGCATTCAGCATTCCACCCAGCCCGGGATAGAGCAGGCTGGCGTAGTAGATCAGCCAGATCAAAAAAAGCGCTGCGGCCAGCCAGGGGCTTTGGGACAACGGCGCGCGGTGGGATGGGGTACTATCGGACATCTGTTCAATTCAACTCCCCGCCTCGTGCCAGCCTTCAGGACAGGCACGGGGCAGGGCACCTATTTCCGTAACTCTATCATGGGCCCACGCGATGTGGCGGAACGTGCGCTGCGATCTCAAACTGGGGCACACCCGCAGCCACCATGGGGGTAAAGACAGTGCCGCCAATGCCAAATGGCAGATCGACATGTCGCGCGATGTTCTCCGCCTCCGTCTCTTCCGCTGCGGACAGCTGCGCGTTGCCCACAACTGAAACAGCGCCGGTTTTCAAACCAACCTCGCCCAGCATATCGATCTCAAGCCGCTCACCGGCAATGTTCAGGCGCGAAATGCGGGCGGTGCCCGCCTCAATCCCCACCTGACCGTCGATAAGGTCGAAATAGGTCCGGCCAGCCGCAGGAATGAGCGGCCCTTTCTCCTTGGTCATGAACTGCCGACCGTTGGCGAGGGTCTGCAAGGTGGCGGTCACGTCCCCTCCGCTCAGGCTGCCGTCCTGCATGGATGCAGAGACTGAGCCGGACAGACTGTCGAACAACGCCCCCACCGTCATCCCGCGCCCAGCCAGTTGCACATCGGCATTCAGCGCCCCCTCCGGCAGTTGCGGGGTGCCGATCAAGCGGGCTTGCATGCGGCTGGCGATGGGTTGGGTCAGCATGGTGACCGATGCATCGGACAGGGATGCCACCATTGCGACCTCACCGTGTTTCCTGATGTCCGTTCTGGCCGAAAACCGGCCGAGCGTTTCGCTCTCGGTCGAGACATCAAGGGACAGCCCCGACTGACGCGCAATCAGAGACATCGAAACATCGTCGATGGTCGCGCCGCCCACAGCGATATCCTGACCTGCAAGATCAAAGTCGACCTCAAGCCCATTGATCCAGTCCGTCCTGATAGGGGCATCGGCCCAGTTGCCGGTGTCTACCTGTCGCATCAGGTCAGACACAGCGACATCCACAGAGTGCTGAAAGGCCAGCAGTTGCGGGAACACCGGCAAATCCGACCCTGCGCGCAGGTTCAGATCACCGGTCAAAGCGATCCCGCTGTGGGAAAAGGTGGCGTCCGAAATGCGGATGGCCTCCGGTGCAACGGCAAACTGCCCTTCAATCGTCAGCGGTCCGCGCCCGAACACCCGGACCCCATCCACCATCCGCCGCAGATCGGCGAGAACACCGATGTCGGTGTCTTCACTTAGCTGATCCTGGTCCAGAGCATGTTCTGCGGCCTCAAACCGGACCGACAGACGCCCTTGGCTTCCAATGTCCGAAAAAGTCCGCCGCGGATCATCCAGTTGCAACTCCACAACGGCCCGACGCGCCCCGACGATAAAGTCGCCTTGGACCAACAGGCCCTCCGATCCGCTATCCTGCGCGATCAACAGGTTCAGGTCGGACAGGTAAAGTGCATCCGCAACATCAACGACCCCATCCACGATCTCGATATTCGCGGGCGCGGTCATGTTCTCTGCGCCCTCGAACCACGGATCCAGAATGGTCGACACATCCACACCGTCAAAGGACAGGCGCGGGCGGTGCAGGTGCAGGCTCGCAATCTCGGCCTCACCCTTCAACAGCGGCGTGGGCCGCAGGGTGGCATCGAGGCGCGCCAGGGTCAAAGCGCCCTCGTCATCCTCGCCAAAGTCAAAGACCGGATCGGCCACGACCACCCGCAGATCAGGGCGCAGGGTCACCGAGCTGTCATCACGCAAGGCTGCGTGTTCACCGGCAATGCGCCCGATCTCGGAATTGATCCCGATGCGCGCAATCGTGTCCAAATCGCGTTTGGAAAACAGGAAAACCGCACTCGCACAGATAAGGGCAAGCGCACCCGGGATCGCAATCCTGCGCACCCAAGGCGTATGAGTGTCTCGGTGATGTGTTGTCATCTTCCTCCTCCCGGCACGCCCGAACGTTTGGGCTGCTGAGCGGCATCCTGGCAGCCATTCAGCGGGCAATTGGGACCCGTCACGCCGCATCTGGAACGATTCCTAAGGCGGCCCAATTTAGATACGGTTCGGTGTGCCGCCTAAACAATATGTTCCGCCAGAGTTGCCGCATTTGCAGCATGTTTTCCGGCCTTCTGCCGCCGATGATCCCGCCAATTGGGCGCATCCCTGCCGATGCCAAACAGGGTTCGGGAACGGATTTGCAACCCCTTTGTTTTTGCAGACACGTTGCCGCGGCAAACACACCAGCCGCCCGAAACCGGTGCGCCGGACGGGCAAATATGGCCGGCGAAGGGTCCGAAGCGACAGATGATCAAACGGCCCGAAACGGGAACAAAACGCAGAGAGAGATACGCGCATGACGGTTAAGAACCATGTCGACAGCCTTTCAAACTCTGACATGACAGAGGTCCAGGGCGGTGTCCGTGACGCCACTGTCCGCAATGACGCTGAAACGGCACATCCAAACCTGCCGGATCTCGAAACAGCCGTCGACACACCGCTGGTGGTCGACCTCGACGGCACGTTGCTGCGGTCCGACCTGTTGGTCGAAACCGCCTTCCGCCGCCTCGGGCGCGCGCCCGGATCCATCTTCGGCATGATGGGTGCCTTGAACGCGGGCCGCGCCTCGCTCAAGCATTTCCTCTGTGCCGGTGCCGACTGCGCCCCCGAAACCCTGCCCTATGACAAAACCATCCTGTCGATGATCCGCCTCGCCCAACTGGCCGGGCGCAAGGTCTACCTGGCGTCAGGCTCGCATGAAGACCTGGTCAAGGCCGTCGCTGACCATCTCGGCATCTTCACCGGCTATTTCGCAACGACATCTGCCGTGAACCTGTCGGGCCGGGCCAAGGCCGACCTGCTTGTCAAGGAATTCGGCAGCAAGGGCTTCGACTATGTCGGCAACGCCGCCGCCGACCTGCCGGTCTGGGAACAGGCCCGTCAGCCAATTGCCATCCGCACCCCGGCCAATGTCTCCGCGCGACTGCGCAAAATGGCCCCACACGCGCAGTTCATCGAACACAGCGGCGCCACCCTGCGGGATTGGGCGCGCCAGTTCCGCGTCCACCAATATGCCAAGAACGCGCTGATCTTCGTGCCGATGATCGCCGCCCACGCGCTCAGCTTCCAAAACCTGTTCGTCTCAATCGTGGCGGCATTGGCGTTCTGCATGGCAGCCTCGGCCTGCTACATCCTGAACGACCTGGTCGATCTGCAAGAGGACCGCGCCCACCGCACCAAACGGAACCGCCCCTTGGCGCGCGGGGACATCCCCCTGATCCAGGCGATGCTTGCCGTCCCGATCCTCCTGATCCTGGCAACGGTGCTCGCGCTGTCGCTGTCCACAAATTTCACCGTCGTGCTCTTGCTCTACTTTGCCATGACCACGGCCTATTCCTTCTACCTGAAGAAAATCCTGCTCGTGGACGTGCTGACGCTTGCGGGGCTCTACACCATGCGGCTCTTGGGCGGCGCGGTCGCCATCGGCGTCACCCTGTCGTCGTGGCTCCTGGTCTTTGCCCTGTCGATCTTCGTCTCGCTGGCCCTGATGAAACGCTTTGTCGAACTCACCGCCTGCGCCGATGCGGACCGTGCCTCGCCCGACAACCGGGATTACGAAAACGTGGACCTGAGCATGATCGCCGCGCTTTCGGCGGCGGCAGGCTTCAACGCCGTCACGGTCCTCGCACTCTATGTCTCCGGTCACACGGTGACGCAGCTTTACAGCCGCCCCGAAATCCTTTTGCTGGTCTGCCCGATCATGACCTACTGGATCGGTCGCGCCCTGATCCTCGCGCAGCGCAGGCAGATGCAGGACGATCCGGTGGTCTTTGCGATCAAAGACCCGATGAGCCGGATCAGCGGCCTTGCCATGCTGGCCGTCTTCGTGCTGGCGATCTGACAGGCACCCCATGTTTAAGTCCCTGTCCGAAGGCCACCCGATTGCGCGCTATGCGGTCACCGCCGTCCTATCGGTGCTGGCAAACCTGCTGGCGCAAGAAGCAACGGTGCAAAGCATGCCGTCCGCGCACCTGATGGTGTCCATCGTCGTCGGCACGCTCGTCGGCTTCTTCATGAAATACGTCATCGACAAAAGCTGGACCTTCCGAGAGGCCTACACCACCCCCCGCGGCGAAGCGCAGCGCATCACGCTCTCGGGCTTCTTCAGCGTCGCAACGACAATCATCTTCTGGTCGTTTGAGCTGGGCTTCTACGCCATCTGGCAAACGGACTTTGCCAAGTATCTGGGCGCCGTCATCGGCCTCAGCATTGGCTACGTCCTGAAATTCTGGCTCGACCGCCGCCACGTGTTTCGCGAGGCGACGGTGTGAAGGATCTGAGCGGTTGGGGCCGGTATCCCCGCCTGTCCGGTCCGCTTGGCAAGGCGCGGGACATGGGCCCGGCGGCCACGGCGACCGCCACCCTTCCAGGCGTGATCGCCCGCGGCCTCGGGCGATCCTACGGGGATGCCGCCATCGGGCGCGACAACACGATTGACGCCACCGGGTTGAACCGGATGCAGTCCTTCGATCCCAACACCGGCATCCTCGCGGTCGAGGCTGGCGTGCCGCTCGCTGACATCATCGACACCTTTCTGCCGCAAGGCTATTTCCCGTGCGCCGTCCCGGGCACGCGCTTTGTCACCGTGGGCGGCATGATCGCCTCAGACGTGCATGGCAAGAACCAGCATATCCACGGCACCTTCGGCGACCATGTGGCATGGCTGATGCTTGCGATGCCCGATGGCCGGGTCATGCGGTGCAGCCCGCATGAGAACGCCGAGCTTTTCAAGGCCACCATCGGCGGCATGGGCCTCACCGGAACCATCCTCTCCGCAGGCTTCCGTCTGAAACAGGTGGAAACCGGCTGGATCCGCCAAACCACCCATGTCGCAGCCAATCTGGGCGAAGCGGTACGCCTCCTCAGCCAAACCGCAAACGCCACCTACACCGTCGCCTGGATCGACGTTCTCGCGCGCGGCGCCTCGCTTGGCCGGTCCCTGATCCTCGAAGGCGAACACGCAACAGCCGACGACCTCCCATGGGGCGACGTGCGGTTCCCACCCTCGACCAATGGCCGCCTCGCCGTGCCGATGGACATGCCCAGCTGGCTGCTCAACGGCATGACCGTCCGCGCTTTCAACGAGCTCTACTACCGCAACGGCGCACGCAAGGCCGGGCAAACCACCACCGTTCCATGGGACAGCTACTTCTTCCCCCTCGACGGCATCGCGCACTGGAACCGCATCTACGGACGGCGCGGCTTTGTACAGCACCAATGCGTCATCCCCGAGGCCAAGGCCGAAGGCGTCGTCTCCGACATCCTCGAGCGGATCTCCAGCCACGGAGCCGGGTCCTTCCTCGCCGTCATCAAACGGCTCGCACCGGGATCAGGGCTCATGTCCTTCCCCATGGAAGGGCTGACCCTCGCCCTCGACATCCCCTTCAACGAAAAGCTGAAACCGCTGCTGGCCGAGATCGACGCGCTGGTCGTCGCGGCAGGTGGCCGCCTCTACCTCGCCAAGGACGCCACCCAATCGCCCGCGACCTTCGCAGCGGGCTACCCCAATCTCGACCGCTTCAAAGCGCTCAGGGACGAGATTGGTGCAACGGGCCGCATGGCCTCAAAACTATCGGAAAGACTTGGACTATGACGGAAACGGATCGGCACACGACGCCGAAACGCCTGCTTGTGGTGGGCGGTACCTCTGACATCGGGCGGGCGGTGGCGGCCACCTATGCCGCGCGCGGCTGGCACATCACGCTGGCCGCGCGCGACACCGACGGGGCAGAGCGCAACGCCGACGACATCCGCACCCGCAGCGGCGCGCATCAGATCGACGTGAAACATCTCGACATCCTCGACACGAACAGTTTTGAGCCCTTTCTGGACGGGCTCGACGCCTTGCCCGACACGGTGGTCTGCGTCGTCGGAATGCTGGGCGATCAAACCCGCGCGCAGGAGGACGCAGACCACGCCACCACCGTCATGCGCACGAACTTCGAAGGGCCGGCGCTACTCCTTGAAATGGTCGCCGCCCGCTTCGCCGCGCGCGGGCACGGGCTGATCGTCGGCGTCAGCTCGGTCGCAGGCGACCGGGGCCGCGCATCGAACTACGTCTACGGCGCAGGCAAGGCCGGGTTCAGCGCCTATCTATCCGGTCTGCGCAACCGGCTGGCGAAAACGGATGTCCACGTGGCCACGGTCAAGCCAGGCTTCGTGCGCACCAGCATGACCGCCGACATGGACCTCATTGGCCCGCTCACGGCAGAACCCGAAGCGGTCGCCGACCGCATCGCCGCATTGGAAACCCGGCCCGCCGACATCGTCTACGTCCTGCGCGCATGGCGGCTGGTCATGTTCATCATCCGCGCCATTCCCGAATCCATCTTCAAAAAGCTCAGCCTGTGAGGTGCCCGGCATGTCACGATTAAGCAGCTCTCCCATCACCCTCGCCACATGGGCCACAACGCTCATCTGCGCGGCCCTCCTTGTGCTGCCGGGCGTCACCGCCTCGTCCATGTACTTCAACGACATCCTGATCTTCCTCGACGGCGCCTACCGCGTGGTCGAAGGGCAGGTGCCGAACCGCGACTTCCACACAGCACTCGGCCCGCTCAACTTCTATCTTCCGGGCCTCGGATACTGGCTGACGGATCGACTCGGCATGGCGATGCCCGTCGGCATGGCGGTGCTTATGCTGGTGACAGCACCGATCATCGTCCACGTCTTCGGCACCCGGCTGCGCCCCCTGATCGGCGTGCCGCTCGCCATCTTCCTTGTGCTGCTGCTCGCCACACCGATGAACACGGGCGAAATCCCGGCCAAGATCTCCTTCGCCATGTTCTACAACCGCATCGGCTGGGCGCTGCTAGGCGTGCTGCTGGTGCTGCACTTGCAACCGAACCAACCGACACGCGGGCAGGATTGGCGCGATGCAGCGGCGGCGGCCATCCTGACCATGCTGCTGTTCTATACCAAGATGACCTACGGGGTCGTGGCCCTCAGCTTCCTCGCCCTCCTGCTCCTGCAACGCGCGCAGCGCAAATGGGCAGCCATTGCCATCGGGCTTTGCATTGCCATCGGCCTGCTGGTCGAGGTGATCTGGGGCGGCACACGCATGCACATCGCGGACCTGATCGAAGCGACCAAGGTCAGCGGCGTCATCGAATCCTACATCTACGTGCGATCCTTCATGCGGGTGTCGGGCGAATACATCGTCTTCGCCCTCATCGCGGGCCTCGCGCTCTGGCACCGCCCGCGCATCACCGACATCCTGTTCTACCTGCTCTGCGGCACGGCGGGCTTTGCCCTGATCAACCAGAATTTCCAGCACATTGGCATCATCACGATGCTGGTCGGCAGCGCGGTGGCGGCAGAAATCATGCTCCGGCACAAACGGGCGAATGCGTCCATTCCAATGAAAAGCCTTGTCCAGGGCGCCCCCCTCGCGATCGGCGTGCTGCTTCTGCCCATCGCGCTGTCCTCCGCGGCAGCGGTCGGCATCCACGCGGTCATGGCCAGCACCCGCGCCGGATTTGCCCTGCAAACGCCAAACGGCACCGATATCCGGATCGTCAACATCTTCAACCGCGGGCAATACGACTTCTACCGCCGCTACGGCCAAAGCCTCGGTAGCGGGGCGGCTCTCATCGCGTCACTGGAAAAGCCCGACGCACGGGTGCTGGTGATGGACTTCGTCAGCCCCTTCGCGTCACTCGCCGGTCTGCCGCCCCAAGACGGGGGCAACGCCTGGATGCACGACAACCGCAATTTCGACATGCAGGTCCACCTGCCTGCCGAGGAAATGCTGGGCGGCGTCGATGTGGTCATGATCCCCAAACAGCCCGTGGCCGAGGGAACCACCCAAAAAATGCGAGAGATCTACGGCCCCTATCTCGAACGGCACTTCGAACAGACGCGCAGCACCAACTTGTGGATCCTCTACGAACGTCGCCTCGTGCCCGAGGCCGTCACCCGACCCACCGGCCCGCAAAGCAGCTGAGGGGCAGGGCGCTCAGCCCTGCTTGCCCCGCTCGACCGCCGCATCCATCAACCACGTCTCGGTCAACGCACGGTCCCGATGCTGCAGAAAGGCGCGCAGGCTCACAGGCTCCGGGCCGGTCTGTTCGAAATCAAAGGTCAGACGCCACCGCTCGGTGCCCACGATGGGATAGGCGTCAATGGGCTCCACGATCCGGCCGTTCAGCGCGTCAATCACCGGTACAACGCCACTGTCACGATCCAGCCCCGTCAGCGAAGGACCCTCGAAATCGACAACCATCTTGTCCACCCCTTCGGGCAGCGGATCGCCGGGCACACCGCCCTCGCCCTGCCGTGTCGCCACGACCCAGGCCACGCCATCGGGCTGCGGATCACGCGCGCGCCATTGAATGTCGTAATCGAACTGGAACTCCGCACCTTTCTCGGTCGGACCCTCCGGCACCCAATAGGCCACCACGTTGTCAAAGGTCTCGTCGGTGGTCGGGATCAGGAACAGCTGCACCTGGCCCGGCCCCCAGTCACCCACCGGCTTCACCCAGGCCGACGGACGACGGTTATAGAACACACCATCGTCCTGATAGTTCTCGAACTTGCGGTCGCGCTGGATCAGGCCAAAACCCTTGGGGTTCTGGTCCATGAAGCTCGACGTGGTGACATAGTCCGGATTGCTCAGCGGGCGCCAGATCCGTTCGCCATTGCCGGTGGCCAGGGCCAATCCATCGCTGTCGTGGATCTCTGGCCGCCAGTCGTCTCCGCCAGCTCGATCACGCTCGGAATACCAGTACATGCTGGTCAACGGCGCAACGCCCAGACGCTGCACGTCTTCGCGCAGGAACAGATGGGCCGAGATGCGGGTCAGATGCCCGCCATAAGCGGCGTTGCGCACCACGCCAAAGCGGTAGGCTCCGGTGATCGACGGACCGTCCAGCTCCGCCCAGATCGACAGCTCCTCGTCCTCCTTCTCAGGCGGTCCAAGCCAGAAGGCGGTGAAGCGGGGAAACTCCTCGGGCACGTCGAGCCCGGTATTGACGGCAATCCCCCGCGTCGACAGACCATACTGCGCCTCCGGCCCATCGGTCCGGAAATAGGACGCGCCAAGAAACGAAATCCAGTCCGGCTCAAGCCCCGGGCGCATGACACGGAACCCGGCAAACCCGTAGCCCTCTGGCAGATCAAAGGCCGGGTTGTCCTCCGGCATGGAAAAGAAGTCGCGGACAAAAGGCACCTCATGCGCCGTGCCGGCCTCGTCGCGGATGTAAATCTTCACCGGTTCGGGGAAGAAGCGGCCGGGGTGGAACAACTGCACCGGCGCCTTGTTGCGGCCCACATACAGCGTCGCATCGGGGCGGAACTGGATCTGCCAATGGGCACTGTAGTTGACCCTCTCGATGATGTCCGGCGCCGGAATGACAGTCGGCTCATAGGGCTGGTTGGCGGCGTTGCGCGCCTTCTCGACCAACCGATCGAATGTCATCGGCCCATCCGCACCGGCCGCATCGGATCTGGCACTGTTCCAAAGGCCAAGCGTCAGAAATGCCGCCGATCCTGCAAGCACCGCGCGTCTGGACGGCTGGGCAACAGCGGATCGCGCAACGCCAGTGCGCTTTGCCGATGTTCTTGGGGAAGCATTGTCAACAAATTTCATATCGGTACCTTACCGCGCTCACACATTGTGTTTCAGGTGATAGATTGTTGCAGAATGTATAGCCGGGCGTGATCGACCATCAATTTGAGGAGCCGGATCAGGCACGACTTTGCCGAACGAACAGCGCGTTGCCGCCGACGAGTGCATGGTTTGTGTAGATACGCCTCGGAACCGCACATCCTTTGAGCGGGATGTAGCGAACCAGATAATGGCACGTGTGAAGGTCCCTTAACCTGATGACCCGATTTGCTGTGAAATCAGTCGGGTTAACTGTCGACTTCCGAGAAGGGTAGGGGGCGCCACAACAGATGGCCACACTGCTCTGGACGAACGGGGACCATGCGGAACAAAACCAAACGTGGCTGACGCAGCACTCGTTCGCAACTGCAGCCAGAGTTCCCCCCGCTCGGGACGCGGAAATTCGAAACTAGGTGAAGGTGGTTTACCGTTGAGAAGCCTCGATGCACCAAGCCGGTTTACCGAGTTTCAGGTCGCCAAACAGAAGCCTGGCTTACGCGCGCGATGCTCGACAACGGAACATCGAACCCATGGCGGATGTGGTTGTGAACTTTTAGCGCTCCGTGCTTCGGCTTTTGGTCGCGCAGTTTCAACGCGCCTAAATGCCGATCGCTATCAAGAATGCGCCCACCGAATGCTGGCTGTGCATCGCGAAGACAACCGCAAACGGCAAAAAAGGTCAGAGCATTCAACTTGGTCAGAATTTTCACCGTGGCATTCGGCGAACAACCCGCAATACTCACCTTGAAATGATTATTGCCAATGTCCTGCAGAACGGCTCTCAGATCTTCGTAGAGCGCGCCGCCCCGAACTGAGCAAACCAATCAGGGGCTCCGGTACGGAGGATGAGCATCTTAATGAAGAAAAGGTGCGCGCCTGTCAGCGTTCCCGCTGGTCCGAGAATGCAAAGCTAAACACCAGCGCATACTATAGCGTTCTTGAAACGCATCCGATTGACAGAACCAAGACTTTGGCCCGCTTACTGCTGCAAAATATCTACTGAGCGTAGCGTGCCGGCGAGCGGCCGAACTGGGCGTTGAAGGCGGAACGAAAGCTATGTCCCGGCGCGTAGCCGGACTGACGGGCAGCATGCGCAACGGAGCCGCCTGATTGCAGAATGGCCGCCGCGCGATCCATTCGAAGTGCGGTGATGAATGCGTGCGGTGGCATGCCTGCCGTCCTTTCGAACATGCGGGCGAAGTGATAGCGGCTCGTTGCGGCCACATCAGCCAAGGTACCCAGTCGCAGATCGTCCGCGAGGTGGGCGTGGATGTAAGCGACGACGCGTTCAACTCTGCGCATGTCCAACCCTCGTTCTGTTTTCGGGCGCAGGGGTGCGCCGACAGCTTCCAAACTGCGCGCGAGGGCATTGCGCAGACGATCCTCAAGCTCTTCGCAAGACAGCGGCGTTCCTCCGAAAGCGTGTGCGCGGATGCGCATCGCGAGGGCGCACAGTGCGGGATCCTTGCGGTTCCAAAGCCGCTCATGATCCTTGGTTGCTTCAGCACGCATGTCGGCGACCACCTCTTGTCGCAACCAGCTGGCTGGCCGAATTTCGACGAATTCCGATGGTCCATCGGTTTCCATGAAGCGGACAGGATCGCAGCCCACGGCACCTCCGGAGTGGGGCAGGATCGGCATGTCCTCGATCCGGCCGCCCGGATGTTCCAGCACCGTTCGCTGGTGGGGAAGGAATGCAAATTCCAAAGCGTAAGGTTCTGCCACAAGCCCGTCGATGTCCCGCCGTCCAAAGCCGCCCATTCGGCCATAGGTCGTGGCCGCCACACTCATTTTTTCGCGATGCATCAATGGCTTTGACATCTTAATGTCCGGTTCTTGCGGAAGTTGTTTCTCTATATGGCACGCGCGCTTCGCAGAACCATTTTTATGGTACCCGATGTTCTTGCGAGAAAGCACAGAATGCCCCACCTAAAGCGGATTTGTCTTAACCGTTCTTCTGAATTGTCACCGGCGCCACGTTGGTTTGCCCAGTCACGAAAGATGATCACCTACTGATCAAGCGGTGGCCGCCTTTTTTGCAGAACCTCATGCGTCGTATCTCTCACCTCAATACACGGAGTGCTTTGATGACCAATCCAACCGATCCCACCCGTCGCACAATACTCACCGCTGGCGCAGCCACTGCCTTGCTGAGTGGTATCACCACGACCCGGGCGACGGCACAGACCGCGAATGCAGCTTCGTCAGACGGCCGCCGCATGCTCGGAGATCTGGAAGTCTCTGCGCTTGGTCTAGGCGTGCAAAACATGGCTCGGACGTTTCACACAACGATCCCCAACAGGGCGGAAATGCATAGCGTGATCAGGACAGCCTTCGACAATGGAGTCACCTTCTTCGATACGGCCGAAGTCTATGGTCCGCACGAGTGCGAACGGATCCTTGGTGAAGCCGTCGGCACATTCCGCGACCAGATCCAGATCGTGACCAAGTTCGGCTTCAACGTGGATCTTGAAACTGGTGCGCTCGGCCCCGGTCTCATCAGCAGGCCATCACATATCAAGCAAGCCGTCGAGGGATCGCTACGGCGGCTGAACACCGACCGGGTCGAACTGCTCTACCAGCATCGGGTTGATCCAGAGGTGCCGATCGAGGACGTGGCAGGCGCGGTTCGCGATCTCATGGACGAAGGAAAAGTCCTGCATTGGGGCCTTTCCGAAATGGGCACGAACACATTGCGTCGCGCCCATGCCGAACTGCCGGTCAGCGCGGTGCAGAATGAGTACTCAATGCTGTGGCGGGGACCGGAGGACGGTGTGCTCGCGCTTTGCGAAGAGCTGGGTATCGGCTTCGTCCCGTTCAGTCCGTTGGGTTACGGATTCCTGACCGGCGCAATTGATATGGCGACAAGTTTCGCACCGGGCGACTTTCGCGCGGGAACCTCACGTATGGATCCCGAGAACAGGGAGGTGAACCTCGCAATTTTCGACCTGGCACGACGCTGGGCCGCGCGCAAGGATGCGGCACCCGCTCAGATCGCGCTGGCATGGCTTCTCGCACAGGGACCCTCGATTGTTCCGATCCCCGGCACGACCCAGATGCCGCATCTGCTGGAGAACCTCGGGGCGACTGCCGTCAGCTTCACCACGGACGAACTGGCGCAACTGAACCAAGAGGTTGCGGCCATCGAAGTTCAGGGAACCCGCGCGCCACCCGTAGTCGCTGCATGGTCGGACGTCGAGGCTCCGCCAAGGACCTGACGCTGTTTTCGCAGGAGGCGATGGATCCGGCATCGTTTCCTTCACGTGCCATGAACATCGCAACGCGTTCATACGCCATTCGGTCGGTCAACGCACAACAAACGACAAAGCATAGATCAGGAGAAAGCCATGGAAAAAGTGACCTTTGATGTCAAAGGAACCCCACTCGTGGGCGATCTCTACAAATTCGAAGGCAAGAAGCGCCAGCCCGCGGTCGCAATCATCGGGCCGATGACATATCAAAAGGAACAGGCGCCGACCGAGTATGCCAAACGCATGGCCGATGCAGGCTACACCGCGCTGGCCTACGACAGCCGATACCGCGGCGAAAGCGGTGGAGAGCCGCGCGCTTGGGAAAACCCCGCACACAAGGTGGCAGACCTGAAGGCTGCAGTCGCCTATCTCAGATCCCGAGATGATGTAGATCCCGAGCGTGTATTCATCCTGGCGATTTGTCAGGGAAGTTCCGAGGCGTTCCGGGCTGCCGCCGAACTGGGAAACACTGTGCGCGGGCTTGCGACGATCGCAGGCCACTACCGGGACAGAGATCGCAGGCCACTACCGGGACAGAGAGGGCGATATCGCGTGGCTTACGGAAGAAGGCTTGAATGCGCGCAAGGCCGCAGGCCAGGCTGCGAAGGCAAAATTCGAAGCGACGGGTGATGTCGACTACATCAAGGGCGTGGACGAAACGGATATGAACGTTGGCATGCCTGGCGATTTTGTATGGGTCTGGTATCAACCCTGGGCGGACCGGGGCATCTGGGAAAACACGTATGCCGTTATGAGCGACGCCGATCTGCTGGATTACGAATCCATCAGCGCAGCTGATCAACTCGAGGTGCCGTGGCTGATGATACACGGCGACAATTGCTTCATCCCGGACGCCGCACGCCGCCACATGTCAGCCGTGCCAGTTGAGACAAAAACCAAAACAGTCTGGGATGAGACGCCGCACTTGGCGTACTACGACCAACCCGATGCAATTGCTCGGGCGACAGCGGAAGTTCTGGATTGGTTCGGGAAGGCGTGAACGTCTGAGGGACGAACTTGCGTCGATTGACTGCGTTCACTCCCCGTCAGGAACCAAGGCTTGTCGCGGTTTCAGCTATTCGCCAAGCACACCTACCCGGACGCCCTGTGACCAACCGATGTCTTTTTTGATCCTTGTTCGTTCTGCCAATCGGCGCGTCCGCCGCGGCGCCTGGAGCCCCCGCATGACCTGCGCTCTAGTCAAGCGTCAAATTTACATTTTAAATTTTGGTATTCCAAAATACAGAAATCCGAACTAGGGTCGCGTGAGCGTACGTTTTGACGCTTCATCCGAGGGAGGAAATCTGATGAAAAATCTGCTCGCCATTGCTGCGGCCTGTACTCTCATGGCCGGTGAACTCGCCGCAGAGGAGTTCCCATCCAAGACAATCGAAGTGATCACCCACGCTGGTAACGGCGGTGGCACCGACGTCACGACGCGTATGATGATGATCCGTGCGCGTCGCGAATTGGGTACGGATATGGTTGTGGTCAACAAACGCGGCGGGGGAGGAGCCACCGCGATGGATCACTACCTGACACAGGAAGCGGACGGTCACAGCATCCTGACCTTCACTATCGGCCACTCGGCCACAGTTGCGCTCGGGAAGACAGAAATGTCCTTGGATGATGTGCGCCCGATTGCACGTGGCACCGATGACCCGCAAATTCTTATGACCCGTTGCGGTGTTTATGACGACGCCCAGGCATTTGTCGCGGCGCAGAAAGATGAGCCACTGACATATGGCACGACACACCTCGGCGGAATTGATGACGTTTCCGCCTTCATGTTCGCCCGGCGGGGTGACCTTGCCACACCGAAGATCGTTCCGTTCGAAGGCGGTGGTGAGTTGGCGACCCAGCTTGTGGCAGGTGCGGTTGATGTGGCCGTGCTGAACCTTGCAGAGGCCGGATCTCAGATCGAAGCGGGCGATGTCTGCCCCATGGTCGTGCTGGCGCCCGAGCGGATGAGCGGTCTGCCAGATGTCTCCACCGCGCAGGAGCTCGGCATCGACGCAAACTTCTCAACCGTGCGCGGTTTCGTTGTACACGCCGATACACCCGACGATGTCGCGAGCAAGATCGAAGGCGCGCTTCTCAATGCAATGAACCACACGGTCTATCAGGGCTTTCTGACCTCCGTTGGCCTTGATGCCAGCTCGGTGGCTGGTGCCGACGTGTGGGGAAGCCAGCTTACGTCGATGCAATCCGACATGGATGCGGCGCTGCGCGAGCTGGGCTTCATCGAGTAAGTCTCCCCAACTGGACCGGCTGAAACATACCGGCCGGTCCCTTTTGAGAACCCTTTTGCCTGGATGACCTGATGACGCGTTTTGCCGTTCCGTCTGGTATCATAGCGTTTTGCGGCCTTGCCTTCTGGCTGAGCACCCAATTCGACAAGGTACCGCCCATTCTGTTGCGCGGGATGCAACCTGCAGACTTTCCGCAGATGGTCCTGATCCTGATCATCGTGCTGTCGATCTGCGTTGCTCTATTTGATCGGCCCACCAGTCATGACCCGATCCCCACAAAGGTCTGGATCAGCCTTGCCTTGTTTGTGGTATTCGCCCTGGCCGCCCAGATTGACCTGTTTCTGGGGCTGGGGGTCTTTGCCTGCACCCTTGCCTATGCGTGGGGAGAGCGGCGTCCATGGGCCCTCGGCACCGTGTCTCTTATCAGCCCTGCGCTGATCTTTTTCCTCTTTGACCAGGTGTTCAACATCCGCTTTCCCCGCGGCCTGTTGACCAACCTTTGGTACGGATAAGGCGGGCTGTTGATGGAACCTCTCCTTGCCGGTCTCACGGCGCTCATGGACCCGAACCTGCTGGTGCTGCTTTTCGCTGCCACGCTGGGCGGCGTGATCATCGGGGCGCTGCCCGGACTGAACGCAACCACCGGCGCCGCGCTCTTGTTGCCCTTTACGATCACGATGGAGCCGATCCCGGCAATCGCCATCCTGACAACCATCTACTGTGCCGCAACCTTTGCAGGGGCGATCACGGCAATCCTGATCAATACGCCCGGAACGTCCGCCAGCGCGACCACCTGTCTGGATGGCTTCCCCCTCGCACAGAGAGGCGAAGCAGGCCGCGCCCTTGGCATGGCGACGATCTCATCAACCTTCGGAGGCATCATTTCGGTGGTGTGCCTGATGCTGGCTGCCCCGCTGATGGCGCGCATGGCCTACAATTTTGCCCCACCGGAATACTTCGCGCTCACAGTCTTTGGCATTTCGATGCTGGCCACAATCGGCGACGGCACCCCGCTCAAGAATATTATCGCGGGCGCATTCGGCGTGTTGCTGGCGACAGTTGGAAAGGACCTGCTGACAACGGTTGAGCGGTTCACCTTCGGATTCAACGAACTCTCGGAAGGGATCGGTTTCGTGCCGGTCATGATCGGCATCTTCGGCATCTCGGAGCTGCTTGTGCAGGCCGAACGGCTGAGTGTGGAGCGTCGGCAAGTCTTTATGAAAGCCATCAAACTGCCCAGTCGCGAAGACTACGCGCGCGTCTGGAAAACGGTTCTACGCAGTTCCGGCATCGGTACCTTCATCGGCATTCTGCCCGCCGAAGGCGCAACTGTGGCCTCTATGATCGGATACAACGAAGCGCGGCGCTGGTCGAAGAAACCGGAGGAGTTCGGCAAAGGCTCCATCGAAGGGATCGCGGGATCCGAGGCTGCCAACAACTCGGCAACAGGCGGGGCGATGGTGCCGACCCTTGCGCTCGGCATCCCCGGAAGCCCGACGGCGGCGGTCATTCTCGCGGGCCTGATGGTACACGGGTTGCAGCCTGGCCCGACCATGTTCACCGAACAGGCGACCTTTGCCTACGCGATCTTCTGGTCGATGCTTCTGGTCAACGTGATGTTCATCTTCGTCGGGCTGTTCGGGGCCAAGATCTTTGCCCGCGTCACGTTCGTGCCGGTCCAGATCCTCTGGCCCATCGTGTTCACCTTCTCAATCGTCGGTGCCTATGCGCTCGATCAATCCATGCTGGACGTCTACATCGCCATCGGCTCCGGCGTGATCGGTTACTTCATGCGCCGTTTCGGTTACTCGGTTGTGCCGCTGGCGATCGGCTTGATCCTCGGCGGTATGCTCGAAAAGCGCTTGGGTCAGTCGCTGATCATGCTGGACGACCAATGGTGGCTGATGTTCACGCGGCCCCTGACCCTGCTGTTCTTCGTGCTCACGATCCTTGCCCTTTTCGGGCCCTTGTTCTGGCGGCGCCTGTTCAAACAGCGCGATCCAATGGTTTCCACCGGAGAGTAATACATGACCAAGATCAAATCCATCCGAACGCGTGTTTGGAACTGGACAGGCCCAACTGTTCCGCCGCAGGGCAACTTCTGCACCAACGCCTCTGACGCGCTTTGGGACAGGGGCGACGCCATGGCATCCTTCCGCTTCCATCAGTGGCTCACCTGCGAGGTCGAGGCCGAAGACGGCACCATCGGGATCGGCAACGCGGCCCTTGCCCCAACGGTCGTCAAGAAGGCGATTGACGAGTGGTATGCGCCCCTGATCGTCGGCGAAGACCCTTTCGACTACGCCTATATCTGGGAAAAAATGTATCGCCGGTCTCATGCCTGGGGCCGCAAGGGGATCGGTATGACAGCGATCTCGGCGATCGACATCGCGATCTGGGACCTGATGGGCAAGCTGGTGGGCAAGCCGGTCTTCAAGCTGCTGGGCGGTCGAACCAAGGACAAGATCCCAGTCTACTACTCCAAGCTCTACGCGGACAGCATCGAAGCAATGCAGCGCGAGGCTGAGGAGGCGCAGAAGAACGGCTATCAAGCCTACAAATCACGCTTCGGCTTCGGCCCCAAGGACGGCATGGCGGGCATGCGCGAGAATCTCAAGCGTGTCGAGGCACTGCGCGAGGTGCTGGGCTACGACGTCGATCTGATGCTCGAGTGCTACATGGGCTGGAACCTCGACTACGCCAAGCGGATGCTGCCCAAACTGGCGAAATATGAGCCTCGCTGGCTGGAAGAGCCGGTGATCGCGGATGACATGGCCGGATATGCCGAGCTGAACGCGATGGGGATCGTGCCCATCTCGGGTGGAGAGCATGAGTTCAGCGTCATCGGCTGCGCAGAACTGATCAACCGCAAGGCGGTCAGCGTGCTGCAATACGACACCAACCGCGTGGGCGGGATCACTGCCGCGCAAAAGATCAACGCCATCGCCGAGGCCGCACAGATCCCCGTGATCCCGCATGCCGGCCAAATGCACAATTATCACCTGACCATGGCCAACGTGAACTGCCCGATCAGCGAATACTTCCCCGTGTTCGATGTCGAAGTCGGCAACGAGCTGTTCTACTACATCTTCGAAGGCGACGTAGAGGCCGTCGATGGGTACTTGCAGCTTGATGACGAAACGCCAGGGCTTGGCATCTCGATCACCGACAAACACCTCCAACATTTTGAGATCATCGAATGAGTTACACCGGTATCTGGCCCGTCGCACCCACGCCCTTCAACGACGATGGCACCCTTGATCTGGATGGCATGAAGCGTGTGCTCGACTGCCTGATCGATCAGGGGGCTGACGGCATCTGCGTGCTGGCGAACTTCTCGGAACAGTTCCTGATCTCGGATGCAGAGCGCGAGGTTCTTGCGCGCCTGAGCGTCGAACATGTCGCAGGCCGGGTGCCGGTCATCGTCACGATCAGCCACTATGCAACGCAGATCGCAGTCGAACGCGCCCGCTTTGCAAAGGACCTTGGCGCGGACATCGTGATGATGATGCCGCCCTACCACGGGGCGCTGCTCAAAGGCACACCCGAGCAAAGCTTTGGACAATTCGCAGACGTAGGTGACGTCGGCATACCGATCATGGTGCAGGACGCGCCCCTCTCCGGGGTTGACCTGTCCGTGTCCCTGTTGGTTCGCATGGCGCGAGAGATTGAGGCTGTGAAACTGTTCAAGATCGAGTGCCCTCGCGCAGCAAACAAAATCCGCGATCTAGTCGCGCAAGGGGGCGATGCAATTGAGGGACCCTTCGACGGCGAAGAAGCCATCACGCTTCTGGCCGATCTCGACGCGGGCGCGCGCGGCTCTATGACCAGCGGTATGATTGTCGACCAGATCAAGCCGGTGCTCACCCACCACTATGCCGGGCGCATGGATGACGCCACAGCCGCCTACGGGCGCGTCGCCATGGCCATCAATCACGAGAACCGGCAGTGTGGCTGGCAGTCGTGCAAAGCGGCCATGGTCGAGGGCAGGGTGATCAAATCAGACTTCTGCCGCCACCCGATCCCGCCCTTGCATCCGGCGATCCGGTCCCGGCTGTTGGATTTGCTAAGACCACTGGACCCGTTGGTCCTGCGATGGGGAACATAGAATGACTGACACGGCATGGACAAACGAACTGCGCAACTTCGTCGACCTGAAACCCCGACAGTCGCTTGCAGCAGATGCCGCCAACAACCTGCGCGAGTTCATCCTGCTCGGCAAGCTCGCCCCCGGCATGCCCGTGCGCGAGCGCGATCTGGCAGAGGCTTTTGGGATCAGCCGAACGCCTCTGAAGGAGGCGCTGCGCATCCTGGAAACCGAAGGGCTGATTGTCTACGGACCGACCCGGCGTCCACGTGTCGCCGACCCGTCTCTGGACGAAATCAACGATTGGCTGCGCGTGCAGGGCGCGCTTGAGGCGCTGGCCGGTGAACTGGCCTGTGCCAGTGCGACCGACGCCCAGATCAGTCAAATCGAGCAGATCAATACCGCGATCAAGGATGCCCGCGACACCCAAGGTCAGCTTGAGGCGTTTCGTATGGATATGCGGTTCCACGAAGCGATCGTGGCCGCCTCCGGCAACGCCGCGTTGGCAGAAACGCACGCAACCTACAATGCGCGGCTCTGGCGTGTTCGGTTCCTGTCCTCTCAACGCAAAGTCGGCCGGGACGTGACACGCAAGGAGCATCTGCAAATCCTTGAAGCGTTGAAAGCACGGGATGCAGCCGCCGCACGGGATGCACTGACCGGCCACTTACGCACAGCAGAAACCAATATCGCCGCTGCCGTCAGCGAAATGGAAAAGAATGAGGAGGCAAAGTAATGCGACCCAGACTTGCCATTGTACCGGGCGATCCTTCGGGAATTGGCCCGGAACTCATAGCGAAACTACTCAACGAAGAAGGCGTGCGCGACGCGGCCGACATCCTGTTGGTCGGTGACAGCCACTTGTGGCAACGCGGCGCGGCACAGGCTGGCGAAGCTGTGACACTGACCACGATCCCCGAACAAGAGGCGGGCACATTCAAAGGTCTCGCGCACCTGGAGATGAATACCATCGACCCGGCGCACGTGCAGATCGCGGAGGTGACGGTTGCAGGGGGCACGACGTCCCTCCGGTGCCTTGACAAGGCGCTCGACCTGGCCGTCGCAGGGCATGTGGATGGCGTCCTTTTTGCGCCGTTCAACAAGGCCGCGATGACGGCCGCGGGCCTCAATGCCGAAGACGAACACAAGTACATGGCGCGTTACCTTGGATTTGAGGGCTACCACTCCGAGATCAACGTGCTGGATGAGTTGATGACAACCCGTGTCACCAGCCATATCGGGCTCAAGGATGTGGCTGCCAATATCGACGGCCCCGGCATACAGCGGGCCATTGAGCTAGCCCACGCAACGCTGGCACGTGCGGGCAAGTCCCGCCCGCACGTCGCGGTCGCGGCCCTCAACCCGCATGCAGGTGACAACGGCAAGTTCGGGCGCGAAGAGATCGACGTGATCGAGCCGGTCGTGAAAGCCTGTCAGGCAAAGCAGATGAATGTCACGGGGCCGTGGCCCTCCGACACGGTGTTTCTCAAGGCCAAGCGCGGAGAGGTGGATGCCGTCGTTACCATGTATCATGACCAGGGGCAGATCGCGATCAAGCTCATGGGGTTTGAACGCGGTGTGACAATCGCCGGTGGCCTGCCGATCCCGGTCGCTACGCCTGCACACGGCACCGCCTTTGACATCGCGGGACAAGGCATCGCCAACGTCGGTGCCACGCGGCAGGCCTTTGACCTGCTGGTGCGCATGGCTCTGACCGCGAAGGCGGAAACCGCCGCCTGATCTATTGGCACCTGCGTGAGCATATGGGCGCCGAAAGCGCACCCGATTTGACCCTTCTTGATCTACGGAATGCACAATGACTTTCACTCCACACGGAAAACACCTTGTTGCAGGCGAATGGGTTGCAACCGACACCACCTTCAGTTCCGAACCGGCCCACGGCCCGTCCCATACATTCTGCGTCGGCACACCGGACCTCGTCGCACGCGCCTGCGCCGCAGCCGAGGCGGCGTTCGAAACCTATGGCTACAGCAGCCGCGAAAGTCGGGCTGACTTTCTCAACGCAATTGCCGACGAAATCGAGGCGCGGGGCGAAGCGATCGCCCAGATTGGAACACAGGAAACCGGTCTGCCCGAGGCGCGGCTCGAAGGTGAACGGGGCCGCACATGTGGCCAGTTGCGCCTGTTTGCGGATCACATCCTCAAGGGCGACTACATGGATCGCCGCCACGACGTGGCCCTGCCTGACCGAACGCCGCTACCACGCCCCGATCTCAAGATGATCCAGCGGCCGATTGGCCCGGTCGCCGTCTTTGGCGCGTCGAATTTCCCGCTCGCGTTTTCGACGGCTGGCGGCGATACCGCTGCCGCCCTCGCAGCCGGATGCCCGGTGGTGGTGAAGGGCCATGCGGCCCACCCCGGAACGGGGGAGATCGTGGCCGAGGCCATAGATGCCGCTATCCAGAAGACCGGGATGCCGGCGGGGACCTTCAGCTTCATTCAGGACAACGGGTACGAGGTTGGCAGCGCTCTCGTGCAGCACCCCTTGATCCGCGCGGTCGGTTTCACCGGCTCGTTGCGCGGGGGACGGGCCTTGTTCGACCTGTGTGCGACGCGCCCCGAGCCGATCCCCTTCTTTGGTGAATTGGGATCGATCAACCCGGTGTTCTGCCTGCCCGGCACCATCAAAAAAAGAGCCGAAACACTTGGTCAAGCGTGGGCTGCCTCCCTTCTTATGGGCGCGGGTCAGTTCTGCACCAACCCGGGCGTCGCACTCGTCGTCAAGGGGCCGCAAGCCGACAAGTTTGTTCAGGCGACCGTCTCCGCACTCCAGGAAGCGACACCGCAAACCATGCTGACGGATGGCATCGCCGAAGCCTATGCACGCGGTGTGACCGACTTTGCCAAGACAAGCGGAGTTCAGCAGCTTGTTTCCGAAAAATGCGTTGGGCGTCAGGCTGTGGCCACGCTTTTCAAGGTCTCCGGCACGGAGTGGCGTGCGAACGAGGCACTCTCCGATGAAGTCTTTGGCCCACTGGGGCTGATCATCGAAGTAGAGGACGTCGACGAAATGGTCGCATTGGCGAAATCGTTTGACGGGCAATTGACATGCACGTTGCAGATGGAACACGCGGACATGGCACATGCCGCCCGCTTGATGCCTGTGCTGGAACGCAAAGCCGGTCGGATTCTCGTCAACGGCTTTCCCACGGGTGTGGAGGTGGCTGACAGTATGGTCCACGGAGGACCATATCCTGCATCAACGAACTTTGGAGCGACATCCGTCGGCACGTTGTCGATCCGGCGTTTTCTTCGCCCTGTCTGCTACCAAAACATGCCGGATGACCTGCTGCCGGAGCGTTTCCAAATTTGACCATGGAGCATTTGCGCGACCCCACATTTCGGACATTCCCCGCAGGGGTGAAGTCAGTACATCGTGATACTCAATGGTCGCAACCAACCGATCCTGGTCTGTGCGCGTATCCTGTTTAGACTGACCGGCTTCCGTACTATGAGGCGCTTGGATCCCTCTTACACATCATGATCACTGACAAGACCCGCCTTGAGGCTGGTCTCGACCAGTTCTGCGACCGTTGCAACATCCATTTTTGCCAGGATGCGCGCACGATGATGATCGACAGTGCGCGGACTGATGCCAAGCTGTCTGGCAATTTCCTTGGATGAGTTTTGGCCCGGACGTGTCGCGAGCAACAAAGAAATCTCCTTCTCACGATCCGTCAACGACTGAAATCGCGTCACGATCCCGGATATCTGCATGTCGACAGCGCGCCGCCGCCTGTCGGTCTCCAGAGCAGCCTCGATCCTCTCGATCAACACGGATTGCTTGAAAGGCTTTTCCAAAAAATCGACTGCGCCCATTTTCATCGCCTCTACGGATTCGGGAACCCCGCCATGGCCGGTGATGAAAATCACCGGAAGCGGGCTTCCCATATCGTTCAGGCGTTTTTGAAGCTGTAGGCCATCCATCTTCGGCATACCGTAGTCCAGCAGCAAACATCCGGAGAGATCTTGCTCGTAGTTTTCCAGAAAGTCCTGCGCAGATGCGAAAGGCCTGACCACATAGCCGCGCAACCCAAGCGCACGGGCCAATGATCCGCGAATGTCCGCGTCGTCATCGACGAGAAAAACGAACTGGCCGTCATCCATCGTCCATGCCTTTCAAGGGAAGAGTGAAACTGAAGCGCGTTCCCTTCACCGAGTGTTCGTGCCAGATTTCTCCACCATTTGCTTCGATCAAGGTCTTGCTGATTGAAAGCCCAAGTCCCATCCCATCGCTTTTCGTGGTCTCAAACGGGGAGAACAGGCGCAAACTGTCCGCAATGCCGGGGCCGTCATCCTCGACATTCACGCGGGCAAACTTGTCCGTTGACTGTACCGAAACGGTAATCTTGCGCGCATTGGAGTCGCTTTCAGCAATGGCCTCGATCGCGTTGCGCAACAGATTGACGACGACCTGAGCGATTTGAACCCGAACCGCACGGACCTGAAGGTCTTCGCCCCTGACCAAGACGATGTCGATTGCGTGTTGCCGCGCATCCGACCGCACCAGCCGCCGGGCCTGCACGAGCAGTTCGCGGATATCAAAATCATCCGGAATGTTCTCGTCCTTACGGACCAAAGCGCGCAAGGCGCGGATAATGTCGGCGGCTTGGTGGGCCTGTTGGTCGATCTCGTTCAGCAGTCCCTTCACATCCGGCACCTTGTCAGGTGCGTGCCCCAAAATATAATCGGCCGCATCTACGTTTTGCGTGATCGCCGTCAGCGGTTGATTGAGCTCGTGTGCCAGCCCGGTCGCCAACTCTCCCATCATCTCCTGACGGGAGTAATGCGCAATCTCGCGGTGCAGGGTTTCGATCTGCTCTTCGGATGCACGGGCCTGCGTGATGTCGTCGATCGTTGCGACGATATAGGTGCCGCCATCTGCATCAGCCTGAAAGAAGATGCCGTTGAGGCTGATCCATATTGGACTGCCATCTTTCCCAATGACCTTGGCCTCGAAACCGAATGATGCGTGACCCGAAATGCGGTCCTCGAATTCGTCCAAAGTATCCTGATCATCCGCCGAAATCCGCGACTGAAATGTGGTGCCGACCAACTCTTCTTCCGAAAAACCGAGAAGTTTGGAGAAGCTCTCGTTGACGCGCAGCAGACGACCGGTCGTGCTTTCGATGTGCACCATTCCACGCGACGCTTTCTCAAAGGCCAGCCTGTATTCAGCCTCGGTTTTCCTGCGTTGCGAGATTTCGTTGACCAACGTGGTATTCGCGTTCTCCAACTCTTTGTATGTGGTTGGCATCGGGTCCTTCGGATTGACCTCGCCCTGCGAGATCAGGGCGGACCGGACGGCAAACGCACGCACCGGAGCATGGATTTTGTTTGCGAGCGCCAAGCCCAGCAGTGCGGTCATTGCAGCGACCGCGACCGCGATCAGCGTGTTTTGCGTCCGGTTTTCCTTGATCGTCCCGATGAAGTCATTTTCCGGCGCATAAAGCACAATCGTCCAGGGGATGTCGTCCAGTCCGAATGGCATGATCAACGAAACGAACTGTTGGCCCTGGTGTTCGAAATCACTCTGGATCAGTCCGTCAAGAGCAACGCCATCCCCGGACAACCGGTTCCCGAATGCGGCGCGGGCAATTGGGTCATCCAACGTATCAATCGAAGGAAAGCTCAACCCACCATCGTTGGTCTGGGTGATCAGCAAATCGGGGTCGGGATGTGCGATCACATCCCCGTTGCGGTTCAGGATGAAAGCAGCCCCGTTCTTGCCGACCCTCAACTGCGACAAGAAGCTCGATAGCTCACGGATCTCGATATCAACGCCGACAACACCTTGAACACGATCGTCAAATCCGACCACGGGCGTCGCGGCAGTGATACCGGGCGACTGTGATGTGAAAAAGATGTAGGGATCCGTCCAAATACTGTTGCGATACGCTTTCGCCTCTCGATACCAGGGCCGGCTGCGCGGGTCATACCGATCCTCCGGATCGAAAAACCACTCCAACGAGTCAAAGCTTTCGCTGCGCTTGATGAACTTGGTCCGCGTTCGGGCACTCACGGCAACATCAACGATCTTTGTGAGATACACGTTTTCGTCCTGTCTTTTGACATAGACAAAGTTGCCCGCTTCATCGCCGTAGTAGGCGCCAGCGAACTGAGGCGCTGATCTGAGCTGTTGAAACAGCAGACCTTCAAGATTTTCGCGCTCTTCGCGTCTGATGATCTGGTTTGACGCGAGCGCTGTCGACAGTTCTGCAGCACTGCGTGCGGGGGACATGAACCATTTGGTGTGCTGGATCACATTTGTGCCCACGTCCACCATCTGGGTACGGGCGTGTTCAAGAAGTGTTCTTTCGGACGTGAAGTAGGACGAAAACACGACCACCGCGATCGCCAGCAACTGCAGCCCGGCCAAGGCAAGAGCGAGAATTGCACCAAGAGATTTCATCATTCTTCGGAACACCGCAACACACTCAAACCTCGGTCAAAAGTCTAAGCGTAGCGGCGACAAAAGTGAACTGTGTGATGAAAAGTGAAAATCGCGCTCTGTCCCGAAGGACAGAGCGCACTAGCCGCAGCCACTCACTACTGGGCAAGCTGTTGTGATAGAAAAGGCAGTTTTCTAAATTTGGGACATTCTGAAAAGGGAACTTGTTACAAGTCTAAAGATTACGCTGTCGCTGAATGACTGGCTATTCGCGAAACTACCTAGGTAGTATTACCTACGCTCATCAGGCGCGGACACGGGCCAAGACCAGTCCAACCTGACGTTGGATAGCCGCGGCAGCAACCCGTTTCATTCGGAACAACGAATGCAGGCTGACTTCCGCACGGATAGATAAAAGATTTATAATCATTGTTATGTAATTTAATTCAAGAAGTCTGACACCTGTCAGACAGACTCCCTTGCGCTTTCCACCGAGGGCACGGCAGCCAACAGGTTTCGCGTATACGCCTTTTGGGGTGCCGCAAAAACCGCGTTGCGTGTCCCGTATTCGACAATGTCACCCATATACATGACCGCGACATGGTCACACATCTGCTGCACAACACCCAGATCGTGGCTGATGAAAAGATAGGTCAGATTCAAATCCCGTTGCAGGTCGCGCAGCAGATCCAGAATCTGGGCCTGAATAATCACATCGAGAGCCGACACCGCTTCGTCACAAATGATCAGGCTCGGGTTTGTTGATAGCGCGCGGGCGATACTGATGCGCTGCCGCTGTCCACCCGAGAATTGATGCGGAAAGAGGTTCATCTGCTCAGGGTGCAGCCCCACCTGTTCGAACAACTCCGCCACCCGTGCGTCGCGTTGTGCCGCAGGCAGGTTTCCCAAGTTGTCCATGGGTTCACGCACAATGGCGCCGGCGCGCAAGCGCGGGTTCAATGACGAGTACGGGTCCTGAAAAATCACCTGCACATTCGCGCGTGCCTGCCGCAGCGCCTCACCTTCGAGCGTCAGCATGTCCGTGCTGTCCAGGGTCACATGCCCAGCCTGCGCCGCCACCAACCGCGCCACCGCAAGGGCTGCCGTGGTTTTGCCTGACCCACTCTCTCCCACGATGGCCAGTGTCTTACCCCGCTCCACATCAAAGCTGATGCCATTCACGGCGGTGAACATCTCGCGCTTGCCCCAGCGTTTCTTCACGGCGAACTGCACCGTCAGGTCACGGACACTTAAAAGCGGCTGATCGACCTGCGCCGTGACTTCGCTTTCATCGCGTGTTTCCGGCGTCAAATGCGGCACGCTCGCGATCAGCGACTTCGTGTAATCATTCTGCGGGCGATTGATCAGATCTGTCACGGTGCCATCCTCGACCTTTTCACCTTTGAGCATCACAACCACCCGGTCGGCCATCTCAGCGACCACACCCATGTCATGGGTGATCAGGATTGTTGCTGTCTGGGTTTCCGTCGCCAGCTCGCGCATCAGGTCAAAGATTTCGGCCTGCACCGTTACGTCGAGGGCCGTGGTCGGCTCATCCGCGATCAGGATCTTGGGCCGACAGGCCAGCGCCATTGCGATCATCACACGCTGACGCTGCCCCCCCGACATTTCGTGCGGATAGGTTGCCGCCCTGCCCTTGGCGTTGGGAATGCGCACGGCATCCAGCAAATCAACGGCATTGGCCCAGGCCTCCGCCGCGCCCTGTTTCTGATGATGGCGCAACACCTCGGCAATCTGTTCGCCCACAGTGTAGACCGGGTTGAGCGAGGTCATCGGCTCCTGAAAAATCATGCCGATCTGGTTGCCCCGGATGCGGCGCAGGGCGGCATCCTCCATCTGGATCATGTCCTGCCCTTCGAACATGATCCGCCCCGCGGCGACACGGCCAATGCGGGGGAGCAGCCCCATAACCGCAAGCGCCGTCATGGATTTGCCGCTGCCGGATTCACCCACGATGCTCAGCGTCTCACCGGGGTTCAGCCAAAGCGACAGGTCATCGACAACCGGCACCATCCCGCCCCGTGTCGCCAGTTCGATGCGCAGGTTTTCGACGGACAGAAGCGGTGCGCTCATCGTTCCCTCAGCTTCGGGTTCAAGGCGTCGTTGAGGCCGTCGCCCACAAGGCTGATGGCCAGAACGGTGACAAAGATGGCGATGCCCGGCACGGTAACGGTGTAGCTGGCGTCGAGGATGTACTGCCGGTTCGACCCGATGATCTGCCCCCAACTGGCAACATTCGGGTCCGTCAGACCCAGAAAGCTCAAACCCGCCTCGAACAGAATGGCAGAGCCAACCATCAGGGCCGCCTGCACAATGATCGGCGGCAACGCGTTGGGCAGGATCACCCGAAACATCAGCCCGCCATTGCGAACGCCCCCGGCACGCGCAGCGGTGACATATTCCAGCTCACGGATACGCAGAAATTCGGCCCGCGTGATCCGGGCCACGGCGGGCCAGCTGACAAGGCCAATGGCTATGGTGATCATCAGCAGGGACGCACCAAAAAGCGCCACGATGACCATTGAGAACAAAAGCGTCGGCAGGACCTGAAAGAACTCGGTCAGGCGCATCAGCACCTCTTCGACCCAACCGCGATAGAACCCGGCCAGCGCGCCAATGGTGATGCCTATGGTCACGGTGACAAACGCCGCCGCCAGACCAACGGTCAGCGACACTCGCGCACCATGGATCAGCAATGACAGCAGGTCGCGGCCCAGATAGTCGGTGCCCAGCAGATACCCCTCGGTCCCCGGCGGCGTGAACGGGGCCCAAACCATGTCGAACGGATTGCCGGGATAAAGCACCGGGCCCAGAACAGCGACACCGATGATGGCCAGCAGGATGACCAACCCCGCCACCGCCGCATGGTTGCGCCGAAACATCTCGAACGCTTCGGCGAAGGGCGACCGGGCCTTGAGGTGCGTTTGCTCGCTCATGCCTTGCCCCTCACCCGTGGATCAATCAGGCGCAGCATAAGGTCCGTCAGCAGATTGCCAACAATCACGACGAGCGCGGAGAAAAACAGAATGCCAAGGATCGTCGGCGTGTCCCGCGCCAGGATCGAGGTGAGTGCCAACTGCCCCAGCCCCGGCCATGAAAACACCGTTTCAACCAGCACAGCGCCCGAGATCACAGCAGAGAACTGCAAGCCTGCCAGCGTCACAACGGGTGGCAGCGCATTCTTCAGCGCGTGCTTCATCGTCACATCCCGAGGCGACAACCCCTTGGCCTTGGCCGTGCGGACATAGTCCGACCCCAGCACCTCCAGCATCGAGGCGCGGCACAGCCGCGAATAGAGCGCGATGAAGATCGACCCAAGCGTCAGCATCGGCAGCACCAGATGGTGCGCGACCGACAGCGCTTGGGGAAAGAACCCCTCGACCGTCACATCCCGCATCCCCGCCACGGGGAAGAGCGGGATTTTCAGAGAAAAGGCGATCAGCAGCAGGATGCCTGTCCAGAACACGGGCGCGGCATAACCGAACAACGCAAAGAGAGTGACGATGTGGCTCAGAATGCCATTCGGTCGTTGCGCCGCGAACACCCCCAGCAGAATGCCCACCACAAGGGCAAAGATCTGCGCCGAGAAGACCAGAAGCAGCGTCGCAGGCAAACGCTCAAAGATCATCTCGGTCACGGGACGATTGTAGAAATACGACTGCCCCAGATCGAACTGGAACACCCGCCAGACATAATTGCCCAACTGTACGATGACGGGCTGATCCAACCCGTATTCGGCCCGGATTTGAGCCACCAGTTCCGCGCTGGCTCCGCCCATATCAGCGGCAATGGTGTCCACCACATCGCCCGGTGCCAGATTGATCATGGTGAAATTCAGCACCAGGACAGCCAGCAACAGCAGCAACCCGTAAAGGGTCCGTTGCGCCAGTACGACCAGAAATCCCATGCACCACCACCTCAATAAAAACCTGCCCCGGGGATCGGGGCAGGAAGGTCTTTCTCAGGACAGCTTACTCTTTCAAGAAAACAAGGTCATAGGGAGAGGAGGATGACCAAATGCCCAGAGGCGGGTTGCCGACCTTTTTGTTGTAGATCGTGTGATACGGCAGCGTATTGGTCCAGTAGACCGGCAGGTCATCCGCCAGGATCTCCTGGAACTCCTTGTAAAGGGCCGCGCGCTTGTCGGGATCGATCTCCTGCCCCGCTGCTGCCATCAGCTCATCAATCCGTTCGTTGGCGTATTGCTGCGTGTTGGACCAGATGACGCCTTCCTTGATGTTCTGACTGTCATAGGTGCGGTGCACCCCGATCACCGGATCACCCCAGTTGAACACCGTGTCCCAGGTCATATCGAAATCGTGGTTCGAGATTTTGTTCGCCCAGGTCGGGAAATCGACAAAGGAGTTCACGGTGACATCAATGCCAACCTTGGCCAGCGACGCCTTGGTGAACTCCGCCTGTGGCTTTGTCGTCGGATTGCCGTGGTCGATGGTCAGCGAAAAGCGAATGCCATCCGCACCCTTCTCATACCCGGCCTCGTCCAACAGCGCGTTGGCCTTGTCGATGTCCAGATCATACCCGTTCACATCAGGGTAGTAGAGCGGCGAACCGGGGTGGATACCCGTCTTCGACTCCTGGCTCAGCCCCAGCATGATGGCGTTCAGGATGAAATTCTTGTCGATGGCGTAGGCAATCGCCTGACGCACCCGCTTGTCGGCCAGCGGCCCATCAGACCCGGTGTTGAACGCCAGCCAGTTGATCGGACCAATGGCGGCATAGCCTTCGTCGGTGGCGACCAGATCGTCATTCTCGGACATCCGCTTGATGTTGCGCACGGTGTTTTCGAACGTCGTCATATGCAGCTCGCCGTTCTCCATCCCGATGGCGCGGGCCGACGCATCCTTGATGATGCGATAGACGATGCGGTCCAGATAGGGACGCCCTTCGATAAAGAAGTCGTCATTGCGTTCCAGGATCACCTGCTGGTCCGCCGTGAA
The DNA here is from genome assembly GCF_019802125.1 of Tateyamaria omphalii. Taxonomy (GTDB): domain Bacteria; phylum Pseudomonadota; class Alphaproteobacteria; order Rhodobacterales; family Rhodobacteraceae; genus Tateyamaria; species Tateyamaria omphalii_B. Next base: position 161,410 of record NZ_JAHVHT010000005.1, read on the forward strand.
CTCCACGAACTTGAACGGGCCCGATCCGACCACATCCTGCCCATTGCGCGGGTGCGATTTCGGGTCCTGACCGTCGCCATAGATGTGCTTCGGGATGATCGGCATCAGCTGCGACGACATCGCCAAGAGCAGCGCCGGGTGCGGCTGCGACAGCTTCAGGACGGCAGTGTGATCATCCGGCGTCTCGACGGCCTCGACGACGCCGAACATCGTCTTGAACGGGTGGTTCGCCTTGATCGTCTCGACCGAGAATGCGACGTCTTCGGACGTGATCGGCTCGCCGTCATGGAAGGTCGCGCCTTGGACAAGGTTCAACGTCATCGACAGCCCGTCATCGGACCACGCCCAGCTTTCGGCAAGGTAGGGCTGAGGGGTCCAGTCCTCGTCATAGCGCAGCGGCGCCGCGAACAGTTGCGCCCCCGGCGCACCTGTTACGATGCCCGACTGCACGGCAGGGTTCAGATGGCGCGGGGTCTGCGGAAGGGTCGTGATCAAGGTGCCACCGCGCACAGGTTCCTCGGCAACGACCGTTGAACTCAGCAGGGCAGCAATCCCCGCCGCCACGGCCAAACGTCTCAAGACAGCAATCTTCATCGGTCTTCTCCCAGGGTCTATTTTTTGTTGAGGGCAAGGTTAGGCGGCAGCCATCAGTCGAAAAAATAGTTTTAATACGTGTGAAAAAGCTAAAAAATGATGCTTATCATGGTGGTTCACCCGACACGTACAGCCAGGTTTTCAAAGACCCCATCCGCGCGAAGCATATGGCAACACTCGATAAAGCGCTGCACCGGATAGGGCAGCGCCACCCTTGATTGCGTAACCAACCCAAAGCGCCGCGCCGGGATCGGGTCCGTGATCGGCAGAACAGTAATGCCCCGGCTGTCCAACGCTGCGCTTACAGGACGGGCATTCAAAATGGAAAAGCCAAATCCCGAGGCAACCAGCGTACGTATCATTTCGACCGATGACGTCGCATGAGCGACGCGCACCCTGAGACCCGCCCCCGAAAACAGGTCCGAATAGTACGTTCCGGACCGCTGCAGTTGCAGGTTGATCATCGGTTGGTCCTGTAGATCCGCAAGGCTCAGAGATGTCCGCCGTGCCAGCGCATCCTGCGTGTTGACCATGGCGTAATGCGGCAGCTCGACCATCAGGTCGAAATCATGGTGGTTCGCAATCACCTCTTCGTAGGTAAAGGCAACATCCGCCACACCGGTGTCGAGGTATTCGGCAACACTGTCCATATCACCCTCGACCAACTCAAACTGAACCTTGGGAAACTCGGATTGGAATTGCTTGATGGCTGGCGGCAGAAAAGTGGCCGCTGCAGTGGCAAAACAAGCCAAACAGATCGTTCCAGTGACGGCTCCACCAAGCGCAAAGAGTTCGGCCTCAAACTCGCTATGCTCGGCCAGGAAACGGCTGATCAGTTTCAGCGTATCCGCTCCTCCGGGCGTTTTTTGGATGCCCTTTGCCGGTACGCGCGTGAAAATGCCAAAGCCCAGCTCTGCTTCAAGCGCATCAATCGCCGCCGTGATCGAACTTTGCGAGATGCTCAGCGCCTCGGCGGCAGCGGCAATTGACCCAAGCCGCCCCGTGGCCTCGACGTAGCGCATTTGTTTGAGCGTCAGGCTGCTCGGCATCTATCCCCCAAAAAATGGTCTTTAGGCGCCGATTAAATCCAGTTTTTGGCAAAAAGAAAACCGCCTAGCGTTGCAAGACAGACCTTTGCATCCCTAGGGCCCCGGCACGTGATCAAAATCTTCTCAGCCCGCAAGATCCTGACAATGAACCCGCAAAAGCCGCACGCGACCCATGTGGCCATACGCGACGGTATCATCCTTGGCGCCGGATCACTCGAAGAACTTGAAGGTTGGGGGAAGTATGATCTCGACACGCAATTTGCCGACAAAGTGCTGATGCCCGGCCTCGTCGAGGGGCACTGCCACCTGCAGGAAGGCGCGCTCTGGTCCCACACCTATGTGGGCTTCTTCGACCGCATGTCACCCGAGGGGGACATGCAGGCGGGGTGCAAAAACCTCGACGCCGTCCTGTCCAAGCTGGCCGCAGCAGAGGCCAGGCTTGAGGACCCCGACGCCCCCCTGCCCGCATGGTCCCTCGATCCGATCTATTTCGACAACCAGCGCGTGGACCGCGCACAGCTGGATGCCATCTCGACCACCCGCCCCATCGGGATCATGCACGCCTCCGGCCACATCATGAACGTGAACTCCAAGGCGCTGGAACTGGCGGGCCTCCTGCGGCATGGCATCAATCACGAAGGGGTGCCACTGGGCGATGACGGCTTGCCCACGGGCGAATTGAAGGGCCCGGACGTGATGAGCCCCGTTTCCATCCACGTGGGTTTTGACCGTGACATGCTGTCCTGTGACGAACAGGGCATGTGGCGCTTTGGCAAGCTTTGCGTGCGGGCGGGCGTGACAACGGCCACCGACCTCGCCGCCCGCCTGCCGGACGAGGCGGTGGCCACATTGCGCAAGGTCACGGGCAACACCGCCTTCCCGGCCCGCATCGTGCCCTTGCGCTTTCACCACGGTGTCAGCCCCGAGGACCTGATCAAACATGTCGAAGCACTGGCGCCGCAAAGCACCGACAAGCTGCGCCTGGGTCGGATCAAGATCGTGGTCGACGGCTCGATCCAGGGCTTCTCCGCCCGCCTGCGCGCGCCCGGTTACTACAACGGCGCACCCAATGGCCTGTGGTACATCGCACCCGAACATCTCGCCTACATCCTCGAAACGTCGCTGGCCAAGGGCATCCAGGTCCATTGCCACACCAACGGGGACGAGGCGACGCAACTTGTCATCGACACCATGCGCAAGGCGCTGCGCAAGGCACCGTCCAGCGATCACCGCTTTACCTTGCAGCACTGCCAACTGGCCGACACGGCACAGTTCCGGCAGATCAAGGAACTGGGGCTGTGCGTGAACCTCTTTGCCAACCACCACCATTACTGGGGGGATCAGCACTATGACCTGACCGTCGGCCCCGAGCGCGCCGAACGCATGAACGCCGCGGGCACCGCTGCACGGCAGGGCGTGCCCTTTGCCATTCACTCCGACGCACCCATCACACCGCTGGGCCCGCTGTTCACCGGCTGGTGCGCGATGAACCGCAAGACGGCCTCGGGCCGAACCTTGGGCGAAGCAGAAAAGATCACGCTCGACCAGGCGCTCCACGCCATCACCCTCGGCGCGGCCTACACCCTGAACCTGGACGGAGAGGTGGGCTCCATCGAGACCGGAAAACGCGCCGATTTCGCCGTGCTGGAAGACGACCCCGAAGAGATGGGTGTAGAAGGGCTCAAGGACACGCGCGTCTGGGGCACCGTCCTCGGCGGCACGCCCTTCGCGGCAGCAGATGTCTGACGCACCCCTGCCCCTGACGATCATCGGCGGATATCTGGGTGCAGGCAAAACCACCCTGATCAACCAGATCCTGCGCCACTCAAACGGGCAACGGCTGGCCGTGCTGGTCAACGATTTCGGCGCCCTGCCCATCGACGCCGATCTGATCGAAGCACAGGACGACGACCTGATTGCGCTCGCAGGGGGATGCGTGTGCTGTTCCTACGGCGATGACCTGATGCTGGCGCTGACCCGGATGCGCACGCTCGACCCCAAGCCGGACCACGTGCTGCTCGAAACCTCGGGCGTCGCGCTGCCGGGCAAGATCGCGGGTGCTGTCAGCCTGTTCGGCACCGGCATCCACGTGTTGGGCGTCGTGGTTCTCGCAGATGCGGACGGTCTGCCGGCACAGCTGCAGGACAGCTACCTCGCCGACACGATCATTCGGCAACTTGGATCAGCCGACCTAGTCAGTCTGACCAAGACCGACCTCGCCACACCGGAGCGGATCAACAGCAGCCGGTTCAATATCGGCCGCCACGCCCACGACGCAGCACTGGTCGAAAACAGCAACGACATCCTCCACCACGTGCTGTCGGCGGAAACATCGCGCCACAGCACGACGGCATTTGACGCAGGGCCACACCACATCGAACTGACCTCCCGCACCGTCACGCCGCCGGGTCCCGTCGATGCCCATGCGCTGGCCCAATCGCTTGCCGACACCGACGCCGTCGTGCGGGCCAAGGGCCACCTGTTGAATGCACCGGACGGCACACTTGTGACCCTGCAACTGGTGGGCAAACGGTTCACGCTGACACCAGCCGACCCCGCGTTGAAACCGGGCATCGTGATCATCGAAAAAAGAACCGGCAACGCTTCGACAGCGGCATGACGCACGCTCACATCCCGGCGATCTTCGCCTCGATCTGACCCAGCAAGGCCTTGTATTCCGGCGTAGCATCCGCAGCGTAGTGAAAGTTCTTGAACAGCCCCGTCACTTCGGTGAACCACGCCCGGATCGCATCCTTGTCATCCAACGGCATCGGCGCATCGACAACCCGCTGCATCAACGCGAACACACGCTGCTGCCGCTCCAACGGCACGCAACTGTCCACGCCATCGAACGCATCCTGCTGCAGATAGATCATGTCGACAAACAGCGCCTTCTGATAGGTCACATAGTCCTCGAGCGTCACGCCTTCCTCGCCCGTCACCTTCATCATCTGGCTGATCTGCTCGCCGCGTTCCAGTAGGTCTTGCATCGCCTTCACCTTGCCGGTCCACCCCGGCTCGATATGCAAATCGTACCACTCCGCCATCTGCTCCAGATACCGCGACCAGGACAGCAGCGGGTCCACCGCCGGATAGAACCGTTTGTAAGCACGCTCCGACGACAGCCCCAGAAAGCACTTCACCGTCGACAAAGTCGCCTGCGTCACCGGCTCGTCAAAGTTGCCACCCGCTGGCGACACCGTCCCGATCATGGTCAGACTGCCCGTGGCCCCATCGACGCCGGTGATGACGCCAGCCCGCTCGTACAACCCCTTGATCGAGCTTTCGAGGTAGGCAGGATACCCCTCCTCGCCCGGTATCTCCTCCAGCCGCCCGCTCGTCTCGCGCATCGCCTGCGCCCAGCGGGACGTGCTGTCAGCAATCAACAGCACATCCAGTCCCATCTGGCGGTAATACTCGCCCAGCGTGATGCCCGTAAAAATCGACGCCTCCCGCGCCGCCACGGGCATGGAGGACGTGTTGCAGATGATGATCGTCCGATCCATCAGGCTCCCGCCCGAAGTCGGGTCAGTCATCTCAGGGTACTCGGTAATGGTCTCCACCACCTCGCCCGCGCGCTCCCCACAGGCCACGATGATCACCACATCCACCTGCGCATTGCGTGCAATCAAGTTCTGCAACACGGTCTTGCCCGCCCCAAAAGGCCCGGGAATGCACGCCGTCCCGCCCCGCGCGATGGGAAAGAACGTGTCGATCAACCGTTGCGAGGTCAGCACCGGCGTATCGGGATACTTCCGCCGCACAGCACCAGACTTCAGCAAATCCCCCGCCATCGGTCGCCGCACCGGCCAGCGCTGCGACAGGGGGATCACATGCTCCTCTCCCCCGTCCGAGGTCAGGCGCGCGACAGGGTCATTGACGGTCACGGCGCCCTTCTGCACCCAGTTCACGGTATAGGTGCCGGTCCAGTTGAAAGGCAGCATGATCTTGTGGGTAAACCGCCCCTCGGGCACCGTGCCGATGGTCTGACCGGCCGTCACCCGGTCCCCCAGCTTCACCGACGGGGTAAAGGACCACTTCGCCGCCCGGTCCAACGGATCCACATCCGCGCCACGCGGCAGAAAAATGCCATAGGCGTTCGCCACCTGCTTCAACGGCGCCTGCAACCCGTCATAGACCTGCCCCAGCAGCCCAGGCCCCAGCGCCACCGACAGAAGCTGACCGCTCTGGATGACCGGATCGCCCACGGCGACACCTTGGGTGCTCTCATAGACCTGCGCGTCAGCAGTGTTGCCGCGCACGCGCAGGATCTCGGCCTTCAATCGCTCCTGCCGCCCACCCGCAGCCAGACGGCTGGGCAGAATGAACACCATTTCGTTCTTGACCAAGGCGCCGGGCGAGCCGTCCGGCTGGTCCACGGCTTCGATCTTGACCAGCCCCTCCTGCACGGCAACGACGCGGGCCGTCGCAGCCTCTGCTTCGGTTTCCTGCTTCAACGCGGCAACGCTCATGCCCCGACCCCTTCAGCCTGCAAATGGGGAAAATTCTGCAGCGCCTCCTCCGACAACTCGGTAAAGCGCTGCGCGGCAGCCACGCTATCAGCCTTGGCCCAGCGGTCAAAGATGTTCCACTTCAGCACGTAGATCACCACCGCCTCGAAATCGAAATGGTGCCGCCCGGCATGGCGCTGCAACTGGCGAAAGGTGACATCGAGCAAGTGGCGTTGCAGGGCCAGCGGATCACCCGTCTCCAAAAGCTGCCCCGCCCGCCGCAGCCACGGCATGGACCGGTCGAGGCCAAACGCAGGCTCGCGCCAGTTCGCCGCGATATGCGAGGTCCAGACGCCATAGCCCCAGGCGCCCTCCGGCGCCCCTGCCCCACCCTGCCGCATCCGCAAGGCGGCCATGGCCGTACGCAATTCCATCCGCTCATCCACGATCCGGCGCAGGGTCCGCTGCGGCAGGTCCGCCATCAGCACCTTGGCCCGCGACACAAGCGTGTGCAGGTCCGACCCCCGGTCATAAGCCGACCAACTCAGCAGGCCCTCGATCCGCGCCAGCGTCCGCGCGTCATCCTCGCTCAACGCCGACAACCGCCGCTGCAACCGCAAGCGGGACAAGGGCGGGCGTTTGGCCACGAACAGCCGCTCGGAGCTCGGCAGGCTCACCACCAGCGCGACATAGGCATCTGGGTCAGACATGGCTACTTGATCACCCCCTCCAACACGGCGCGAAAGCGCGGTTGCAAATGCTGCATCAACAGCGCGGCAATGGCCTGATCCGACAAATCCAGCGCCACACCATCCTCGCCCGCCTTGGCTCTGATACCGCCATGCAGGTCGCTGGCTGCGAAAAGCGTCACGCCCTCCTTCAACTGATCCTGCGCCAGCCCCAGCACGTACTGCGTCAGCGCCCCCGACTGGATGTCATCGGCATTGGCGGTGATCGCCTCAGGGCCAACAACCTCGGCGGGCAGGATGACACTGGCCCCCTGCCCCACCGATGCCGCCTGTCCGGCCCGACCCACCAGTTCCAGCACCATCTGGCGCAGCATCTCCGGATCGGACATCTCGGCGCTCACCATGCGCTGCACATCCTGTTCGAACTGGGCCATCAAGGTCGATTTCATGGTCAGCACCGCATCGCGCATCGCGGTGTTCAACGCCTCCTCCCCCGCCCGCGCATAGCGGTCAGCGGCCCGCTTGGCTTCGATCCGCGTCTTTTCGGCGGCATCCTCCGCGCGGGCCACGATGTCGGCCGCACGCGCTTCGGCGCCCGCCACCAGCCGCTCGGCCTCTGCCGTGCCAGCGGCCACACCGTCATGGCGCAACCGTGCAATCAGCGCGTCGACCCCCTTGGCCGTCTCCTGCTCTGCCGCCATCACGCAATCCCCGCGCTGATGACCAGGGCAAAGACAAAGGCAAAAACGCCAAACCCCTCGATGATCGCCGCAGGGGCCAGGGCCAAACCAAAGATCTGCGGCTTCTCCTTCGACGCATTGATGGCCGCGGCACAGGCCCGCCCCTGCCAGATCCCGCAATACAAAAGCGCAACACCCGCCAGCAGCCCCACACCAAACAGGCCCCCGGCATTCTCCAGCGTCACCTCACGGTTCAGGGTGAACATGATGACGATGCCATAGATCACAAAGGTCGACGGAAAGGCCGAGATACCGACAAACCGGCCATACCCACCCTCGGTCTCCAGCATCGCGCCAATGCTCGCCTGCCCCGCAATCGAACAGCCGATGGAACTGGCCACGGCCCCCAGGGCCATAGGGGCAAAAATGCCCAGCCAGCCCAATGCAATCACCAATTCCGTCATTCCTGAACCTCCTTGCGGGCAAAGGCCCGGAAGGTGACGCCTTCCTCGGGCAAACCCCATTTGTAAAACTCGATGAAATTAAGCCGCAGGCCATGAACAACGCCGCTCATCATGGCGAGGGCAAAGTTCAGCACATGGCCGATGATGAAAATCAAAAGGCCTCCCAAAAGGGCAAGGCCCGATCCCGACGCCATCACATCCGACGCCAGACCGTTGAACGTGATGGCAAGGGACGCAGAGGCCAGCCCAAGCGCAAAGAGCCGCATATAGGACAGCACATCGCCAAACAGGCCCATCAGCCCGGCAGCGCCCTTCAGCGCGTCAAACCCGCGCCACAGCCAGTCCTTGGGCTGGCGCACGGGCCGGTCACTGGCAAACCACATGACCAGAACCAGCCCCAGAACCATCAGCGCCCCGCCCACAGTGCGCGGCGTCCCCTCAAGGCCCCCTATCCACAGCATCGACCCACCGACCAGCAGCGCAATCCACCCCAGATTGCCAAATCGGCTGCGCGTCGCTTTGGCAGCAAAGGCCATCACATTGGCAAAGCAGATGTGCAGCACCCCGATCAGGATCGACAGCATCATCATCGTGTCAAAATCGTTCAGATCGAGCACCGCAAAGCCCGCCAGCACCCCGCGCTCCGGCGGGCCAAACCCGAAATAGCTGCCCACGATCACGCCAAAGGCCATCGTGGCTGCTGCCAGATACAGTCCCATCCGCCGCCACGCCCGCAGCGCCGCCGTGGCCCCCAGCCGCTGCCAGAACAACAGCACACCCACCGCCACCATCGCGCCGTATCCCGCATCCGCCACGATCATGGCAAAGAACAGGGCAAAGGACAGCATCAGCATCCGCGTCGGATCCCACGCACGGTAGTTTGGCACCTGATAGAAATTCGCCAGATCCACGCCCGCCCCCGCATCATCCGGCTGCACCAGCAAGGTGGGCGGCGTGTCCTCCGGCCCCGGCGCCTCGATCAAAACGGCCAGACCCAGATCGGCACAGGTCCGCTCCACCTCCGGCACCCGGGCCTCAGGCACCCAGCCCTGCACGGCAAAAAGGTCCGGATCGGCCAAGGTCTGACTGTCGGCAAAGGCGCGTTCCGCCAACGTCTCCGCTTCCGACAGCTTGCCCCTCAGCAGCGTCAGATACCGCGTCAGCGCCATCCGCTCGCCCAACAGGGTCTCGATCTCGATCTCGGCCGTCTCCAGATCGGCTTCCAGCACCCGCCCCGGCTTTGACCCCAAATGCACCCGCGGCACGGGCAACAGGTCGCTGGGCGGCTCCTCCGGGCTCAGCACCACGACAAACAGATGGCGCGTGTCCTGCCCCACGATCTGCCAGGGCAACTCCACCGATTGCAGCGCCGCGCGATGCTTCACCGGCAATTGCCAGAACCACAGCCGCTGCCCGGCCAGGCTTTCCAAAGGCGGAAACTCGAAATCCCCCCACGGCTGCATATGCGCCAACCGATTGGCCAACGCATCCCGCCGGTCCCGCGCGCTGCGCAGCCGGTCCTTCAGCGCCAGCACATCGGCGACAAAGGCCTGAACATCGAACTCGGGATCGCTGCGCACCTGCCGCCGCGGCCCAGGCACCACAGCCAGAAAGCGCAACGCCTTATAGGCATCCTCCGCCTCCCGGCTCACCCGCTTCTCCACGCGGCTCTCAACCGGGCACATCGGCAGCAAGTGCATCGCGCCCAGATCCTGCAACCGCGTCAGCGCCACATCCTGCGCCGCCACAGGCCCCACAAGGCTCAGCTTCTTCAGGGGCGCAATGCTCATGCCACCCCCCGCTTGCGTTTGGCCAGCTTCGACCGCGTCACCGCACTGGTCTGCTGATCGCCCAGATAAATCCGGATCTTCTTGATATTGGCCCGCGCATTGGGGATCAGCACCTTATCAAACAGGTTCAGCCGCTGGGTCACGGTTTGCACCGCCTTGTCCAGCACCTCAACCCGCTGCCGCGCCACTTGCACCCGCAACCGCGCGGTCAGCATGTCATGCAGCAGATGCGTCACATGATCGACCCAGTGCGGTAGCACCATCTTGGAATAGGGCCGCACCGTCACCTCGATCCGGTCGAGGACAGGCAGGCGCGTGCCCACCACGTTCTCTTCGGCAAGATGGTAGTCGGTCAGTTCCACCAACCCGCCCAAATCAATGTCGCGATTGCTCAGCATCGGCACATCGCGGCCCACCTGGGCCGCCAGCCGGTCCACTTCCTCCTGCAAGGCGGCCACCTCGGCCACCGCCTTCGCGCGCTCTGCCATCAACTGTTGCCGCTTCAGGTCCAGCGACGGCAAAAACCGCTCATAGCTGCGCAACTGCGCCGCCTCACGGGCAAGCGAGGATTTATTCAGCTGCAACCGCGCCATGCGACCCCTTGGGGAAATACTTGTCGATCAACGGTTGCTTCATCAGCAACTGCGCAGGCTCAAAGCACTCGGCCAGCGTCTGCCAGCACAGGTCCAGCGCCTCCTCCAGCGCGATCGACACGTTGATGTCCATAAACCGCGCCCGGAACAGGTCACCAAACTTCAGAACCTGCCGGTCATACTCCGACAGCTCAAACGCCATCGCCTGCTTCTGCGCCGCATCCCGCGCTTCGGAATAAAACCGGATCATCGTGTTCATGATCTGGCCGTGATCCTCGCGCGTGGTCTTGCCCACGACATTCTGCTTCAGCCGCGACAGGCTGCCAAACGGATCAATCACGCCCGAATGCAGGTAAAACTGCCCCTCGGTGATGTAACCGGTATTGTCAGGCACCGGATGGGTCACGTCATTGCCGGGCATGGTGGTCACCGCCAGAATGGTGACGGACCCGCCCTTCGCGTAGTCACACGCCTTCTCATACCGCCGTGCCAGCTCGCTATAGAGATCGCCCATATACCCCCGCTGCGACGGCACCCGCTCCTGACTGATGCCCACCTCTTTCATGGCATCGGCATAGGCGGTCATGTCGGTCAGCAGGACCAGCACCCGCTTGCCCTCCTCCACCGCGAACTTCTCGGCCACGGCCAGGGCCAGATCAGGCACCAGCAACCGCTCCACCAGCGGATCCGACGCCTGATTGACGAACATGACGGTCCGCGAAAACACCCCCGCATCCTCAAACGACTGCCGGAAGGTATGGAAGTCGTCAAAGATCAGGCCCATGCCGCCAAAGACGACCACATCCGCATCCGCCTGAATGCCGATGCGGGCCAGAAACGGGTTATAGGGCTCGCCCGAGACGGAAAAGATCGGGATCTTCTGGCTCTCAACGAGGCTGTTGAACACATCGATCATCGGCACATCGGTGCGGATCATGCGCTTCGGCACCACACGCTCCGCCGGGTTCACCGACGGACCTCCAATGTCATAGCGCGGCTCCCCGCTCAGGTCCGGACCACCATCCACCGGCGCTCCTGCCCCGTCAAAGACACGGCCCAGAATGTTCCCGGAATAGGGCGCCTGCATAGGATGGCCCAGAAAGGTCGCCGTGGCCCCTGTCGAAATGCCCTTCGTGCCCGAAAACACCTGCAGGCTCACAACATCGCGCTCAATCCGAATGACCTGCGCCAATGACGACGCCCCATCGACACTCTTGACCACGGCCAGATCGCCATAACGCACCACGCTGTCCGTTCCCGCCTGTTCAGGCACGTGGACCTTCAGCGTGTCGCCCACGATCTCCAGCACCTGCGAATAGCGGATCAGCTCACGTACCATGCCGCACCGCCTCTCCTATGACCGGGCCGCGCTCGGGCGGCGTGTCGTGAAAGGTGATCCCCGTCACGTCGGTCGAAATCAGCGTGCCGCGCTTGCCTGCAACCATCCCGCTCAGATCGGACAGGCTGCCGATGGCCGCCGTCTTGCCGGTCTTGCGCACGAACTGGCAAGCTGCCGCAACCTTCGGCCCCATCGACCCGGCGGCAAAGCTGTGCCGCTCCAGCGCGTCGGGCGACGCGATCTTGATCGCGCGCTGATCCGGTGTGCCCCAGTCGAGAAAGACGGCTTCGGCATCCGTGGCAGAGATGAACAGGTCGGCACCGATCTCCCGCGCCAAGAGGGCCGAGGCAAAATCCTTGTCGATGACCGCTTCCACCCCCTCCAGATCGCCCGCATCGTTGTAGGCAGTGGGAATGCCCCCGCCGCCTGCGCAGATGACAACCGTCCCCTGCTCGACAAGCCACTTGATGGGGCGCAGCTGAAAGATGCGGCGCGGCAGGGGCGAGGGCACGACCCGCCGCCACGCATCGCCATCGGCCCGCATCTGCCACCCCTTCTGGGCCGCGATGCGATCCGCCTCCTCCTTGTCATACACGGGACCGACGAATTTCGTGGGCGCGTCAAAGGCCGGGTCGTCCCGGTCCACCTCGACCATGGTCAGAAGCGTGGCAAGCGGCGTCTCGAAGGGCAGCCAGTTGCCCAGCTCCTGTTCGATCATGTAGCCGATCATGCCATCGGTCTGCGCCCCCAGCACATCCAGCGGATAGGCTTCATCGGGTTTGTAGGCATGCCCCTGCAAGGCCAGCAGGCCCACCTGCGGCCCGTTGCCATGGGTCACGATCAACTGGTGATCCAGCGCGATCCGGGCCAGCGCCTTGGCCGCGATGACGGTGTTGGCGCGCTGGTTTTCGGCAGTGAGGGCCTGACCCCGACGCAACAGGGCGTTGCCGCCCAAGGCTGTGACAATCCGCATGATCAGCGCCCCAACGTGGCCACAAGAACGGCCTTGATCGTGTGCATCCGGTTCTCCGCCTGCTCGAACTGAAGGGCGGCCGGGCTCTCGAACACCTCCTCGGTCACCTCCATCTCGGAGATCCCGAACTTATCGAATATCTCCTGCCCGACCTCCGTGTCGGTGTTGTGAAAGGCGGGCAGGCAATGCATGAACTTCGTGCTGGACTTGCCACTGGCCGCCATCAGGTCTGCATTGACCTGGTACGGAGTCAGTTGGGTGATCCGGCGCTCCCACACCTCATCCGCCTCGCCCATCGACACCCAGACATCCGTATGGACGAAATCGGCGCCCTTCACAGCCTCTACCGGGTCTTCGGTGATGGTCAGGGTCGCGCCATAGGTGTTGGCCGCCTCCTTTGCCGGGCCGCGGAACGCATCGGTGGGCCACAGGTCTCGGGGCGACGCAATGCGCACGTCCATGCCCATCAAACAGCCCGCAATCATCAGCGAATGACCCATGTTCGACCGCGCATCGCCGACATAGGCATAGCTGATGTCATGCAGCGGCTTCTCGGCATGTTCCTGCATGGTCAGCAGATCGGCCAGCATCTGGGTCGGGTGAAACTCGTCCGTCAGCCCGTTGAAGACGGGCACACCCGCATGATCGGCCAACACCTGCACCAGATCCTGCCCGAACCCGCGATACTCGATCCCGTCATACATCCGGCCCAGCACACGGGCCGTGTCCTTCATGCTTTCCTTGTGCCCGATCTGCGACCCCGACGGCCCAAGGTAGGTGACCCCCGCCCCCTGATCCATCGCCGCCACTTCAAAGGCACACATCGTCCGGGTCGAGGTCTTTTCGAAGATCAGGCAGATGTTCTTGCCGACCAGATGCTTCTGCTCGGTGCCCGCATATTTCGCCCGCTTCAGATCGCGCGCCAAATCCAGCAGATACCGCAATTCGCGCTGATCGAAATCCAGCAGTTTCAGAAAGCTGCGGCCGTTCAGGTTAAAGGCCATGGGGCTCGTCCTTTCATTGTCTCAATACGCCACCGGGTCACGCCAGATCGGGCAGGTCATGCAGTGACCCCCGCCCCGGCCCCGGCCCAGTTCGGACCCGGCAATGGTGATGACCTCGACACCGGCCTTGCGCAGCAGCGTGTTGGTGTGGGTGTTGCGGTCGTAGGCAACGACCACGCCGGGTTCGAGGGCGACGACATTGTTGCCATCGTCCCACTGCTCCCGCTCCTGGTTGAAGGCATCGCCGCCGGTCTGCACGATGTTAAGCGCCTTGATGCCCAGGCACTCGGCAGCCACGTCGAACAGGTGGCTGTCCTCCTGCCGAAAATCGATCGTACCCTCGCGGTTGCCGGGGCGCAGGCTGACGCAGGTGATCTCGTTGCAGACCTCGACAAAGGCGGTCGCCGTCTCGCGGTCACACTGGCTGAACACGGTATCCAGATGCATGGCGGCCCGGCTGCGCGGCATCTGGCAAGCCACGATCCGCTCGGCCGCACCCTTGGCGAACAGCGCCTTGGCCACCTGCCCCACGGCCTGCGGCGTGGTGCGCTCACCCATACCGATCAGAACGGTGCCGTTGCCCCAGGGCATGACGTCGCCGCCTTCGACCGTGGCCGGTCCATAATCCTTGTCCGGGTCGCCCCACCAGATCTGGAAATCGCCCTCCCGAAAATCGGGATGAAACCTGTAGATGGCCGTCACCAGCAGTGTTTCGGGCTTGCGCGCCCGCCAGTACATCGGGTTTACGGTGACGCCCCCGTAAATCCAGCAACTGTTGTCGCGGGTGAATTGCGTATTGGGCAGCGGCGGGATGACAAAGCCCAGGGTGCCCAGATAGCTGCCGAACATGCCGGAGGGGGTGAACGGCAAATCCTGCACGGCGATCCCACCGATCAGGAACCGGGCCAGATCCCGCGCAGGCAATTCGTCCAACCAGCCGCGCAACTCGCCCAACATGCCGACGCCGACCTGGTTTTCCGTGATACGACGATCCAACACCCAAGCGCGCGCCTCGGCATCTTTCAGCGTGGTCGCCAGCAGGGCCTGGAACTCGAGCACCTCGACCCCACGCTCCTCCATCTTCATGCGGAAATCGGCATGATCCCGACGTGCCTTGTTGACCCACAATACGTCATCGTACAGAAGCTCTGATGCGTTGCCGGGGGTCAGCCGCGCATGGGCCAGGCCGGGCTCACAGACCATGACCTTGCGCAGCGTCCCGATCTCTGAATGCACACCAAATCCGGACATCACGTTGATCCTTCCTCGCTGAAATCACCGGCCTTTGCCCAGCACTGCCAGACGTAAACAGGCACCCCCGCCATCAGCAGCAGGAAGCCATAGAACACGACCTCCGCCCCCGACCCGAAGATCGCCCAGATGGAATAGACAAAGCCCAGGGCACCGAGCCCGATAACCTTGCCCATCTCACCCGGCGCATGGCCGACCGCACCGCGTGCACGCAGCGCCAGTTCGGCGAGCGCGCACAGCAGATAAGGAAACAACGTGGACAGGGTTGCCAGCAGGACGATGAATTCGAACTGCTGGGCCAGGTTCTCGCTGAAACTCATCAGGATCAGACCGCTGGCCAGGGCATTGGACACGATCAGACCGAAGGCGGGCGTGCCGCCCGCGCTTAGCCGCGCAAATGCCTTGGGGAATACGCCATCCTGCGCCGCTCCCAGCGGCACCTGCCCGCTCAGCAAGGTAAAGCCGTTCAGCGTGCCAAAGGTCGACACGCAGGCACCAAGGGCGATGAACACCGCCCCGCCCGCACCCCAGATCGCCCCGGCGACCAGCGCCAGCGGCGCATTCGACCCCACCAGCTCCGCCGACGGGATCACGCCAAGGGCCACGACAGTGACGCCGATATAGACAAGGGCGGTCAACGCCGTGCCGATGATCGTCGCCAGCGGAATGGTCCGCTCCGGCGCGTCCACATCACCCGCAGGCACAGTGGCGGATTCAAGGCCCAGAAAGGCCCACAATGTCAGCGCCGCACAGGCGGAAATGGCCGACATCGCACCGACCTCACTCGTGTTGACGGGCGTGAAGTTGCCCGGATCAATGTAGGCGACACCCAGCACGATCAACGCCAGAAGCGGAAACAGCTTCATGCCGGTGGTCAGGATCTGGACAATGCCCGCCTCGCGCACACCCCGAACGTTCAGCCACGTCAGCAGCCAGATCGCCCCGAGCGCCGCCGTCACACTGGCCACCGGGCTCTCCCCGATCTCGGGCCGCAGAAACCCAAGATAGCCAGCAAAGGCAACAGCAATGGCCGCGTTGCCGGACCACAGCGCAATCCAATAGCCCCACGCCACGAGGAACCCGGCAAAATCGCCGAACCCGTCCCGTGCGTAAGCGTATGGGCCGCCCGTGCGCGGCGCAATCCGCGCCAGCCGCCCAAAGATCAGGGCCAGCACCAGCGCGCCCGCCGCCGTGACAAGCCAGCCCACCAGCGAAATGGACCCGTAAGCCGCCAGCGAAGAGGGCAGCAGGAAGATACCCGACCCGATCATGTTGCCCACGACCAGCGCCGTACAGGCGATCAGGCCCAGCCCGGCCCCCTGCCCTGCCCCTTGGGCGGAAATATCGGGTGCTGCGCTCATGTCTCAGCCCATGGTCGCAATGCTGAGACCCAACATGATGATCGCGCTCAGCACGATCAGCAGCGGCACCATGAAACGGATCCAGCGATCATAGGGCACCCGCCCCAGCGCCAGCCCACCCATCACCACGGCAGAGGTCGGCGTGATCAGGTTCACCAAACCGCTCGCGGACTGGTACGCGGTCACGACCAGCGACCGCTCCACACCCGAAAAATCGCCAAGCGGCGCCATGATGGGCATGGTCAGCACAGCAAGCCCCGAGGACGACGGCACCAGAAAGGACAGGCCCGCCTGCAAGCCGAACATGGTGTTGATAAAGGCGACCTCGCCCAACCCCTGCACGGCCCCCTCGGCCCAGAACAGAACGGTGTCGGTCATGTTGCCCGCATCCATGACGACAACGATGCCGCGCGCGATCCCGATGATCAGCGCCACGCCCAGAAGATCGCGGGCGCCATCGACAAAGGTGGTGACAAAACGCTCCTCTCCCATCCAGTCGATCACGCCGACGATCAGGGCGGCGACCAGGAACAGGGCCGACATCTCGGCCATCCACCAGCCGCCCGCGGCCACACCCCAGATCATCACGCCAAAGCTGGCGGCAAAGACGATCAGGATGATCTTGTGACGGCCCGTGAATGCGATCTCACCCGCATCAGCGCTCTTCAGGAAATGCGTCCTGTTCTCGGCCTCCATGTCGGCCACGACGGACCGCGCCGGATCCTGCCGCACCCGCGCGGCATAGCGCATGACGTAAGCCACGCAAGCCAGCCAGCAGGCCACCAGCAGAGCCAGGCGCAGGTTGATCCCATCCGTAAACGAAATGCCGGCCGCATCGGACGCAATGACGGTAGCAAACGGGTTGATGGTCGAGCCCAACGTGCCCACCCCGGCCCCCAACATGATGATGGCAACCCCGGTCAGGG
Source organism: Tateyamaria omphalii (assembly GCF_019802125.1). Lineage (GTDB taxonomy): Bacteria > Pseudomonadota > Alphaproteobacteria > Rhodobacterales > Rhodobacteraceae > Tateyamaria > Tateyamaria omphalii_B. The sequence goes on from NZ_JAHVHT010000005.1 coordinate 178,574, forward strand.
CATCGTATCCGGCGGCAATCATTACCGGGATGATCAGCGCATAAAAGGCCAGCGACTCCTCGGCCATGCCATAGATCGTGCCGCCCGCCGCAAAAAGCGCCATCATGATCGGGATCATCCACCGCTCACGCCCCTTCAGGCGACGCATGGCGGTGGCGATCCCCGCATCAATGGCCCCCGTCTTGGTCACGACCGCCAGAAAGCCCCCGATGACCAGCACGAACAGCGAGACGTCGATGGCCCGCGCCTCGTAACTGCCCGGATCGTAGAAGCCCGCGATGGGCGCCAGAAAGACATCAATAATGCCCTGCGGGTTCGGCTCTACCGTCTGGTAGGTCCCCGGCACCGGCACGTCGCGGCCCAGGGCCTCGCTGGCAACACGCTCGTATTCACCGGCAGGCACGAACCACGTGGCGATGGCGACAAGCGCAATCAGGGCAAAGAGGATGGTATAGGCGGTCGGAAACTTCATCTTCATGGTGCGAGGGCTTTTCTGAACTCACGGACGCGGCAGGGCTCAGCCCGTAGTCTAGGCACGGGATGGCACGGGTGCGTTGACCTGCGTCAACCTGGCGAATGATTGGATGGAAGATGCCGATGGCCCGCGCATCTGACGCCAGCGGGCCATGGCAGGGTCAGGACCTCAGAACGTCCACAATGCCCCCAGAACGATGGTGGAATTGTCCTGGAAATCGCCGGTGCCGTCGGAATAGTCGTATTCCTGGTAGGTCAGGTACAGATCCGTGTTCAGGCGGCTGACCTCCTGAACGACACCAATGCCCCAGACATCCGAATCCGACCCATCCACGTTAAAGTCGGACCCGTCCCAGTAGTGCAGACCAAACCCGGTCTTGCCCATGGCAAGCCAATCGGCCTCGTAACTTACCTTGGCATAGTAGTAACGCGGATCGCTGCCCGCATCGTCATCACGATCCCCGGTTGCGACGGTAAATCCCAACCCGTTCTGCAACAGGACAGAGGCGGAGGCGACGATGTCCGACCGATCCGCAGTGTTCAGATCACGGCGCTGGTAGGCCAGACCCGCCGACAATTCGGCGCCGCCCCCGATGGTGGCGTTGTAGAATACGCCCACGTCGTAATATTCACCCTCATCTTCCTGATCGAGAATGTTCTCACCTGCGGATGCGCTAAAGGTGAAACCGGAGATATCCGGTGAATCGTAGCGGATGCGCCCCCGGCGGGAACCATCGAAGTTGTCGGTGGTGTCGGCAATCGCGGGCCCGCTCAGCACGTCAAAGCCATCCCGGAACAGGAAACTGGCATTGGAATCCGCCGTGTAGGAATACAGCGCCGTGCCCACATAGGACAGGTCCACCTCGGCCACACCGTCCGCAGCCATGCTGCCCTGCCCCAGCGACACACGGCCCCAGTTTCCTTCCAGCGAAAAGTCGAAGTGCCGGATGTCATCGCGGGTAAAGCGGCTGTAGTCGGATCCGGCCTGGCTCACCTCGGTCGAGTTGGGCAGGCCCAGACCAGTCTCAAGCCGGAAACGAAATATACTGTCGCCGAAAGCGGCGGCATAGCGCAGGCCGACACGGCTGCTCGACAGATCATTGTCCAGCAGGTTGGTTTCAGTGTCGCGCCCATCATCGACAGAGATGATGGCCGGGTTGAGCTGACCGTAGAAGGTGACCGTCGCACCGGAGCCCAGCGTGTACTCCAGATCGGCCAAGGCCGGACCCGACAAAAGGATCAATCCTGCGGTGGTGGGGATAAGTGGCGATTTCATCTGAGCCCTCGCATCTTGCCATTGCGCATCCCGGCCTTCCTGACAAAAAAACGAGATGGCGACCTACCGCAAACACCTCGCAATTCACACAAAGACCGGGAAAAATTCTTTCATTCCCAACGCTATAGACACGACAGAATGACGAAATGGCATCTTCGGACAGATGCTTGATAATTCCGGCCAAATACATACCTGCCGCACATGAGACAGCTGTCCAACTTGCGCACTGCAACCGGCATCCGTGCCGTTTGCGATGTTGCACAGGACATGGGCCTGGACCCGGCAGAGGTCCTCAAGGACACCGATCTTGCATACGAAGAACTGGTCGAACCCGACAGGCAGGTCACCTGGCTTCAGGAGGTGCAGGCGATCCGCAACATCGTTCGCTGCGCGCCTCGGGACATCGGACTGGGCGCGCGCGCAGGCCGCAAGCTGCACGCCTTTGCCTATGGTGTCTACGGCTTTGCCCTGCTGACCGCACCGACCTTGCGGGCCTCGGCCCGGCTCTCCATCGAATTCATGAAGCTCTCGACAGGACTGACCACCTACTCGGTCGAGGAAACGAGTGATCGGGTCCGGATCAGGTTCGACATGACGGACCTTCCCCCAGACACGCACACCTTCGCGATCGAAGCACAGTCCGTGATCACCATGGACTTCATTGCCGAGATGCTCGGCACCCCCGACTTCAACGACATGGTGGTCGAAACGCCCTATACGGACACCCGCTATGTAAATGATATCGAAGAGGAAATCGGCACCGAGGTCAAAGGATCGATGCCCGGTTTCGCGCTGTCGTTCTCCTCCGCGCTGTTCGATGAGCCCCTGCCGAAGTCGGACCCGGCCACGTTCCAGTACTGCGTGGACCAATGCAAGGCATTGCTCGAACAACCGGATGTGCAGCCGGACCTCTGGTCGCAAAAGGTCAGGGACGTCATCCACGAAAACATCGGCGAAGAGCTGAACATCCAGACCGTGGCCGACCTGCTTGCCACCACCGAACGCACCCTGCGACGCCGCCTGTCCGAAGAACACACCAGTTTCCGCGAGCTGTATCTGGACGCGCGGCTGTCCCGCGCACGCGATCTTCTCGAAGTCTTTGGCCTTCATGTGGACGCGGTGTCGTGGCGCGTGGGCTATTCGGAACCGGCCAGCTTCACCCGCGCCTACACCAAGCGGTTTGGCGTCTCACCCGGTCAGGCACGGCTGCACAAGTCCTCTGTCGGCTCGGGCTAAAGGCGATGCGCGGCACGGCTTTCAAGGTCGACTTGTGCCAAAATCCACCGCCACAACAACATCTTGAAAATATCGGTACATCGGGAACGCAAAACTCGGTATAACGGGAACACGCCAGATTCGGTACATCGGGAACGGACGTGTCAGACAAACAGGTAGACCTCTTCCTCGATCAACTCGCCGACGCGCCCGTCAAGGACGAGCGCGCCCTGATGGAGTTTCCCTTCTTTTCCCTGCAAAAACGGCCCCGCATGACGCCCTTCGTCTTCGACGATGGGACCGTCAAGATCGAGATTCAGCCGGGCCACAAGGGCATCGCCACGATCTGGGACAAGGACATCCTGATCTACCTCACCTCGCTGGTGAACGAACGCATCGAGAGCGGCCGGTTCGAGGTGGACACCTCAAGCACCATCCAGGACAGGACGATCACCTTTTCCGCCTACGACTTCCTCAAGGTCACGGGCCGCAGCTCCGGCAAGCGCGCCTACGAGCTGTTCCTCGACGCGCTCGACCGCCTCCGCTCCACCAACATCCTCACCAACATCACCGCAGGCGACGAACGCGAACGCCGCGGTTTCGGCTGGATCGAGGATTGGCGCGTCATCGAACGCACCAACCGGCGCGGGCAAAAGGTCATGGGCGCGGTCGAAGTCACCATGAACCGCTGGATGTTCAACGCCATCGTCAAGGACCGGCGCGTCCTGACCATCAACCGCGATTACTTCCGCCTCTCCAAAGGGTTAGAACGCCGCCTCTACGAGCTTGCCCGCAAACATGTGGGTCGCCAGCCCGAGTGGTACATCGGCATCAAACGACTGGCGGAGAAATGCGGCTCCATCGACACCGAACGCAAATTCAAGTTCCGCATCAACGAGATTTGCGAGGCCGGGACCATCCCCGACTACCATGTCGAAATCGTGGATCCGGCTGCCGTTTCCACCCCGTTCAAGACCAAGGGCAAGCAGGCGCTGGTCCGCTTCCAGCCGAAATTCGACGACCAAAATGTTCCCGATGTACCGACATCGCAGAACCTCGACGTCGCCCACTCCGTGCTGACCGAGGTCAAGCACGCGAACCCCGAATACGACATTCAGTACATCCTCGGCGCATGGCAGGAATGGGCCACGAAAAAGGACGAACCGGTCAAAAACGCCAACGCGGCCTTCCGTGCCTTCGCCAAAAAATACATCGAGGCCAATCCGATCTGGTGACTCGGTACAACGGGAACACTCTATCGGTACATCAGGAACAACCACATCGGTACATCAGGAACGGCTTTTCGGTACAACGGGAACGCATCTTCGGTACATCAGGAACAGCGAACAAAACCAACAGCTTGGATTCCCTGACTCTTTCCCGACCCGTAACGAATTAACAAACTTAACCAAATTTCTAACAGAAATAACCAATCAAGGGCTTTCCCCGACCCGGTGCGCGTCAACAAAAAGCACAAATTTACTTAGAAAACCGCGCCCCAATGCCAATCAAAGTGTTCCCGAAGTACCGATAACGCGCGTTCACCAACCTGACTGACGCAAATGGCAAGTTTCCGCCGACCTGTTCGGCAGTCTCACGCTTGTGATGCTGCACCTGCATTCCTACCTGCGACCAGAACCATCAGGCGGAGGCGCGCAGATGAAGGACTTCGAGAACGAACCCAATCCAACCAAGGCACTGCCAGATCACCCGATCCGCAAACTGCTGTCCTCCATGACGCACGGCATATCCCCCGCTGCCGAAATCAACATGTGGACCGACTGGGCCCTGCACCTCGCAACCGCCCCCGACAAACAACTGGCCCTCGCCCGGCAAGCCCAGCAAAATTGGACCAGCTGGCTGCAATTCATGGCCAAGGGATGCCCCACCGACCCCAAACACTGGCCCGCACATCCAAAGAAAACCGACCGCCGCTTCACCAACCCGCTCTGGACAAAACCCCCCTACTCCGCCTGGGCACAAGCCTTCCTTCTGGCCGAAGACTTTGCCAACAGCGCCACCTCCGACATCCCCGGCCTCACCCCCGCCCATGATCGGGCCATGACCTTCATGGTCCGCCAGATGCTTGATGCCATGGCGCCCAGCAACTTCCTGGCCACCAATCCGGAAGCGCTCAAACGAACGGCGGAAACCAGCGGTCAGAACCTGATCGAAGGCGCGTTTCACGCCTTTGCAGACACGCAGAACACCCTTCAGGGCACCCGCAAGAAACCGACCAAAATCGTGGGCAAGGACGTCGCCGTAACCGAAGGCAAGGTCGTCTTCCGCAATCATCTGATGGAGCTGATCCAGTACGCGCCAGCGACAGACACGGTACATCGGGAACCGATCTTGATCGTGCCCGCCTGGATCATGAAATACTACATCCTCGACCTCAGCCCCGACAATTCGATGATCCGCTACCTCACCGAACAGGGCTTCACGGTCTTTGCCATCTCCTGGCGCAACCCCACCTGCGAGGATGCAGACCTCGGAATGCTGGACTACCTCAAACAGGGTCCAATGGCCGCCCTCGACCACATCTGCGCCACCACCGGCACGGACAAGGTCCACGCCACCGGCTACTGCCTCGGCGGCACACTCCTGTCGATCGCCGCCGCCCAAATGGCCCGCGACGGCGACAAGCGACTGGCCAGCCTCACGCTTCTGGCCGCCCAAACCGACTTTACCGAGGCGGGTGAACTGATGCTTTTCATCAACGAAAGCCAGGTCTCCGTGCTCGAGGATGTGATGGACGAACAGGGCTGCCTCGAAGCTGACCAGATGATGAGCGCCTTCCAGATGCTGCGGTCCAACGACCTCATCTGGTCACAGGTGATCCGCCGCTACCTCATGGGCGAGGCCGAACCGGAGATGAACGATCTCATGTCGTGGAACGCCGACAGCACACGGATGCCCGCGCGGATGCACTCCGAATATCTGCGCCAGATGTTCCTCAACAACGACCTTGCGACCGGACGCTACCATGTCGACGGGCGGGCTGTTTCCCTGCGCGACATCCGCGTTCCCATCTTCGGCGTGGGCACCGAAACCGACCACATCGCGCCATGGAAATCCGTGTTCAAGATCCACGATCTGGGCCATGCCGACGTCACCTTTGCCCTGACCAATGGCGGCCATAACGCCGGTGTCGTGTCGAAACCCGGCCACAACCGACGCCACTACCGCATCCACACCATCCGCGACGATGAAAACACGCTCACACCCGAGGACTGGCTCGAGGCCGCGGAGATGAACCAAGGCAGCTGGTGGCCCGCCTGGACGGAATGGCTGTCCAAGCGGGCAGGCGACAAAATTTCACCCCCCGAAATGACCGGCGCGCTGGAGGACGCACCGGGCACCTATGTCAAAATGGAGTAGGCCATGTTGCCCAAATCCCGGCTTCTGACCGGCAAGAAGGGGCTCGTCGTCGGCGTCGCCAACGACCAGTCCATCGCCGCAGGCTGCGCGCGTGCGTTTCACCTCTCTGGCGCCGATCTGGCCCTGACCTATCAGACGGAAAAATCCCGTAAATTCGTGGAACCGGTCGCCCAAGCTGTAGACGCCGATATCTTCATGCCCCTCGACGTCACCGACGACGCGCAGACAGACGCGATTTTCGATGAAATCCGGACCCGCTGGGGGCGGCTCGACTTCCTGCTCCACTCCATTGCCTTCTGCCCTCGTGAAGACTTGCATGGCCGCGTCGTGGACTGTTCGAAGGACGGGTTCGGGATCGCCATGGACATCTCCGTCCACTCCCTGATCCGTCTCGCCAAACGCGCCGAACCTCTGATGGCAGACGGCGGTACCATCCTCACAGTGTCCTATCACGGCGCGGAAAAGGTGGTGGACAATTACAACATCATGGGCCCGGTCAAGGCGGCACTTGAGGCGACAACACGCTATCTAGCCGCCGAGTTAGGGTCGAAGAACATCCGTGTGAACGCCATGTCCCCCGGCCCGCTTCAGACCCGCGCGGCCTCCGGCATCGACCATTTCGACGCGCTGATCGACGACGCCCGCAAACGCGCCCCACTCAGCCAGCTGACCACGATTGACGAGGTTGGCGCGATGGCCGCCTGCCTGGTCTCTGACCTCGCCCGCTCCGTCACCGGAAACACCGCCTATATCGACGGAGGACACCATGTCGTCTGATCTCAATCCCAGCATGGGCTTCATCGAAAACCGCCCCTTCGACGACATCGAAGTCGGCGACAGCGCCGAGCTGGTCCGCACCCTCACCGCGCAAGACATCGACGCCTTTGCCGTGGTGTCGGGCGATGTGAACCCGGCCCATGTGGATCACGAATTTGCAGAGGAAGACGTCTTTCACAAGGTCATCGCCCACGGCATGTGGGGCGGTGCCCTGATCTCCAATGTCCTTGGCACGCAACTGCCCGGACCGGGCACGATCTACCTGGATCAGAGCCTGAAATTCCTCAAGCCCGTAGGCATTGGCGACACTGTGACAGTGCGTGTGACGGTCACCGAAAAACACGCCGAGAAAAAGCGCCTCACGCTCGGTTGTGTCTGCACCAATGGCGACGGAAAACCGGTGATCACCGGGCAGGCGACCGTCATGGCCCCGACCCAGAAAGTCCGCCGCCCCCGCGTCGTGATGCCCGACCTCGTGATGCACCGTCGTGGCGCGGCCCATGACAGGTTGCTGGAAGCCGCGAAGAAGCACCCTGCCCTGCCCACCGCCGTCGTGCATCCCTGCGATGCAACGTCTCTAACAAGCGCGATAGATACGTACGATCAGGGTCTGATCCACCCGATCCTCGTTGGCCCCGCCCACCGGATCCACGCGGTTGCCAAGGCCGAAAACTTGGATATCAGCGCCCTCGACATCATCGACACCCTCCACAGCCACGCCTCCGCCGAACAGGCCGTGAAACTGGTCCGCGAAGGTCGCGCAAAGGCGCTGATGAAAGGCGCCCTGCACACCGACGAAATTATGTCCGCCGTGGTCTCCAAGGCCAATGGCCTGCGTAGCGAACGGCGGATGAGTCATGTCTACGTCATGGACGTCCCCACCTACCCCAAGCCGCTGCTGATCACCGACGCCGCGATCAATATCGCGCCCGATCTGCAGACCAAGGCCGACATCGTCCAGAACGCCATCGACTTGGCCCACGCCCTGGGCATCGACACGCCCAAGGTCGCGCTCCTGTCGGCCGTCGAAACCATCACCCCCCGGATGCAGTCCACGGTCGAGGCTGGCGCCCTTTGCAAGATGGCTGACCGAGGCCAGATCACAGGCGGCGTGCTGGACGGCCCGTTGGCCTTTGACAACGCCATTTCCATGCGCGCTGTGGCGTCCAAAGGGATCAAGTCGCCCGTCGCGGGGCAGGCCGATATTCTGGTCGCTCCTGATCTGGAAGCCGGGAACATGATCGCCAAACAGCTCATGTATCTTGCGGGCGCCGAGGGCGCGGGGATCGTGCTGGGCGCGCAGGTCCCCATCATCCTGACCAGCCGCGCAGATGACCGCCGCACCCGCGTCGCATCCGCCGCAATCGCTGCGCTTTTCAGCGGGGCACTTGTGCGATGAGCCGCGCCATCCTGACGCTGAACACCGGTTCGTCCTCTCTGAAATTCGGCCTTTATCGCAATGGCCCGGAACCCGAGATGCTGCTCACCGGGCAGGTCGACGGGGTAGGGGGCAACGCTCGGCTGGAATTGGAGCGAGACGGCGCCGAGACCGCCCGGAAAGTCGACGCCCCGACCCACGCTGTTGCGCTGGAGCAGGTCATCTCCGCCCTGCGTCCGCACATGGCAGGTCTGACCATCTCCGGCGTCGGGCACCGTGTCGTTCATGGCGGTCCGAAGTTCGCGGAGCCGATGGTTCTGACGCCCGACGTGCTGATGGCCCTCGCGGAGTTCTCGCCCCTTGCGCCGCTGCACCAGCCGCATAACCTGGCGGGGGTCGAGGCGGCACGGGTGGCCTTTCCCGAGGCGGTACAGGTGGGGTGTTTTGATACGGCCTTTCACCGGGGGCATCCGTGGGTCAACGACACCTTCGCGCTGCCGCGGAATTTCTATGATGAGGGGGTGCGCCGGTATGGGTTTCACGGGCTGAGTTACGACTACATCACTGGCGTGATTGCGACCGAGGATCCCGGGCTGCACCGGAAGCGAATGGTCATTGCGCACCTTGGAAACGGCGCGTCGATGTGTGCTGTGCGCGAGGGGAAGAGCGTTGGCTCGACCATGGGCTTCTCGGCCTTGGATGGGCTGCCGATGGGGACGCGGTGCGGGCAGATTGATCCCGGAGTTGTGCTGTATCTGATCGAGCAGCGGGGGATGGACCCCAGCGATGTTTTGGCGATGCTGTATCGGGAAAGCGGGCTTTTGGGGCTGTCTGGGCTGACCAGTGACATGCGGAGTTTGCTGGGCTCGGATGCGCCCGAGGCGGGGCAGGCGATTGACTATTATGTGTTCCGGGCGCGGCGGGAGATTGGGGCTTTGACGGCCGTGCTGGGTGGGATTGATGCGCTCGTTTTCTGTGGGGGGATCGGGGAGAATGCTGCGGTGATCCGGGCGCGGATTGTTGAGGGGTTGGAGTATTTGGGGATTGGGATTGAACCCGATGCCAACCTTCGGAATGATCGAGAGATCGGTGTCGAACCGACGCGGGTGATGGTTATTCCGACGGATGAGGAGCGGATCATTGCGCGGGCGGTGAATGTGGCGCTGTCGGAGCGGGCCGTGCGGGTTGCTGAATAGTTTTGACAGCCGTGCAAATCGGATTACGCTTTTGGAAACAATAGGTTACAGCATATTCACGGTTTCTTAACCGTCCCGGAAGACGGCATTCTACTGCCTATGTGCCACAGAAAACTGTTGTGGATAAGTACACGCTGCGGTAATCACAGTTCAAGAGCACAAATCGCGCAAAAAGCGATATTACATGAGGCGGCAGCATGGGAAATCCCCTGTTAGAGACTGATATGGCCCCTTTGCCTTTCGATGAGATCATCCTGCGGCAGGGGGAGTTGATCTCGGACAGGCTGAACATTCTGCGGCAGGAACAGTATCCGCCGAACGCGCAGAAAGGGCTGCGGTCCTTTTCGCTGGCGGAGGTGGCGTATTTCCTGGGCGTCACGCAATCCACGATCAAGAAACTCCATCTGGAGGGGAAGGGGCCGGAGCCGGAAACCTCGCCGTCGGGGCGTCGGTCCTATACCGCCGAGCAGATGCTGGAGTTGCGCCGATACCTTGATGCGCATGGCCGACCGGGCAAGCGGCGGTATGTGCCGCACCGGGCCGAGGGTGAAGAGCTGCACGTGATCTCGGTCGTGAACTTCAAGGGCGGCAGCGGCAAGACGACCACGGCAGCCCATCTGGCGCAGCATCTGGTGCTCAAGGGGCACCGGGTGCTGGCAGTGGACCTGGACCCGCAGGCATCGCTGACGGCGCTGCATGGGATTCAGCCCGAATTAGACTCTGTTTCGTCGCTGTATGAGACGCTGCGCTACGACGAGGAGCGCCAGCCGATCAGCGCGGTGATCCGGCCCACGAATTTTCCGAACCTCGACATCGTGCCCGCAAGCCTCGACCTGCAGGAATACGAGTATGACACCCCCGTCGCGCTGACCAGCAGCGACCCGACGGAGGGGCGGACGTTTTTTACGCGCATCTCGAAGGCGCTGGAGGAGGTGGAGGACCAGTACGACATCGTGGTCATCGATTGCCCGCCGCAGCTTGGGTATTTGACCCTAACCGCGCTCACAGCGTCGAGTTCGGTACTGATCACGGTGCATCCGCAGATGCTGGACGTGATGTCGATGAGCCAGTTTCTGTTGATGCTGGGTGGCATCCTGCAAACCATCCGCGAGGCGGGGGCGGAGATGCGGCTGCAATGGTTCCGCTACCTGGTGACGCGGTTCGAGCCGACGGATGGGCCGCAAAAGCAGATGGTCGGCTTTTTACAAGCGATGTTCCCGGAACAGATGCTGGAAGCGCAGATGGTCAAGTCCACGGCCATTTCCGATGCGGGGATCACCAAGCAGACGCTGTACGAGGTCGAGCGGGGGCAGTTCGTGCGCGCGACCTATGATCGGGCGATGGGGTCGCTGAACGCGGTGAATGACGAGATTACGGGGCTGGTGCATCAGGCCTGGGGCCGCGACCTGCCGTAACGGGCGAGACTAGGAGGATGACATGGCGCGAAAAGACCTGTTGAAATCCGTGATCGGGCAACCGACCGACACGCCGAGCGGGGCAGGGCGGTCGAGCTACGCCATGCGGGGTGCGTCGAAGTCGATGAAGGTGTCGATTGACAGCCTTGCCGAGAATTCGAAGCGCCTGATGGAAGGCGAAACGATTGTCGAGATTGATCCGGCGCTGGTCGATGTGTCCTTTGTCAGTGACAGGTTGAGCGGGGATGACGAGGCGTTTGACGATCTGAAGGCGTCGATCAAGGCGAGCGGGCAGGATACGCCTGTGCTGCTGCGTCCGCACCCCGATGCGGCGGGGCGGTACATGGTGGTCTTTGGCCATCGCAGGGTGCGTGTGGCGCGCGATCTAGGCCGGTCTGTGCGGGCTGTGGTCAAGGATCTGGACGATGTGGGCCATGTGCTGGCGCAGGGCCAGGAGAACACGGCCCGCGCCGATCTGTCGTTCATCGAGAAGGCGCAATTTGCCAAGAACCTTGCCGATCTGGGGCAAGAGCGGGAGGTGATCCAGCAGGCGCTGACCGTCGATGCAAGCCGGTTGTCGCGGATGCTGTCGGTGGCGCAGACCGTGCCTGAGGTGATCGTGCAAGCCATTGGCCCGGCCAAGCAGATTGGCCGGGACCGGTGGGAAGAGTTCAAGAAGCTGATGGCGGATGATGCCAATCAGGGCATTGCGCTGCGCATTGCGCGCACCGACGGCTTTGACACGCTCGACAGCGACACACGGTTCGAGTTGATGCAGACCAAGGTGGCCGAAGCGGGCACGCTGCCCAAGCGCAAGCGGGCGCGCACCGTGGCCCCCAAGCGCACCTGGACGGCCGGAGAGGGCCGGATCAAGGGCGTGGTGGGCCGCAGTGGCCGTGCTTACAGCATTTCACTGACGTCGACCGACGGGCCGGCCTTTGGCGATTATCTAGCGGACAATCTGGATCGACTTTATGCCGAGTTTCGCAAGGGATCGGAGGGCGGTTCCTGAGCCCTTTTCTAAAGCCCTGCGGCTTTTGTGAGGTTGATGCGGAACCTGTCGCGACGGCGCTGGTCGCGTCGTGTCATGTCGGCGGAGCCGTGGCCGAGCTGTTTCTGAAAATGGCGTTCGTCGACCGCGGCGCTTGAGGCCAGCCCGGCGCGCAGGGAATGGCCGGAGAAGAGGGCGAGACGCTCTTTTTCCGGCAGGTCCGCCCGGATGCCGCTTTTCAGGACTGTGGATTTGATCAGCCGCGCGACGTGCTTGTCGTTGAGCCTTGTGTCGAGCGCGCGTTTTCCATCGCGGGAGGTGCGGACAAAGACGGGTCCGGCGTCGATCCTGGCGAAGGTCAACCATTGCTCCAGCGCGTGGACCGGGCAGGACTGGTCGGACGAGCCCCGCCCGATTTCGACCTCGCGCCAGCCTGTTTTGCCGCGGAGCGTGAGGAGGGCGCCGTCTTCGACGATCTGGATCCAGCCGCCGGAATTCGGGGTGTCGTCCTGCCTAGCGTCGAGGCTGACGATTTCGGATCTGCGCAGGCCCCCGACATAGCCCATGAGCAGGATCGCCCGGTCCCGGAGCCCGCGCAGGTCAAAGGGCAGGGTCGCGACCATGGCGCGGATGTCGTCGGGCAGGATGGCTTCCTTCTGCGCGGGCGGGCGCGCGTGTTTGCGTTTGATGCCTGCAAGGATGGCGGCGATGTGCCGGTCCCTGCGGTCGAGGGCAAAGCCGCGCTGCGCGTAGTTCCAGGCGAGGCCGGAGAGGCGCCGGTCTATGGTGCTGGCGGAGAGCGGGCGTTGCGTGGTGTGCGCGGGTGCGGCGAGGTCCGTCAGGTAGAGCCCGATCAGGTCCGGAGAGGGGGGCAGCGGCTCTGCCCCCCTTGCGCGGCACCAGCGGGTGAAGTGTTTCCAGTCTGCGCTGTAGGCCTTGTTCGTGTTCTGAGCGGTTGACGCCCTGGCATAGTCCTGGTTCGTTTCGATCAGCCGATCCAGGGCGCCTGGATTTCCGGTCGGAAGAGGCGTGTTTCGGTGTGTGTCGCTCATGAGTTTGCGCCTATCCCATAATGTCCGATAAGGCAATATTATTGGACATAGGTACGAGCTAAAAGGTGGGGCGGTTTGTGCACTATATTGTGGGCAAAAGCGCCGTCATCGGATAGTCTTGTGGCATGACGCACCACCCCTTAGCCATTCTGAACGACCCGAACAATCTACCGCAGCTTCCGGGATGGGTCACCCGGGAACGTGCTGAAACCCTTGCAACTGTGGCCTTTCGGTCAGGGGCGGCGCTGACCGTGCTGGATCAGTTGATCTCTGGCCCGGGTCCTGGCGTGCCGACCAGGTTGCTTGCCAACGGGTTGGCGCTGGGTGCGGCGACGGCGACGTCGAAACTGGAAGGGCGGATGGCCCGGGAGCCGGATATACGCGATGCGTATCATCTGACGCCGCCGGGTGAAGTGCGGGGTCCTGATGGCGATCTGCTGGCGTTCTGGCGCGATGCGGTACGGCTGCGGATGGGCGCGACGGGGGGGATTGTCGAGCTGGTTGGTCCGCATCTGGGAGGCGCGGTGGACGGTTGGCTGGATGCGGGGCGGGATCGTGTCCGAAGTGACGGGCCATTGGCGGGCTGTACCGCCGTCTTGCGGGATGTTCTGGCCGCTGATGACCGCGCGGAGCGGGCGGCCTGTCTGCTTTCGGACGTCGTCCTGGCGCGGGCGCTGAATTGGAAGACCGTGCTGCCGGTTTCGGCGCAGCACCTTTCGAAGGCGATGTTGCGCAGCCTGGCTGCGGAAGAGCAGGGGGCCGGGCTGGCAGTTCAGCGCGGGGTTCTTGCATCCATCGAGGACACGATCCGGCGGGCCGGGGTCTTGGCGCGGCGCGCGGCGGCGCTGCGCCATGTGATCCCCAAACTCAGGGCGAAGGGGTCGGAGGCGGCTGCCGATCTGTTTCTGACGGAGGATGCGGTGGCGCCGGCGTCGATGCTGTCGCCGCGCATTCGCGGAACGTCGATCCCGATGACCGACCGTGCCGCCCGCCGCTTCTGCGACCGGCTGGTCGAACTGGGGGTCGCGCAGGAGCTGACGGGACGGTCGACCTTCCGGCTCTACGGGATCGCGCCGTGACGGTGCTGTCGACGGGAGCGCCCGAAAATGGGCGAGAGGTCAGCGTGGGCGATGACGGGTTTGACCGGGAGCTTGACGACATGCCGCAGGAGCGGCGCTGGCGTGTCTGGATGGGCCGGATCGAGGCGGTGCTGTTTGCCAGCGCCACGCCGGTGGGCCGCGAGGACCTGGCCCGCGTGGTGGGGCAGGGGGTGTCTGTCGAGATGCTGATCGAGGACATCCAGGCCGAGCTGTCCGGGCGGCCCTATGACTTGGCGCAGGTGCCAGATGGCTGGATGTTCCGCACCAGGACGCAATTTGCAGATGCCATCAAGGTGGCGGCCGATCTTGGTGAGCAGCCATTGGCCTATACCCAGGTGGAGATGGGGGTGCTGTGCGCCATCGCCTATCATCAACCGATCGACCGGGCGGGGCTGGCGGATATCTTTGGCAAGGAGGTCAGCCGAGACCTGCTGGCGCGGCTGCGGTTCAAGGGTCTGATTGCCTCAGGTCCACGTGCGCCACGCCCCGGCGCGCCCCATACCTTTGTGACCACGGAGACGTTCCTGACAACCTTTGATCTGCAAAGCCTACGCGACTTGCCCGAACTTGAATTGATGGCTGATCCCGCGGCTGAGGATTAGGGCTTTGGCGATGTGAGCCGTTCGCCTTCGGTCGTGCGGACGTGTGAGGAGATCATAATGCAGGACGTGTGTGCGTCGGCGCATGTCCAGCGCCTACGGAATACCTGTTACCCACCGACCTGCAATGTTGGGCACCTTCGCGAGCGGTTCCATTGTCGTGGGAGCCTTTCAGCGGGTGCGCCACGCCCTCTGTTGAGGCATGGGATTGACCTCTATAACCCAAATATGATCTTTTTTTGAGTTATAGGAAAGGTGTCTATAACTCATGACCTGGAACTGGCAGATCCCCGGCTGGCCGGACTTTCGGTATGACGCGGCAGCGCTGGCACCGTTGGAACAGCGTTTTTTATTGTCCTCGGGCGAAATCCTGGGGGCTGTCCACCATGTCAGCCCAACCGAACGCGATCAGCTTCGTATTGACCTGTTGAGCGATGAAGCCATGACCACCAGTGCCATAGAAGGCGAGATGCTCGACCGGCTCAGCGTGCAGTCGTCGCTTCGGCGACAACTTGGACTGGCGCCGGATACCTATCCGAACAAACCCCGAGAGCAGGGGGTGGCCGAGATGATGGTCGACGTTTACTCGACCTATGCGGAGCCACTTGGGGATGACACGCTGTTCAGGTGGCACGAGATGCTCTTGTCCCATGACCAGCGATTGGAGGCGATCGGGTCCTATCGGACGCATGAGGATGCGATGCAGATCGTTTCCGGTCGTTTTGACCGGCCCGTCGTGCATTTCGAGGCCCCGCCTTCGGAGCAGGTTCCGAACGAGATGGGCGGCTATGTCGACTGGTTCAACAGGACGGGGCCGGATGCCGGGGCACCATTGCCCGCGCTGACGCGCGCTGGCCTTTGCCATCTGTACTTCGAGAGCATCCACCCGTTCGAGGATGGGAATGGCCGCCTGGGGCGGGCTCTTGCGGAAAAGTCGCTTGCTCAGAACATCGGGCAACCCAGTCTGATCGCGCTTGCCTTCACGATCGAACGGCAACGAAAGACTTACTACGATCAGCTCGAGAGGCACCAGAAGACGCTGGATGTGACGCCCTGGCTGGTGTGGTTTGCCGACGTGGTGCTGACGGCGCAGCAGGTCACCCTGCGACGTGTCGGGTTCTTGATTGCCAAGGCTTATTTTTATGACCGCCATCGCGAGGCGCTGAACGTGCGGCAGGCCAAGGCGATCGAGCGGATGTTCCGGGAAGGGCCAGATGGCTTCAAGGGGGGGCTGAGCGCGGAAAACTACATTTCCATTACCGGTACCTCGCGCGCAACCGCGACGAGGGATCTTCAGGATCTGGTTGGCATGGGTGCGCTGACCCGCACGGGCGAGCGGCGCTACACACGCTATTGGCTGGATCTGGACGCGATGGACGCATGAACGGGACGGCCCGTCGCCGGGCCGCTTCCGCAAGGAAGATGCGGGGTGGTCCGTGGACCGCCCCGCGCTGTTTCAGCCAAGCTCCTGAAGGCGGGCGATGGCGGCTTTCATCTCGGCCTCTTCCCCTTCGCGCAGGCGCAGGTTTTCCTTGGCCTCCGTGACCACGTCCTCTGGCGCGGAGGCCATGAACTTGGGATTGTTCAACCGGCCACGCAGTCCGCCCAGTTCCTTGCCCAGCTTCTGCATCGTCTTTTCCAGACGCGCAATTTCCGAGGCGACGTCGATCAACCCTGCCAGCGGGATGCCGAAGGTGCCGCCATCCATCGGAATGGTGACGCAGCCCTTGGGGAAACTGTCGACATGTTTCAGGCTTTCGATCCGGGCCAGTCGCTGGATGAGCGTCGCGTTGTTGTCCCAGGCCGACTGTCCCTTGGCCTCG
The DNA here is from genome assembly GCF_019802125.1 of Tateyamaria omphalii. Lineage (GTDB taxonomy): Bacteria > Pseudomonadota > Alphaproteobacteria > Rhodobacterales > Rhodobacteraceae > Tateyamaria > Tateyamaria omphalii_B. The sequence goes on from NZ_JAHVHT010000005.1 coordinate 195,251, forward strand.
AGGCCCATGACGAGCAATGGCACCTTTGCGCCTGCCGGCACATGAACCTGTGCACGGGCCGAGCGGATGTTTTCGATCAGCCCGATCACCCAGTTCATTTCCCGGTCCGCATCGGCGTCGATCAGTTCGGTGCCGTATTGCGGCCAGTCGGCATGGATCAGCATCTTGGCACGGCTGTCCGCCAGCCCCCACAGCTCTTCGGTGATGAACGGCATGATGGGGTGCAGCATGATCAGGCATTGATCCAGCACCCAGCGCAGGGTCTGTTCGGTTTCGGCCTTGGCGTCGGGATCGTCGCCCTGCAGGATGGGTTTGGAAAACTCCAGATACCAGTCGCAGACCTTGCCCCATGTGAACGCATAGAGCGCGTCCGCCGCATCGTTGAACCGGTAGCTTTCCATTCCTGCATCGACGGCCTCGCGCACCTTGCCGGTTTCGCCGATGATCCACTTGTTCAGTGTCTGAGCGGCCTCCGGCCGGATCGCGTCGCCCGGATAGGGGATCTGGTAGTGATTGGCGAAGCTGAATGCGTTCCACAGTTTCGTGCCGAAGTTGCGGTAGCCCTTGATCCGGTCCTCGCTGATTTTCAGGACACCGCCGAGGGCTGCCATCTGTGCGTTGGAAAAGCGCAGGGCATCCGCGCCATAGGCGTCGATCATGTCGAGCGGGTCGATGACGTTGCCGCGCGTCTTCGACATCTTCTCGCCCTTGGCGTCGCGGACAAGCTGGTGAAGGTAGACGGTGTGGAACGGATCATCCTGCAGGACGGCCTGTGACATCATCATCATCCGCGCAACCCAGGGGAACAGGATGTCCTGGCCGGTGACGAGCACATCGCCGGGGAAGTATTTCATCGCGGGATCGTTTTCGTCGGGCCAGCCGAGCGTGCCGAAGGGCCAGAGACCGGAGGAGAACCAGGTGTCGAGGACGTCGGGGTCGCGCCACATCGGGACGCCACCGTTTTCGTCGAACGCCTGTTTGGCTTCGGATGCACTGCTGTAGCCGCTGTGGAAGACGTCGAATGAAACGCCATGTGCCGACAGCGTGCTGGCGATGCTCTGTCGGGCCTCGTCTTCGGTGGCGGCGCAAAATGCCACCGGATCGTCAAAGTCCAGTGTCGCGTCTTCGATCTTGCCCGTGGCGCCGACGTCCTTGATTTTCGGCATGTACCAGACCGGGATCTGGTGCCCCCACCAGAGTTGCCGCGAGATACACCAGGGTTCGATGTTTTCCAGCCAGTGGTAGAACACCTTTTCGCCCGACTCGGGCATGATCTTGACCCGGCCTTCGCGGACGGCATCAAGCGCCGGTTGGACGATTTTGGACGAGTCCACGAACCACTGGTCGGTCAGCATCGGTTCGATGACCACCTTGGAGCGGTCCCCGAAGGGCTGCATGATCTTCTTGGCTTCGACAAACGGGATCGTTGGCGGCACGTCGGCCTGATCGCTGTCGCTTGCATCGAACGCCGGGTTCGCGACCATGACGGCGTTCCCTTCCGCCGTGATGTCGGCAACGATACGCTGGCGCGCCTCGAACCGGTCGAGGCCGCGGTATTCATCCGGCACGAGGTTCATCGCGGCGATCTGGCTCTCTTCGAACGCTTCTTCACCGCGCGCGATGCGATGTGCGGTGGCCGCTGCCGTGGCATAGGGCGCGCCGTCGTCGCGCATGTGGCCCTTGCTGTCCATCAGGTTGTACATCGGGATGTTGCCGCGCTTGGCCACTTCGTAGTCGTTGAAGTCATGCGCGCCGGTGATCTTGACCGCGCCGGACCCGAAATCGGGATCAGGATAGCGGTCGGTGATGATCGGGATCAGGCGGCGGTGTTCCCGGGGACCCACCGGAATTTCACAGAGCTTGCCCACGATCGGCGCGTAGCGCGTATCATCGGGGTTCACCGCGACGGCGCCGTCGCCCAGCATGGTTTCGGGCCGCGTCGTTGCGATGGAGATATAGTCTCGCGTCTCGCGCAGGGTGACGTTCCCGTCCTCGTCCTTTTCGATGTATTCGTAGGTCTCCCCATCGGCGAGTGGATACTTGAAGTGCCACATGTGGCCGGCAACTTCGTTGTTCTCGACCTCGAGGTCAGAGATCGCCGTTTCAAAATGGGGATCCCAGTTGACCAGCCGTTTGCCGCGATAGATCAGCCCGTCGTTGTACATTTGCACAAAGACCTTGAGCACAGCGTCGTGGAAATTGCCCGGCTTCTCGGTCGCGGGCGCGCTTTCCGCGCCGGACATGGTGAAGGCCGAACGTTCCCAATCCATGCTGTCGCCCAACCGACGCGCCTGCTGTTCGATCACGCCGCCCTTGTCTGCCTTCCATTCCCAGACCTTTGAGATGAATTCGTCCCGCGGCATCTCGGAGCGTTTCCGGTTCTCGCCGTCCGCGGCCATCTGTTTTTCGACCATCAACTGGGTGGCGATGCCGGCATGATCCAGACCCGGTTGCCACAGCACGTCAAATCCCTGCATCCGCTTCCAGCGCGTCAGCATGTCCATCAGGGTGTGGTTGAACGCGTGACCCACATGCAGAAAACCGGTCACGTTGGGCGGGGGCAACTGGATACAAAAAGTGTCTGCGCCCGGCTTGGCATTGGCCCCGGCTGCGAACGCGCCCGCGTCTTCCCACATTTCATAGATGCGCGGCTCGGCCTCGGCGGCGTTGAATGTCTTTTCCATCAGCGACTTCCATTGTCTTGCATGGGCTGTACTCCCGTACCATATCCAACAGTCCGGCGGTAAAGCCCAGCCGAAATAGTGGGGTTCGGGTGCTGTCGGCGCCTTGTACGGCGATGGACTTGTGGGTTCGTTTGTCTGGAGATGGCTCCGCGGCTTTTGATCGGCCTGCTTGGGGTGGCCGATGAAACGGCGCCTGACGGTGCCAAATGCGGCGGTCTGGCCCTGGAAAGCCGGGGGCCTTTCAACACCGATGTTTTCATCCGGCCGTTATTGGCGGACATCAGGCAAAGGCTTAAATCCGCGCAAAGGCGTGTGTGCCGGGCTGTTGGCGTGACATTGGTGATACCGCTGCCTAGCTTGCAATCAATGAATTGGATCGCCGTCATCATCGGCGAACTATTGGTCGAAAGCATGTGCGATATTGGATTTTCATTTATTGACGGATGAGCCGCAGAACATTTGAGAATTCAAGCCACCTTGCCGAATGTCGATGATTGAAGTGGTGTCACCACAAGGAGCGTTTCAATGGGTTTGGAGCCGCAGGATCTTCATGAGAAACTGGGCGGGTATTTTGAGGCACGATTTGGTGAAAACCTGAAAATCGGACTGATCACGGGATCCGTTGCGGCGGGCGTGGCAAATAGCCGTTCTGACCTTGATCTGGTAATTGTGCTGGACGACTGCTCGGCGCTGATTGATGGCGATTGCGGGTTCAAGGCGTTCAACATCGAAGGGATGAGAGCCGACACTCTGATCATGACGCAGGCCTGCTTGAAGCGCGTTATATCGCTGATTCCAAAGCAAAGTTTCAAGGACTACACCAAGGACAACATGTGCGTCGAAAAGCTCATGAATGCAGATGTCGTGTTTGGACATGACGCCTATGAGGACGTGATCGACGACACGGTGGCGTTGGAGTTCAGAAAGCGGCTGTTTCTTGGGCAGAGACAGATTTCCTGGGGTATTTTTGACGACTACATCGGAATGTGCCTTGAGAAAAATGATGTCGGTCGCGTCGAAATGCTTCAGGCTTTGGTGAGAAACGAACTTGAATGTTTTCTCATTCAATCCGGCAGTACATTTCGGAAAACCAAGTGGATTTCGAAGAAATTGGAGGCTTTGGGGCAGCGAGGCGATCCGTATACGAAGTTTTACCGCGATACCCTTTTGACTGTTCCAAGTCTGGATGAGCCTGCGCTGACCAATTGGGAAGCGGATGTCTGGAATTTTCAAAGAAAGATTCAGTTGAATTTTCTGTTTGAAGATCTGGCCGACAAGGTTTTGACAGGAAGTGCGCCGTGCGCCAGTGATGAGGACACATCCGCGATGCGATACCTCATCGTCGGAGCCGGTGGTCGATACTTCCTGCAGAACGTCAATGGCAACTATGAGCTTTCCTTAGCGGCTACGCGCATCGCGGCAACGCGTGGCATTCTGGAAACAAGCGCACTTCGCCGCGCTTTGGGCGACATCGGTGACAGCGAACTCAGGGCGGCTGAAAGGGAAGTATCCCTGCTGTTCAACCGGGCGTAGCGGACACGGAGCGGCAGGTCTTTGACCCATGCCGGGGCCGGTCCGGGACGGGAGCGATGTGTCCAGCAGTCATCGCCCGTCAATTGGCCAGAGCGCGAGACACCTCTGCGAGAGTGTCGGACGGGTCCAGATTTACCGTGGAGAAAAATGGACTGCCTGGTGGAGCAGTCATCCGGTATCGGATGGCGGAATTGATCGTATCCAGAATTCGGGACTTGTCGAGGTGGGCAAATGCACCTTTGTATCCAGACATCAATGCATTGACCCGCTCGCGGCATCGGGTGAGATCATTGTCGATGATCAGGATATGACCCAGGCACCATCCAATGTCATGCTCTCGGTATCCAATTCTGCAGTTTTCGAAATCGAGAAACCGAACATCATTCTTCGAGAGCAATATATTCTTCGTATTGAGGTCTCCGTGGATGATATGGGTGCCGGGCTTTGGCGTGGTGTTTCGCGAAGGATTGTCAAAGAGCTGATTTGCCGAGGATTTGTTGAGCGCCGTGTGCAAGGATGCAATCCCGTAGCCCAATCCGTTCACCTGATCGTTTGAAAGCACGTCTTCATGCTGCAGGATCGGCTGGAAACCGGCGTCTTCCAAATCTTCCAGAACAATAGCCGCAGGGTGGTGTATGAACCCGTGAACAGATGGCACCAGGCTTTTTTCGACGGCGTTGACGCATTCGAGTATTCGGTATTCGAAGTGCAGCCGTGTCGGATCGAGCGCTATGTTTGGGTCACTCGATGCGAATATGTGCCGTACTTTGAGGTAGAAACTGCGATCGCGGTAGCGCAGTCGTTTTATGAAATGTGTGTCGCCAAGCCGGTTTGTTGAACGTCGCTGGATGGCTGCGATTGCACAGTCGCGCGCCACGGATGCGAAATCCGTATCCCAGACACCTGGTGGCATCCTTTGTCGTGCGATTTGACCGTCGTGCTTTGCCAAAAGCGGTCCTCTTGCTGTCAAAGTTATCGCTTCTGATGGGGCTTCCGGCTTGCTGGCCCTGGCAGCAGGTCACAAGCGGAGGTTATCGGTGCCACTTTAGCCATGATCGCTAGCTCACGGCCGTTTTCTGTTTCCGGGTGTTTTCCGGCACCCTGTTTGACGCCATGAGGCAATGTTCCAGCAACAGGGACATATTCTCGTCATTGGCGTCCGATACGTGCAGCCAATTGGCAAAGTTCGCATCGTCGATTTGCCGTCGGCATACAAAACGCAGGAAAGTCTTCATTCGTTGCAGAATTCCATTTTCCTGCATGCCTGCGTAAAGATGTACCTCAACCTCGTTGCCAACCAGGTAGTCTTGTACGCGCCCCTGAAACTCGAGATCCCACTTGTGTCCGTACAGGAGCCGATAGGTTCGCATCGACAGCAGTTGCCGCCCCGTGAAGAACCGTTGGAAACCGACGCATTGCGTTGTCTGGTGAACCAGATCGGAAATGGAGATTTCCGTGCACGTCCCGAGGCGATTGGCCAGTTCGTCCAGGCACATCTGGCATTCTTGTGATCTGATTGGCGGTGCACCGTACCATTCGGTCAGCTCTGCGCGTTGCGCTTTCATCCAGAAATGATCGTCGGCTGCTGCCGCCCACCGTACACTTGCCGGAACTTTGGGAGTTGGCACGTCCCCGTTCTTGCCGTTCAGATAGTATGCAAACAGCCTGACAAAATCATGCGCCAGTTTCCCGTCAATCCGGGAGAAGCGCCCGGTGAGGGCGTCAGGTTTCAGTACCAATGGAACTATTGACCAGTAAGCGGTCAGTTTTACGTCATCCAATGCATATCTCCGACGGGCCCAGAACGTTCGACATCTGTCTGACAGTTACGGTATGCCCAGTTGCTCGGTCAGGTTTGAGAGAAGTTTCAACTCGCGATCTTTGGAAAAGCGTGTGGCTCTTTCGTGATCGTTGTTGGCGATAAGAAGAAAGTCCTGAAGCAGCGTCGGTTTTGCCGCCACGACATGCTCGGCCATTCGCTTTGAGCATTTCAAATCCATTCCAAGGATTTCATTGAAGAAGGGCAGGTGCTTGCGCACCGTGATTTCGCACATTTCCAATTCACTCACCGGCAAGGTGGAGATTCGAGTATGCGTTGCGTGAATGCGATAGCCGTAGAAGGGCCCGTCGATAAACCCGACTTCCAGACCTTCCCCCCTTGCCCAACGCCGGGCGCAAAGCTCAACGCCAAAACCCCAATCCTGCCACTTCAAAATCGACTCGTCGTATCGGAGACCCAGCTCAATCTCCCGTCTGCGATATATGATTGAGTTCTGGACGTGATGCTTGTGGAGCAGTTGCAACACGTTCAACGGGTACGCAGAGCGCGTATCGCCATTGAACATCCCAAACATCCTCGTCGTCGAGTGGACGAAGCATATCTGGTCATTTCCTTCGAGCTTTTCCTGTACTTGGCGCCAGAATTCGTCCGGGTTCAGCCCGTCGAAACCGGTGAGCACGTCGTCGGAATCCACAGTCATCACGTAGTCCCCGGATGCCACCGACAGCCCGGTGTTGCGCGCCACCTGCGCCCCGCTGTTCTTGTCGAGCAGCAGAACCTTGACCGATGTCATTCCAGACACTGCATCAAGGGCGCGTCGGTCACTTTCGGTGTCCGAGCAGTCGTCAACCACAATGATCTCAAACTCAATGCTTGCGCAAAACGACTGGATGGATTCGACGCATTCGAGCAGGTAGTCGCCCGCTTTGTAGTTCGGAACAATGACGGAAAGGATCATCCCTTACCCTGTCTTGTAGGAGAAGGAAGTTGCGTCATCCATATGGCTATACCAAGGGTCCTCGAGCTCTTCGTTTGGCAGGTAGCTTGGCAGCGCATAGTCATAGTCGATGACCTGTGTTTCGTGCGGTTGCCGCGCGACTTTCAAGAGCGCTTCGAGAATCGCACAGGTGGGCACGTGCGAATTGAAATCACTTCCGGTATTCGCGCCCTGCAGCCAGAGTTTGAATATCTCGGCTTCTGCGGAATAGGAGTAGGAGTTGCTGTATGGTCTTTCGAAGTTTTGAGAGCGGAAGAAACCCTGGGTGCCCGTCAATCTGGCGTTGGAGCGTGTTACGACGCTTCCCATGTTTTGGCCACGCAGGTCGTTTTCGCCGATGCGTGCGCCAATAGGTGACTTCGTCACATTTGCTGCGATCCCAAAGAATGGACCTATCCTTGCATCAATATCGGTACAGTGCAGGCGCCCATTGATGTTATAGGGGACTTCGGGAAACTCTTGCCATGACCTGAGTCCGGGCGTGGTTTGTTCGAGTGATACCGTGCCAAAAGTCAGAACTCTTCCGGACGATTTAAGGCACAGTGAATAGGCGACAATAATATCGGTTTCGCCATAATGTTCATGCGCAACCAAATGGTCCTTGCTTCCGTTATATCCGTTTACAAGCCTGCTTGCGGAAAGGGGGATGCGGATGTTCTGATCTTCCGGGCCTGCCTTGAACCCTTTCATCTTTATCTGAAAGTTTTCCTCCGGATATACAATTCGGTTCATAAGCAATAGCTGCGAAAAGATATCGACGTAATGGTAAGCGCCGTGCAGAAGCATTCCATATCCGTATTTGTACGGATGGTCTTCGCGGGAATAAAATTCATCAGGCAAATTCCAGACACCGGAGGCCGTTTTCAGATGGATGGACGTGATGGGCGATCTTAGCCGATCGACCATTGCCTGCAGCGGTTTGCGAAAATGATCCTCGTATATTTCGTGATGCCGGCCCAGGCAAATGACGCCGCTGTTCGCCTTGCAAGCCTGCGCCTTGTGCGCAATCAATTCCATGCGTTCGCGGTATATCGAAGCGTCAAGTATGCCATTGTCGCTGGGCAAAACGGCGGGTTTGGCTACGAGTACATCGCTGCCGGTGTCCAGACCGGCGTTGATGTAATCCTCGTGAAAACGCGGCTCGGTCGTGATTACGTATTTTGCGTTCTCGCCTTCACGAAAAAGGCCGCCATGAATCTTGAGCCATTCTTTTGTCGCAGGCCATCCGCATTCCAGTTTTTCATCCGGAATAAAAACCATATCGTCAGGTGGTCGTGGCACACCCTCAAGTCGCGCAAGAACAGCTTCGCGCTGTGATTCTAAATCGACCACTTTATAGGAGGTAATAGAGCCGTCCTTGAGTGCGGTTTGAATACATCTGGAATATTTGTAACCCGCGACAGGGCCGAAACCAATTATGATTAGCTGCATATTCTCTCGACTGTTTGTCTATGTAGGGCGGTGTGATTAATGCGACCTAAGGATATTGATAGATGGAATGCAATAGTGAGGGTGCTCTTGGAAATTGTCGCATTGAGGTCCAAACGCAACGATCTGAAGCGCGGTAGACTAGATATTAGCGCTGGAAATAATTTAGGTAACCCTTGTCGAAACCATCAACTTTGTTCGGTGAAAATCCGCTCGTTTTGGTTGTATGTTGGCCGTATGTTGCCTATGGCTGTTCCGGTCGATGCTTAGAGGTGGACGGGGGCAATCGTGATTATTACGGATTGCTGAAGTACCTGGCGCGCGGAATTGCAAAACAGCGATATGTTTTGCATCAATTTGCGTTGGCATTTTATGACTGACGTAATAGAGTATTTATCTTGAAGGCCAAAGTTCAATTTCAGCGTGGAACGTCGGATTGTGGAGTGGCGTGTTTGGCAATGTCCGCTCAGATACTGGGCGTCGACTACGATATTGACGAGATTCAGCATCGATTTTTTGTTCCGCCGAACGGCACGTCACTCCTTCACCTGGTGACGATTGCCGAGGGGCTTGGACTTTCGTGCCGCGCGGTAAAGGCCGATTACAAGGCTTTGGAGAAGGTGGATCTTCCGGCCATCCTGCACTGGGGCATGAACCACTATGTGGTCCTGGAGCGCTTGCGCCGTGGGTCTTACCACATCCTTGATCCCGCGCGGGGTCGCCAGGTCATCGGCGTGGAGGAGTTGAAGGATCGCTACACCGGCGTGGCGGTTTCGGTGTCTTTCGAGAGCGGGGCGGTGTCGCTCGACAAGATCGAAAGACTGGGGATTATGGACGCTTTCAAACTGGTGCCTCAGTGGAGGGCGCGTCTGTTCGCGACCGTCTGTGTTGGGGTTGTGCCGGCGCTGTCCGTTTTTGCCTATCCCGTATTCCTCAGAATGGTCATGAACCACAGCACTGTCGGGCTGAGCCTGCAGGGATTGGCGGTGCTGACCGGTATTTTCATTGCAGTATCGTTGGCGTTCTTTTCATTCGGGATGATCCGCTCGTACCTGATCGGGGAGTTGTCGACCCGGATCGATGCGCAGCTGGCGCGGATGCTGCCACGTGCAACCCACGACATTTCCTATGAACACTATCTGAAGGTGTCGCGAAGCGCGGTTCTGGATGTTTTTTCCGACCTGCGGCAGTTCCGGACAAACCTGTCGGCCGGGGCGGTTCAGATCATCAGCAACGGGTCCGCATTGCTGCTGCTGCTGGTGGGCGCTTTCTTTCTGAAGTTCTGGTTTGGCGTGTTGCTGTTGATCTTCGCCGTCCTGCATTTCTGGATTTCTCATGCGTCGCGGCTTTCGCGCGAGGAGGAGCGCGAGCGTCTGCGCCGATCTGAAAGCCGGGAAGCGATGATACTCAACGAGAATTTCACGAACTTTCAGACATTGCGATTGAATGCGGGAGAGACCCCGCGCCTGCGTTTGTGGTGGGAGCTGTATCGCTTCATCAGCCAGCATCGCATTCGTGCCACTTTGCGACTTTCGATCGAGAAGACGGCGGTCGAGTTTCTGAGGGCACTCCTGCGCGCCGCCGTCGTTGTGGGTGCGGCCGTGCTCATAATCAGCGGTGCGGTGTCCATAGACGTGATGTTCGTGTTGGTTCTGGTCGCGATGCTCTTTTCTGCTTTCGTGACCAGCGTGATCGAGGATTTCGAGAAGTTGACGCTGGCCCGGGAAGCGTTGACGCGCGCCAGTCTGATCCTTTCGGCAGAGCGTGACCCGATGCATCCGGATGTTGTACGCGAAGCGCAGAGCAGCGACGGGAGCGGCAATATCGTCCCGCTGGTCTGGCCATCCAGCATGAACAAGACCGCGCTCAGACTGTCATCCTTGGCTTACCGCTATGACAGGACGTCGGATTTCCTTTTCGAAGACCTGAGCTTTGACGTGCGCCGGGGAGAGACTGTTTGCATCACCGGGTCTTCCGGCGTGGGAAAGACTTCGTTGCTGCGCCTTTGTGCAGGTCTGCAATTCCCGGAGAAGGGCCAGCTTTTCTGGTTCGGGCAGGATATGCGCCATATTCCACGCCCCATGTTTGTCGAGACGGTCGGTTGCGTGCTGCAGGAGGACGGCACCTTTTCCGGCACATTTGCGCAGAACATCGCGTTGTTCGATCCCGCCCTCGACGAAGCGCGTATGATCCGGGCGTGCGAGGACGCGGCCTTGACCGACCTTCTGGAGCGTTTGCCAATGGGGCTTTTCACGCCGCTGCATGGCAGTTCCTTCCTGTCAACGGGCGAGAAGCACCGCCTGATGCTGGCCCGCGCCCTGTACCGCAACCCCGAGGTGCTCATCCTGGATGAGATGACCGGCAACCTGGATGCCGAGGTGGAAGAGGTCTTGTTCGAGCGTCTGGCTCAACGTGGTGTGACGCTGATCCTGACCTCGCACCGCGAGCGGACGATCAGGCGCGCTGACCGGGTGATTGCACTGAGCCGCCGGCCGGGAGGCACCGCCGTTACCGCAAGAACAATGTCATGATCTATCCCGTGGCGCCCGAGGTGATGGCCAATCTGGGCTTGATGCAGTTCCTTGTTCCGATGGAAGGCGTCGATGGCGATGGACGGTCGCTGTTGGAGGGGCGATCCATTCAAAATCGGCCTGCGCAGGAGGACTACCGGCAGTGCCGATATCCGGGGAGCCGGCGGCTGCACGCCAAGCCCATGAATGTCAAAGCCCTGTCGCTTTACGTCGCTCAACGGCACACCGTTGATCAATGGGTCGGAACCATGCTCGCCGCCCAAAGTGCGGACCAGAGCGCGGCCCTTCGATTTCTTTTTGGGACCCACACGGCCTATCACACGCCCAAGCTGTGGTTGCATGGGCCAGAGGACGGACCCGTGCCCCCGACCGTCGCGACAGCGGCGAAGATCTGTCATGGAGCCTATGAGTTGGCCCTGCACTGCTTTCGATTTCGGGGGCCTGCCGATTTCGGGCGCATGGATGCCGAGGCGATGGTCCGGGATGCGGAAGAGCACAAGCGGCTGGTTGGCCGAAGCGAGGTCTGCGCAGGTCCGCCTGCGATGATCCGTGACATGCTGGGGCTGATGTTGGGCGAGGAGCGCGCGCCAATTGCGGATGCGACGCCAGAGGCCGCGTGCGCAAGGCGTGCCGCGGCGATCATGCATCTTTATTGGCGGCTGGAACGGCTGGCGATATTGAACACCTTTGTTGCATTGTCGCGCAAACGGGTCGCGCCGGGTCGTGTCGTGACCTTTCCGAACGCGATCCGTGTCATTCAGGCAGTTCAGGCAAACCAGCCGCTGAACGCCAGTTTCGTGTCAGCCTATCAGCTTGTCCCGCCGCCGGAGGTCGACGGTCTGAATGAAGCCGACCGTCTTTTGGAACGCCATGGCGACCTATGGAGCCGGACACCTGAAGAGGTTGGCCGCGAGGGTGCTGCGTCCCTGGGTGGGTTCGCTGCAGATGTGGCGAAGGTGCTCGACACACTACGCCAATCCGCGCAGACGCTTGGCGTTGTCGAGCGGGACGCGCCGGAGTCTGCGGCGGTGATTGACCTTCTGTTTGGCAGGGCTGCGCCATGATTATTGCTTTGAATGGTACGGTGAGTTGCGGAAAGAGCTACCTTGGCGCGGCCTTGAGCGAGGTCATGTCCGCAGAGTTCAGGGGTGAGCCGCCAATGGCTGAGTGGCCGAATGCAGCCCGCGTGCCGCGATTGCATCGGGATGTTCAGGACATGTTTCTGCGTTCATGGCGTGTGAGCAACCTGAACGAGGCAAAGGTTCTGTCCAAGTTGAGACGGATGGTCGTGTTGGACAGCGTTTACGACATTCTGCACCATACGATCGTGACCCGGATTGCGCCCAGGTTTTTCGGAAGCGGAGCGTATGCCAGCCTGCTCACGGAATGTGCCCGGATCGATCACGAGCATCTTCCGATCCCGGATGTGATCGTGAATGTCACGGTCACGTCAGGCACATGGCGACAGATGTGCAAAGCGCGTGGATTGGATGACTTTTACGCCGAGGACCATCTGTCCGAGCTTTTCGGTCTTCAGGATGTTTTTCACACCGCTGCCCGCTTGCGCTGCGCTGAGATGGATATCCCCGTTCTGACATACGAGAATACGATGTCAGGCCCATCTTGCCTGTCCGAGTTGGCTGAAAAGATCAGGGCGCTCGAACCCACAGGATCCGAGCGCCCATCTTCAAGCCGTTAGACTGCGACCTTAGACGGCCCAGCCACCGCCGCCACCAACGCTCACGCTGGCGCTCATGCCGCGGCCGCCAGACACGAGAAGCATCTCTTCCAGTGTCAGCTCGCGGACGTCTGCCTCGTCAAACTTGCCGACCAGGTCTTTTTTCAGTTCGTCACGCGCTTTTGTTTCCTGCATGAGAGTCTCCTTTATTTAAATTATGCCGTTATTGGCAGTGGGTTGAGAATTCCGGGCGCCACGGGGCTTTGCAACGCGCCGACACCTGTCGCCTCGGGCTGTGCCGAAACCTGCACTCGGATCGGCAAGGCTTCGCTGATTCGCATGTCATCCAACTGAAAAGTACGCAGAAGATGGCAGTGCTCTGGCTGTTTCGCCCCAACGCCTATGGTTTCGGCAGGTTTGGTGCCGTGTCAGTTGAGCCTTGGGGCAAGATGCCGGTCGCCTGAAACGTTAGAGGTTCAGCCAACTTCCGATCCCGCCCGACATCTGGACGTGTCCGGTGAAGCTGTCGTTCAGGTTCAGCGAGCCTGCGCCGAAGCGCGCGGCAATCTCGTCCGGGGCCGCCAGCAAAACGCGGTACATGCCCGTTTCCGGATCGTGTCTGATATCCGTGACCTGGGTGGGGAGGATCCTGGCGCGTCCGTCCTCGCGAAATGTGATACTGGCCGTTGCCCCAACCGCGATATGGTCAACCTTGGTGTGATCGAGCGCGGCCTCGAGCATCGGGCTTGCACGTTCGGGTATGATGATGGCCAGGGGGCGCCCGCCTGTGACCAGCGCATCCGGTTCGGGCACGAAGCGAACAACCGCGTCGCGCGGAGAGCGCAGCGTGACCGTGCTGTCCTGCGCGAGTTGTCGAACTTCTTCGGTCAACCCTTCGATGCGATCCCGGGTTTGCAGGACCTGCATTCGGATCCCGTGTATTTCGCTGCGAAATTCGAGGCCGTCCTGAAGGCGTGATGCGATCTGCGATGAAAGTGACACCTGCTCGTCGAGGATGCCGGCACGGGCGTCAAGCGCTTCTATTTCGCTTTCCATCATCGACACCTGGGATGTCATGCCGCGGCTCGACAGTTCGCTCGAGATTTCCGAGATGTCCTCGAGCCGCTGTGCAATGGCATCCTCGCGCGATACGCGCTCTGCCTGCTGTTCGAACACCGTGGCAATCTGGGCGCCGAAGTCCTCGTGCAAGGCGCTGACCCCCGTCAGACGTGTTTCCTGTTCCGACAGCGCCTGGCGGGCCAGGTCAATTTGCCGATGCAAGGCGCCAAGCCGGGCCGTGAGTTCGTCCTCGTTGGCGAAGGCGTTTGTCTTGCGTGCTGTGACCAGCTTGTCGCCGGTACTGATCGACTGGCCGAGATCGGACAGTCTTTGTTCCACAATCACGTCTGTCTGCGTCGTCAGGGTGATGGGGGCAGGAAACGTTGTGAGCTTGAAAGTGGCGGGGAGAGAGAGCTGCAGATAGAACACCATCGCCACGGTTGCTGCGGCAACTGCGGCAAGAATGCCGGAGATGTACAAGAAGAAGCGGCGCTTTGTCTGGCGGTGCTGCAGTTCTGTTCGCAGGTCGTTGAGCAGGAAGTTGGTGGATGCGTAGGGGTCGTAGTCCTTGCTGAAGATGCTGCGTGACCGGGACGGCGGGGTTACGTTTGCCTTGTTCATCCGTCGTCGTCCTCTCCTGTCGTCGGGAACCGTTTACTGAATTGTGAGCAGACCGAAGCGCGCCAGGCTGCCGTATGCCTTTTCGAGTTGCACCGTGGTTGCACCGGTCGGGACCGCCAACTCGCCCGCTTGCGCTGCAGCACTTGGCTGACACGCCAGACATGCCGCGAGTTCCGACAACTCGAATTGCCGGTCGGTGGTCTTGCAGAAATACTGGTCGTCGATCTTAAGTATGAAGAGCGGTTTTGCGACGTCGCGACATGCACTTCGCACACCCGGCATGACCTGATCGATGCGCATCGTGACCATCTTCCGGTCTCCGAACAGGATGTCCCGCTGAATGTCATGGTGGCGAGACCACACCGTGTTCATCCATTCGGTCCATGCGGCGGTTCCCAGCGTCTCGGGGCGCAGAAGCAGATCGCGATAGGTGGTGTAGTATTTGGTTGCCAGTTCACCGTTGCGTCGAATGCGTTTCGGAAGCCATTTCGTGTTGCGATATGTATCGCCTCTCAGAATGAGCGCACATTCCAACTCGGACCGGAAAATGCTTTGCAGCAACTCGGTGATGAGGGCGGGTTCTCCGTCTTCCAGCGCGCCGATGTAGTCGAGAAAGAGCGAGAGCGAGGTATCTCTCTGCCCAGCCAGCAAACGCTCCATATAGGTTTGCTTCACCTCGTTCGTGATCAGCTTGTCAAATTGCTCGTTTCCGGACAGGCGCTTTGAATTCATGACACTTTCCAAACTGACGGAGTCCCGTGATCGAACCGACAGATCAATCTGTGCAATTCGCCTCACAAGCCGGGACCATTCTGATTTACGGATCAACAGCGCCTTGATCGTCAGACCGCTGTGCCGATGCCTCTCTCTGATCGCGGGCCTGTCGATCGGATAGCCCACATCGTCCAGAACGACCCATGCGTCCAGATTGGAGGTGGTGTTCGACAACTCGGCGGCGACTGAACCTGTAATGCCACTGATCACAAGGTTTTCGGCAAAGGTCTCGTGCGCCCAGTCTTGCACCATCGTTTCGAGCGATGCGGTGGCGTGCGGGCGCGACGCATCAGGACCACCGGCCGGACCGCAAGGTATGGACGTCGTCAAGACGCGCTTGCCCCGCTGCCCTGTTTGCATTGGTCTGTTGTCATTCGCATCCTCTGCCTACTCGCGAGACATGCGGCCCCGGAGAAAGACCTACTCGTCGCAAGTAAGTGGTTAGGGTGGCAACAGAGCCGGGTGGTCATCGTGTTCAATCGGCAGGTGTATGCCTATCGCATACGTTGTCCGCCTAAATCGACGTTACGGCCCATGCTTCAACCTGTGTCCGCATCTGGACATTCCTGAGAACTGCACCCTCAGGGAGGCGATCCCGAGCGCGGACGAACACTGATACTCTGTATCGTGGTCTGAGCCAAAAAAGGCCTGGTCGGGGACTGCGATCTGCTCTCAAGAGGTCGCCCGTGCACGTCGGCCAATCAGTCCTGGCCGACGTTTGAGCGCGGTTCACGCGGCTTGCTGTCTTTCGGACAATCTTAGACCGACGCGCATCATCCTCATGGCATCCTCTGCGGCGCGACGCAGCAGACGGTCACCATCTCGGATTGCTTCTTCCAACGTACAGGGCCGTTTCAGGATCGAGGCAAACGCGGAGACGCCATGGTCAAAGGTCTGGTGGACACCCTTGCCGATGGTGCCTGCCAGCGCGATGGTCGGAATGCCGCGTTCTTCGGCGCGACGGGCCACTTCGCAAGGCACCTTGCCATAGGGGCTTTGGCCATCAAGGCTCCCCTCGGCAGTGACAACCAGATCGGCCTCGGCCAGCAGTCGATCAAAGTCGAGATACTGCATGATGATGTCGAAGCGCGGGTGCAGGGTTGCCCCGGCGAATGTCAGAAGCCCGGCGCCCAGACCACCGGAGGCACCGGCCCCTTGTTCCTGGCCGACGTCGATGCCTGTTTCGGCGCGTATGACAGTCGCCCAGCGTTGCAGCGCCGCATCAAGGTAGTCGACCTGTGTCGGCGTCGCCCCTTTCTGCGGGCCGAAGACGCGGGCCACGCCCTTGGGGCCAAGCAGCATGTTGTGCCAGTTCACTGCGGCGTCGATCTGAACGGTCTTCAGTCGAGGATCGAGACCGGACAGGTCAATCCGGTGCAGCCACATCAGTTCGGCGCCGCCGCGCCCGATCTCGGCCCCCTGTTCGTCCAGAAGCCGGGCGCCGAGCGCCTGCGCAAGACCTGCGCCACCATCATTGATGCCGCTGTCACCGCAGCCGATCAGGATCTTTTCGACGCCTTCATTCAGAGCATGACGGATCAACTCTCCGACACCGTAGGAGGTGGTCAGCATCGGGTTGCGCTGGTCGCGCGGCACCAGGGACAGACCGGCGGCCGCCGCCATCTCGATCACGGCGGTGCGCGGGCCGTAGCCGCCCAGAATCCCAAAGAAGCTGTCGACAGGTTCCCCGACGGGGCCGGTCACCTGCACGGGCACAAGCGTGCCATTCGTGGCGCGGACAAGTCCTTCGGTCGTGCCCTCGCCGCCATCGACCATGGCTGCTTGCAGAATGCGGGCATCTGGCATGGCGCGCAGGATGCCGGTGGAGATGGATTGGGTCACGTCGGTGACAGACAGGCTTTCCTTGAAGCCGGAGGGTGCGACGAGAACGGTCATGGTCATTTTCTTGTTCCTTTTTTCAGAGTTGGCAGTTGGGGGGAGGAGAACTGCACCGGATCACCGGAACAGACGGGATAGATCGCGCTGGAGTTGGCTGCGCGCGATGCGCAGGTCTGTCCTGACGCGAGCAAGGTTGGGACGTGATTGGCTGATGCCGGCAGGTTGCGCGCTGGCCACGGCAGATCGGCGCGAAGCAGCTCGTGTCTCAGGGAATGAGGAGGAGCTTTCCGGGCGTGCCTGTGGGCGCAGGCTCACTGCGATGCCTGATGCGACGACAGTAGCTGCTGTATCGTTGCGCTCGGCAATCTGTTGTGGGGCCTGGCGTGCGCTGCCGTGCGAAGCCGCTTGCGCAGGGTCGAGCATCGCCACCTGGTGAGGCCAGATCCACACTGCAAACGCGACAAGCAATGCGACCTTTACCGGGGCGAGCGGCACAGCCAGTCGAAACAGGTCCTTTTGGGTAAAGCCGGCTTCTTCCTGAGCTCCGAAGATGGCAACCGGTTTCGCGCTGACCATCATGGTCTGGCAAAATCCTGTGCCCATAACCGCGATCAGGATGGCGAGCGTTGCATCATGACCGAGGCCGGCCACGGGCAGGGCGAGCGCCGGGATCAGGATACCCGCCCGCGCCGAGCGAGAGGTAATGGCCAGGTGTGACGCGACAGCGACCACTGACAGAAACACGATCACGGCAAGGCCGTTCGACGCCAGTTCGGCCGGCAGCATGGCCAGCGCAGCGTTGGCGAGCCAGCGGTCCAAGCCTGTATCGATGACGGCGACGGCCAGCATCAAGGTTGCTGCCATGTAAAGCACCAGTTCCACATCAACGGCGCGAAAGATGTCCTTGGGTTTGCGCGTGCAGAACGGCGGAAACAGTAGCAAAACTGCACCACTCAGGGCCACAATCGGTTCATTTAGGCCGTGCAGCGGTTTCGTGATCCAAAGCGCAATCAGTCCCACAAGAACAAGCAGAATGCGGCGCTGAACAGCGGTCAGACGGCTGCCTTGAACCGATGGCGACAGGCGGGCGTTGCGCAGCTCTCTGGGCACAAACAGAGCAAAGATCAGCAACGTCGCCAGAAACACGGATACAAAGGCCAGCGGTGCGCCGATCATCAGCCAGTCGAGATAGCTGATCCGGGGGCCGCCGGTGGCTGCGATCGCTTCGACCGCCACCACATGCGCACCGGCCCCGATCAACGAACCACCTGCCGACAGGAGAATTGCGGTTGGAAAAAGCAGGGCGAGAGGCTTGGCCAGTCTGGGATCCGGCAACATGCTCAGCAACCCAAGGAAGACGGGCAACAGCAATGCGGCCCGACCCGATGTGCTGGGCAGCAGGAAGGCGGTCGCCGAGACGGCCGCACCTGTCATGAAGAGAAAGGGCAGGACGCGCGGGCCGCCTTTGGTCAGTGGGGCGACGAGACGTTCGGCCAGCCCGGCATCCTTGATTACGGCCGCGATCACGAAGGCAGCCAGCAACAGCCAGACAATCGGCTCGCCCAACGTATCCGTCAGCGCGCTCTGGGGTTGTGCCCGCAAGAACACCAGCGCAAGCGCGGCAAGAAGTGCCACGAGACTGTCAGGCAGGCGCGTCGCCACCCAACCGGTCACGGCAAACAGGGTGACGATGAAAACGATCTTGGCATCCGCTTCAAGCGTGGTGGCTTGCGTCCAGATGATCAGCGCCAGACCCGCTGCGCAGGCCATTGGCAGACCCGCAGACACGACACCCGATGGCAAGATCCAGCGCGGTGTATCTTTGTGCGCGTGCTGTGCGGTCCTGTTCATCGGAAGCTCCCATTGCCGTTTGGCGTTGCCGTGTTTCGATGAGCAGGGGTGTAGCAGCCGGACTTGACCCTTTGTTTTCATGGCGATGAACGCGGGCGGTGCGGAATTGTGAACGTTTTATGACAGTGGCCCGGACGTCGTCGTTGTCGGTGGTCGGCCCGAGGGCAAAATCCGCTTTCGATCAGCGGAGCAGTTGCGCTGATCGTGCGTTCATCCGACGTTCATCTTTCGGGATGGGCTGCATTCATCTGGCGCCTGTACGCCAGTTTGCCTGACTGTACAGCCTCCAGCGCGCGAGCGCGGCCTCCAGCCTGAAATCGAAGCGGTACGACATCATGAATGCAAGGAACACAGTGGCAGATGCGCCGCCTCTCACCATGCGCCATGTTATCAGGCGGATGGTGCGTTACGTCATATTGTCAGTGTTTTTCCTCAGTCTGGCGGCAGCGGCCGTTGCCCAATCCGCAAGTTTCAGGGCCGTGGACACAAATTCTGACGGCGTGCTGAGTTTCAACGAGCTTGTCGCGACGTTCGGGCGCGATGGGGCTTTGCGGTTGATGGGATCAACCGACCACAATGGTGACAACATGATCACGATTGCCGAGTTGCGCCGCGGGCCGGATGAAGACCGGGATGACGGTGCCCGCCGAGACACAAGTGACGAAACAGACGATGACGATGATCGGGACGATGATGATCGTGATGACGATGACGGTGATGAGGGTGGCGACGATGGCGGCGGAGACAGCGATGGTGGTGGTGATGATGGGGATGGCGATGATGACTAGGGCTGTTGCGCCATGTGTTCTTACGGTCCGCGCATTCATCCATCGTTCATGCATTCACGCCGCGGTGGTTCATCTGCCTGCCGGATTTCGATCACGCTGGTCGTGCAAAAGGGGGTCATCCAAACGCTGAAATACGGAGTACAGCAGATGACTGAGATGACCCAAATGACCACCGCCCTGTGTGATATTGCGAAATGGGCCTTTACCACGCGCCGTGTGGATCGGAACGATGTGCGTGGGTTGTCGCCCCATCTGCAATCGGCCAAGGCAGGTGATCTGATCCTGTGCGAAATCATGAAAGTAGGCCATCACAAGAAAATCCAGCTTGCCGAGCGCCGCGTGTCCGCCAGCTATCCTGGTGACCTGGTGGTGCTTTGCCTCGGGGATCGCTATGCGCCCGACCAGTTCCTGGCCAGCGCAGTGATCGAGGGGGATGTGATCGACCTCGTTGCAGGTGGCGGTGTCGCCGGTCGCGTCGATGCGGCCCATGCGTCTACGGGCAAACCGACCCAGCTCAAGCCTCTCGGATTGTTGATCGGCCCACGCGGTCGGGTGCTGAACGTGGAAGATTACGCTCTGCCGAAAATGCCCGCAAATGAGAATGTCACGGTGATCGGCGTGTTCGGTGCCTCGATGAACTCCGGCAAGACCACGGCGGCCTCCAGCCTTGCGCATGGGCTTTTGCGATCCGGCTATTCCGCCGCAGGCGTCAAAGCCACGGGCACCGGCGCATTCGGTGACTTCAACAGCTTTGAGGACGGGGGCGTGCCAGCGCTTGATTTCACCGATGTCGGCATGGCCACGACCTTCCGCATGCCGCTCGACCGGATCGAGGCCGGTTTCGACACTCTTGTTGCCACCGCCGCGTCCCGAGGGGCGGAAGTGGTCGTGGTGGAGATTGCCGACGGCGTCTTCCAGCAGGAAACCCGCGCGATCCTGAGGTCGTCCCGGATCCGTGACAGGATGGATGGCATTCTGTTTGCGGCCCCTGATGCACTCAGCGCTGCGGGGGGTGTAACAGTGTTGGAAAGGATGAACCTCACGCCGTTCGCGATATCAGGCATGGTCAGCTGCTCCCCGCTGGCGACGGCGGAAGCGGCCGAGGTGACCGGCTTGCCGATCCTGTCGCGAGAGGACCTTTGGTCGCCGAAATCCATTGATCTCCATGTTGCGCCCCTGATGCGCCATGGGCCGACAGACGTGGCCGCATGAGACCCCTCCCATCTCTGGCCACAAGGGACCGCGTCACTGACGCGGTCCTCGTCGTGTCCTGCGGTATTGCGCAGGCTGCCGCCCTTGCGGTTGCAGCCTTTGCGACCCGCGACGCCTTTGCCGCGTTGCACGCAGGCCATGTCCTGCAAGTGGTGACGATTGTTGAGCTAACGCTGTCGGCGGTCGTTGCGGCATTGTGCCAATTGCAATCACGCTGCCGGGGTGAGGCGCTTGGCCAAAGCTATGCAATTGCATTGCGTCGTGCGCTGTATGCCCAGATTGCCCGTCTTCCGAAGGCCCGCCATGACGCGCGGCGTGTCGGAGCGCTTTCGCTCAGGTTCGTGGGTGACCTGTCCGCTGCGCGGATGTGGTTCGGGCGTGGGTTGCCGGATGTGTTGACGGCTGCCGTGGTTCTTCCTGGTGCGGTTTTCATCCTCTTCTCACTCGACCCGATCCTTGCGGGTTTCGGGTTGATGCCGCTTGGATTGGCGCTTGGCGTTATGGCAGGGACGGCCTGGCATCTTGAACGTCGCCACCGCCAGCTTCGTCGTCGCCGTGCCAACATTGCCATTTCGATGATCGAACGCATTGCCATTGCACCCGAACTTGACCTCATGGGCCGTACCGAGAAGGAATTGCGCGGCCTTGATGAACAAGGCGCTGCGCTCAAGGTGGATGCGGTGGCGCGCCGCGGCCGGACGGTTGGCCTTCAGAGCATTCTGCAGATGGGTGTCGGCCTGTCCGGTCTTGCCATTCTTTGGCTTGCAAGCCGAAGCGGCATCGCTCCTGCCGTCGTGGCTGCCAGCCTGTCCGTTCTGGCGCTGGTTGCCTTGCCCCTGCGGGATCTCGGTGTTGCCTGGGATCACTATTGCGCCTGGCGCGTGGCGCGGGAAAAGGCGCGCAATCTGCTTGCGGAGCCAACGGTGCGCCGACAATCCGCGCAGCATAGTGTTCCGATTGGTGTGCGGCTGATCGGCCGGATCGAAGACAATCCGGTTGATTTCTCGACTGTCGGTGGGACCATCGCCAGATTGGAACATGAGAATGCCGCACAGCTTGCGCGCATCGTTGCGGGCCTTGACCATGTCGAGGGCGTCGACCTGCAGTTTGATGGACAAATCCAGACACCGCGGGTCAGCTTTATCGGGGACGATCATGTCGGGTTGCAGGGCAGCTTGCGACGGTCTGCGACGCTTAGCGCGGTCAAGCGCCCCAAAGGCGCAACCATTAGAAAAACGCTCAGGGCTTTCGGGCTCGGAGCGCTCCTGGCATCACCGCGAGGTCTGGACCAACGCATTGCCGAGAATGGGCGGGGGCTGACTGCGGCGCAAACGCTGCGGCTGGATCTTGCGCGCGCGGCGCTCGGCAAAGCCGATATTGTCGTAATATCGTCCTTGCGCTGGCAGGCAGACGCCGATCAGGACGCATTGCTCACCACGCTCAGGCGGTTCGTGCCGGCAACTGTCATACTGGCGCAATCATCGCTTCCTTGCGGCGCTGCTGAAAAACAGAAGGTCATCTGAAATGCGTTCCACCACCCTGTTCGGTATCTATGCGGCTGTCATTATCGCACTGCTTGGCGGGTTGGGGGGCATCACCCTTTTCAGTCTTGAAAAAACCAGATGGTGGGATGCACGCACGCAGCTTGCCCAGGCCTCCTATGGGCTGCACCTGAAGCTCGAGGCGAACATTTATCGGCTGTTCAAGCAACATGGCGATGCACTGTTGATCGGTGATCGTGACGGAGGCGAGGAAGAGGACAGCTTGCGCGACGCCATTGCGCAGAACCTTGTCGACATCCGCAAGATCATCGCCAGCGAAATCCAGATGGCTGGAGATGAGGAGATCGAGGAACTTGAGCTTCTTGAGTCGATTGAGGCGGACATCCGATCAGTCAATGCGGCCATGGCGACCCTGACAGCTTCGGGTGACCCGATCGATTCCTTCATCCAGATAGAGCGTCTCGCCGCGCTTTTGGATGGTGACATTGATGTCGAGCTGGACCGAAAGATCAACGCCGCCCTCGAAGAGGAACTCGAAGAGGTCGAAGAGGTGCTGGCCGAGGCGACCGCCTTCCGCGCCAGAAACGAAACATTGGTCTATATCCTCCTGATTGCGGCAGGCGCTGTGCTGATTGTCGGGCTCTTGTCCTTCGATGGTCAGATCCGGCAACCCATCATCCGACTTCAGAACGGGCTGGATCGGTTGCGCAGTGCAGACTATTCCGCACCGGTCAACCTTGGAGGCAGCAAGGAGTTCCGCGATCTGGGTCTTGTCCTGAACGGAATGACCGAGGGCCTTGCTGCGCGCGAAGTCAGTCGTGCCGAACAGCGCAAGCATCTGGAAACGACGGTGGCCACGCGCACGGAAGAGCTTCAGAAGCTGATCGACAAGCTCGAGGCCGGGGAAGAACAGCGCAAGCGGCTGATGGCCGATATCAGTCATGAATTGCGCACGCCGCTCGCGATTATCCTGGGCGAGGCGGATGTGACCCTGCGCACGACCACCAGCCTGAGCGCGGGTGTTTCCGACGCGCTTGCGCGGATCCGGGACAGTGCGAAACACACCAACCAGATCGTGGACGACATGTTGACCGTGGCCCGTTTCGAAGCCGGGCAACTGCGTTTGGATCGCAAGGAGACCGATCTGCGCAAGATCGTTCATGACGCGGTTGCCATGTTCCCCGGATCGGTCGCGGTGGTCAGCCCCGATACGCGGGTCATGGCGCCGGTTGATGAGGTGCGTTTGCGCCAGTCTGTTTTGGCACTGCTACAGAACGCTCGACGCTATGGGGGATCGACGATTTCAGTCATGGTCGAGACGAACCCGTCTGACCATGTCGTCAGCGTCGAGGATGACGGACCCGGCCTGAGCGCCGCAGAAAAGTCGCAGGCCTTCGACCGTTTCTTTCGCGGGTCCAACGCATCCGGTCAGGGGATCGAAGGCAGCGGACTTGGTCTGCCGGTCGTGAAATCGATCATCGAGGCACATGGAGGCACGGTCACGCTCCATACCGCGGAGAGCGGCGGATTGCGGGTCGTCATCTCGCTACCGAAGCATCCTGCGCAGAAGGCTGTTCCTAGCGAGACTTCGCTCAAATCCGCCTAAACTCCAGTTATATGCCGTAAGAACCAACTCTTAGCCGATACTCGGTGCTGCGAGACGGCTTTAAGGACTTGGCTGAATTTCGTTTGCGAAGGGAGCCATTCATGAACATCCTGTTGGTTGAAGACGAATTGAGGGTCGCCGATTTCATCCGGCGCGGACTGGGTGCAGAAGGGTGGTCGGTAGATCACGCCGCCGATGGGGAAGACGCGCTCGAACACGCGGCCTCGAACGTCTACGATGTGATCCTGCTGGACCTGATGCTTCCGGGCATCCAGGGGCAGGACGTGTGCCGCAAACTCCGTGCCCGCAAGTCAAGCACACCAATCCTTATGCTGACGGCGCTCGACAGCCCCGAGGAAAAGGTGGAGGGCCTCAGAATGGGGGCTGACGATTACCTGCCCAAACCATTTGACTTTGATGAACTCATCGCCCGTGTCGAGGCACTGCACCGCCGTGCCACCGGGTATACCGCTGATGCCAGTGAAACGGTCATCACCAGCGGGGCAGTCACTTTCAATCGCGCCTCACTGCAGGTCATGGTCGATGGAACCGAGGTTGAGCTTTCAAAGAAGGAACGGGATCTCTTGCTGCTTCTGTTGACCAGCAAGGGGCGGGTTCTGTCCCGCGAACGTATTCTCAATACCGTGTGGGGTCTGAACGAAGACCCGCTGACCAACGTTGTGGACGTTTATGTTGGACGTTTGCGCCGGAAAATCGGTGCGGAGGGCAAGCGCATTGTTACCTTGCGCAATGTTGGCTACCGAATGAATTGACAGCATGAGGCGCAAACCTGCTTGACGATGCGCGTTCGTTTGTCGCCGCGGATCGCATCGGCGTATTACCGCGCGAATGAACTCCAATCGATTGTTTAGTTGTATTTGTGTCTACCCGATAGACTTTCCCTACTCTAAGAATTGAAACTTGCAGTACCATTGGTCCTGAGCCGAAAAGACATTCAAACAGGACGGTAAATCGGTGACATCGAGACATTAAATAAAAGTTACATCAGGTGACCGGGAGTTGATGGAATGAATTGGGATGATCTTTCCTCTTTTATTTTGGTATCGAAGACCAAGAATATCACCGAAGCGGCGCGCATGATGCAGGTTTCCGCCGCGACGGTTGCGAGGAAGATCGCTTCACTCGAAGAAGCGATGGGTGTCGGTCTTTTTGAGAAGACGACCACCGGATACTATCTGACGGAGGCCGGAGAAAAGCTGACCCCGCTTGCCCTGGAAGTCGAAAGCAAGATCGCCTTGATGAGAAGGCAACTGTCTGCCCCCGAAGACTTCATGGCTGGCCGTGTGAGTATTGATTGTCCGGAATTGATGGGCGCTCATCTGATATTGCCTGCATTGGCAAGTTTTCATGAGGAGTACGGTGACATCTCCATCGACTTTTCCAACACCGTAAAGTCATCGATGCTGTCACAAAGCCAAAGCGATATCCTGATACGTCTTCACAAACCGGATCAGGGCAACTTTACCATGCGGAAGATCGGGGACTTGTCCCAGGCGTTGTACTGCTCGGAAAGCTATGAGCAGAAGTACGGCGTTCCAGCCTCCCCTGAAGAACTTCGCACACACAGATTGATCGGGTTTTCGAGTGAGCTTGGGTATCTGCCGCTTGCCCAGTGGCTTTCCAGTTTCAATCAGACCCTAACCCCCTGGATTAGAGCGCAAAACCTTGGTGCGCAGCTTCAGGCGACATTGAACGGCCTGGGTATCTGTGTCCTCCCCAGGTTCGCGGCGCGGACATATGGTCTCAAACAGGTTCTGTCTCACCTGCCGCCCCATATGTCGGAGATATGGTTGCTTCGAAGTCAGTCCACGCGCGACTTGGTGCGCGTTGATGTCGTGGCCGACTTCTTGAAGTCGACCATCGAGGCAAACAAGGAGCTACTGCTTTAGGTGGCAGGCGGCGCGTTGCAAATGCTGGTTGTCAAAGCAGTGACTTCTGCTGTTCGATCTCAAGGGCGTCTCCGACCTGACGGATGCGATCACACAGGTCATTGAGGTACAGTTCACTGATATCCGAATGTGCCAGGATCATTCGAATACCGGTCCGCCCCGAGAAGGATGCGTAGTCAATAAAGGCTTCGCCCGTTTCAGCCAGCCTTTCACATATGGCTACATTGAGCTTCGAAACATCTGGTTCTGCGATGGAATTGTGTTGAGGTCGGTACTGAAACAAAACATTCAGATAAGGCGCGGGGGCGATGATATCAAAGTCGGGCTGATCATTCAGATAGGCAAGAAAATGTGCCTTTTGCTCCATCAAGTGATCAACTTTTTGCGCAAAACCGTCGCGACCGACGGCTTTCCACGCTGACCATACCTTAACGCAATCTGCGCGGCGGGCACTTTGAATAGAAAGCTCACCGAGTTCCGGTTCGGGCTGCTCTTGCTTCGCTTCTTTGTGGAAGAGGTAGTTTTCACCGCCTCCAGATGTGGCTGCGTGGAGCCAACCCTTTTGGCGCGTGAGAATGATGCCAGCGGTCAGTGGAACGTTGAGAAGCTTGTGGGCGTCCCAGGTAAATGAATCCGCTTCGTCACATCCCGACAGCAAATCCGCGTGGGATTGCGAGAACAGCACCGGCGCCCCCCAAGCACCGTCCACATGCACCCACAGGCCGAATTCGCGCGCCAAGGCGACCGCTTTGGGAACCGGGTCGAAGGCGCCCAGCACGGTCGTGCCGGCGGTAAGTCCAATGTAGAAAGGGATCTTGCCGTCTTTGATCGCCGCCTCAATTGCATGGCGTAGGGCGTCTGGCATCATTCGACCGTCAGCGTCGCTGCGCACAGCAACGAGGTTTCGCGTGCCTATTCCGATGACGTTTGCGGCACGTGCCATCGAATAATGTGCCTGGTCTGAAACAAAGGCGACAAGCTCTCTTCCGGCGTAGCCGGTTTCCTTCAGATCGGGAAACAGGGCGTGCCGCGCCAGCATCATCGATACGAGGTTGGCCTGACTTGCCCCACTTACCATCAGACCTTCGCCGTTTTCGAAGCCAACAAGTCGAGACAATTGGTTCACCACCTCGGCTTCCATCAGGTTCGATACCGGACCGACCTTGAAGGTATGCATCACCGAATTGGACAGGGTCGCGACCCATTCGCCAAGCACGGCAGGCAGATTGACACCCGAATAGAGCTGCTTGTGAAATCCCAACCGGCCCACATCAGGGTTCAGCCGCAGGAAATCCGACAGCGCGGATTCAAGCTCTTCCGGCGATGCGCCGGTCGGGTCTTCCAAGCTCACGTCTATCTGGCTGCGGAAGCTGTCTTTCGTTCCGGTGTGGCAGACGGGTCGTTCAATTGCCGTGTGGCGGTCTGCAATTCGCACAAGGCTCTCGACAGTTGCGCTGAGGGTTGCCGGTTCTTTGCTGTTATCAAGCATTCTCCTGTTCCTTTAGCTTCTGGCCTGTGAGGACGGTTTTGGCATTTGCGCGCCATCTTTTGATTTTCGGCGCTGGCGTGATCACGCAAAAAACACCGACAACAGTTACAAGACATCCCGCCACAGCGACTGCGCCGAGCTGTTCGTCGAAAAGCAACCAGGCTTGAATGACAGTGGCGGGTGGCACGAGATAGAAGTAGCTTGCGACCTGTGCCATTTCGCCGGAACGCAAAACCACCATCAAAAGCAGAAGCGCGGAAATGGACAGGCCGAAGATGAGCCACGACATCGCAAGTACGAGTTCGACGGTCACGTTGACGTCTTGTGTTTCGGTCGCCGCGGACAACAACCCCACAACACAGATCGCACCCATGTACTGGTAGGTCGCGCCGCCGAGCAACGGCAAATCTGAGCTTGATGATTTTTGCAACACGGAGCCAATGGAGATCCCGAACAGTGCAATAACGCAGGCGATGAGGGCCACGATGTTGCCCGCGGGTCCGGTGAACTTGCCTGTGCCGTAGATGACAAGCGCTGTCCCCAGAAATCCGATCACAACGCCCCACCTTTGCAAAACATCTATCTGCTGGCCGAGCCAGATGCGCGCCAGAAGTATCGTGAGAACGGGCTGAAGGCCGACGATGATCGCAACGACACCTGCCGACATTCCGGATTTGATGGCAAAGAAAACGCCGCCCAGATAGGCTCCGTGAAGCAGGGTGCCCACGGCGATCTGTCCGCGTCTCTCCGTTGAATTGAGGCCTCGTTCGCCAAACAAGCGTGCGAGCAAGGCAAGCAGGATGATTGCGCATCCAAAGCGTATCGTCAGCATGAAGTGAGGCTCAATGTAGGGGAGCCCGTACTTTGCTCCGATGAACCCCGTGCTCCACAGCCACACGAAGATGAAGGGAAAGGCAGCGCTCAGTTTCATAGCGCGCTGGTGTCTGGCATGGGCTTGTGGCTGGGCAAGAGCACGGTGGACCCAATAAGTCGCCGTCCTTCCAGAGCGCGATGCGCCGTTGCAGCATCATGCAGGTCGAACTTGTTAACTTTGCCGGGTGTAATGACCCCTGCCCGAATGGCCGCGAAGACTTCCGAAACAGCTTGCCGAAACTCATCGGTGTCGCTGATGTAGTGCGCGATCGACGGTCGGGTCATGTACACCGATCCTTGTGCGCCAAGCCTCGACGTATCGAAACAGTCCACTTTCCCGGACGCATTTCCAAACAAGACGAGGTGGCCGCGTGGTTTGAGAACGGCAAGGGAGGCATCGAACGTCGCGGCACCAATGCTGTCAAAAACCACATCGACGCCGCGCCCGCCCGTCAGGGCTTTGACGTCCTCGACCAGGGACGGCGATCCGCTGAGCAAGACCTCGGAATGTCCGTGATCCTTGGCGATGGAAACCTTTCTTTCGTCGCCGACCGTCCCGATGACACGCGCACCTTTGTGTTTCAGCCATTGCCCTGCAATGCAGCCTACGCCGCCGGCGGCAGCGTGCCACAATACAGTTTGCCCTGACGTGACAGGTGTGCAGCGGTTGATCAGGTACTCGACAGTGAGCCCCTTGAAGAGAAGGGCTGCCGCCACCTCGTCAGAGATATCATCCGGCAGCGGGATGATCCGATCATGCGCAACAAGCCGATGGCTTGCATATCCGCCCGGATTTCCTCCGACAGCAGCTGCGCGTTGGCCGACGAGTTTCTGCGATACCCTCTCGCCCACCCTGACGATACGTCCCACGCTCTCAACACCGATACCGGATCCCGGAACGATCTGGCCCGGCAGTTGGCCGGAGCGCAGATATACATCGATGTAATTGACGCCCGCCATGCTGGTTTCCAGCAAAACCTGATCAGGGCCGGGCTCTGGGGTGTCCACGGAAACTGAATACAGCGCATCAGGTGGACCAGCCTTGTCAAAGACAACTTTTTCCATGTCGAACCCTTTCATGTTCTCTTTCCATTGATCGTAAGAAACAAAGATCTATGGGGGTACGCCCAAGATTGGTGAACCGTTCTCAGGATTTCGGTGTAGGGGCGGGAGCGTTTGATGACCTTTCCGTGCCCCTTTGCCGTTACGGTTGCTCAGACGTCAGGCGCAGTTTCGTGCGGCACGCTCAACCTGCGTTTCATCGCGCCATCAGCCAGACGCCCACACCCGCCATCATTGCTGCAAACAGCCAGTTCTGTGCCTGGAACAGTCTGGGATTGCGCACCAGGGCTTGTTTGATACCTACGCCGAAACTGACCCAGATGAGGTGGGCGCAAAAGTTCAGCAGAACCAAAACCGCGCTCATCAACAGCACATCACCCACGAGCTGAGCGGAGGGTCGAAAGAACTCTGAAAACATCACGACCAGCATGATCAGCCCTTTTGTATTTGTGAGCTGAACCACGACACCGTCCACGAAACGGAAGGCCTCTGCGCCCTCGTCGGCGTTGGTCACGCTGGCCACCATGAACCGGTAGGCCAGGTAAAAGATGTACGTGATCCCGACAATCTTGATCGCCACGGTCGCGCCCGGAAAACTGAGCAGGACTTGACCAAGACCCAGTCCCATTATCAACGCGAGTAAAAAGTAGGTTCCGTCCAGCCCGTAGATGAAGCGCATCGACGATCGGATGCCGCTGCGCGCACCAGACGCTGCCACCATCACGTTGCCCGGTCCCGCACTGAAGATGAGCGGGATCATAGTCGCGAGCCAGGGCGTCCATTCAATGTTTGAAGTCATCGGAGTTTCCTCGCTGTTTAGATGAAGCCCGATGGCTGCACATCGTACTGGCTTTGGTTGAACTTCAGGGCGGCGAGCAAGGCGTCCGTGCTGCCGCCATCCGATTGCGCCGGAGCATAGCGACCATCCATGATTGCCGTACGTGCGCGCGACCGGTTGCTGGTATGCAGACAATAGGGGACGTCCAGAATGCCATCTGCAAATGCGGCCAGTAAGGCGCGGCCTACATCTGGATCCTTGCGCAAGGTTTGTTCGATCAGCAGATCTGCACGGGCCAATACGGCTTCGAACTCGCGATTGTCGAACGGGTGCTCAGGCATCGTGTTCTGCGCCATGGAATGGTGCGAAAAGTTTAGCGATGCGACGTTCTCTGCCACGGTCGGTATGCGGCGGTTCTCCACCGGCGTTTTGACGATCACCCGGGCGACGTTTTCGGACTGTGCGATGGACAAAAGGTCTTCTGTGATGCGGCAAAAGCCGATCATCGTGTTTGGAAACAGCCCCATGAATACGTAGGCCACGATGTGGAACGGGTGACCATCCAAATAGTGGCTCGTCAACACATCGAGAGCGCGCAATGCCGCGCGGTCCTGGGTCGGGCTGATGCCCTGTGCGTAGCTGACCGAGACACTTGATACGCCGCATTGCTTGAGGAACAGGGCCTCGAGAACACTCAGTGCGACCAAAAGGGCGGGATCGGCCATTTGACCCATCATACAACCCGCGAAGCTCTCTATGTGGCTGATGTCGCTTGCTTCCGCCAAGGCTCTCGCGCCCTGACGCCAATCATCGACAGCCTGTTCCAGGGGAAGCCGGGAGTACGGCAGGCAATAGGACACAGGCCCACCCTCCGTGGCAGTCATTCCAATCTCTGCCATGCGCTGAAAGACCTTTGACGGCAGTGCTGACCCATGGCGCACCTGTACGGGGCGTCCCGTCGCCGATGCTATTTCAGAGACAAGTTCCCGAACGGCTTCACGCGGGTAGGCCATGATGGGAAAGCCGTTCAGATGCGCGCCGGATGCCAGCGCGGCGGCGGCTTTGTCAAAGGCACATACCCTCGTGAAGCTGTCCAGTGTAATGGTGCATACCGTGGCCGGGTTGGCTGTCGCGGTTGCCATCAGACCATCGCGCATGTCCTCCAACGGTCCCACGCCCATTCTGGGTTGCACGAGCGGGCCATGTTTGCCCGACGTGCGTGTCACATATGCGTTGAAGTCGATCATTCTGCGGCCACTCCCATTGCTGATGTCGATGCCGCGGCGGCGTTGGCGCAGCCGGTGCATCCCAGGCATGTTGACGGGTGACAGGCTTCCAGCCGATCGAGGAAGATGTTGAAGTCGTCGAACAGGGTCGAACTGGTATCGGGAAAGACCCCGTCGAAGCCTGCCTGGGCCAACTTATCGCCTGTTTCGAGATCCGAACTTGTGTCGAGCTTGCCGCCGACCGCCACCGGCGTTGTGACCCCCGCGTGGCGCAGGGCGTTCAAGATGTCCGGTGCTTCGATGACCCCATGCCCATTGATGGAGCTGATCACAATCACGTCGTAGGTGGTTTCCTGCGATTGGGTAACTGTCAGTTCTGTTGGGCAGCACGGCCCCAGATTGGTCACTTCAAACCCACGCTCGGCCAGGAAGAGTTCCATGAAGATGAGGTTCCAGCTGTGAGAGTCCGAGGAAACTGTTGTCAGCAGTGCTTTGCGAGATGGTGTATTGGGGACGCCGGGCTTCATGCGAAAACCTCCTTTTCATTTGTGGTGTGTTGGGATGGGTTCCGGGCCTCCGTCTGGTCGTAATAGTCTGCCGCCAGTTGGAATGACTGGAAGTTGTTGGTGACGGCGTTTCCGTAGCCCCAAAAGTCGAGGTAGTTGGATGGGAACGGTTTGGACCCTTTCAAGCGATCTGCCTCGCGCGCGGTCACGTAGTTCGGCCACTCCCGTGATCGCGGGCGGCGGTGGTGGAAATCGTGGCACGGTGTATCTCCCACCATGACGAAGAGCCGGATGAACAGGTGGTAGCTCAGCATCCGCACAAGCCAGATGCTCGTCAGATGAAACCGCATAAGTCGGCTTGCATTGTCCGGGATGTTCAGTGGCTCACCAATAAACACGCCGGTGGTCGATTCCGCTATGAATGCGATACCCCTGGCCCGCAGGACTTCGACCGGTGGCCAAGTGTGTTCGGCAGCAAGGCGAAAGGTCGTGCAGATATGGTATCCAACAAAAACGGGAAGAGCATATGCCAGCAGGAAGATATGGAGCCCACCTGCCCAGATGGCTGCACCGATACCGATCCCCCATGCCCCGATCGTCAACGCTGCAACCTTGCGGTTTGGTTGTAGCACAGTGGCCGCCACGCGACCCCACACCGACCGTACCATGGCGATGGGTGAAAAGGCGTGGATCACCAGTTTTGTCCACATCTGTGCAACTGTGTCGCTCGTCCGCAATCCGACGTTGTCACGCAAGAAAGTCAATGTGTCGTCGAGGTCCGTCAGAAGGCTTTGGTGATCGTGGTGATGCACATGTTCGGATTTGTATGTTCTGAAGGGCTTGAGCATGAGGGCGCTGGAAATCACGGTTCCCAGGATCTCATTGGCCCGCTTGCCATCGAGCACCATGTCATGCACTGCCTGATGGCAGATCATCACCTGAAATTGCTTTGTCCCGGCGGTCGCCAGGATGAAGCCAAATGGCAGCAGGCCGTACAACCCTTGGATCGCACCGAGGACGGACAACGCGATGCCGGTCGCGAGCAGCAAAGCGGACACGACAATGTGGTACAGTGGCGTTTTGCTTCGCCGCGTATCGAGTTGTTCAATCAGGGGTTTTGCCGTGAGCCACGACCAAAAGGGCTGGCTCCAGCCTGGAAGGGACCGCATTGTATCTCTGGGGAGAATTTGGCCTGTCATTTGAATACACTCCAAAGGGCAAAGTGGTGAAGATGCCCTCAGTGTGGCCATTCCGGTTTCCCGCATAAATTGAAGAAAACGCGGATTCGTTTTTCAAATTTTCAAGTTGTTTTGCGCAAGGCCTGATTTAAGGGCAGCGCAACGGCGTGATCTCGGACTGTGATCTAACCCACCTTGTTCTCGAGCTGTAGCAAGTGTCCGAGTTGGTGTCGGGTGCGCAGATCGGCATGCACCGTGCAAACGGGCGCGTGGATCATCTAGATCTATGTATGCAAAAAATGACGGTGGTCTGGAAATTACTCATTCTATCAAACCATTAAGTCAATTTATGTGCCGGTGAGCCGGGTAGATTGGCCCGATCTCTGCCTTCGGCTGCCGGGCATGATCTTGATGTGCGTGCCAAGGTATTCTTGCGGAAGCTGCAACCTCACATCGGCCTTGCTTTGCCGGGTGGAGGTCGCCGTCGCAACGCTTTGTGTTGGCGAACCAGCACGGCGCAGCCGACTGTTCCATGGCAGCACGAAATGCGCCTACGTGTTCTTTGATTTTGGTTCGCCGTTTCGTCAAAATATGCATCACAGCGCATACGAATTTATGGCCTTGATTCAGGTGATTCTAAATCTGGACCCAAGAAATACAGCGACTTGTGTACGAAAAATCTCTTTTATTTTCAGTATGTCAAGTGACATATCAACCGCAGCGAGAAATTGTTGTCGTGACTCCTGGCAGGCTAAAATTCTAGCATAGCGGGAGAAGACTTAGATTTTCGGTTTTCGGACCGAACCAAAGGCCCGTCAAAAGATGTATTCCGCATTCTTCGAATTCACGCGTTCTTCCAATGCGACAAATGACGCAATGGTCTCGTCGGCGAACAGGGCACTTTCAACATCGCGGTCGAGCAGTTACGCAATAGGCTATGGCCAGGGCATATTTCATCAACGCAACGCCGTTCTCGATGACGGTCAACTTGAATGCAGCTGCGAAAAACAATCCGCTGAAACCCTTCGATATCGGAAAAGAGCACGACAGGCCCGTGTTCAAATGTCACTCGTGGCCTGCCGAAATAGACGCCTTCGCGGGGCGCAACGTTTTTGGCGGGTCCAACCGTATCAACGCGGTCACGGTGTTCATGGAGTCCCACACCGCGCCTCTCGTGTTCAATGTACAATCGGGCGTGTCGATCGCACTGGATTTGTATTTTTACATACAGGACGGTGCGATCACCGGTGCAGACATGACCGGGGATATCTCCAAGATAACCATTGTTCCCTGGAACCAGGATTGGACGCGGGCCATGCGCATCCAGTCCCGGAATGCGCGCAGCATTCAGCAGTGGAAGATGTAGCAGGCGCGCGCGGTACTGCCACACATTTGCCCGTCGATCAGGTTCACACCGCAACCAGAGGAGGGAGCGGATGGCTTCGGACCTGCGCATAATCAACTGGCAAGCGGACAAGATGACGCCGACGCTGAATTTCCAAGGGTTGTCCGAACTCAAGCCGAGCGAAGCCAGGCACCACTATCTCCCATATTCGCAAACAGTACCGCGCAAGCCTGCAGATGCGCCAAAACCCGGGGAGTGGGGACGGATCAACACACTCGTCATCACGTCCAGGGCCAGTTCGGAAGCGCAAACGTACAATGATCTTTATGACCCGGAGGGCGCGGCGCCAAACAACGAAATGCTCTTGTGGGTATTCAAAGATTACCTGGTGATTTCGCAGCTTGGAAAACAGTTGGGTGGCAAGATTTATCCAAGTGTATGGGATCAGCCGTAAAACTCAGATTTCACCATCCAACCAGGAGGAAGTCCAGAAATGGCAAAAGCTTACTTTGTAAATGCAAGTCCCACGGACGTTAAGGTGACACTGAATACCGGCGCTCAGAACCCGGTGGCAGCAGTGTCAGTGAATCTCGACGGGACGGCAGTCATTGGTCCAACATGGGCGGCTGAAATCTCGGCGCGCCCCAGCCCGGACGTCTTCGGCGGCGACGGACACCAAAACGAGGTTTTGTTTGTGTCTGGGCAGAAGGCGAAGACCCGGCGTTATCAGATCGAGTCCACGGTCTCTACGGTCCTTGATCTGTATTTCTTCATGTTCGAGGACACGATTGTGGGCGAGGACGCGACCGGCGAAAGTAAAGATATCACAATCACCCTGATCGAACAGCGAGACGGTTAGCCTGTCCGGGCTGTGCCGTCGCAGCCTGGCTGATTGCACAAACAGACAGTGCCCGACCGGCCGGCTTTTCGGTCGGGCATGATCCCTTGACCGCACACACTTTTGGGGGGTGTTGAACCATGGCGCACGCATATTTCCTAAACGGATCAGTCGGCCACGTCGAATTGGTTCTGAACCAGGGTGAGAAACGTCATATCAAGGGGCTGGATCTCCAAAACGCCGATTTGGAGATGACCACCGTATACGATTGGGGGCCGATCCCGGGGCCGGATGTTCTAGGCACCGGATGCAACGAGTTGTTGGTCACTGTCCATGGTGGCGTGCCGATAACGTACATCATCGAAGTCGGTCCCGAGGTCAAAACCGTTCTCGATGTTCAGATCATCGTTTTTGACAACTGCCTTGAGCCGCGCAACACCGCATACACGGACGGTTTTACGATCTACCCCGAAATGGTCGAGGCGCTTGTGATCGAGGAAGACGTGGACGTCGCGTTGTTTACCTCACGGTCGGCGCCCCCAGTTGTCCCGCACGAAGGCGCAGAGGACATCAGCTTCACGCTGGCTACGACAGATGATACCGCAACATTGTATGTGGCCAGCAACAATGGGTCGGGTGGCGGAAACATTGCGCTGACCTACTACTACCTGTTTGAAGGTCATAGCGAGACCGAAATACTCACCCTGCCGCAGAGCTTTGACGCGCGTGGTGCCTATGTCTTTTCCGACGAGGACATGGATCCCGCTGCTCTGCTGATCGAGCTGAATGGCGTTCTGACCCAGGAACCCACCACTTTTTCCCGCGTTGCATGGCGTCACGATGCAGAAACCTATGATATCGTCGAGGCGTCAACTGCATTCGCGGTGTCCTCGAATGCGCAACTGCGGATCGGGACATGGCAACTGGATTTAAGGCGCAATACCCCGATGGCGCTCGACATGGCTGCGCCAGCCATCACTTTCGACAAGGCATCGGGCGAAGAAAGCATTCAGGTGCAGATTGTCGAAAACGATCTGCCGCAGCCGGTCGGCACGCGTCCCACGCGCGTGGTTTTGCCCTTGTCCGGCAACCACCGTGGTACACTGACGTTTGCTTGGGATTGGAGCCACTATGAGCTGAGCCAGCAATATGCGGGATTGCAGCGTGTTTTCTACGGACCGGATGCGGCAGGCGCGAGCGCGGCGCAATATCCGCTGTTCACACCCGCATCTGATCCCGGGCCCATCAGGGTCAAAGACCTGTTTTTCAACGTCTACCTGCAACCGCTGGCGCCACTGAATGATCTGCGGACACGCATGGCGCTTGATCTGTCGGCACCCAATGCGCTGACCTCCCAGTATCTGTCCAGCACGACAAATGCGCCTGTTTCGATCAAGCCTGCAGCCCCGAAGACGCAGGAACTTACCGGTGGCTTTGGCTTTGCCAAGAACACAGGGACAGAAGAAAGCGACCGGTATCTATGCCCAGTGGGCGAGTTCGAGGTCGGGTCCGGTGATGGTCTGGCGGCGGAAGAACGCGTGCAAATCCGCAGCGGCTTGGCAGGGACCGAATACGTTCTCGTCGAACCCGGTGACCGGCTTTTGCTGGAAGCGGGCAAACCCGCATTTGCCAAATCCTATGATCCACAGGATGGCACGCCGACGACGCTGGACGATGCGTTGACTACAAGTTGGATCCGTGTGCTCAAGAAATCCGCGGTCGAAGCTCCCGACGAAGTCGAAGTGGTCAATACCAGCTACTGTGCGCAGGCGTCGTCCTCGACCTATTTCGGGCGCGAACTGGACTTAACACGGGCGCGATATGAGTTCCCGATTGCGGTAGGGGCAAGCCTTCTGCAGTTTCACGAGGCGAACCAGGACGTAGCCTTTCCCATGCTACCGTATGGAGGGGTGTTTTACTCGGACGAAGACGAGGGGATCGCGAACCCGAACGCCAACCTGTCTGCAGAGGAGCTGTCCGCGATTGAACGGCAAGTGGTATCGCCCGATCGGCGAGACACGTTGCAGCCCTATTTCAGTGTCGACTACGGTCCGATCTTTTTTGATACATCCACCAACCTGGCCTTTGATGGTGGCTTTGCGCGGACACCTTTGGGCCTTTTGGTCGAGCTGAACCCTGTCAACGGAGGCACGCCACCCGCAGGGACAATCAAGAACCTGATCCTTGCCCGCAGCCCTCAGAACCCCGAGCAGTTTTTGCAATTGACCTCGAACGAGGGCAGCAACGGCGTGGTCAATCCGACGTTTTCGAACACGGTGCTGAACGACAGCCTTTTTCTGGTGGCAACGGATCAGGC
Source organism: Tateyamaria omphalii (assembly GCF_019802125.1). GTDB lineage: Bacteria > Pseudomonadota > Alphaproteobacteria > Rhodobacterales > Rhodobacteraceae > Tateyamaria > Tateyamaria omphalii_B. The sequence goes on from NZ_JAHVHT010000005.1 coordinate 232,656, forward strand.
CGCATTCGAGCCTTTTCCGGACAAGGACATCAAGCTGGGGGATTTCACCTTTGATGTCCAAATGGGCAATGCCGACAATCAGGCGGTGACGATCTTCAAATTCGTGCCCGGAGTCACTGCACGTGCCTTGATCGAGGACGACAACGCCTGGACCACACTGATCGAAGACGGGGCCACGAAATCGGATGTCCAAGCCCGGCTTCGGGCTTACGTGAAAGCCGCTGATGAAGGAGGGGATCTGTTCGAGGCTTTCCGCCAGACAATTGATGATCCCAATTGGAACGGCATACTGGTTTTCAACTGCCCGCTCAAATACGACGAGTTGCCCCTGGATATTCAGATTCTGTTGGGGGGGATCAAGGGACAGCTCCTCGCGCATCACTTCGGCATCACGATCAACCGGGTCGAAGACACGGAAAGTGCCACATCGGTCCAACACAGTTCGCTGTTTTCGGTCATCAACTATGACGCCGCGAAGCTGGACCCGCCCTACACCATTCCGGCATCACCGCCGACCGAGTTTCCTGACTTTCGGGTGTTGTTGCTGAACGTGCAATACGCCAACAGCAAGCTGGCAGTGTTCGACTCCCAAATTGCATTCAGCATCAAGGAGTTGTTTGGCAGTGCCGTCACCCTGCAACCGGGTCCGTCGTTGGACTACCCGGAGTACGGCACCATTGTCATCGACGGCGTCTATACCCTGTTCGAGGATGGAACCGGATCACTCTTGTTCTCGACCAAGGATGAGCGCAGTTTCCTTTATGACGATACGGGTGACAGGTTCACTGCCCTTGTTGCCCAATCAATCACCGAAGCGACATTGGTTCCCATCACGCGGCGTGACGGTACCGGTGATTGCAAGGTGATCGCCGCCTCGGCGTTTCGCATCAGTGGTCTGCTGGCATTCAAAGATGGGATCGCAGGCGATCTGTTTTCCTACGGAGAGGTTGCCAACAACGTTCCGACCAAGGGGTTGGCGATCACCGATTACAGCTTTGACATGACGACCTGTATCAAGGCCGACAATACCGCTGATCTGATCGATGGCATCCCGACCGACCTGACTGGTGTCAAGGTTGACCAGATGCTGAGCGAGGCGCGCGACTACAGCTTTGAACGCACGTTTCCGGGTACAATTGAAGCAGTTCTGCCATCCCCGGATGGATTGACTCCATCGGAGATTGGCGAATGGCAGGTCAAGACGGGCAGTGGCAACAATAGCGGTGCCCCTCGCTACAGTCTCCAATTCGAAGTGCCCCTGGGCACTTTCGGCTTGCTTGCTTCGTTCAAGACGGATCTGACCGCGACGTTGTTGATCGGCTGGGATCCCGACGCAACGGACCCGGACAAGCAGGTCGGCGTTATCCTGCGCCTGCCGCCGGAGATCTCGGGACCCAAGGGCTTTATGTTTGAAGGCGTCATTGCGTCGGACTTTGAATACGTGCAGCTCGACCGCTTCGAGTTTGGCGAGACCACCTACGTCTCGATGTTGCGGTTCATGCACTTCCAGTCGATGTTGCTGAACTTCTTCCTCAGCTACGGCGTCGGACCCAAGGACCTGGGCATATTCGGTGCGCCTGGTGATCCGGGCGGTCGCAACTCGTTGTTCTGGATTGGTAAATCCACGGATACAGACTGGGATGGGCCAACGATCAGCGTGACGCTGGTGGATGTGCCGCAAGGCTATCTGGGCCGGTCATTCGAGATCAAGACTGACCCGACCAATCCCAATGTCATCACCGAAGTGTTCGATCAGTTGAACCTGATGACCGACAAGACGGTCGAACAGGTGGCGCGGCTGATCTTTGCCAACCTCGATCTTTACAACTCGGACGCCGGCATCGCCTTTGCGCTGCAGTTCAAGTACCAAAGCCTCAAACTGACGACCGTTCTGATCGATTCCAGTTTCTATGGATTGCAGATCAACATAACGCCCCAAAAGAAGAAAGATCCGGACGATGGCGGCGGCGGCCAAGGTGGTGGTGGCAAAGAACTGGTAGCAAACAACGGAGACGTCCTTGTCGCTGATGATGACAAGGAAGAGGATGAAGGTGGCTTCCTCGGCAAAATCAAGGGTTTCACCTTTACCATCATCTACCGCAAAGTCAGCGATGAGGTCGGTGTTTACTCAGCTGATATCTATCTGGACTTGGGCACCATCCCACTGGGTCCGGTGATGCTGTCGCTGCCCAATTTCAGCATCTCGATCTGGACCAATGGTGATTGGCGATTTGCGGTCGGATGGCCGTTTACAGGAACAACAGCCCATCCGATCACGGCGCAGTTTCAAGCCGGACCCTTGCCGTTGATCGTCAAGGCGGGCTTCTATCTGGGCAAACTCAGCAGCGCTGCCGCGCCCGACCAATTCGGCACAGAATTCAACCTGATCTGGACCTTCGGTTTGGGAATTGCAGGGGGTGTCGGAAAGGAATTCGAGCAAGGCCCTCTGAAGGCCGGTGCCAGCCTGATGCTCGGCTGCACGATCGAAGGGTTCCTCGCCTCGTTTGATGGCAAGATGACCCAGACGGGTGTCGACTATTGGTGGTGGGGCGTCAGCCTGTCGTTGACCGGCAACGTGTTCGGCAAGGTCGATTTTGAAATCATTTCCGTCGACGTGTCCCTGACCATTTCGTTGACAGTGGCGTTCGCCATAGAGACCGCGCATTCGTCCCCTTTGAAACTGACCGCTGAGGTCGTTGCGAAAGCGTCGATCAAGATCGTGTTTGTGAAGATCTCTTTCTCCTTTAAGGCGAAGCTGGACCTGATTGACACCGTGATCGGAAGCGGCTCGGCGGTTGCCAAACTCAGTGGCCCAACTCCGACGGCGGTCAATTCCGGCCGACCGCTCGATGCGCAAGAGTTGTTGGAAGCGATGACCATCCCGGCACGTGTGCCTGGGGCGCGGTTGTCCGGGGCCTTGCACACGCGCAGTGCGGAAGAAAAGACGCAGATCAGTGTTGGATTTGTTCTGCAACCGACGGCCATTGCCACAGGTGACTCGACTGAAAACTGGGCTCCGCAAGGTGTCGCCACACTGGTGCTGGAATCCGGTGGTCTGAGCAGTCCGTTTGGCGTTCTGGCGTCGGAATTGTCGAGTTGGCTCATACACACCTACGGCGGTGCATCGACCACGTTCCATGAGCAGTTGGTCGCAACCCAAGCGGCTTTGCAAAGTGGAGAATTCGACCGGGCAGCTATTCTGGGGGCTTTGTCCGAGACATTCGTATTCAACGTCGGCAAGACCGCATTCGCAGCCGATACGGCTGTTGTGTCGATGGCCATGCCCGACAGTCTGGGTCTGGAATACAATGGCGGCAAGGTGATGAACGCATCACTGCGTGGCACAATCAACAGTTTCGGTCATCTGCGCTTGCCGTCGAACTACTCTGACATCGTGGCAGCGTATTTTGGTGGCGGAGACATCCAGCAAGCGTCGGAGAGGGGGGACGAGTCGACCGCTGCGCTGGTATTTGATGAGTATTTCAACCTGTTGGGCCAGCAGGCCATTCAGTTGCTGATCGAAACTGGAGCTCCCGATTTCGCCACTGCAGTGACCGAAATCGGCATTGATGACCTGGGCGGTTTCGTCTCGCGCTTTCTGATGGGCGGCGTACGCTTGCCTGATCCCAATGACACCAGCAAGCTGGAAGCCCTCTATGTCCTCACCGGTCAGCAGTTCCCGCTTGTCAAAAAGGATGATGCATGGGTGTTGGACGCGCGGCTGACAACCACGCACGCCACGCCCGAGTGGCTGAAGGTTGCGGATGATGCAACATCCAGCCTTGAGCCGTCCATGGTACATACCGTTGGCCCAGCTACGCCACCTTGGACCGTGGGTCCGCTGCGTGCGCTGGTGGAAAAACCGCTGATCTTTCCGATGAACAACATCAACAGCTGGGTTGATGGACAGGATGAGTACATCATTAACGTCTTCTCCGAAGATGTGGTTCAATCCGTTCGTGACTGGCGCAGTGAGACGGATGCGACGACTGGGCCATGGTTGGTTAACCAACTGTTCGGCGGTGAGTCAGATGCTGACCAACAGACCGATTTGTCCTCCGGTGGTACCCCGTGGGAGGCTGACAGCGCTCTTGTCCTGCCGATCCGCTTGGCTTCGATCCCTGACCCCGATGCGGTGGAGCCCGGTGCCATCCTGCCCGATACGTTTTCGCTGCTCGGCACGGATGAAGCCAACCGTGCCATGTTGCAGGCCCTGCTGGACGAGATTGACGCAGGCAACGAGACGGTAAACTCCATCGACCTTCTGGTCAGCGAAAGCCGCGGCAACTGGGTGTCTTCCAAAACGCCGCGTGTGTTGGTGCGCACGGATTTGTCAACCGTCAGTACACCTGCGGGTGTTGCGGCTGCCCAGGCAGTGGCGGAGGCAAATGCCGGTGTCGATGCAGACCCAGCCCCAAGCCTGAACTGGGCAAAACCGGGCGAAGGAGGTGTGCAATTCGCCCGTTTCCTGCGGCTGACCTGGGAAGTGTCCGTCGTGCATTCGTCGGGCTTCTATCTGCAAGTCGAAGGCCTTGATCTGAACATGTTCCAGAACGGTCCGGCTGATTTGGCACTGGTTGTCCAGTTCGGCACCAAAGGATCGATCACACGTGCAGCGCCTTACCAGAACGCCTTGATCGGATCGGTGCCTGATAGCGGCAAGGCGATATTCAGTACATTGGCCGAAAACTCGGAAGGGATGCCTGTCCAAGGGTACACTGCTGCCTATGCCGGCGGTTCGGTCGGCTGGTCGATCACGTGGGACGATGCGCCGGACGAGGCTGACGCTGCAAGCGGAGACTTCCTGCAGGGCCTCTACCAGATGGTCAGTTACCGCATCGAAAAGATCAACGGAACGGCTCAGACCGATGCGAAGTGGAGCCGTCCGATCAATGCCAACGACAATAGCCGCACCGGGGCCGACACGGTCACCTGGATCTATTCCAAGGCTTTCGAAACAGCACCACTGGTGGGCAGCAACAACCGCTACGGTGCGATCGATGATGTGTTTACTGTGCGCATCTCGATCGAGGATGTGTTCGGCAATTCCGTCCCGGCCTCGCTGATGGATACAACGGACCTGAAGGTTCTCTACAACGATGATCTGATGGGTCTCGCCGACTGGTCTGGCACGCAAGTCTACTATGCGGTCGAAGAGAAGGATGGCGTGCAGCTGGATCTGCACATGTCCTTTGATCCATCGACGATCCAGGATGCCGAAGGCCGGGTGAATCCCGACCAATTGCAGGTCACAACCGAAGCATATGCCAAGATTTATGAGCAGCTGACGGATCAACCGAACACAAGTGCGGCCATGGATACCGGTGGCACGCTGGCCGCGGCGCCTTTGGGTGCGCTGACATCGGGGGCAAGTTTGATTTCGGGCCTTGTCGACTATGTGAGGCCACTGTTGGAATGGTTGCGTGCGGGCGGCAGCGGCGATGCCCCAGCCGCCGTTACTCTGGCCATGCCGCTTGACAAATCCCAGCCCGCGAACTGGGAAGGTGACTTGCAGGAGCTGGTGGTTACGCTCGTGCTGCAACGGGCAAATGTTCCTGATGACATTGCTGAGAAAGCACCTGAAGTCCGCACCGTAACGTCCCCGATACAGCCGGTTGAAGACACGGGCGAAAAGGCGGATCCGTCCGGTCTGACGACCTTCGCCGACAAGTTCGAGACGGCGTATTACCCATTTGATGACAAGGTCGGCGTGGTCAAGGTTGCAACGGGCCAGAACAGTGACATCACCAGTCAGCGTTTTGGCCGCCGCAGCATCTGGTTGCAGCGCTGGGGCAAGGGTGTGGGCACCGAAGTCGAAATCGTCAAAGGTGACGACGGCAAACCTGAACCGATCTTCTTTGCGCCGCCTCCTCTGAGCCGTCAGTTGATCACGCGGGATGTTCCGGATCTGAAGGACTACAGCAATCCCAGCGGATCGGAGAAGGGATACGATCTCGTAAATCGTATTTTCAACAGCACTGACATGGATCAGTGGGGCGCGCTTTTCCTGACCACGGTCGAGACCATATTCAGCCCGATCATGGCGCCAGCAGTCGCCGATCATTCAACGAATGAGGACGAGCTCTATGATCCGTTCGTCGAGAACAAGGAAGCTCTGGCTGGATCGATTTCGGACAAGATCACGTATGTTTACGACGAACCGGACGGTACGGGTGATCCCAGATCCGCGAGAGAGACATGGCGGCAGGCGTTGCTGCGTACTCTGGCCAACGACTACGGGTTCTCCACGCTGACGCAACTGGAAGCCATTGTGAACCTCAACGGTTCGATTGAGCCAAATGGGGATCCGTCGCTGCCGCCGCAATTGTACGGTGCGGTGCAGGTTCCCGGACAGGGTGATCCCGGCAAGCTGCCTTACGCGCTGACCCCTTCGACCCTTCCTTTGGTGCAAACGACCGATGATCAGAAGAACTGGCTGAACTTCCTGGTTTCGGCCAATGATCCCGAAGCACAACGCGCCTTCAACCTTGATCTGAATTATGAGGTCAACCAGTTGGAGCATCTGCGGGATGGTCAGGCATCAGACCGAGGCTATGTTCCGTCCAGCTGGCTCACATTCGTTCTGCAGCAAAACCCCGGCGATCTGCCGAAGGGGCAGGACAATACGTTGACACAGCCGATCGGTGAAACACGGATCCCGATCCCGCTGCGCAGCTATCCGCCGCTGCCGAAGCTGCTGTCGACCAGGGCAGAAGCCAAGTCCACCATCAGCACAATAGAGGATGCACTGGTTTGGAACTATGAGGTGCAGGTCGAACGTTCTGCCGCTGATCAGGATACCCTGAACCTGTCACTGACATTCAATCAGCAGCAACCCGACAAGGATATCGGTTCGATCCCGAAATCCGCACTGCTGGCGGGCGATGACGGGCGCGAACCACCGAAGGATTTGTTCGACGCTTTGGCGCGATTTGTTTTCGAGTATCCGCAACTCCGACCCAAGATTGAGCAATTGCCTGCTGATGGTGGGGCCGACGCGGTCAACGCGCTCAAGGACTTCAGTGCAATCATCGCGGGCGTTGCAGCAACTTGGAGTACCTGGCAACCGCCTGAGCCCCAACGTGGAGGTCTTGATGCCGTTGAGCCCGATGCCGACAAGGAGGTTTGGCATTACGAGATCCAAAACGTCGAAAACAGCATGGATTTGCAGGTAAAAGGTACCTGGTCGCGCGCCAGCGACATGCCGCCTTGGCCGACAATCACAGGCTATACATTCAAATCTGCCAGCGGTGACGTAGCGGTCTACTCACCCGACAACGGACAGTCGGAGCGCAATTTGACGCTGCGGTGGAACGATTTGTATGTGCTGGATTACCAGAACGTGCTTCCAAGCGGGTTCACGGAGCGGAACAGGAACCTTGCAGTTCCGCCGCAGCAGACCAATCCGGACTTTGTCTACCGCACCGAAACGGTTGCGTGGCCCACGCCGATTGTTCCGCTGATTGGCGCGCCTGACCAGATCGAGCTCGCTCCGACATCGAAGCTCGCTGATGCCATCGAGGCTTTGTTCGTCAGTCTGACCACACCACCAAAGGAGTCCGTGCAAAACGGCACGAACCCGCCGTTGGAAACCGAAAGTTCGATTGCGTATCGGTATGAGGTCATGGCGAACAAGGGCAACAGCGCTCATAGCATTCTGCCTGTCTTCCTTGTCGCAGGCAAAATTGATCCCGGTGATGAAAAGACCCTGGCGGCTCAGATCGCTTCGAACTTGTCCAATTGGCAATCGACGACGGGTGCACAGTCTCCGGACAGCAGTTTAAAATTCCTGCTGACAGTGTTTGCAACGACGATCGTAAAGGACAACGACAGATTGCCGTTGGTGCAGTTTCAGGAGTTGGTCATTCCAGTGCCGAAGGACAGCTCGGGGTGGTGGTGACACCGTCACCCTGAACTGCGTTCGCAAGCAGGTTGGGCAAACGAGCTGGTCCACGCGTCGATTGGCAGGCGCTGTGTGTTCAAAGCTGTTCAAATGGATCGCTGTCCGCGCACAAATCGGGCAACGAACCGACCTCCATGCCAGAACGTATGCCAAATATCGCCGACCATACGCCCCCAAGGATGCAACCTATTGGCGAGGCTCTCGGTCGCGCGTATCGTGGTTCATCTGTTTAAAAACCTTCACATTTTCATGTGACCACAGGACAGCAGCGTCCACTTAAAAGGGAATCGATATGAGCCGTCAGTATCGCAATTTTGAATTCGGGTCCTCGCAAGATGATACATTGTCGGGCACCGACGGGCGCGACTACATCTTCGCGTTCGGCGGAAATGATCACATTGCTTCGGGGCGCGGGAACGATTGGATCTTTGCCGGTTTCGGTGATGACGTCATCGACGGAGGCGCCGGGAACGATCGCATTTTCGGGGGCCTTGGTTTTGATACGGCGCAGTATGCAGGATCGATCGACGACTACTCCATCGATGTGTCTCAAGGTTGGAAGCCTACTATTGTTACTTCGATCAACCCGGACGTTGACGATGTAGGTCGTGATGCACTCTACAGCGTTGAAGCCCTCTATTTCGCGGTTGATGACTACACGCTGTTCCTGAACGGGCAAAACAACGCCGTATTGGCCGGTAATGACGATGTTTCGACGTCTGAAAATGCGACGCTTGTAATCACCACAAACGCGCTTCTCGCGAATGACCGCGACTTTGACGGAGACATTATCGAGATCACGTCCGTTGCGGAGGTCAGTGCAGCTGGCGCGACCGTGAGCCTTGTAGGTGGCGAGGTCGTGTATGATCCTGGTTCCGTTTTTGACAGCTTGGCTGCCGGTGACACGTTGACTGACACGTTTACATATGCCGTCACCGACAACAACGGCAGCACCGTAACGGCCACCGTGACTGTAACCATCACGGGTGAAAATGACGCGCCAAGTATGTTGGTCGTGGATCAGATCTGTTTGATCGAAGGCAACAGCACTTTTCAGCCTGTCATCGGCGCAGATGATCCGGATGGCGATACGCTCAGCTATTCCCTCGCAGGGGATGATGCCGCACTGTTCACCGTTGATGCAGAAACGGGTGCCATCAGTTTTGTCGCACCGCCAGAGGCCGCGAACCCACTCGATGACGGTGCGGACGGTATCTACGAACTTGAATTGACTGTTTCCGACGGGACCGAAAGCACCACGCGCAACGTCGCGGTACAGGTTGTTTCTGCGCCTCCAACAGGTGGTTCAAGTACAATAGCGTTTGATATGGTCGGAAGCGCGTCGCTTGGTTTGTTGAATTTTGTTAACTCCGCGCCTGTGTTTTCCAGTGCTGGCGATGGCTTCGGCTTTTTCCAGGCAGGGGAAGGCTCTGTCCCGTTCAGCCTTGTTGACGATAGCGCCGGTACTTTCCCGGGTGACAGCCTTGGGATCATCGATAGCAGCAGCAACACTGATGTGTTCTTTGGTGCAACCGATACTCAGAACAGCGACAATGACGGTGACGTTGCGGCCACTTGGTCCTTTGATATTGCAGGCGCAAGTGATCTGAGCCTGAGTGTGGACGCCGGTGCGATGGGGGACTTTGAAAACTCAGACCGGTTTGTCATCAGCTACAACATCGATGGTGGCGAAGAGGCTATTCTGTTTGAGTTCGCCCCAGATGAAGATGCTGAGCAAGATTACACTCTGGCGGACGGCAACGTCGAAACGCTGGCTGATCCGCTTACAGTTGTCGGCACGGGCGAGGTTTTGTCCAACGTGCTGCAAACCCTGACTGGATCGATTGAGGGAACAGGTTCAACCCTGAACCTGACCTTCACCGCCAACACGGATGGCGGATTGGAGGCGTTCGCGTTTCAAAACCTGATCATCGAAGGCAGTGGCGGAACAGGAGAGCCAGAGGCGCCGACCTATTCTGTTTCCGCGCTCAGCGGTGATGTTTTTGAAGGTGATGAGGGTGTGACGGAAGTCAGTTTCGAGATCACCCGCGATGGTGACGTGTCAGAAGCGGGCAGCGTTGCGTTCACGATTGGTGGGGATGTCGATGCGGACGACTTTGTCGGCGCCCTTCCAACTGGAACGGTTGAATTTGCCGTTGGTCAGACCTGCGCCACGGTGACGTTCGAAGTGGCTGGCGACACGCTGGTTGAAGACGACGAAAGTTTTACCGTGACCCTCAGCAACCCGGTCGGTGGAGATATTGTGACGCCAACCGCGTCGGTTCAGGTGTTGGACGATGACGACCTGTTGTTGATTTCCGATATCCAGGGCGACGGGGCCGAAAGTGAATTGGTGGACCAGGTCGTCACGGTCGAGGCGATTGTCACCTATGTGACCGAGAACGGGTACTTCCTGCAGGAAGAAGACGCGGACGCTGACGACGATGCCCAAACTTCGGAAGGGATATTCGTGTTCACCGGCGGCGAAAATCAACCCGCCGTCGGTGATCTGGTGGTTACACGAGGCGTGGTTGGCGAATTCTTTGGCCAGACACAGCTTTCCCAAGATCAGATGCAGGTCGTATCGTCGGGTAACCCGTTGCCGATGGTGGCCACTGTCCTGCTGAGTGGCGCCGCTCAGAACTTCGAGGCGATCGAAGGTATGCGTTTTGAGCTCGACAGTGGTATCGACGGCGAAAACATCACTGTCATCGAGAACTTCAACCTTGACCGCTTCGGCGAGATCACTGTTTCGGCCGGTATCCAAACCCAACCGACACAACTGTTCGATGCTCAAAGCGAGGCTGCGGACGTGGCGGCATTGGCCGAGGAAAACGCGAACAACCGATTGATCATCGATGACGGCGTTTCCGAGCAGAATCCGGACGAGTTCCAGTACATCGCCAATACGAGAGCTGGTGACAATGGCAACGGTATCCTTGATGCTGGTGACACGTTTACTGAGGACGGGCCGACATTGCGGCTTGGTGCCGAAATTGACGGGCCGACAACGGGGGTCATGTCCTTTGGCTTCGGTGAGTATCGAATGCTGGTAGACGGCACGCTGAATATTGATGAGACGACCAATTCTGGCGCGCGCGAAGAAACGGCGCCAGATGTCGGCGGTGATGTACAGGTCGCGTCGATCAATGTGCTGAACTACTTTTCCACTTTGCAGGGAGAAGGTGGATCTGGGCCGAACAATCTGGACCCAAGGGGGGCTGCGTCCGAGGCAGATCTGGAACGGCAGACCGAGAAGTTGGTGGACGCGATCACCGGCACGGGGGCCGAAGTCTTCGCGCTGCAAGAGATCGAAAATGGCGGTTTCGGTGCCGACTCGGCCATTGCGACATTGGTTGATGCGTTGAATGTGGAGGCCGCAGAAACGGGATCAGGCGCGAATTATGCCTTCGTCGACCCCACTGCTGATGCGGGCTTTATCGGGACGGACGCGATCACAACGGGCCTCGTTTATGATGCCAATGCAGTTTCGGTTGTGCATTCCGAGTTCCTCGTTTTCGAAGAAAGCTCAGCAGCGACAACATTCGCCTTGGCAGAGGTTTTGAACGCGGTCGTGCCGTCCGAGCTGCAAGTTGGCGATTTCCAACGAAACCGTCCGGCCGTCGCTGCAACGTTCGAAGACAATGAGACGGGCGAGATGTTCACCATCGTATCCAACCACTTCAAATCCAAAGGGCCCAGTGGATTGGATGAACTGGTCGAAGCGGCGCAGGAGTATCTGGATGGCGGCGGCACGGACATAACGCAGGCGGATATCGACGCGCTGATCAACGATCCGAACTACGACCAGGGCGACGGGCAAGCCTTCTGGAATCAGGTGCGCGCAGATGCGTCCGCCGAAGTGCAGAACTGGATCGAAAATGAATACATGGGCGATGGTGTTTCGAATTTCATCATAATGGGCGATCTCAACGCTTACGCACAGGAAGATCCGGTTCAATCGCTGACTCAGGATGCGGACCTAGTTGACCTCATTGATCAGTTCATCGGCCAAGACGAAGCCTATAGTTTTGTCTTCGACGGGCAGCGTGGCGCTCTCGATCATGCGATTGCTTCCGGTGATATGGCGGACTTCATCACCGGTGCCGCCGAATGGCATATCAATGCTGATGAACCCGACTTGTTGAACTACAATTCTGCTTTCAATGACGCCGGCTTCTTCGAGGACAGCTTGTTCGCCTCATCTGACCATGATCCGCTGATCATTGGCATCGACACTGATCCGGATGATATTCTGGCCGTCTGACCTGTTGTCGTGACGCGCGCGCCGAGCCGTTTTTGGGGCTGGGCGCGCGGGCAGGAACGGTTTCTCGTCAGCGCCTGATTGGAAGCCTGACCGTCGCGCGCAGCCCTGCCTCTGGCAAGTTGTCGAGCGTTACCGATCCGCCGTGAGCGGCTATGACGTCACGAACAATCGCGAGCCCGAGGCCAGCGCCGCCCGTGTCAGGGTTGCGACTTTGGTCTCCGCGCACAAATGGGTTGAAGACTTCGGCGCGCTTTTCCCGGCTGATACCCGGGCCGTCGTCGTCAATTTCGACAACGGCTGCATCTGCATCTAGGGTCATCATTACACGCGCGGTGTTTCCATACTTCAGTGCATTGTCGAGCAGGTTGCCAAATGCACGTCCAAGTGCCACCGGACGGCCTCGCACCGTGGCGGGATCACCACATTTGAATGGTACACCCCGCTCCGCGCAGGCACGTTCAACGACCTCATGGATGTCCACGTCGCGCAACGCTTCACTCTCACCGGTTCCGCGGGCATATGCCACAAGTTCGTCCGCCATCACCGTCATTTCCTCAAGTGTGCTGATCATCGGCTCGCCTTCGTCCGGTTCCAGCATCTCGGCTCGGATCCGCAAGCTCGTGATCGGTGTGCGCAGATCATGCCCGACGGCGGCAAGCATACGCATGCGTTCAGCATCGAAGCGCGCAATGCGCGCTTGCATGTCGTTAAAGGCCGTTGCCGCATCCTGTATCTCGCGCGGCCCTTCTGTCTGAACAAGAACCGTCCTATCCCCGCGGCCCGCAGCGCGGGCAGCCTTTGCCAGTTCGGTCAACGGATCGGTCAGCCGCCGCACAAAGATAAGCCCAACCGCCAGTATCGCGGCCAATGACAATCCAAGGATCAGTAGGAACGCACCTTCTTCGATCCACGGAGGCGATGGCCGCCTCCCACGGGATCGAATGTTCAACCACTGCGTTGTCTCTCCCTCGGTGACGACCAAATGCACGGATGCGGCAACGGCCATCCTTTTGCCACCCTTTGCGTCATCTCGCTGAACGCGGACTGCAGTCCTGACGTCTCGTCCGCCAAGCGCTTCGGTCAGCGCGTCGGCCAAGTCGAGCGCCTGGCGTGTATCGCCTTGCCTTTTCACCAGCGGTGTCGGACCGACTGTCACTTCGGACGACCGTGTAGAAGCAGAGTTGGCGAGGCTTGGACGGACCTGTGGGAAAGCCGCTTCGAGGGCTGGTATCAACGAGACAATGCGTTCCTGTTCGCGCGCGATCAAGGCGGCACGATCCAGGCGCAATCGTTCATATGACAGGACCGCAAGCGCAAGAAGGTTTGCACTCACAAGCGAAATGGTCAGCAGGAGCGCGAAACGCCCAGCGATACGCTCGGGCAAAAGTCTTTTCCAGGTGATCAAGCTGGTTCCACATCTGCAGCGAGCCGGTAGCCCCCGCCCCATTCCGTAACGAGCAGGCGTGGCAAAGACGGATCGACCTCAATCTTCCGGCGCAGTCGGCTCACGCTGTTGTCGATTGCCCGATCATAGGCTTTTGCATCGCGCCCGAGCGTCAGATCCAGCAAGGTGCTGCGGGACATCACTGTTTGCGGGTGATCAAGAAGGACGCCCAGCAACCTGCTTTCCCCCGATGTCAGGGTAACGGCGCGGCCGTCCGCATGCCGTACTTCTTGCGTATCGGGATCGTGCGTCCAGGGGCCGAACCTTCTCTGACCCTTGGCAACTTGCGGGGCCGTCGGCGGTTTGCGCCGCAACACGGCACGGATACGGGCCACAAGTTCCCGGGGATTGAACGGTTTGACCACGTAGTCGTCGGCGCCGAGCTCCAAACCGACGATGCGATCCGTTTCATCGGCCATGGCCGTCAGCAGGATCACGGGTGGTCCGCCCCGCGCCACCAACCACCGGCACAAGCTCAGTCCATCCTCGCCGGGCATCATCACGTCCAGCACGATCAGCGCAGGATCACTTTCCTCCAACAAGGCGCGCGCTTCCATCGCATTGGCGGCCATCTGGGTGCGCAGTCCTTGCTCGCGCAGGTACTTGTCCAGCGGCTCACGGATGTCACGTGCATCGTCCACGATCATTATCTGAGGGGCGATTTGCTCCATTTCATCTCCTGTACTGGACCGCTTTGTGTTTGTTTAGCGATATGCGGCCCATGCTCCGAGTCTCGATGCCGCTTCATTTGTCGCAATTTGTCTCAGCGCCTGCCATTGCGACAGATCGCGACAAACAAGATCCCCGCCCGACACACCTTTCTGGCATGACCTGTCCATATGGCAGTCAGACGCGGCAAAACCGCGGCTCGATTTCAACGGAAAGGACAACCCATGAACCGAACGAAAATACTGGCTGTTACCGCACTCGCCCTGAGTGTGTCTGGTGTCGGCGCAGTCATCGCCAATGCGCAGGACAATGCAGAGCCAAGCCCACCGCCGGCGGCCGAAGGTCAAGTCACCAAGGTTGACATGCGCGACGACCATGACGGAAAGCGCAAGCGCGGCCATGGCAGGAATATGCGCGGGGGCGAGATGCTTCGCGATGTCTTTGAGGCGGCCGATGCAGACAGCGATGGCGCTGTCACTGCAGAAGAGGTCGAAGCGTATCGTAACGCCCTCGTGGCGGAGGTGGATGCCTCCGGCGACGGTGCCTTGTCCATTGAGGAGTTCGATACGCTGTATCGCAGCTTCACCCGCTCGCGCATGGTGGACGCGTTTCAAAGACTTGATGCGGATGGCGACGGTCAAATCGCACCGGAAGAGATGGAGCGCCGCGTTGCACGCTTCGTTGAGCGGTTGGACCGCGATGGGGATGGAACGCTGACGCTGCAGCGGCGTGGTGGCCGCGCGGCTCCGCAGGAGTGATCGTTCCGGGGCGGCCCGTTCCGCCCCGGCCTGAATTCAAAGGTGTCGCCGCACTCTCGGTGGCCGGGCGACACCGCTTCGAACAAGGAGGAAATCAAATGCAATCAGACTCCTCACTCACTTCGAAACTTCTTACATTCACCGTTCTCTCGACATCTGTTGGCTTCATCTCCGCCGGTGCAGCGCTTGCCCACGATCCGGAGGAGCACTGTACCGCAATCATCGCCTCGGTCGAAGAGGCCGGGTTTGCGGACAAGGTGGCTGTCACCTGCGAGAACGGCGCAGCCGTAATTTCGTCAAACACGTATCCCGACCACGAGTTGATGACGGGCATCGTCGGGACCAATGAACAGGTGCCGGTGCCTGCTCCGGGTTATGACGCTCCAATCCCGCTCGCTCCGGTTCTGGGCAACACGCCGCACACGCGGGACTCCGCACTCGGTGTGGCGGTGAACGGTGTGCCGATCTTCGACTACACCGGCGGCGGCGAAATGACGGAGGAGGACCTTTACCACTACCAGACTCAGCACGATACGCTGCAAACCCAGCAACTCGATGTGTGCGGCGGACATGCCGGACGCGGAGACGATTATCACTACCATGTCAAACCTGTTTGCATGATTGCCCAGATGGAGAATGCCGGGAACAACGCGATCATCGGCTGGGCGTTCGACGGCTTTCCGATCTACGGCGACAACAACCCGGATGGTACTGCCATCCCTGATGGGGTTCTGGACGTCTGCAACGGTCAGCCGGACGAAGCATTCGGCTACCGATACCATACGTCGGAGGGCGCGCCCTACATTGTGCAGTGTCTCATGGGGGAGGTTGCCGATATTCGCGAGTTGCCCCGTGTCTCGCCGCTGGTCGATGCAAAAACGGGTCATGGCACGGACCCGGGTCGCCCGCCGCGTGGTGGTGTTGAAAACCTGATCTTCACTGAAGGTACGGATGGCACCCGCAGCATGGATTACAGCTATGAGGGTGAGGACTACTACATCCGCTATGCCCCATCCGGCACGCCCGACTGCTATTTGTTCGAGACCCGGACTGTGACCAATGGCGGCGAGGTTGTCAGCGGCGAGTACTGCCGATGAGGAGCTTGATGTCATTGTTCGCGGTGGTTTGCTTGGCTGTCGCGGGATCCGCGCAGGCAGAGGATGCGTTTTCCCTCACAAGCTCGGCACTGACAGATGGTGGCATGCTACCGGCGGACCTGAAATGCGCGCGAGATGGTGGCAGCGGCGCTTCACCGCCACTTGAATGGCATGACGTGCCTGTTGGAACCGAGAGTTTTGCGCTCATCATGCACCACTATCCGCGGGGCACGACCGCTGGTTTTGATACTCCAAGTCACTATTGGCTGCTTTGGAACGTACCTGCCGATTTTACCAAGATCGGTCGTGGTAACCCAGCGTCGATTGGTGACGAGGGTGCTGACAAGGATCGAATGCGCACCGGCTACACCTCGCCATGTTCTCCCGGTGGCCAGCAGCACGAATACACCATCACGGTCTATGCGCTCAATGGGCCCATGGACGATCTGCCTGGCTACGACGACCGTCAGGTTGACTGGCAAATGATGACCAATGCGCTGGAGGGCAAGGTCATCTCATCTGCACAGCTTTCGTTTCTGAACTGACCCAAAAAAGGAGAAGATTACGATGCGTACCATCATTGCAGCACCGCTTATCCTGACCGTAGCGCCCGTCTTTGCTGAACCCCTCACGATCACTGCTGACATCTGGGCAGACAATTGGTTCGAGATGTCGGTGAACGGCACCAAGGTGCTTGAGGACAGCGTTCCAATCACGACCGAGAGATCCTTCAATGCGGAAACCGTGACATTCACAGTTGAGCCGCCGATGACCATCGCCATCAAGGCAATGGATTTCAAAGAGAATGACAGTGGTCTGGAATACATCGGGACCGGTCGCCAGCAGATGGGAGACGGGGGTCTGATTGCCCAATTCATGGATGCAGTGACCGGCGAAACCATTGCTGTAACGGATGATACGATGCGCTGTCTTGTTGTGCACCATGCTCCGATTGATCGCGCGTGTGAGAGGTCCGGCAATCCGGTTGCAGGCCAAGGCGCCTGCGGGTTCGAGATGACCGCAGAGCCCGAAGATTGGACTTTGCCCGCATTTGACCCGTCGGACTGGCCACAAGCGACACTTCATTCTGCCCGCGCCGTCGATCCGAAGGATGGTTACGACACTATAAGCTGGTCACCGCAGGCTCAGTTCATCTGGGGTCCCGACCTTGAACGGGACAATACAATCCTTTGCCGCGTCACCATAGAATAGCTGTTCACCCTAGGCGCACCTGGCGACAGAGGCTGACGGGAGCGAAGAACAAACGCGATGCAGGATCAGAGTTCATTTTCGTCCGTCGCATGTTTCAATGACGACAACAGCGAAAGAGTCCGGAGGTCGGACCAAGTGGTTGAAGCTGTTCCGCTCGTCAGAGCCAAGCACCTTTGGTGCTGGGTGGGAATATCAGGATCATCAATAGCCTGCTGGATGATACCACAGCAACATCACAATGATCGCGAATGCAGATTGGGGCTCAGACCCGATCATCACGCTGCTGTTAGTGACTGACCTGCTGCCCTGAGAACCCAAGGGCGCGGGCCGCTCGATCTGGGAATGACGTTCGCACATCTGTTTGACGAACCCATACGAAGATCGTATTCATCAACTCACACCTGTTGGGGTGCCCCGTTGGGGCTGAGATGCGCTGCGCGTGAACCCATTGAACCTGAACCGGTTAGGACCGGCGGAGGAAACAGTTCATGAAGACGCACGCCGTCTCTGATTGCCCCCCGTTTGCTTTCTTGATCCTCTTTGAAAGGGGCATCGATATGCTGAGCGGAACAGCTTTGGCGACCGATGGTCTCGGCACTGTTCGTGCGTCCACGAGACTGCGCTGTGGATCGCCGAGATGAGCAGGTTTTTTTCAATAATTGGTGGTGGCGTCTGCGGTCTTGCGATGGCGGCGGAGCTTTCAGCCCGCGGAGCGCAGGTCGAGGTGATCGAGCGCAACGGTGCACCCGGTGAACATGCGTGCTCCTGGTGGGCAGGTGGCATGTTGGCACCGGAATGCGAAGGCGTGAGTGCCGAGCCCGGAATTGTCATGGAGGGTCGCAAGGCCGCTGCATGGTGGGAAAATCATGGTGCAGCAGTGATCCAACGCGGCACGCTGGTTGTGGCCCTTGGTCGTGATCAGAGCGAGTTAAAGACCTTTGCCCGACGTGCGCCGACGGCTGCAATGCTGGATCGGCCGGCTTTGGAAAGCCTTGAGCCGCATTTGGCGGAGCAGTTCTCAAAGGCCCTGTATCTCGCTGAAGAAGCACATCTTGATCCGCGTGCCACGCTGACGGAACTGCATCGGCGCCTTGCACGAACCGGTGTGGTCTTTGGGGATGATCCAAAGGGACAGATCATTGATTGCCGTGGTCTTGCGGCGCGCGATACGCTTTCCGATCTGCGCGGGGTCAAAGGTGAAATGCTGGTGGTGCGTTGCCCTGACGTGGCTTTGTCGCGGCCGGTTCGCCTGCTGCACCCGCGGTTTCCCCTTTACATCGTCCCGCGCGGCGACGGTGTCTTCATGCTGGGCGCCACCCAGATCGAAAGTGGTGAGCGCGGTCGTGCCACTCTGCGTTCCGTCATGGAACTGATGAACGCGGCCTACGCGCTGCATCCCGCTTTTGGCGAAGCCGAGCTGTTGGAAATCGGCGTCGACGCGCGGCCCGCGTTTCCCGACAACCAGCCGCGCATCCGCCAGATCGGCGAACGGATCTATGCAAACGGTCTCTTTCGGCACGGATTTCTGCTGGCGCCCGCCTTGGCGCGAATGACGGCGGATCTGGTGCTGGAGTGCAAAACACCGGAGATTTGGTATGAAGATCATCGTGAACGGTGAGACACTGGTCAGTGACGCGCCCGATCTGGGGGCATTGCTGGTCGAGCTTGGCAAGGGCGATGCCAAGGTCGCCACCTCGGTGAACGAGGCGTTCGTGCCCAAGACCATGCGCAGCGCGCAGGCGCTGAGTGACGGAGACCGGGTCGAAATCGTCGCCCCCCGGCAGGGAGGGTGAGATGCCTGAGTTCTATGGCAAAGAGATCGCATCGCGGCTGATGCTGGGCACCGCACAATACCCGTCCCCTGCTATCCTGGCCGATGCCTTTCGGCAGTCGGCAGCTGGTATCGCAACGGTGTCCGTGCGGCGTGAAGCGGGCGGCGATCAGGCAGGGCAAGATTTCTGGGCGTTGATTCAAGACTTGGGCGTGGCTGTTCTGCCCAACACCGCGGGCTGCCATTCGGTGCGTGAGGCGGTGACAACGGCCCAGATGGCACGCGAGCTTTTCGACACCAACTGGATCAAGCTGGAAGTCATCGGCCACGCCGACACCTTGCAACCCGACCCTTTCGGTTTGATCGACGCCGCCGCGCAACTGACAGAAGACGGGTTCGAGGTCTTCCCCTATTGCACCGAGGATCTGGTGCTGTGCGAACGGCTGGTTGAGGTCGGCTGCAAGGTTCTGATGCCGTGGGGCGCACCCATCGGCACGGGGCTGGGGCTCAACAACATATACGGGCTGCGCAGTCTGCGCGCGCACTTCCCGGACATTCCGCTGGTGGTCGATGCGGGGCTAGGCCTGCCGTCGCAGGCGGCTCATGCGATTGAGCTCGGGTATGACGCGGTGCTGTTGAACACCGCCGTGGCCAAGGCTGGCGATCCGGTTGCAATGGCCAAAGGGTTTGCCCGTGCGGTTGAAGCGGGCGCCCTTGCACACCAGGCTGACGCGATGGAACCACGCGATATGGCGGCCCCGTCCACGCCCGTGTTCGGAAAGGCAATCCTGTGACATTGCACCCGTTCTACCCGATCTTCGATGATGTGGTTTGGCTGCGGCGGATGCTCCCTTTGGGCGTCAAGCTCGTGCAACTCCGGATCAAGGATCAGCCCGAGGACATTCTGCAGACGCAACTCAGCGAAGCGCGCGACCTGTGTCGCGCGCATAACGCGGTGCTGGTGGTCAATGATCACTGGCAACTGGCGATCGAGTTGGGGTGTGACTGGCTCCATCTGGGGCAGGAAGATCTGGATGACGCCGATGTGGATACGATCCGTTCAGCGGGCCTCAAACTGGGGATTTCTACCCATGACGATGCCGAGCTGGCACGCGCGCTGGCGCTGGCGCCGGACTACGTCGCGCTTGGCCCAATCTATCCGACGATCCTGAAAAAGATGAAGTGGCATCAGCAGGGCGTCGATAAGCTGACGCTCTGGAAAAAGCGCATCGGCGACATTCCACTGGTCGCCATCGGCGGCATGAGTGTCGCGCGGGCCGAAGGGGCGTTTGCCGCGGGCGCCGACATAGTCTCAGCGGTCACGGACATCACACTGCACGACGACCCCGAAGGCCGCGTGCGTCAGTGGTTGGAGGCCTGCGCATGAGCAGATACGCCCGCCAGACTGCCGTACTGGGCGACGCAGCGCAGGCGCAACTTGGCGAGGCATCGGTTCTTGTCATTGGGGCGGGCGGGCTAGCGGTACCCGTACTGCAATACTTGGTGGGCGCTGGCATGGGTCGTATCCGACTGGTGGATGCCGATTTGGTCAGCCTGTCCAACCTGCACCGCCAGACGCTTTTTCGCACGGCGGATATCGGTCAACCCAAAGTCGATGTAGCCGCACGCACCATGTCGGCGCTCAATCCTGAAACGACCTTGGAGCCCATACGGCAGCGGCTTGATCCCGCCAACCTCGGTACGCTCTGTGACGGAATAGACTTGATCCTCGATTGCGCCGACAGCTTTGCGGCCAGCTACATGGCGTCGGATCACTGTCTTCAAACGGGCCAGCCGCTTGTGAGTGCCAGTGTCGTGGGCACTGCGGGATATGCAGGCGGGTTCTGTGGCGGCAAACCGGGGCTGCGGGCGGTCTTTCCCGACCTGCCGGATCGGCTTGGCTCATGCGACGCAGATGGTGTTCTGGGCCCGAGCGTCGGAGTGATCGGCAGCCTTCAGGCGCAGATGGCGATTGCGATCCTGACCGGGTATGAAACGCCGCTTGGTCAGCTTGTGACATATGATGCAGAGGCACTGCGGTTTGGCGGGTTCCGCTTCGACACGGCGTCAGACCCCACGCCCAACCCAGGTTTCATCGCACCCGCGGACATTCACGCAAACGACTTTCTGGTCGATCTGCGGGCCAAAGGCGAACCGGGCCCCGACTTGCCTCATGCCATACGCCATGCCGTCACCGACTTTGGTCCGCACGGCCCCCAACCCAAACAAGATCAACGCGCCGTTCTGGCCTGCCGGTCGGGCCTGCGCGCCTGGCAAGCGGCGGAGCGGCTTTCACAACATTGGGCGGGCGAGATCAAACTGCTCGCCCTCGGAGACTAAGGAGACCCCGATGAGATTTCTGCTTACAACCACCGCTGCCTTGTTGATCGGCACCCAGGCCATGGCGCAAGACAAGATGACCCTGCTTCTCGATTGGTTCATCAACCCCGATCATGGGCCAATCATCGTCGCCGAAGAGCTTGGTTACTTCGCCGACCAGGGGCTCGAGATCGAGATCATTCCGCCCGCCGATCCCTCCGCGCCGCCCAAGCTCGTCGCAGCGGGGCAAGGTGACATCGCAGTCAGCTACCAGCCCAGCCAGCACCTGCAAGTGGCCGAAGGCCTGCCATTGATCCGCGTCGGCACCTTGGTTGCTACGCCGCTGAACTGCCTGCTGGTGCTCAAGGACGGCCCCATTCAAGAGATCAGCCAGCTCAAGGGCGCCAAGATCGGCTTTTCCGTTGCGGGCGTGGAAGAGGCGGTTCTGACCGCGATGCTGGGCAAGCATGGTGTCAGCCTCGACGATGTCGAGATGGTCAACGTGAACTTCTCGCTCAGCCCATCGTTGATGTCCGGTCAGGTGGATGCGGTCATCGGCGCCTACCGCAATTTCGAACTGAACCAGATGGAGATCGAAGGCGTCGAAGGCCGCTGTTTCTACGTCGAGGAAGAGGGTGTGCCGACCTATGACGAATTGATCTATGTGGCCAACCCCGAGCGCATGGATAAGGATCAGGTCCGCCGCTTCCTGCGCGCGACGGAACTGGCAACCCAATACATCGTCAACAACCCGGAAGCCTCTTGGGAGCTGTTCAAGGGGTATTCGCCCGAACTGAACGATGCTCTGAACGCCAAGGCGTGGATCGATACGTTGCCACGCTTTGCATTGCGCCCCGAAGCGCTGGACGAGGGTCGTTACACCCGGTTCGAGCAATTCCTGGCCGACAGTGGTCTGATCGAGGGTACACGACCCGTGTCGGCGCTGGCCTTGGATCTAGGGGCGGAATGAGCTACGGAAGCACATTCACGGCTTGGCGGGATGCGACACCCGCCTGGCCAGCCTACACGCGCCACGCCTTTGTCAAAGGTCTCGGGGACGGAAGCCTGCCGCGCGAAGCGTTCCTGCATTACCTCAAACAGGACTATGTCTTTCTGATCCACTTCTCCCGCGCGTGGGCGCTGGCAGTGACCAAGGCGGACACGGTCGATGAAATGCGGCTGGCCGCAGGCACGGTTAACGGTCTGATCAACGAAGAGATCGCGCTTCATATCAAGACCTGTGCCGAAGCTGGAATTGATGAAACGACGCTTTTCGCCACGGAGGAACTGCAAGCGAACCTTGCCTACACGCGCTATGTGCTGGATGCCGGGCATTCGGGTGATCTGCTGGATCTGCTGGCCGCATTGGCACCCTGCGTGCTGGGCTATGGTGAGATCGGAACGCATCTGGCATCTAAGCAAACCTCGGACACCTACGCCGATTGGATCGGTACCTATGCCGGGCCTGACTATCAGAAAGTGTGCCACGATGTCGGCGCACTGATCGACGGGGCCATCGCGCGACGTCTTGGAGATGATCCGATGTCCAGCCCGCGTTGGGCCACTCTTCAGGCCCGCTTTGCCACGGCCACGCGATTGGAGGTCGGGTTCTGGGATATGGGGCTTGATCCGTGACCCAAGCCCTGCGCCTTACCGGGTCGGCAGCGATCCACGGCACGCCGGTCTTCTCTCAGGTTGACCTGACGCTGGAGCCTGGCACCTGGACCTGCCTGCTTGGGGCGAGTGGCGTGGGGAAATCCACGGTCTTGCGTCTCTTTGCCGGGTTGGCGGAAGAGGTCAGCTTCGACGGCCAAATGACCGATCCGGGCCGAGTGGCCCTGATGGCGCAACAGGACCTTCTGCTGCCGTGGCTCAGCGTGATTGACAACGTATTGGTCGGCGCGCGGTTGCGCGGGGACCGCCCGGACAAGGCGCGCGCGCAAGAGATACTCGCGCAGGTGGGGCTGGCCGATCACGCGGGCAAACGGCCGTCCGCCCTTTCCGGTGGGCAGCGGCAGCGGGTCGCCTTGGCCCGCACGTTGATGGAGGATCGCCCCGTCATCCTGCTGGACGAACCTTTCTCAGCCCTCGACGCACTGACTCGCGCGCAGATGCAGGATTTGACAGCAGAACTGCTCACGGACCGCACGGTGCTTCTGGTGACACATGATCCGGCGGAAGCGGCCCGATTGGGGCAGTCGATCTTCATTGTGACTGCGTCAGGGCTGATCGAGGTCGCTGCACCTGACGGTCAGATCCCTCGCCCGGTGGACGCGCCGGACGTCCTGCACGCCCAAGCCAACCTTCTGAACAAATTGCGGAGACCGAGATGAGCGCGACTGAACACCTTAAATCAACTGTTGCTGACGACTGGCACGCCGCAACGACACATGCCTTCACGGACGCCTTGGCAGACGGCACACTCAGCAACGACAAGATGGCGGGGTATCTGCAGCAAGACTACCTGTTCGTCGAAAGCTTTGTCCGCCTTCTGGCATCTGCAGTGGCACATGCACCAACACTGGCCGACGCGGTGCCCGGCGCGCAATTTCTGGGACTGATTTGTGGGACCGAGAACACCTATTTCTTGCGTGCGCTCGAAGCGCTTGAAGTGCCTCAGGCGGGTGAAGCAGCACCGGAAACCAAAGCATTCCAAACCCTCATGGACGAGGCGCGCCAGTCAGGTCGATACGAGATCATGCTGTCCGTGCTGGTGGTCGCAGAATGGATCTACCTCGACTGGGCCACGCCCGTTGAGGATCGCGCCGATGATCTGCCCTTTTGGCTGGGCGAATGGATCACACTCCATTCCGGTGCAGATTTTGCTGGTGTTGTTGCCTACTTGCGCGGACAACTCGACGCCACGTGGGAAACACTCGATGAAAACGCCCGGACTGACGTGACCAAGACCTTCACGGCTGCCGTTGCCCTCGAACGCGCCTTTTTCGATGCGGCATGGTCCGGCTTTCCAGTCGCCAGATGACGGGATGGCGGGCAGGGATCGCGGCCGCGCTTCTGGCGGTGACGCTGTGGCAGATGGTGATCTGGACCACCGGCGTGGCGCGCTTCATTCTGCCATCCCCTGCCCTGGTCGCACAGACCATCTGGGACAGCCGTGCGCTTTTGGCCGAACATGCGGCGATCACCATGACCGAAGTGCTGATCGGCCTGGTCCTCGGCGCAGCCCTCGGCTTCGTTTCTGCCATTGCACTCGTCGCCTCGCCCACGGCGCGAGCGCTGGTGCGGCCGATGCTCGTGTTCAGTCAGGCGATACCTGTCTTTGCCCTGGCGCCGATCCTGACGCTTTGGCTGGGCTTCGGTATGTGGTCCAAAATCGCCATGGCACTCATCATTATATACTTTCCAGTCACATCTTCGTTCTTCGATGCACTGATGCGGACAAATCGCGATTGGTTGGGGATGGCCCGTGTCATGGGGGCAAGCTCCGCGCGCATCATGTGGCATATCCGCGTGCCTGCTGCACTACCCGGCTTTGCGTCTGGGCTGCGTCTGGCAGCGGTCTATGCGCCCATCGGGGCCATCATCGGGGAATGGGTCGGCGCGTCAAAAGGGCTCGGCTACCTGATGCTGCTTGCCAACGGTCGGGCCAAGACCGACCTCATGTTCGCCGCGCTCATCGTGCTTGCCGTGCTGACGGTGCTTTTGCACGCTGGTGTAAACAAGGTTTGTGAAAAGACCCTGGATCGTTCCGAGGCCATTTGATCCCGTGTGGTTCCCGGCATCGAATGCCTGCGACGCCAACGATTGCTGGAACAAACGACTTCAAGCTTTCGGGCCTGCATGCGCGCCGTCCGCAATTCCGTATGCCGATGGTTGGCCCACGCCTGCTGAAATGTCGGAAGCGGACATTTTACGTGTGATCAAAGCTTTGGCGCATCCGCTCGACGTGCTGCCCAAGCGGGGTTCAAGATCATAGGGTCTATGCAGCGCACGGATTCCTTGCGCGTCAATTCCTATCACCGTTGTCGAACACCCGCACCGATAGCTGGGGTGGTTCGTTTGAAAACCGTACACGGTTTGCGGTCGAGGTCGCGAAATCCATTCGCGCAAATTGGCCCAAGGCCTACCCGCTGGCCTTCCGGCTGTCTGCTACCGACTGGGTAGAGGGCGGACTGGAGGTCGAAGATACGGTTGAGATTGCCCGGCGTCTCAAGGCTGAGGGCGTGGATATGATTGACTGCTCGTCTGGCGGGATCGGGGGGAAGGAACGGCCGAAGCGCATGACAATCGCCGAAGGTTTCCAGGCACCATTTGCTGCTGAGGTTCGAAAGAAAGCCGAGATCGCGACGATGGCCGTCGGTTTCCTTTGGGATGCCAAGCTTTGCGAAGACCTGCTTGGGTCGCAACAGGCGGACATGATCGCCCTAGCACGAGAGTTGCTGGATGACCCGAACTGGCCGCTACATGCAACAGCGCAATTGGATGCAACGGACGGCCACAGCCCTTGGCCAATCGAAGCTGGCTGGTGGTTGATGAAGCGGGATCGGCTGCTTGCCAAGCTCGGCTTGCGGTGAAGTTTGAACAGTCGCTTGGTTCGTGCCGCTCTTCGCCGTCTGCTTTCATCAAGCAACCGGAAACAGTTGTGTCAACTAAGTCGACTGCTCCTCCAGTACACTGTCCGTTGTTTCCAAAACGTAGCCGAAGCCCCGAACATTCCTCAACGCGACATCTGTTGTCGCTTGGGACAGCTTACGTCGCAGATATAGGATGTAGACCTCTACCACGTTGGTTTCGGGATCGAAGTCGTACCCCCACACGGCATTGAGAAGTTCCATCCGGTCGACAGGGCGATCCGTGTGCTGCATGAGATGCGCAAGCAACGAAAACTCTGTTGCAGTAAGCGCAATCGGGGTCCCATCAACGGTGACTTTCTTCCGCCCACGATCAAGACGTAGCGGCCCGATGCAAAGTTCTTCTTCTTGTGTTCCTGTGGTGCGGTCCGCACGCCGCAACAATGTCTCGACCCGCATGGCCATTTCCGCAAACGCAAAGGGTTTGGTCAGATAGTCGTCGGCTCCCGCCTCAAGACCTTCGAGCTTATCCTCCAACGCATCTTGCGCCGTGATCATGAACACGAGGATGTCGTCGCCTGCCTGACGCAACGATCTGCACAACTCCGCACCTTCGGCATCTGGCAGAAGCCGGTCAAGTATGACCAATGCATAGTCTCCGCCGTTGAGCTGCTGCGCAAATTCCGCACCCGAGTGCGTCACATCAATTATGTGACCGCGCCGCCGTAACGTATCGGCAATCATTTCGCTGATCTCTGGATCATCCTCGACAATCAGAATGCGCGCGGGGCTCACGGCGTTGCCTCTGTATCGTTCATACCTTCCGCATCGAATGGCATGTCCAATCGTACTGTGGCGCCACCTTCGCTATGGTTTTCGATTGTGATGGTGCCGTCATGCTGCTCCATGATCCAACGTGCAATCGCTAGGCCCAGGCCACTGCCGCGCGCCGATTTTCCGCCGCGTGCGGGCCCACGCCAGAACCGGCTGAATGCGCGCTCGGTTTCCTCTGCCGCAAATCCTGGCCCGTGATCGGAAACCTTGACCACTGCACGATCCTGTTCGCAGGTCAGGTCCACATGCACCACACTCCCGGCAGGCGCGATACGAACTGCGTTGTCGAGCGGGATCAGGATGGCTTGCCGCAGCCTTTCCGCATCACCCCGCACGACAACAGGCTCGGTTGGTTGGTGTGGGCGTATTGCAATGTCCTTGCGGCGGGAAAGCTCCTCGCTGTCCAGCAGGGTATCGGCCAAAACATCCTGCATGTTGATGCGTTGCCTCTCTATGGGAATGGCGCCCGCCTCGCTTCGGGCCACGAACAACATGTCATCCACCAACCGGCTCATCTGCTCCGCCTTGACCCGGACGCGTTCCAAAGCTGTGCGCATGTATGCTGCTGTTGCATCCGGGTCGCTCAGTGCAATTTCCGCCTTTCCGCGTATCACGGTCAAAGGTGTACGCAGTTCGTGGCTCAGGTCGGCAAGGACTCGCGCGCGGCCTTCGGCCAGTTCTTTGTGGCGCGTTGCGGCTTCCTCAAGTTCGACGGTGCGGGCTGCTACCTCGGCCTCCAAACCAGATTTTGCGGTTAGTAGTGCGTCCCGTTGCTGCGCGATCTTGTCAGTCATGGCGTTGAACTGATCAGCCAATCGGCCGAGTTCGTCTCGCTGCCGGATTTGCACGCGATACCCAAGATCTCCGTTCGCCACGGCATCAGTGCCTTTGGACAGGGCTTCGACCGGACGCAGAACGCTGCGGAAGAAAAAGACCCCAAGCAACACGACGAGCAAAGCCATCACCGCAACCAGGCCGTAGGCAGAGGCGCGCATCCGTTCGATCAGTACATCCATGGATGCAATTGCGCCGCCGACCTCTTGGATCTCTCGCGTGACGCTGGCTGCCAACAAGTGATCCAGCGCGTCGTCCAAACGATGCTCGACATCGTCACGATAGATCCGTCGCGCCTTTTCCTGATCCTGGTTAGTCAAGGCCGAGCCAATCTCTGTGCGCATCGCCTCGATCTTCTGGATGATGCCACGCAGTTCAGCCATGACCATCAGCTCGGCCTCTTCTTCGCGCACTTCGTCAAAGTCATCGACTTGCAAAAGCGCTTCAATCTCGGCGTGAACGGACGCTTCCATCGTTCCGATTGCACCAAGCAGGACGTCGCGTGCGGTTTCAACTTGTGACGGTTCCGGGCCAAGGATCAACAATTCGGCAATCTGCTCCGAATAGTCATTTGCCGCGCTTTCAATTGTTTTGATGGCCAGCGTCTGATCATAGGACGCGCGCATTTCTGCCAAGGCCGCATCATTGATGCGTAGGAAAGCGAGTAGACTCAGCGCAACGATTCCCGCCAACAGGACCACAAGGGCGAGGCTAAGCACGAGTTTCGTGCCGAACCTCATGTTCAGTTGGCGTTCGCAGTCGGCTAAAATGTCACCGGATGTCACGTCGGTTGGGCTGGTTTTGGTTAACATACCATCCAATTTACGGCCAAAAACTGCCAAAACCACCGCCTTCCGCACTCTCTTAGTGAATTCTAATTTTACGGAACGGGGGCGCGGACATAGCTATTTTCATGAAGGTTTTGTGACAGGAACGCAGCAAAAATCGCGCTTCGAAAGATATACGCGCGAGCTCTGTTTTCGCTGCAAGCGGGGCGTATCCCCACCGTTCATTGGAAGGATTTGAGCATGTCGCGATCAATCAAGTCTCTGGCTAAGCGTGCGCCGCGTATCATGCTGTACTCGCACGATACGCTGGGCTACGGACATCTCCGCCGCAACTTGTTGATTGCCAAAGCCCTATCCGAGCTTGATCAGAAACCCGAGATTCTGTTGATCGGTGGTATGCGCGAAGCGGGGGCCTTTGTCCTCCCTCCACGCACCGATTGCGTAACCCTGCCAGCCTACGCCAAACAAAGCGATGGCAGCTACAGGCCCCGAGAGTTGGGGGACGATATTGCCCGGCTTGCCCGTATGCGCAGCCGCATCATCAAGAGTGTAGCCGCCGGTTTTGACCCCGATCTGCTGATTGTCGACAATGTACCGCGCGGTGCACAGTTCGAACTGGATAACACGCTGGCAGCCTTGTCTCGTCGGGGTCACTGCCGCATAGTATTGGGCCTGCGCGACGTAATTGACGACAGCCAGGTCGTGCGCCGTCAGTGGCTGCGTCAGCGCAACTTCGAAACTGTGCGCCGGTATTATGATCAGGTTTGGATCTACGGCGATCCGAAACTCTACGATATTCTGAGTGATTGCGGCATGGACGAGCGGTTCGGATCCCGCGCGCACTACCTCGGCCTGCTCGATCCAACAGGACGTGGTGAGACAAAGCAAGCCGCGATAGATCTAGAAGCGATCGTCGGCAACGACCGGCGCCCCTACGTGTTCTGTGCGGTAGGTGGCGGACGCGACGGTGCCGATCTGTGCGAGGCGTTCGCCCGCGCACCCATGCCTGCCGGTCACCGCGGTGTACTGGTGACCGGGACACAAATGCCGGAAACGCTGCGCGATGGTGTTTTGAAACATGCTGAGGCGCGGGAAGATATGGTTGTGCTGCCGTTTGTGCACGAGCCGTTCGGCGTCATGGCTGGGGCTGCGCGCCTTGTCGGGATGGGTGGCTACAATACCACCATGGAATTTCTGGCAATAGATGCGCCGGCCCTGATTGTCCCGCGTTGCGAGCCCCGTCGGGAACAGGTGATGCGCACCACGCGCCTTGCAGCACGCGGACTGGTTTCGATGTTGCTGCCAGAGGATTTGTCACCGGCATCCATTGGTGACTGGCTCGCCAACCCGGTTTCACACAGTGGAACCGTGCCGGACATGG
Source organism: Tateyamaria omphalii (assembly GCF_019802125.1). Taxonomy (GTDB): domain Bacteria; phylum Pseudomonadota; class Alphaproteobacteria; order Rhodobacterales; family Rhodobacteraceae; genus Tateyamaria; species Tateyamaria omphalii_B. The sequence goes on from NZ_JAHVHT010000005.1 coordinate 262,465, forward strand.
CGGGGCTCGCCCGGGTTCAGGACATGGCGCGCGCAGCGCTTGCCGATGTGCCAACCGCCGCTGCCATCCAGCGCAACCACAAGCCCAAGTCCGAGCGGTTTATTTCTGCCGCCTGACATTACAACCTCGGAGAAAGGATCAATGCAATGTCCCTGACATCGAACTATCCGCCCACATCGCGTGTTGGATACGTGCTGAAACGCTATCCGCGGTACTCTGAAACGTTCATCGTTAACGAAATCCTCGCGCATGAAGCAGTGGGGCAAGAGATTGAAATCTTTGCGTTGCGCCCCGTTGAGGAAACGCATTTTCAGGATCAATTAGGACAAGTACGTTCCCCCGTTACGCGTTTGCGCGACAAGTTTTCCGGGCCGGAACCATTCTGGCAGCGTTTGTCTGCTGCCTGCGAAGAGCGACCTGCTGCGTTGAATGTTCTTTCCACGCTTGATGGTATCGTTTCAGGCCAGGACGTCGCGCAAGCATTGGACTTGGCCGTCGAGGTTCGGCAACGCGGTGTGACGCACCTGCATGCACATTTTGGAACGGTCGCAACGTCGGTTGCCAGACTGGCTGCCGCAATGGCCGGAATAGGGTATTCCTTCACGGCGCATGCAAAGGACATCTACCACGAGTACAGCGCACCGCAGCACCTCGACCTGAAGTTCAGGGATGCGGATATGGCCGTTACCGTGTCGGACTACAACCTGAGCTACTTGCGCGATACCTTTGCTGCGCCCCGCGCCGTCAGAGTTTATAATGGGTTGGATCTTGATCGGTTTTCCTGGACCCCTCCAAAACCGCATGCGCCAGAAATCCTCGCCGTCGGCAGATTGGTTGAAAAAAAGGGCTTCCATTTCCTGATCGAAGCACTGCGTCTGATGCGCAGTGCCGGGCGGGATGTGACCTGCCGCATCGTGGGAGCCGGTGATGAAGAAGAGCATCTGCGCGCCCAGATCGCAGAATCCGACTTAGCCGACTGCGTCCAGCTGGAAGGTCCGCGCCCGCAGGCTGAAGTGATCGAACTGATGCGCAACGCGGCCGTTCTTGCATGTCCATGTGTGGTCGGCTCCGATGGCAATCGTGATGGATTGCCAACAGTATTGCTTGAGGCGATGGCGATCGGTCTGCCGGTTATCTCGACCAATGTCGTTGGCATTCCCGAACTGGTCCGAGATCGGGATACCGGCCTTCTGGTTGCCGAAGGTGACGCAGAAGCGCTGGCAGCAGCCTTGGTGGAGGTTATCGATGATACAGGCTTGCGGCAGAACCTGTCGCAGCGAGCGCGTGCACTGATCGAACGCGACTTCGACATCACTAAGAGTGCGGGCGCCTTGCGCGCCATCTTTGCCAAATCGATCGAACGGCGGAACCGCAAGCAGGTGGCATGATGCACATTGCCTATATCTGTACTGATCCAGGCATTCCCGTCTGGGGCGCCAAGGGCGCGTCGATCCACGTTCAGGAAATCCTGCGCGCTTTTGTAAAACGCGGCGCACAGGTCACGCTGCTGACACCGCGCGCTGAAGGGGAGCGCCCCTCCGATCTGGCGCAGGTTGAGGTTCATCCGTTGCCCCCCGCCCCCAAAGGCGAACCAACGCACCGGGCGCGGGCGCTTTTGGCCGCGAATGATGCGTTGACGGCGGCTCTGGATGACCTGCAACCGGATCTTGTCTACGAACGTCATGCGCTGATGTCCTACGCCGCCATGGAATGGGCCGCACAGGCGGGCCGACCGGGCGTGCTGGAAATCAACGCGCCACTCATCGCCGAACAGGCGGCGCATCGGCAGCTCGAACTCCCGCACGAGGCAGACGCCGCCGCCCGGCGGTCCATGCGGGCAGCACGGCTTGTCTGCGCAGTCACCGAACCGGTTGCGCAATACGCGCGGGCCATCGGGGGCAAGGACGTGATCGTTGTGCCAAATGCCGTGAACCCGGCCCGCTTTCCCGCGCCCCCACCGCGCCCAGATCGCCCCTTTACGGTGGGTTTCCTCGGCTCGATGAAACCCTGGCACGGATTGCCGACACTGGTTCAGGCCTTCTTCCAGCTCAAGCAGGCGGTGCCCGATGCCAGGCTCCTGATCGTTGGGGACGGCCCGGAACGCGCACGGATCGAAGACGAGTTCGCAAAGAGCGGCCTGTCAGGCGCGATCGAGATAACCGGGCTCTTGCCCGCCACCGCCGTGCCCGCCGCCCTCGCAAGGATGGATGTGGGAACAGCCCCCTATCACGCCATGGCTGACTTCTACTTCTCGCCGCTCAAGATCTACGAATACATGGCTGCGGCGCTTCCGGTCGTCACCACGCGCACCGGCAATCTCGACCAGCTTGTGCATGATGGCAAAACAGGTCTCGTCACACCGCCCGGCGATGCCGATGCCCTGACCCGAGCTCTTGCCCAATTATCTACGGATCTGCCATGGGCGCAGGCGATGGGGACCGCTGGGCGCAGCCATGTTTTGGCGCACCACACTTGGGATGCGACGGTGGAGCATGTCCTGACACGTGCCCTTGGCCGCAACGTGCGTGCCGCATGAGCACCCCGGCAGAGCCCGCACAGACGGGGCCTGGCCTTTTCGCGGTCTTGCGGCGGTTTCGGCCCTATATGCGAGGGCACGTCCTAGCGCTTTGTGGCGCGGTGTGCGCCCTGATCCTGTCGACGTTCATGCGTCTGGCCGAACCCTGGCCGCTGAAATTCGTCATCGATGCCGTCGTGCCCGTGCCGGACGCGCAGGCAACGGCTGCCACACGGATCGACCCGATGCTACTGCTTGCGCTCTGCGCCGGGGGGCTCCTGCTCGCCGTCCTGCTGCGGGCGGCTTTCCACTACATTGCAACGGTTGTCTTTGCAGGGGTCGGCAACCGGATGCTGGCGCGGGTGCGGGCCGACCTGTTCCGGCACCTGCAATCGCTGTCCATCGGGTTTCACGCCAAGTCGCGGACAGGCGATCTGACCATCAGGCTGGTCAGCGACGTGGGCATGTTGAAGGACGCACTGGTCACCGCCGCCATGCCGCTTCTGGCCAATGTGCTGATATTCGGCGGTATGATCGGCGTCATGCTCTGGCTCGACTGGCGGTTGGCGCTGGTGGCGCTGGCGCCGCTGCCGGTGCTCTGGGTCCTGTCGCACCTGCTGACGGTGCGCATCCGCAAGGTCAGCCGCACGCAGCGCAAACGGCAGGGCGCGCTTGCCGCCACCTCGTCCGAGGTGCTGGCCGGGATCGCATCAGTGCAGACACTCGGACTTGAGGAACACACGAACAAAGCCTTTTCCGGTGCCAACGAAAAGGAGATGCGCGAGGGCGTCAAGGGCGCCCGGCTCACTGCGGGGCTGGAGCGCTCCGTCGACGTGCTGGCCGGTCTCGGTCTCGTCGGAGTGCTTTTCTATGGCACGCTGCAAGTGCTCGACGCGCGGATCACGCCGGGGGATCTGCTGATCTTTGTCAGCTACCTCAAACATACCTATCGGCCTGTCCGCGGCTATGCCAAATACGCCGCGCGCCTGGCCAAGGCGCTGGCCGCGGCCGAGCGGGTCGTTGACCTGCTCGACCAGGACGACGCCGTGCGCGACCGGCCCGGCGCACGCCCTGCTCCGGCCGATCTGCACGGCAGTCTGACATTCGAAAACGTCCACTTCGCACATCAGGACGGAGCCCGGGTGTTCGATGGGCTCGATCTGACAGTTTCTGAAGGGGAGCGCGTCGCGGTGATCGGACCCTCCGGTGCGGGCAAATCCACGCTCGCTGCGCTCGCCTTGCGTCTTCACGACGTCGAGGAGGGTCGGATTACGCTGGGCGGCACGGACATACGCGATCTCACGCTTCAGTCCCTGCGGGCCACGGTTGCATTCGTGCCGCAAGAGCCTTTGATCATGTCGCGCACGATCCGCGACAACCTCACCCTCGGTCTCGATCGCGATCCGAGTGAAGACGAACTGGAGGACGCGGCACGCCGGGCGGTGTTACACGACTTCATCGCGTCCCTGCCGGACGGCTATGACACGCATCTCGCCGAGCGCGGCGCTACACTTTCGGGCGGTCAGCGCCAACGTCTGTCACTCGCGCGGGCCTTTCTGCGGCGCACCCCGGTGCTGATCCTCGACGAACCCACCACTGGGCTGGACCGTGAAAGCGCTGCATCGGTGATTGCAGCCATCGACTCCGTGTCCGAGGGTCGTACGACGCTGTTGATCACTCACGATCTTTCACTTGCTGCGCGATGCGATCGTGTCGCCACAATTTCGGGAGGGTCCGTGGCCGAAACTGGAAACGCATCATCTCTGCGCGCGGCGGGCGGATGGCTCGCAGCGGCCGAAGCGTGCTAATCAGGAGCAGTCGGGTATGCCATGGACAGTTGATCTGTTGCCAGCTGATGCCGCCTTGTGTGCACGGGATGCCGATCTGCCCGGTCTCGGCGCGGTTTTGAATGCGTCACCGCTCGCCCGAACAATCGGCTTGGGTGAGTTGCGTCACAGTTACCTGAACTACAAGCCCGGGACGAATTGTGTGGCCGGACTTGTCCCTGTCGATGGCAGCCTTGACGCTTGGGTGGCGATGACCTACCCGCAAGCGCGCTGGCCCGAAATCCGGAAGCGGCCGAAATGGAACGAGGGTCCACGGACAGCTGTCTATTTCGACGATGCTTTTACCGTTTTTGTTCCGCTGGCCTTGGAACGGCGTTTGCCAAAGGCGCGCCAATTGTCTGACGACGCGTCGCGTGCCGCATTGCTGAGCCGTCTTGGACTGTCCAACCACCGCCTCAGGATCCTCAGGTACAAACCGGGGCGCAGGATTGTACTGTGCGCCGATGGGCCGCATGGGCCTGTCGCCGTGATAAAGATGCATGCCGATCAGGCCGCCTACGACCGCGCTGTCGCAGGGGCTGTGTACGCGCGTTCAATGGGCGGACCCGAAGTTATCGGAACCGCGCAGGATGATTTCGCGATTGCAACTGCATGGACTCGGGGCCATGCATTGTCGCCGCAGTCCGCGCCGCGCGACTTCAACTTGGCGGGAGCAATGCTTGCGCATCATCATGTGGCGGGTAACCCGAAGAAGTTACCCGATTGGAAGCCTCCTGCTCTTCTGCGGACCGTGGAGGCGATTTCCGCCCTCTCGCCAGCTCTCGAAGTGCAGGCGCAGCGCTTGGCCCAACGGTTGCCTGAGCTGACGGCGTCCGAGATGGTGGCGCTGCACGGTGATTTTTCGGCCGACCAAGTGATACGGGACGGGCAGGGTACAGTGATCCTCGATTGGGACCGCGCGGCAACAGGTCCTGCCGCGCGCGATCTTGGCAGCGCGCTGGCCAGGCTCGACCTGGATGAGATTGAAGGTGTCGACACGAACGAGGCACGCACAGCGCTCTTGGAGGGATACGGTGCCGTAAGAGAGCTTCCGTCTGGCAGGACCATCGCTGCGCATCGTGCACAGGCGCTTTTTGCTCTGGCCGCTGAAGCTTTCCGCGCGCGCCGTGCCGATTGGGATGATCAACTGCGCGCCGTTCTCAGGCGGGTTGAGGAACTCTGTCAAAACCCACCAATGCCGACAACGAAGGGCACTATACCCGGTTTGGCCAAGGCGTTGAAGCCAGAGCATATGCGTGCCGGTTTTGGGGAAAAGCCGAAAGCTATCACGCTGACAAGGCTGAAGCCCGGGCGTCGTGCCATGTTGGAATATGTCCTTCCGGACGGCCAGGTCTTGCTGGGCAAGCTGCGGGCGAAAGGCGCTGATCGAAACGCGCCGCATCTGCAGTCAAAATTGCGGTCCGCCGGGCTCAATGGGCGTGACGGTGTGGGTGTGGCGCCAGTGGCGGGCACGATGGACGACCCGGCAATCTGGCTGCAGGAGCAGGTTCCGGGTGATGCGCTTGGCGATATGCAAGATGGCTCTGCGCTTGCTCACCTGGACGCCATGCGGCGCACGGGGCGTGCACTGGCGAAGCTCCATAGCACACCGGCTCAAACGACAAGGCAATGGACCCACGCCGATGAGTGGGATGTCTTGGAAAAGGCACTCTCCAACGGGCCGCATGATGATCTATTGTCACTTGCAAGGGCGCGCTTAGACGGGCTTCCAAGCGCGCCGCGTGTAGGGCTGCACCGCGATTTCTACTTTGACCAGGTCCTGGTAACGCCGGATACAATTTGGCTTGTCGATCTGGATCTGTATGCACTGGGCGATGCTGCGATTGACCTTGGGAACTTTCTGGCTCACTTGGATGAACTTGCATTAAGGCGCGGCAGGGAGCCGGGTTATTTCGCTGCTCAGCAGGACGCCTTTCTCGAGGGATACGCCAACCTTGCACCGCTTCCCGATATGCATCGTGTGAATTCGTTTCGCTGGATATCTCTGGCGCGTCACATTGCGATCGCCGCGCGATTTCCGGACCGTCGGCATGCCATCCCGGCCCTCGAAGCCCTGTGTCGCAAGGAGCTTTCAAAAGGGCAGTGAGATTTAGACCCATGCGCGGCCTGACCTGTGCATCTTGCTCGTCCCCTTTGTCCAAACCAAGGCCGGATGCCACACTCGCATTGCAAAGGTCATTCGCAATTGAAAGCATGATCTGCTATGCTACCTACGGTTGGGCATGGGTCGGAGGGATGCTGTTGCTTGAAGATGCGCTAATCTTAGACGCGTCAGGCAAACCTGTCCGATACAAGGGCCGTACATACTCATCCGATTGGGATGAGGTTCAGGAGTTCTGTCGAACTGTCTACATGCCCTATCGCGTTCGTCCGCTTGAAAAGTATGCAACGCCGGACGCCACCATGCTGTCGCGCAAAGCGGGTCGGGTGACCATGACGCGGTTTTCCTATGGGACAGGCATCTACCTGGATCGTTTTGATCCGACGGCCGGCAATATTATCGTACTGAACACCCTTGCCGGAGCTTTGAATCACGGTACAGCAGATGGCTCTGTTTCTACCGCTGCAGGAGAGAGCTTTGTGGTGGATTGTTCCCGCACCGAGTATTGGTTGGAGGGTGATCCCAATCATATGCAGTTCAACCTGACCATACCCCATGATGTGATGGCGGAGACTGCGCAGCGATGGTTTGGCTTTGTTCCTGACGACAGCCTCTGGACCAGTCGGGTCAAGTTTGGTGGGGTCAATTCTCCTTGGTTAAAGCTGCTCGATTATGCAGCCACTGCCATCAACAATCGTGGAGATCGATCCGCAGCGAAAGTGATTGGTCGGCACATCGAAGAGATCATTTGCCTGGAATTGCTGCGTGCTTGGGCCGCGGCGGCCGGTGTAACATTGACTGATGGTCATCGTTCGGCGGCGCCGGGTTATGTGCGGCAGGCAGAGGAAATCTTTGAAAGTGAAGCCCGTAGTGCCCCAACGGTCGGAGATGTTGCGGAGCGTGTCGGCGTGTCTGCGCGTACACTTTCGGGCGGTTTCCGTCGATTTCGCGGGATTTCGCCGCGGGAATTTCTGGCCGCTCGACGTATGGACGGGTTTCGCCGGGATCTCGAGCTCGAGCAGGCACACTTGAGTATCGCGCAGATCGCCGCCGGATGGGGATTTGTAAGTCTAGGGTCGCTTGCTGCGAAGTACCGCCAAAGGTTTGGAGAACTGCCGTCGCACACGCGCTTGCGTGCAATGTCCAAGTGGTGACACGCAGCTCCTGATCATTTCTTCCGAAACGGGACATGCCATTCCGGTTTCGAACAGGCCGGAAGTGCTCAGCGCGTTACCCTGAAGTACATTTCATCAAGAGGAGTTGTCCATGAGCCTGAAAACAGAATGCAATTCCGTACTGTCTCGTGTGGTGAAGGGATCCGAGCGTGTACCAGGCGTTGTTGCAATGGTGACAGACCGAAACGAGAATATTTTCTCGGGTGCGATGGGCGACCGCAGTGTCGGTGGTGATCCGATAACGGAAGATACCATTTTCGCGATCTTTTCGACAACGAAGGCCGTCGCCGGGACTGCGGCACTTCAATGCGTGGAGGAGGGCCTTTTGGACCTGGATGCTCCCGCAAAGACCTACGCCCCGGCCATCGGTGAGTTGCAGGTTCTCGAAGGTTTTGGTGCGGATGGGCAGCCAAAACTGCGTCCCCCTAAAACTGATGTGACGACTCGGCAGTTGTTGCTCCATACGGCAGGGCTTGCGTACGAATTCTTTAACGAACGATACAAGAAGCTTTCCGATGATCACGGTCAGGTGCCTGTCACAACATGCACGATGGATGCAATCAAGACGCCGCTGCTTTTTGATCCTGGGGAGCGCTGGGAGTACGGCACGAACATCGATTGGGTCGGCCAGGTCGTCGAAGGGATACGCGGCAAACGCCTCGGCCAGGTGATGCGCGAGAGGATTTTCGATCCGCTCGAGATGAATGAGATTGCATTTACGAGAACAGATGCAATGAAGGCCAAAACCGCCAGCATTCATGCCCGCGGCGAGGATGGATTCCTGACGCCGACCGACCTTGCGCTGCCGGACAATCCGGAAGTCGATATGGGCGGGCACGGGCTGTACGGCACGGTGCCCGAATACATGAAGTTCATTCGCATGTGGCTCAATGATGGAGAGGGACCGAAGGGCAGGGTGCTGCGATCCGAAACGGTGGAATGGGCCGTCAAGGGTGCGCTGGTGCCGCCACAGAAGGTGACGATGATGCCAGGTGTTATTCCTGAATTGACGCATGATGCCGAATTCTTCCCGGGGCTGGCAAAAGATTGGTCGTATTCGTTCATGGTCAACTCCGAAGCGGCACCAACGGGGCGTCCTGCTGGCACGATCGGCTGGGCCGGGTTGGCAAATTGTTTCTACTGGATTGATCGCCAGAATGGTCTTGGTGGGTTTTGGGCCACGCAAGTCCTGCCCTTCGTAGATCCGGTGTCGTTCAACGGCTACATGGATTTCGAGACAGCAGTCTATTCCGAAATGATGGCTGCCAAGGCGGCCTGAGCGCAGTCAACACGTTGCTGACCGCAGGTCCCTGCTGCGGTCAGCATAAATTGGATGAGTAGGATATGTCTCATTTGATCCCCTACGAAGAGCTTCCGACGTGGGTTCCGGGTAAAACGTTGCTGTCCAGCGATGGAATGGGCTGGAAACAGGTCGGCCTGCGATCTTACCGATACGATGGTCAGGATGTCGTTGTTCCCGCCATGCGGGATTTCATGCTCGTCAGCTACCGACACGGTACGACGCCGATGCAGCGCCGTTTTGACGGACAATGGACCCGCGAAACACTTGGACCCGGGGAAGCCTCACTGCTGACGCGTTCGCAAAGAGCCCATTGGACTTGGGACGAACAGATCGATGTCGTGCATCTGTATTTGTCATCGACCCTGGTGACCGAAGTCGCGAGTGAGGTCATGGACTGCGCCGTTAGCGAGGTCACTCTGAATGACGTTCTGCGAACCGATGATACGACGATGGCTCAGGCGGTCCGGAGTATAACGCAGGAGGTGGAGACCGGTGGCTTGGGTGGGGCACTGTTTGTTGAAAGCATGTCGCGTGCCCTGATCATTCACCTGTTGCGCCGATATGCTTCCATCAAACTTCCCGCCGCCAAGCCCGGTGGTGCCTTGTCTCCGCGACAGGTGACCCGGATCAAAGCGTTCGTACATGCGATGCTGTCCGAGCGTATTGATCTGAAAACCATGGCCGCAGCTGTGGGCCTGCCTCCTTGTGTCTTTGCCAGATACTTCCGCAAAAGCTTTGGTCGGCCGCCCTATGCCTACGTGATGGACCGGCGGCTAGAGATGGCACGGCGGCTTCTGGCGCGATCCGCCATGCCAATCAAGGCGGTAGCTGCCGATTGCGGCTTTTCCGATCAGTCGCATCTGACGCGGGTGTTCTCAGCGCGCTACGGCGAGACGCCCGCCGTGTTCAGACGCCGGGCGCATTGAGTGGGGTTTGCGGTTTCTACTGTGCTGCGACTCTTTGCGATCCGCCGCTGATCTTGAAACCGGGATACCCTTGCTCGGCGATGTCCTTGCAGGTCTGACGGTAGGCGCCGACACCGCCGAAATAGGACAGCACCCGCCGCGGTTTTCCCGGGACATTCGAGCCGGTGTACCAAGACGATGTCTTTGCGACGAGCGAGGCATTTGCGATTTCGTCGTGATGCGCAACCCAGTCGTCTTCACCCTTGACCGTCGGCTCAATGACGCTGGCGCCGGTGTTACGCAGGTGGGCAATACAATTGGTGATCCATTCGGTTTGCTGTTGCAGGCACGTAGTCATGTTGCAGAAAGCCGCGGACGGGGCGAGGGGTGCGCCTGTCATGAAGAGGTTCGGGAACCCGTGTTTTTGCATGCCCAGCGTTGTGCGGATGTCCTTGCCCCACTCATCGCGCAAGCTAAGGCCATCACGTCCGGTAATGTCAATCCGCGTCAAGGCACCGGTGCCTGCGTCAAAGCCTACCGCCATGATGATCACATCAAGATCATACACGGTTCCGTCTTCCAGCTTCACACCCTGTGCTATGATTTCGGCGATGGGATTCTGCCTGACGTTGACGGCATGGACGTTCGGTTGATGGTAGACTTCGAGGTAGTTCGTTTCTAGCGGGACGCGGTGGGTGCCGAAGCCGTAGCTGCCGGCTGCTGGCACCAGCGTGTCGATGAGCTTCGGATCCTTGAGACGCGCAATCATCTTGTCTCGGACGAATTTGGAGACTTCGGCGCTGACCTCTTCCTTGAAGAACATGTCTGCGAAGGAGGCAAGCCACAGCTTCAATGACCCATCCGCATGGATATCCTCAAGCACGTCGAGGCGCTCCTGAGGCGTCAGGTCCGCCCAATCATGTTCGAAGTCATACTCGAAGCCGGTGAATGTAACAGGCAGGTTTTTCTTGAGCTCAGCGAAGCGAGACTTGTACCACTCCGCTTCGGATGGGCCATATTTCGGGTTTTTCATGGGCAGCACGTATTGTGGGGTGCGCGCGAACACCGTCATTTCCTCTACAACCGGTGCGATGGTCTGAATGACCTGAATCCCCGTGGCACCAATGCCGATCACACCGACTCGTTTGCCCTCAAGGTCGATACCATCCTTGGGGTAGCGCGCCGTGTGCACGATCGTGCCTTGAAATGTGTCCTGGCCTGGGAACTGGTCGGTGAGGGGTGCGGACAGCATCCCCGTGCAGCCAATCAGATACTGCGTATCATAACGATCACCGTTTTCCAGTTGGACGCGCCAGCGGCCGGTGTCTTCGTCGAAGTCCGCGCTGGTCACCTTGCTGTCAAAGCTGAAGTCCTTTCGCAGATCCAGCGTGTCGGTGATGTAATGTAGCCATCGTTCAATTTCCGGCTGGCTTGGGAAACGCTCGCTCCAGGTCCAGCCTTTGTACATCTCTTCGCTGAACAGGTATTGGTAGATATAGCTTTCGGAGTCGAACTTGGCGCCCGGGTAACGGTTCCAGTACCACGTTCCGCCAACATCTGTACCCGCTTCAACTCCGTGTACTGAGAACCCTTGTTCACGAAGCTGGTAGAGTTGATAGAGGCCGGCAACCCCGGCTCCGATGACCAATGCGTCAAGTTTTTTTGCCATGTTTTCCTCCAAACTCAAAAGTGGACGTCAGTATGGAGGCGTGTGTCGGGGTGTATTGAACGTTTCGGCGAAACCTTTGAATGATTGAACTGTCTGTGAGCCATCCCGCTTCGACTTGGCCAACTGCCAAAGAAGATTTAAGCGCTTTGCCGCGTTTCCATGTCTTTGGCTGCGGACAGCCGATCAAACAATTTGGTCAGATCTGTGCGCGTTCCCGACTCCTGATGGCCTTCAACTTGGGCCGATCAATGCACCGTTGCAGCCAGGCCTGAACTGCCGGATGTTTCGATGCCGTATCGGGGAGCCATTCGAACGGGCTTGATAAGAGAAGATCGACTGCGGAGTAGCTGTCGCCCAGTAAGTAGGGTTGCCCGTCCAACGCGTCGGATATGTGGTTCAGCATGGTGTCCAGATCTCGAAACGTTGTTTGCACGATGGGATGGTCGATCTGCGCCCAGTCCAGAACCAGCACGGGTTCTACGACGCCTTGATAGTAAAAGAGCCAGCTCAGGAAGGCACCGCGTTGAGGGTGCCCGACAGGACGACCAAGCCCTGCCTCGGGGAACATGTCGGTTAGAAAGGCGACAATTGCCCCGCGCTCGCGCACATGGTCATTGCCGTGCACCAAGTAGGGGACTTTCTTCTCCGGATGGGGGTTGCGTGGGTCCGGGCCTCCGCCGCCAGCTTGCCGAGGAATATCCACCTCGAAGACTTTGATGCGGTCGGCGATACCCATTTCATCTATCAAGGCTGGGATGGATGTCGAGCGTGAGTTTGGAGCGTGATAGAGGGTTAGCATTGGCATGTCCTGAGATTGCGCTTTTGACCTGCAATACCGAGACTTGCTGACTTCCGCTGGCAGCAACGGCAATGGCGACCAAAGGACTTTTTTGCTGGTGCGCTTCACGTACCAACAGCACATTCAAGTAGGGCGCTGTTGGCGACAGTTTGAAAGCGCCTTTTACTTGAAATGCTTCGGGTCAATGCCGAGTGATTTGATCTTTGAGTATGCTGTGGTCGGTGCGACCCCAAGCATGGCAGCAGCGCCTTTCTGGCCGGACACTTTGCCCTTGGTGCGGCGCAGCGCATTTTTTATGTTTTCCCGCTCGAGACTGCGAAGTTCATCATGCGTCAGCACCACATCTGACGAACGTCCCAGCCCATTCTCCTTACGCTGAAAGTCGAACTTCAACCGTCCGCCCTGTGCCAGAATGGCCGCACGTTCAATGACGTTTTCAAGCTCGCGTACGTTTCCGGGCCACTCATACTGTTTGAGTGCCTCGATATTCGACTTGGACAAGCGTGTAGCTGGCAGGCGTAGGCGGCGCGTGGTGCGATCAAGGAAATGCTTGGCGAGATAGGGTATGTCTTCGGGCCTATCGTGCAATGGTTCGCACGTGATCGAAAAAACATTGAGCGCAAAGTAAAGGTCCTGACGAAAACGCCCGGCACGCAACTCCGTCATCAGGTCGCGGGAGGTGGTCGCAACTACGGTAAGCGATACAGGCGTCTGCGTGCTGTCACCCAGCCGTTGGAAGTGTCCGCGCTGCAGCACGTCGTGCAGCTTCGCCTGCACGACTTTTGGCAGTTCTGCGACCTCGTCCAGGTGCAGGGTGCCATTGTGCGCCATGATCAGCTTGCCGGTGTTGTCGCGTGTTGCTCCGGAAAAGGCGCCGCGACGGTAGCCGAACAGTTCCGCCTCAAGTTCAGGTGCCGACATATGATCGCAACTGATACGCACAAGGGGGCGGCGATGGCGATCACTGGCTTCGTGAATGGCCGAGACTGTCAGGCTTTTCCCTGATCCTGGAGGGCCGGTGACCAACACATTCGCCTTGTTGCGCGCTGCCAAATCAATACGCGCATTCAGGGACTTGATGGCCGGCGATACGCCAACAACTCCAGTATGAGATCGCGCTGAACGGATTTCAGTGAGCAGGTAGTCGTTTTCCTGCTCCAACTTGACCTTCAGTTCTTCGACCTGCGCCAGTGCATCGCGTAGCTTGCGTTCATTTTCCTTGCGGTCGGTCACATCGCGGAAAATCACCACCGCTCCGGCAAGCACGCCGTGATCGTAGATGGGCGTCGAGACGTACTCGACCAATATCGGTTTCCCATCCTTGCGCCAGAACACATCATCGTCCACGCGCATCGTTTCTTCGCGTCGGAAGGAGGCGTAGATCGGGCATTCATGCGCGGGAAAGTGTTCCCCATTCAGATGTTTGTGGTGAATGGTCGCGTGAAGATCGCGCCCGATCAGATCGTCCGAAGACCAACCCAGCATTTCCTGTGCCGCGCGGTTCACAAAGGTTGCCTGGCCCATGGCGTTGATGCCGTAAATTCCCTCGCCTGCAGCTTCAAGAATGAGGTGATTTTGTGCCTCGACCTCGCGGAAAAAGCCGTAGATGTTTTGCCATTGCGACAGGCCAGCCCTTTGGTGTGCATCCTGCTCGGCCAGGTGGTTGCGGCGGTCATGCTCATCAAGGTTCAGAAAGCTGATTAGGACAAGTTCATGCCGATATTGAACTCCATGGCTCTGCAAACGCAATGTGGCGCCTTCGCTGTCAGACATTGAAAGGGTGCGGCTGACATACGTTCCGAAATGGGCCACTGCATCGAAGAATACAGCCGCTGTCGGAACATCGCATTTCAACAGCTCTGAGAACGCGCCGCCTTGTAACATCGGGCCAAAGAGTTGGTGTGCAAGCACGTTCGCCGACAACACCCTGTCATTGCGCGTATCAACGAGCAAGGTAGGCAGCGGGTTATGGCGTACCAGCCGGTCAGAATCGGACTGATCAAGCATTCCAGACAGTCTTGCAGTCTTGTGCCTGCCGGGTTTCACGAAAATTCGTAATTTACGAAAAATCGTCAGAAATGCCTGTAATTTCATCAATAAATTCAGCGCTCTGACTATTTCTAGGCAGGTTTCAGACCGCGTTTCGCGCCAGTTCGCTCCATGGGAAGATTTGGAAAACGCTGACAGGAGATGGACATGACGATCAAAAGCCTAGGCAATCCGTTTTCGGAGAAGACCGATCTGCGGCATGGTGCAGATTGCGGTTGCGAGGGTTGTCTGGCGGGCCACGGGCACGATCAGGACCACGTCGAACCGCACCAGATGTCCTCGGAACAGATAATGGAACGTGCGGTTGAAAGTGCGATCGTACGCTCGGTTTTTGGTCAGAGCGACATCGGTCGTCGTTCTTTCATGGGGATGATTGGCGGAACGACAGCAGCCGCTGCGCTTGCGTCGGTCTTCCCGTTGGAACAGGCAAAAGCGGCCATCCTCGACGATTTGGGTCCCCCGGAGAAGACCGATCTGAACATCGGTTTCGTGCCGATCACCTGCGCGACGCCCATCATCATGGCGCAGCCCCTCGGCTTCTACGAACGCTATGGCCTCAATGCGGAAGTGATTAAGACAGCCGGCTGGGCCGTGGCGCGCGACAAGTCCCTGTCGGGAGAGTATGACGCCAGCCACATGCTGACGCCCATGCCACTGGCGATGACCCTTGGCGCAGGTTCGGTTGCAACTCCATACATCATGCCGGCCGTTGAGAACATAAACGGACAGGCGATTGTGTTGTCCAATGAGCACCTCGACAAGCGCGACCCGCAGCAATGGAAGGGCTTCACCTTTGGCGTGCCGTTCGAATACTCGATGCACAACTTCCTGCTGCGTTACTACGTGGCCGAGTTCGGTCTCGATCCCGACAAGGACATCCAGATCCGCGTTGTGCCGCCGCCCGAGATGGTCGCGAACCTGCGCGCGGGAAATCTGGATGGCTATCTTTCGCCTGACCCGTTCAACCAACGCGCTGTCTATGAGGGCATCGGCTTCATCCACATCCTGACCAAGGAGATCTGGGAAGGGCACCCGTGCTGCGCATTTGCGGCACCTTTGAGTTTTGCGACAGAGTTGCCCAACACCTATGGCGCGCTCTTGAAGTCGATTATTGACGCCACGCAGTATGCCTCGAACCCCGACAATCGTGTCGAGATCGCCGAGGCGATTTCGCCCACCAACTATCTCAATCAGCCGGTCACGGTTGTACAACAGGTGCTAACCGGCACCTATGCTGATGGATTGGGTGAGGTGCAGCGCGTCCCCGACCGAATAGATTTCGATCCATTCCCCTGGCATTCCATGGGCGTTTGGATCCTCACGCAGATGAAACGTTGGGGCTATATCGACGGCGACATCGACTACAAGGCGGTGGCGGAGCAGGTCTACCTTGCGTCGGACGCCAAGAAGGTGATGACCGATCTGGGCTATGACGCGCCTGATATCACCTACAAGTCGCATACTATCATGGGCAAGACCTTCGACCCGGCGGAACCGGAAGCCTACATCGACAGCTTTGCGATCAAGGCGGGCTGATGAAGACCTTGTCCGAAAATCGCAAGGCTGCCCTGCTCTCGATCCTGATCCTGATCGTGGGTTGCCTGATCTGGGAGGCGTCTATCCCCGCACAAAAGGCGGTGGGTGAGCTGACAGAATACGAGTTGCTCACCGGCGGCGGCCAGCCCAAGGCCGGTGTGCCGCCGCCCAGCCAGGTGTTCGCCAAGGCGTGGGAGCAGCTGTCGAACCCATTCTATGACGCAGGCCCCAATGACAAGGGCATCGGCATTCAGATCGGTTATTCGATCTACCGTGTGTTGACGGGCTACGCCCTCGCTGCGGCCATCGCGATCCCACTGGGGTTCCTGATCGGCATGTCCTCTGTCGCTTACAAGGCGCTGAACCCTTTCATTCAGGTTCTGCGGCCCATCTCGCCGCTCGCTTGGATGCCGCTTGCCCTATTTGTGATCCAAGACAGCGAGATGAGTGCGATCTTCGTTATCTTCATCTGCTCGATCTGGCCCATGCTGATCAACACCGCCTTTGGCGTTGCCGGAGTGCGAGAGGATTGGGTGAATGTAGCCCGCACCCATGAGCTGAGCGCACTAAAGACAGCCTTCACCGTGATCCTGCCTGCCGCCGCGCCGACCATCGTGACGGGCATGCGCATCTCCATCGGCATCGCCTGGCTGGTGATTGTCGCGGCTGAGATGCTCGTGGGGGGCACCGGCATCGGCTATTACGTCTGGAACGAGTGGAACAACCTCGATCTGACTTCCGTCATCTTTTCCATCCTCATGATCGGCGTCGTGGGCATGCTGCTGGACTCCATGTTTGGCCTGCTGCAGCGCACCGTCGCCTACACGGAATAGGAGCTTTTCGTGGCAAAACCGTTTCTGAGCATCGAGCAACTCACGCAACGCTATCCCGATGGCCAGGGTGGGGAGTTCACCGTCTTTGAAGACGCCAGTTTTGGCATTGAGAAGGGCGAATTTGTCTGCATCTTGGGCCATTCGGGCTGTGGCAAATCGACGATCATGAACATCCTCGCCGGGCTGGCCGAGCCCACAAGCGGCGTGGTCAAGATGGACGGGCGGCATGTCTCCGGCCCCAGCCTCGACCGAGGCGTGGTGTTCCAAAACTACTCGCTGTTGCCCTGGCTCACGGCGCTCAAGAACGTGACCTTTGGCGTCTCAGCCCGCTTTCCAAGTTGGAGCAAGGAGAAGGTGATCGAGCATTCGACGGCGTTTCTCGCCAAGGTGGGCCTGACCGGCGACACCATCCACCGCAAGCCCAGCCAGCTCTCGGGCGGCATGCGCCAGCGGGTCTCGATCACGCGGGCGTTCGCCAACGAGCCCAAGCTCTTGCTGCTCGATGAACCCTTTGGCGCGCTTGATGCGCTGACCCGGGGCACCATTCAAGACGAGCTGATCAAGGTCTGGAGCGACACGGACCAGACCGTCTTCATGATCACCCATGACATCGACGAGGCGATCCTGCTGGCCGACCGTATCTTGCTGATGACCAACGGGCCGATGGCGCAGGTGGCCGAGAGTGTCGAGATCACCATCCCGCGTCCGCGCGTGCGCAATGATATTGTCGAGCATCCCAACTACTACGCCATCCGCAATCATCTGGTGCACTTCCTTGCGCAGCGGTCGGCAGAGCTGGCAGGCCAGCCCGGCGATGGGGCTAACCAGCCCGAGACCATCCGTATTGATCTGACCGACGCGCAGGAGAGCGAAGAGCCTGAGCCTGCCAAACCAGTCCTGCGCGCGGTGGAAGGGTGATGCCATGAGCGACACGCTTCCCCGCCCGCCACTGCCGCCATTTTCCTATGAAGAAGCGGTCGCCAAGGTGCGCATGGCCGAGAATGCCTGGAACACGCGGGACCCGGAAAAGGTGGCGCAGGCCTATACGCCGGACACCCGCTGGCGCAACCGCTCCGAGTTTCCGCGCGGGCGCGCCGAGGTGAAGGCGTTTCTCACCCGCAAATGGGCCAAGGAAACCGGCTATCGCCTGATCAAGGAGATCTGGGCGCATGCGGGGCACCGGATCGCCGTGCGCTTTTGCTACGAATGGCACGATGAGGCGGGCCAGTGGTACCGCGCCCATGGCAACGAGAACTGGGAGTTTGATGATCTGGGCTACATGGCCGTGCGCCACGCCTCGATCAACGATGTGCCCATCGCGGAAAACGACCGCCTGTTTCACTGGCCGGAGGGGACGCCCCGGCCCGACGACCACCCCGGACTGACAGAGTTAGGACTATAAAATGAAGGATACGATCCCAATGACCGAGATGACCAAAGAGGACGTCACCGCGATGATCCTGTCGGCCAAGAAACAGGCCGGGCTGACATGGGAAGAGATTGCCGAGAAGATCGACATGTCTCCCATCTGGACCCACTCCGCCGCCATGGGGATGAACGCCTTCCCAGCTGACAAAGCCGAGCTGATGGTCACCACCATGGGGCTGCCGCAGGAGGCCGCCTCGGTTCTGGCCGAAAGCCCCACCAAGATCTGGGAACAGGCGGTTCCGACCGATCCGTGCATTTATCGTTTCTACGAAATCGTCGGTGTGTACGGCCCGACACTCAAGGCAATCATCCAGGAAAAATTCGGCGATGGCATCATGTCGGCCATCGACTTCGACATGTCGGTGACCCGCGTTGAGCACCCGAAGGGAGACCGCGTAAAGGTCGAAATGTCGGGGAAATTCCTTGGCTACAACAGCTGGTAGTTCCGCGTGTGGTACTAAAGCATTGCAGATTGGACATGACAGAAGCTTCGACCTGCATGTGTTTCACTTCCAATGGTCATCTGCGCGCAATGCGCAGATGCAACGACAATCGGATCAGTCATTTGGTGCACGCATGCGGCACGTTGTGTGTAAATCTATGGCCGATCTGATCGCTCTCGAGAAGTTCTGGCTATACCGGGAGTTACAAGCGGCCATGAGTTGTATTGCTCGCATTCCGTGCGGCTCGAGGGCTGTGCCCATCGCTATTCGGCGGCCGTTTTCAGTCGTGCCATGAGGTGATGGAATTTTTCGCCTTGAACGGCCACGTGGTCGCGGATCGCGTCCGCAGCGGCTTGGCTGTCGCCGTCTTCCAACGCCGCCACGATTTCCTCGTGTTCGTGCATTGACTGCTTGAGACGTCCGCGCAGGCGCAACTGCGTGCGTCGAAACGGTTGTAGCCTGCGTTGGAGGCGCAAGCATTCCTGTTCCAGAAAGCTGTTGCCAGATTCTTTGTACAAGATGGCGTGGAACCGTTCGTTTTCGAGATAGTATCTGTCGGCATCTTTCGCTTCCACGGCTGCATTGCACCGTTTGTTGGTGTCGTTCAGCTCTTGGATCGCCGCGTCCGAAATGCGTGCGGCAGCGAAGCGGGCGCATGTTGCCTCAAGCTCCGCCATGACCTCGAACATCTCAAGCAGTTCGATCGGGCCGGGCTGCCGCACAAAGACGCCGCGCCGTGGGAAATGTTCGACGAGACCGGATTGCGCAAGCCGAAGCAGTGCTTCCCGGATCGGTGTTCTTGAGACTGCAAATCGTTCCGACAACTGCACTTCGTCCAGTCGCTCGCCGTCGCTGAACGTGCCGTCGAAGATCAACTCCTCGATCTGGTTGGCAATGATATCGGATCGTTTCTGTTCCATAGCGCTGCAATAGCATCCGTCAATCTGGCACGCAAGAATATCTATCTTGTATACAAAAATATTGACTTGGAACGCAAAGCTTGCATTCTGGCACGATACCCGAGGCTGACTCGGGACTTTCTGGGAGGAAAACCAATGAAGCTGAAATTCACTGCCGCCGTCGCGTCAGCCGCATTGCTTGCGGGCTCTATAGCGGCGGGTGCCGCCGAACTTCGCCTGTCGCACCAATGGTCCACTGCAGATGTCCGTCACCAGGTGGCGCAGATCGTGGCCGATGAGGTCGCTGCTGCCGGTGTCGATCTGGAGATCAAGATTTTCCCGTCGAAGTCGCTGTTCAAACCGCGTGAGCAGTACAAGCCGCTAAGTCGTGGACAGTTGGACATGACCGTCTTTCCGCTGAGCTATGCGGGCGGTCAACAGCCCGCCTATAACCTGACGCTGATGCCGGGCCTCGTGAAGAACCACGACCATGCCGCGCGCCTGAACGAAAGCGAATTCATGGGCAAGATCGAAGAGATCATGGCCGGTGACGACGTCATGGTGCTGGTCCACGGCTATCTTGCGGGCGGTTTTGTGGGCAAAGACAAGTGCATTACATCTCCCGAGGATGTGCAGGGCCAGCAGACGCGCGCTGCGGGCAAGGCGTTTGAGCAGATGTTGGCAGGGGCAGGGGCGTCCATCGCATCAATGGCGTCTTCAGAGATTTACAACGCGATGCAAACTGGCGTTCTGACGGCCGCCAATACGTCGTCGTCGTCCTTTGTCAGCTACCGCATCTACGAGCAGGTGTCTTGCTACACCCCGGCGAGCGATTTTGCACTGTGGTTCATGTATCAGCCACTGATGATGAACAAGTCCACCTTCGATGGGCTGAACGCAGACCAGCAGAATGCGCTGATGGAGGCCGCGGCCAAGGCCGAGGCGTTCTATCTGGAAGAGGCCAAGAAGCAGGATGCTGCCTCGGCCAAGGTCTTTGCAGACAATGGGGTCGAAATTGCCGAGATGAGCCAGGAGGAATTCGATGCCTGGCGCGCATTGGCACAGGAGACATCTTACAAGGCGTTCATCGAGGAGACACCCGGCGGGCAAGATTTGTTGGATCTCGCCTTGTCTGTCGAGTGATCGACGTCTGATCGGGGCGGCTGCGTCGAGCCGCCCCAAACGCATAGAACGTGAATGAGGAGGCCGCCATGGCAGGCCAGAGCAATGCTGCTGTTGCCCACGTTGGCGACAACCCTTTTCTGCGCCTTGTGGCTGGGATCTCGACCCTGGCGGGATGGTGTTCGGCTGCGATGATCGTCGCGGCTGTCGCCATCACCTGTCAGATGATCTTCATCCGCTTTGTGTTGAACGGCTCGACCGTGTGGCAGACCGAAGCGGTGATCTATCTGGTCGTTGCGGCGACGCTGATTGGTTTGCCCTATGTGCAGCGGTTGCGCGGCCATGTGAACGTCGACTTGGTGCCGTTGGCCCTGCCGCCGCGCGGGCGGATGGTCCTGGCATTCGTGACGTTATCCGTCTCCATCCTGATCGTCGCTGTCATGCTGTTTTATGGTTACGAATATTGGCACTTTGCCTGGGAGCGGGGATGGCGATCCGACACGGTATGGGGTGTTCGATTGTGGATTCCGTATCTGGCGATCCCGGTGGGGTTTGGCCTGCTTCTATTGCAACTGATTGCTGACTTTGTTGCCGTGCTGATCGGTGTCGATAAGCCCTTTGGCCTGGAGGACGGCTGATGGATCCGCTTCTGTTGGGCGCGATCGTGGCTGTTGCCACAATCTTTGTCCTCTTTTCCGGCGTGTCGGTGGCGCTGGGTCTGCTGATCGTGTCGGCCGGTTTCCTTATCGTTTTTGACGGTGTGCGGTCGCTGGAGCTGATGCCTGAAATTCTTTTCGGCAAGCTCGACAACTTTGCCCTTTTGTCGATCCCGATGTTCATCATCATGGGTGCGTCGATTGCATCGACGCGGGCGGGGGCCGATCTGTACGAAGCGCTGGAGCGGTGGCTGACCCGTGTGCCCGGTGGGCTGGTCATTTCGAACCTGGGCGCCTGTGCCCTGTTTTCGGCGATGTCGGGGTCGTCGCCTGCCACCTGTGCGGCGATTGGCAAGATGGGCATCCCGGAGATGCGCAAGCGGGGCTATCCGGACGCCATCGCCTCGGGCTCCATTGCGGCAGGGGGGACGCTTGGCATCCTGATCCCGCCATCGGTGACCATGATCGTCTACGGGATTGCGACCGAGACCTCGATCGGGCGGCTGTTTCTGGCGGGTGTCTTTCCCGGCCTGTTGCTCGTAGCGCTGTTCATGGCGTGGTCGCTTTATGCGACGTGGCGGTCGGGGGATTCCGCCGTTCTGAGCGCCACCACGTACACATGGCGCGAAAAGGTTGCGATCCTGCCGCGGGTCCTGCCATTTATCGCGATCATCCTTGGCGTGCTCTATGCGATGTATGGCGGTATCGCGACCCCGTCAGAGACGGCGGCTGTCGGGGCGCTTCTGTGTCTTTTGATTGCCATGGTGATCTACAAGCTGTGGAACCCCGGCGACCTGTGGGTCGTCCTGCGCGACAGCACCAAGGAAAGCGTGATGATCCTGTTCATCATCGCCGCTGCCGGTGTGTTCAGCTACATGCTGTCTTCGCTGTTCATCACGCAGGCCATTGCGGAGTGGATTGGCACACTGGACGTGAACCGCTGGGTTCTGATGGGTGCGGTCAATGTCTTTCTGTTGATCGCGGGGTTCTTTCTGCCGCCGGTTGCGGTGATCCTGATGGCGGCGCCCATCCTGTTGCCGATTATCACGACGGCAGGCTTCGATCCGATCTGGTTTGCTGTGGTTCTGACCATCAATATGGAGATCGGCCTGATCTCTCCTCCCGTTGGCCTGAACCTCTATGTGATCAATGGGATTGCGCCAGATATTTCGTTGAAGACGATCCTGCGCGGGTCATTGCCCTTTGTGGCCTGCATGATCATCGCCATTGTCCTCCTGTGCATCTTTCCGGGTATCGCAACGTGGTTGCCCGATGCGGTGATGGGGGCGTCACGATGACGATGCTGGCCGATCTTTTATCGACCGTGTTCGAACGTCCGATACGGATCCCGGGGCGTGCCACGGCCGATGCCCGATCCACGCCTGATCTGGTTGAGGCGCTGGCCGGGACAGATGGAGAGAGGTCCGGGCAGATCCTGGGGCGCCTTATCCTCGATCGGTTCGAACATATGGACGACGATGCGCGTCTGGAGTTCTTTACCTACCTGGCGACCGAGATGGACTTTGATCCGGGTGCCGTGCGCGCCGCACTGGATGCTTACGAACAGGATCCGGGGCGGATAACATACCAGCGCTTTGCAGAAGCGGCAGAGCCACGGCGGCAGGAGTTCGTCAGGCGTCTCAACCGGGTGCCCCAAGCCACCGGCGAGCTGGTCGCAATGCGGGCGCATCTGCTGAAGCACACCCGGTCAAACGGCGCCCTTGCCGCCTTGGACCTGGATTTTCAGCACCTGTTCAGTTCGTGGTTCAACCGGGGTTTTCTGGTACTGCGCCCGATCAATTGGGAAAGCCCCGCCCATATTCTGGACAAGATCATCGCCTACGAGGCCGTCCATGCCATCGACAGTTGGGATGATTTGAGGCGCAGGCTGGCACCGGAGGATCGGCGCTGCTTTGCGTTCTTTCACCCGGCCATGGCGGACGAGCCGTTGATTTTTGTCGAAGTAGCGCTGACCAAGGGCATTCCTGACAGTGTGCAGGGTCTGTTGTCCGAAGATCGGCAGGGCATCTTTGCCGAGGATGCCGATACGGCTGTGTTCTACTCGATCTCGAACTGTCAGGCGGGGCTTGCCAACATCTCGTTTGGCAATTCGCTGATCAAGCAGGTGGCCGTCGATATTTCATTGCAGCTACCCGGGTTGAAGACCTTTGTCACGTTGTCGCCCATTCCGGGGCTGAACACTTGGCTTGCTGAGTGTGGGATCGATGCCGACCCAAGCGACACGGATCGCATTCGCAATCTGGCGGCGCATTACCTGTTGGAGTCCAAGCGCGCCGATGGTGCCCCGCGTGATCCGGTTGCCCGGTTTCATCTGGGCAACGGGGCACAGGTGCACAAGGTTCATGCAGATGCGGATGTGTCCGACAATGGTTTGGCGCAGTCTTCGGGCGTGATGGTCAATTATCTTTACGATCTGAAGAAAGTGTCCCAAAACCACGAGCGCTTCGCCACCGAAGGCAAGATCGCTGCATCTTCGGAGATGCGGTCTATGAGTTCGGGCGGGAAGAAGCTGCTTGTTGAGGAGAAGGGCCAATGACGAACCCGCTCTATGATGCATTGTTTGGGCGGTATGCGGACCGATCGACCCCGTTCCTGTATATGCCTGATGGGACTGTGTTGTCCCATGCGGATTTCCTCGCTACGGCTGCTCGGTTTGCGCATGTGTTGACGGATGCGGGACTTGCGCCGGGCGACCGTTTGGCTGCGCAGGTGGACAAGTCGCCCGAGGCGCTGGCGCTCTATGCGGCTTGTGTACAGGCGGGCGTGGTCTTTTTGCCCTTGAACACGGCCTACACAACGGATGAGCTGTCTTACTTCATCGAAGACAGCGGTGCGAAGCTGATGGTGTGCGATGGCGCCGATGCGGCGGCTTTGAAGCGGATCACGGATCCGCTGGGTGCATTGCTAATGTCGCTGAACGGGGACGGGACGGGGACGTTGGCCGACGCGGCGGCGTCGAAACCTGCGACTTACTCAACGGTCCAGCGGTCTGAGGATGATCTTGCAGCATTTCTTTACACCTCGGGGACGACGGGCCGTTCAAAGGGCGCGATGCTGTCGCAGGGGAATTTGCTATCCAATGCAAAGACGCTGGTGACGTGCTGGAAATTCGATGCAAGCGATGTGCTGCTGCATGCCTTGCCGATCTTTCACACCCATGGTCTTTTCGTGGCGACGAATGTCACGCTTGCCGCGGGCGGTTCGATGATTTTTCTGCCCAAGTTCGACCCGGACCAAGTCATGGCGCAGTTGCCAAAAGCCACTGCGATGATGGGGGTGCCTACATTCTACACGCGTCTTTTGGCAGACCCGCGCCTGACTAGGGATTTGGTAGAACATATGCGGTTGTTCGTGTCTGGCAGTGCGCCCTTGTTGGCAGACACTCATATCGAGTTCGAGGCGCGCACAGGTCACCGCATCCTTGAACGGTACGGTATGACGGAAACCAATATGAACACATCGAACCCGTACGACGGTGAACGTCGTGCCGGGACCGTGGGTTTGCCGCTTCCTGGGGTTGAATTGCGAATAACGAGCCGCGCCACGGGAGAACCCGTAGCGCCAGGCGATGTCGGACAAATCGAGGTTCGCGGGCCAAACGTTTTTAAAGGGTATTGGAAGATGCCGGAGAAAACCGCGGCGGAACTGCGCGACACTGGTTTTTTCATAACTGGCGATTTGGGTAAGGTCGACGATGATGGTTACTTGCACATTGTCGGTCGGGACAAAGACCTGATCATCTCGGGCGGTTACAACATCTACCCCAAGGAAATCGAGTTGGTTCTGGACGCGCAGCCTGGGGTATTGGAAAGCGCTGTGATCGGTGTCCCCCATGACGATTTCGGGGAGACCGTCGTTGGTCTGATCGTTCCTTTGGCTGGCGAAACGCCCGATATCGAAGACATCAAATCGGCAACTTCTGCGTCACTTGCAAAATTCAAGCACCCCCGTGCGCTCATTGTCGTGGACGAGCTTCCGCGCAACACAATGGGGAAGGTCCAAAAGGCTGTCTTGCGGGCGGCTCACAAGGATCTGTTCGTACCCACGTAGCCTTTAGCTCTTTCCGAGCGTTTCTGCTTGGTGTGCGACGCCTGTCTTGCAACAGTCGTCTGCAGCAACCTCGCGTGCGCTTTGGAAAAGGCAGTGGTTTGATGCAGATCATCTCAGCAGTCCATGGAGGCGGCATAGAATGATCCGGTCCAGCCACTTTTGTTACCCACATGATGGAATGAACGCCCATGCAGACTGAGCATGCCAACATAGACCTGATTGCCAAGATCGACATCACCGACATACCCGCGCAGGCTGATTTGTTTCAACGCGACGTAGTTTGGCATTTCTTCAACCCAATGGCGCCAAACCTGGCAGGGTCCTATCGCGGAGTTGATGGCATTGCCGAGTTTTTCGACAAGGTACGCGGGCACGGTCATGGCAGTTTCGCGGTCCAGCCCAAGCTGGCATGGGCCGTAGGAGACGAGTTGGTCGTTGTTCAAAGCCGCAACCGGCTAGGGCAGGGTATTGAAGCGATCAATTTCGATGTCGTGGTCGTCTGGCGGATCATCGACGGCAAGATCGCCGAGGTCTGGGACATCCCAGCCGTGAATACAATTTTCAGCAACGCCGACCTCGCAAAAACATCTGTCATCTGAGCAACGCCTCGATCTGTTCTGCAAGTGCCAGCAGCTTCGCGTCGCGACCAGGTTTACCGACCAGTTGTGCGCCAACGGGCAGGCCGTTGCTGTCACGGCCAATTGGCAAGGTTACGACAGGCCAGCCCAAGGCCGTCACAGGCAACGTGAAACGTGTGAGCGCATCATAGTAAGGGAGCGGGCCGGCCAACGTGTCGAATACTGTGTCGTAAGTGCGGCCCCCGGCCTTTTCACGTGCAGGCAGGATGTGTTTGAACGCGCAGATACCCGTCACCGGCAAAAGAAGTGCGTCGACGTCTACCCATGTCAGTGCCAGGTTTTCGCGAAATGCCGCAAGTCGAACAAGGTTGTCAGCGTATCGCTGGACGTGTCTTCGATATCCTTCGTGGATATGAGCAATGAAGCCAGGAGAGCTGGTTGAAGCACGGCGATCACGGCGCATCATCCACCGTATGGGCCAAGGTATGAGCCCGCCGGTTTCATATCCGATGATTTCCCCGGCCATCTCGTAGACACCTTCGTCAAAAAGGGTGATCATCTCCTTCGTTTCCAGAGCCATATTGCCGCCTGACAGATGCGCCTTGAACGCGGTCCAACAGGCGAATGTATCCTCGTCACAGGGAGGTTGCTGTGCCGGAGACCAGATGGCGATCTTTGCCGTGTGTTCAGACGTGCTGACTGCTTCGGCGTGCTTCTCCAGGACGTGCCAGATAAAACCCAGATCCGCCGACGTCCGTGCCGTCAGACCGATGCGCGCAAAGTGATCCAAAGTGGTAGTTCTGTTCAGCAAGCCGTCATTTGGCCATAGACCCTCGGTCGGTGTGTAGGATGAGACGCCGCACCAAGCTGCAGGTATGCGCAAGGACCCACTTAGATCGGCACCGATGTCCAGATTGCTCATACCACTGGCCACAGCAGCAGCACCGCCGCCAGTGCTGCCGCCGGATGTAAAGCTCGGATTGTGGGGGTTATGCGTCGGCCCTCGCCGCTCGTTGAAGGTTTGGAAGTCCATGGCGAACGGCGGAAGTGCCGTCTTGCCTGTTACCACGGCGCCTAGGCCCTGCAGCCTCTGCACCACCGACGCGCTTGCCGGGTCGGGTCGCTGCGCCGGGCGCTCCAATCCAAAAGACCTCGGCCACCCTGCGGTCGCGATTTGGTCCTTCACGCTGATCGGCAATCCGTTGAGGGGAGCTTTCACGTCATTCGGGCAGCTTTCCCGCCGAATTTCGAATGCGTTCACTACAGGTTCGATTTCGTCGCGGCGCGCGGTAAGCGA
Organism: Tateyamaria omphalii; assembly: GCF_019802125.1. Classification (GTDB taxonomy): domain Bacteria; phylum Pseudomonadota; class Alphaproteobacteria; order Rhodobacterales; family Rhodobacteraceae; genus Tateyamaria; species Tateyamaria omphalii_B. The sequence goes on from NZ_JAHVHT010000005.1 coordinate 289,691, forward strand.
CTTGTAATGGCAGCTCCGGACAAGCGGGTCGGCCAAGCGTTCCGCGATATCGCAAAGCGGGTCATCAGCACTGTAGTCCGGTAGGAGCCTGACGGTCTCGGTCATCATCTTGCCTCGGTTTAGAAAGATGACGCCGTGATACTGCCAGCGCATGTCTTAGGCTGTCCCGTCCGTGCTTTTCTCAACCGGCAAATAAATCAGCGCGGAAAGCTCGGTGTCGTTCGTCTCTGCATTGGGCGCAAAATAGGTTTCGTACATCCAAGCTGAACGGAAGCGGACACCCAACTGATCGAAACCTGATCGAACGCAACGGTGCCAGGTCAGATGCAAGGTTGTTAGGGAGCCAAAATGGGGAAAGACCGCAAAGAGGCCAGCGGGAAGCAACCGCCATTCAGCGGGCCAATCAAGTGCGCAGCGATCCTGCATAACGGCGCCATAATAAGCCTCGGCCTTAGGATCGCTGAAACCCTTGGGCCCTTGTGGAAATGCGGTCGCCAGATATCCGGTGTGAGTGCCGAGTTCCGTACGAAGCGCTTGAAATTCGGCGCTGACCGCGTCCAGATCTTGAAAAAATCGGCCGTCACTCAAACCGATGTTCTTACGACAGCACAACCATTGTCTGGGAACTTCGATCAGATCGCATCGCGCGGTTAGGGTCCGCGACGACAGCGGTCGCAGAAACGGGCGGGGCGGGAGGCCCTGTCTATTGAGGGGCAGCCCATTTTTGCGAAACACGCTGGGGCTGCATTCAAAATGCGCAGTGAACGCACGTGTAAAGGCCGCGTGCGTTTGGAAACCGGCGTCCAGGGCGATGTCGATCACGCGATCTGTGGTCTCCTGCAAAGTGATGGCGGCGCGTTCCAGTCGTCGGCTGCGGATGTAGCCGGCTACCGTCTCGCCGGTTGCCGCTGCAAACTGCCGCTGGAAATGGTGCTGAGCCATGCCTGCCGCGCGTGCCAGCATATCCGTGCGCAAGGGTGCGCTGATGTCGGCCTCAATGACCTTGCAGATTTCGGTAATTCTGTCGGACTTCGATTTGGGCACGGCCAACCTTGCAACTGTTGAAAAGGCGCAAACACGTCATGGTTCAGTCCTGAGGCAATGACCCTTGATCGGGGCGTTTCGTGTGCCGTCAATCGCTTGTCGTGAACGGTTCCAGGCTTTCCTTGAACAGTTCCATGAACTCCAGTGTTATCAGTGACGGTTTTTTCAGGATCGGGCGCACAAGAGACAATGTATGAGGCAGGCAGGGTACAAAGGGGCGGTAGCCAAGCCCGTGACCGTGGTATTTCACCGCGTCAAGCTTGCTGACGATGGCCACACCGGCACCGCGGCAAACAAGCTCACATGCGGCCGTGAATTGTCGTACTTCTAGGCTGGATTTCAGCTCGACTTGAGCATCCTGAAAGGTCCTGGAAAGCCGAATGAAGAAATCGCTGTCCCTACGTGGGTGTATGACGTTTTTGTCGCCAAGATCGCGTGGGGTGATCACGTCGAGCGCTTCCAATTGGTCGCCCGATGGAAACACGCAGACCGTGCTGACATTCACGACCTGCCTGTCGACCGCCGGATGCCCAAAGAAACCGTCGGTTATGCCGAAGTCATACTGTTCGCCGATCATCCACTCCAGGATGCGTTCAGGTCGGTCCGGCTCGATCGTCATGCTGACGCCCGGCCGGTCCTTTAGAAACTGAGCGACGACAGTGGGTAGATGGCTGGTCGCAAAACCCGGCAAGCAGGCAATGCGCAGGTGCCCGGCCTTTCGCTTCGTTATGTCCTGACTGACGTCCGAGATCTGGCGCATCAACTCGAGCACCCGTTGGATGTCCGGTTGCAGCAGTCGCACTTCCTGGGAGGGCACAAGCCGACCGTCTCGCTTGTCGAAAAGCTGAAAGTCGAACTCCTTTGCAAGGTCTGAGAGCAACCTGCTGGTCGCCGGTTGGCTGATCCCCAGATCTGCTGCCGCCGCAGTCACTGAGCCGTTCACGATAACGGCCATCAGGGCTTCAAGCTGTCGGATGCGGGGTGTTCTGCGAGCCGTCATTCAATGTCATATGTATTTGATATCCAGGGCATAATACTGTGTTATATGATTATTGTGAATTGTCACCTTGAATTATGAATGGCGCCCGGTACAGTCGGGTCATTAAGCTCCATTTGCAGCTGTTATGCAGGCGGAGATTGCAACGCATCATCCGTGATGCACGGGAGGAACATATGAAAAAGTATCTATTCGGCGCACTTGCTGCGACCACTGCGCTGTCGCCGGTGGCAGCCACGGCCGAAACAGAAATTCAGTTCTGGCACGCTTTTACCGGCCGCTTGGGTGAGCTTGTCGCTGCTCAGGTCGAAGAGTTCAACGCAAGTCAAAGTGACTACACAGTCGTTCAAAGCCACAAGGGCAATTACTCTGAAACGCTGAATGCTGGCATCGCGGCCTTCCGTGCCGAGGAACAGCCGCATGTTCTGATGGTCTTTGAAGTTGGAACGGCGACGATGATGGCTGCCGGCGGAGCGATTAAGCCGGTATATGAGGTGATGGCAGAGAGCGGTGCCGATTTTGATCCGGATGCTTACATCGGCGCGGTCAAAGGGTATTATACCACCACAGATGGCCAGATGTTGTCGCTGCCTTTCAACTCGTCCACACCTGTGCTGTGGGTGAACCGCGACGCATTCGAAGCGGCGGGTGTGGATCCCGACATGGATCTGTCCACTTGGGAGAATGTGGGCGAGGCGCTGGACGCGCTGAAAGCCGGGGGCGAGGAATGCCCGCTGGTCACTGCCTGGCAAAGCTGGATCCACCTTGAGAACTTCTCGGCCTATCACGATGTGCCTTTTGCCAGCCAGGACAACGGTTTTGCTGGTCTTGATACTGAATTGATGCTCAACGGCCCCGCTCAAGTGGCACACCTGAGTGCCATGGGGCAGTGGGCCGAGGACGGCAAGTTCATCTATACCGGGCGTCGGAACGAAGGTGGTGCGAATTTCCGTGCGGGTGAATGCGCTCTCTTTACCGAAAGCTCGGCTGGCTATGCCGGGATCAAGGCCGAAGCGGAATTCGATTTCGATGTTCGCCCCTTGCCTTACTGGAAGGCAGTCGCGGATGAGCCGCAGAACACGATCATTGGCGGTGCGTCGCTCTGGATCATGTCCGGTCATGATGCCGAGGAATACAAGGGCGTGGGCGAGTTCCTGAGCTTCTTGTCGACCTCGGACGTGCAGGCGTCTTGGCACCAGAACACAGGCTATCTGCCCATTACTGGCGAAGCGGGTGACGCCACCCGTGCAGCGGGCTTTTATGAACAGAATCCGGGCACGGACATTGCCGTGATCCAGATGACCGCCAAGGAGCCGACGGCCAATTCCAAAGGCCTGCGCCTTGGTTCATTTGACCAGATCCGCGGGATCATCGACGAAGAGTTGGAGGCCATCTGGTCCGGCGACAAGTCCGCGCAAGAGGCGATGGACAGTGCGAAAGAACGGGGCGACACGCTGCTGCGCCGTTTTGAATCGGCCAATCGCTAACGTCTGAACACGCGGCGGGCCTTGCGGGGCCCGCCCTTTCCTTTGACCGGAAGCAACCATGGAAAAGCGCGTTACATTCAAAGGCTGGTTGCTGCCGCTTGCCCTGATCGCGCCTCAGGTGGTCATTTCGGCGGTTTTCTTTTTCTACCCGGCTGCACAGGCCATCTGGCAGTCATTGTTCATCCCGGACCCGTTTGGGTTGTCCGCCAAATTCGTCGGTCTGGGGAATTTCGAATTTCTGCTCTCTGACAAGTTCTATCGTGCATCGTTCCTGACCACGGCGGTGTTTTCGATCCTTGTCACCTTGTGTTCGATGATCCCGGCCTTGTTTCTGGCAGTGATCGCGGATCGGTTGATCAAGGGGTCGGGCGTCTATCGCACTATGTTGATCTGGCCCTATGCCGTTGCCCCGGCAGTGGCAGGGGTGTTGTGGCTGTTCATGTTCAACACCCGCGTCGGTGTCGTATCATGGTACCTCGGTCAGCTTGGCTATGACTGGAACCACGTGCTGAACGGGGGAGAGGCCATGGGCCTTGTCGTGGTCGCCTCGGCCTGGGGGCGGATCAGTTATAACTTCCTGTTCTTCTTTGCTGCCCTGCAGTCCGTGCCAAGGTCGGTGATCGAGGCGGCGGCCATTGACGGCGCGCATTTCTGGCGCCGCTTTTTCACAATCGTTTTGCCGCTGATCACGCCGACTGCCTTCTTTCTGCTGGTCGTGAACATCGTCTATTCCTTCTTCGAGACGTTCGGGGTGATCCACACGATCACGGCGGGCGGGCCGCAACAGTCGACGACCATCCTGGTGTACAAGGTGTTCTCGGACGGTTTCGTCGGCCAGGACCTCGGGTCGTCCGCCGCGCAGTCCGTGATCCTGCTGTTCGTCGTTGGTCTGCTGACGGTGATCCAGTTCAAATACATCGAAAAGCGGGTGCATTACTGATGGCCTCCGAGCGTCATGGCATGGTCGAAAAGCGCGGGGCAGGGCTGTGGCTGACCCACGTGTTCATGATCCTTGGTGTCCTCGTGATCTTCTTTCCGATTTGGCTGGCCTTTGTTGCGTCAACCGTGACCCAGCCCGAGATCGTACAGCCGCCCATGCCGCTGTGGCCCGGTGATCAGTTCTGGGAGAATTATAGCCGGGCTCTGCTTTCTGGGGTGAATGTGCCGGTATCGACCATGTTGTTGAACAGTTTTGTCATGGCGATGGGCATCGCGGTGGGTAAGATCGTCATTTCCCTTCTGTCCGCTTTTGCCATCGTCTATTTCCGCTTTCCGGGGCGCACGACCTTTTTCTGGCTGATTTTTTTGACGCTGATGCTGCCAGTCGAGGTCCGCATCGTGCCCACGTTTGAAGTGGTCGCGGGGTTTGGGATGCTCAACAGCTATTCCGGCCTGATTTTTCCGCTGATCGCGTCAGCCACTGCGACATTCCTGTTCCGACAATTCTTTCTGACCATCCCGGACGAACTGGCCGAGGCTGCCCGTGTTGATGGCGCGCGGCCTATGCGGTTCTTTGTCGACATCGTGGTTCCGATGAGCCGTACAAACATTGCGGCCCTGTTCGTGATCTTGTTCATCTATGGCTGGAACCAGTACCTGTGGCCGTTGCTGATCACCACGGACCCCGAAATGAACACCATCGTGATGGGCATCAAGCAGATGTTCCCGTCAGGTGACGATGTGGCTGAGTGGCCGGTGATCATGGCGACGTCGATCCTGGCGATGATCCCTCCAGTCATCGTGGTGGTGTCGATGCAGAAGCTTTTTGTCCGCGGCCTTGTCGATAGCGAGAAATAACCATGGCGACCGTTACCCTTCAGAACGTCAAGAAGAGCTTTGGCACGACGGATGTGATCCACGGCATCGATACCGAGATTGCCGATGGAGAGTTCATTGTGATCGTTGGGCCATCAGGCTGTGGAAAGTCGACCCTTTTGCGCATGGTCGCCGGACTTGAGACGGTGACCGCAGGCGATGTGCTGATCGGTGGAGAAAGGGCCAACGACAAGGAGCCGATGGATCGAGACATCGCGATGGTGTTTCAGAACTACGCTCTTTATCCGCACATGTCGGTGCGTCAGAATATGGGATACGGGCTGAAGATCGCGGGTCTGCCAAAGGCCGAGATTGAAGCCAAGGTACAAAACGCCGCTAAGCTGCTGCAACTTGAAGCTCTGCTGGACCGCAAACCGCGAGAGTTGTCAGGCGGGCAGCGTCAGCGCGTTGCAATGGGTCGCGCCATTGTGCGCGAGCCTGCTGTCTTTCTGTTCGATGAACCGTTGTCGAACCTTGATGCGAAATTGCGGGTGCAGATGCGCCTTGAGATCCGCGAGCTTCAGGACAAGCTGGGCATAACCTCGCTTTACGTGACCCATGACCAGGTCGAAGCGATGACCATGGCGGACCGCATGATTGTGATGAACGGTGGGGTGGCTGAACAGATCGGGACGCCGCTGGAGGTCTACGAGACACCCAGTACGCTCTTTGCGGCGCAATTCATCGGCAGTCCCGCGATGAACGTGTTCGATGCACAGGTGAGCGCAGGCGCGATCAAGATCGGGGATGCGGTGATCGGACCTGCCACATACGGTGACGGTGCGGTCAAACTTGGGATCCGGCCCGAACACATGGTGCCTGATGATCAGGGCCCATTGTTCACCTTGATTCAAATGTCCGAGCCGTTGGGCGCCAATACGCTACTGCACGGACGTTTGGAGGCTTGCGACGAAGCGATCACAATCAGTTTGGCCGGGGTGCATCCGGTTGAGGGTAGGGCGGTTCCCATGCGGTTTTCGGTGGATCCTGCGAACATACATCTCTTCGACGCTACCTCTGGCCGTCGGCTGACTGCGTAGGTCCTCAGCGTTTACGCAGCAGCTTCGATAAACTTCCTAGAACAATGGAGACTGACTGCAGGTCGCAAATAACTAGGTCAACTCAGCCAGCTTCAGTCGCTGGATTTTACCCGATGGCCCTTTGGGCAATTCGTCCAGAAAATGGATGCTGTCCGGGGATTTGAACGCGCCAAGCCGTTGGTGGCATAACTCGATCAGCGCGGCTTCGGATACATTTGACCCTGGCTTGACGCAGACAGCTGCTTCGACCCGTTCGCCATAGCTTGTGCAGGGCCGGGCAAAGGCGGCCGCCTCTATGATATCCGGCTCTGAATACAGCACCTCGTCAATCTCACGCGGCGCGATGTTCTCGCCGCCCTTGATGATCAGCTCCTTCAGCCGCCCGGTGACAAAGACATAGCCGTCCTCGTCGATATGCCCCAAATCCCCGGTGCGTAGCCAGTCACCGGCAAGAGTCTTCGCCGTGGTCTCTGGGTTGTGCAGATACTCGACCATCACATTTGGCCCGCGAATGGCGATCTCCCCCTCCTGCATCGGCGGGGCATCGGTCAGATCAGCGGTCAGAATGCGCACTTCGTTGCCATAGGCCATACCGGGCGAGCCAATCTTGCGCTTGCCCGGCGGCAGCGGGTTCGACAGGATTTGTGCCGCTGTCTCGGTCAGCCCCATCGTCTCGATGATCGGAACCTCGAACCGTTCCTCAAACGCCGCTTGCGTCTCCACCGCCAACGCTGAGGACGCCGACCGGCCGAACCGCAACCGCGCTGATAGCGCCGAACTGGGGTCCGCCTGGCCATGCAGCAGATGGCTGATGATCGTCGGCACCACGGAAAACCAGGTTACCTCACCCCGTTCCGCCTGATCCCAGAACTTGCCCGCAGAAAAGCGGGCCGTCATCGCCAACGACCCGCCGGACACGAGCGACCCCATCAGCGTTACGCACAACCCGTTGATGTGGTAGATCGGCAAGACGCAAAAGCCGCGATCCTTCGCCGTCAACTCATGCGCAATCGCCGTTGTCCACCCCCCCGCCAGCAGACTCGCATGGGTATGTACCACCCCCTTGGGTCGCCCGGTCGTACCTGATGTGTACATCAGCAGCGCATGATGCGTCGGATCGACGTCAGGCAACTCGGCCCTTTGCCGCAACATCCTCGGCTCAAGAATACTCAACCGCTCCGGCGCGATGCGCGCAATCGTCTCCCGCTGCCCTTCATGCACAAACGCAAACCGCGCGCCACTGTGATCCAGCGCATAGCCAATCCCATCCGCCCCCGCCGCCAGGTTGATCATCGTGGCCCGAAACCCGCCATACAGAGCGGCATACAACGCCACGACCCCGTCCCACCCGTTGGGATGCACGATGGCGACACTCTCGCCCCGCGCCACGCCCAGACCGGCCAGCCCGCAGGCCGCCGCCCGCGCCTCATCCCGCAGAGCGGGCCACTCCAGCACCTCCCCCGTCTCGGGAAAGACAATAGCCACACCCCCAGCTTCGGCCCGGGCATCCAGCCAGTCCCGCACCGTCCCGTCCGGAGGCCTTTCCCGGTCAAAGATCATTTCCCGACCGCGCCCCAGTACTCGGCAAAGATCTCGTCCACTGACGGCTCATCCGACGGGATCTCCCGCACGATCTTGGTGGTTTGCAGGAAGTGCCGCCAATGCAGGTTGGTATCGATGGAATTGCCGCCCCACGCGCCACACCCCATGGACAGCGAAAACGGCATCCCGTTTGTGAACGACCCGCCAGTCGCGAAAGTATGCGCCTGGTTCACAATCACGCGGCTCGTTGGAACGGCCCGCGCCAGGACCAGGGCACGCCTGTCCACAGAGGTATGAAGACCCACCGAGTGTCCCGCCCCCTGATGCAGCTGGATCTCTGTCGTGATGCGCACCGCATCGTCAAAATCCCGCGCCCGGTAGACGCTCAGCACCCGGCTCAGCTTTTCGCCCGACAAGGGATGATCCGGCCCAATGCCACGGGTCTCGACGGCCAGATAGGACGTGCCCGCAGGCACCTCGCCTACCAGACCCAACGTCTCGATCATGGCACCGGCATCCTGCGCGATGGCACGGGGGTTCAAATGGCCCTTCACCCACAGACGCTCCACCACCAGCGCCTCATCCGTGATCAGCGCACCGCCCGTCCGCGCCATCTCGGCGACAAAGGCATCGTACACAGCATCCACCACGACAACCGCATTCTCCGACGAACAGGAGGTCGCATTGTCAAACGTCTTGGACGCCGCAATCTTGTCGGCGGCGGCGGCCAGATCGGCGGTCTCGTCCACGATCACCGCCACATTCCCCGCCCCCACAGCCAAGGCAGGCGTGCCCGAGGTATAAGCGCGCCGCACATTGTTCTGACTGCCCGTGACAACGATCAGATCGGCCGCTTCCAACAGCCGCTGCGTGCTCTCCTTCGACCCGCGACCGGGGATCATCTGCACCAGATCGAGGTCGATCCCCAGCTTGTCGAACTCCGCATGGACATAGCCCAACAGCGCCTCGCAGGTCGGCACCCCCTTGGGTGACGGGGACAGCACGATGGCATTGCCGCACTTCAAAGCGTTGATGATGTTGTTGGCGGGTGTCGCACCGGGATTGGTCGACGGCACGACAGCACCAATCACACCCATGGGCCGCGCCACCTCGGTGATGCCGGTGGCTGGATCGTCACTGATGACACCATGGGTGCGCACTCCCTTGATGTCGCGCATCAACCCCAATGTCTTACGATGGTTTTTGATGATTTTGTCAGGCACATTGCCCAGCCCCGTCGTCTCGACGGCCAGCTCCGCCAGATGCCGGTTTCGGGTGGGTTCCATGATTGCCCAGGCCGCCGCCTCTGCCGCGCGATCATAGCGCTCTTGCGATCCCTCCCGCTCAAACGCGGCCTGCGCTGCTCGCGCGCCCGCCACAAGGGCATCTACCTCGGCAATCACTTCATCGGACATCTCGGGCTTCCTGACATGGGGACGCAGCGCCCAACAAAGGGCGCTGCAAAGGTCTCTCTACAGCCCCGCAAGCAGCGCTTCGAGGGTCTTTTGACGCGCCGCCCACATCGCAAGCACCTCGTCGCGGGTCATGATGTGCATGGGCGAGCCACCGGCCTCCATACGCTTTTGCACACGGGCGTTTTCAAACATGGTCGGCACCACCTCGGCCAGACGGTCGATGACGCCCTGCGGCGTGCCCTTCGGCACCATCACACCGCGGAAGTTCACGGACGCATTGTCGATGTCAAACCCCTGCTCCTTCATCGTGGGCACATCAGGCAAGAACGCATTGCGCTCCAGGTCAAAAACGCCAAGGATCTTCACGTTGCCCGCCGCCTGCGCGCGGAACGCATCGGACAGGTTGTTGACCCCGCCCAGCACTTCTCCGGCAATCACGGCACGCATGGCCCCGGCCCCGCCCGCATTGTTGGGGATATAGGCCAGTTTCACACCCGCCGCCTTCTCAAGCTGCAAGGCGGCAATGTGATGCCCCACAAACAGCCCCGCGCCCGAGAATGTCAGCCCGCCCGGGTTCTCCTTGGCATAGGCAACAACATCCGCCATCGAGTTGAAGTCGCTGTCGGCCCCCACGACAAAGACCGCAGGGTCCGCGCCCCAGTTCGCAATGGGCTCAAAATCATCGGTGGAGTACGAAACCCCACCCTCAATCGACTGCGCAATGAAGTGCGGCACGTTATAGGCACCCAGCGTATAGCCATCGGCCTCCGCCTCCGTCGCAAACCAGTTCCAGCCGACGCGACCGCCCGCACCGGGGCGGTTCAGGATGGCGATGGGCATCCCCAGCGCATCCTCGTTCCCAGCGGTCATGGTCACGATGCGCGCCTGAAAGTCGGTCGCACCCCCGGCCCCATAGCTGACCATCATCATGATGGGCCGTTCGGGGTAACTCGCGTGCCCGTCAGCCAGCGCCGGTCCCGTCATCGCGGCGAGGGCAAGTGCCGCCCCTGCAATCCAGTGTTTCATAGTATCCTCCCTAGGGTTAACTCTGCCGCTTCTGCGGTTCAGAATAAGATTTCACGTGGTGTGAAGACGTTGAGCAGCTGGGCAAACAGCCCGTACATGACCAGCATGAAGCCCGCCGTGATGGCGATGCGCTTGGCCCATGTTTTCAGCTGCCTGTGCGGTGCCGGATCGTACAGCGACACCAGAATGAAAAACGCGATGGTGGTCGCGGTGTAGAACCCCAGCGCCTTGGCCGCCCAGAACACATAGACCAGCGTCACCACCAGCCCCGGCGCCATGCGCAGCATCGCCTCTCCGCTGATCCCGTTGCCCACCTTGGTGCGGCCCAGCACAGCTTTAACGAACGTCCAGATCGCCAGCACCGCAAAGACCGAAGAAATCAGGCGCGGAAAAACATACGCGTCCGCAGGTTCCTGCGTATAGCTGATATAGGCGATGGTCACGCCCACCGCAGCGATCAGGCCAGATGCAACGATATGCTGGCTGCGCGGCAGGCTCGTCATGACATCGCCTCCTCTTTGGCGACGGCGTCATCCTTCGTGGTGTAGCGGCGCTGCGCCACCTCCATCCAGACCGAGTAGCTGACCGACGCCAGCACGATCAGGATCAGCAGCCAGTTCAGCCAGCCGGTGAAGAAATAGCTGCCCATGCCCACCGTCGCGTTGGCGATCATCGACCCTTGGATAAAATTCGCCTCGGCAATCGGGCCCAGGATCAGGCCCAGCACCAGCGGCGCCGCGGAAAAGCCGAAGCGCTCCAAGAAATACATCCCTACCCCAAGGCTCGCCATGACATAGACGTCGCCCATCGAGTTTTGGACCGAATAGCTGCCAAAGACGGCCAACCCTAGCACAACAGCCGCCATCACCGCATGGGGCACCCGTGCCACCCGCGCCGCCAGCCCCGCGATATACAGGCCAAAGATACACATCAGGATCTGACCGATCAGCATCGAGTCAATGAACGTCCACGCCACCTGCGGATAGTTCATGAACAGGTCCGGCCCGGGGAAGATCCCGTGGATCAACAACCCACCCAGCAGCACCGCCGCCGTGGGCGACCCGGGTATCGACAGTGTGAGCAGCGGCACCAGCGACGGCCCCACCATCGCATTGTTGGCGCTCTCGGCGGCGATCACCCCCTCGCTGTGCCCGGTGCCAAACTTCTCACTCTCCCGGCTGAACTTCTTGGACTGGTCGTAGGCGACAAGCCCCGCAATCTGCCCGCCCACCCCGGGGATCAGCCCAATGATCGACCCGGTGATGGTACCAATCGTCAGCGCCGTCTTACGCCGCAACACCTCGACAAAAGCCAGCCGAATGGGATGCCGCTTCACGCTGATGATCTCCGCATCATCACTCGACCGCCCCTTCGTAAACATCGTGATCACCTGCGGAATGGCAAAGAGGCCAATCAACGCCGGAATGACATTGATCCCCCCGCTCACCGACGGGTGAAAGATAAACCGCTGCGCGCCCATGATGTCGTCAAAGCCGATGGTCGCCAGCCACAGCCCGATACAGCCCGCCAAAAGCCCCTTCACCACCGAACTGGAATCGAGCGTCCCGATCACCGTCACCCCCAAAATCGCCAACCAGAACAGATGCGACGGCCCAAAGGCCAGCGCCCACTGCGCCAGCACGGGCGTCAGAAAGATCAACAGGAACACCCCGAACAGCCCACCGACGGCGGACGCCAGAAACGAAAGCTGCAACGCCTTCGCCCCCTCGCCCTTCGTCGCCATCGTGTGCCCATCCAGCGTCGTGGCAATGTTTGCAGGCGCCCCCGGGATCTTCAGCAGGATCGCACTCACCGCACCTCCCGCCACAGTCGAGGTATAGGCCGCCCCGAGCAGGATCAGCCCCTGCTGCGGCTCCAACTGGAACGTAAACGGAATGAGCAGCGCCACCGCCATCGTCGGCGACAACCCCGGCGTCGCGCCCAGGATCAGACCGCCAATCGTGCCCAGCAGCAGCAACCCGAAATTGATCGGCGTGAACACATCGCCCATGTAAAACAGGAAATCCAAACCGCCCAATTCCTCCCAGCTCAGGCTTGACCGACTACGCTAAGCGATGAAAATAGTTTTGCAAATGTTTTCATAAATCCGCGTGCTGAGTCGCTCAAATGACTGGTAAATCGAAGAAAAAGGTCGACATCGTCACAGTTGCCAAAGCCGCTGGTGTCTCCGCCTCAACCGTCTCGCGTTATTTCAACCATCCCGACCTGCTCAAGCCAGCAACGCGCAAACGGATCGACACCGCGGTGCGCAAAACGGGCTACATCCGCAACCGCGCAGCCCAGACCATCCACGGCATCCGCTCGGGCACCATCGGCGTCCTGATCCCCACGCTCGACCACGCCATCTTTGCCGAGGTCGTGCAGGCATTCTCCGACACCGTCGCCGACGCAGGCTTCACCATCCTGCTCGCCTCCCACGGCTACGACCTGCAGCGCGAATACGCGATCCTGCGCAAGTTCCTCGAACACCGGGTCGACGGCGTGGTGCTCACAGGCCTCGACCATGACGACGCCGTCTTCCAACTCCTCGACCAGCAACAGATCCCTTGCGTATTGATGTGGAACTACGCTGCGGGGTCCCGCTATCCGTCCATCGGAGCGGATAACGAACTGGCAGGGCGCATGATTGCCGAACACATCCTGTCGCTTGGCCACCGCCGCATCGCGTGCATGTTCCCGCCCACGCAGGGCAACGACCGCGCACAGGCGCGGCGCGGCATTGTCCTGCACACGCTGGCGCAGGCGGGTGTCACGGTTCCCGATGCGTGGTCACTGACCACCGTTTACAGCATTTCGGAATCGAAGAAAGACGCACAGATTTTGCTCTCCGCCCCTGAACGACCCACGGCGCTGATTTGCGGAAACGATGTACTCGCCTCTGGCGCGCTTTATGGCGCCAATGCCGCAGGCCTATCGGTGCCAAGCGAAATCTCGATTGTCGGGATCGGCGATTTCAAGGGATCCTCAGAAATCGAACCTTCCCTGACGACCGTGCGCCTGCCCGCAAGACGGATCGGACAAGAGGCGGGCAGGGCGCTCTGTGCCGCGATCACCCAGCCTGACACAGGACGTGGGCAAAGCCTGCACTGCGCGCCTGTCCTGATGCACAGACATTCGGCGCGTGCGGTATCAAATGCGCTGTAACTGGCAATCAAGCGATGAATCCAAGCGTCGATCTGAACCAGGGAGCCCACCCCTTCCGAGCGACACTTCTGCGTTCGTCAGGTGAATTTTCTAAAGAGCTTGGTCTTATCAAAAATGTCTTCCAGTTCCTGCATCCTGCTTTTTGTCTTTTCCCAGTTCACAGTTTGGACAGTGGAGATCATGCTCTCGGCCAATAGCATTATGGCTGTCGCACTGTCCCAGGCGGAAGGTACAATGATCTGGCTGGAGAGGCTGACATCCGCCATGCGGTGCACGGGTGATCGCCACTGGTCAGTGAAAAGCACGATCTTGGCGTCACGGGCAAAAGCCAGCTCGGCCAGTTTGAGAGTGTTGTTCTCGTACCGTCGCACGTCGAAAATTACGAACACGTCGCCTTTGTTCGCGTTCAGCAGGTAGTGTGGCCATGTGTTGGAGGTCGATTGAACATGCGTCACATGCGGGCGGATGACCTGCAAGTGCATAAACAGATATTCCGCCAAAGTATGGGTGATGCGCCCACCGACGACAAAGACATGACGTTTCGGATCAGCGACCAGCGAACAGGCAGAATCAAATGCGACGGGGTCGATATGCGCCATGGTATTGCGAATATTGTCGATGACCGCGTCGGTGAAACGGTTGAGCACATGTTCCGACGGAGCGGCCCCGGCCCATGTCTCGTGTTTGGCGATTGGGCCCTTGGCGATGGCCCCCAGTTCTTCGCGCAGGTCCGCCTGAAATTCAGGATACCCTTTGTAACCCAGTTTCTGCACCATGCGTGCCACTGTCGGCACTGAGACGTTCGCGCCCTTTGCCAATGCCGTCAGCGGCCCGAGACCGGATGCCGGATAGTTTTCGAGGATCGACAGAGCCAGTTGACGCTCGGCGCGCGTCAGATCGTCCAGCTTGGCCTGGATGCGATCAGAAATCGTCTGCTTTGCATCGGTCATTTGCGATGTCTCTTCATTGTGCAAAAAATTAACAGATGAGCCAGAGCTGTTATGAATTTTTCACAATTCTGTTGACAGAAATCCCGCTTGGCAAGACCTTTCCCGGGTGGGACCTGCGATGAATCACCTGAACCAGCCTTGGGATGACACCATTGTCGATGTGCGCGCCAACCGCGCGTCTTCGCAGGTTGTGCTGGTGTGCGAACACGCAAGTCCGTACATTCCTGAGCGCTTCAAGAACCTTGGCTTGCCGGATGATGCGCTACGCAGCCATGTCGCGTGGGACCCTGGCGCGCTTGCCTTGGCCGAACGCATGGCAGAGCATCTTGGCGCCGCGCTGCTTGCCGCCAAGACCTCGCGACTGGTGTATGATTGCAATCGACCGCCCGAAGCGCAGGATGCGATGCCTGAACGCAGCGAGGTGGTGGATGTGCCGGGAAATTTTGGGTTGAGCTCGCTACAGAAAGCCGAGCGGGTCGAGACCTACTACAAGCCGTTTCGTGCGGCGGTTTCCCATGTCATTTCCCGTCTTGAAGCACCTGTCCTTGTGACTGTGCACAGTTTTACACCGATCTATCACGATGCGCGTCGTGATGTTGAAATCGGTGTTTTGCATGACCGTGACGCGCGTTTGGCGGATGCGCTTTTATCATGTGTCGATGGACAATATGTCGTGCGCCGCAATGAACCGTATGGCCCTGACGATGGTGTTACGCACACGTTGAAAGAACATGCGCTGCCCGGCGGTCATTTGAATGTCATGCTCGAGGTCCGAAATGATCTCATCGCGGACCAGGCCGGGCAGTCCGGGATGGCAGATCTGTTGTCCGGCTGGCTCAAGCGCGCCCTTGTGCGTGTGGGAGTGACTGCATGACGGGCTTTGCGTTGCAGTACATCAAGTGGGTCGATGCGATGAACTACCGCATCGGGCGTATCGTGATGTACGGCATCTTTGTGATGATGGCGATCCTGCTGTGGTCGTCTGTCAGCAAGACCTTTTTTGTGCCATCGCTGTGGACGCTTGAAATGGCCCAGTTTGCGATGGTGGCGTACTACATGCTCGGCGGGCCCTACTCTATCCAGATGGGATCGAACGTGCGGATGGACCTGCTTTATGGCGAGTGGAGCGATCATCGCAAGGCGCAGGTTGATGCGATGACCGTCCTGTTCCTGATCGTCTATCTTGTCTTCCTCCTCTGGGGCGGGTGGGAGAGTTTTCAGTACTCGATCAGTTATGGGGGCGAACGTAGCTCGTCCGTTTGGCGCCCGTATCTGTGGCCGATCAAGGCGATCATGCTGGTCGGCATATTCCTGATGCTGTTGCAGGCGATTTCCGAGTTCTTCAAGGACATCTTGAGGATCAAGGGGCATGACATGGGGGCCAAGGTCTGATGTCCTACGAGGTCATCGCAATCCTCATGTTCTCGTCCATGATGCTGATGCTTCTGACGGGCCAGCGCGTGTTCGGGGCCATCGGCTTTGTGGCCGTGGTCGCCGCGTTTTTCCTGTGGGGGGATCGGGGCGGATACGACCTTGGGTTTGCGGCGGCGATCAAGCTGATGAAATGGTATCCGCTGCTGACGCTGCCGATGTTCATTTTCATGGGCTACATCCTGTCGGAATCCAAGATTGCCGATGATCTCTATCGGATGTTCCACGTCTGGATGGGCGGCCTGTCCGGTGGGTTGGCGGTGGGCACCATTGGGTTGATGGTGCTGATTTCGGCCATGAACGGTTTGTCGGTGGCGGGCATGGCCATTGGCGCCACGATTGCGCTGCCAGAGCTTCTGAGGCGGGGTTACGACAAGCGTATGGTGACGGGAGTGATCCAGGCGGGCTCGTCCCTTGGTATTCTTGTGCCGCCATCGGTCGTGCTGGTGCTATATGCGATGATCGCGCGGCAGCCGGTGGGGCAGTTGTGGCTGGCGGGCGTGCTGCCGGGACTAATGATGGCCGCGATGTTTATCATCTACATCGTGATCCGCTGCCGCCTGAACCCGGCGCTTGGTCCAGTTCTGCCAGCCGAGGATCGCGCAATACCCATGGGCGAGAAGATACGGCTGCTCGGCGCAGGCCTGCTGCCGTTGTTCATCTTCTTTGCGATGATGGTGCCCTTCGTCAACGGCTGGACCTCGCTTGTGGAAAGCTCCGCCATCGGGGCCATCGCGGCATTCGTCGCGGCGGTCGCCAAAGGTCGGATGACCCGTGAGGTGTTCGAGACATCGGTGCGCAAGACACTGGGCATTTCCTGCATGTTCATGTGGATTATCCTTGCTGCGCTCGCCTTCGGCGCCGTGTTTGACGGCCTGGGTGCGGTCAAGGCCATCGAGAGCCTGTTTACGGAAAAGCTGGGCCTCAGCCCCTGGATGATCCTGATCCTGATGCAGCTCAGCTTTATTGTCATGGGCACGTTTCTGGATGACACCGCGATGCTGGTGATCGTCGCGCCGCTCTATGTCCCGCTGGTCGGTGCGCTTGGCTTCGATCTGATCTGGTACGGCGTGCTTTATACGATCACCACGCAGATCGCCTACATGACGCCGCCCTTCGGCTACAACCTGTTCCTTATGCGCGCCATGGCGCCGCCTGAGATCACGTTGCGCGACATATATTCGTCGATCCTGCCCTTCGTCTTGGTGATGGCCATCGCGTTGGGCACGATCATGGCCTTTCCTGGAATCGCGCTTTGGTTGCCGGGATATGTGTATGGAAATTAACCACAAAAGAGATCTCGTATCCCGAGGCATATTGAGAAGAGCACCAACAGAGAGGACATTCCAATGACAACAAGACGCAAGTTCCTATCATCCGCCGGTATTGGCGCCGCCGCCACGCTCGCGACCCCTTCCATCGTCAAAGCTCAATCGGCGATCAAATGGCGGTTTCAGACCTACGCGGGCAGTGCACTGGGTGAGCATGTGACCAAGCCGGTCATCGACTATATCAACGCAAATGCCAACGGCGAGCTTGAGGTCGAGCTGTTCTATGCTGACCAGATCGTGCCAACCGGCGAGCTGTTCCAGGCCCTACAACGGGGGACAATTGACGGTGTGCATTCGGATGACGACTCCATGGCGTCGCCCACACCGCTGCGTCAGTTCGGCGGGTACTTCCCCTTTGCGACCAAGCACATTCTCGACGTGCCGGTGCTGTTCAACCAATATGGGCTGAAAGAAATATGGGAAGAGGAATATGCCAAGGTTGGCGTGAAATGGCTGTCCGCTGCGGGGCAAGATCCCTGCAATTTCAACACCAAGAAAGAGATTACTTCGGTTGCTGATCTGGATGGTCTCAAACTTTACACCTTCCCGACCGCGGGCCGCTTCCTGGCCAAGTTCGGCGTGGTGCCAGTGAATATTCCTTACGAGGATGCCGAAGTTGCTGTTCAAACCGGCGAACTGGACGGCATGGCATGGTCCGGCATTACCGAGGACTACACGGTCGGCTGGGCCGATGTGACCGACTACTTCCTGACCAACAACATCTCGGGCGCATGGATCGGGTCGTGGTTCGTGAACGAGGAGCGGTGGGCCGATCTGCCCGATCACCTGAAATCGGTCGTGATGGCCGCGACCGAGGCGGGCCACACCTATCGCAACCAGTGGTACTGGGGTGGTGAGGCCGCGCTGCGTGCCAATGGTGACAAGCTGGCGCTGCGCTCTGTTCCTGCGGGTGAGTGGGCCGAGGTCGAGAATGCCGCCAAGGAGTTCTGGGAAGAGGTCGCGCAGGAAGGTGAAGTGCATCAGAAGATCGTCAACATCTTCAAGGAGTACAACAGCGTCATCAACCAGGCCGGCGTGCCGTACAACTTCGAATAGGCGCAAGGGAAAAAACGAAAGGCGCCCCCTTTTTCGTGGGGGCGCTTTACTGGACGGAAGGATGGGGCCCGTGGCGGCAAATTTGACTTTTGATGCTTTGAAAGATGCCGTGACGGCGCGTGAGATAGATACTGTTCTTGTCTGTTTTGTCGATATGCAGGGCCGGTTGATGGGCAAGCGGTTCCATGCGGTGAACTTTGTCGAAACCTCGTTTGAGGAGACGCACTGCTGCAACTACCTGCTGGCGACCGATCTCGAAATGGCGACTCCACCTGGTTATAAAGCGTCGAGTTGGGAAGCGGGATATGGTGACTATATCATGGCGCCTGATCTTTCGACCCTGCGTCGTGTGCCGTGGTTGGATGGCACCGCGATGGTGTTGTGCGATGTCTTGGACCATCACACCCATGCCCCTGTCCCACATTCGCCCCGAGCAATGTTGAAGGCACAGATCGCCCGTCTGAAAGCCCTTGGCTATGATGCGATGATGGCGACGGAGTTGGAGTTTTTCCTGTTCGAGAAAAGCTTTGACGAGATCCGCAAAGAGGGGTTTCGCGATCTCGCCCCGATCAGCGGCTACAACGAAGATTACCATATCCTCCAGACGACGAAGGAGGAACATGTGATGCGCCCCATCCGCAATCATCTGTTTGACGCGGGCATTCCCGTTGAGAATACGAAAGGGGAGGCGGAGACCGGGCAGGAAGAGTTGAACATCCGCTATGCCCCTGCTCTGGACTGTGCGGACCATCACAGCATTGCCAAGAATGCGATCAAGGAGATTGCCGGGCAGCAAGGCCATGCCGCCAGCTTCCTGCCCAAGTGGCACCATGACCGGATCGGCAGCTCAAGCCACGTGCACCAGTCGCTTTGGCAAGATGGTGAACCCGCGTTCTATGACGCCGACGCCCCGCTGGGCATGTCGGAGGTGATGCAGCATTACATGGCGGGTCTGATCGCCTATGCGCCGGATTACACATTCTTTCTTGCGCCCTACATCAACAGCTACAAGCGCTTTGCCAAGGGCACCTTTGCGCCGACCAAGACGGTCTGGTCGGTTGACAACCGGACCGCCGGTTTCCGCCTGTGTGGCGACGGGACCAAGGGCGTTCGGGTTGAGTGCCGGATCGGTGGGTCCGATCTGAATCCTTATCTGGCGCTGGCAGCGATGCTGGCCGCCGGGATCAAGGGGATCGAGGACAAGATGCCGTTGGCTCCGGCGACGACGGGTGATGTCTACGACGATGCGCAGGCTGTGGAGATTCCGCGCACCTTGCATGCGGCAACCGAAACACTGCGCGGTTCTATCCTGCTGCGTACGGCTTTTGGCGACGATGTGGTCGATCACTACGTGCGGGCCGCCGAGTGGGAGCAGGAAGAGTTCGACCGTGTGGTCACCGATTGGGAAGTCGCGCGCGGCTTTGAAAGGGCCTGATTATGATCCGCTGTATCTCTCCCATTGACGGGTCTGTCGTTGCCGAACGTCCCACGTTGTCAGCGGCCCAAGCACATGCTGCCGTCGCGCGAGCGCGGGCTGCGCAGGCCGACTGGGCTGCGCGCCCGTTGGAAGACCGCATCGCGCTGGTGCAGGCCGGTGTTGCGAATATCGGTACGATGAATGAAGATATCGTGCCTGCATTGGCGCGCCAGATGGGGCGCCCCATCCGCTATGGCGGCGAGTTCGGCGGTTTTAGCGAACGCGCGACGTATATGGCCGGTATCGCGCCCGAGGCGCTTGCCGATATCGAGATCGAAGACAGCCCGGCCTTTCGACGGGTGATCAAGCGCGTGCCTCATGGCCTTGTTCTGGTCGTGGCACCGTGGAACTACCCCTACATGACGGCTATCAATACGGTGGCGCCCGCCCTGATCGCAGGGAATGCGGTGATGCTGAAACATGCGAGCCAGACACCGCTGGTGGGTGAGCATCTGGCGACGGCCTTTCATGCCGCGGGGGTGCCCGCGGACGTCTTCCAGAACGTCTTTCTGGATCACCAGACGACATCGGATCTGATCGCGGCCAAATCCTTTGGTTTTGTCAATTTCACGGGATCGGTGGTTGGCGGGCAGGCCATTGAACGCGCGGCGGCTGGCACGTTTACCGGCATCGGGTTGGAACTGGGCGGGAAGGACCCCGGCTATGTCTGCGACGATGCCGACATTGATGCGGCGGCAGAGACTTTGATTGACGGGGCGATGTTCAACTCGGGGCAGTGCTGTTGCGGGATCGAGCGGATTTACGTGGCAGAGCAGCATTTCGACATCTTCGTCGCGAAAGCGGTCGAGATTGTCAGCGCCTACAAGCTCGGAAATCCGCTGGACGCAGAAACGACATTGGGTCCCATGGCACACAAGCGGTTTGCAGACACGGTGCGTGCGCAAACGGCCGAAGCAATTGAACAGGGCGCGACCGCGCATATCCCAGCATTTGCGGAGGACGATGGAGGTGCGTACCTGTCACCACAAATCCTGACCAACGTGACCCACGATATGCGCGTGATGCGCGAAGAGAGCTTTGGTCCGGTTGTGGGTATCATGCCTGTGAGGGACGACGCGCACGCGATTGAACTTGTGAATGACAGCGACTTTGGCCTGACCGCGTCCGTCTGGACGCGGGATGTGCAGCGTGCTGAAGCCATCGCTGATCAGATCGAAACGGGCACCGTTTTCATGAACCGCGCCGACTACCTTGATCCAGCGCTGTGCTGGACCGGGTGCAAAGACACGGGACGCGGGGGCGGGCTGTCGCTTATCGGCTATCACAACCTGACGCGTCCGAAATCCTATCACTTGAAGAAGGCCTGAGTGCTATGCCGCTGACCGCAAATTGGTCCTATCCCACTGCAATCCGTTTTGGCGCTGGACGCATCGCCGAAATTGCCGATGCCTGTGCGGCTGCGGGCATTTCCAAGCCGCTACTGATCACCGATCGTGGCCTGGCTGACATGGAAATCACGACCAAAACGCTTGATCTGCTGGAGGCGGCGGGACTGGGGCGCGCGATCTTTGCGGATGTTGATCCGAACCCCAATGAAAAGAACGCTGACGCAGGCGTGCGCGCCTTCAAAGAGGGTGGACATGATGGTGTAGTTGCTTTCGGGGGCGGATCAGGCCTGGATCTCGGCAAGCTTGTCGCGTTTCTTGCGGGCCAGACCCGTCCGCTGTGGGACTTTGAGGATATCGGAGACTGGTGGACCCGCGCAGATGCGGATGCCATTGCGCCCATTGTTGCGGTGCCCACCACTGCGGGCACCGGATCGGAAGTAGGGCGGGCGAGCGTCATTACCAATTCGGAGACAGAAGAAAAGAAGATCATCTTTCACCCGAAGTTCCTGCCGACCGTGGTGATTTGTGACCCCGAGTTGACCGTCGGGATGCCCAAGCTCATCACGGCCGGCACCGGCCTTGATGCCTTTGCCCACTGCGTCGAGGCGTTTTCATCCCCGCACTACCATCCAATGTCGCAGGGCATGGCGCTGGAAGGAATGCGGTTGGTCAAGGACTACCTCCCGCGCGCCTATGATGATGGCGAAGACCTTGAGGCGCGCGCGCAGATGATGTCAGCGGCGGCGATGGGCGCGACCGCCTTTCAAAAAGGGCTGGGTGCAATCCACGCTCTGTCGCATCCCATCGGCGCGATCTACCACACGCATCACGGCACCACGAACGCGGTTTGTATGCCGGCCGTTTTGCAGTTCAACAGGTCAGCGATTGCAGACCGCTTTGACATGGCGACCGGGTATCTTGGCATTTCAGGCGGCTTTGACGGGTTCTGTGCATATGTTGATGATCTGAACCAGAGTATGGGCATTCCCAAAACGCTGACTGATCTTGGCATCGAAAAGCTGGATGTAGATCGGGTCGTTGAAGGCGCTTTGATCGATCCAAGCACTGGGGGAAACCCGATCGAGATGACGCGCAAGAACACACGGGAGCTTCTTTTGAATATTGTGTAGCGGTTGGACAGGACGCGCTTACCGCACACCATTCTAACCCGCATGGATTTAGGCAGGTTTGACTTAAAATTGTAACAAAATGCTGGCCTTAAAATGCCGGTGAACACATTGAACTGGGAGAAAGACCATGAAGAAAACAGTAGCTACATCGCTTTTTGTCGCGAGCGCGCTGACCGCGCCTGTTGCCAACGCGGATACCCTGCGATTGCTCACATGGGGCGGGTATGCGCCGGAAGAGGTGATTGCGAAATTCGAAGCCGAAACGGGTCACACGGTCGAGGTGACGACCTCGAACAACGAAGAAATGATCGCAAAGCTGCGTGCCACCAATGGCGGTGGGTTCGATCTGGCGCAACCCAGCCAGGACCGCATCACGAGCGCTCAGGAAGAGTTCGGGATCTACAAACCCATCGACATGTCACGGGTGAATGCAGATCTGTTCATTCCCTCCATGCTCGAGGCGACAGCGGGGAATACGACATTTGAAGGTGAGGTCTATGGCTTGCCGCATGTCTGGGGTACAAGTGGTCTGGTGGTGAACACGGCCATGGCAGGTGATGTGCAGGATTACACCGACCTGTGCGACGCGTCCGTGGCTGGCAAGGTGTCCTATCGCCTCAAACGTCCAACACTGATCGGGTTCGCCTACTCAATGGGTCTCGACCCCTTTGCCGCATACAGTGACACCGATGCGTACCAGGATATATTGGATCAGGTCCAAGCCAAGCTGACCGAGTGCAAACCCAATGTGAAAACCTATTGGGGCGGTGGTGACGAGATCAAGAACCTGCTGCGCTCGGGTGAGGTTGTCGCTTCGATGGCTTGGGATACTGGCGGCTGGCAGTTGAACGCCGACAATCCCGATATCACCTTTGTCGCGCCAAAGGCCGGTGCGTTGGGTTGGATCGACACATTTGTATTGCCTGCACGTGGGCGTGCGGATGACGCGGCATATGACTGGATCAACTTTGTCATGCGCCCTGACATCGCGGCGATGATCACCAACACGGCTGGCAACTTCACGGCCGCCGTCGACGGTGACGCGGGTGTCAGTGCCGATCTGAAGGCCCGTTATCAAGGCAGCTTCGATCAGGCCGCAATCGACAACATCAAGTGGTACCCGCCGGTTCCTGCCGGGCTTGAGACTCTGGAAGGTGCAACGCTGGATCGCATCAACGCAGCCAATTAAGGCGCGATCGACTATGCAAGGGGCGCCGTACGGTGTCCCTTTTCCACTTCGTGAGGGTGCATTTTGACCGA
>NZ_JAHVHT010000006.1 GCF_019802125.1 Tateyamaria omphalii
TGGAAATCACCAAAATACTTCGTGATCGCCGCCGTCAGCGTCGTCTTGCCGTGGTCAACGTGGCCAATCGTGCCAATGTTAACGTGCGGCTTCGTACGTTCAAACTTTTCCTTTGCCATTGCAAAGCTCCTTCTCTGTCTCAAGGGTGGCGGGGTGAACCCCGCCCTACGGTGGGTGGTAGGGCGGGGTTCACCCCGCCTTCCCAGTGGTCGGGAAACCCGACCTTATTAAGCGTATTTCGCCTGGATCTCGTCGCTGATGTTCTGCGGCACCGGATCGTAGTGATCGAACTGCATGGTGAACTGGGCACGGCCCGAGCTCATCGAACGCAGGGTGTTGATGTAGCCGAACATGTTGGCCAGCGGCACCATTGCGTCGATGGCGATGGCGTTGCCGCGGTTTTCCTGGCCCGACACCTGACCCCGACGCGATGTCAGGTCACCGATGATGCCACCGGTGTATTCTTCAGGCGTGATGACCTCGACCTTCATGATCGGTTCCAGAAGCTTGGCGCCAGCCTTCTTCATGCCTTCGCGCATGCCCATACGGGCCGCGATTTCGAAGGCCAGAACGCTGGAGTCCACGTCGTGGAATTTACCGTCGATCAGAGCCACCTTGAAGTCGATCACAGGGAAGCCCGCCAGCGGACCGGAGTCCATGACCGACTGGATGCCCTTTTCAACGCCCGGGATGTATTCCTTGGGCACGGCACCGCCGACGATGCGGCTCTCGAAGGAGTAGCCTTCGCCCGCTTCCGTCGGCGAGATGATCATCTTCACCTCGGCGAATTGACCCGAACCACCCGACTGTTTCTTGTGGGTGTAGGTGTGCTCGACCTCGTGACCGATGGTCTCGCGATAGGCCACCTGCGGGGCACCGATGTTGGCTTCGACCTTGAACTCACGCTTCAGACGATCGACGAGGATGTCGAGGTGCAGTTCGCCCATGCCTTTCATGATGGTCTGACCGCTTTCGAGGTCAGTTTCCACACGGAAGGACGGATCTTCTGCCGCCAGACGCGCCAGACCCTGGCTCATCTTCTCCTGGTCGCCTTTGGTCTTGGGCTCAACCGCGATCTCGATCACCGGATCGGGGAAGGTCATCGTTTCCAGCACAACCGGCTCTTTTTCCGAGCACAGCGTGTCACCGGTGGTGGTGTCTTTCAGACCCGCCAGCGCGATAATGTCGCCTGCGAACGCTTCCTCGATCTCCTCGCGGTTGTTCGAGTGCATCATCATCATCCGACCAACGCGCTCTTTCTTGCCTTTGGTCGAGTTCAGCATCGAGCCGCCCTTGTTCAGGACGCCCGAGTAGATGCGGGTGAAGGTCAGCGAGCCCACGAAGGGGTCGTTCATGATTTTGAACGCAAGACCCGAGAACGCCATGTCGTCGTCCGCGCGGCGGGCGATGTTACGCTCTTCAGTCTCGTCACCGGGGGCGAAGCCCATGTAGTCAACCACGTCCAGCGGGCTGGGCAGGTAGTCGATCACGGCGTTGAGCAGAGGCTGGACACCTTTGTTTTTGAAGGCGGAGCCACCCAGAACCGGAACGAAGTCCAGTGCCAGCGTGCCCTTGCGCAGCAGTTTGCGCAGCGTGGGAACGTCGGGTTCGTTGCCTTCCAGATAGGCTTCCATCGCGTCGTCGTCTTGCTCGACGGCGGCTTCGATCATCTTCTCGCGCCATTCGGCGGCCATGTCCTGCAGCTCTGCACGGATGGGGGCTTTGATCCAGGACGCACCCAGGTCTTCGCCCTGCCACAGCCACTCTTCCATGGTGACGAGGTCAACCAGACCTTCCAGCTCGGTCTCTGCACCGATCGGGATACCGACGGGCACGGCGCGAGCGCCGGTGCGGTCTTCGATCATGCGGACGCAGTTGAAGAAGTCGGCGCCGATCTTGTCCATCTTGTTGACAAAGACCATGCGCGGCACCTTGTAGCGGTCAGCCTGACGCCACACGGTTTCGGTCTGCGGCTCGACACCGGCGTTTGCGTCCAGAACACAGACAGCACCGTCGAGAACCGCCAGCGAACGCTCGACTTCGATGGTGAAGTCCACGTGGCCGGGGGTGTCGATGATGTTCAGGCGGTGCTTGGGCGTGTCAGCGGTCTGACCGTCCTCGGTGCGCTCCCAGAAGGTGGTGGTCGCAGCCGACGTGATGGTGATCCCGCGTTCCTGCTCCTGCTCCATCCAGTCCATGGTGGCCGCACCATCGTGCACCTCACCGATGTTGTGGGACTTGCCTGTGTAGTACAGGATGCGTTCCGAACATGTGGTCTTGCCGGCATCGATGTGAGCCATGATGCCGAAGTTGCGGTAGCGGTCGAGCGGATATTCGCGTGCCATGGGGCTGCTTCCTCAGGGTGTCTGGATTACCAACGGTAATGGCTGAACGCTTTGTTGGCGTCGGCCATCTTGTGCGTGTCTTCACGCTTCTTCACGGCAGTACCGCGCGACTGTACGGCGTCGAGCAGTTCACCGGCGAGGCGTTCTTCCATCGTGTTTTCGTTGCGGCCGCGGCTGGCAGTGATCAACCAGCGGATGGCCAGCGCTTCGCGGCGCTCGGGACGAACTTCAACCGGCACCTGGTAAGTGGCACCACCGACGCGGCGCGAACGCACTTCGACGGACGGTTTGATGTTGTCCAGCGCTTCGTGGAACACTTCCACGGGCGCGCGCTTGATCTTGCCTTCAACACGGTCCAGCGCGTTGTAGACGATGCGTTCGGCGGTCGATTTCTTACCGTCCAGCATCAGGTTGTTCATGAACTTGGTCAGAACCTTATCGCCATATTTGGCGTCAGGCAGGACTTCGCGTTTCTCGGCGGCGTGACGACGTGACATCTGCTGCTCTCCTTATTTGGGGCGCTTCGCGCCGTACTTCGAACGGCGTTGCTTACGATCTTTGACGCCCTGGGTATCCAGAACACCGCGCAGGATGTGGTAGCGCACACCGGGAAGGTCTTTGACACGGCCGCCGCGGATCAACACAACCGAGTGCTCTTGCAGGTTGTGGCTCTCGCCGGGGATGTAGCTGATGACCTCGAACCCGTTGGTCAGGCGCACCTTGGCAACCTTCCGCATGGCCGAGTTCGGCTTCTTCGGTGTGGTGGTGTACACGCGCGTGCACACGCCGCGCTTCTGAGGGTTGCCCTCAAGGTGAAGCGACTTCGAGCGTTTTACTTTGGGCTGCCGCGGCTTGCGGATCAGCTGTTGGATCGTTGGCATTGCAGGTTCTTTCCCCGTCTCATCAACACATGTGTCATGCGGGACCATCCCGCGGTTTCAATCTCATCGCTGCATGTGCGTCCACAACAGCGCAAAAACCGCAATCGCTCCTGTTCACAGGGGCGACGCGGTGGGTTTCCAGAGGATCGGGCCAATGCGAGGGCCGGATCGTGTCCACTTAAGCTTTGATTTCGGTGCCGGGGCGACCCCCTTGCCGAGATAGCGGGCGTATAGGGGGAGTCGGAGGTACTGTCAACAGCCACAGGCGCCTTGCACGGGCCATATCCGATAGGGCACAGTCCACCGCAATACGAGCAGAAAAACAAGGGGCTTTGCAGCCATGCAGATCATCGGGCTCTGCCGCTTTTCCTATCCCGCCATCGGGGGCTTTCAGGTCGGTCACGAAACCATCGAGGACCGGATGGATTATCTCTGGGCTCATGACCGGCTGGAGGAGCGGTTTCGCCTGCTCGAGACCATGGCCCTGCCCTGTTTGCGTGCGCAGACGGATCAGGATTTCGACCTGATCATGCTGATCGGGGACACGTTCCCCAAACAGCACGAGGACCGGCTGCGTGACCTGACCGCGGACATGCCGCAAGTCCAGATCATCAAGAAGCCCCCGCTCGATAGCCGTCCGGTCTGCAAGGACGTCCTGAACGCTGCCCGGCGCGATATCGACAAACCTTGTATCCAGTTCCGACATGATGATGACGACGCCTGCGCGGTGGACTTCATCGAAAAACTGCGGAACGCGGCCCATGACGCACGGTCGCTGTGCCGCAACAACAAGACCGTCGCCTTCGACTGGAACCAGGGCTACGTGGCCGAGGTCGGCGCGCACGGCATCGCGGCCACCGAGATTTACCGCCCCTTCTATGTCTCCGCGCTTGGCGTTTACATCGCGGGCGGGGTCATGACCTCGATCCATAATTTCATGCACGAACGCATTCCGCAATTCATGCCCTGCGTGACCTATTCCGACAAGCACATGTTCGTGCGCACGCACAACGGCTACAACGACAGCCGTCAGAAAAAGGTCAAGGACTGGCCGGTCGAGCCATTGAGCCCGGAACAGGAGCGGCTGTTCAAATCCTGCTTCAACGTAGACGTGGCACAGGTGCGTTCTGTCTTTTCAGCGCCCTGACAGCCGCCGCTCGCGATACAGCGTGAACAGCCCCGTCGCGACAACGATCCCCGCCCCAAGGAGCGTCAGCGACGAGGGCCAGTCGCCAAAGACCAGCCACCCCAGCACAAGCGCCCAGATCAGCCCGGTATAGCGGAATGGTGCGATGAAGCTGATCTCGCCCACGCGCATCACCTGCACGGAAAAGAAGTATCCGCCGATGATGAAGACGGACGCGCCGCCGATCAGCACGGCCAGGCGCAGATCAATGGGCACCCATGCCGTGCCCGTCGTGCTGACACCGGCAAAGGCGGTGACCGTCAGCGCCGCGACAAGGGTCACGGTCATGGATGGTACCTCCTCGGACAGCCGCCGCGTCGCCAGATCGCGCAGGGTCACACAGGCAACCGCGATCAGGGCATAGGCGGACCAGACCGAAAACCCCTCGGCCCCCGGGCGCACGATCAGCAACATGCCCATGAACCCGATCAGAATGGCGGACATCCGGCGCCAGCCCAGCGGCTCCCGGAAAAACAGGGCGGCCCCCACTGCGACCGTCAACGGCAGCACCTGCAGGATCGCCGTCACATTGGCGAGCGGCATGTTCAGAAGCGCGGTGATGAAGAAATACGCCGCCCCGACCTCGGCCCCAGACCGCACGGCGATCAGCCCCCAGTCACGGCCCCCGATGCGAAAGTGAATGGTGCCCAACCAGCGAGCCATCCCCACGATCAGAACGGATGAAATCACGCCGCGAATGACCAGAAGCTGCATCAACGGCACCGCTCCGTCCGTCATCTTGATCAGCGTGTCATTCAGCGTGAAAGACGCCATCGACGCCATCATCAAAAGCGCACCAATCGTGTTGGGAGACATGGGGAAAACCGATCCTGAGCTTGTGCGCAGACGCTATCCCCACCGTCTCGCAGTGACCAGAGACACAGTTGAGAATTTTCCTTGACCTAAAGTCGACTTGACCTCGTAGGCGTTGAAAAACTCTGGCACGAAGACATCAATGGCAAACCGCTCTCTCCTACCCCGTTTTATCGCAGCAAGTGGCATGACGAACCTGGCCGACGGCATTGCCGTCGTGGTCTGGGCGTGGATCGCGTCCCTGCTGACACGCGATCCGCTGCTGATCGCTTTGATGCCCATCGCTTTGCGGCTTCCGTGGTTCGTCTTCGCGCTGCCTGCAGGGGTCGTCACGGACCGGGTGGACCGGCGCCACCTGATCCTGATCATGGATGTCCTGCGCGCCACTGCCTTTGCCGCGGCCGGGCTCTGCGTCTGGATGTCGATGCCGCTCGCACCTGCTGCAGACAGTGGTACCGGCGATCCAATGCTCTTCTACGCATTGCTGGGATGCGCGCTTGTGGTCGGGACGGCCGAAGTGTTCCGTGACAACGCCGCCCAGACCATCCTGCCCGCCCTGGTGCCGCATGACAGGCTGGAACAGGCGAACGGCCTGTTGTGGAGCGTCGAACTTGTCGGAAACTCGTTGCTCGGCCCGGCCCTTGGAGCATTTTTGATCGCCACGATCCTGTGGACGCCCTTCGCGCTGAACGCCGCCATGTTTGCCCTCGCTGCGCTGCTCGTGCTGTCCCTGGCCGGATCCTTCAAACCGACGCGGGCAATGCACGGATCGTGGCGCAGCGATCTGACCGAGGGTTGGACGTTCCTGCGCGGACATCCCTTCCTGATGGTGCTCGCTGTGATCACCGGGGTGTGGAACCTGCTGCATCAAATGGTGGTGATCGCACTGATCCTGCACGTGCAGGAAAATCTGCAGATCGGGGCGCAAGGGTACGGTCTGATCCTCGCCGCCGGGGCGGTCGGCGGCATTGCCGGCGGGATCGTTGCGGCCCGCGTTGTCGAAAAGATCGGACAAAACGCAGCCGCCCAGTGGATGACGCTGGCCTCTGCCGTCGCGTTTGCGCTCATGCCCTTTGCGCCCAATGGTTACACGCTGGCATTGGTGCTTGTTGCCTTTGAGTTCACCGGTCTGATCTGGAACACCGTGTCGGTGTCCTACCGACAACGCTCGATCCCCGACGAATTGCTTGGACGCGTCAACAGCATCTACCGCTTGCTGGCATGGGGCATGATGCCCATCGGGCTGCTGTTGTCAGGTCTGGTCGTGCGCTGGTCCGAAGATGTCGTGACGCGCGACCTGGCGTTGATGGCACCCTTTGTCCTTGCGGCTGTTGGTGCCACCCTGCTCACGGCCCTTGCCTGGCGTCCTCTTGGCCGCGGGTTCAAGCCGATCCTGCCAAATCCGTGACACCGGTCAGGCAAGCTCTGCCAGGGGCAGCTCAAGGACAATACATGCACCCTGATCGCACTCGGCAATCGTCAACCGCCCGCCATGATTTTCCATCACGCGGGCCGCAATCGGCAGGCCAAGGCCCGTCCCGGGCCCGGCCTTTGGCTGGCTGAAGCGCCCAACGGCCAGCGTGCGATCCTCGGGCGCGATGCCGATGCCATTGTCCCGCACCTCCAGCCGCGCAACGTCACCGTCAGCTGTCAGACGCAACACGATACGCGACACGTCACGGCCACCGTGCAGCACTGCATTTGTGAGCAGGTTGAGCAGCGCCTCCTGCACCATCAGGTCATCGCCAGAAACGCACACGGGTCCGGTCGGCGCGTCCAGAATGACCTGAACATGATCAACGCACAGGGACGACCCGCCCTCGAACCGCGAAATGACAGTCTGGCACAGCGCGGCCAGATCCAGCACGGCGCGCGGTTGCGCCGTGTCTGACCCCTTGGCCCGCTCAAAGGACAGAAGCTGGTTCGTCAGATGCGTCGCCTCCCGCGCAGCCGCCACCAATTCCGCACTGCGCGCCTTGGACGCCGCGCGCGTTGGCGCGCTTTCGACCGCCTCGGCCAGCGCCAGCACCCCGGCAATCGGATTGCGCAACTGATGCGCCGCGTTCGAGATGAACTCGTCCTTGGAACTGATGCGGCGCGCCACACGGTCGAGCAGGGCATTCAGAGTGGCAACGATGCCCTGTGCTTCGGTCGGCACAGGACGACGGATCGGGGTCAGATCGCTGGGTGTGCGCCGGGCGATGGCATCCTCCAACTCGAGCAGCGGGCGCAGCCCCAATCGCACCCCGAACCAAACGATCAGCGCCACCGACAGCACCAACAACAAAAGCACCGCGATTGTGCGGGACACCACGGTCGTCACAAAAGACGCGCGCACGCCCATGTCCTGCCATACGGAGATTGTGAAGATGCCTGTAAACCCATCCAGCGTCGCCGCATCCTGAAACCGCAACGCACGCACGTCCCGGCCCTGATAGATGGCATCGTAGAACAACGGCTCGGCTTCGGTCATGGGCACGGCAGAGGGCGGACGCGGCGGCGTGGCATATCCGGTCACGAACACGCCATCGGGGGCAAAGACGTGGTAGAACAACTCGCCTCCCGAGGTGTCACTGATCAACCGCCTCGTATCCGGCGACAACGCATCGCCCCCGGACAAGGCAACATCGCGCGAAATAGCGAGCGCCGCCGACAACAGTCCGCGGTCAAAGATCTCCCCGGCCCGCTCGGTCGTGCCTCGAAACTCCAGAACCGCCAAGCCAACGGCAATCAGCAACAAGGGCGTCAGGATGATGATGATCAGGCGCGTGCGCAGTGACCGGGTCTTCATGGCTCCTCGCTCACGCGCAACTGATAGCCCAAACCGCGCTGCGCCTTGATCCCGATGCCATAGGGCTTCAGGCGCGACCGGATGCGCGAGATATAGACCTCGATCACCTGCTCCTCGACATCCGCGCCGGTGCCATAGGCATAGTCAAGCAAGGCCGACTTGGTCACCAGCCGCTGGCCCGCATTCAGCAGGCATTCGAACACCGCAAGCTCGCGGCGCGGAAGCTCGACCGGCGTGTCACCATCCAGCAACTGCCGGGCATCGGGGTCAAAGGCCAGCCGCCCGACCTGCCGCACCCGCCGCTGCGGCACTGCGCGACGGCGCGCCAAGGCCCGCACACGCGCCTCAAGCTCGGCCATTTCGAACGGTTTGATCAGGTAGTCATCGGCCCCGGCATCCAGACCCAGCACACGGTCCTCGGTCGCGGCCCGCGCCGTCAGCAGGACAACCGGGCGCGGATCGCCCCGCTCCCGCAACTCCGACAGGATGCGCAACCCGTCGGTTCCCGGCAGATTGATGTCGAGGATGATCATGTCCGACGTGTCGGTCCGCAGAAACTCCGCCGCGTCGGCTCCGTTGTGCAGAACATCCACGGCGTGGCCCGCATCCTCCAACCGGTAGGCGATGCCCTTGGCCAACCCGACATTGTCTTCCACCAACGTGATCCGCATGAATTTCCCGGTCTGCAAGTTTCGCGCAAGGTTCGCAGGTCAACTTGCACACATCAACCGGGCACGGACAGCCCGGTCACATGGCTTCGGTCGGCCCGGGGAGGGGACGACCAGCACATAAGGGAGGAACATATGTCCACTATCAAAACCACACGTCGTGTGGCCTGTAGCCTCGTGGCTGCGGCAGCCGCGACTTTCGCCGTGCAGGCCAACGCAGACGGCCACGGCATCGATCTGCAAGGCAAGACCGTCGAATGGATCATCCCGTTCTCGGAAACCGGCGGCTCGGCCAAATGGGCCAACTTCTATGCACCTCTGCTCAGCGAAGCGCTGCCCGGCCAACCCACCGTCGTCGTCAAGTTCATGCCCGGCGCCGGCTCGACCAAAGGTGCCAACTTCTTCCAGGAACAGCAATACGCAGACAGCGAAGGCACGCTGATCTTCGGCTCGTCCGGATCCACACAATTCCCGTTCCTGCTGGACGACCCACGGGTCAAATACAATTACGCCGACTGGAACGTCGTGCTGGCCTCGGGCACGGGCGGTGTCGCCTACCTGCCGCCGGACATGGCGGCCAAGATGGACGGGCTCGACGCCTCCGGCCTTCAGGGCGAAGACTTCATCTACGGCTCGCAAGGCGCCACACGGCTCGACCTTGTCCCGCTTCTGGCGTGGGAAATGCTGGGCCTGCAGGTCGAGCCGGTCTTTGGCATCAAGGGCCGCGGCGATGGGCGGCTGATGTTCGAGCGGGGCGAAGCCAATATCGACTACCAGACGTCCTCCGGATACCTGTCGGGTGTAGCCCCGCTGGTCGAAGCAGGCACCGCCGTCCCGATGATGAGCTGGGGCGCGCTGGATGCTGATGGTAACATCGTGCGCGACCCGACCTTCCCCGACATGCCGACATTCAAAGAGGTGTGCGAGGCAACGGATGGCTGCGAGACGTCGGGTACACAATGGGATGCGTGGAAAGCCTTCTTCATCGCAGGCTTCCCGGCGCAGAAGATGGTGTTCCTGCCCAACGGCGCCTCGGCAGACGCGATTGCGACCTACACGCAGGCGTTTGAAGCGGTCAAAGCCCGCGCAGACTTTGCCGACATCTCGTCCAAACGTCTGGGCAAGTACCCGCAAATGACCGGGGCCGAAGCCCAAGGCGCGCTCGAAAGTGGCACCAACGTCCCGCAAGAGGCGAAGGACTTTGTTGTCGGCTGGTTGGAAGAGCGCTACGGCGTGACGCTCAACTAAGCCCTGCTGTCTGACTGCCCTGTCCCCGCGGGGACAGGGCGCTTTACCGGGTAAGGCAG
Organism: Tateyamaria omphalii; assembly: GCF_019802125.1. GTDB lineage: Bacteria > Pseudomonadota > Alphaproteobacteria > Rhodobacterales > Rhodobacteraceae > Tateyamaria > Tateyamaria omphalii_B. The sequence goes on from NZ_JAHVHT010000006.1 coordinate 9,992, forward strand.
AGACATCTCATGGACATTCTGGCAACGGCTCTCCCCGCGCTCGGGCAAGCGTGGGCCCTCATCCTGCAACCTGTCGTGCTGGGCTATCTGGTGCTGGGCGTGGTCATGGGGCTGTGCATCGGCGTCTTTCCCGGCCTTGGGGGCATCGCGGGGCTGTCACTGCTCCTGCCCTTCATGTTCGGCATGGACCCGATCCTGGGCCTCGCGCTGATGATCGGCATGGTGGCTGTCGTGCCTACCTCCGACACGTTCGCCTCGGTCCTCATGGGCATCCCCGGATCCTCTGCATCCCAAGCCACCGTGCTGGATGGCTTTCCCCTCGCAAAGAAGGGCCAAGCCGCCCGCGCCCTCTCCGCTGCCTTCGCCTCATCCCTCTTCGGCGGCCTTGTCGGCGCGAGTTTCCTCACGATCTTCATCCTGATCGCCCGCCCCATCGTACTGGAATTCCGCACGCCTGAACTGCTGATGATCACCATCTTCGGCCTGTCGATGGTCGGCATCCTCGCCGGTCGGGTGGCAATCAAGGGGCTGGTCGCCGCAGGGCTCGGGATGCTGATCGGCACCATTGGCGAGGGCGCCTCGTCAGGTGATCTGCGCATGTCGTCCTACGACTACCCCTACCTTACCGACGGTCTGAAACTGGTGATCGTGGGCCTCGGCATCTTCGCCATCCCCGAGATCATCTCGCTCCTTCGCCAGGACCGCGCCATCGCCAAGGAACAATCCCTGGGCGGTGGCTGGCTCGACGGGGTGCGCGACTGGTTTGCAAACATCTGGCTGTCGGTCCGCTGCTCAATCATCGGGGTGGTGGTCGGCGTGATCCCCGGCCTCGGCGGCTCGGTCGTCGACTGGATCGCCTACGGTCACTCTGTGCAATCGACCAAGGACAAGTCGAACTTCGGCAAGGGCGAAGTGCGCGGCGTGATCGGCCCCGAAAGCTCGAACAACGCGAAAGAAGGTGGCGGACTGGTCCCCACCCTCCTGTTCGGCATCCCCGGGTCCGGCTCCATGGCGATCTTCATCGGTGCCATCGCCCTTCTGGGTTCCGGCCAGATTGAGGTCGGCCCGGCCGTGCTGAAAAACAACCTCGACATCACCTATTCGATCGTATGGCTGCTGGCACTTGCCAATGTGGTTGGCACCATCATCTGCATCGCGGCCTCGAACGGCATCGCCAAGCTCACGACAATCCGCTTCGCGCTCCTCGCCCCGTTCCTCTTCATGATCATCAGTTTCGCGGCCTTCCAGTCAGGCCAGAACCTGATGGACCTCGTCGCCCTCTTCGCCATCGGCTTCCTGGGCATCCTCATGCGCCGCTTCGACTGGTCGCGGCCTGCCTTCCTGATCGGCTTCGTGCTCAGCAATCCAGCCGAAACATACGCCAACCAAGCCCTGCAAATCGCCCAATCCCGCTTCCGCCGCAGTATGGAAGAAGGGCTCGACTACATCTTTTCCCCCATCGTGATCGTACTGATCATCATCACGGTCCTGTCGGTGGTCATCGGCCTGCGCCAATCGAAAAACATCATGGCCGAGGGCGATGTGCAGTCCGGTTCAAAACGCGCGCCGTTCCTCTTCCTGATCGCAATCACCGCCTACATCGCTTACGCCCTCTACGACGCCGCCTCGATCCCAAGCTTCAGCCGCGACCGCACCTTCCCAATGTTCGTCGCGGGCGTCTGCCTCGCGGGCTGCGTGATCCTGATCATCCGCATGATGTTGCGCCCGGAGACCGACACGATCTTCGCCGACCGCGAGAGCGACGGCGAAGATGCCGACGCCACCCATGGCCTTTGGCCCACCCTCGCATGGTTCGCCGCCCTTCTAGTCCTGACGTCCCTCCTCGGTTTCATCCTCGCCCTCGCCCTTTTTCTCTTTGCCTTCCTCAAGATCCGGGCGGGTCTGAGCAACGCCATGGCCGCCGCCTACACCACCGCAGGCATCGCCTTCATGTGCCTGATGGCAGGCCTCCTGAACCGCGACTTCCCGCCCGGCCTGCTGCAAGGCTACGCCGACCTGCCCTGGCCGCTCACATGACACAGACGGCGATCCCATACCTGTTCATGCGGGGCGGTACGTCGCGCGGGCCGTACCTGAACCGCGCTGACCTGCCCGAAGACCTCGACACGCTGGCCCAAGTCCTGATCGCCATGCTCGGCTCGGGCCATCCACTTAATATCGACGGCATCGGCGGTGGCGCAGCAGTCACAACCAAGGTCGCCATGCTCTCGCGCTCAGACGACGACTGGGCCGACATCGACTATTTCTTCGCCCAGGTCAGCGTCGAAGACTGCCTGGTCGATTTCAAACCCACTTGCGGCAACATCCTGTCCGGCGTCGGCCCAGCGGCGATCGAAATGGGTCTGACCTCGGCACAAGAGGGTGAGACACGCATCAATATCCGCGCCGTCAACACAGGCGCACGAGTCAGCGCGACCGTCCAGACACCGGACAGGCAAGTCGCCTACGCAGGCGAGGCCCACATCGATGGCGTCCCGCACACAGCCGCACCCGTTGCGCTGCAATTCATGGACACTGTCGGCGGCGCAACCGGAGCCTTCCTGCCCACCGGTAACCTGATCGACGAGATCGACGGCATCCAAGTCACATGCATGGACGTTGCCATGCCCATGGTCATCGCCCGCGCCTCGGACTTCGGGCTAACCGGTTACGAAAGCGCTGCAGAACTGGACGACAACACAGAATTCTTCGCGCGGATGGAGGCTGTGCGGCTCAAGGCCGGCGCACTCATGGGCATGGGCGACGTATCGAAGTCGGTCACCCCAAAATTCGGCGTGGTCGCCCCGGCCCGCAACGGCGGAACCGTCGCAACCCGCTACTTCATGCCGTGGAAAACGCATCCGACCATGGCTGTCACCGGCGCACAGTGCCTGGCCTCCTGTGTGCTGACACCGGGCACGGTGGCCGACGCTCCCACCCCGAACGAACGCCCGGCAACGATCACACTCGAACACGCATCGGGCCAGATCGAGGTGCTGGTCGACTACGACCCAACCGGCAACGGGATCACGATCAACTCGGCCGGACTGGTGCGCACCGCCCGCAAACTGGCCGCCGGACACGTCTTTATTCCGGCTTCGATCTGGGACGGGAATTGACCTTTGCCTCAAATTGTATACACCTGGATACAATATTGGAGGTACACCATGCCCGACACGTTCGAAGACTGCGTCCTCGCCGCACGCGCGGAACTGGCCATGGCCCGGCAACTGCTGCGGGACGAGATTTCCACCTACCCAAGCCCCATCGCGGGCTGTGACGCCCAATTCAATCACCTGCTGGCCGCGCGGCAAAAGGTGCTGACAGCGATCCGGTCGCTGGATGACAGCGTGTTCGTGCCCACGCCGCGCACCCCGACGCCCGAGGCCGGTATCGAAAGCCGATGAAGGTCCACATCCTCGACGACTGGTTCAACACGCTGCGCAGCCTGCCCTGCTTCCACAAGCTGGCCGCACACAACGTCACCGTATGGACCGATCACGAACCCGACCCGGCCGCCCTAGCCCAGCGCGTACGGGAGGCCGAAGCACTTGTCCTCTTCCGCGAGCGCACAAAAATCACCGCAGACCTTCTTGACCGCCTCCCAAACCTGAAACTCATCTCCCAGCGCAGCGTCTATCCCCATATCGACGTCGACGCCTGCACCCGCACCGGCGTGCTCCTATGCTCCAACATGCACGCGGGCACGCCCTCCTACGCCGCCGCCGAACACACGCTTGCCCTGATACTCGCGAGCTACCGGCAAATCCCGGAACAGGTGGCATCGATCCGAAGCGGCAATTGGCAATCCGGCGTTGGGCGTACCCTGCGCGGGCGTAAACTCGGGCTCTATGGCTACGGGCGCATCGCCCAAGCCGTCGCGGGCTACGCCAAGGCCATGGGCCTGCAGGTGCAATGGTGGGCCTCGGACGATGGCCGCGCCCGCGCGCAGGCAGATGGCGAAACCGTCGCCCCCTCCCGCGAAGCCTTCTTTGCCACTTCCGACATCGTTAGCCTCCATGTCAGGCTCAAGCCAACAACGCGCGGCATCATCACCGCAGACGACCTCGCCGCCATGACCCCGCGCAGCCTCTTCGTGAACACCTCTCGCGCAGGCCTCGTCGCCCCCGGCGCGCTTGAAGCTGAAATCGCACGCCAGCGCATCTTTGCAGCCATCGACGTCTTCGACACCGAACCGCTGACGGACACCGCCCATCCGCTGCTCACAGCCCCCAACGTCCTGCCGACACCCCACATCGGCTATGTCACCGAGGACGAGTTCGACCTGCAATTCTCCGACATCTTCGACCAGGTCAACGCCTACGCCAGTGGCACCCCCATCCACATGATCAACCCCGAGGTTTGGACCACCCCATGACCCACATCATCATCGCCGGCTCCGGCAACGCCGCCCTCTGCGCCGGCATCGCAGCCCTCGAAAAAGGGGCCACCGTCCTGATGCTGGAAAAAGCGGACGAGGCCCTCGCAGGCGGCAACACCAAATACACCGCAGGCGCCATGCGCTTTGCCTACGAGGATGGGGCGGACCTGATCCCACTTCTGAATGACCCCAACGATCCCCGTCTGCCCCACACTGATTTCGGCAGCTACACCCAAGACAAGTTCGGCACCGACCTTCTCGGCTTCAACGACGGCCGCCCGCTCAGCCCCGAACAGCAAACCCTGATCTCGGAAAGCTACGAAACACTCAAATGGCTCGGTAGCCACGACGTCAAATTCGAGCCGATCTATTCCCGCCAGAGCTTTGAAAAGGATGGCCGCCACGTCTTCTGGGGTGGCCTGACGCTCGCAGCAGAAAACGAAGGCGTCGGCCTCTTCGACCAGGAACTCGCCTCTTTCAAGCGACTGGGCGGAGAGATCCGCTACAACACCGCCGTTGCAGACCTGATCACCGACAAGGGCCGCGTCACCGGCGTCATAACCGATGCAGGCGACCGCATCCCTGCCGATGCCGTCATCCTCGCCTGCGGAGGGTTCGAGGCGAACGCGGACCTGCGCCAGCGCCATATCGGCACCGACTGGGACAAGGCCAAGGTGCGCGGCACGCCTCACAACACCGGCGACGGGCTCGTGATGGCAACCAAACTTGGCGCGCAGGAATACGGGTTCTTCGGCGGCTGCCACGCCACGCCCATGGACCTGCACATGGCCGAGTATGGCAATCTCGACATCCCCCCGGGTGAGCGCAAGAACTACCGCAAGATCTGCTACTTCCTCGGCGTCATGCTCAACGCAAACGGCCAGCGCTTCGTCGATGAAGGGATCAATTTCCGCAACTACACCTACGCCCAGTTCGGCGCGGCGATCATGGAGCAGCCGGGCCACTTCGCCTGGCAGATCTTTGACGCCAAGGTGCTGGGCTTGCTCTACGGCGAATACCACTTCCACGACGCGCATTATGTCGAGGCCGACACGCTCGACGCACTGATCCCGATGCTGGACGGGGTCGATCACGCGCAGGCGGCCCAAACGCTCGATGCCTACAACGCCGCCGTGGACGACAGCACGGTCTTCGATCCGACCATTCTGGACGGTAAGGCCACCCAAGGGCTGCCTCTGGCCAAATCCAATTGGGCGCAGCGGCTGGATCAGGGGCCCTTCCGCGCCTACCCGGTCACGGGCGGGATCACCTTCACCTATGGTGGTCTCAAGGTGAACCAGACAGGTGCCGTGCTGACCGAAACCGACGCGCCCATCCCCGGCCTCTACGCCTGCGGCGAGTTGGTGGGCGGTGTGTTCTTCAACGGCTACCCTGGCGGTTCCGGCCTTACCTCCGGCGCCGTGTTCGGACGACGCGCGGGCTACGGCGCCGCCTCGGCCTAGGTCAGGTCGGCTACAGAGCCGCGCTCGATAATCTGCGCCGTCAGCAACTCGTTTTGCAGCGGCGCGCCATCCTCAAGGTACGCCACGATCCGATGCGCCACCATCTCGCCCATACCAACGGCGGGCAGGTCGATGGTGGTCAGCGGTGGCACGATGTCCCGCGACCAATCAAGGTTGTCGAAGCCCATGACAGACACGTCTTGCGGGATGCGTTTGCCCGCTTCGGCACAAGCGAAATACGCGCCCAGCGCCAGCACGTCGGTCGAACACAAGTAAGCGGTGAAATCGCGCGGATCCTCAAGCGCGGCACTGACACAAGCCTTGCCACCCGCAACGTCCAAGGGCGCCTCAAAAAACGCCAGATGCTCGAACCGGTCGCTCACCGACATCGCACCGGCGCGGCGGGCACGGGTCCGGTCGCTTTCGGCCAACGGCCCATGCACAACAGCGACCCGCCGATGCCCATGATCCGCCAAATGATGCATGGCCCGCTCGGCAAGCAGCGCATTGTCATAGCCGATGGTGGGCCGCGCACTGCGCGCGTCCCAGGCTGACGTAAACACGTAAGGCACCGCACGACGTTCCAGCATGTCGAGCAGCAGGTCACTGTGATCCAGCCCGCTCAGGATCAGCGCATCGGCCCCCATGCCCAACAGCTTGCGGGCCGCGGCCAGCTCCTCTGTCTCGTCCGCATTGGAAATGGCCATGATCAACGAATACCCACGCTCCCCCAAAGCCCGCTCGATGGCGGCGATGAACTTGGCAAAGACCGAATGCTCGATGGTCGGGATGATAGCCGCCACCGCCTTGGACCGGCGGGTCGACAGGGCACGCGCCGCTGGGTTTGGCAGATAGTCCAGCCGCGCACAGGCCTCCAGCACCCGCGCCCTTGTCTTTTCGCTGACCTTTCTGCCGCCATTGACCACGCGCGAGATCGTCGCCGTGGACAAGCCCGTTTCGCGGGCAACATCGCGGATACTGACGCCAATCTTGTTCACAAACTGCCCCCTACCCGACCCACACTCTTGACCGAAGCGATTCGCGAGTGTTGAAATGTAACCGGTTACACCGCACCTGCGTCAATGATGCGGAAACCAAACAGGGAAATAGGCTCGTGTTACAACGCAGCGACAGCTTTGCGCCACAACGGGTGCGGTACCGGGGTCTCAAGGACACGTCGACCCTGCGCCGCGACGTGCGGTATGGAGGTATGGACCGGGTCCACGTTCGGGCCGGTTCAGTCATCTCCATCACCGCGACCGACGGCGGATGCGACGTCTGGCTCACCGCGCTGCCGGACGCTGCAAGAGACTTCGGTGTCAGCGCATTCGAAGGAGTAACCGGCACAGGCGACGCGCTGCCCAAATCCGGCTACGACACCCGCGCGCTGAAAGCCATCGCGCAAGGACGCGACACCGCGCTCTCCGAAGCGCGGGCGCTGCACATCTTCACCACCGACGACGCGCCAGGCGAAACCCATATCGGCAAGGTCACGCAGGACGCTGACCTGTTCTGCATCCTGCCCGCCCAAAAAGGCTTCATCGAAACCGGCGCGGGCGGCAGCGTGACACTGACCGTCCAGCCACCTGCAGGCGACGGTTTCGAGCTCACCCTGCCCGAGCCGCTGGGCCACGTGGTCGACGAATGGCGCGTAAATCGCGGCACCGCGCACGCCTACACGCTCAAAAAGGGACAATTCGTCCAGATCATCGACGTCGAAGGGCAGCAATGCTCCGACTTCATGGCGATGCGGGCGGACGCGCTTGATCAGGGCACCGAACGCTACATCGACAGCACTGTTTCGCGCACCATGGCGCGCGGCGCCTACCCCACGCCCGGCCTGCACGACAAGTTCTTTGACCAAGACATGGTGCCCCTTCTGGCACTCCGCCAAGACACGGTTGGCCGCCACGACACCTTCGCGCTCGCCTGCACCGCCCGCGGGTACGAAGAACGCGGCTTTCCCGGCCACATCAACTGCTCCGACAACATCTCGGGCGCCTTCGCCCCCTACGGCATCGGCAACCGCCGCGCATGGCCTGCGATCAACTTCTTCTTCAACTCGTGGATCGACTGGCAGAACCACCACATCGCCGCGGACGAGGCGTGGTCCCGCCCCGGCGATCACGTGACGATGCAGGCGCTCACCGACCTCGTCTGCGTCTCCACCGCCTGTCCCGACGACGTGGACCCGATCAATGGATGGAACCCAACGGATGTCCACGTGCGCATCTACGACGAAAACAGCCGGATACAGCACGCCGTCGCATGGCGCGCCAACCCCGAGGACGCAGCGCAAATGACCGCCCACTCCGCCTTCCATCCGCGCATCTCAAAACTGACAAGCAGCTACCAGGTCGCGCGGCAGCTTTGGATGCCCACGCAATACGACGCCACGGGGGCCATCGCCGAATACTGGGCCTGCAAGAACGCCGCCACGCTGCAGGACATGTCGGGCCTGCGCAAGTTCGACATCATCGGCCCGGACGCCGAGGAACTCCTGCAAATCTGCCTGACGCGCAACGCAGCCAGACTGTCCCAACATCGCGGCTTCTACGCCCTGATCTGCGACGCACGCGGGTCGGTGCTGGACGACGGCACGCTCTTCCGGCTCGAAGACACGGCCTTCCGCTGGTGCTGCGGCTCGGACAACTCGGGCCTGCACCTGCGCGAACAGGCAGCGGCCCACGGGTTGAACGTCCGGGTGCTCAGCTACGGCGACAAGATCCAGAACCTCGCCCTTCAGGGCCCCAAGTCCCGAGATATCTTGCGCAAGATCGTCTTCACGCAGCCCTCGCGCCCGTCCCTCGACAACCTCAAATGGTTCGGCTTCACCATCGCCCGGCTGCACGACCGCGACGGGCCGATGTTCATGCTCTGCCGCACGGGCTTCACCGGGGAACTCGGCTACGAACTCTTCTGCGACAGCGCCGACGCGGTTACCATCTGGGACGCGCTCATGGAGGCTGGCGCACCCGACGGGCTGGTGCCCATGGGCGGCAACGCACTGGAAATGCTGCGGATCGAAGCGGGGCTGATGATCTCGGGCGCCGAATTCGGTCCCGAAGCGGACGCCTTTGAATCCGGCCTCGGCTTTGCCGTCGATCTGAAAAAGGAAAACTTCATCGGGCGCACCGCCCTTGAACGCAACAACACGGCACCACGGCGCAAGCTCGTGGGCCTGCACATGGCCGGCAATGAGGTGCCCGTCCATGGCGATGGCATCTTTGTGGGACGCGAGCAGGTGGGCACGATCACCAGTGCCTGCCACTCCCCCGCACTCGGACATGCAATCTGCATGGCCCGGGTCGCCGTCGAAAACGCCGCACCCGGCACGGAACTGGAAGTGGGCAAACTGGACGGACATATGAAGCGCCTCGGCGCAACGCTTGTCGATCTGCCCTTCCTCGACCCAAAAAGAGAAAAGGCACGCGCTTGAACGACAACAGGGAAGAAGGGGTGGTCGTCACCCGCAACGTTTGGAAAATCTTTGGCAGCCGCGCAGACGAAGCGATGGAAGCCGTCCGCAGGGACAACCTGTCCAAGGCCGAGGTGCTGGAGCAATTCGGCGCCGTCGTGGGGGTCAAGGATGTCTCGATCTCCGTCGGTGAGGGCGAGATTTTCTGCATCATGGGCCTCTCGGGCTCGGGCAAATCCACCCTCGTGCGGCACATCAACCGCCTGATCGAACCCACGGGTGGCGACATCCTGATCAACGGGGCCAATGTTGGCCAACTCAACGCCGAAGAGCTTCGCGCCATGCGCGCCGACAAGATCGGCATGGTGTTCCAGAACATGGCGCTCTTGCCCCACCGCACGGTGCGCGACAACGTCGCCCTGTCGCTGGAGCTGCGCAACGTCGACGCCTACACCCGCGCGCAAGTCGCCGACCGCGTGATCGAACTGGTCAGCCTGCAAGGCTACGGCGACCGCCTGCCTTCCGAACTGTCGGGTGGGATGCAGCAGCGCGTGGGCCTCGCCCGCGCCATGGCCGCCGACCCGGACATCCTCTTGATGGACGAACCCTTCTCGGCCCTCGACCCGCTGATCCGGCGGGTGCTTCAGGACGAATTCCTCGACCTGTCGAAGTCGATGAACAAGACCACGCTCTTCATCACCCACGACCTGGATGAGGCGATCCGCATGGGCAACCGCATCGCCATCATGAAGGATGGCGAGATCGTGCAAGTGGGCACACCCGAAGACATCGTGACCAAGCCCGCTGACGACTACGTGGCGGACTTCGTGGCTGGCATCTCCAAGCTGAAGCTGCTCTATGCACACACAGTCATGGAACCGCTCGAAGCCTACGAACAACGCAAGGGACCCATCCCGCAGGCCGAGGCCCCCGTGGCCGAACCCGACGACGACCTCGACAAGCTGATCGCGCTCAGCGTCAACCAGGACCACCCGGTGCTGATCAAGTCGGACGGCAACGTCGTGGGCGTGGTGTCCAAAGATGCAATCCTGCACGGCGTCCAGGGGGAGGCGTAACATGACCGACACAACACCCGATCAAATGGGCGGCGCACCTGCTGCCGCCACGGACGAAACCAAACCCTTCGTCGAGTTCGCCGACAAATCCGGCGGCTACTTTGCCGAAACCTTCCTCTCCATCCAAAAGGCCAAGCTGCCCGCCACCCACGTCAACTGGATGGCGGCCATCGCGGGCTTCCCATGGGCCGCCCTGCGCGCCAACAAGATGCTGTTCTGGATCGGCTTCCTGATCGACCTCGTGGCAGCGGTCTATCTCATGCAGGTCTGGAAGTTCTCCCGCGCCGCCGAACAGGCGGTCATCGACAACAAGGATTTCCTGGTCGAACGGTTCGAAAACTGGACCACGTCCAGCCTCTGGGCCGCCGTGATCATCTTCATCCTCGGTCGCGTCATCTTCGGTTGGCTCGCCGACCGGCTCTACTTCCGCCAGTACAACACCTGGCGCGTCGACCATTCCAAACCCTCCGGTTGGGACATGAAACGGCTCGTCTGGGCGACACTGATCGTAGCTATGATCGCGCCCCTCATGCTCTACCGCGCCTCGCAATTCCCGCCCGAAGAACGGACCTGCATCAAACAGGCCCGCTCCATCGCCGCGGGCGAAGAGGTCGCGTTCAAGGACCAGTTCGACTGCATGATCATCGGGGAATTCCCCACCATCGTCTGGCTGGAACGGCGCGACACGGTCACCTACCCCCGCGACGACAACGGCGACCGCTTTGTGCGCCGCGAAGCCCCGCGTGAGGGTCTGCCACCGGTCAACCTCAACAGCTACACGGCCCAGCTCATCGATGACGGCATCGGCTACCTGACGGCGTTCTATGGCTTCTTCTTCGACGGGATCACGACCTTCCTGCGGTCGATGCTGTCGGCCATCACGGCGGTCTTCGTGGGCACGCCATGGATCATCGCCATGGGGGCGATCATGGCGATCAGTTACACGATGGCCGGGGCCCGAATAACCATATTCGTGGCCGCATCGCTCTGTTACCTCGCCCTCTTCGGCTTCTGGCAAACAGCGATGGACACGATGAGCCTCGTGGTCGCGGCCTCGATCATCTGCATCGTCTTCGGCCTGCCCCTGGGCATATGGGTCGGCAAATCGAAACGGGGGCAAGCGATCATCACGCCCATCCTCGACATCATGCAGACGATCCCGTCCTTCGTGTATCTGCTGCCTGCGGTCGCCTTCTTCTCGATCGGCAAACCGCCGGGCATTCTGGCCACAGTGATCTTCGCCATGCCCCCCATGGTGCGTCTCACGGCCCTCGGCATCCGCCACGTGCCCGAGAACACCAAGGAAGCGGCCCTGGCCTTCGGCGCCAACCCACGGCAACTCTTGATGAAGGTCGAACTGCCCCAGGCCCTGCCGTCGATCATGGCAGGGGTCAACCAGGTGGTGATGATGGCATTGTCCATGGTCGTCGTGGCCGCGCTGATCGGCGCAGGCGGCATGGGCTTTATCGTGACGGAGGCGCTCGCGAACACTCGCACGGGCGCAGGCATCCTGGCCGGCATCGGCATCGCGCTTCTGGCGATGATGATCGACCGCGTGGTCCAGAAGGCCAACACCGTCAAACACTAACCAAGAATGAGTTCAATAAGGGAGACACATATGAAACTCATCACAACCCTCACCGCTGCAGGGGCGCTGTCCGTCGCCGCAGTGGGTGCATCGGCACAGGAAAAGGTCGCCATCTCCGACCTCAACTGGACCGGCGCCAAGGCCATCGCCCACGTGATCAAAACGGTCATCGAAGGGCCGCTGAACTCCGAAGCCGAAATCGTCGAAGGCCTGTCCGACCAGGCCATCATCGGCGCAGGCATGGACAAGGGCGACGGCTCTGCCGACGTCTGGACCGACATGTGGATGCCGAACCAGCAAGCGCCCTGGGACAAGTATATCGAAGACGCAGGCACGGTCGCTCACAACCAACCCTATGCCGGCACCCAGCAGATGTACGTGCCCAGCTACATGTCCGACCAGATCAAGTCCTTCGAGGACCTGAAGGACCCGGCGGTCGCCGCCATGTTCGACAAGGACGGCAACGGCAAGGGCGAATACTGGGCCGGTGACGCCTCGTGGAAATCCACGAAAATCTGGCAGGTCAAGATGAAGTCCTATGGCCTGTCCGAACTGTGGGAGCCGGAGATTATCTCCGACGCGACCTTCAAGGCGCAGCTGAAAACATCCTACGGCAACCAGAAGCCGATCCTGTTCTACTACTGGACGCCCGAATGGATCCACGCCGCCTATGACATCTCGCCCCTGGCCGAGCCCGAGCACACCGAAGGCTGCATGAACCTGCAGCTCGACGGCGAAGATTGGCTGGAAGTGTCCGAAGCAGGCTGCAAGACGCCCGACGCGTCGATCTATGTCAGCTACTCCAAGTCCCTGGAAGAGCGGAACCCGCCCGCGGCCAAGTTCCTGAGCCAGATCCAACTGGACCCGGCAGTCGTGAACGACTGGATCCTGAAAATCGGTCGGGATGAAATGGACCCGCAGGACGTGGCCGAAGAGTGGGTCGCAGAAAACATGGACATCGTCGAAGGCTGGATCAACTAAGCAGCCCTGATCGTTCTACAGACCCGGCGCGAGGGATGCCTCGCGCCGGGTTTTCTTTGCCCGACTGCTGCCTGCGCACTCACCACGTCAACGCAGCCGTCGGCACATTCCACACCCACGCGACAACCAAAACCCATCCAAAGCACGCAACAGCCGCCAGCGTTGCACCTCGTTCGCCGAGTGGTATCCGTGTCGCCGGGACAACTGACCTCGCTATTGCCCAAACCAGCGCAAGCGCGATGGCCACGCACAGACCTGTTGCAATCCACAAGTCATCGCCTGGTGACGCCTGACTGGACAGATCACGACCACTGATGATCGGGGTGATGATGACGTAACACCCCGGGACCCCGATCAACCCGACCGCACCAAGCCACGTGGCTGCTCCGATAATACTCCGCCGGGCACGCCAGGCGAGTGCAATCCCGATCATGCAGAAAAGCACACCACCGACCGTCGCCCATAGTGCGGAATCCAAAGACACACCGCTGTGCCAAAAACCGACGCGGTCAAATGTTTGCATACCACCGTTCAAATTTGCGCCCACGACACGGCCCGCCGCGTCGCGTATGAACCCAAGCGGCACGTCGCCTTCGGCCGTTTCGAACTGATCAGTCCCTATGGGTTCAAACCGCAACGGATAGCCCAACCCAGAGACAAGAAGCGCACCGTTATCAGTCGCAGACACATCAAAAGCATGGGTGTTCAGCACATGCAGCCTGTCCAAACCAGAGGTGTTGCGGCGCGTCATCATGTAACGGCCTTCCATCTCTTGTAAGCAGACGTCATCGCACGCGATGCGCTCCGCAACAGGACGTGTATCTGGGGAAATCACTTCTCGCAGCACGCGGCGCGGAAGTGCCGCCAACGCTGAACCGCCAGGGCTGTTGGCCGCAACGAAAAAGCCGAGATCAAGCTCGGGAACAAGCACCATGTTGGTGTGGAACCCGAAATGCGATCCGGCATGATGGTACACTTCATGTCCAGCCCAAGTTTCGGACCAGAGACCCTTGGTCCGCGATGTGAACCCGGGACGATCTGGCCACATCGGCGCGTACAGGTCGGCAACGGCAGTTGAACCTGCCCCATCAACAGCGGTGTCTCCCAACAGAAGCTGCATCACGCGGCCCATGTTTTCAGCGCTTAGCGCCAAGCCGCCCGAAGCCGTGTGCGGCTGTGGAAACGGCGTGGGGTCAACGCCGACATATTGCCCGGCATTCCACACATGAAACGGGCTCGCGCCATTCTGATCCTTGGGCATGTGCATGGCACGCAGATCGTAGACACCGTGCGGCGCGAGCATTTCAGCGATGTAGTCGGTCAGGGGCGTACCAGCGACCTGGGCCACGATTTCACCAAGCAGGACATAGCTGGCGTTTGAATAGGCGATGACGTCTTCCGGCGGACGCACCTGGCGCGGCAAAATTGCGGAAATATGGTCAATGGCATTTTCAGCGCCGATGGCCTCAGGCGTCGTGAAATACCCCGCGTACCGTTCCTCAAGACCGGCCGTATGACTTAACAAATGACGCACCCGGACCTCACCAAACCGCTGGTCCAGCTTGAGCCCCGGCAAGTGCTGCGCAATCGGATCATCAAGCGTCAACCGCCCTTCACGCTCCAACTGCAGAATTGCCCAAGCCGTAAAAACCTTGGAAATGGACGCAAGTGGGATCACATCCTGTTCCGGGGACATCAATCGCCCGGTGCGCGCATCCCCCAGCCTGTAACCCCGCGACAAGATCACGTCGTCCCCAGAGACGACAACGACAACCGCGCCAGCGACAGCATCCTGATCCAGGCCGGTTGTCACAACACCGTCGACAAACCCGCTCAACTCTGCCTGCCACTGATCATCCGATGGCACCTCACCCGCGGCCAAAGACGCAGTAACCACCCATGACAGTGCAGCAAAAACGACGAACAGCCCCAGTACAACGTTCCGAAATGGGCGCAAAAATGTGCTTGATGTGGTCAACGCAAATGGCTCCTTGCAACGAAAAGTAGAAATGACTTGGAGCACATGTTTGGGTCGCGACCAGCCATTCAAGCAGGCCGCGAACGTTTTTTCTGTCCAGACAAAAAAACCCCGCCGTCTCCGGCGGGGCTTTCAATCTCAAAACCGAAAGATCGGGATCAGTCGCGGCTCTCTTCCGAGGTGTCGATGACCGTGTCGAACACGTCGCCACCCACCACGTCGTCGGCTGTCGGAGCAGCCAGGGCAGCGGCCGCTTCGGCCTCTTCCCGACGTGCTTCGATGACGACGTTGTCGCGGTCCGACGCGATCTTGCGCACGGCCTGAGTTGCCCCACCAGTCCCCGCAGGGATCAGGCGACCCACGATGACGTTTTCCTTCAGACCGACCAGCTTGTCCTTCTTGCCCTGCACCGACGCTTCGGTCAGCACGCGGGTGGTTTCCTGGAAGGACGCGGCCGAGATGAACGACCGGGTCTGCAGCGACGCCTTGGTGATGCCCAAGAGGATCGGACCACCCTGTGCCGGACGACCGCCTTTCGACAGCGCCTTCTCGTTGGCCGCGTCGAACTCCTGCTTGTCCACATGCTCGCCTTTCAGCAGCGTGGTGTCGCCCGAGTCCTCGATCTCCCACTTCTGGAGCATCTGACGCACGATGACCTCGATGTGCTTGTCGTTGATCTTCACGCCTTGCAGTCGGTAAACCTCCTGCACCTCGTTGATCATGTAGTCGGCAAGCGCCTCCACACCCATGATGGCAAGGATGTCATGGGGGGCTGGGTTGCCGTCCATGATGTAGTCACCCTTCTGGATGAAGTCGCCTTCGGCCACCGGGATGTGCTTACCCTTGGGCACCATGTACTCGACCTTTTCCATGGTCTCGTCGCTGGGCTCAATCGCAATGCGGCGCTTGTTCTTGTAGTCCTTGCCAAAGCGCACGTAACCATCGATTTCGGCGATGATCGCGTGGTCCTTGGGACGACGGGCTTCGAACAGTTCGGCCACACGGGGCAGACCACCGGTGATGTCCTTGGTCTTGGCACCTTCACGCGGGATCCGGGCGACAACGTCACCGGCTTCCACGGTCTGGCCATCCTCGACCGACAGAACCGCATCCACGGACATCGGATAGGTCACCGGATTGCCCGCATCGTTGCGGACCGGCTCGCCATCTTCGCCCACCAGAATGATCTCCGGCTTCAGCTCGTTGCCCTTCGGTGCGGCACGCCAGTCGATCACGATCTTCTGGGTCATGCCGGTGGCGTCGTCCGTTTCGTCGCGCACGGCCAGGCCGCTCACGAGGTCCACGTATTTCGCCGTACCCGCCTTCTCCGCAATGATGGGCAGCGTGTAGGGGTCCCACTCGAACAGCTTCTCGCCGCGCTTCACATCCTGACCATCGGTCACGAACAATGCCGTACCGTAGCCCAGCTTGTGGCTCGCGCGCTCGTCGCCATTCTCGTCCTGGATCACCAGCTTCATGTTCCGGCCCATGACCAGAACCTGACCGGCTGCATTGGTCAGCGTCTGCGGGTTCTCAAAGACGATCTTGCCTTCCTGGCTCGCTTCCAGGAACGACTGTTGACCACCCTGAGCAACCCCACCGATGTGGAAGGTCCGCATCGTCAGCTGCGTGCCAGGTTCACCGATGGACTGTGCCGCGATGATGCCGACAGCCTCGCCCGTGTTCACCATGGTGCCACGCGCCAGGTCGCGACCGTAACACATGGTACACACACCCTCTTCGCTTTCGCAGGTCAGGGGCGAGCGGATGCGCATGGACTGCACACCCATCTCTTCGATGGTGTCGGACATGCGTTCGTCGATCAGCGTACCGGCGGCAACGATTACCTCGTCGGTCCCTGGCTTCAGCACGTCGTCAGCTGCAACACGGCCCAGCACACGCTCGGCCAGCGATGCAACCACCTCACCGTCATTCACAGCCGCTTCGGCGGTGATGGCGTTTTCAGTGCCGCAATCGATGTCGCGCACGATGCAGTCTTGGGCCACGTCCACCAGACGACGGGTCAGATAACCCGAGTTCGCCGTCTTCAAAGCGGTGTCCGACAGACCTTTCCGCGCGCCGTGGGTCGAGTTGAAGTATTCAAGAACGGTCAGACCTTCCTTGAAGTTCGAAATGATCGGCGTCTCGATGATGTCGCCATTCGGCTTCGCCATCAGGCCGCGCATCCCGCCCAGCTGCTTCATCTGCGTGACCGAGCCACGGGCACCGGAGTGCGCCATCATGTAGACCGAGTTCGGCTCCATTTCGGCGCCCGCCTCGTCCTTACGCTCGGCCGAGATCGAGCCCATCATAGCATCGGTGACCTTGTCGTTACACTTCGACCAGGCATCGACCACCTTGTTGTACTTTTCACCCTGGGTGATCAGGCCGTCCATGTACTGCTGTTCAAAGTCCTTCACCTGCTCGCGGGTGTCATCCACGATGGTCCACTTGGTGTCGGGGATCAGCATGTCGTCCTTGCCGAACGAAATGCCCGCCTTGAACGCTTCCTTGAAGCCCATGGACATGATCTGGTCACAGAAGATGACCGACTCTTTCTGACCGCAATAACGGTAGACGGTGTCGATGACCTGCTGCACTTCCTTCTTCCGCAACAGGCGGTTGACCAGGTCAAACGGCGCCTTGTTGTTCAGCGGCAGAAGCGCACCCAGACGGACACGGCCCGGCGTGGTTTCAAAGCGCTGCATGACCTCTTCGCCATGGTCGTTGATCTGCGGCACACGGGCCGTAACCTTGGCATGCAAGTGCACTTCGCCCGCGTCGAGGGCATGTTGCACTTCCTCGATCGAGCCAAAGACCATGCCTTCGCCCTTCATCCCCTCGCGTTCCAGCGTGGTGTAGTAAAGGCCAAGGATCATGTCCTGCGACGGCACAATGATCGGCGCGCCGTTGGCAGGCGACAGAACGTTGTTCGTCGACATCATCAGCACGCGCGCTTCGAGCTGGGCTTCCAGCGAAAGCGGAACGTGAACAGCCATCTGGTCGCCGTCAAAGTCAGCGTTAAAGGCTGAACAGACCAGCGGGTGAAGCTGGATCGCCTTACCTTCGATCAGCACAGGCTCGAACGCCTGAATGCCCAAACGGTGCAGCGTCGGTGCACGGTTCAGCATGACAGGGTGTTCGCGGATAACCTCGTCCAGAATGTCCCAAACTTCGGGACGCTCTTTTTCCACCAGCTTCTTGGCTTGCTTGACGGTGCTGGACAGCCCCTTCGCCTCAAGCCGCGAGTAGATGAACGGCTTGAACAGTTCGAGCGCCATCTTCTTCGGCAGCCCACATTGGTGCAGTTTCAGTTCCGGCCCGGTCACGATGACCGAACGGCCCGAGAAGTCGACCCGTTTCCCCAGAAGGTTCTGACGGAAACGACCCTGCTTACCTTTCAGCATGTCCGACAGCGATTTCAGCGGACGCTTGTTGGCACCGGTGATCACACGGCCACGACGGCCGTTGTCGAACAGCGCGTCAACGGATTCCTGCAGCATCCGCTTTTCGTTGCGGACGATGATGTCAGGCGCGCGCAACTCGATCAGACGCTTCAGACGGTTGTTCCGGTTGATGACCCGGCGGTACAGGTCGTTCAGGTCGGACGTCGCGAAACGGCCCCCATCCAGCGGCACCAGCGGGCGCAGTTCTGGCGGGATCACGGGGATCACGGTCAGAACCATCCACTCCGGGCGGTTGCCGGACTCGAGGAACGACTCCACCACTTTCAGACGCTTGATGATCTTCTTGGGCTTCAGCTCGCCTGTCGCCTCTTTCAGATCAGCGCGCAGGTTTTCGGCTTCTGCTTCGAGGTCGATCTGGGACAGCATCTCACGGATGGCTTCGGCGCCGATGTTCGCGGTGAAGGCGTCCATGCCAAACGCGTCCTGCGCGTCCATGTACTCTTCTTCCGACAGCATCTGGCCATAGGACAGGTCGGTCAGACCCGGCTCGGTCACCACGTAGTTTTCGAAATACAGCACACGCTCCAGATCACGCAGCGTCATGTCCAGCATCAGACCGATGCGGGACGGGAGCGATTTCAGGAACCAGATGTGCGCGACCGGGGCCGCCAGTTCGATGTGACCCATCCGCTCGCGGCGGACCTTTTGCAGTGTGACTTCGACACCGCATTTCTCGCAGACAACGCCGCGATACTTCATGCGCTTGTATTTGCCGCACAGGCATTCGTAATCCTTGATCGGGCCAAAGATACGCGCACAGAACAGGCCGTCACGCTCGGGCTTGAACGTCCGGTAGTTGATGGTCTCGGGCTTCTTGATCTCGCCAAACGACCACGAGAGGATGCGTTCGGGCGACGCCAGGCTCACCTTGATCTCGTCAAAGACCTTGGGCGGCGTCAGCGGGTTGAACGGGTTGTTTGTCAGTTCTTGGTTCATTTTCAAATCCCTATCAGAGGGCCAAACGGTAAAGGACGATTCCGGCTAGGAGCGCGACGGATCCTGCAACGAACGCACAGCGCCCGACGAAATCTGTTCGCACGGAATTGTCGACGAAAAAGTACCGATACGCACAAACTGCTCCGACGGCGCCGGACGCCATCGAAGTGAGAACAACAAGCATTCCCAACAGCTTGAAAGTAACGGTTTCGACGATCACTCGTCCTCCTCCGCATCCAGGAGTTCCATGTTGAGGCCCAGACCGCGGACCTCTTTGACCAGAACGTTGAACGATTCCGGCACGCCGGCTTCGAAATTGTCCTCGCCCTTGACGATGCTCTCATAGACCTTGGTCCGGCCCGCCACGTCATCCGACTTCACCGTCAGCATCTCCTGCAGGGTGTACGCGGCGCCGTAGGCTTCCAGGGCCCAGACCTCCATCTCACCAAAGCGCTGACCACCGAACTGCGCCTTACCACCCAGCGGCTGCTGGGTCACAAGCGAGTACGGACCGGTCGACCGGGCGTGGATCTTGTCGTCCACAAGGTGGTGCAGCTTCAGCAGGTACTTGATGCCCACCGTGACAGGACGCGAGAACTGCTCACCCGTGCGACCGTCGAACAGGATCGACTGACCGCTTTCCGAGAAGCCCGCACGCACCAGCGCGTTGTTCACATCACCTTCCTTGGCACCATCAAACACCGGCGTCGCGATCGGCACACCGCGGGTCACGTTGCCCGCCGCCTCGATCAGGTGCTCTTCATCCATCCCGGTGAAGCCCTCATCATAAACGTCGTCGCCATAAGCGATCTTGAGCGCCTCACGCACCGGGGTCAGATCACCCGACCGGCGATACTCTTGCATCGCGTCATCGATCTGCAGACCCAAACCGCGTGCGGCCCAGCCCATGTGCGTTTCAAGGATTTGCCCCACGTTCATACGCGACGGCACACCCAGCGGGTTCAGACAGAAATCGACCGGAGTACCATCGGCGAGGAACGGCATGTCCTCCATCGGCACCACTTTCGAAATCACACCCTTGTTGCCGTGACGACCGGCCATCTTGTCGCCCGGTTGCAGCTTGCGCTTCACCGCCACGAACACCTTGACCATCTTCATCACGCCCGGGGGCAGATCGTCACCACGGCGGACCTTCTCGACCTTGTCCTCGAACCGGGCATCCAGGGCACGCTTCTGCGCCTCGTACTGCTCGTTCAGGGCCTCGACCACCTGTGCGGATTGCTCGTCTTTCAGGGCAATCTGCCACCACGCGGACCGCGGAAACGCCTCAAGCAAATCGGCGTCCACGTTGGAGCCTGCCTTGACGCCTTTCGGCCCCTTGGCAATCTCCTTGCCCAGCAGCATGTCGCCCAGACGGGCATAGATGTTGCGGTCCAGAATGGCCAACTCGTCGTCCCGGTCACGGGCAAGGCGTTCGACTTCCTCACGCTCGATCTGCAGGGCACGTTCGTCCTTGTCCACACCATGGCGGTTGAACACACGCACTTCCACAACAGTCCCGAAGTCACCCGGCTTCACCCGCAGCGACGTATCGCGCACGTCGGAGGCTTTCTCACCAAAGATGGCGCGTAGCAGCTTCTCTTCCGGCGTCATCGGGCTCTCGCCCTTCGGTGTGATCTTACCGACCAGGATGTCGCCCGGCTCCACATCGGCACCAATATACACGATGCCCGCCTCGTCGAGGTTGCGCAGCGCTTCCTCACCGACGTTCGGGATATCGCGGGTGATCTCTTCCGGCCCCAGCTTGGTGTCACGGGCCGCGACTTCGAATTCCTCGATGTGGATCGAGGTAAACACATCGTCACGCGACACGCGCTCGGAAATCAGGATCGAGTCCTCGTAGTTGTAGCCGTTCCACGGCATGAACGCGACGACCACGTTCTTGCCCAGCGCCAGTTCACCCATATCGGTGCTTGGCCCGTCAGCAATCACTTCGCCCTTCTGAACCGTGTCACCCACCTTCACCAGCGGACGCTGGTTGATGCAGGTGTTCTGGTTGGACCGCTGGAACTTGCGCATGCGGTAGATGTCCACACCCGCGTCACCCAGCTCAAGGTCATGCGTCGCACGGATCACGATCCGGGTGGCATCCACCTGGTCAATGATGCCCGCACGTTTCGCCATGATGGCCGCACCAGAGTCGCGCGCCACAACTTCCTCGATGCCGGTGCCGACCAGCGGCGCCTCGGCTTGCAGAAGCGGAACCGCCTGACGTTGCATGTTCGAGCCCATAAGCGCCCGGTTCGCGTCGTCATTCTCAAGGAACGGGATCAGCGAGGCCGCAACAGACACCAACTGCTTGGGCGACACGTCGATCAGGTCCACCTGGTCCACCGGCGACAGGGTGTAGTCCCCGGATTTCCGGGTGTTCACCATCTCGTTGCGGAACTTGCCGTCCTCGTCCAGCATCGCGTTGGCCTGCGCCACGGTGTGACGCATTTCCTCGGTCGCGGACATGTAGTGCACTTCGTCGGTCACCTGACCTTCGTTCACCACGCGGTACGGTGTTTCAATAAAGCCGTACTTGTTCACGCGGGCAAAGGTCGCGAGGCTGTTGATCAGACCAATGTTCGGCCCTTCCGGCGTCTCAATCGGGCACATGCGACCATAGTGCGTCGGGTGCACGTCGCGCACCTCAAAGCCTGCACGCTCACGGGTCAGACCGCCCGGCCCAAGCGCCGACAGACGGCGTTTGTGCGTCACTTCGGACAGCGGGTTGGTCTGGTCCATGAACTGCGACAGCTGGGACGAGCCAAAGAACTCGCGCACGGCAGCAGCAGCAGGTTTCGCGTTGATCAGATCCTGCGGCATCACCGTGTCGATCTCGACCGACGACATACGCTCCTTGATCGCACGCTCCATGCGCAGCAGACCCACGCGGTACTGGTTCTCCATCAGCTCGCCGACAGAGCGGACACGACGGTTGCCCAGGTGGTCGATGTCGTCGACATCGCCCTTGCCGTCGCGCAGTTCCACCAGCGCCTTGATGCAGGCAACGATGTCCTCGGACCGCAGCGTCCGCTGGGTGTCTTCGGCGTCCAGCGCCAGACGCATGTTCATCTTCACGCGACCAACGGCCGACAGGTCATAGCGCTCGCTGTCAAAGAACAGCGTGTCGAACAGAGCGGAGGCCGCATCCACGGTGGGCGGCTCGCCCGGACGCATCACGCGGTAGATGTCCATGAGCGCGGTTTCGCGGTTCATGTTCTTGTCTTGCGCCAGCGTGTTGCGGATGTACGGACCGACATTGACGTTGTCGATGTCGAGCACAGGAATATCGGTGATCCCTGCGTCGATCAGCTCCTTCACGGTGCCGCCGATCAGGTCGCCGTCCTTGTCGTATTCCAGGGTCAGCTCATCACCGGCCTCGACATAGATCGCGCCGTTTTCTTCGTTGATGATATCCTTGGCGACGAACTTGCCCACGATGTTCTCGTAAGGGACCAGCAGGTCGGTGACAGCACCTTCGTCGATCAGCTTCTTGACCGCGCGCGGCGTGACTTTCTTGCCTGCTTCGGCAATCACTTCACCGGTTTTGGCGTCGACCAGATCATATGTCGGACGGGTGCCGCGCACACGCTCGGGGAAGAACGGTGTGACCCAGCCCTTGTTCTTCTCCAGCTTGTACTGAACGGTGTTGTAATAGGCATCCATGATGCCTTCCTGATCCAGACCCAGCGCGTAAAGCAGCGTTGTCACCGGCAGCTTGCGGCGACGGTCGATGCGGGCAAAGACGATGTCCTTGGCGTCGAATTCAAAGTCCAGCCACGAGCCGCGGTAGGGAATGATACGGCAGGCGAACAGCAGCTTACCAGACGAGTGCGTCTTGCCCTTGTCGTGGTCAAAGAACACACCGGGCGAGCGGTGCATCTGGGACACGATCACGCGCTCGGTGCCGTTGACGATAAACGTACCGTTGGGCGTCATCAGGGGCATGTCGCCCATGAACACGTCCTGTTCCTTGATGTCCTTAACGGACTTGGCACCCGTGTCTTCATCGACATCAAACACGATCAGACGCAGGGTGACTTTCAGCGGCGCGCTGTAGGTCATGTCGCGCTGCTGGCATTCCTCAACGTCGTATTTGGGCTTTTCCAGCTCGTACTTGACGTATTCCAGAACGGACGTCTCGTTGAAGTCCTTGATCGGGAAGACCGATTGGAACACACCCATGATGCCCTCGCCGTCCATCGGCGTCGGCTCATCCCCGGAATTCAGGAAAAGATCATACGAGGATTTCTGCACCTCGATGAGGTTCGGCATATCCAGCACTTCGCGGATCTTGCCGTAATATTTACGTAGACGTTTCTGACCAAGGAACGTTTGTGCCATGCGGTTCTCGCACTCCATCTTTGTTCTGGTCGCGCAACGGAAGGGGCATTCCCGGCGCGAGCCTCAAAGATCGAAAAGGTGATCTATCCCTGCGCACCCGCCCAAGATGCGCGCCCGATCACAATCTTTCCTAAAAAGCCGCCGCAGCGGTTCGTACCCAGCGGCTTTTTGCGAAAGATCGGAACATGAAGTGTGTGTTCGGCTGACCCCCTTAGATACAAGACGCAAAAAGCCGGGCGCGAATCATCGCTCCCAGCGGAGAGGTTCATTTAGGACGCTATCGGGGAAAGCACAAGGGACACCCTGCGCCAAACACCCGCTTTTGTCAAATCCGGCCCCTCAAAGCAAAAGGGCGCCCCGTCTCCGGAACGCCCCCTGAATTGCGAAATCGCAAGGCTTAGGCCAGCTCGACCTCGGCGCCAGCTGCTTCCAGCTTGCCCTTGATGTCTTCGGCTTCGGCTTTGTCGACGCCTTCCTTGATCTTGCCGCCGGCTTCGACCAGGTCCTTGGCTTCTTTCAGGCCCAGACCGGTGATGCCGCGCACTTCCTTGATCACGTTGATCTTGGAGGCGCCTGCGTTCTTCAGGACAACGTCGAATTCCGACTTCTCTTCCTCGGCTGCGCCACCGGCGTCGCCTGCAGGGCCAGCCATCATCACTGCGCCGCCAGCGGCGGGCTCGATGCCGTACTCGTCCTTGAGGATGGTTTTCAGTTCTTGTGCTTCCAGCAGGGTCAGACCCACGATGCTTTCTGCGAGTGCTTTCAGATCAGCCATTGTATCAGCTCTTTCCGTTTACATGTGTTCCAACGTGCAGTGTCTACCGCACGCCAATCAGACAATGCCTCAGGCCGCCTTTTCCTCGATGGTCGAGAGGATGGAGGCGATGTTGCTTGCAGGTGCGCCAATGGCCCCGGCGATGTTCGATGCAGGTGCGCCGATGCAGCCCACGATGGAAGCAATAAGCTCCTCGCGCGAAGGCATCTTCGACACAGCCGTCACACCGGCCCGGTCCAACGCATTCTCACCCATGGCTCCGCCGAGGATCACGAACTTGTCGTTGCCCTTGGCAAAGTCCTCCGACACCTTGGCGGCTGCCACGGGGTCCTCGGAATAGGTCAGAACGGTCATGCCCGTCAGGTAGTCAGCAATGCTTTCGCAGGGCTTGTCCTGAAGGGCAATCTTGGCGAGCCTGTTTTTGGCAACACGAACCGCAGCATCTGCTTCACGTGCTTTCGCGCGCAGATCCTGCATTTCGGCAACTGTCAGACCGGCGTAGTGGGCAACCACAACGACGCCAGAGCTTTCAAAGATCTGGCCGAGTTCCTCGACCACTTTCTCTTTCTGGGCTCTATCCACAGTTTTCTCCAGTTTATGGGAGGCGAACCCCCCGGCTCAGTTTGCACCGGATCACTCCGGCGGTTTGGTCCTCGAAATACACGGGTCCAAGACCGCCAGAGGCTCGACGGAGCATCTGGAGAAGTAAGGTCTGTTCCCGCCTCGGGCAGGATTTATGAGCCAAGGCTCACCCACCGTCTCGGACGAAAGCGAGGGCGTTCGAATCAATCGGACACCCTCGAGGTGCGGAGTTATAGGGTTTGGGGGGCGTTGTGAAGGGGGTTCACTAATCTTCACCGGTTGGGACTGAAGTCGAACGTATCGTCAATCCACAGCCCACGGAACAAGTGACAGTCTTCACCTTACTGCGTTCCAAATTGGGTTGCGGTAAGTAAATGAGCAAGTTCGCTCGTGACGCCGGCCTCTGACAAATTAAATTGTGTGACCCCAACTATCGCTGTCAGCTCGGCACAAAGCGGCGTTTTCGTCTCGCCATGTTCATACGGTAGGTGTCTTCACCGCTTGAAGGGACAGAAAAGGTAAATGTCGTAGTCCGGTATGCAGTACCTTCGCGTTGCACTACTTCGCCCGTCTGCTCTACCGAAAGCTCTCCTGAAAACTTTTCCACGATCTCTTTGGCAACCGATAACCCGATACCAGTACCAGCAGGTCGGAGCTTAGAAGCCGTCTGACCTCTAAAGCCAACTGAGAAAACTTTCTCGACCTCAGATTCAGCTATCCTCGGGCCAATGGATGTTACTGACACCACCGTCTTTGCCTCCAAGTCGTACACTCCGACTTCCACAGCGTTGTGCGGAGGGCTGTACTTAATTGCATTGTCGATAAGGGTGTATGGGACAATATCAAGAATGTTTGGCCCTCTTGTGAACCGGTAAGAGCCGCCTGAAATTTTGATATTAATAGATTTATCGTTGGCCGCAGCACGAAAACAGCGCACAACCTTGTCTACCCGACTATATACCGGAATCTTCTCTAATTTTTCAAAGCGGTCTACACCGGTGGTATAGTCGAGATAGTCAATTCTCGCTTTGAGCATTGTTTGCGTCGCGACAATAGTCTTCAAACTGTCCGCTAACTCAGAATGGTCTCTATTTGCATGCGCCCTTCCAGCCTGCTCAGCGGAATGATATATTGCAGAAGACAAGTGCCTGAGGTCGTGCACCAGAGCCGTCGTGCTTTCCTCTGCGAGTAGCCTCTGCTGCTTGGAGCGCAAGAGATGCTGCTTGAGATACTCCTCAATCATTTGCTTAGTATTGACGGCAGTATACCCATACACTTTTTTGGTTGGCTTTGGGCCATCAAGCAGATGCAAACCGGGGATAATATACGAGCGACCAAAATCGTCGGTTTTTCGATACAGCAGATATCCGAATTCAGAGACATGCCATCCGTCTTCATTGATTGATGTATATTTTGAGACACGAAACTGGTCACAGAGTTCAGGTGGCAACCTAAACAAGGAACCTTGACAAGAGGTAAATGAACCGTTCGGCTCAACAATTATTGAAAAGTACGCAAGCATTCTACGCTAGGATAAGACTATAAATTGCAGAGGCTATCAAGCTCTGAACAATACCCTTTGCATGTCCACTTACGTTTACTTTTGAAAGTACTTGGCTGAGTAGTTTGAAGTCAGCATCTTGCGTCTGCACCGATCGCACATATGCATCTTCAAGTTTTACGATGTCTCGGATATCAATCTCTTGATCAAGCAAACCTTCTCTTGCGTTTAACCACATGATGTAGGGGTCCATGACCTGTTTTACGTAAGCGTCTAGCATTTCTGACCAAGCAGTTAAATCTTCATCCTTCTTGAGAAAGTGATCGCAGTACTCTTTAGCCGCTATTGCTTCGGCAGAGTTAGCGCGCGCACCGGTGTAGGCTATCACTATCTTCGTTGGGTAATTGGTTTTTATTTCTTTGATAAGACTAGCGCCACCAATGCGTTGGTCAAAATGCGCCCCAACGCCCATCAAATCAGACAGCACTATATCATATCCGCTTACCTCTGCAGTATTTGAGATATCATGCAGCAGCGTTATGTCATATCCGTATGATTTTAAGTTGGAATATGGTTGGAATTTTTCGTCATCAATCACCGCAATTTTAACTGCCGACCGCAAGTCAGCTTGGTTTTGGTTCATACGGTTCTTTTTTGCGTAGTCTCGCAGTTCTAGAACCGATTTGTAAGAGCTCAATCCAAACACTTCTCATCGTTCCTTAGCATAGACGTACGCGACGCCATCAGTTCTGCACCTTATACAGGGCTGAGCGCCGTAAGTGTAGCTGTCTTGCTAGAGAAGCGAACTGAAGCCACAAACTTCCCTGTTGTTGCCCACCATACAAAAACCGCCCGCCTTCGGGCGTCATGCTACAAATCAACCCGTTAAAATCCCGGAAACTCACCGTGCGGTGGCCTCGCCCCCAAGACCGGCCCCACGGGCTGGCGATACATCTCCACCTGCACTCCGCGCATCCGTCCGATGACCCCACGACCATAAAGCGCGCCGCACGACCCCCAAGATCGCCATCCCCCGGTCCCGCGATGTCCGTCTCACCGCGCAGCCAATACACCGTAGGGTGGGCATTCTGCCCACCACCCCGACCCGCCTCTACGCGCAAGGCACCATTTCCGCCTCTATCGCCGCCTGATACGCCTCGGCAAACCGCGCGCTGAGCGGATCCAGCGCAAGGATCCGCGCGCTTGCCGCATCCATCCGCATGCACGCAAACTGGTCGATGCCGGCAAACAGCGTCGCGTGGGCCGTGTCCTCCGTCATATCCGGCTGCGTCGCGGCCCAGAGTGTCGCGATCCGGTCGCGCTCCGTCTCTGTCGGCATCAGGCACAGGGTCAGGTCAAATTTCGCTTGTGCCAGCGCCAGGCTGGCGGGGTCCCGTGCGACCGCATCGGGCAGCCCCACGAACACGCCCACATACTCGGCCAGCGCGACCACACCCGCCGCATATTTTTCAAAGGCTGCGCGGGCCACAGAGTCTGTGGTCTGCACGGGTGTCACTGGCCCGACGGCGCCCCATGCCTCGGGCTCCATCGCGGTCACGGCCGCCCACTCTGCCGGGCAGGTCCGTGCCGCAATGTCGATCGCGCGTGTGCCCGCCTGCGCCGCCGTGGCCGTCATCACCACCAGCGCGGCGGATACGTTCAGAAAGAGCTGTCTTGCGGTCATGCGTCCGGCCCGTTTTCAGCGCTGTCTACAGGCCAAGCGTGTCAGGATTTGGGCCGCATATGTTACCAAAAGGTAAAAACGCCCTTGTAACCCTTTGATCCTACAGGGGTCGCGCAATGTCCCCGCGTGGGACACCAAAAAAGGCGCGTACATTGCAGTCCAAAATCCCCACATCTTCTCTAACCAGCCGAGAGGTCAAAGACCTCAGGAATGGCGCAACCAAGAGGGCTTCTCAAAAGGTCAGCAAAACCAGCGAACGCGACGCGAAGCTATCGATCTCATGGCCAACGCCAGACCGCATGGACTTGCCATCCGCCCCGGCAACAGCTGTGGTCCCACAACCCGCCGCCGCAGGCAAAGGCTGCGCTAATGGCCGGCTTCATCGTAGTTCCAGACAACTTTCTTGCCGGAAACCGGATAGCACTGGCAGGTCAGCACATAACCCGCGTCCACCTCGTAATCTTCCAGCGCATGGTTGGCCACCATCTCGACATCACCCTCCGTCACCTTTGCTTTGCAGGTCGAGCAAACACCAGCCTTACACGCAAAAGGCGCATCGATAGTGTTGGCGAGCGCAGCATCCAGCAGGCTGGTGTCCGGTGGGATGACAAATGACCGTGCCTCGCCACCCAATGTCACGCGCCCCTGCACGCCTGCTTCCATCTCTGACGCATCAGCGACTTTTTGCGGCAAGCGGCCCGGTTGGGCGCTGGCGAAAAGCTCGAAGCGGATCTGGTCCTTGGACAGCCCGTGGTCTGACAGAGCCTCGGAAATCGCCAGCATCATCGGTTCAGGTCCGCAGATATAGGCCATATCTACCGAAGCAATGTCGATCCAGTTGCGGAACAATGTGGCACATTTGGCGCCATCCACACGACCGTGGAACAAATCGATGTCTTGGCTGTCGTCTTCAAGCACATGAATCACATTGAGACGGCCAAGATGCTGATTTTTCAGGTCTTCAAGCTCCTCCCGGAACATGATCGTGTTCGGGCTGCGATTGGCGTAAACCAAGGTGAAGCGCGACGTTGGGTCGTCGGCCAGACCGGTTCGGATGATCGACAGGATCGGCGTTATGCCAGAACCACCTGCAAAAGCGAGGGAATGGTTGCCGTCCGGTTCGGCATAGAAGTTGCCCATCGGCGGCATTGCCTCAACAACATCACCCACGGAAAGATCACTGTTGGCCCAGCTGGAAAACGCGCCCCCTGCCACGCGCTTGATACCCACCTGCAGAACCCCGTCATCCTGACCCGCGCAGATGGAATAGGACCGACGCAACTCCTGTCCGTCGAAGTCGCGACGAAACGTCAGATACTGGCCTTGAGTGAAGGTGAAATCGCCCTCTCGGGGTTTCAGCGTGACGACGACGGCATCACGGATCGTCTTTTGGATGTCGGTGACTTCCAGGGGATGGAACTGGGGCATCATCTCACCTTTAGATACATTTGAAGTAATCGAAGGGCTCAAGGCAATCCGTGCAGCGCCACTGCGCCTTGCAGGGGGTGGAGCCGAACTGGCTCACCTTTTCCACTGCGTCGGAATGGCAATGCGGGCAGCGGGTCGGACCGCCCGCCGGTTGTGGGGGAGCAATGCCATAATCCTCAAGCCGGGCGCGGCCTTTGTCAGACAGCCAGTCGGTGGTCCACGCGGGCGCAATCTGGGTCTTGAGTTGAACGTCGGTAACACCTTGCTTCGCCAGGGCCGTCTCGATGTCCATTGCAATCACGGACATGGCGGGACAGCCCGAGTAGGTCGGCGTGATGGTCACGGTGACCGCAGTGTCCAACACGGACACATCCCGTACAACACCCAGATCCACGACCGAGATCACGGGGATCTCGGGATCAGGCACGTCGTCGAGCCACGCCCAAACCTGCGCCTCGGAAAGAGCTGCTGTCTGCGGCCTCACCACACCGCACCAGGGTAGGAGCGTTGCAAGGTCTGCATGGTCGCCAGCATGTGGCCGAGATGCTCGGTGTGCCGTTTGCCGGATCGTCCCCCAGCATGGGCAAAGCCACTTTCAGGCTGCACGAGATTGGCGTTGGTCAAGGTCTCGGTGACTGTCGCGGTCCACTGACCGCGCAAGGTGGACGGCAGCGGTGCGACGCCCTGATCGGCCATCGCCCGATCCACGTCGTCGTCGACAAAGACCTCGCCCGTATACGGCCAAAGGTAGGCCAGTGCGGCCTGCATCCGGGCATTGCTGTCTTCCGTCCCATCGCCCAATGCGATCACGGTCTCAGCCGAACGAGCGATGTGATACTTGGCCTCTTTCAAAGACTTTGCGGCAATCTCTGCAACACGTTGGTCAGACGACGTTTGCAATGCGTCCAGCCACGGCACCTGAAACGCATCAAAGAAAAATTGGCGCATCAAGGTACGGCCGAAATCCTCGTTCGGGACCTCGACCATCAGCATGTTGCGAAAATCATAGGCGTCGCGCCGAAACGCGAGGTCATTGGCGGTGCGCCCTTCGCCTTCGACCTCTGCCGCGTAACCAAGCCACAACTGGGTCTGACCGATCAGATCGAGGGCCGTGTTGGCAAGCGCGATGTCTTCTTCGAGGGCCGGCGCAACGCCACACCACTCCGAGGTGCGATGCCCCAGAACCAAGGCGTTGTCGCCCTGACGCAAAAGGAACTCGAACAGGTGGTTCATCACATTTTCCCCACTTCTTCGGGGATGTCGTAGAAGGTTGGATGGCGATAGACCTTGTCCCGCGCCGGTTCATACAATGGCCCCTTTTCCGAAGGGCTTGAGGCTGTGATCTGCGCGGCTTCAACCACCCAGATACTGACACCTTCGTTGCGGCGCGTGTAGACATCCCGCGCATTGCGGATCGCATGTTCCGCGTCGGCGGCGTGAAGAGACCCTACATGCCGATGGCTCATCCCGTGCTGTCCGCGAATGAAGACTTCCCACAGCGGCCATTCCTTTGACGTGCTCATGATCTTACTCCGCTGCCAGCTTGCGTGCGCGTTTTTTCTCTGCGTGTGCCACCATTGCCTCGCGCACCCAGGCGCCGTCGTCCCAAGCCTTCTGGCGCGCGTTCAGACGGTCGGTGTTGCAAGGCCCGTTGCCCGAGATCACATCGAAGAATTCTGACCAATCAGGCTCGGAAAAGTCGTAGTGCCCGGTCTCTTCGTTCCAGCGCAGATTTTCGTCCGGCACGGTCAGGCCGAGGTATTCGGCCTGCGGCACGGTTTCGTCCACAAACTTCTGACGCAGCTCGTCATTTGTGTTCATCTTGATCTTCCACGCCATGCTTTGGGTGGAATGGACGCTGTCCTTATCCGACGGCCCGAACATCATCAGAGCAGGGTACCAGAACCGGTTCAGGGCATCCTGAGCCATACGTTTCTGGGCGTCCGATCCGTTGACCATCGCCATCATGATGTGAAAGCCCTGCCGCTGGTGAAAGCTTTCTTCCTTGCAAATCCGCACCATCGCACGGGCGTAGGGCCCGTAGGACGTGCGCTGCAACGGCACCTGGTTCATGATGGCCGCCCCATCGACCAGCCAACCAACCGCGCCCATGTCGGCCCAAGTCAGCGTGGGGTAGTTGAAGATGGAGGAATACTTCATCCGCCCATCCAGCAGCATCTCGGTCAGCTCATCCCGGCTGACCCCCAGCGTTTCGGCCGCACAATAGAGATAAAGACCGTGCCCTGCCTCATCCTGCACCTTGGCCAGCAGGTTTGCCTTGCGCTCCAGCGTCGGGGCGCGGGTGATCCAGTTGCCCTCGGGCAGTTGGCCCACGATTTCGGAATGGGCGTGCTGACCAATCTGACGGATCAGCGTTTTGCGGTAGCCTTCAGGCATCCAGTCCTTCGGCTCAATCTTTTCGCCAGCGTCGATGCGGGCCTGAAAGGCGGCGAGCATTTCAGGATCGTCCTGCGTTGCTTCGGATTTGATCATTTGTGCGTACATGATGTGTGTCCTATCGCTTGTGCTACGTGAGGGCGGAGCCTCAGACCCTTTCCAAAATCAGTGCCGTACCCTGGCCTACGCCCACGCACATCGTGCAAAGCGCATAGCGTCCCCTGGTCCGCTTCAACTGGTAAGCCGCCGTCATCACAAGGCGTGCGCCAGACATGCCCAGCGGGTGACCCAGTGCAATGGCCCCGCCGTTGGGGTTCACATGGGGCGCGTCATCGGGCAGGCCCAATTCGCGCAAGACGGCCAGACCCTGCGAGGCGAAAGCCTCGTTCAGTTCGATCACGTCCATCTGGCCGAGCGTCAGGCCGGTTCGATCCAACACTTTTCGCACGGCGGGCACGGGGCCAATTCCCATGACGCGCGGGGCGACGCCAGCGGCGGCCATGCCGACCACGCGGGCCAGAGGTGTATGCGCCTTTGCGGCGTCTTCATCCCCCAGAAGCAACGCTGCCGCACCGTCATTGACGCCGGAGGCATTGCCCGCGGTAACGGATTTTTCCGGTGCATTCACGCCACGCAGCTTGGACAGCTTTGCCGCATCGGTGCCGGGTCGGGGGTGCTCGTCAGTATCGAAGACGATGGGGTCACCCTTGCGCTGCGGGATGCTGACGGACATCAGCTCATCCGCAAATACACCTGCCTCGGCAGCCGCTGCATATCGAGCCTGCGATCTGGCAGCAAAGGCATCCTGGTCCGCGCGCGATACGTCGTAGTCTTCAGCGACGTTATCCGCCGTTTCCGGCATCGAGTCCACGCCATATTCCGCCTTCATCTTCCGGTTCACGAAGCGCCAGCCGATGGTGGTGTCGTAGACCGCGTTGGCGCGGGAAAAGGCAGCCTCCGCCTTTGGCATGACGAAGGGGGCGCGGCTCATGCTTTCGACACCGCCGGCGATGGCCAAGCGGTAATCACCGGCCTTGATCCCACGGGCCGCCATGCCCACGGCGTCCATGCCAGAGGCGCAGAGGCGGTTGATGGTTGTTCCCGGCACGCTCTCGGGCAGACCCGCAAGAAGCGCTGCCATACGTGCGACGTTGCGGTTGTCTTCACCCGCCTGATTGGCATCGCCAAGGATCACATCATCCACATCGCCAAAACTGACATTTGGGTTACGCCGCGCAAGTTCCGCAATCGGCAGCGCGGCAAGATCGTCCGTGCGCACAGAGGACAAAGCCCCGCCAAAGCGGCCAATTGGTGTACGAACTGCGTCAAGAATAAATGCGGACATGGATCTTTCGTCTTTCACGTGTTGCTTTGACTTTATTTGTTACAAAATTTGTTTTCAACAAATTTCCGGTAACATATTGTGGGATGGATTGCTCATTTCAGTTATTTCGTCCTTGTTCAGATTTCAGGTGGCGTCAGTTGATCAGTGCGGTCCAAAAGATCGGTCACAACCCGATGACACCGTGCCATTTCACCAGACGGGACCAATGAGATATGCGCCCAAACACCTGTTCTTAAAGCCATTTTTCGCCAGAAGTGAATAAACAGGATCCGCGCGGTCGTGGCATTGGCTGCGGTCAGCTTCCCGGAAACGTCCTCAAAACATGCGGCGAGATCAGCCAAGACATGTGCCTGATGCAGCAGGTGCGGTGCAACGAGCGTGTCGGCGACCCATTGCGGCAGATCCCCGTCTGCCAGTGAAAGTGTCAAAGCATCCGCAAAATCCTTGCCTTCGGGCGCAAGGACGAGGTTCCGGCCAAGGGTGATTCCTCCGCACGCATCCATTGGTGCGCCTGGGTCGAGAGCATACACCTGCCACCCAGCACTGAATTTCACATCACGACGGTAAACATCCTTTTGGGCGGCGAATGTTTCCGCCCGCCCCCGATCCGAAAGAGCATAGCTGACCTCTCGCCCGGTTTTGTGTGACACGATCCAGCCATCGCTTCGCAAGCGATGCAGGGCCACGCGGCTCGCCTCAGGCTTGATGCCTGCATCGGCCAAGAGCGCACCGATCTGTTTGCCGGACAAACTGTCACCGTCCAAATCTCCGAACATCGTAGCAATCAGAGACCAGGTTTTCGGCGGCTCGATCTGCAAGAGCGATGTGACGAACGGATGCATGTCGGGCACAAGAAAAACCTGATTTGCCAATAGGGTCTTGGCGCCAGCATAGGCACCGGACACATCTGGGCAAGCAGGGTTAGCGGGAACCATAGGCGTTCATCGTCAACAGTTCGTATTCGGCGACCATGTCATCATCCTGGTTGGTCAGGGTGACGTGCCACCGGACCTCTCCGTAGTCATCGTTGCGCGGGGTCTTGTGCTTCACGCTCAGGCGCACCTTGATACTATCCCCCACTTCGACGGGCTTCATGAACCGCAGGTGATCGAGGCCGGTATTTGCCAGGACGGGGCCTTCATCGGGTTTCACGAACAGACCGGCCGCGAAGCTGAGCAGCAGATAGCCATGCGCCACGCGCCCGGGAAAGAACGGATTCCGCTTTGCTGCAGCGTCATCCATGTGCGCGTAGAACGTATCGCCCGTGAACTCGGCGAAATGCGCAATATCATCGGAAGAGATTTGACGGGATGCGGTATTGAATGTCTCCCCGATCTGCAGGTCATGGAATGTGCGTGTGAAGGGATGGTCGTGATGACTGATCTCCGTGGCGCCGGGGACCCATTTTCCACCGATAGCCGTGAGAATGTCCGGGCTGCCCTGAATGGCG
This sequence comes from Tateyamaria omphalii, assembly GCF_019802125.1. Lineage (GTDB taxonomy): Bacteria > Pseudomonadota > Alphaproteobacteria > Rhodobacterales > Rhodobacteraceae > Tateyamaria > Tateyamaria omphalii_B. The sequence continues at coordinate 44,795 of NZ_JAHVHT010000006.1, forward strand.
GTGCGCTGCATGTAGTGCATCACGCCCCGCACACCGCCCATTTCCTCGCCGCCGCCCGCCCGGCCCGGCCCGCCGTGCACCATATGTGGCAAAGGGGAGCCGTGGCCTGTGCTTTCCTGCATCGAGTCGCGGTCGTTGAAGTAGAGCCGCCCATGAAAGGCGCCCGCCCCAAGCGCCACCTGCCGTGCGACATCGCTGTCATGGGTGATGACCGAAGCCACAAGGCTGCCTTGTCCGCGGTTCACCAGACGCACCGCGTGATCCAGATCCTTGTAGGGCATCACGGTCGAGACAGGGCCAAAGGCTTCCACCTCATGCACATGCTGCGCAGCATCTGGCGTGGAACAGTGGAACAACATTGGCGGGACAAAGGCCCCTTTGTCGGCGCTGGCCCCATGCACATCAAAGTTGTCGGGATCCCCGAACACTCTTTCGGCTTCTTGGCCGATCAATGCGGCCTTTGCCAGCACGTCGGTCTTCTGACTGGCTGACACCAGCGCACCCATACGCGTCCTGGCATCTTTGGGATCGCCAATCGTGGTCTTGGCGAGGTTGGCCTGCAGAGCCTCGATCACCGCGGAGACCTGCGCTTGCGGGGCAAAAATACGGCGGATCGCGGTGCATTTCTGCCCGGCCTTTGTCGTCATCTCGCGCGTGACTTCCTTGACGAAAAGGTCAAATTCGGGCGTGTCCGGCACAGCATCCGGCCCGAGGATTGAGGCATTCAAGCTGTCTTGTTCCGCGATGAAGCGGATGGAGTTTGACAAGATGTGCGGTGCAGAGCGCAGCTTCAGTGCCGTCTCCGCGGACCCGGTAAAGCTGACCACATCCTGATTGGTCAGGCGGTCGAGCATATCGCCCAAGCCACCGGAAACCAGCTGCAGTGCGCCCGCGGGCAGGATACCGCTGTCGAGCATGATTTTCACAGCCAGTTCCGCCACATAGCAGCTTGCCGTTGCAGGCTTCACGATCGCAGGCACACCCGCGAGCAGCGTGGGTGCGAGTTTTTCCAGCATGCCCCAAACCGGGAAGTTGAAGGCGTTGATGTGAACCGCGACGCCTTGCAGCGGTGTGCAGATGTGTTGCCCAAGGAAGGTCCCGTTGCGCGAAAGCTGCTCGACCTCGCCATCAAGATAGACCTGCGCATCCGGCATTTCGCGCCGCCCCTTGGAGGCAAAAACGAACATCGTGCCGATCCCACCGTCGATGTCGATAAGGTGGTCCTTCTGCGTGGCCCCCGTTGCAAAGGAGATGTCGTAAAGCTGCTGCTTGTGATTGCCCAAGTGCGTTGCCAGCGCCTTGAGCATCTTGGCGCGTTGGTGGAATGTCATTGCGCGGAGCGCGGGACCCCCGACAGTGCGGGCGTGATCAAGCATCGCTTCCACGTCCAGTGCACCATTGCCGGCGCGCGCAATCACCTCACCAGTTACGGCAGACCGGATGTCGCGCGCGGCGTTGTCACAATCAACCCACTGGCCTGCGGCGAAACTCTTGATTTGTTGAAGTGTCATTGGGGCGTCCTTCTTTTGGATCAATCTTCGCGATACCGGACAGCACGGGTCCAGGACCCCGGACTCGCGGCTTCAAGCTGCCTGAGGGCTGCGCAGATGGTCACGTGCCCTTGTGCGGCGGCCCAATGCATCGGGCCACCCCGCCAGCGTGGAAAACCATATCCTGCAACTTTGACCACATCGACGGCATCCGCGCTTTCTGCAATGCCCTCCTCGACGATCCGAGCCCCTTCATTCGCCATGGCGGCAAGCAAAAGGGCTCGGATGTCTTGGGGAGAAAACGTCTGCCGGGTCAATCCGACTTCAGCGGAATAGTCAGCGATCAGTGCGTCGACCTCTGGATCGCGATGAGCGGTGCCGCCACTATAGTCGTACCAGCCGGAGCCGCTGCGTTTGCCGAAACGTTCCAGCGCACACAGACGGTCAGAGATCGGCACGTATCGCTCGGCTGGATCACGTGTGGCATCCTGTCTGCGCCGATTGGCCAGTGCAATTTGAAGCCCGGCCATATCCTGCGCCTCGAATGGCCCCATAGCCATGCCAAAATCGCGCATGGCTGCATCGACCTCGTGCGGCAACGCGCCGTCGGCGAGCAGATATTCTGCGGCTCGCCGGTAAACAGAGAGAATACGGTTGCCGATAAACCCGTCGCAGATACCTGAAAGGACAGGAGTTTTTTGCAGTGTCTTCGCGAATGCAAATGCGGTAGCGAGCACTTCGGGCTTTGTCTCCTTCGCCTGCACGATCTCTACCAGTTTCATGATGTGGGCGGGTGAAAAGAAGTGAATCCCGACACACCGCTCCTGTCCCGACAGGCCTGCGAAGATCTCATCCGGGTTCAGATAGGATGTGTTTGTAGCCAGTATTGCGTCCGGGCGCATCACCTCAGCCAAATTGCACATGACATCGCGCTTGGCTGTTAAGTCCTCGAACACAGCTTCGATCGCGAGGTCTGCGTCTCGCGCGTCGGTATAGCTCTCGGTGACGTGCAACGCATTCATACGTGCGACCAGCCCGGCCGCATCGATTTTGCCACGCTTCAGGCTGCCATCCATCAGGCGCTGCACATTTGCCAGCGCGGCCGCAGCCGCTGGCGCTTCCCGCTCGATGATCGTCGCATGTATATCGACATTCAAGCAGGCGGCCGCAATGCCCGACCCCATCAGTCCGCCACCAACAATGGCAATGCGCTTCAACAGTCGGGGTTTTTGACTTGAGATAACATCAGGCCGTGTGGCGACCCGTTCGGCAAAGAACTGGTGACGTAGCGCCTTGCTTTCTGCGGAACCGCGCAACTCAAGATGCAAGGCGCGCTCCTTCGGTTGCGCCTTGACGAAGGGCATGATCGCATTCTGCAGCATGGTCAGGTTGTGGATTGGCGCTTGCCGCCCTTTCGCGAATTTTTCGACTTGCGCGCCGTACGCCTCCCAATCCGCTTCGGCCATTGGGCTGATACTCCGCTCTGAAACGGGCTCAAAGGGAATCCCCACAAACCGCTGTACCGCGCTCTCCGGATCGTCGGAAATGAGGTCAAGCGCCCCCACCCTCTTCAAGTCATCGGTCGTCTTGCGTTGCCCAAGACAGGCCATCTCTATCGCCATCTGCCAACCCAAGAGCCGCGGCGCGCGCTGTGTGCCGCCTGCGCCCGGAACCAGTCCGACATTGACTTCTGGCAGCCCGAACAGAGTGCCCGGACGCGCAATACGGAACGCACAGGCCATCGCGATTTCAAGGCCACCACCAAGCACGTTACCATGCAAAATCGCAAGGAACGGCGTTTCGCTGCTCTCGACCGCATTCACAACATCAGGCAGATGGGGCTCTACCGGAGGGGCGTCAAACTCCGACATATCGCCGCCTGCGATGAACGTTTTTCCGGCACAGAAAAGCACGGCAAGCTCACAGCCCTGCACTTCACGAACAGCATTCAGAAGCCCCGCACGCACCCCCGTCGAAGCGGCATTCACCGGCGGATTGTCAATCCGAACCCATGCAATATTCCCATTGATTTCTATGGTAACAGGGCCTGCCATCAGCGGCATTCTCCAGCAATTCTATAATTGACCAACCGGTCGGTTTATGCCAAAACAGGTAGACCGGGGCAAATCAAATTGCAAGGGAGAGTTCGGTGGGAGAAACAATTTTAAACCAAGACCACGGCACTTGGTCCGAGATCACACTGAACCGCCCCGACAAGCTTAACAGTTTCAACGAAGATATGCATCTTGCCCTGCGCGAACGGCTGGAGCATGCGATCCAAGATGGCAAACGTGCGATACTGCTGACAGGCGCAGGGCGTGGTTTTTGCGCCGGGCAAGATCTCGGCGACCGCGACCCCGCCAAGATGGATGGTCCACCCGATTTGGGTGACACACTTACACGTTTTTATAACCCGTTGGTACGCTTGATCCGCGATGCAGAACTCCCGGTGATCTGCGCTGTTAATGGCGTCGCGGCAGGTGCGGGTGCAAATCTGGCTATGGCATGTGACATCGTTCTTGCAGCAGATACGGCAAAGTTTGTGCAGTCCTTTGCCAATGTTGGGCTTGTCCCGGACGCAGGAGGCAGCTGGAACCTCACACGCCTGCTTGGCCCTGCCCGCGCCAAAGCACTCGCGATGACAGGAGAACCATTGCCCGCGACACAGGCCGCCGATTGGGGCATGATCTGGCGGGCCGTCCCCGCTGAAGACCTTATGGCAGAGGCCCGGGCGCTCACCGCCAGACTGGCCAATGGTCCAACCCAAGGGTTTGCGCACACTAAAAAAGCCATGAACGCCGCGACAATGCACACGTTGGACCAACAGTTGGAACTCGAAGCACGTTTTCAAAAAGCGTGCGGCCAAAGCGCTGACTACGCAGAAGGCGTTGCAGCCTTTTTGAACAAGCGCAAACCCGAGTTTAGCGGCCAATGACACCAAAGGAACGCGCCGAAAAGTCTGCCGCTGTCATGTGGTCGGATGACCGGGCCAGCACATGGCTCGGCATGACATTGGCAAGTATTGATGAAGGCAGGGCAACCTTGCATTTGTCTGTTCAGGAACATCACACAAATGGCCACGGCATCTGTCATGGTGGTATTACCTTCGCTTTGGCCGACAGCGCCTTCGCCTTTGCCTGCAACAGCCGCAACCAATCAACGGTCGCGCAGCACAACAGCATCACTTACATCGCGCCCGCGCATCTTGGCGATACGCTGACCGCCTTCGCACGCGAAGTCAGCCTATCGGGGCGCAGCGGTATCTACGACGTGACCGTGACCAATCAGGACGGGATCACAATCGCAGAATTCAGAGGCGGGTCTCGCGCCATACGCGGCACGCTCTTTGACGAATGACCCGGAGGAGACCATGAAAGATTTAACCCCATCCCGAGAGAGCCTTGATCCGATCGAGATCGCCTCGACAGACGAAATTCGTGCGCTGCAACTTGAACGGATGAAGTGGTCGGTCCGCCACGCCTACACCAACGTCCCGATGTACAAGGAACGGTTTGAAGCGGCGGGGGTACACCCCGACGACCTGCAAACTCTTGCTGATCTCGCGAAGTTTCCGTTCACCTACAAAAACGACTTGCGTGACAACTATCCTTTCGGCCTGTTTGCCGTGCCTCGCGAACAGATTATGCGTTTGCATGCCTCATCCGGAACGACCGGTAAACCGACCGTGGTGGGTTACACCAGGAACGACATTGATATGTGGGCGAACATGGTTGCTCGATCGATGCGAGCCTCGGGCACGAAACCCGGTGATATCGCGCATATTGCCTACGGATACGGGCTGTTCACGGGCGGACTTGGTGCTCATTACGGCGCGGAACGGCTGGGTTGTTCGGTCGTGCCCGTGTCTGGCGGCATGACGGAGCGGCAGATCACGCTGATCCAGGATTTCAAGCCGACCACGATCATGGTCACCCCATCTTACATGCTCAACATTCTGGAACAGTACCAGAAGGCGGGTTTGGACCCGCGCGAAAGCTCTCTTCAGGTGGGCATTTTTGGCGCAGAACCGTGGACGAACGCCATGCGCGCCGAGGTCGAAGAGGCGTTCGACATGCATGCCGTCGACATCTACGGCCTATCCGAAATCCTTGGTCCCGGTGTGGCAAACGAATGTGTGGAAACAAAGGATGGACTGCATATCTGGGAGGATCACTTCTATCCCGAAATCATCGACCCGGAAACCGGAGAGGTTCTGCCCGATGGCGAGATGGGTGAACTGGTTTTCACCACGATAACGAAAGAAGGCCTGCCGATGATCCGCTACCGCACTCGCGACCTTACGCGGCTGTTGCCCGGCACCGCGCGAACAATGCGGCGGATGGAAAAGATTACTGGGCGCTCCGACGACATGATCATCTTGCGCGGCGTCAATGTCTTCCCCACCCAGATCGAAGAACAGGTGCTGGCGATCCCTGAGCTCGCCCCGCATTTCCAGATCACGCTGTCGCGCGACGGCCGAATGGACAAGATGGCGGTGATGGTCGAAGCCATGCCAGACGCCGCAAGCGAAGACGCCCGCACCGCCAGCAGCAAGATCCTGTCCAAGAAGATCAAGGATGTGGTTGGCGTCTCGACCCAGATCACTGTAGGCACGCCAGGCACTGTCGAACGCAGTGAAGGCAAAGCTCGCCGCGTCGTCGACAACCGTCCGAAGGGGGAATGACTTGGTCCGCACGATTGCAAAAGACCACGACGATAAACGTCGTCATATCCTGAAGGTCGCAGCAGAGGTTTTCGCGCGCGAAGGCATTGCCCGGGCCTCCATGAATGAGGTTGCCCGTGCGTGCGGGATCTCGAAGGCAAACATCTATCACTACTATTCTAGCAAGGATGACCTGATCTTCGACATCCTCGACAGTTATCTGTCGGAACTGCGTGATTGGATTTGTGATTTGTCCCTCGATGCGCTGTCACCGGCCGAACAGTTGAGGGCCGTTACACGCGAGTTCTTATTGGCTTACGACGGCATGGACCATCAACACAAAATCCAGGGCGAAGGCCTGCCGCTCTTGCCAGAAGACAAGCAGACCATTCTGAAAGGCTACCAACGTGACCTTGTCGCGGTGGTCTCGCGCATTTTGCAAGGGTGCGCGCCAGAAACACTGGGACAAGACAGGGCGCAGTGCCGCGATGTGACAATGTCTGTGTTCGGCATGTTGAACTGGTTCTACATGTGGCAGCCAAAAGCCACAAAAGATGCCCGCATCGCCTATGCGGGGTCTATCGCAGACCTGACGCTTAACGGAATCACTACCAAAACCTGACCGCACGAACAGGATCAGACGCTCAAGGGCGTTTGACTTGCCATTATTATTGACCGAACGGTCGGTTTATGTATAGTGCTTTCGACAAAGGGCAATCAGCCCGGTTCAGAGGAGGGAACCATGAAATTGAAGCTCGCAACAGCGCTTGCGGTCGCGCTCGGCACCAACGTGGCCTCGGCCGAAGAAATGGTCATCTCATCTTGGCTCCCGCCGAGTCACGTGATGAACGAGATCATCTGGCCCGAGTTCATCAACCGCGTGGAAGCAGCAACCGATGGCCGTGTGACTGCCACGGTTGAATACCAGCTCGCATCCCCACCCTCACAAGCTGATTTGGTTGAAGACGGCGGCGCAGATGCTGCGTGGATTTTCCACGGCTACAATCCGGGCCGGTTTGTCACAACAAAGCTCATCGAAATTCCGGGGCTGCAAGGTGATAGCGCTGCTGCTTCTGCTGCGCATTGGCGCGCGCATGAAGAAGTGCTGGGAGCCGCGAACGAACATGATGGCGTGGTGCCTGTTGCCATGATGGTGCACGCGCCGGGGATGTTGCACTTGTCCAGCGAGATTGCGTCACTGGACGAGGCTGACGGGCTCAAAATCCGGTCCGGCGGAGGTGTAATGGGCGACGTGCTGGCAGGTCTCGGAATGGCAGGCGTTCAGGTCGCGGCCCCCGCGGTCTATGAAACCGTTTCGAACGGCGTGGCCGACGGCACATTTTTCCCGGGTGACACGATTGCAATTCTGCGCCTGACAGAGGTGCTGCCCTACACCTACCGCGTTGACGGGGGGTTCTACCGCGGATCGTTTGCCATCGTCATGTCCGAGGAATTCCTGGAGTCCATAGGTGAGGAAGACGCGGCCGCAATCAAAGCTGTTTTGGGAGAGGACTTCTCTGCATTCGCAGGCGCGGCATGGGACCAAGGCAACCAGCGTGGCCTTGATGCACAAGCTGAAACGGGTCAGATCATCGATCTCTCGGGCGAGGCTTCCGCCAAATTCGAGACCCTTGTCCCCCAAATCCAAGCTTCTGTTCTGGCCGAAGTGAACGCCAAAGGCGTTGACGCAGAAGCGGCGCTCGAGATCATCCGATCGACAATGGCCGAATACAGCAACTGAACATGGCGGATGTTCTTGCTCGGGCGGGCCATTGGCTCGCCAGTATCTTCCTGACACTCAGCGCGGTATGCTTGGTGGCTATCATGTGCCTGACGGTGGTCGAGGTCATTGGCCGCTATGCCTTCAATGCACCGATCTTCGGGCGGCAGGATCTGGCACAAATCCTCTTGGCGCTTGCAATTTTCTTTGCGTTCCCCGTTGTAACTCTGCGCGGCGAACAAATTGACGTGGACTTGCTGGACAGCGTTTTTAGCGTGCGCGCGGCCTTCTGGCGTGATCGATTGATTGCGTTGATGATGTCTGGATCGCTTCTGACGATGGGATACTGGCTTTTCGCGCGCGCCGAGAAATTCCAAAGCCGCGGCATCACCACCGAGCTGCTGTTTCTGCCAAAATATCCATTAATCTACGCCATCGCCACAGTGGTCACGGCAACTGGCCTGTTGTTGGCCGTGGCAACAGCCACAAAGATGTTCAAAGGGGTTCAGACGTGATTGTCTCCCTGATCGCCTTTGCTATCGTCATCGGCTTTGTTCTGGTGCGCGTGCCCATCGGCATTGCAATGGGTGGCGTTGGCGCGATCGGATTTGTTTTTTTGCGCGACTGGCGCTGGTCGGCCGGGCTGGGGCCCGCTGCGGACTCGATCCTCGATGTCACACAGAATGACGCGCTCTCTGTCATCCCGCTGTTTATCTTCATGGGGATGTTGATCGCGCAAAGCGGTATGGCGCACGATCTCTACCGCGCGGCCTATGCTGTTGTCGGGCGGCTGCCTGGCGGGCTCGCAATGTCGACCATTTTGGCGTGTGGTGGCTTTTCTGCGGTCTCGGGCTCGTCTTTGGCGACAGCGGCTACCATGTCGCAGGTGGCGCTGCCATCGATGCGCAAGTTTGGCTATCACGACAGCCTGTCCACCGCGTCTGTCGCCGCGGGCGGCACGCTTGGGATCCTGATACCCCCAAGCATCATCCTCATCATATACGGCTTTCTGACAAGTCAATCCATTGGCAAGCTGTTCCTCGCAGGTATCCTGCCCGGCCTTCTCGGCGTCCTGCTTTACCTTTGCGCCGTGGCATTCGTCGTTTGGCGCAAGCCCGAAGCGGGCCCGGCTGGCACCCCCCTCACACCCGCGGAAACCCGTGAAAGTGTTGTACGTGTTGTTCCGATCCTGCTTTTGTTCACACTGATTATTGGCGGCATCTACGGACAGATTTTCACAGCAGACGAAGCTGCTGGCGTCGGTGCGTTCGGTGCAATCCTGATCTCAATCGTGATCAAAAGGTTCAGTTGGAAGGGCCTGATCGACGCACTGACGCAAACGGTCAAAACCTCCGTAGGTCTCTTCGTGCTGCTGATCGGCGCAGACATCTTCAATCGGTTCGTGTCGCGCGCCGGACTGCCCGAAGACCTGTTGGCACTGGTCCAAGGAGCCGGCTTCGACCCCTTCACGGTTCTGGCCCTGATCGTCCTGATCTACCTGCTTCTGGGCGCCGTGTTCGAAAGCCTCTCCATGATCACGCTTACCGTGCCTGTCTTTGCCCCGTTGATCGCGACACTCGGCTTCTTCGAAGGTGATGTAACCGGGGAAGTGGCGCTGATCTGGTTTGGCATCATCGTGGTGGTTGTCACCGAAATCTCGCTGATCACGCCGCCTATCGGGCTGAACGTCTTTGTCTTGCGCTCCGTCGTTCAGGATGTGTCGACAGGGACAATTTTCCGGGGTGTTACCCCCTTCTGGGCTGCCGATATCGTGCGCCTGGTCATTCTGATCACCCTGCCCTTCTTTGCCTTGATGCTGCCCATGGGCGTGGTGAGTTTCGGAGGCCCCTGAAGCAAGAAGGAGACCCAAATATGCCGACTTTGCCATTTGCCGAGCAGACGACCCCACAAGACGTCTTTGAGGCGCAGTTGAACGCGATCTGCGGTTCTTTTGATGTGCAGCACGACAAACCGACCCTCACAGGTCACGTCGATTTGCTCTGCAAAGGTGGGTTGAGCTTTGCCAAGGTGGCCCAGAACGCCAAGGCGATCCACAGATCGCGCACCAACATCAAGCAAGACCCCGGCAATCACTTCTTCCTGGTCCTGCAAACGGAAGGCGAGGCCTTGATGTGTCAGGATGATGCGGATGTTCAGATGAAACAGGGGGATATGTTCCTTGTCGATTCAACCCGCCCATCGACCTTTGTTTACAACAACCAGGCCTCGCGCCAATTGTCCCTGCATCTGCCGCGCGAGGAAGCAACACAGCGCTTTGGACATCGAATTGGCGGCGGTATCGCCATGACCCGCGCAGACCCTTTGGCGCAGGCGATCGAGGCGATACTCAAAGACCTGACACAAAACGACCGCCCGCAGCAAGAACACGTCGCCGAAGCATTCTTTGCGGTCCTGGGCGCGTTTCTGTTCAACCGGTCGATCGGGGACCGCAGCCCGGCGACGCCTGATCATCAGATCATAAACCGGGCCATGCAAATCCTGTCGCAGCATTATGCTGATCCCGAATTTGCGCCGATCCATCTGGCCAACATGACGGGCGTCTCCCTGAGGAAGCTGCAGCGGGCCTTTGGGTCATTGGACACCAGCCCCCACAAACGCATTCAAGAAGTCCGACTTGATGCAGCAGGGGAGATGCTGAACCGACTGGGCGACAAGCCACAAACCTCAATTGCCTCCATCGCATTCGATTGTGGGTTCAGTGACCTGTCGACATTCTATCGCCACTACAAAAAACGTCACGGTTGTGCCCCGGGTGAGCGTCGCGCATTGCAATAACTTTTGACGCGGAGCGCAAAGACCCGGCTCCATCCGCTTTCTACGCTGTCATATCGCCCTTTGAGGCATTCAAGCGGAAGGAACACCCATGACACAGACCTATCAGATGGTCATCGACGGCCAATCTGTTGCCGCAGCCAGTACCTTTGAAGTCCGCAACCCATCGACGGGCGAGGTGATCGGCCTTGCACCTGAAGCAAGCCTGCACGACCTCAACACAGCGGTCGCCGCGGCCCATGCAGCTTTCAAGACATGGTCGGCAAGTAGTGACGACGATCTTCGTTCTGCCTGCGAAGCGGTGACGGCCAAGATTGCCGAACACTCCGATGAGCTCGCGCGCCTCATCACACTGGAGCAAGGCAAGCCGCTAAATGGTCTTGGTTCCCGCTGGGAAATGGGTGGCGTAGGGGCGTGGGGCGGCTACACAAGTGCGCTATCCCTGCCGATGAAGGTCCTGCAGGACAACAACGAAGGCCGAGTGGAATTGCATCGCAAACCACTTGGCGTGATCGGCTCGATCACGCCCTGGAATTTCCCGGTGATGATCGCGATCTGGCATATCATGCCCGCCCTGCGGACGGGGAACACGGTGGTGATCAAACCATCCCCCATGACGCCGCTGTCGACGATACGCATGGTCGAGTTGATGAACGAGGTGCTGCCCAGCGGCGTCGTGAACTGTGTCACCGGCAGCGATGGCGGAGACTCGATCGGAGCGGCGATGTCCGCACATCCCGATATCCGCAAAATCGTGTTCACAGGCTCTTGCGCGACAGGCGAGAAGGTCATGCGATCTGCCGCAGAAACCATGAAGCGATTGACCCTGGAAATGGGCGGAAACGACGCAGGCATCGTGCTGCCGGACGTCGACACCGCGCAGATTGCAGAAGGTCTGTTCTGGGGCGGCTTCATCAACAACGGCCAGACATGTGCTGCAATGAAACGCCTATATGTCCATGAAGACGTCTACGACGAGGTCTGCGAGCACCTGGTCAACTTCGCCAAGAGCATTCCGGTTGGCGATGGCATGTCCGAGGACAGTATTCTGGGTCCGATCCAGAACCAGATGCAGTTCGACAAGGTCAAGAGCCTCGTCGATGATGCAAAGGGTAAAGGACGCGTTCTTTTGGGCGGTGAGGCAGGCGAGGGTCTGTTTTTTCCACCCACGATCATTGCCGATCTGAGCAATGACGACCCGCTGGTGGCCGAGGAACAGTTCGGCCCGGCATTGCCGATCATCAAGTTTTCGGATCTCGACGAAGTGATCGCACAAGCCAATCGGTCTGAAAACGGTCTCGGTGGCTCCGTCTGGTCGCAGGACATCGAAAAGGCCAAGGAAATCGCGCTGAAGATGGAATGCGGCTCCGTCTGGATCAACAAGCACGGCGCCATCCAACCCAACGCACCGTTTGGTGGGGTCAAGAAATCAGGCATCGGCGTCGAGTTCGGGGAAGAAGGCCTGCAAGAATACACCGACGTGCAGGTTGTCTTCAGCTAAACGCTCGGCCGCCGCGTTTGCCGGAGGCCTCTTCGCACACAACAAAGGACATGATCAGATGAACCGTCTGCTCTCCATTTATCAGTCGTTCCGCCGCCTGCATCCGGGCACGCAAGCATGGATGATGCTCGCACTTGGCCCGGGCATCTTTCTGCCCCTGTTTGCCATGAACGGGCCGCTGGGTCCGTGGGTGGCAACCCTGTCGATCCTGGGCTTTGCCCCGGCCCCATTCATTATTTGGAAAGAAGCCGGGTTTTCACTGAAACTTGGTCTTGCACATGTGGTATTCTGGCCGCCGCTATTGGCGCTGCTGGCGTGGCATTTTGCAAGCCACGGGTTCACCGGCGGGACCGCCGAAGTGATCTATCTGATCAATGCTGCGATCCTGTCAATCTCTCTTCTTTTTGACATCCGCGACGCGCGCCGCTGGCTCACCGGTGCGCGTGCAGTTGCCTAGCGCTTTCCTTGAAAGGACTGAAACCATGAACAGAACTGATGATGCCGCCGCCGTAGAGGCCATCGTGAATACCTATATCAAAGGCACTGCCGACCGCGACGTCGACCTGCTGAAAACGGTGTTCCACGAAAACGCCGTGATGGCGGGCTACCTGGGGCCGGCCAAACTGATCGGTTCACCCCAACCGTTCTACGACCATCTCACGGCCAACGAACACGGACCGGGCTATGTCGCCAAGATCACCCATATCGCGGTCACCGGCCGGACGGCGGTGGCGCGCATCGTTGAGGACAGCCTTTATGGCATGTCGTTCGTCAACGATTTCCACCTGATGAACGACGACGGCTCATGGGTGATCACGGCCAAGCTGTTTCACCACGACTAACCAGACCAAGGGGCGCTGTGGCGCCCCTCTTTCTTTGCCAGATAGGGAGGACATCATGGCACATAAAACTCAGACACGGCGCAGTTTTTTGAAAAGTACGGGTGTCGCCGCGGGCGTTCTGTCGCTTGGTGGCGGGCTTTGGGGGGCGTCCGTCAACACAGCCGCGGCGCAAACCGGCAGCTTCGACTACATCATCTGCGGCGCCGGATCAGCCGGTTGCGTTCTGGCCAACCGCCTTACCGAAGATGGCGCCACCGTCCTGCTGATCGAGGCAGGTGGCCCGGACAATTCAGAAGCGATCAGCACACCCATGCGGCTGCTCGAGCTTTGGGGCACCGAATACGACTGGGCCTACAGTACGGCACCACAAGAACACTGCAACGGACGGCAGATCTTTTGGCCGCGCGGTAAAACGCTCGGCGGGTCCAGCGCGCTCAACGGGATGATCTATGTGCGCGGCCATGCGTCGGACTACGACAATTGGGCCTATGCCGGAAATGCCGGGTGGTCATATGATGACGTCCTGCCCTATTTCAAAAAATCCGAGGACTTCTCCCGCGGTGAAGATTCGTTTCACGGTGAGGGCGGACCCTTGCACGTGACCGCTGACTTTGAGCCGCACCCCACCACGAAACGCATCGTCGAAGCCGCCCAGCAAGCGGGCTACGCCTTTAACGACGACTGCAACGGGGCCGACAGCGAGGGTGTGGGTTACACCCAACTGACCACCAAGGACGGCGTGCGCCAATCGACGGCGGAGGCTTTCCTGCGTCCGGCCCTTGAGCGCAGCAACCTCAGCCTGATCACCAACGCCCGGGTCAAACACGTCGACTTCACCGGACAAACAGCAACAGGCGTGACCTACATTCAGGACGGGCAGGAAATGTCCGTGACCGCGACCAGAGAGGTCATCCTGTCCGGTGGCACGCTCGAGACGCCAAGGATCCTGATGCTGTCCGGCATCGGCGCCCCGGAGGAGCTGGAACCGCACGGGATCGAGGTACGTCACGCCTTGCCCGGTGTGGGCAAGAACCTGCACGACCACACGCTTTTGCCCGTCATCTTCGAAGGATCCGAACCCATCGCGCCGCCCAGCGACATGGCCATTCAGGTCCTGCACGGTCAGGCATTCATCCGGTCAGAACCGGGTTTGCCCGCCCCCGACATGCAGCCTCTGTTCTTCCATGTTCCCTTTTATCAGGACGGGATGGAGCAGGTGACGGGCAACGCATACACCATCAACGCCGGTGGCGTGATACCCACCAGCCGCGGCCACCTGACAATCACCGGCCCGAGTGTCGAAGACCCGCTGCACATTGATCCGAACCTGTTGGAAACCGAGTACGATGTGATGACGCTGGTCAAAAACATCCGTATCAACCGCGAGATCGCCAAGCAGCCTGCCTTGGCCGAGGTGACAGCGCGGGAAACCTACCCCGGTGAGGACAAACAGACGGATGAAGAACTGGCCGACTACGCCCGATCAGCCCTGGCCTCCTACCACCATCAGGTTGGCACCTGCAAAATGGGGCATGATGAGATGGCGGTGGTCGATCATCATCTCAAGGTGCATGGGGTCGAAGGATTGCGGGTGGTCGACGCCTCGATCATGCCGCGCGTGACGACGGGCAATACGAATGCACCCGTCATCATGATCGCCGAAAAGGCTGCGGATATGATCAAATCGGCCTGATGTATCTTCATGGATCTGCACGGGGCGGTTGCGGTTGAGACCGCCCCGTGCGGTGGCAATCCGTCTCGACGCACTATGCGAACTGACATAGAAAAACGCCCGGCGCGCTTGCACCGGGCGTTTCAGTTTCGCTGCATGCGCGTGGCTATTCAGATTGCTCTATCACCGCTTCCAGTTGCGCCTCTGCGCGCTCCACGACTTCATCTGTGCCCGCGGCCTGCAAACCTTCGTCAAAGTTCATTACGCGCGGATTCTTGCTGCGGTTAAACATCAACCGGAACACGTCCGGGCGTGAATAATGGCCGGTCGGGTCAGCAGCCGCCTTGGCAATCGCGATAGTGTCCAGATTGATTTCCGCTATCAAAAGCCCCTCTTCGGTCTCGGCCAGCGGCTCTGCCAATGCCTGGCCATCTGGCCCGAAGATATTGGCATATCCCCCGCCCTCAAGCAGGAATTGACGCTTCACATCCGTGTCGCACAGCATCTCGATCATCTCTTTTGATACTGTCGCGCAGGCCGAGAGCACGAAGCATTGCCCTTCAACGGCGTGCTGTCGCGCGGCGCAAACATTCACGTCAGACCCAAGCTGATATGCACCTCCGCGATAGACACTGAAACTCGGCCAAGCGGCTGCGTGGATCTGCTCATTCTGCGAGAACATCGCGTATTTGGTCAGCGGCTGCAGATGCTCCCAGCAGCAGAGTGCCCCAATACGGCCAAGCTCGGTCTCGTTCACCACGATGTCGCTGCCGTCTCCCTCGCCAAACACGGCGCGTTCCACATGGGTCGGTTTCAGTTTGCGGCGGCGCGAGATCACGTCGCCGTTCGCATCATAGTGCCATTGCCCCATATACAGCGATCCCTCATGGCGTTCAGACACGCCCATGATCACTTGAATGTTGTTCTTACGGGCCGCCTCCGCCAGCGCGAGATCCTCGTCACTGCCTGCTTCTATGGAGTTTTGAAAGTAGGGCACGACATATTGCATGCCGACCGCGGGGGCATCCAACCAGATCCACCAAGGATAGCCGGGCAACCACGTTTCAGGAAACGCAATCAACTTGACGTCTTGTGCTGCGGCTTCTTCGATCAACGCGATGGCTTTGGCGACGCCAGCTTTCAGATCAAGAAAAGCCGGCGCGGCCTGAACGGCAGCGGCTTTGAACGGTGTGGTCATCTGCAATGCTCCTGTTTGGATCCAAAAATGTGATCGAAAGCCTAAGCACAGTGCGATCAGGACAGTTTGCACGTCTGGGCGGAAAACCTTGTCATGTTACAGATTTGAAAAATTCGACGAATTGTGTATCGTTTCAGCGCGAAGACCGCGTTCGGGAACCTGCCAATGGAAATGATCTTTCGCACAGATGACGTCAGACCGGCGGACCGGTTCGCCTATTGGTCAGATGCTGTTTGCGCATCCTACACAAAACTGTGCTGCGATACCGAGAACCGGCAGACCTTTGCGGGCGGTATCCGCCTCAACAAGATCGCCAATGTCGGAAGTTCAAAGGTCTGGGGCAGCGGTCAGGTCGTCGAGCGCAGACCCTGCGACATCGCGCAATACGATGACGAAAGTGTCCTGCTCAGCTTTCAGGTACAGAACCAGTGCGAAATCCGCCAGAACGGCCGCAGCGCCGTCATCGAACCGGGCGAGTTTGCCGCCTATCGCAGTTCGGATCCCTATCGGCTGCGGCTTGATGACAACTTCCGACAGCACGTTATCCAGGTGCCGCACCGCGCCCTGTCGAACCGTCTGCCCAACCTTGATCAGCTCACCGCCCGCAGGATCAGGAAAGATGTGGGCGAGGCGATCTATTTCAGTATTCGCAAGATCATCGCGCTGGGGTCATCATCGAATGAAGTCATGCGCGCCTGCCAGGAAGACGCCATCATCGACCTCATCGCGACCGGCCTGGCTTCGCTGGATGAGGGACGGATCAAGCTGCGCGAGTCCGGCCAAAACATCCTGATACATGCGCGTCAGCACATTGAACGCACATGCACCCAGCCGGAGTTGACCCGCATGGATGTCAGCGACGCGGTTGGCGTCTCTGTCAGGCGCCTCAATGAACTGTTCGCAAGCGAAAACAGTTCAATCCAGGCTGAAATCCGTGAGGCGCGGCTGCAGAGAATCTGCGCCGCCCTCGCGGACCCGAGACAAGCCCACCGCTCGGTCGCGGACATCGCTTTCCGTTGCGGGCTCGAGAACGCCCAGTACTTTTCTCGGCAATTCAAGGCACGGTTCGGACAGACGCCGACAGCCTACAGAGCCAGCAAAGGTTGGAGGGTTCGTGACGGCCAATCAAAGCAAAGCCGCCGTGAGCAGATGTGATCACGATCTTTCGATTGCAGGCTTCGAAGGCAGGCCAATGAAGGCAGAGAATTGCCCGCAAAGCTAAAAATGACCAACACAATCCTTACGGTCGCACGAGCAGGGCTATGTGTGCGCGTAAGACTGCACTCTAACCAACCAACCTAGCCACATTTTGAAAAGCCGCAGGACGCGCAGGTCATGCACCCTTCGATCATGCGCATCTCGAAGCTGCCGCAGCTTGAACAGGCTTTGCCGCGGGGAGTATCCAGACCGACGACCTCGGCCTGCGGGTCGGACTTCAGGCCCATGCCTTCACCCTCGATAAATCCGATCTGGATCATGTGCTGTTCGATCACCCCGCCGATGGCTGCGAGGATCGAGGGAATATACTTGCCTTGCATCCATGCGCCGCCACGCGGGTCGAATACGGCCTTCAGCTCCTCGACCACGAATGACACGTCCCCGCCCCGCCGGAACACGGCAGAGATCATGCGCGTGAGCGCAACGGTCCAGGCGAAGTGTTCCATGTTCTTGGAGTTGATGAACACCTCGAACGGGCGCCGATGCCCGCCGATCACCAGATCGTTGATGGTGATGTAGAGCGCATGTTCGCTGTCGGGCCACTTGACCTTGTATGTGTTCCCCTCAAGCGAGGTTGGACGGTCGAGCGGTTCGGCCATGTAGATCACGTCGCCATGGGGCTGCATGGGTTCTGCATCGTCGTTGGCCATGACCGGCGCTTCGGCAGGTTTTTCCTCGGCCACAGTCAGGACGGAGCCGGTGACTGCGTTCGGGCGGTAGGTTGTGCAGCCTTTGCAGCCGGTGTCCCAAGCCTGCATGTAGACGTCTTTGAAATCGTCAAAGCTGATGTCTTCGGGGCAGTTGATCGTTTTGGAAATCGACGAGTCGACCCATTTCTGGGCCGCAGCCTGCATCTTGACGTGGTCGCTTGGTGCGAGCGTCTGGGCGTTCACGAAATAGTCGGGCAGCTCCGCGTCGCCGAACTTATCGCGCCACATTTGTACTGCGTAATCAACGACTTCTTCCTCGGTTCGGCTGCCGTCTTTTTGCAGGACCTTGCGGGTGTAAGCATAGGCGAAGACGGGTTCGATGCCGGATGAGACATTGCCTGCATACAGCGAAATGGTGCCAGTCGGCGCGATAGATGTCAGGAGCGCGTTGCGGATGCCGTGTTCGGCAATGGCGTCCCGTACGTCGTCATCCATCGCCTGCATCGTGCCTGACTGCAGATAAGCATCTGCATCAAAGAGCGGAAAGGCGCCCTTTTCCTTCGCCAATTGCACCGACGCCAGATACGCGGCGCGGGCAATCGCTTTCAACCAGTGCTCGGTCTGACGCGCCGCCTCGTCCGAGCCGTAGCGCAGGCCCAGCATCAAGAGCGCGTCGGCGAGGCCGGTGACGCCCAGTCCGATACGGCGTTTGGCGGCTGCTTCGCGTGCCTGTGCTTCAAGCGGGAAGCGCGAGGCGTCGACCACGTTGTCCATCATCCGGACCGCTGTAGCGACGAGGTCGGACAGTGCAGACTCGTCAAGTTCCGCTTCTTCTTCAAAAGGTTGGGTGACCAGGCGGGCGAGGTTGATGGAGCCAAGGAGGCATGCGCCATAGGGCGGCAGGGGCTGTTCGCCGCAGGGGTTCGTGGCAGCGATGGTCTCGCAATAGTTCAGGTTGTTGGCGGCGTTGATGCGGTCGATGAAGATCACGCCGGGTTCGGCGTAATCGTAGGTCGAGCGCATGATGCCGTTCCACAGATCGCGAGCCTCAACCGTCTTGTAAACGGTACCGTCGAAGACCAGGTCCCAGGACCCGTCGGCCTTCACCGCTTCCATGAAGGCGTCCGTCACGAGGACCGACACGTTGAACATGCGCAGGCGGGCGGCGTCGGACTTGGCGGTGATGAAATCCTCGATGTCGGGATGGTCGCAGCGCATGGTGGCCATCATCGCACCGCGGCGCGATCCGGCGGACATGATGGTGCGGCACATCGCGTCCCAAACGTCCATAAAACTAAGGGGTCCGGAGGCATCTGCGGCCACGCCTTTGACCCCTGCCCCCTTGGGCCGGATGGTCGAGAAATCATAGCCGATACCGCCGCCCTGCTGCATGGTCAGCGCCGCCTCTTTCAGCATCTCGAAGATGCCACCCATGCTGTCGGGGATCGTGCCCATGACAAAGCAGTTGAAGAGGGTGACGGAGCGTGCCGTTCCCGCTCCGGCGGTGATGCGGCCAGCGGGCAAAAACTTGAAATCTTCCAAGGCGTTATAGAAAGTCTGCTCCCACTGAGCGGGGTCCTTTTCGACCGACGCGAGATCGCGCGCGATGCGCCGCCAGCTGTCTTCGACCGTGACGTCGATGGGCGTGCCGTCGGCCTCCTTGAAGCGGTACTTCATGTCCCAGATCTGTTCGGCAATCGGCGCGGCAAAGCGTGTCATCGGAGCATCCCCTTGGGGGCGTCCGATTCTGTCGGACGCCGTGCAGGCAAACAGGCTACCATTTCTGACGCATTCCACAACAGATAGATGTACTTGACTTGGTAGCCACCAAATCTAGAGGTATCACAACCACAACAGGTTGCAGTTCGGCGTGACAGCGCTACATTATATGGTGTGGCGAGAGGTGGATTCTGTGGATAAGTACATCAATCTCATCAAGCTGTCCGTGGGCAGCGACAGCTATGACGATCTGGTCGCGTGGCAGTCCACGAAACGTGCGCAGACCGATGATGGCTATCCGCGCCATGTGACCCGTATGTGGCCCAAGCGCGAGGCCGAGATACTAAATGGTGGGTCGATCTTCTGGGTTGTGAAAGGGGTGCTGACCTGTCGCCAGCGCATTCTGCGGCTGGATGAAGTGATCGGCAGCGACGGCATTCGCCGCTGCGCCATCGTGTCTGATCCGGAGTTGGTGCGGGTGCAATCGGCGCTCAAGCGACCGTTTCAGGGATGGCGCTATCTGAAGCCCGAAGACAGCCCGCCGGACCTGCCGAAAGGGCGCGAGCGGGAGGAGCCGCTGCCGGTTGAACTCAATCGGGCGCTGGCCGAGATCGGGGTTCTTTGAGGCGAGAGGTTAACGCGCCGTGCGGTGCGAAATTCGCGCCCGATTTTGCGAAACTGCACATTTTCGGTCTGAAACTGCGCGTTTTGCACCCCTCGAAAACGCCCGTTTTCAGCCGGTTTTGAGCAAACTGCACATTTTGACCCGCAAACTGCGTGTTTTGGACCCCAGGCAACCGTTCAGACATCGTTAACGCTCGCCCGGCGTTCATGTTTGCGCGGGCGCGTTCACTCTTTGGAAAGAGTTGGCCTTCAGTCGGCCCCCAGTCGGTCCAGCAGCGTTGCCAGCACCGCGCGCTCCGCATCCGTCACCTCAGCCACGCGGCTGCGCCAGAGCGTCGCCTGGCTGGCGAGGATCAACCCGTCGCTCAGGATCTTGAGGTGGTTGGCGCGCAGTGTCTCGCCGGACGAGGTGATATCGGCGATGGCCTCTGCCGTCTCGTTCGCGACGGTGCCTTCGGTCGCGCCCTGGCTGTCGACGATCGCGTAGTCAGCCACCCCTGCATCGCGCAGGAAATCGCGGACGAGCCGGTGGTACTTGGTTGCGATCCGCAGGCGGAAGCCGTGGGCCGCGCGAAAGGCCGCGGCGGCAGCGTCGAGGTCATCGGTCAGGTCCACGTCGATCCAGGCCTGCGGAACAGCGAGGACAAGGTCGGCGTGACCGAAGCCCATTTCGGCCATCGGTTCGACCTGCTGCTCCCAGAGCGGCAATTTTTCGTGGATGAGATCTGTGCCGGTCACGCCCAGATGGATGCGCCCAGCGGCGAGTTCGCGCGGCACTTCCCCTGCCGACAGCAGAACAAGCGCCACGCCATCGATCCCGTCCACGGCGCCCGCATATTCGCGGTCAGATCCTGTGCGGCTGAGCGTGACGCCGCGCTTTTCGAACCACTGGAACGTCTTGTCCATCAGCCGCCCCTTGGACGGCACGCCGAGCTTGATCATGCTGCGCCCTCCAACTCGTCCATCAGGCCGGGGCGGATGACCGCGCCGACGGCGGGGATTTCCTGCCCCTGCCCTAAGCGGCGGGTGAGCGCGTCGTAGCGCCCGCCGGAGGCGACGGGGGGCAGGTCAGGGCGCTGTTCGGCGTAAAAGCCGAAGACGAAGCCGTCGTAATATTCCATCGAAGTGCGGCCGAAGCTCGCCTCGAATTCCAGGTTGTCGACGTCGATGCCGCGGGCGGAAAGTGCCTCCGCCCGCGCGTCGATCCGTTTTACCGCAGGGCGCAGCGCGGGCAGGTCAGCGCAGAGCGTGTGCATCTGGGCAAGCGCGAAGGGCAGCGTTTCGCGGACGTTCAAGAGCGCATCAAGGCATTCCATCTGCGCGCCGGAGAGTGGCGGTTCGGCGGCGTCCGCTTGAAGAGCTGCGATGCGGGCGTCGATTTCGGACTGGCGGCGCAGGCCGGTGAGCGGCGCGTCGGTTGTGGCGTTGCCTGCAAGCAATGCTGCCCGCGTTTCCGGTACGGGGCTCCGGCCAGAAAAGCGGTCGAGCAGCGCGCGGAAGCGGCGGGGGCGCCAGATGTGGCGGCGCAGGGCGGCCTTGCGCCGGTCGGAAATGTCGAGACCATCGACGGCGGCCATGAGGATGCCGATGTCGCCTGTCGCGGCCCGCAGGTTGAGCGGACTGACAGCATCGGCGATCAGGGCGAAGACCTCGGCATCCGCTGCCGCAGGGTTGGTGCCGTCGAAGAGCTCGTAGCCCACTTGCAGGTATTCGTTTGCGCGGTCGGGGTCATCTTCCTGCCGCCGAAACACTTTGCCCGCATAGGTGTAGCGGGCGGAGTCGGCGCCGTTTGCCATGTGCATCTGGACAACCGGCACGGTGAAATCCGGGCGCAGCATTTGTTCGCCGCGCAGGGCGTCGGAGGTGACGTAAGCGCGCGCGCGGATATCCTCGCCATAGAGGTCGAGCAGCAGGTCCGCCGGTTGCAGGATCGGCGGTTTGACCAGCTGCGCGCCCGCCGCGATGAAGCGGTCGCGCAGGGCGTGGGCCCGCTCGCGTGCTTGGGTCATTGGTTCAGTTTGTCCATAACTTGCCGATGCTCTGCGTGCTTCTGCAGCAGTCGACGAACGGCTTCAACCATGTCACATTCTGCAACTTCTTCTTGTTGTGGACGTTCCTTCCACTCTTCTTGGGTTGCAGTCTGCGCCAGCTCGGCGCCCAAAACCAAATCTTTGATCTGAACGACACCTCGCTCCCATTCATCGTCCCCAGCGATAATAGCAACGGGACTGTTTCGCTTATCAGCGTACTTTAATTGGTTACCAAAATTCCTAGGGTTCCCCAGAAATACCTCGGCCCGTATTTTTCCCAGCGACGGGTTGTCTGGATCGAGATCAGCCTCCCGCAAGAGTGCCACAAGCCGTTGGTAGTCGGCCATGCGGTCGCGGTCCATGACGGTGACGACGACGGGGCCTTGTTCGGTGGTGCCGATGCGGTTGGTGGCGCGCAGGGCTGCCAGCAGCCGGTCGACGCCGATGGAGACGCCGGTGGCGGGGACTTCCTGGCCGGTGAAGCGCTTGACCAGATCATCGTAGCGCCCCCCGCCCGCGACGGAGCCGAACTGGACCGTCTGGCCCTTTTCGTTCTGGACGTCGAAGGTGAGTTCGGCCTCGTAGACGGGGCCGGTGTAGTAGCCGAGGCCGCGGACGACGGAAGGGTCGATGACGATGCGGTCGGGGCCGTAGCCTGCGGCGTCGAGGAGGGCTGCGATTTCTTCGAGTTCGGCGACGCCTTTGGCGCCGATGTCCGAGCCTTGGACGAGTTCGCTGAGCCGCGCGACGGTGTCCGGGCCGGTGTCGCGCTTGGCGTCCATGAAGCCCATGACGATGTCGGCTTCGGCTTCGCCGAGGCCAGCGCCCTTGGTGTAGTCTCCGCTTTCGTCCTTGCGCCCCTCACCCAGCAGCGCCCGCACACCGTCTGGCCCCAGCCGGTCAAGCTTGTCGATGGCGCGCAGGACGATGCCGCGTTCGGCTTCCTTGTCGTCACCAGCAAGGCCCGCGACCTCCATCACGCCGTTCAGCACCTTGCGGTTGTTGATGCGGATCACGTAATCTTCACTCTGGATGCCCACGGCTTCGAGCGTGTCCGACAGCATCGCGCAGATCTCGGCATCCGCGGCCATGGAGGCTGTACCGACCGTATCCGCATCGCATTGATAGAACTGGCGAAACCGCCCGGGTCCGGGCTTTTCATTGCGCCAGACCGGACCCATCGTGTAGCGCCGATAGGGGTTCGGCAGGTCGTTGCGGTGTTGCGCATAGACGCGCGCCAGCGGGGCCGTCATGTCGTAACGCAGGGCGAGCCAGTCGCCGTCTTCTTCTTGCCAGGCGAAGACCCCTTCGTTCGGGCGGTCGACGTCGGGCAGGAACTTGCCCAGCGCCTCGACCGTTTCCACGGCACTGGATTCGAGCGCGTCAAACCCGTAGCGATGATACACCCCGGCGATCTTTTGCAGCATTTCGGCCCGGTCGGTGACGTCCGTGCCGAAATAGTCGCGGAACCCCTTGGGCGTTTGCGCCGTGGGGCGGGGAGTTTTCTTGGGCTTGGCCATTGTGGCGCTCCGGGTTTGCGTTCGGGCGCGGGATACCGCAGGCATGGGGGCTGGGCAAGCGGGGCTTGAGGTGGCAGATGGGGGATATGGAAAAGCTGGAAGAAGAGATCGCGCATTTGCAGCGCACCGTGGACGAGCTGTCGGACGTGGTGGCGCGGCAGGAGACCGAGATTGCCCTGCTGACCCGGCGCGTGCAGATGCTGATGGAGCGGGAAGCGCAACGGGAGGCAGATGGCGGCGGCGGTGTCGTGATCGGGGACGAGCGGCCTCCGCATTATTGAGAACCCGGCGACCCGGTTGCCAATCGGCTCTTCGGGGAGGATTTTTTTGAAACAGGGAAGACAGACCCTGTTCACCAATCATTAAGGTTGATCGCCTTTGCTGACAGAGCATCGGGAGCAGGGATGCGAACCGGTGTAAACGGGGAAGGCCCTTGATCCATTGCGATCAAGGGCTGGACCGCCCCGGCTTTCCCCACGTTGATAGGACGAGCGCCACCGTCTGCATCTTCCCTGTTTCAAAAAAATCCTCCCCGAAGGGTCGGGATGCCAGAGACGCAGACCTCAGGGTGTTTTGAGCGCGGCGGCAAGCACCGCGCCATCGTGCAACAACATGTCCGCCCAGCGCCCGTTGTCGGTGAAGTTTTCGTAAGCGCTGATGAATGTTGTGTTGCGCGCGAGCCTGTCGATCCGTCCGCCGCAGGGCTTGTTACGCCCCACATTGCATACCCGGCGCTTCAGCTTTTCGTAGGCTTCGTCCGTAGTGGAGTAGGGATACTCGTCTGCGGGCAGGCCATAGCGCAGTTGTTCGTGGAACGCAGGTTCGCCGAAGAGCGCAAGTGCGGCCGTGAATTGGCGCGGGCAATTGTCTGCAAAGCCCGTCACGTAGAAGGTGCGTGGTGCGGTGCTGTCGGGCGCGGTGTCGTAGAGGACGTAGCCGCGGCCCTTGCCTGCCGCCTTGTCGACCACCTTGCCCAATCTTGCCGGTTGCGCATCGCAATTGCGCGCGATCTGGCCGAAGGGCACAATCATGCCGGGTGCCACATCCGTTCCGTCCGGTCCCGTACGTGGGGTGTTTCGTGTGCCGCCGAAGAGGCGGCGGCGCTTTTCCGGTTCGACCAGCGCCTCGGGGGAGACAGCTGCCGTGACGACCGGTTCTGCATCAGTTTGGGTTTCCGTCGGAGCATCCAGCCCCGCTTCGACCGGATCCTGGCCTGTCAAAGTTTGTGGATCGGTATCCGATTGCGAGGCACGGCGCAGCCAGCCGAAGAGGCCGCCGGAGGCGGGCTCTGCTTGTGGTGCTGCGGCGGCGGCCCCGGCGCCTGCAATCGCGTCGGACGGGGCTGGTTCGACAGGCAGCGCATTGTCTGCATCTGACACAGTGGCGGTGTCCGCGTCGATCTGATCCGGGTTGGCCACAGGTGTTTGCGCATTTTCTTCCGCGCCAGCGGCCGGGTCGCGGAAAAGTCCCGACAGGACACTTTCCTGGCGCGCGAGCTCTTCTTCGGTTGGCAGGACGTTGGCGCCGGGTTCGGGGGGCAGAACAGCCCCTTCGGACACACGTTCGATGCCGCTGAGCGGATCGCCGCAGGCTCCAAGGAGAGCTAACAAGGCGCAGGCCGACAGCGTTCGCATCATGCGCATATCCTCCCTGATCGTGTCCACATCCCGCGGGCGGTTTTATCCTCAAGACGTCGGAAGGTCCAGTCAGGGGGCCGTGGCGTCAGAGGTCCTGCACCTCGACCACGCCGGAGAGAGATTTGATCGCCCCCTTGATCTGGGGTGTGACGGGGAATTCAGCGCCGAGGTCCATCTCGACCTCGCCCGGCAGGCTGTCGTCCATCAGGCAGACCGTGATCGGGCCGCGTCCTGCCCCCTTGGCCGTGTTTGCCGCCCCTTCGAGCACTGTGGCGACCGAGGCGAGCGCGGTGGGGGCTTCGACAAAGATGCGCAAACCCATGCCGCCGACATCTGCGACCACGGTATCAACGGGGGCGACGGAGCGGCCGAGGAGCTTGAGTTGGTCGCTTTCCATCGTTGCCTCGACCGTGACGATGACCTTGGCGCCCGTTTCCAGATGGTCCTGGGATTTTTCGAGGCTTTCGGAGAAGAGCGTCACCTCGTAGGCGCCGGTCGTGTCGGACATCTGACAGAAGGCGAAGCGGTTGCCTTTGGCCGATTTGCGCACCTGCAGACCGGCGACAACGCCCGCGAGTTTGGCGACCAGCGGTTGGGTTTCGGCCTTGGCCGTCACCTCGTCCAGCGTGATGACCCCCTTGCGTTTGAGCGGGCCCATGTAGTCGTCGAGCGGGTGGCCGGAGAGGTAGAAGCCGACCGCCTTGTGCTCCTCGCCCAAACGTTCCGCGGGCAGCCAGTCATCTAGGGGCAGGAGCCTGGGTTCGGGCAGGTCGTCGCCTGCCTCGCCGAAGAGCGAGACCTGGTTGGAGTTTTTCTGGTCATGGACTGCTGCGGAATAGGCGCTCAGCGCGTCGAGCGCGTCGAAGACGCGGCGGCGGTTGGGGTCGAGCTGGTCAAAGGCCCCGGCGCGAGCCAACATTTCGAGGGGGCGTTTGCCGACCTTCTTCAGGTCCACGCGGCGAGCGAAGTCGAAGAGGTTGACGAAGGGTTTGTCGGCACGGGCCTCCTGCACCAGCCGCATGGCTTCGACGCCAACGTTTTTGAGCGCGCCCAGCGCGTAGACCAGCGCGCCGTCGACCACCTTGAACGTCGCATCCGAGCGGTTCACGCAGGGCGGCACCCATGGCAGGTCGAGCCCCTTGCGGACCTCTTCGAAGTAGACGGCCAGCTTGTCGGTGAGGTGAATATCGCAGTTCATCACACCGGCCATGAATTCGACCGGATGGTTCGCCTTCAGCCATGCCGTCTGGTAGCTGACCACCGCGTAAGCCGCCGCGTGGGATTTGTTGAAGCCGTAGTTCGCGAACTTGTCGAGGAGGTGCCAGACTTCCAGCGCCTTGTCCTCGTCCACGCCGTTTTCCTTGGAGCCTGCAAGGAATTTGGGGCGTTCGGCGTCCATCGCTTCCTGGATTTTCTTACCCATGGCGCGGCGCAAGAGGTCCGCGCCGCCAAGCGAGTAGCCCGCCATTTCCTGCGCGATCTGCATCACCTGTTCCTGGTAGACGATGATGCCTTGGGTTTCGTCCAGGATGTGGTCGATGGACGGGTGCAGGGTGTCGCGTTCGCTCAGCCCGTTCTTGACCTCGCAGAACTTCGGAATGTTCTCCATCGGGCCCGGGCGGTAGAGGGCCACGAGGGCGATGATGTCCTCGATACAGTCCGGTTTCATCCGCTTGAGCGCGTCGATCATGCCCGAGCTTTCCACCTGGAACACGGCGACCGTCTTGCCCGCAGCGTAGAGTTTGTAACTTGCCTCGTCGTCGAGGGGGATGCCGCCGATGTCGTTCTCCATCCCGTCGGCGGGCGTATAGAGTTCGGTGCCATCGGCAGCGATGTGCAGCTTGCGGCCAGAGCCGAGGATTTGTTCGACCGCGTTCTGGATCACCGTCAGGGTTTTCAGGCCGAGGAAGTCGAATTTGACGAGACCCGCCTGTTCGACCCATTTCATGTTGAACTGGGTGGCGGGCATGTCCGAGCGCGGGTCTTGATAGAGCGGCACCAGCGCGTCGAGCGGGCGGTCCCCGATTACCACACCGGCGGCGTGGGTGGAGGCGTTTCTGAGCAGCCCCTCGACCTGCTGGCCATAGGTCAGGAGGCGGTCCACGACCTCTTCATTCCGTGCCTCTTCGCGCAGGCGTGGTTCGTCCTTCAGCGCCTTTTCGATGCTGACGGGTTTGACGCCTTCGACCGGGATCAGCTTCGACAGCCGGTCCACCTGGCCGTAGGGCATTTGCAGCACGCGCCCGATGTCGCGTACGGCAGCCTTGGACAGAAGCGCGCCGAATGTGATGATCTGGCCAACCTTGTCGCGGCCGTATTTCTCTTGCACGTAGCGGATCACTTCCTCGCGCCGGTCCATGCAGAAGTCGATGTCGAAGTCGGGCATGGAGACCCGTTCGGGGTTGAGGAACCGTTCGAACAGAAGGGCGTAGCGCAGGGGGTCGAGGTCGGTGATGGTGAGCGCATAGGCCACGAGGCTGCCCGCCCCCGAGCCACGGCCCGGCCCCACCGGAATATCGTGGTCCTTGGCCCATTTGATGAAGTCAGCCACGATCAGGAAGTAGCCGGGGAAGCCCATGCCCTCGATGATGTCGAGTTCGAAGTCGAGGCGTTTCTGGTACTCCTCGACGCTGGTGGCGTGCGGGATGACCTTGAGCCGTTCCTGTAGCCCCTCATTGGACTGGCGGCGCAGTTCCTCGACCTCGTCATCGGCAAATTTGGGCAGGATGGGGTCGCGGCGATAGGCCATGAAGGCGCAGCGTTGCGCGATCTCGACTGTGTTTTCGATGGCTTCTGGAAGGTCGGCGAACAGCGTCACCATCTCGGCCTGTGACTTGAAATAGTGCTGGGCCGTCAGGCGGCGGCGCGGTTCCTGCTGGTCGACATAGGCCCCTTCGGCAATGCAGATCAGCGCGTCGTGGCTTTCGTACATGTCCGGTTTGGGGAAGTAGACGTCGTTGGTGGCGACCAGCGGCAGGTCCATGGCATAGGCCATTTCGATCAGCGGACGCTCGGTCAGACGCTCGGCTTCAGGCTGACCACCTTCGCCCGGGTGGCGCTGCAATTCGACATAGAGCCGGTCGGCGAAGATGTCCTTGAGCCGGTCCATGAGCGCCTGGGCAGCCGGCACCTGCCCAGTTTGCAGAAGCATCCCGACGGGGCCGTTTGGGCCGCCGGTGAGGCAGATCACATCCGCCGAATGGCCCGCCAGTTCCTCGACCGTGACATGGGGCAGTTCGGAGCCGTCGCGCAGGTAGAGGCACGAGTTCAGCTTCATCAGGTGCTCGTACCCGGCCTCGGTCTGGGCCAGCAGTACGAGCGGCGCGGGATCGCGGGGCCGTTCACCGGGGCGCGGTGTCACGTATTGCAGATCGACCTGGCAACCGATGATGGGCTGCACCCCTGCCCCGGCCATACCCACGGAAAACTCAAGTGCCGCGAACATGTTGTTTGTATCGGTCAGCGCGATGGCGGGCATCCCCGCATCCCGCACCAGGCCGGACAGCTTTTTCAGGCGCATGGCGCCCTCGAGCAGCGAGTATTCGGAGTGGGTGCGCAGGTGAATGAATCGGGGAGCGTCGGTCATGGCGCCTACGATATGTCGTGGCAGGCCGCTCGGAAAGCCCCACAAGATGTTATCCACAAGCTATAAGTTAGCTACCTGGCTAAGTATCTTGACTCGAATCGCCTGATGCCAATACTTAGCCACATGACTAACCAACTCGACATTGTCTTCGGCGCCCTTGCCGACCCAACCCGCCGCGCGGTGGTTGAACAGCTGACCCGGGGGCCAGCGGCCGTCAGCGCGCTGCACGATGGGCACGACATGGCCCTGCCCACGTTCCTCAAGCATCTGAAAGTGCTGGAGGAGAGCGGGCTGGTCTCAAGCACCAAGAAGGGCCGCGTGCGCACTGTCCATATCGAAGCGGCGCCGCTGCGCGTGATGGACGATTGGCTGAAACGCCAGAAGGACATGTGGGAGGGTCGGCTCGACCGTTTGGCGCGGCTTGCCGAAACACTGAACGAAGAGGACAGCACATGATGGATTTCAACCCGGACCTGGACCTGCGCATCGAACGCGAGATCGGGGCAAAACCCGAAACCATCTGGCGCTGCTGGACCGATCCCGACCTGCTGGCCCAGTGGTTTGCGCCCAAACCGTTCACGGTCAAGGACATCGCATATGATTTTGTGCCCGGCGGACGGGCGAACCTGACCATGGTGCTGGATGACGGGACCGAAATGCCGCTCAAAGGCTGTGTCCTCGAGGCGGATCCGGCACGGCGGCTGGTGACCACCGATGCACTTTTGGGCGGCTACCGCCCCAACGCGGCCCCGTTCATGACCGCGATCTACGATTTGGAGCCGCACGGAGACTCCACACTGTACCGCGCCACCGTTCTGCATGGCGACGTGGAGGCCCGCAAACGGCATGAAGAAATGGGATTTCACGAGGGCTGGGCGACGGTGATCCGTCAGCTTGGCGACCTCGCAATGACTTTGAAGGAGAAGACATCATGACAACAGATACCGGACATTTCGACATCACACGGACCATGCCAGTCGCCCCCGACCGACTGTGGCACCTGCTGACCGATGGGAAAATGCGCGAAGCCTGGGGCGCACCCGAGGAAGGGATGGTTCTTGTCATGGACAAATCGGACTTTCGCGTGGGCGGGCATGAAACACATCGCTGTGGGCCTGCGGAGAACCCGGAATTCACGGTGGACACACGCTGGTACCGGATCGACGGGCCGCATGATGCAGCCTTTACCGAGACGGTCATCATAGACGGCGCCGCAATCGCCACCACACTGGTCACCTACCGCGTGACGGCGGAGGGGACAGGATCGCGTCTCGACGTGTCGGTGGCGGTGTCGTCCTTCACCGGGCCGGATGCGGATGGCGAGTTCAAGGCCGGCTGGGAAGCCGGGCTGGCCAACCTTGAGGCACTCGCGACCAAGATGGCCGCGTAAACGCCCGGCCCGCTTGCCTTTGCCTGCCCGCCTGCCCTACCTTACCTGCTGACAGCCCGCCCTTCGGTCTACGCCGCATCGACCGAGGGGCCGCGCACTGGGCGTTGGTACCGCGGCAGGCACACATGACATGCGCACGACCTTTCTTCTGAACGGAAGCGAGATCACGGCGGACACCTCCCCGACTACGACACTTCTGGACTGGCTGCGGGACCGCCCCGGCCTGACCGGCACCAAGGAGGGCTGCAACGAAGGCGATTGCGGCGCCTGTTCCGTCATGGTGACGGACGCGAGCGGCGCGCGGGCTCTGAACGCCTGCATCCTGTTCATGCCGCAGCTTGAGGGCAAGGCGATCCGTACGGTCGAGGGGATCGCCGCCCCCGACGGGACCCTGCATCCGGTGCAAGAAGCCATGATCGAACATCATGGATCGCAATGCGGCTTCTGTACGCCGGGTTTCATCACGACGATGGCGACGGCGCATCTGAATGCCGAGACAGACCACGACACGACGCTTGCGGGCAACCTCTGCCGCTGCACAGGCTACGCGCCGATCATCCGCGCCGCAAAGGCTGCCGAAACAGCGCCGGTGCCGGATCACATGCACGACACCCCCCTTCTTCTGACTGAAAATACCACGGGGGAGGCTCCAACGGAGCCGGGGGCAGAGCCCCCCACCACGCCCGAAGCTCTCGCGACGTGGATGAATGAAAACCCCGGCGGCACGCTGATCGCGGGCGCCACGGATGTCGGTCTGTGGGTCACAAAGGATTTTCGCGATCTGGGACCAGTGGCCTTTCTGAACCGCATCCCTGCGCTGAACGGTATCGAGGTCGGTGAAAACGAGATCCGGATTGGCGCGGCGACGACGCTGACTGAACTCCATGACGTCATGGCGGAACATCACCCGGCCTTTGCTGAGCTGATCCGCCGCTATGGGTCCGTGCAGGTGCGCAATGCGGCGACCATTGGAGGCAACGTTGCCAATGGCTCGCCCATCGGCGATGGCTCACCCGCGCTTATTGCGCTTGGGGCCAGGCTGCATCTGCGGTCCGTGGACGGGGTGCGGGAGATGCCGATCGAAGAGTTCTTCATCGACTATGGCAAGCAGGACCGCGCGGAGAACGAGTTTGTCGAGGCGATCACGATCGCTCGGCAGTCGGATAATCTGCGCTGCTACAAACTGTCGAAACGGTTTGATCAGGATATCTCGGCCGTGTGCGGCTGTTTCTGGATCGAGGTCGCTGACGGAGAGGTACGTGAGATACGCCTCGCCTTTGGTGGGATGGCTGGCACGCCCAAGCGAGCCAAGCGGGCCGAGGCGGCGCTGCGCGGAATGCCCTGGACGGACGCGACCGTGGCGAGCGCCATGCAGGCGATGACGCGGGACTTCACGCCCATGTCCGACATGCGCGCCTCGGCCACCTACCGGATGGAGGCGGCGCAGAACATGCTTCTGCGCGCGTGGCTCGAGGATCAGGGCCAAGCCACGAATGTGCTGGAGGTGCGGGCATGAGTGTCGCGAAACCCCTGCCCCATGATGCCGCGCATCTGCATGTAACAGGTGCCGCGCGGTATGTGGATGACATGCCGAGCCCCGCCGGGACGCTACACCTCGCCTTTGGCATCAGTGATGTGGCCAGTGGGCAGATCACCGCGATGGATTTGGAAGCCGTGCGGGCAGCGCCCGACGTGGTGGCCGTGCTGGTGGCCGACGATCTGCCCTTTGCCAATGATGTCTCGCCCTCGGCCCATGATGAACCTCTGCTGTCCGATGGCTCGGTGCATTATCTGGGTCAGCCGCTGTTTCTGGTGGTGGCGCGGTCGCATCTGGCGGCGCGCCATGCGGCGCGGTTGGGCAAGGTCGAGATTGCGGAAGAGAACCCGATTCTGACCATTGATCAGGCTTTGGCCGCCGGCACAAGATTTGAGGAC
This sequence comes from Tateyamaria omphalii, assembly GCF_019802125.1. Classification (GTDB taxonomy): domain Bacteria; phylum Pseudomonadota; class Alphaproteobacteria; order Rhodobacterales; family Rhodobacteraceae; genus Tateyamaria; species Tateyamaria omphalii_B. The sequence continues at coordinate 76,983 of NZ_JAHVHT010000006.1, forward strand.
GGCCCGCGCATCTATGCCCGCGGCGATGCCGCCACGGCCATGGGCGGGGCAGAGCACCGCCTTACCGGCTCGTTCGAGATTGGCGGGCAGGAGCATTTTTATCTTGAAGGGCAGGCTGCGCTGGCCTTGCCCGGTGAGGATGGAGATATGCACGTCATCTCCTCCACCCAGCACCCGACGGAAATCCAGCACAAGGTGGCCGATGCCCTTGGCGTGCCCATGCACGCGGTGCGCTGCGAGACGCGGCGGATGGGTGGCGGCTTTGGCGGGAAGGAGAGCCAGGGCAATGCGCTGGCTGTCGCCTGCGCCGTGGCTGCGCGGCTGACCGTTGCGCCCTGCAAGATGCGGTATGACCGCGATGACGACATGGTCATCACCGGCAAACGACATGACTTCCGGATCGACTACGACGTGGGCTTTGACGATGCGGGCCGCATCACGGCGCTGGATGTGCGTCAGTATGCGCGCTGCGGCTGGGCGATGGACCTGTCCCTGCCTGTGGCCGACCGGGCGATGCTGCACGCGGACAATGCCTATTGGTTGCCCGATGTGCGGATCGAGAGCCACCGGTTGCGTACCAATACGCAGAGTGCCACGGCGTTTCGCGGCTTTGGCGGGCCGCAGGGGATGCTCGGTATGGAGCGGATCGTGGACCATGTGGCGGGCCATCTGGGGCTTGATCCGCTGGCGGTGCGGGTTGCGAACTTTTATGGTTCATCGTGTCCCGGAAATCCTCTGGGGGAGGATTTCAACGATGAACGGGCGGAGCCCGGCGGGCATATTTCTGGAACAATGAAGCCTCAGACGACGCATTACGGGCAGGAGGTCGATGATTTCATCGGCGATGCGGTGGTCGCGCAATTGCGGGAAAGTGCGGAATACGACGCGCGGCGGGCGGCGGTGGCGGAGTGGAATGCGGCCAATCCGGTGCTGAAGAAGGGGATTGCGCTGACGCCGGTGAAGTTCGGGATTTCGTTTACCCTGACCCATCTGAACCAGGCGGGGGCGCTGGTTCATGTCTATGCCGACGGCTCGATCCATCTGAACCACGGTGGGACCGAGATGGGGCAAGGGCTCTTCCAGAAGGTGGCGCAGGTGGCGGCAAGCCGGTTTGGGGTGCCGTTGGAGATGGTCAAGATCACCGCGACAGACACGGCCAAGGTGCCCAATACGTCGGCCACAGCTGCCTCCTCGGGCAGTGATCTGAACGGGATGGCGGTGAAGGCCGCTTGCGACACCATTCGCAATCGGATGGCTGAACATCTGGCGCAGTTGCATCAGTGTCGCCCAGATGAGGTGGTGTTTGAAGCAGGGCGCGTGCGCGCCGGGGCGGAGGATTACAGCTTCGCCGAGGTGGCCGCGCTGACCTACATGGCACGCATCAGCCTGTCTGCGACCGGCTTTTACAAGACGCCGGACATCAAGTGGGACCGGATCAAGGGGCAGGGCCGCCCGTTCTTCTACTTTGCCTATGGCGCAGCTGTGACGGAGGTGGTGATTGATACGCTGACCGGCGAGAACCGGATTTTGCGCGCCGACATTCTGCACGATGCTGGAGCGTCGCTGAACCCTGCGCTCGATATCGGGCAGATCGAGGGCGGCTATGTGCAGGGCGCGGGCTGGCTCACGACCGAGGAGTTGGTCTGGGACGACGCGGGCCGCCTGCGAACCCATGCGCCATCGACCTACAAGATCCCGGCCTGTGCGGACCGTCCCGATGTGTTCAACGTGGCGCTTTGGGACGGCGAGAACAGGGCCGATACGATCTATAAATCCAAGGCCGTGGGCGAGCCGCCCCTGATGCTGGGCATTTCGGCGTTCCTCGCCCTCAGTGATGCAGCGGCGGCGTGTGGGCCGAACTACCCGGACCTACAGGCGCCAGCCACTGCCGAGGCGGTGCTCAAGGCGGTGCACACCGCACGTGGCGATGTTTGATCGCGCGGGTCTGATTGCGGCCTGCGAGGCCCATGGCCGTGTCGTGCGCGTGGTTGTGGCTCAAGTCCAGGGGTCGGCCCCGCGTGAGGCGGGCGCGGCGATGCTGGTCTGGGACGGCGGGCAGTCTGGTACCATTGGCGGCGGTGCGCTGGAGTTTGAACTGGCAGCGGCGGCGCGCGCGTTGACGCGGGACACGCGCAGCCGACATGCGCTTGGGCCGGACCTTGGGCAATGTTGTGGTGGAGCGGTTGAGATCCTGTCGGAAGTCTTCGACGTGAACCGGGCGCGCGCCCTGCCCCATGATCTGGTGGCGCGGGGGCCGGACCCGATGCCCCTGTCCATCAAGCGGATGATGAAGGCGGCGCGCAACCAGGGCACCCTGCCCGCTTCGCAGTTGAAGGACGGCTGGATGATCGAACCGGTGCGCCCGGAGGATCAGGACATCTGGATCTGGGGCGCAGGTCATGTGGGCCGTGCGCTGGTCGACATTCTGCGCCACGTGCCGGGGCATCGGTTGACCTGGGCCGATACAGGGCGGGAGCGGTTTCCGGAGGATGTGCCCGACGACGTGACCACAGTGCCTGCCGTGGACCTGCCAGCGCTGGCTACCCATGCGCCCAAGGCCGCGCATCACCTGATCCTGACCTATGCTCATGACATTGACCTCGGCCTTTGCCATGCGCTGCTCACTCGTGGCTTTGCGTCTTGCGGACTGATCGGATCGGCTACGAAATGGGCCCGCTTCCGCAAACGGTTGGTCGAACTAGGACACGCACAGGATGAAATTGACCGCATCACCTGCCCCATTGGAGATCCATCTTTGGGCAAGGACCCGCATTTGATTGCGATTGGGGTCGCCTATCGGCTAGCACAGTCCACGCAGACCATACCGCTACGACTGGAGACGCGTGCTTGAACCCCCTTTTGTCCCTGAACGGGTTGACCAAGGCCTATCCCGGCGTTGTCGCCAACGACGACGTGTCGTTGGAGATCGCACCCGGTGAGATCCACGCCCTGCTGGGCGAGAACGGCGCAGGCAAGTCGACGCTGGTCAAGATGATTTATGGGCTGGTGAAGCCCGATGCGGGCGTGATGCAGATGAACGGGGCGGGATTTGCCCCTGTCGATCCGCGTGCGGCCCGTGCGGCGGGTGTGGGGATGGTGTTTCAGCACTTTTCCTTGTTCGACGCGCTGAGTGTGGCGGAGAACATCGCGCTGGGGATGGAGACGCCGCCGCCTATGCGGACGCTTGCGGCGCGCATTCGCGAGGTGTCGGAAACCTATGGCTTGCCCCTGTCGCCGGACCGTGTGGTGGGCGATCTGTCGGCGGGCGAACGGCAACGGGTCGAGATCATTCGGTGCCTGTTACAGGACCCGAAGCTCTTGATCATGGATGAGCCGACGTCCGTGCTGACGCCGCAAGAGGTTGAAATCCTGTTCGAGACCCTGCGCAAGTTGAGCGCGGAGGGCACGGCCATCCTGTATATCTCGCACAAGCTGGAGGAAATTCGCGCGCTCTGCGATGCCGCGACGATCCTGCGGGGCGGGAAGGTGGTGGGCACCTGCGTGCCGCGTGACACCTCCGCCCGGGCGATGGCAGAGATGATGGTGGGCAGTTCGCTGGCCACGCCAAAGGCAGCCGCCCATGCGGCAGGCAATGTGCTGTTGTCCGTGACCGGGTTGTTGGTTGCGTCGCCGTCAGCCTTTGGCATGTCGTTGAAGGATGTGTCCTTTGACGTACGTGCAGGCGAGGTTCTGGGCATCGGCGGCGTTGCGGGCAACGGGCAGGATGAATTGTTGGCTGTCTTGTCGGGTGAGTTGCCGTGCGGGCCGGGCATGGTCCGGTTCAAGGGCGATGATCTGGCAAAGGCTGGCCCTGAAGCGCGGCGCGGGCTTGGCGTTCTGGCTGCGCCGGAGGAACGGCTGGGCCATGCGGCGGCGCCGAATATGTCGCTGACGGAAAACGCCATGTTGACGGGTGCTGCGCGCGAGGGGCTGGCGCGGCGGGGGATGCTGGACTGGCGCAAGACGCGCGACTTTGCGGAGCGGATCATTTCGGGGTTCGACGTGCGCACGCCGGGACCGGAGAACGCGGCGCGGTCGCTGTCGGGGGGCAATCTGCAGAAATTCGTGATCGGGCGCGAGGTGTTGCAGAAACCCGAAGTGCTGGTGGTGAACCAGCCGACCTGGGGTGTGGACGCAGCGGCGGCGGCAGCCATTCGGCAGGCTTTGCTGGATCTGGCGGCAGACGGATCGGCCGTGGTGGCGATTTCGCAGGATCTTGACGAGCTGATGGAAATCTCGGACCGGTTTGCCGCGCTGAACGAGGGGCGCTTGAGTGCGCCGCGTGCCACGGCGGGGCTGGATGTGGAGCAGATTGGCTTGATGCTGGGGGGTGCCCACGGGATGGAGGTTGCGCATGTGTGAAATCGACCCTCCGGGGGGAGTTTATTGGGCAAGATGAAGCTGGGGATTTTTGGATGATCCGGATCGAGGCGCGGCCGCAGCCCTCTGCCGTGATGGCCTATGCGACGCCGGTTCTGGCCGTCGTGCTGACCATGATCTTTGGCGGGGTGCTGTTTGCGGCCCTGGGCAAGGACCCGTTTCAGGCCATTGCGACGATTTTCTGGGAGCCGCTCTTTGGCGAGTTTGCGTTCTTCTACCGGCCTCAGTTGTTGATCAAGGGGGCACCGCTGGTGCTGATCGCCATCGGGTTGGCGCTGGGGTTCCGGGCGGGCATCTGGAACATCGGGGCCGAGGGGCAGTACATCGTGGGCGCCATTTGCGGTGCGGGCGCGGGGCTGGCGTTTTTCCCCGCTGAAAGCGTGCTGATCTTTCCCCTGATGGTGCTGGCGGGGGCTTTGGGTGGTTGGGCCTGGGCGATGATCCCGGCGGTGTTGAAGGTGAAGTTTGGCACCAACGAAATTCTCGTGTCGCTCATGCTGGTCTATGTGGCAGAGCAGCTTTTGGCCTCTATGTCGTTGGGATTACTGAAGAATCCTGAAGGGTTCGGATTTCCCGGCTCGCGCAATCTGCAGCAGTATCCCAGCGCGCATAATGCCGAGATCATTGCGGGGACCGGCATGCACTGGGGCGTCGCCGCCGCGCTGATTGCGGTGATCTTTGCGTACGTTCTGTTGACACGGCACCGGCTCGGGTTTGCCATTCGGGTGACGGGTGAGGCGCCGCGGGCGGCGAAGTTCGGGGGCGTCAATCCGGGGCGGCTGGTGCTGTTCTGTCTGGGTATGTCGGGCCTGCTGGCGGGGCTCGCGGGGCTGTTCGAGGTGGCGGGGCCTGCGGGTCAGATCAGCATTGATTTCAACGTGGGCTATGGATTTACGGCGATCATCGTGGCGTTTCTTGGGCGTTTGAACCCGTTGGGGATCGTGGCGGCGGGGCTGCTCATGGCGCTGACTTACATCGGCGGGGACATCGCGCAGTCACAGCTGGGCCTGCCTGCGGCGGCGATACAGGTGTTTCAGGGGATGCTGCTGTTTTTCTTGTTGGCGCTGGATTTGCTGACGAATTACCGCGTGCGGTTCGGCACGGCGGAGGTGGCATGATGGCGAAAGGGTTGGAAAACTCCGTCGCAATGATCCTTGGTGCGTTGCTTGTGCCGGCTTTGCTCTGGTTCCTAGTTGATCCGGCGGCTCTGCTTTGGCCTGCAATGCATTGGAATTTGTTACTCCCCATCATGGCGGTGCTGGTGATCACCGGCATTTCGGCATCAAATGACGCGGCCCGGAAGATATGCCGCATTTTGGTATTTGCGGTACTCGGTTTGCTCGTGGCCAGCTTCGCAGTTCTCTTTTCGATGGTGTAGCAGACATGGACCTCTCTTCCATCAATCCCATCCTTTTGATCGCGGCCATGATCGCGGCGGCCACGCCGATCCTGCTGGCAGCCATCGGCGAGCTTGTCGTCGAACGCGCAGGCGTGCTGAACCTTGGCGTCGAGGGGATGATGATCACCGGGGCCGTCTGTGGTTTCATCATTGCGGTGAACACCGGCTCGCCCGCGATGGGTTTTGTCGCGGCAGCCGTGGGGGGCGCGGTGCTGTCACTGCTCTTTGCCTTTCTCACGCAGGTGGCGCTGGCCAATCAGGTGGCGTCGGGCCTTGCGCTGACGCTCTTCGGCCTCGGGCTGTCTTCGTTGATGGGGCAGAGCTATGTGGGGATCAAGCCGCCGCGGGCAGAGGCGACGCCCCTTGGACCGCTCGCCGACATTCCGATCATCGGGCCAATCATCTTTGGGCATGACCTCATGGTCTATATTGGTCTGGCGCTGGTCGCGGGCACATGGGCGGTGCTGAAGTTCACGCGCATGGGCCTCGTCCTGCGGGCCGTTGGTGAAAACCACGATGCGGCGCATGCGTTGGGCTACAAGGTCAAGCGTATCCGTACGCTTGCCATCCTCTTTGGCGGGGCCTGTGCGGGGCTGGGTGGCGCCTACATCAGCCTGATCCGCGTGCCGCAATGGACCGAAGGCATGACAGCCGGTGTGGGCTGGATCGCCCTCGCCCTCGTCGTCTTTGCCTCTTGGAAGCCGTGGCGCGTGCTGCTCGGTGCCTATCTTTTTGGCGGGATCACCCAGCTCCAGTTGAACCTGCAAGGCGCGGGCGTTGCCATTCCGGTCGAGTATTTGGCAATGTCCCCCTACATCGTGACGATCATCGTGCTGGTGATTCTGAGCGCAGACAAATCACGCGCCCCCGGCTCACTGGGGCGCACATTCCACGCCTCGGGATAAGGGGCGCACCTAAATGGGGAGAAAACCGAAAATGAAATTCACGACACTTGTGGCAAGTGCCGCGCTGGCGCTTGGGCTGGCGGGCGGCGCTTTGGCCGACGATCCGACCAAGGTTGGCTTTGTCTATGTCGGCCCGGTGGGCGACGGCGGCTGGACCTACGAGCACGACCAGGGCCGTATCGCCGTTGAGGAAGAGTTCGGCGATGCTGTCGAGACCGTGTTCGTTGAAAACGTGGCCGAAGGCCCCGATGCAGAGCGCGTGATGACGCAGATGGCACTCGACGGCGCTGACCTGATCTTCACCACGTCCTTCGGCTTCATGGACCCGACGATCAACGTCGCCCAGAAATTCCCGGATGTGAAATTCGAGCATGCCACCGGCTACAAGCGTGCCGACAACGTGTCGACCTACTCCGCACGCTTCTACGAAGGCCGCGCGGTGCAGGGCCACATCGCGGGCAAGATGACCGAGAGCAACATTGTGGGCTACATCGCGTCCTTCCCCATTCCCGAAGTGATCCGCGGCATCAACTCGGCCTATTTGCACGCCTCGAAGGTGAACCCGGATGTCGAGTTCAAGATCATCTGGGTCTACACGTGGTTTGACCCCGCGAAAGAGGCCGACGCCGCCAAGGCGCTGATCGACCAGGGTGCGGATGTCGTGCTCCAGCACACCGACTCCACGGCTCCGCAGGCGGCCGCACAGGAAGCGGGCAACGTGATGACCTTCGGCCAGGCCTCGGACATGGCGCAATACGGCCCCTACCCCCGCGTATCGTCGATCATCGACAACTGGGCGCCCTACTACATCGAACGCACGCGCGCCGTGATGGACGGCACCTGGGAAAGCGTCGACACATGGGACGGCATCCCGACCGGCATGGTCGAGATCGGTGAGATCACCGATGCGGTTCCTGCCGAGGTGAAGGCCGAAGCCGAAGCGATGATCGAAGCCATGCGGACGGGCGAATACCACCCCTTCACCGGCCCCATCAACAAGCAGGACGGCAGCGCCTGGCTGGCCGAGGGCGAAGTGGCCGATGACGGCACGCTCGCGGGCATGAACTTCTACATCGAAGGTGTGGACGGCGACATCCCGCAATAAGCCGAACCAACGTCGAAGACATGAAAGGCCTCCGGTTTCGGGGGCCTTTGCTTTTTCACTGTTGCTTTGAAAGGGTCACAGACATGCCATTCAACAAACTCCACGTGCCGCGCACGCTGGCGCCCGAGACGTGCCAGCAGATCAACCGCAACCTGCACGCCGCACTGGTCGAGACCTGCGGCGTCAATCCCGACGATGATTTCTGCCTCGTGTGCCGGTACGAGCCGGAAGACATGGCGTTCCATCCGACCTTCCTCGGGCCGCGCGATCCAGCGGCGACGATTGTGATCGAAATCGCGCTGCTCGGCGGGCGGACGGATGCGCAGAAAGAAGCGCTTTACACCGACATTCGGAAGCGGCTGGACAGTATCGGGTTTCCGCCTGAAAACTCTATCGTCTTCCTGATCGAGAATGCCGCGATCGATTGGTCATTCGGACCGCAAGGGTCGGTCAAAACTGTGCTGGGTCTTTGACACCTGTCATTTGGCAAAGATCCGAACCATCTGGGCGTCGAAATGAGCCCAGGTCATCGTCGCCTTGTTCCCGGCATAGCCGTGGTAATGCGACTTGCCGGTGTCATTCGGCAGGCCCGCCCAGATCTTGGCCAGGTTGTTCATGAAGGCGACGCGGTCCATCTCGCCCGCGAGGAACGGCTTCAACCCGGCATCGGCCAGCAGGATGTCGGCCAACTGGTCCTGCACCTTGCGGCTGAACCGTTGCCGCGGGTCGATGCCCGCTTGCCGCACGAGACGCCGCAAGGTCGGCGGGATGAATTGATAGCGCCCAATGGCGTGGGGCTGGCCCGGCGTGGCGTCGATCCAGTCATAGATCTGCTGGATGGTCAGCCTTGTGGGATCGGCGGGCGGCTTGATCGTGGCACCGTATTGCACGGCGTCATAGCCTTTGGATCCAGCCTCGGCCTGAGCAATCAACGTACGCAGGCGCGCAATGCGGTCACCCGCCGGATAGGTCCGCAGCTTTTCCAGCTCTTCCGGGTCAGGCGGAGCAAACAGGCCCGTCTCCGACCGCCCCACGAACAGGCTGGGGCCAGTATGCCTGATCATGGGCGGGTCAGAGGGCGCAATCAGCGGTGCCGCCTGGGGCAACAGGCTGGCGCGACTGACCATTGGCAACGCTTCACCCCAGGCAAGGGCTGCCTGCCCGATCAACGCCACACATGCCAAGACACACCAGATCCACCGCATCGCAATCCCATTCTGAAATCATCGCGTGGGATGCTTTTGGCGCAGACCCCTAAACAGTGTCTTGCCGCACCGGCGCTTTGTCTGCGCGATTTAGTTCAAATGCGATTGAAACAGGTTCAGGTGGTCAGAGATGCGTGTCGAACATTTTCCAGACAGGCATCAGCGCTTCGATCCGGTTGACCGTCGCCTTCACCACGCCCGTCTCGCGCCAGTCATCGGGCATCGGGCCGGACACGGCCAGCGCCTTGCGCTTGAGCAGATCGCCATGCGGGTGGTCCTGATCGTAGGGTTTGGGCACACGTTTCAGCGGTTCAGGCCCCCAATCGCTGATCGCCGCGCCTTTCTCCGCCGCCTCGTCCAGCGCATCCTGCAAACCATCGCCCCATTTGTCGACAAAAGCACGATACCGGGTCAGATGCTCGCCCTGCAGACCCATCACGCCCATGCCCAGAATGAAGTAGTCCGGGGCCAATCCCCAGAACCATGACGGCGCCAGCGGATCCTTGTCGACCGGGGACCACATGATGTGCAGATGCGTATTGAGCGGCGTCTTGTCCTTGGAAAAGCGCACGTCGCGATAGATGCGAAACACCTTGGGCTTATGCGGCTTGCCCGTGATGCGGGCGACGTCCTCGGCCATCAGGTCGGCAAAGAACCCGGCAGGGCCGGCGATTGCATCCTTGTAGTGCGCCTTGTGCGGCTCGAACCACGCCTTGGTGTTGTTCTTGTCCAGCTTGGCGAAGAACGTCAGTGCTTCGTCCACCATCGCTTCGAAACCGTCGGCCATGATCTCGCCCTCCATCTCGTGCCCTCCTGAACCTATCGCGTGACGCGGGTCAGTCCACCGCAGTCTGGTGCCAGTTTCCGGCAGTGGCGGGCATTTACGCTTTGGTAACACACCGGACCGCACGGTGCGTTAACCACGCCAAAGGCGCATCCGGGGGTGTACGGGGGGTGCATGAGGGTTGTACGCCCGGTGCCCCCTGCAAATGCAGGCCATTAAGAGGTTTCAGCACGATTCGCGCCTTGGGCCCCGTTAACCGTTGCGCGTACGGTGCCCCCGTGCCACGACTTGACCCATGATTACGTCCCTCAACGGCACCCCGCTTTCACCCCTGACTTTCGGCACGATGCAGTTCGGCGGACGCGCTGATGCAGCGGAAAGCCGGGCCATGTTCGACGCCGCCCGCGCGGCGGGGATCACCCATTTCGACACGGCTTATGTCTATACCGGCGGCGCGTCTGAAACGCTCTTGGGCGAGATGGCGCAAGAGGATCGCGATGACCTGATCATCGCCACGAAGGCCGCTTATGAAGGCGGTTCAGGTCGTGAAAACATCCTGACGGGGTTTGCCACATCGCAGCAGCGCATGCAGATGGATATGGTTGATATCCTCTACCTGCACCGCTTTGACGACGACACGCCGCTGCAAGAGACATTCGACGCGCTTGCAACCCTTAAACACGAGGGACGCATCCGCCATATCGGCGTGTCCAACTTCGCCGCCTGGCAAGTGATGAAGGCGCAGGCGGTCGCCGCACAGTTCGAGGTTCGGATCGACATCATCCAGCCCATGCACAGCCTGGTCAAACGGCAGTCAGAGGTCGAGATCTTCCCCATGGCCGTCGATCAGGGCATTGAAATCGCACCCTATTCTCCGCTGGGTGGTGGGCTGCTTACCGGCAAGTACGCAAGCGGCGGCACCGGGCGTCTCACCGAAGACGACCGTTATGCCGCGCGTTATAATGTGGATTGGATGCGCGAGGCGGCAGTGAAACTGACAGCGCTGGCCTCTGATCTGGGCACCAGCCCTGCAACGCTCGCCGTTGCTTGGGCAATGTCCCACCCCGCACGTCCCCGCCCCATCATCTCGGCCCGCTCGGCAGAGCAACTGGAACCCTCTCTCGCTGCACTCGACTTCGAGATGACGGCTGATCTCTACGACCAGATCACCGGGTTCAGCGTCACGCCACCGCCCGCGACCGACCGGATCGAAGAAGCGTGACCGACATCATCGTTATTGGCGGCGGCATCGCGGGCATCTCCGCCGCTGCACGCCTGTCCGAAGGGGCAAACGTCACCGTTCTCGAAGCCGAAGGCGCGCTTGGCTACCACGCCTCTGGCCGCTCTGCCGCGCTCTTCGAAGAAAACTACGGCCTGCCGCCTGTCGTCGCTCTGAACAAGGCCAGCGCCGAGTACCACCAACCCTATCTCAGCCCCCGCGGTTTCCTGCTGGTGGCCCGCGCGGGCGAGGACACCCAGTTCGAAGCGGACACCAAATCCCTGAAATGCCCCGAGATTTCAGTGGACGAGGCCCGTGCGTATGTTCCCATTCTGAACAGCTCGGTCACCCGTGCCGCCTACCACGCCGATGCGTGGGACATCGACACGGACCGCATGATTCAGGATTTCGCAAGGACCGTACGCTCCAATGGCGGGCAGGTTCTGACCGACCGCAAAGTGACCGAGATAAAATGCGAAAAACACTGGACCGTCCGTTGCGGTCACGAAGTGTTAACCGCCGATCTGCTGGTCAACGCTGCAGGCGCCTGGGCCGACCAGATCGCGACCATGGCCGGTGTCAAACCCATCGGCATCACGCCCCACCGCCGCTCAATGGCGCGCCTGCCCGCACCCGGCGGCCAAACCGTTGAAAACTGGCCCATATTCTTTGGCGTAGGCGAGACATGGTACGCCAAACCCGACGCCGGCAAACTGCTCGTCTCTCCCGCCGACGAAGACGCGATGGAGCCTCACGACGCATGGGCCGACGACATGGTGCTGGCCGAGGGTCTCGACCGCTACGCGCAGCACGTGACCGAACCCGTCACGCGGGTCGAAACCAGCTGGGCGGGCCTGCGCAGCTTCGCCCCCGACCGCTGCCTTGTCCTTGGCCGCGACCCCCAAGTCCCTGATTTCATTTGGTGCGCGGGTCAGGGCGGCTACGGTTTCCAGACGGCCCCGGCGGCCAGCCAACTCCTCGCCGACCTCGTCCTCGGCCGCTCGCTACAAATCGACGCCACGACCGTCAATTCCCTGTCGCCAGCCCGCTTCTGAGCCGCTAGGCTCACCTCATGTTGATACGCTATTTGATGATGACCGCCCTGGTCGTTTTGACCGCCTGCGGCGCCCACGCCCCTGCCCCTTTCACTGGCCCGATGGTCATCGGCGATACCGATCCCGTCCGCTTCTCAGGCCGCCAACCCAGCAGCTACCCCGTGCGCGGCATGGACGCCGCGCGCTTCCAGACCAGCGTCGACTGGGTCCGAGCCAAAGCCGTCGGCATCGAGTTCGTCTTCCTCAAAGCCACCGAAGGCGGCGACCTGCTCGACCCCGCCTTCCAGGACCACTGGCGCGGCGCGGGCCGCGCAGGCATCAAGCGCGGCGCCTACCATTTCTACTATTTCTGCACGGCCCCGGAGGTGCAGGCCCAGTTCTTCATCCGCACGGCCCCCAAGACCCGCGGCAGCCTGCCGCCCGTGCTCGATATGGAATGGAACCCCTTCTCCCCCACCTGCCAACGCCGCCCCGACGCGGCCACAGTACAGGACGAAATGCGCCGCTGGTTGCGGATGGTCGAGGCGCATTACGGCCAGCGCCCGATCATCTACACGACGCCCGGCTTCTACGAAGATGCTCAGCTAAGCACCTTCAAAGGCTACGAATTCTGGCTCCGCACCACGGCCAAGACACCCGCACAGGCCTATCCCGGCCAGCCCTGGAAGTTCTGGCAATACACCGCCACCGGCACCCTACCCAACACAGCGGGATCTGTGGACATCAACGCCTTCAACGGCTCGACCGCCGAGTGGGAGGCGTGGCTGGACCGCCGCACCATCCCTTAAAACCATTTCTTCTGGCTAAAAATACTTCGGGGTCTGGGGCAGAGCCCCAGTCGGTCGCCGCGGCGCAAGCGCGGCGAAACCGCTCCTATCCGTCCTTCCGGATCACCTCATTCTTGGGATCATAAGGGCTGTCCTCGACAATCTCCGCGTCCCAAAGCTGATTGAACATCTTGACCTTCAGCTTGGTCCCCGGCACCGCCAGACCAGGCGTCACATAGCCCATCCCAATCGACTTTCCGAAAGCCACGGAGTACCCACCCGAGGTCAAGCGCCCCACACGCGTTTCCCCATGGTACAGCGCCTCGCGCCCCCACGGATCCGCGTCATCCGGCCCATCAACCAGCAGGGTCACGCATTTCGACCGCACCCCGATCTTCTCCATGGCCGCCTTGCCGTGGAAGTCCTTCGACAGATCCACAAACCGCGGAAGATCAGCTTCCATCGGCGTCGCATCCCGGCCGAGCTCGGTTCCAAACGCGCGATAGGATTTTTCCTGCCGCAACCAGTTCTGCGCCCGTGCGCCGACCAGCTTCATCCCGTGCTTTTCACCTGCAGCAACCAGTTGATCCCACAGGTAATTCTGCATCTCGATCGGGTGGTGCAATTCCCACCCAAGCTCGCCGGTATAGGCCACACGGATCGCCCGCACGGGGCACATGCCCAGCTCGATGTCGCGATAGCTCAGCCACGGGAAGCGCTTGTTCGACAACACGGTCGCAGGATCGGCATCCTTCACCAACTCATTCAGCACATCCCGCGATTTCGGCCCGGCAATGGCGAACACGCCCCACTGCGTCGTCACATCCTCTTCATTGATGCGGCCGAATTCCGGCTCTTTCTCCATGATCGCTTTATAGAGATAATCCTGATCATAAGCGTGCCACGCCCCTGCCGACACGAGGTAGTAGTCATCCTCGGCCAGCCGCACGATGGTGTATTCAGTCCGCGTGGTGCCAGCCGCCGTCAGCGCATAGGTCAGATTGATGCGCCCGACCTTGGGCAGCTTGTTGGTGGTGAACCAGTCGAGGAACGCAGTCGTCCCCGGCCCGGAAATCCGATGCTTGGTAAAGGCCGTGGCGTCGATCAGGCCAACACCCTCGCGGATCGCCTTGGCCTCTTCCACAGCATATTGCCACCAGCCCCCACGACGGAACGAACGCGCATCATGGTCAAAACTGTCCGGCGCATCCAAAGGCCCATAGTAGTTCGGCCGCTCGAACCCGTTCACGCACCCAAACTGCGCGCCCGCCGCCTTTTGCCGGTCATAAGCTGGTCCTGTGCGCAGCGGACGGCACGCCTCCCGCTCCTCATCCGGGTGGTGCAGGATATAGACGTGCTCGTAGCATTCCTCGTTCTTGCGCGCCGCGTACTCGGTCGTCATCCACGACCCGTAGCGCTTGGGATCAAGCGAGGCCATGTCAATCTCCGCCTCGCCCTCAACCATCATCTGGGCAAGGTAGTAGCCGGTGCCACCCGCCGCCGTGATGCCGAAAGAGAACCCTTCGGCCAGCCACATGTTCTGCAAACCGGGTGCAGGCCCCACCAGCGGGTTGCCATCGGGCGTGTAGCAGATAGGCCCGTTGTAATCGTCCTTGAGGCCCACGGTTTCCGACGACGGAATCCGGTGGATCATGGACATGTATTCTTCCTCGATCCGCTCCAGATCGAGGGGGAACAGATCCGCCCGGAAGCTGTCAGGCACAGCATATTCAAAGCGCGCAGGCGCATTGCGTTCATAGGGCCCAAGGATCCAGCCACCGCGTTCCTCGCGCACATACCACTTGGCGTCGGCATCCCGCAGCACCGGGTGTTCGGGGTTGTTCTTGCGCCATTCCACCAGCGCCGGGTCGGGTTCTGTGACGATATACTGGTGCTCGACCGGAATAGCCGGGATTTTGATGCCCAATAGCTGCGCGGTGCGCTGCGCGTGGTTGCCGGTGGCCGTCACAACATGCTCGGCATGAATGACAATCTGCTCATCCGAGGGAACAAGGTTGCCGCCCTTCTCGACCATCTTGGTACAGGTCACATCCCAATGATCGCCGGTCCAGTGATAAGCATCGACCTGCCACTTCCGCTCGATCAATACACCGCGCTGCCGCGCCCCCTTGGCCATCGCCATGGTGACGTCAGCGGGGTTAATGTAGCCATCGGTCGGGTGATAGATCGCACCCTTCAGATCCTCGGTCCGCACCAAAGGAAACCGGTCCTTGATCTGCGCCGGGCTCATCCACTCATAAGGCACGCCACAGGTCTCGGCGGTCGAGGCATAGAGCATGTATTCGTCCATGCGCGCATCCGTCTGCGCCATGCGCAGATTACCGACCACGTAGAACCCAGCGTTCAAACCGGTCTCTTCCTCGAGAGTCTTGTAGTACTTGATCGAGTAGTCGTGGATGTGGGTCGTCGCATAGGACATGTTGAAATACGGCAAGAGACCGGCGGCATGCCATGTACTGCCGCTGGTCAACTCGTCGCGTTCCAGCAACATGACGTCGTCCCAACCCGCACGGGCCAGATGATAGGCAATCGACGTGCCAACCGCACCGCCGCCGACCACAAGCGCTTTCACATGGGTTTTCATGTCCCGACTCCCTCGCAAACCGTCCCTGCCGTTCTAGGCAAAGCACGTCCCGTCCGCGCCAGCAAGCCGACCGAACGCTGCAGAAAAACGACGCCCGCAACAGGTCCACTCTTCTCTGTTTCCAAAAAATCCCGGGGGAGTCCGAAGGACGGGGGCAGAGCCCCCTGAATCATGGCGTCGCCGCAGGCGTCCGTGGGACTACGGTAAGCGCTTGAACGTGGCGCGGCCGATGGGCTGCAAACCCTGCGCCGTCAGAAAGTCCGGATGCACCAACAAGCGCACGGACTGCCTTGGCTGGGTGTCGATGTTCGGCCCGGAATAGTCAGGACCACTGTCGACACCCGCATCCCAAGGCCAGAGCTCAACCGAGAACTCGTCCCGCCAAACATCGTCGATGCGAAGCTCCACGCTGCTGACGCCGGAAAACCAATCCGGGCTCGGGGCGAGCATGGTTGCGAACGACATGCGGCTGTGCGTGACGTCGACATCCAAGGCAAAAGCAAATTCACCCGGGCTTGCAATGCCCGGCAACACAACGTGCTGGCCCACGCGGCCCCGCCTGCGACCTTCGGCCAGTTCGGCCTCCAACACTGAAACACGCCCGTTCGTCGCGACAAGAGCAAGGCCGCTTGACGCTGTTGCCCCATCTTCAAACAGGGCGTAGCGCGACGAATGGGCAAAGGCGATCAGGCGGCTCCAATGCGCATCGATCTCCGGCGCGGCCACCCAGTTGAATGTGACATCGACCTGGTAGCGCGCCGTATCCTGCGCCGCGACGAGGCTGGCCGAAACCAGCCAGAAGAGCACCGCAAACGGCCTAGCGAAGTGGGCCAAAAATCTTGCCCGGGTTCATGATGCCCTGCGGATCCAGCGCCGTCTTGATGGCGGCCATGTATTCCACCGTGGGCCCAAGCTCCTTGATCAGATAGGGCATCTTGCCCTGCCCGATCCCATGCTCACCGGTGCATGTGCCGTCCATGCGGATGGCCTCATCGGCCAGATAGGCGGTGAACTCTTCGGCCCTACGGACCTCATCGTCGTCGGCCATATCGATCAGAACAAGCGAGTGGAAATTGCCGTCTCCCACGTGTCCGACGATGGGCGCGAGCAGATCGAGCTCGGCCGCCTTGGCCTGCGCGCCCGTCACCGCTTCGGCCAGACGCGAAATGGGCACGCAGACATCTGTGGAAATCCCCTGCGCGCCCGGACGCAATTGCAGCGTAGCCCAGTAGAGATCGTGCCGCGCTTTCCACAGCTTGTTGCGCTCCTCTGCGGTGGCCGTCGTCGCGAAGTCCGTGCCGCCCACGTCTTCGGCGATCGACCCGAACATCTCTGCCTGTTCGATCACGCCGCTGTCCGAACCGTGGAATTCCAGCAACAAAAGTGGTGTCTCCGGCAGATCAAGCCCTGCATAGGCGTTGGCCGCTTTCACATTCAGTTCGTCCATCAGCTCGATCCGCGCGACCGGGATCCCGTACTGGATCGTCGTCATCACCGCTTGGCAAGCCGCGTCGATGGACGGAAAGGACATCCGCGCAGCCGAGATCGCCTCGGGGATGCCTTGCAGCTTCAGCGTGATCTCCGTGATCAGACCAAGCGTGCCCTCCGACCCGATCAGAAGCCGGGTCATGTCGTAGCCGGCGGACGTCTTCTTGGCTCGCTGCGCCGTGCGGATGATGCGCCCGTCGGCCATAACGGCCTCAAGGCTGAGGATGTTGTCCTTCATCGTGCCGTAGCGCACAGCGTTGGTGCCGGATGCGCGGGTCGAGGCCATACCACCAAGCGACGCATTCGCGCCGGGATCGATGGGAAAGAACAGGCCGCGGTCCCGCAGGTAGGTGTTGAGCTGTTCGCGCGTAACACCTGGTTGGACGACGCAATCGAGATCCTCGGCATTCACGGCCAGGATCCTGTCCATCTGCGTCAAGTCGACCGACACCCCGCCCGCAGGCGCGTTCACGTGCCCTTCGAGCGACGTGCCGGTGCCGTAGGGGATCACCGGCACCTGATGGGTCGCGCAGACCTTGACGATATCAGACACCTCCTTGGTGGACGCTGGAAAGACCACCGCGTCGGGGGCCTGCGCCCTGATCCATGTGGTCGTGTGGGCGTGTTGGTCGCGGATGGCCTGCCCGGTGTGGAACCGGTCGCCGAACTGCTGCTTTAGGATCCCGAGCGCAGTCGCGATCCCCTCTTCATTGCGTGGCAGATCCATCGCCTGCGGCATGCTCTTTCCTCCCTTGTTGCGCGAAGCTCAGTCGCCCAGCGCAATCCCTTCGCGGCGTGGGTCTGCCCCACCTTGCAGCGTTTCACCGATTTCAATCGCATGGAGCCCGGAATTCAAGTCCCGGACGTTGACTTCAAAGCCAAGTGCCTCAAGCTCAGGTGCCAGATCCTCGGCAGATGTGCCTGCTTCGAAGTCATAGGTGCCGAAGCGGTTGACCGCATGGGGCAGGTTGACGGCTTGCTGTACATCCATGTCCCAATCCATCCACGCGATGATCGACTTGGCGGTGTAGCCAATGATCCGGCTGCCGCCGGGAGAGCCGATGGCGAGCACCGGCGCGTCATCCTTCATCACGATGGTCGGCGACATGGAGGATCGGGGGCGCTTGCCCGGTGCCAGAGCGTTGGCGATGGGCACGCCGTCCACATGACTGCGGAAGCTGAAATCAGTCAATTCGTTGTTGAGCAGGAACCCATGCACCATCAGCCGAGAGCCGAATGCGTTTTCGATGGTGGTCGTCATGGATGCAACGTTGCCGGACGCATCGACAATGGAAATGTGCGAGGTCGAGGGCAATTCGAGGCTTTCGTCATCCGCCCAATTGCTGCTGTGGTCAAAGGCGGGGTTGCCGGGTTCGACCTCGGACAGCGCGGCATCACCGCCCAATTGCGTAGCCCGCTCTGCGAGATAGGCCGGATCGACCAGCCCAGCAGTCGGCATCGGAACGTGATCGCTGTCGGCCATGTACCGCCCCCGGTCCGCAAAGGCCAAGCGCGACGCATCCCCGATCAGCCGCCAGCTTTCGGGGTTTTCGGCCCCCAATTCTCCCAGATCATAGCTGTCGAGCATCCCGAGGATCTGCCCCACGGTCAGTGCACCTGACGAGGGCGGTCCCATGCCGCAGACGTCATGATCTCGATACGTCACGCAGACCGGCGGACGTTCTTTGACCTGATAGACGGCAAGATCGAGATGCGAGAGCACGCCGGGATTACTGGGTGCAAACTGGACCGTCGCCATGATGTCCTGCGCGATCTTCCCGATGTAGAACGCATCCGCCCCTTCCTCGGCCAACCGGCGCAACGTATCGGCATAGGCTTGGTTCTTCAAAGTTGTGCCCGCGGCAAGGGGCGTGCCGCCCGGCAAAAAGTACTCTGCCGTGACAGGAAAGGTGCTCAGACGTTCTGCATCCCGTTCGATCATGGCCGCGAGGCGGGGCGAGACTTCAAACCCGTTTTCGGCCAGCCCGATGGCCGTATCGAACAGGCTCGGCCAGCCAACACTGCCCCAGCGCAGATAGGCTTCCTCCAACAGTGCAGGCGTGCCCGGCGTGCCCACAGAACGACCGCCGACAACCGCGTCGAAAAACCCCATCGGTTCGCCGTCTTCCGTCTGAAACAGATCGGGTGTCGCGGCGAACGGGGCCGTTTCGCGACCATCCAGAGTGGTGAGTTCCTCTGTTGCGGCATCATAGTAGACGAGGAATGCACCGCCGCCGAGGCCGGACGATTGCGGCTCGACCAGTCCGAGCACAAGCTGGACCGCGATCAACGCATCTGCAGCCGATCCGCCGCGCGCAAGTACCTCGACACCGGCCTGCACCGCGAGCGGGTTGGCGGCTGCAACCATGTAGTTTTCGGCTGTGACGGGTTCACCCGCGTCCTTCGCTGCCTGCGCTGCCGCCACGGCTTCGGTCGTCGCCACGGCAGCGCCTGTTGTGGACCCTTCGGGCTGCACGGCATCTGCGGTCTGTTGGGCCAACGCGGCCCCTGCAATCAGGGAAAAGGCAACGGTAAGGGAAAAGCGCATGGGGTCCTCCTTTGGCGCAGGCATGGCAGTCTATTCGGCAGTCTTGAACCGGGCGGACATGCCGCCCGGGGCATCACAACATGGACGGCACAACCTGGTCCGGGGGCCTGTGGCCGTCATCGAAGGTCTTGATATTGATAATGACTTTCTCGCCCATCTCGACCCGGCTTTCGCGGGTGGCGGACCCCATATGGGGCAGCAGGACGACATTGTTCAACTCGCGCAGGCGCGGGTTCACCTCGGTTCCGTTTTCATAGACGTCGAGGCCGGCGCCCGCGATTTCGCCTGCGCGCAGCATCCGGGTCAGGGCGTTTTCGTCAATCACCTCACCGCGCGAGGTGTTCACGATCACCGCATCCGGTTTCATCAGTTTCAGACGGCGCGCATTCATTAGGTGAAAGGTCGATGGCGTGTGCGGGCAGTTGACGCTGATCACGTCCATCCGCGCAACCATCTGATCCAGACTGTCCCACCAGGTCGCGTGCAGGTCTTCTTCGATCTCGGAGCGTAGGCGACGACGGTTGTGGTAGTGGACCTGCATCCCGAAAGCCGCTGCCCGGCGGGCAACCGCCTGCCCGATCCGACCCATGCCAAGGATGCCAAGTCGGCGTCCGGCCACACGTCCGCCCAGAAAGGCAGTCGGCGCCCAACCGTCCCAATTCCCGGACTGCATCGCGGCCAGCCCCTCAGGCAAACGGCGCGTGACGGCCAGGATCAGACCCATGGTCATGTCGGCGGTATCATCCGTCAGCACGCCGGGTGTGTTTGACACCAGAATGCCGCGCTGCCGGGCGGTGGCGACATCGATATTGTCGACACCTGCACCATAATTGGCGATCAGTTTCAGCCGCTCCCCGGCCTGCCCGATCATGGCGCCGTCGATGGTGTCGGTGATCGTGGGCACCAACACATCGGCGGTTTTCATCGCCTCGACAATTTGGGACCGTGACATCGGGGCGTCGTCCTCGCGCAGCGTCACGTCAAAAAGCTCACTCAGCCGCGTTTCGACCTCGGCCGGCAACCGTCGCGTAACAACAACACTCAGACGTTCCTTTGGCATCGCGCCCTCCCCGGTGCTTGGCCTTGGCCTGCGTTTTTGGCATGGTGGCGGATGTGAGCACGAGGCACAAGAACCTCGGCCATATCAAGAGGCGCGTGATGAGCGGAAAGTTCCCGATGGTTGCGGTGTGGAGATTTGTGCTGTCGATGCTGGTGGTGCTGGGTCTGACCCTGCCGCTGCTGGCGCGCGACACGGGTCCCGTCACCAACCTGCCTCTGCCCCGATATGTTTCGATGAAGGCCGCCGAGGGCAACGTGCGTCGGGGGCCATCCCTGACCCACCGCATCGATTGGGTGTTCAAGCGCCGCGACATGCCCCTGCGCATCACGGCCGAACACGGCCACTGGCGCCGGGTCGAAGATCGAGACGGGCTGGGTGGTTGGGTCCACTATTCGCTTCTTTCCGGCACGCGCACCGTGATCGTGGAACAAGACATGCTGACACTGCGGACGAAGCCGGATGCAGCCGCGCCCGTCACCGCAGCACTTGAAGCGGGCGTCGTAGCCCGGCTTGGCAAATGCGGGCCGGAGTGGTGCCGCATCAGTTCCGGCGGCTACCGGGGCTGGGCGCCCAAGGCGCGCCTTTGGGGCGTCGCCATTGACGAGTTGCGCGACTAGCGCAGCGCCGCGATTGCGCGGATTTCAACAACTGCGCCCACGCGGCGCAAACCGGCAACCTCGACCGCCGTCCATGCCGGATATGGGGCGCTTAGATGCGCCTTGCGCACAGTGTCGAACAGATCGAAATGCCCGCGCAGACCGACATGGTAACTGGTCATTTCAACAAGCGAACCAAGGTCCAGATCCGCTTCGGCCAGCACCGCTGCGATCTTTTCAAAGCAGGCGTTGAACTGTGTTTCTTCGCGTTCCGGCATGAACCCGTCGGATGCAGCACCCGTCACACCCGTGAGGAACACGTGATCGTGCGACACGATCCCGGGCGACATGCCTGCCTCCGCGCAGGCATTGCGCAAGGCGGGCGGGGTCAGAACCTGTCTCGTCATCGGAACTCTCCTTGCTCTTGCCGGTAACTTGGGTAGCATCCGTGGGGCGCGCCACGCGGCGATTTGGAAAAGATCATTGAAATGAACTGCATACAATACTCACGCTTCGGGCCAGCCGCCGACGTTCTGACACTCGCCCACATGCCCACGCCAGACCCGAACCCGGGCGAGGTGCTGGTCGAGTTGAGCTATTCCGGCGTGAACCCGTCCGACGTCAAGGCGCGGGGCGGCACACGCCCCGGCGTGACCAAACCACCCTTTGACGCGATCATCCCGCACAGCGATGGCGCAGGGCGCATCGTGGCCGTGGGGGATGGTATCTCGGCGGAGCGCATCGGCCAGCGTGTGTGGATCTGGAATGGGCAGTGGCAGCGCCCTTTCGGCACATGCGCGACGCATATCTGCCTGCCAGCGGATCAGGCGGTTCCTTTGCCAAATGCGGTGTCCGACCAAACCGGCGCGGTACTTGGCATTCCCGGGCTGACGGCGGCGCAGGCCGTCTTTGGCAGCGGGGACGTGAAGGGGAAGACCCTTTTGATACAAGGCGGCGCAGGCACCGTCGGTTTTTTGGCCGTGCAACTGGCCAAATGGGGTGGTGCGCGTGTCATCGCCACGGCCCGCGAGGCTGGGCTGGACCGCGCAAGGGAGGCCGGGGCGGATGCGGTTCTGAACTACGCTGATCCTGATCTTGCCGACCATATCCTTGCCGCGAACGATGGCACGCCGGTGGATCGCATCATCGAGGTCGAACTGGGCCGAAACATCGACACCGACGCGCATGTGATCGCGCCGAACGGCACGATTGCGGTCTACGGCTCTGCGCTCGACATGACCCCGAAGCTGCCCTTTGGCCCTTTACTGTTCAAAGCGGCGACGCTGGACATCCTGCTGATCTACCTGCTGCCCAAGGCCGAACGGGATGCGTGCATATTGCACCTGCACGACGCGCTCGCGGACGGCGCGTTGTCCTGCCCCGTCGCTCACGTCTTCCCCCTTACCGAAACGGCTGCAGCGCATGAGGCTGTCGAACGAGGCGGTCGGGATGGAGCCATTCTGGTCGAGGTGCAGGCATGATCCGCATCCTCGCCCTACTGATCTGTCTTTGCGCGGTCCCGGTCTGGGCGCAAGACACCGGCCAGCCGCAGGGCACCATCACGGTCGAGGACAGCGCGACGCAGGACGCGGCCATCGCCGTGCGGATCCGGGACATTCTGGGTGAGTTGGATGGGTTTGACGGGGTCACCGTTGCGGTCTCCTCCGGCATCGTGACCCTGCGCGGCACGACGGTCGACGCCAACACGGCCACGCGGCTGAACGAGCTGGTCGGCCGGGTTGAAGGCGTCGTCGCCATCAACAACGAGGTGACGGAGACCACGGATGTGGTCGCCCGCCTGAACCCGGCGGTCGAGCGGTTCCAGGCCAGGATCATGCAGGCCATCGCACTCTTGCCCCTGCTTGCCGTTGCAGCACTCGCCTTTTTCGGGGTGCTGGCGCTGGGGATGCTTCTGGCGCGGGCCCGCAACCCGTGGAACCGGATCGCGCCCAATGCCTTTATCGCTGACATCTACCGGCAGGTGGTGCGTATCCTGTTCTTCATAGCGGGTGTGGTTATCGCGCTCGATATCCTTGGGGCGACCGCGCTATTGGGCACGATCCTGGGTGCTGCGGGTATCGTCGGTCTGGCCATCGGTTTTGCCGTCCGCGACACGGTCGAGAATTTCATCGCCTCGATTATGCTGTCGATCCGCCAACCCTTCCGCCCCAATGACGTGGTCGAAATCCAGGGTGACATCGGGAAGGTGATCCGCCTGACCAGCCGTGCCACCATCCTGCTCAGCTTTGACGGCAACCACATCCGCATCCCGAACGCGACCGTGTTCAAGGCGCGCATCGTGAACTACTCGACCAACACCGAACGCCGTTTCAGCTTCGAGATCGGGGTCAGTTCGGACGCCGATCTGGCGGAGGTGCGCGAGATGACGGAAGAGACGGTGGCCGCTCTGCCCTTTGTCCTGGCCGAGCCTGCGCCGATGTCCTGGATCGAACGGATCGGCGACGGAGCGATTTTCCTGACGGTCACGGGCTGGATCGATCAGGAGGCAACGTCGCTTGTCCGCGCCAAGGGCGAGGCGCTGCGTCTGGTCAAGGCGCGGATTGAGGGCGCAGGGATCGAAGTGCCCGACACGACATACCGGGTCCAACTGCTTGGCGGCGCCGCACCAGTAACCGAAGCCGCCCGTCCGTCACCGCCGCCGACACAACCGAAACCGACCGAGGTGCCGGACGTGGATACCGCCGACGTTACCGACATGTCGGAGCCCGGACTGGACAAGCTTGTCGACGCCGAACGCAGCGACCCGGATGCGCCCGATTTGCTGACCGATGCCGCGCCAAAGGAATAGTAAGGAATTTGGTGCAAAGGGGCTTGCGCGCGCCGCAGCGCCGATCTAATTAGCGCGGCACGTTGGGATGTAGCTCAATTGGTAGAGCACCGGTTTTTGGTACCGTAGGTTGTAGGTTCGAGTCCTACCATCCCAGCCATTTCAAAGCTTTGCAGGATTTTCGACGCCATAGGGCGGGAATGTGTCGCGATTCCATTGGGGCGATGCCGCACGACCTGCTAGCCCTTGGGCATGAAGCACCTTTCCCGCACCGACATGCACAGCCAGGCCGTCATCGACGATTTGGCGGACATTCCCTGGCCCAGCACCAATGCAGACGCTCCGATGGCGCTGTTGACCCGCTGCCCCGCAGCCGCCGCAACCCCTTTGGTGCAATCGCCGGACCTTGCCAAGATGGTCGGTGTCGCCGAGGTGACGATCAAGGACGAACGGGCGCGCATGGGCCTGGGCAGTTTCAAGGCGCTCGGGGCGGCCTATGTCATTGCTTGCGACGCTGCAGCCGGAGAAACCGAGGGCCGAACCTATGTGACAGCGAGCGCGGGCAACCATGGTCTGTCGGTCGCAGCGGGGGCACAGGCCTTTGGCGCACAGGCGGTGATCTATCTTGCGGAAACGGTTCCGGAGACCTTCGCCGACCGGCTACGCAGCTTCGGAGCCGATGTGCGCCGTCATGGTGCGGTCTACGAGGACAGCATGGCAGAGGCGGCGCGTGCAGCAGATGTGAATGGCTGGGCGCTGCTTTCGGACAGTTCCTGGCCCGGCTACACCGCCGCGCCGCATCGGCTGATGGAGGGCTACACTGTACTGATGCAGGAAGTGGTCGAAGCTATGGACGCCCCGACGCACATCTTTTTGCAGGCTGGCGTGGGTGGTCTGGCCGCAGCTTGCGCCGCAGTGGCACGTGACGCTTGGGAAGATGAGCCGCGGATCATTGTGGTGGAGCCCGAGGTGGCGCCGGCCATCTATGCCTCAGTTCAGGCAGGCGCGCCGCAAGTGACCGAAGGGCCCAGTTCCGACATGGGCCGTCTGGATTGCAAGGAGCCCTCGCTGATCGCGCTCAAGGGGCTCGCCCGCGATGCCACCGATTTTGTCCTGATCTCGGAAGCCGAGGGTGCTGAAGGCAGCACCGTGGCCGCGCAAGTCGGCTTGCCTTCCACCCCGTCAGGCGTGGCAGGATTGGCCGCTTTGTTGCATAGCGACGCCTGCCGTGAAGCGTTGGCTTTGGATGCGACCTCCCGCGTGCTGCTGATCCTGAGCGAAGAGGCGCAGCTATGACTGCGCCTGCACGGGGGTTCCCTGAGGCGGAGTTCGAAAGGCGAACCCGAAATGCACAGGCCTTGATGGCCGAGGCGGGCCTGTCTGCCCTGCTGCTGACGACTGAGCCGGAGATCCGCTACTACACGGGATTTCTCACGCGCTTTTGGGAAAGCCCGACGCGGCCATGGTACGTGGTTTTGCCTGCGACCGGACAACCGATTGCCGTCATCCCCTCCATCGGGGCGCATCTGATGAGGCAGACGTGGATCACAGATTTACGGACTTGGCAGGCGCCGGACTACTCCGACGATGGCGTGGGGCTTTTGTCAGACACCCTGCGCGAGGTGACACTGATGGGCGGCGTGATCGGGCTGGCCGATGGGATGGAAAGCCACGTCCGGATGCCCCGCGCTGATCTGTTGGCGCTGGAAAGCGCGCTTGCGCCGCGCAAGCTGGCGTCAGACGCGCAGATCACAAGGCGGCTGCGTTTGATCAAATCGGACGCCGAGATTGCGAAGATCCGCATAGCCGCGGGCATCGCCGACCGCGCATTTGACAGGGTAACAGAGATTGCGCAGACCGGCACGCCGCTGAGCACGGTGTTCCGCCGGTTTCAGGCATCGTGCCTGGACGAAGGCGCGGATTGGGTCCCGTACCTGGCCGGGGCTGCGGACCATCGCGGTTATGGGGACGTCATTTCACCGGCGACAGATGCGCCATTGGAAACCGGACATGTTTTGATGCTCGACACCGGGTTGATGCATGACGGATACTTCTGCGATTTCGACCGGAATTTCAGCATCGGCGCGCCCGCCGCTGAGGTCCAAAGCGCCCATGCCCGGCTGATCGACGCAACCGAGGCTGGTTTCGCCGCCGCGCGGCCCGGCGCTGTGATCGCGGATCTGTTCCACGCCATGAACGCTGTCGCCAATCCTGACGGGAATACAATGGATGCCGGGCGCCTTGGGCACGGTCTGGGCATGCAACTGACTGAATGGCCATCGATCATTCCGGCTGACCAGACCGAGTTGGTGCCCGGTATGGTCCTGACGCTTGAACCGTCCGTCACTCTGGCGGATGGCAAGATCATGGTCCACGAAGAGAACATAGTGATACGTGAGACGGGCGCGGAATGGCTCTCCACACCGCAAGGCAGCGAGATCCGGGTACTGACATGAGCGTGCCCTACGACCTTGATCCGCATCGCACGACACAACTCGGGCTGATCGTGTTGCAGGCGGATGAGACAATCGAACAGGACATGCGGCGGCTGTTGCCGGACAATGTCGAATGCATGGTCAGCCGTGTGCCGTCCGGCACATCTGTGACGCCCGCTACATTGCAGGACATGGCTGCGCACCTGACCGATGCCGCACACCTTTTGCCGCGTGGTGCTGACATGGCCTGCGTCGCGTATGCCTGCACCTCCGGCACGGCAGAGATCGGCGCGGATCGGATCAGAGAACTGGTGCGGGACGGCGTCTCAACGCCCCATGTCACTGATCCGGTGACAGCGCTGATCGCAGCGTGCAGGCATCTTGGCATCTCCCGACTTGGGCTGCTGAGCCCCTATATCGCCAGTGTGTCGGATCGGCTGCGGTCCGTGTTGGCGGCATCAGGAATCGACGTCGTGGCCTTCGCCGGCTTTGACGAACCTGTTGAAGAGCGCGTGGTGAGGATTTCCTCGCGTTCCGTCATCGCTGCGGCCGAGAGCCTGGGGCGCGACGCTCAGGTGGATGCATTGTTTCTGTCCTGCACAAACCTGCGCACGCTTGACGCCATCCCGGCGATCGAAGCCGCGCGAGGCATTCCCGTTCTGTCCAGCAACCTCGTTCTCGCGTGGCATATGGCGCAGCTGGCCGGTGAACCCCTCGACCCCGGCCTGCCCTTCCGCCTTGCTATTCAGGCCGCCACTCGGGCCGCGTCATCCCGATAAAGGTGTCGCCTGCCCCACCCTCGACATTCCGATCAACGACATCCCGCAGCGTCTGCGTGCGGTTGATGGCGCGCCAGCCGGGACCGGAAAACGTCGAACGCTTGAACACATGCCGCGACAAAAGCGGATTGGTCAGCGCCTGACTGAAGGCATCAAGCGCGACGAATTTCAGCACCAGGTTCGGCAACGGGCTGTTCGGCACGCGGTCTTCGCAGAAAAGGCCCACGTGGAAATCCACGTCTCGCGGGCCGTCATACAAATCGCGCAACATCCCAGCCACATCCGGATCAGACGAAATCGCCTCGAAATTCGCGGGGCGGCGCTGGCTCATGTAGTCGCAATAGTCGGAAAAGCTGGCCAGAGCACAGTCGCGGTCCTGTTGGATCGAGGCCACCTCGATATGCAAAAGCGGCTCTGCCGTATTGCACGGACCAAGTTCAGCCGCCTGGGTGGCGCTGATCCCTTCAAACGCCGACAGCAGCCCGCCGTCCATCAGAAGTGCGTTGTTCATGAAGGTCGATGCAACCGGACGCGCCTCACCACCCCATTTGAGCGCGTCGGGAATCAGCGCGTGCCAACGGTAGAGCAGACTGAATTCCGTGGTGATCCAGTTGGGCTTGTTCCACGGCGCATTCCACGCTACGGACGGGTCGGCACGTAGCGTGAACGGCAAAGGCGAGATGTGGTTGATGTAATCCTCGACCACGATCTTGATGAACATCACGATCATGCTGTTGCGGGCGGTCTCGAACACGCGGGCATCGTCCCAATCGGGATGCTCCACCTCGATCTCGGCCGCCAAGCGATTGTGTTCGCGCAAAAACAGCGTGTTCAGCATCGCCACCTGCGGAACTGAGTTCGCCCGGTCTCCGCCAAAGGCAAAGATGGTGGCCCGGCGCGTGTCGTCCAGCGTGCTTTGGCCCAGGGGCGGGTCCAGAACCTGGAACCGCGGATCCACCTTGCCATCGGTGTAGAGAAACGGCGCATATTCTTCGCCATTGATCATCTGCGAGGCAAGCCGTCCCTTTTCACCGGCCTTTTCCGACCGGTGGCGCAGCGCAAGCGTTTGTTCCCGCGTCCGTCCATAAAGCGGGCAAAGGTCAATCTCGTGGTTTGACGTGTTGCGCTTCAGGCGGTGCGCGGGGTCTTCTCCATCCGGCACCAGATCTTCGGACTCGGTGCGGATGAAACCATCGGTGAGGTACTGGGCAAAGGCTGGAAACAGACAGGTCGACTTGGGACACATGCGCTGCTTGCCATCCTTGCGGCGGAACAGGTCGGCCAGCGCGTCAGGGGCCGGCGCGGTGTCGCGCGGGCGGGGCGGCAGGTGCCTGCTGCTCCAACGCCGGTCCGTCAGACCACCCCACCACACATAGGGCCGCTCCGTACTCAAAGGATGCGGGCGGGGCCGTGCGCGGTTCACGACACGGTTGATCGCCCATCTGTTGGCAAGGGCTGCGGCAGGCGGGATCGCTTCAATCACGGAAAACAGGGCCCGCTGAACGGGATATGGGAGAATGGTCATAAAATGCTCAAAAATTAACGGTACGAATGAGGCAATAATCCTCCAAAATGGGCGTTGATGCTAGGAAAAGTTGAATTTCTGAAAGGTTTAGCGCCAAATGTCCCGATCGACATAGCCACTCTCGGTTTGTCAGGGTATCGGCGCAGCGGCCCCTCACCCTGACAGGCTTAAAGACGTCTGGACCCGTGCCCGATACATCCTAGGTGCGTTATTGTTCAAATGCCCGCCTTCAAAACAGGACTGTTTCCATGAAGTATTTTGCGTTTCTGGCTTTTCTTTTGTTGGCACATCTTGGCCCTTCCGCCTCTGCCCAGCAGGGACCACCGACCGTGAAAGTCGCCAGCCCAGTCGTGAAAACCATCGTTGAAGACGACGAATTCGTCGGAAGGTTCGAGGCACAATCCGAAGTGATGGTCCGGTCGCGCGTGTCCGGGTATCTGGAGGAAGTGCATTTTCAGGACGGCGCGCTGGTCGAACAGGGGCAACTTCTGTTCACCATTGACCAACGCCAATTCAACACCGCGCTGCGCCAGGCCCGCGCACAGATCGACGTGGCGACGGCGACATATGACTTCGCCGAAGAACAACTGGAGCGCGCCCAGGCCCTGATCGGTAATGGCACCATCCCCCAAAGTGTTCTGGACGAGCGTCGCGAGGCGTATCTGGCGGCGCAAGGCGCGTTGGAACAAGCGCGTGCAGCCGTCGAACTGGCGGAGTTGGACGTGGAATTTTCGGAAATTCGCGCGCCCATGTCCGGGCGCATCGACCAGTCGCTGATTGACCCCGGCAACCTTGTCTCGGCCAACCAGACAGAGTTGACGAGCATCGTATCCAACGACCCCATCTATTTCTTCTTCGACATCGATGAGCGTTACTTCCTGGCCTATGCCCGCGACGCGCGCGCCCGCGGCAGCGCATTGCAAGAGGGCGGCGGCGCGCTCGAGGTCAAGGTGACGCTGTCCGATACGCGCATCCCACCGCAGACAGGCTATCTCGACTTTTCCGAGAACCGCATCGATGCGGCCACCGGTACGATGCGCGTGCGCGCGGTGCTGCCCAACCCCGATGAGCTGTTGACGCCGGGACTGTTTGGCCGCGTGAACGTGCCGGGTTCGCTGCCCTATGAGGGCATTCTGGTTCCGGATCGCGCCATCGTCGCTGATCAGAACCGAAGGCTCGTGATGACCGTGGGCGAGGACGGCGTTGTAACGCCCCTGCCCGTGCGCCCGGGTCCGCGCATTGACGGTTACCGCGTGATCCGGGACGGCATGGATGGCAGCGAAATCATCGTGATCGACGGATTGGTCACTGCCCGGCCCGGCTCGACCGTGAAGCCCGATAGGGTTGACCTGCCGCTGATCGCGGAAAACTAGGATGGGTCGCTTTTTCGTCACCCGCCCGATCTTTGCCATCGTGGTCTCGGTCCTGATGACCATCGTCGGGATGATCTCGTATTTCCAGCTGCCCATCGAACAGTATCCCGAGATCGCGCCCCCTTCGATTGTCGTGCAGGCCAGCTATCCCGGCGCCGATGCGGAAACGATTGCCAACACCGTTGCGACGCCGCTGGAACAGGAAATCAACGGGATCGAGGGCATGTTGTACCTGTCCTCGTATTCGACCGCCGACGGGTCGATGAGCCTGACCATCACCTTCGAGTTGGGCACCGATCTGGATACCGCACAGGTGTTGGTGCAGAACCGTGTCGCCATTGCCGAACCGCGTTTGCCGCAAGAGGTGCGCGCGCTGGGTGTCACGACCACCAAATCCTCGCCCGACCTGATGATGGTCGTGCACATGCTGTCGCCGGACGAAAGCTTCGACCAGCTTTACGTGTCCAACTACGCCCGTGCGCGGGTCCGTGACCGGCTTGTCCGGATCGACGGCGTGGGCAATCTGCTGATCTTTGGTGAACGCGAATTTTCAGCACGGGTTTGGCTGGACCCGGACAAGCTGACCTCGCTCGGCCTGACTGCAGGCGACGTGGTAAATGCCCTGCGTGAGCAAAACGTGCAGGTCTCTGGCGGTTCGCTTGGCGCGCCACCCAACGCGGCCGACAACGCATTCCAAGTGTCCATCACCACCCAGGGGCGGCTGGAAGACCCGCGTGAATTCGGCCGCGTGATCGTCAAGGCATCCGATGATGGACGCGTGGTGCGCGTGCGCGACGTGGCGCGCATCGAAATCGGCGCCCGATCTTACGTGACCAATTCCTATCTCGACAACAAACCTGCCGTCGCACTGGGCGTGTTCCAGCGGCCGGGTTCGAATGCGCTCGCCACCGCAGCCGAGATCCGCGCGACCATGGACGACCTGGCCGAAGACTTTCCAACCGGCCTCGAATACCGCGTTGTTTACAACCCGACCGAATTCATCAGCGCGTCCATCGACGCCGTCTACACCACGCTGTTCGAAGCGGTGCTGCTGGTGGTCATCGTGATCCTTGTGTTCCTGCAAAGCTGGCGCACGGCCATCATCCCTTTGTTGGCCGTCCCAGTGTCTCTCATCGGGACTTTCGCTGTCATGCTGGCCCTGGGCTACACGCTGAACCTGTTGACGCTCTTTGGCCTGATCCTCGCCATCGGGATCGTGGTCGATGACGCGATTGTCGTGGTCGAAAATGTGGAACGGAACATCCAGGACGGCCTGTCCCCGCGTGAGGCATCGGCGCGCACCATGGACGAGGTACAAAGTGCCATCATCGGCACGTCGCTGGTGTTGATCGCGGTCTTCGTCCCCGCAGCCCTCGTGCCGGGGATCACCGGACAGTTCTACAAACAATTCGCCGTTACAATTGCCGTGGCCACGGTGATTTCAAGTATCAACTCCCTGAGCCTGTCACCTGCCCTCGCCGCTGTTCTATTGAAACCGCATGACGCCAAACCATCGCGCAATCCGCTGGCGCCTGTTGCCGATTTCTTTGCACGCGGCTTCAACCGCGGTTTTGATGCGATGACGTGGGGCTACACCGCTCTCGTGCGTATTCTGGTGGGAACCTGGGGCATGATCGCGGTCGTTTTCCTGGCTTTCATCGCCCTCATGGGTACCGCTTGGTGGGTCAATGAACAGGTGCCGACGGGTTTCATTCCGGATGCCGACCAGGGTTACGCCATCGTGGTGGTGCAACTGCCCGAAGGGGCGTCCCTGGATCGAACCGATGCGGTCATGAAGCAAGCAACGGAGATCGCGCTTGATACTCCCGGTGTCACGAATGCCGTGGCTTTTGCAGGATTTTCCGGTGCGACATTCACCAATGCAAGCAACCAGGGCGTCATCTTTACCACCTTCGCACCGTTCGAAGAGCGTCTTGAAAGCGGGTTGGGTGCCGATGCCATCGTCGGGCAGATTTTTGGACGGATGCAGGCCATCCGCGAGGCGTTCATCATCGCCATCGCCCCACCGGCCGTGAGCGGTGTCGGCACTGGCGGCGGCTTCAAGTTGCAATTGCAGGATACCGAAAGCGCCGACATGACGCGGGTGTTGAACACCGCCTATGCCATCATGGGCGCGTCGCAGCAGTCGGACAAGGTTATCGGCGTGTTCACCACCTTCTCGGCCAGTTCGCCGCAAATCTTCCTTGAGATCGACCGGGTCCGCGCACAGATGCTGAACGTGCCGATTGGCGAGATTTTCGAGACCTTGTCGATCAACCTGGGCTCGGCCTACGTCAACGATTTCAACGCCTTTGGCCGTCTGTTCCAGGTACGGGCGCAAGCCGACCAGCAGTTCCGGCTTGAAGAAGAAGACATCCGGACCCTGCGCGTGCGCACCGCAACGGGTGAGTTGGTTCCGCTGGGCACGTTGGTGTCTGTTGTCGACACCGCCGGTCCGGCCCTCGTCCAGCGCTATAACCAGCTTGTGTCGGTGCCTATTCAGGGCAACGCCGCACCGGGCGTGTCCACCGGCGACGCCCTCATCGCGATGGAGGAGCTGGCCGAACAGCTGATGCCCCCGGGCGTGAACTACGAATGGACCGAACTGGCTCTTCAGGAGCGCAACCAGGGCAACACTGCAACCTACATCTTTGCCTTCTCGGTGCTCTTTGCGTTCCTGTTCCTCGCTGCACTCTACGAAAGCTGGGTCCTGCCGCTGGCCATCATCCTCGTGGTGCCGCTGGCCGTTTTGTCGGCGCTGTCCGGCGTGATGCTGCGCGGAATGGACAACAACATTCTGACCCAGGTCGGTCTGATCGTACTGGTCGGACTATCCGCAAAGAACGCGATCCTGATCGTGGAGTTTGCCAAACAGGCGCAGGAAGAAAGGGGTTTGACCCCAGCCGCGGCTGCCGTGGACGCCTGCAGGCTGCGCCTGCGCCCGATCCTGATGACGGCCTTTGCCTTTATCCTGGGCGTCGTGCCACTGATGATCGCAACCGGCCCGGGCGCGGAAATGCGGCAAGCGCTTGGCACCGCGGTCTTTTTTGGCATGTCAGGGGTGACGTTCCTGGGGCTGTTCTTTACGCCCGTGTTCTACGTCGCCTTGCGTCGCATATTCCCGATGCGATCAGCCGAGGGCGAGACGGCACCGAAACCAACCTGATCCTCGCCCCGGCGCAACGCGCTGGGGCTTTGGCCAAAGGCTTGCCGGAACGCGCGTGTCAGCGCGCTGGCATTGTCGTACCCACAGCGACCGGCGATTTCCGAGACAGGCAAGTCGCTATCCAACACCAGCCGCCGCGCCGCGTTCAAGCGCTGCCTGCGGTAAATGGCGGATGGGCTTGCGCGCAGGGCGGTCTTCATCCGCTGTTCCAGCGTCTTCTGGGTGCACCCCACCCGTCTGGCCAGTTCGGGGATCGGAAGCGGGGTTTCGACGTGATCCTGCATCAGCGCCACCGCACGGGTCACGGTGCGCCCCGCCTTCGGCGTTCGCAGTGCTGGCACTGCATCGCGCGACATGAACATCTGAGTCACGTCTAGCGCGACACCAGCCCCATGGGCAGAGGCGATAAGCTCTGTCACCAGATCGAATGCGGCCATCGCACCCGAACAGGTGACCCGATCTCGGTCGATCACATGGCGCGCGCGCAGCGTGTCGGTCTCCGGAAATGCCTCGGCAAAAGCGTCAAGCACATCCCAGTGAATTGTCGCTTGATACCCGTCCAGCAACCCCGCCCGTGCCAGCAGCCACGCACCCGTGTCGAACCCGCCGACCAGACGCCTGCCCTGCGACGCCCGTTTGATTGCGCGCACGACATCTGTCCGATCCAGCCCGCGAATACCGTAGGACGGCATAACCATCAGCGCACTGCCATCCGCCTCGGCGAGCGCCACATCAGGCGCAATCTGCAAGCCACTTGAGCTTTGAACCGGCGCGCCATCGAGCGTCACAAAGCGCCAGTTGTAATGCTGTTGTTGCAAAAAACCGTTCGCGGCACGCAAGGGCTCAACAAAATTGGCGAGGCAATGATTGGAAAACTGATCAAACAGCATGATGTCCACATGCTGCATTGCGTCGTGGATTTTTGGCCAACTCTGCATGATCAACATCTAGTTCTGCACAGCATCCCCGATCAAGCCACCTTCACATCGGAAAACGACACGAGGAGGTGTACGGACATGCAATTTGGCCTGAGCGAAGAACAGGAGATGATCGTTTCGACCGTGCGCAGCTTTGTCGAGAACGAGATCTACCCCCATGAAGCCGAGGTCGAGCGCACGGGCCAGGTGCCCCATGAGCTGGGCGAAGAGATCAAGCGCAAGGTCATCGACATGGGCTTTTACGCCTGCAACTTCCCCGAAGAGGTCGGGGGCGCGGGCCTGAGCCATCTTGATTTCACCTTGGTCGAGCGTGAGTTGGGACGCGGGTCGATGGCGCTGACCCATTTCTTCGGCCGTCCACAGAATATCCTCATGGCTTGCAACGATGAACAGCGCGAACGATACCTGCTGCCCGCCGTGCGGGGCGAGAAGATGGATGCGCTCGCCATGACCGAACCCGATGCCGGGTCGGACGTACGCGGCATGAAATGCACGGCTGTGCGGGACGGCGGCGACTGGGTCATCAACGGGTCGAAGCATTTTATCTCGGGCGCAGAGCACGCCGACTTCTTCATCGTCTTCATCGCCACAGGCGTCGATGACACGCCAAAGGGTCCGAAGAAACGGATCACGACCTTTCTAGTCGATCGGGGCACGCCAGGCTTCGACGTGCGGGACGGCTACAATTCGGTCAGCCACAAAGGGTACAAGAACTGCATCCTCTACTTCGACGATTGCCGCCTGCCAGACGCGCAAGTGCTGGGCGATGTCGATGGCGGCTTTGCCGTGATGAACGAGTGGCTGTATGCAACCCGCCTGACCGTCGCCGCCTTCTCCGTTGGGCGCGCGCGGCGGTGCTTTGACTACGCGCTCAACTACGCCGCCGAACGCAAGCAGTTCGGCCAGCCCATTGGCAAGTTCCAGGGCGTCGGCTTTCAGATCGCCGACATGATCACTGAGATTGACGCCGCCGACTGGCTGACACTGGCCGCCGCGTGGCGTTTGGATCAGGGCCTGCCGTCGAACCGGGAGATTGCGTCGGCGAAACTCTATGCTTCCGAAGCCTTGGCACGGGTCACGGACACGACCCTGCAGATCTATGGCGGCATGGGGTTGATGGACGACTTTCCGATCGAACGGTTCTGGCGGGATGCACGGGTTGAACGCATCTGGGACGGCACCAGCGAAATTCAGCGCCACATCATCAGCCGCGACCTGTTGCGGCCCTTGGGTGCCTGAAATGGTTTCGTATGGGCGAGGCCCATCCGACCGAAGCGAGGGGCCAGCCCCTCGCGCTCCCCGGAATTTTTTTGAACCAGAGAAGAAAGGACTGCAGCGGCTGTTGCGCCCCAAATCCATCGCGGTCATCGGCGGCGGCGCATGGTGTACCTCGGTGATCGAGCAGGCGGAACGCTTTGGGTTTGACGGTGCCATCTGGCCCGTGCATCCGACCAAGGCGATGGTCGCGGGCCACGGTGCGTTTCCATCAGTGGATGACATGCCGCACGCCCCGGATGCCGCATTCATCGGCGTGAACCGGTCCGCAACGGTCGAGATCGCCAGCGCGCTGTCCCGGATGGGCGCAGGCGGTGCGGTCTGTTTTGCCTCGGGTTTTTCCGAAGCGGAGGCCGAAGACGCAGACGCAGCGCGCTTGCAGGAGAAGCTGGTCAGCGTTGCGGGTGACATGCCCATTTTGGGGCCCAACTGCTACGGCTTCATAAACGCCCTGGATCAGTCCCTGCTCTGGCCGGATCAGCATGGATGCACGCCGGTGGATCGTGGCGTGGCGATCCTGACCCAAAGTTCGAACATTGCGATCAACCTGACCATGCAGCAGCGCGCCCTGCCGATTGCATACACCGTTACCTGCGGAAACATGGCGCAGACCAGCCAGGCGGACATTGCAATGGCACTGCTTGATGACCCGCGCGTGACCGCCATTGGCTTGCATGTCGAGGGGTTCGGTAACCTGCGGGATTGGGAAGGGCTCGCGGCAGCAGCCCATGCACGCGGCGTGCCAATCGTGGTTCTGAAGGTCGGTGCATCGGATCAGGCGCAGCAGGCAGCCATATCACACACCGCATCTCTTGCCGGGTCGGACGCCGGGGCGCAGGCCTTTCTGGACCGGCTCGGGATCGCGCGGGTGACCGCCTTGCCGGATCTTCTGGAAACGTTGAAACTGCTCCATCTGAACGGCCCCCTGCACAGCAATGGAATCGCCTCCATCAGCTGTTCGGGGGGTGAGGCGAGCCTGATGGCGGATATGGCTCATGGCAGCGGCCTGACCTTTCCCGCTTTGACGGAACGGCAGACCGACGCCCTGCGCGATGCGCTTGGCCCCATGGTCGCACTTGCCAACCCGTTGGATTATCATACTTATATCTGGCGCGATGCGGATCGTATGGCGCAGACCTGGGCCGCGATGACGGGCGACGGTATCGGCATGACCCTCTCCATCGTCGACTACCCCACCACAGACGCAACCGACTGGGCTTGCACCGTGGACGCAGCGATTGCGGCGCGTGCGATGTCACAAGCGCCCTTCGGCGTTGTCGCAACCCTGCCGGAGTTGATGCCGGCGGACAAAGCCAAGCAATTGGCAAAGCACGGGGTCGTGCCCTTCTACGGCTTGCGCGAGGCGTTGGAAGCCATAGGCGCGGCCCAGCGGATCGGTGCACCCGACCCATCCCCCATCTGCTTGCCCGGCATCGCCAAACCGAACATCGTGATGACGGAGGCAGACGCAAAGACCGAGTTGTCGACCTATGGCATTGATGTGCCGCGCAATTTCACTGTGAGAACGGACGAGGCCACACCCGACACAAACACGCTCACCGGCCCGTTTGCGGTCAAGGGCATCGGCCTGGCGCACAAGACCGAAGCGAATGCCGTGCGGCTGAACATCGCCGCCCACGACATAACCGCGATTGCAAAGGACATCGGGACGCCCGAAGTTTTAGTCGAGGAGATGGTGACAGATGGCGTCACCGAGTTATTGGTTGGCATCTTGCGCGATCCTGCGCATGGCTTTGTCCTGACCATCGGGGCGGGCGGCGTGCTGACCGAACTGATGCAGGATACGATACATCTGTTGCTGCCGGTGCGCGCGGCGGATGTGGACGAGGCCCTGAACCGTCTGCGCTGCGCACCACTTCTGGACGGCTACCGTGGTAAGCCCTCTGCCAATCGTCAAGCCGTGGTCAAGGCTGTCCTTGCCATGCAGGACTACGTCCTTGCCCATGCAGACACTGTCAGCGAGGTTGAAGTGAACCCGCTGATCTGCACCCCCACCCGCGCCGTTGCTGTCGACGCGCTGATACGAAAGGCCTGAGCCATGAGTCCCATAAAAACAAGGCGCGAGGGCGCAATTTTGGAAGTCACGTTGGACCGGCCCAAGGCCAATGCCATCGACCTCGCCACCAGCCGGATCATGGGTGAGACGTTCATGGCGTTTCGTGACGATCCTGAGCTGCGCGTCGCGATCGTGACCGGGGCAGGAGAGAAGTTTTTCTCGCCCGGTTGGGACCTGAAGGCGGCGGCCGATGGTGATGCTGTAGACGGGGATTATGGCGTCGGCGGCTTTGGTGGGTTGCAGGAATTGCGTGGGTTGAACAAGCCGGTGATTGCGGCGGTGAATGGCATTGCTTGCGGCGGTGGACTGGAGTTGGCGCTGAGCGCGGACATGATCCTTGCCGCCGATCACGCGACCTTTGCCCTGCCGGAGATACGGTCAGGTACGGTGGCGGATGCGGCCAGCATCAAGCTGCCGAAGCGCATCCCCTATCACATCGCGATGGAGCTGTTGTTGACCGGGCGATGGTTCGATGCAGAGGAAGCGCACCGCTGGGGGTTGGTCAATGAAATCGTTTCAGCGCAAGGCCTTATGGATCGCGCGTGGGAATTGGCGCGGTTGATCGCGTCGGGGCCGCCGCTGGTTTACGCGGCGATCAAGGAAGTGGTGCGGGACGCAGAGGATTCCAAGTTTCAGGACGCGATGAATCGGATCACCAACAGCCAGTTGCCGACGGTCGAGACGCTCTATCGGTCCGAGGACCAATTGGAAGGGGCGCGCGCGTTTGCGGAAAAGCGCGACCCAGTCTGGAAAGGGCGCTAGTTCGAAATCCGTGGATCGACGGGCAGACCGCTGGGCACGGACGTGGGCACGCCTAGCCTATCGGTGTTCGCTGTCTCGCCCGTGAGCGCGTGCAAAAACGCAATGATGTCATCGACTTCCGTGTCGCTGAGCGCTATCGGCTGAAGCTGCACCGCCGCACGCTGGCGCGCCATCTCACGGCTGTCCTGCCACACCATGAAGTCGATAGCGGCAAGCCATGGGACATCGGGTAGCGCTGCTGTTTCGCGCGTCCAATTGTCCAGTGATTGCAAGGGGTTGAGGTGGTGGCGCACAATCCCTTCAAGCGTGGGATAGGCGCCATTGTGACCGTAGGGTGCGGTCAGGGCCACATTCCGCAGCATGGGTGTCTTGAAGGCATAGGCATCCTCGAGCGCGTCGCTTTCACCCATGCGCCCCACATCGCGAACCATCGGGTCGAAACGTCGGGTGCGACCGGGGCCGAAGGGCGGCAGGCCGAGGGCGTGGAATTGCTGGTCCGTCATCAGTGGGCCGCTGTGGCAGGTGCTGCAATTGGCCCTACCGTAGAACAGGTCAAGCCCTTGTTTTTGCCGCGTATTGAGGGCGTTTTGGTCGCCCGCGAGAAAGGCGTCGAACGGGCTGTCCGTGCTGGTCCATTCCCAGATCATGAAGGCGCTCAGCGCGTTGGCGATGTCGGCGATCGTGATGTCTTTGGCGCGTGAGATGTGGGGGTAGGCTGCGGCAAATCCTTCGGCATAGGCGGGGATGTGGCGGATGCGGTCAGCGAGGATGGGCCAGGCGTGGTCCATACGCTGATGGATGGCGCCGGCGATCTCGTTTTCCTTGGGATTTCCGGCCATTTCGAATTGGGCAACCAGTGGGAAAATTGCCTGTGCGGCCAATAGGTTATCCAAGCCCTCGGGCAGCCATTCCTCGGCCGGGGAGTTGAAACCGTTCTCGTACGTGTTAGCGACGCTGAGGCGGCCGTCGTGGAAGATGGTGTGCAGGTCCTTGGCGCCCAGATTCCACAGGCCGGGTGCATTGCGGGGGATGCGTTTGCGGATGCGGTTGTCGCCCGTGCCAGCGGTGCGCTGCGGGCCCAATCCTTCGCCGCCTTCGCCGATGCCGAGGCTCAGTCCGTCGGCGGTTCCAAGGTCGGGGTGATGGCACGTGGAGCAGGCGATATTGCGGTTGCCGGAGAGGATGCGATCGTAGAACAGAAGCTGCCCGAGTTTGGCTTGCGCCGGGTCGACGGCGATGAAATCATCCGGGGTGAGAGGACGCGGCAGATCGTCTGCAAAGGCAGGTGTCGTGGCGAGGAGGATGATATGCGCAAACTTGCGATAGCCCTTGTTTTTATGGCGTTTCCGGCGCTTGCCGAGATCGAGGAAGCCCGCGATCTGATGGAGGCCGGGGCGTACAAGGCGGCCTATGATGCGCTGTGGCCCGCGGCCCGGTCGGGCAATGCGGATGCCGAGGAATTGATTGGGGTCATGTACGCTTTGGGCCTGGGCGTCGAGCGGGATGATGAGAGGGCGTTCGAATGGTATTTGCGGTCGTCCATGAAGGGGCATCCGGGCGCGCAATCCGGTGTCGGATGGTACTATGAAGTGGGGCGCGGAATGCCCGCGCCGGACCTTGTCCGCGCCTATATGTGGTACACTCTGAGCGCGATTGGAGGCGACCCGGACGCCGCGATTTCGCTGGAAGAGGTGGTCAAGAAAATGACCAAGGACGAGATTGATCGGGCGCATATTCTGGTCGCTGATTACAAGGTCTGGATGTATCCGTTCCGCTGAGTTTGGCAGCAGATTTTCAGCTTGGGAAGCCTGATCACCGTACGGTGGCGTTAACGCTGCGTACGGCGGTTAATTTCAGGTAAAACGCATATTTTGCGGGGAAAACTGCATATTTTCAGTGGTCCCGACGAGGGCATTTTGGAGCTGTTTTTGGGAAACTGCGAAGTTTGACCCCGAAACTGCGCATTTTGCTCTGCGTATGGCCGTTAACGGAGCGTTCATTTCTGGCCCGCGTTAAGGTTTGATGGCGGGCGGTAACTTTTGGTTAGGGGATGGCGGGGTGAAACCCCGCCCTACCGACAGTGCGCACCCGCCGCTTGCGTTGCGGCGTGGTGATAGGAGCCGGGATCGCCGTCAGCTTGCGGCGGCTGCTTTGTAACCCTCGGCCGCTTGTGTCATCGCGTTGGCGAAGGGGCCGGGGCCGTAGCTGGCGCGGGCGACGCCGAGGGATGCCACTTCGGATATGGAGCCCAGCGCGCCGCGCATCATCACGTTGACGGGCAAGGCGGTGCTGGCGCAGACCTTTTCGATCATTGCGTGATCCGTGAGGCCCGGAATGAAGAAGCCGCTTGCGCCTGCATCGGCATAGGCGGCGGCACGGTCGAGCGTTTCGCCCATCTGGTCGGCGTGAGCGTCGGGCTTGGCCTTGAGGAACAGGTCTGTGCGGGCATTGATGAAAAGCGGAACGCCCGCGGCGTCCGCGGCTGCGCGCACCGCCCTGATCCGGGCCGCTTGCGTGTCGATGTCGTGCAGGCCCTCGCCGCCCACGATCTGATCCTCGAAATTCAGGCCGATGGCGCCGGTGCCGATCAGTGCCGTGATGTTTGCAGCCAAGGGTTCTGGATCGGTGGCATAGCCCCCTTCGAAGTCGATGGAGACCGGCAGGTCCGTGCTGTCCACGATGCGCTTGGCAATAGGCAAGAGGACGTCGAGCGGCAGCTTCTGACCGTCGGGAAAGCCCTGCGCTTCGGCCACGGACCAGCTGCCGGTCGCGATGGCCTTGGCCCCTGCCCCGGCGACCGCCTTGGCCGAGCCTGCGTCCCAGATGTTGTAGATCACCACCGGCGTTCCAGGAACGTGAAGAGCGGCGAAGGCTGTGGCTTTGTCTGTTTGGGACATGGGGCACCCGTTTTGTTGTGCGATGACTGCCGGCACCATTGCCTGTGTGCAGGTCGGGGGCAAGTGGGTCAGGCCGCAGGGGCCGGCAGTGTCAGCATCCGTGTCAATCCCGACAGGCCGCGTGTTGGAGTGATGCCGAACACCGTGCCAGCCGTTCGGGCAAGGTGCGCGGCGTCCGCAAACCCGGCTTCGACACCCGCCAGCCCGATCTGTTCGCCCTTGTGTGCCATGCGGGCGGCAGAGACGATGGCGGCCCAGATCTTGAACTTGCGGAAGGTCTGGCCTGTCGTGGCCTTGAAATGCCGCAGCGCCTGCGTGCGTTCGAGCCCCAGATCCTGCGCAAGGTCCAGTTGCGACAGGCGCGCGAAGGGTTCATCGTAGAGACGGCTGACGATCTGCATCACCGCCGGGTCCGGGGGCGTGGTGGTCGTGTCCAGCAGGCGGCGGAACCGATCGATGCTGGCGGAGTCGTCGCTGTGGAACGCCTGCGGCAGCGCGTGCCACTCGGGCGGCAGGGCTGCAAAATCCGGGCTGTGGTCATGCAGGCGCACGCCGTCGAGGTAGATCACGTCGGCGCCGCCCTCCCGGACATGGACGCGGTGGGGCACGCCGGGTGTGATGCAGAGGGCAGCCGTGTCGATTGCGTCCTGATCGTTCGAGACGCGCACGGGGCTTTGTCGCCCTACGATCACGCAGGTCATCAGGTTTTCATGCAGGGCCAGTTCGCCTGCATCGAAGGAGAACAGGTGGTTGCGGAAGCAGTGTTTGGGGGGTGTCACGGTTGGTTTCGTCGGACCTGTATGGAAATGGCTGGGGCCAGAATGGCGGATCACTGGCCGGGTTTGGGGAAATAGTTGCACGTTTCTTCAAGCTGCGGGTGCGAAACATGTGAAACCTTTGCGTAAATCTGCAAGGGTGGCCGGGTTGTCCCTGTTCCATGACGTGTTCCGCATGAGCCAAGCCGTTGATCTGTCCGCCTTTCATTCGCCTGTCAGCGTCGGCACCGCCTTGAGCCTGCCCGTCTATGTCAGCAAGACGGGAGATCGGCCGCTGGTCGTGCTGCACGA
This sequence comes from Tateyamaria omphalii, assembly GCF_019802125.1. Classification (GTDB taxonomy): domain Bacteria; phylum Pseudomonadota; class Alphaproteobacteria; order Rhodobacterales; family Rhodobacteraceae; genus Tateyamaria; species Tateyamaria omphalii_B. Next base: position 119,181 of record NZ_JAHVHT010000006.1, read on the forward strand.
GTTGCCGGGCATGTCGCCGTCTTTCGTCGACTATTGCACGCGCATGACCGGCGAGGGGTTCAAGGTCTACATGCCCCTGCTGTTCAAGGCGCCGGGGACGGAGATGGGGATGCTCGGCTGTGCCGCATTCTGCCTGAGCCGGGAGTTTCGCGCGCTTTTTGCCGCCAGCGGGCCATCCCGTGCGCGGCCGATTGCGGCGTGGATCCTGGAGCTTGTGCAGAAGGTGGCCGAGGACAACCCGGGCGCCGCGATCGGCACCATCGGCATGTGCATGACGGGTGGTTTTGCCATTGTCGGGATTGCCGATCCGCGGGTGCAGGCCGTCGTTGCCTGTCAGCCATCGGCGCCGTTCTTTCGTGAGATCGAGACGCTGGGGCTGTCCGAGGCCGAGCGTGACAGCGTGCGGGCGGGCAAGACCGGCAAAACAATCCCCTGTGCCAAGGCATACCGGTACGAAAAGGATCGGATCAGCCGCGAGGCGCATATGCGGGCCGCGCAGGATCTGCTGGGCCCGTCGCTTCATCGCTATCCCGACCTGCCGGGCAAGGGCCATGCCACGTTGACCACCCAGACGGCCAGCCCGGAGGTCTATGCCGACGTGCTGACCTTTCTGAACGCGCGGCTTTGACAAGGCCGGGCGGGCCGTCTTGCACGTTCCTTCAAGTCCGGACGCATCGGCCCGTGCATGATGGCCGGAAAGCGCACACCACTCACGGCGACATTCTGTCGGGCCAGTGCGGCATCTCTGGCGGGAAGGACCGATCATGAAACGGCTGTTTGCGGGGCTTGCTCTGGCCCTGATACTGTGTGCGGTGATCGTGGCAGCCGCTTGGGTTCTGGTGCCGACACGCGTGGCGGCGGTGCTGTTGCATCTGAATTCCGCCTCCGCGGGGTTGAGTGCAGGTACGGTATCGACCGATGTCGGAGACATTCACTATCTTGAGGGGGGTGCGGGCGAGACCGTTGTCCTGATCCATGGCATCTATGCCCGCAAGGAGCATTGGGTCGAGCTGGCCCGGTCGCTTGTGGATGCCTACCACGTGGTTGCCATCGACTTGCCGGGGTTCGGCGACAACGCGCGGTTGTCGGATGACGCCTATTTGCTGGACCGTCAGGCCGAGAATTTGCGGGCCGTCCTGCAGGCTCTTGAGGTGGAGAAGGCCCATATCGGGGCCAATTCCATGGGCGCGTATGTGTCGGCATTGCTGGCAGAGGCGCATCCGGACCTCGTGTCGAGCATCGCCTTTGTCGGCAGCCCGCTGGGCGTTCCGACCCCTGTGCAAAGCGATATGGATGTGGCGCGCGCCGGGGGAGACACGCCGCTGGTGGTGCAAAGCGAAGCTGATTTCGTGGCGCGCAATGATTGGCTATCGCCGCAGATCCCCTATGTGCCCGGGCCGATCCTGACCATGTGGATGCAGGACGAGGTGGCGACAGGCGATCACAATGCGCGCATCTGGGACGTGGTGCATCACCAATCCGATGTGCCGACGGTGCTGGAGCTCGCGCCGTCCCTGACCATGCCGTCGCTTGTCATCTGGTGTGCCCCTGATCGCATCTTTCACGTGAGCGGCGCGGCGATGCTGCATCGGGCCCTGCCCGCCTCGACCCTCGTGACGCTTGATGGATGCGGACATGTGCCGATGCTGGATCGACCCCGTACGGTGGCCGAGGTCTATCAGGCGTTTCTGCGCGATGTGGGCGGGGATGCCGCTGAATAGCCGCGCGCATGCTCCGAAAACACCGCATTCCGGCAGCAGGATTGGCCGGGACCAACCGCGCCTTTGACGCCGACACCAGAGACACACATGCGGATTGACGGACATATCGCTGTGAGCGCCGGGACGCTGTGCCTGGTCGCGATCATGGTTGCCGGGCTGATCCATCAGGGGGTGGATTGGTGGACGATCCCGTTCCTCGCCATCTTCGTTCCGCTGTTTGGCGGCATCCTGACCGTGTGTTTTTCGATCTATCGCAGCGAGCGGTTTCGCATCAGGGCACGTCGCACGCATCCGGATCAACCGTGGATGTGGGACCGCCGGTGGCAGTCGGAGGTCCTGCCCTCGCGCGGCGCGTCCGAGTTCTGGGGCCTGTTGGCGATGACCGTCGTGCTGATGTCCTTTGCCGTCTCCGGATTGGCCGCGATGCGCGAGGGGTGGGTCGATGGAAACCTCTGGACCCTTCTGGGCCTGATCCCGCTTGGCGCGGCGCTGTATTACGGGCGCGTCACGTGGCGCGCCTGGCTGGCATGGCGCCTGTCGCGCCATGTGACACTGGTGCTTGAGACGCGACCGGCGCGCGTCAGCTCCGATTTTCGCGCACGGCTTGAGTTGGAGCGGCACGTGTCGGACAGGATCACCGCGCGACTTGAGCATAGCACGGTGCGTCAGGTGATGGATGGCGGGGAATACGTGTATTCGACTGTCACCACCCGGACTGTGCCGGCGCATGTCGCACTACAGGTTGATGCCGGCGGTCAGCCCGTTGCCTGTATCTCGGCCCATATGCCGGTGGGCAGCCCGGAAACCTCCTGGACCGAAACGGAGGCGCGGGGATGGTGGGATATGGTTGTGCAGTTCGGCGGAGCGCGGTCTGACCTCGAGCTGCGATATGAAGTCCCGGTGGCAGGTTCGGCCAAGCAGGTTCCGGATGAACCGGGGTTGTCAGAATGACCCGGCGTCCTCGGGGCGACGATGGCTGCGGCAGCGCCGATGCTTTGTTCAGGCCCGGGCGCAGATTGGCGGATTTCAGCCGACGGGTTTTAGGGCGCACCGCGGTGGGTTGTGAGAATCTGAGCCAGCTTCTACGCCTAGGGCAGCCTTGCAACATGAGCGTGCCGCCAATTTCAGGCGTCCAGCACTTGCGAGGCAAGTATTTGTAAAATCAGTAAAATACCGTTCCAATCAAAACTCCTGTTTCAAGGAATCCAAAAAATGAGCAGTACTCTCTCCAAGCAGATGTTTGGAGGCCTGAAGGCATGTCTTTTTGCCATGTCCGGCCTTGTTCTTTCAGTATCCGGCGCCGTTGCCGGCCCCATCGACGTGTCGCAAGCCGTTGAGGCGGCAGGCGTCGATCCCGAAACCTCGACCATTGTTGTGCAGCGATTGTCGGACGATCAGGTCTGGGTCAGCAATGCAGACCGGTCGGCGCAACGCTTTGCGCCCGCATCCACGTCCAAGGTTCCGCACACCCTGATTGCCCTCGAAACCGGCGTTGCCGCACCGGAGACGATGTTTGACTGGGATGGCCAGCACCGCGTCTTTGACGGGTGGAACCGGGATCATACCCTCACCTCGGCTTTCCGAAGCTCGGTTGTGTGGGTGTATCAGGAAATCGCGCAGCGCGTCGGGTTGGCGGGCATGACCGAATGGCTGGGCCGCTTTGATTACGGCAATGCCGAGACCGGAACAGAGGCGACGCTGACCACCTATTGGCTGGACGATACGTTGCAGATCACCGCCCTTGAGCAAATCGCGTTTCTGGAACGGCTGGCGGAGCGTGACCTGCCCCTGTCCGACGCGACCTATGCCGCCGCCGACACGATCATGCAGTCGGATGCGGGCGATGGTTGGACCATGTACAGCAAGACCGGCTGGCGCTTCAGCAGGACCGACATGGATGTCGGCTGGTATGTGGGCTGGGTGCGGTGCAGCGCTGATACCTATGTGTTCGCGCTGAACCTGGACATGCCGGATCGCTCCTATCTCGAGCTGCGGAAACCGACCTCGCGGGCGGTACTGGACGCCGTGGGCGCGTTCGAGTGCCAGTGAGCGGCTTTGACATGGCCCGGCGCGTTCTGCGCGCCGGTGCTTTCATGGCGGTGATGTTTGCGTCCTTCGCAGGCGCGGTATCGGCCGCGGAAACGCGCCGCATCTCCTTTTCCTTTGATGATGCGCCACGGGGCGACGGTCCGCTGTTGAGCGGAGCGGAACGCACCGAGAAACTGGTTGCGGGACTTGCCAACGCAGGCATCGAAGGGGCCGCGTTTTTCGTGCTGACGCAGTCGCTGGCGCACCACCGGGACGGTGCCGACAGGCTGCGCACCTATACGGATGCGGGCCATGTTCTGGCAAACCACACCCACACGCATCCGCGCCTGCGCGAAACAGACCCCGACAGCTATCTTGCCGACATCGACAGGGCGGCGGCGATACTGGAGGGTTTCGACAACGTGGCCCCCTATTTTCGCTTTCCCTATCTGGATGAGGGCGACACGCGCGACAAACGGTTGGCTGTTGTTGCCGGGTTGGCGGCGCGCGGCCTGCAGAACGCCTATGTCACCGTCGACACCTATGACTGGTACATGCAGGCCCTCGTGAATGAGGCGGTCGAAGCGGGTCATCCGCTGGATATGGACCGGCTTGGACAGGTCTATGTCGAGGTGCTGATCGACACGATCGAATTCTACGATGCGTTGGCCGTGCAGACGCTGGGGCGGCATCCGGACCATGTGCTGTTGCTGCACGAGAACGACCTGGCAGCGCTTTTTGTCGAAGATTTGGCGGGGGCGCTGCGCGAGGACGGCTGGGTCATTGTTCCGGCCATCGAAGCCTATACCGATGAGATTGCCCGCGTCCGACCCGACACGCAGTTCAACGGACAGGGCCGCATTGCTGCCATTGCCCATGCCGCGGGCGTGGCCCCAAGGCAATTGGTGTCACCGGGCGAAGACGAGGACCGCTTGAGGGCAGCCTTTGTCGCGCGTGGTCTGCTGCCGGTGGAGGGGTCATCAAAATGACCAGACATTTTTGCGCATGCGCCTTTGTCGCCGGTCTCTTGAGTGTCGTGGGTCACACGGCCTTGGCAGAACAGGTGGTTCTGACCACCGATCGCGCCACCTTCGAGATTGACACCGACACTTTGGAGATGTCCGGCGCGATGCGCGGGACAACCGTGACTGCACTCGCACGGCCGGCCCTGATCGGGGAAACGCGAGCGCTGTCCAGCGACGCGGTCAGCGCGGAATGGCAGGTTGAAACCGACAGCGGGCGGTTGTCGGTCACTGCCCGCGCGGCCGGGAGCAGCATGACGGTTGAGATTGCATCGGATCGGCCCGCGCATCTGCCATGGCCGCATATGCCGGCGCAGGCCAGCGATGAATGGGCGCTGCCCGTGCTCGGAGAGGGGCGACTTTTCGAAGCACAGAACGCGGACTGGCGCCGCTTTCTGATCGACGTGCTGAATGGCGGAGATGCGTTGGTGCAGTTTGCGCAGCCGTTCTGGACCCGTTTGCACGATGAGGGTTCCGTGACCTGGCGGATGGACACACCCTGGGACGCGCGCCTGTCATTTGAAGACAGTGACACCGTGCTGAGCGTTGGCGTCGTTCATGCATTTACGCCACTCAACCTTGATCGCCCCTACCGCATGACCGTGGATCTGGGGCCGAGGGATCCGGTGATCGGCGCGCAGCTCTATCGTGCGCATCTGGAAGAAACCGGTGCCTTCCGTGCGCTGAGCGAGAAAGCGGCGACAAGGGCGGACATCGATCTGCTGGCCGGGGCGCCACATATCTACCTGTGGTCTGACGGGCTGTTGACCCCATCCGATGTCACGGCGTGGCGCCGCTTTGTCCGGCAGTTCGCGCGGCGCCGTGAAGCGCCCGGTTCCCTTTCCGCGGACCTGTGGGGCGCAGTGCCCGGTGACGTTCGGGCAGAAATTGAAACGGCAATCGACGAAGCGCAGGGAGCGGATGGTTTCGTGTCCCGGTACAGCCGGACCCAATTCATCCGCGCGCTCAACGCAGCACTTCCGCTTGTGCGCCCCTTCGAGGGTGAAGCGCTGTTGCCCGGACGGCATGACCCGGCCAAGGAACAAGCCCATCTGCTGGACCTGCGCGCCGCACTCGCTGCCGAGTTCGAAGGCAGCCTGGCGCCGCCAGATACATGGGGCGGCGGGATGAGCCTGCGGATTCTGGATGCATTGGCAGAGGCCGGTATTGCGCGTGCCTGGCTTGGCATCGAAAACTGGCACCACGCGCTCGGCCATCCCGAGGCCATGGCAGAGGCCCGGTCGCGTGGGTATCTCTTTGGGCCCTACGACAGCTACGCAAGCGCACATCCTGAAGGTGAAGAGCAGACCTGGCCGACCGCGCAGATGGGGCAGGCCATTTTCGACGACGCGCGGATCCTCAGTGCCGATGGGTCGGTGCGGTCCGGATTTCGCGGTATCGGGGTCTATGTGAACCCGCGCGTCGTTGCTGACTACGCCATGGCGCGGATACACGCCGTGGCAGACACGCTGGGGGCCAACAGCTATTTCCTAGACGTGGATGCGACCGGGCTCTTGATCGAGGACTATGCAGAGGGTCGGCAGACCAGCAAGCGTGCCGCGTTCGAGGCGTTGAAGCAGCGGCTGTCCCTTGTGGCCGAGGACAAACAGCTGGTTCTGGGCTCGGAAGTGGGCGTTGCCGCCTTCGCTCCTTACATCGACTTTGCCCACGGCATCACGACACCCGCCTATGACTGGATGGACCCGCGTACGCGGAAAGATCCCGAGCCGATTTATCATATCGGGAACTACTGGCCGCCCGAGGCGCCGGACAGGTTTTTCAAACCTACCCTGCCCCCGCCCAACATGACCGAGATCGTGTTCAACCCGGCGTACCGCATCCCGCTGTATCAGATCGCGCTTGGCGACAGCGTGGTCACGACGCATCACTGGCACTTCGGGACACTCAAGCCGGAAGGGCAGCGCGCGCATAACGAGTTGATCGGACTGCTCTATGCGGTGCCGCCGCTCTATCACCTCAACGCAAGTGTACTGGACCGCGATCTGCCCACAATTGCAGACTACGTGGCCGATTTCGCCCCGCTGCACCGACGTCTCATGACCGAACAGATGACAGGTTTTGCGTTTCTGTCGACCGACCGCTTGCTGCAGCAGACGGCATTTGCGGACGGGACGGTCATCGTGGCGAACTTCTCGGGCCAGACGCGGTCCGTGCCCAGCGGGCAGAGCGTTCCCGATCGCACGGTTCTTGTGGACATGCCGGGTGCAGACCCCGTGATCATCGGAACAGGTTCGTAATCTGCTTCGTGGCATGCAGGGTGTGCAACGGAAAACAAAATGGGCCGCCCCGGTTGGGGCGGCCCAATCGTAAGGCGGATCCTGATCCGCCTTAGTTCAGGTCGGCGTCGCGTGCTGCGTTCACGTCTGCTTCGGCTGCAGCAACCGCTTCTTGCAGAGCGGTGAGGATTTCGTCGCCGCGGGCCACGTTGGCCACGAACCAGTCATTGACCGGGGCGGCTGCCTCGGCGAAGGCCGCTTTTTGCTCCGGCGTCGGCACGTAGAGGTCACCGCCACCGGCGACGAACTCTTCATAAGCCTGGATCGACTTGCGCTTGGGCGAGGCGAAGGTTGCCTGTTGCAGCGCGTAGAAACCGTCGACCACGACGCGGCGCATGTCTTCGGGCATCGCCATGAACTTCTCGTTCGACATCCACCACAGTGCGCCCATGTAGGCGTGGCCGTCGAGGGTCACGTATTGCAGCCCGGCATCGGGGAATTTCATACCCATGATGTCGGTGATGCCGTTCTTGGAGCCTTCGACCACGCCGGTCTGGAACGAAGTGAACAACTCGGGCCACGGGATCGGGGTTGGAGACGCGCCCAGTGCTTTGACCAGCTCTTGCGGCAGGTCGGCGACCACGGTGCGGATTTTCAGGCCCTCCATGTCGCCCGGCTCGGCGATGCGGCGTTGGGTGTTGGCGAAGTTGCGCCAGCCGCCGGTGTTGCCGATGGTCATCAGGCGGATGGCACCACCGGAATCCTCGAGCGCCATGTCACGCATGGTGCGGGTGAAGTCGCCCGACAGGACGTGCTCCGCGATGCGGTCGTCGGCCATCAGATAGGGAAGGTCGAGCACCTGCACGTAGGGGAAAATGCCCGACGCGCCGCCCGAGGTGGAAATGTAAACGTCGATCGAGCCGTCGGCCACGCCTTGCAGGCATTCCGCGCCGTTCGAGCACAGCTGCGTGCCGATGAAGAGTTCGACTCCGATGGCGCCGTTGGAGGCTGCTTCGACGTAGTTCTTGAACACGACGAGGCCGTCATAGTCTTCGTCATTGGTGTTCGAGTTGGCGGTGGCGCGGATCGTGTATTCCTGCGCGGTCGCCATCATGGCCGAACCCGCGACAAGCGCGGCGGCCGTGAGGGTTTTGAGGGTCGTTTTGAGCATGTGGTTAGGTCCTCCCGTTAAGCTCTTGGATCAGTTGGCAAACCCCGTGAGACGGGGAATGGTCATGGAAATGGCGGGCACGTAGGTGATCAGGAAGATCACCGCGATCTCGATGGCGAGGAAGGGCAGGATCGCCTTGGCGATGGTTTCGACCTTCTCGCGACTGACGGCGGCGGCGACGAATAGGACAAGCCCCATGGGTGGCGTTGCCAGCCCCACTGTCAGGTTCACCGACATGATGATCGCGAAGTGGATCGGGTCGACGCCGAGATCGACGAAGATAGGGCCGAGGATCGGGCCGAGGATGATGATCGCGGGGCCTGCGTCGAGGAACATGCCGACGATGAAGAGCAGCAGGTTGATCAGGAACAGCAGGATCAGCGGGTTTTCCGACAGCGTCAGGATGAAGTCCGCGAGGATTTGGGGGGCGTAGCTGAGCGACACCACCGTCTTGAACGCAAGCGCTGCGCCGACGAGCAGCAGGACCACGGCAGAGGTCAGGCCCGCGCGGCTCAGGATGTCGGGCAAATCGCTCAGCCGCATGGTGCGCAGGACGAAGAAGGCGACGAAGACGGCGTAGGCCACGGCGACCGCTGCGGCTTCGGTCGGGGTGAAGACACCGCCCAAGATGCCGCCGAGGATCAGGACAGGCGTTTGCAGCGGCACAATGGCGCGTTTGCAGATTGTGCGGAATTCGCTGCTGACTTGGGTGCGCAGGGCAAGCATCAAGGCGTGTGCAACTGCGACTGCGGCGGCAAAGGTGCCCCAGAGGATCAGCGGCGACGTCTCACCCAGCGGCAGAAACGCCCAGAGCAGAAGACCGATGTTGAGCCGCACGAGCGCCCAGGACACCCAGCGCTCCATCGGGCTGAGTTCGACCCCGTCGAACTGCACCTTGTGCGCGGCGGGCAGGTCGTATCGATCTGCGGTCAGGCGGATCATCACCATGAGGCCGACGCCGACAAGGATGCCGGGGACAATGCCGGCGAGGAAGAGTGCCGCCACGCTTTCGCCCATGACGTAGGCGTAGATGATCATGATTCCTGACGGCGGGATGATCGGGCCGATGACGGATGAGGCAGCGGTGATCGCAGCGGCGTAGCGGCGTGTGTAACCCTCTTTCTCCATCGCAGGGACCAGCATGGAGCCGAGGGCCGATGTGTCAGCCACGGCGGAACCCGAGAGGCCTGCGAAAAGGATCGAGGACAGGACGTTCACTTGCGCCAGACCGCCGCGCAGATGGCCCATGAGCGCTTGGCTGAATTGAACGAGGCGGATGGTGATCCCACCCTTGTTCATCAGCTCACCCGCCAGCATAAAGAAGGGGATCGCCATCAGCGGGAAGCTGTCCATCCCGTTGTAGACATTGCGATAGAGCAGCGTGATGTCGCGCTCCTGCCCGTTCAGATACAGCAGAATACCGGGGGCGGCGAGCAGGCCGAAGAAGACCGGCAAACCAATCAGGAGGAAAAGCAGGAAGAGCGGGAGGAACCAGATCAGCATGTCATTCGCTCCCCGCGGCCATGTCGCCCAGATCGAGGTCGGGCAGGCGGTCGCCGCCGCCCATCATCTCGACCAGTTTGCGCAAGATCAGTTCGATATTGACCAGCAGCAGCAGGACCACACCGACCAGCAGCGACAGCATCATCCAGCTGCGCGGGATGCGAAACCAGCCGTCAAAGGTGGGGATGTAGAGGGAGGCGGTGGCAAAGCGGCCACCGAAGCCCGTGACCTCGGACCAGCCGATGGGCAGGGCGACGAGCAGGATAGCGAGCGAGATCAGCAGCAGAACAAGGCTGAGGAGCGCCGCAACGGTGCGCGGAAGTACGCCCGAGATCATGTCGAGCGCCACAAAACCGCCGCGACGGAATGCCGTGGGCGCCATGAGGCCCGTCATCCACAGCATGCAGAAGCGCGCGGCTTCGTCCGGCCAGGGCAGTGCGTTGTTGAAGACGTAGCGCGCGACCACCTGGATCAGGATCGCGATCACCATGGCCGCAATTGCCACGATGCCGATGGCGCGCCCGATCTTGAGCAGGGCACCATTCACCCATGCAAACGGTGCCAGCACCGTCAGTAACAGACCCATGAAGGGCCCTCCCTTTGTCGGTCGCCCGGTGGTTTGTTCCACCGTGGCCCATTTTCCGCTTTCACCCCGCGGGCGGGTCGTTTTTCACGTCAGGACGTGACGGAGCCGAAATCGCCCCCGAAGAATGTGAGCGGCTGGCCGTCGCGCATTTCAGTGCGCTGGACCTGGCCCACGATGATGACGTGGTCGCCCGCGTCATGTGCCGCCACCCTGCGACATTCGAACCGCGCAAGGCAATGATCAATAAGAGGAACGCCGTCGGCGTTCAGAGTGTGCGGATGCTCGCTCAGCACCTGCGCGTTGCGGGCCGCGAGCTTGCACAGGTCGCCCTGTTCCGCCGCCAGCACGTGGATCGCATAGTGGTCCGCCGCGTCGAAGTAGGGGAAGCGCCGGGCGTTCCGGTCCACGGACCACAGCACGAGTGCAGGGTCGAGCGACACCGACGAAAAGCTGTTGGCGACGATGGCGATGGGGCCGTCAGCGCTAGGGGCCGTGACCACCGTCACGCCGGTGGCAAACTTTCCGAAAGCGTCGCGCAACTGGCGGCTGCTGTCTGCGTCGGGGGTGAACACGGTGGGTTGCTGCGGGCTTTGCATCGTCATCAGGCCACCTCGTGTCCAAGCGCCGCCTCGTAGAGGCGGAACCATGTGGGTCGGTCGAGCGACACCTTGGTCGCAGCACCAATGTTCTTGATCCGGTCGAGGTTGTTGGTGCCCATGACCGGGATGATGTTTGCGGGATGCGCCAGCAGGAAGGCTGTCGCGACCGCGGCGCGGTCGACCCCGTGGGCGCCCGCAATCTCGTCCATGACATCGTGCAGCTTTTCGCTGCCGGTCATCAGGCCACCGCCCCCCAGAGGCGACCACGCCATGAGCGGCTGGCCGTGCTGTTGGTGGAAGGCGAGGTCGCCGTTGGTGAAAGGGTTGATTTCGCTGAGAGAGATTTCGATCTGGTTGGTGACCAGTTTCGTTTTCATGCCCGATTGCAGCAGCGACCAGTCCCACGGGCGGAAGTTGGACACGCCGACGCTACCGACTTTGCCCGAGGCGACCGCTTCGTCCAGCGCCGCACCGGTTTCGTGGTGGTCCATGAACGGATCGGGGCGGTGGATCAGCAGCAGGTCGATATGGTCGATGGCCATATCGCGCAGCGAGTTTTCGATGCTCTGCATGATGTGGGCGCGCGATGTGTCATAGTATTTGACCGGCGCATCGGCGTAGCGGCCCATGGGGGCCACGATGTCGCATTTGGTCACGATCTCCATCTTCGACCGCAGGCCGCTGTCGGCCTTGAGCGCTTCGCCCAGCACCGCCTCGGCCACGTAGCCGCCGTAGATGTCGGCTTGGTCAAAGGTCGTGATCCCCTGGTCGAGGCAGGCGTGGATCTTGGCCTGCACGTGGGACACGGAGGTGTCGCTGTCATCGGCCAAACGCCACATGCCATAGACGATACGCGAGAAGTTCAGGGTATCGGATAGTTGGACGCGGTCCATTAGCGGCGCTCTCCTGCGGCGAGTGGGGTTGCGGGGGCGCTGTCTGGCACCCGGCCATAAGCATGGGGCAAAGAACAGGTTTTCAAGTGCGGCATGACGCGCGCGCCGAAATGTTTTGCTTCTTCCAGGTGTGGGTAGCCCGAGAAGATAAAGGCGCGGATGCCCATCTTTTGATACTCTTCTATCTTGGACATGACTTGGTCGGTGGAACCGACAAGGGCAGCACCGCAGCCTGAGCGTGCCCGGCCCACGCCTGTCCAGAGACCCGGTTCGACGTAGCCGAACTTGTCTGCCAGCTCGCGCGCCTTGGCCTGATGCGCGACGCCCAGCGATGTGCTGTCCAGCGCGCGGTCGCGGATCAGCTGGCCGTATTCGTCGTCGAGCTTCGACACGATGTAGTCGGCGTATTCGCGGGCCTCGGCTTCGGTATCCCGCACGATCATGTGGACCCGCAGGCCGTAGTCGAGCGTGCGGTCGTATTTTTCGGCCACCGCGTTCACGTCACGCATCCGGCCCGCGAGGTTCTCCTGCGGCTCGGGCCACATGAGGTAGACGTCGCAATGCTGGCCGCAGAGTTCGAGCGCGGAGGGGGAATACCCCCCGAAGTAGAGCAGCGGGCCGCCGGTCTGGTAAGGGCGCACGGGGTCAGTGGTGAGGCCGGTGAAGTTGTAGACCTCGCCCTCGTAATTGATCTCGTCCCGTGTCCAGGCTTGCTTCAGGATTTCTACCACTTCGCGAGAGCGTTGGTAGCGGTAATTGCTGTCCGCTTTTTCGCCCGGGAAGTCGGAAGAGATGATGTTTACCGTCAGCCGACCCTCAAGCATGTGGTCAAGGGTGGCGATTGTGCGGGCGAGCATGATGGGCTGCACTTCGCCGCAGCGGACGGCGGCCAGCAGGTTGATTTTGCGGGTGATTGGCGCGCAACCTGCGACGAAGGACAGCGTGTCTTGACCCACCTGATAGGACGAGGGGCAGAGGATGTTGCGGAAGCCTTGGGCCTCCGCCTCTTTCACGATGTCTGAGCAGTGTGCCCAGCTAGACCGCAGGTCGCCGTCGGGCACGCCGAGGAACTGGTAGTCGTCCGAGCACAGCGCCGAAAACCATGACACTTCGGCCGCGTCGAGGTCAGGGGATGTGATGGGGACGATGGTCATCGGCGCACTTTCCGTTCGGGTTAACTTGGGACTTGCGTAACACTGTCATTGATGTAGATCAATGGTGTATCAATTTTGCTTTTCGACGCGCTCGACGACACTGTGACCGATCCCCGCCCCTCTCCACATGCGCTGCCGATTTATGTGCAGATTGCCGAGCTTCTGACCCGCGATATCGTGGCCGGTCGGTTGATCGACGGGGAGCGTTTGCCGCCCGAGCGGGACATGGCGACCGAGTTGGGCGTGAGCGTGGGCACACTGCGCAAGGCCCTGCGTGATATGGGCGATAAGGGCTTGGTCGAGAGCGTTCAGGGGTCGGGCAACTACATCCGGGCCGGCGGGGACACCGGCACCGTCTATGCCATGTTCCGGCTGGAACTGCTGGAGGGCGGCGGGCTGCCGCGGGCGCAGGTGCTGTCCGTGGACCTGATGGACAAGCCGGGTGATCTGCCTGCGTTCGGGACGTCGGGCCAAGCCACACGCATCCGCCGTTTGCGGTCGCTGAATGAAACAATCATGGCCGTGGAAGAGATCTGGCTGGATGCGGATGCGGGAATCGTGTCGGAAGCGACGATGTCCGAATCTCTCTACGCCACTTATCGCAAGGAATTGGGGCTTTGGATCCACCGGGCGGAGGACCGGGTGTCGCTTGGCCCCGTCCCGGATTGGGCGCCCGAAGCCTATGGCCCCTGCCCCGGTGAGACTGTCGGTTACATCGAGCGGCTGAGTTGGGCGGACGCAGCGGCACCCATTGAATTTTCCCGCACATGGTACGACCCCGCGCGGGCCGTTTACGTGCAAAGACTGAAGTGAAGGAACGCAAGTTGGATCAGGTACGCTATGGCATCATCGGATGCGGCATGATGGGGCAGGAACATATGCGCAATATCGCGCTGTTGCCCGAGGCGAGCGTGGCCGCGTTCTTTGAACCCGATGACGGGATGGCGGCGCAGGCTGCGGCCATTGAGCCTGCCGCGCTGCGTGTGGGATCGGTGCGGGAGCTGCTTGCGGTCGAGGAGCTGGATTGCCTGCTGATCGTCAGCCCGAACTACTGCCACGTGGCGCAGATGGAAGAGATCGCGGCGACGCGCCCCCTGCCCTTGCTGGTGGAAAAACCGCTCTTCACGGACCCCGAGGATGCGGCGAAGCTGACGGCGTTCCGCGATAGCTACCCCTGTCCGGTCTGGGTGGCGATGGAGTATCGCTACATGCCCGTCATTGCGCAGTTTCTGGAGAAAGCCAGTGATGCGACTGGCGGCATCAAGCAGCTTTCCGTGCGCGAACACCGTTTTCCCTTTCTGGAGAAGGTCGGCGACTGGAACCGGTTCAATCGCTACACCGGCGGCACCTTTGTCGAGAAATGCTGCCATTTCTTTGACCTGATGCGCTTGGCGATGGGGGCCGAGCCGGTGCGGGTGATGGCCTCCGCCGTGCAGGCGGTGAACCATCTGAACGAGGAATATGGCGGTGAGGTGCCGGATATCATCGACAGCGGCTACGCCCTGGTCGATTTCGACAATGGCACGCGGGCGATGCTGGAACTGTGCATGTTTGCCGAAGGCTCTGCCTATCAGGAGGAGCTGTCCGCCGTTGGGCCAACCGGCAAGATCGAAGCCTTTGTTCCCGGTCCGGGACGGTTCTGGCCGGATCATCTGGGCCCCGCCCCGATTGCCAAGCTGGTGACCTCGCCGCGCCATCCGCAGGGGCCGGTAACGCATGACATTCCGGTTGATCCGACCCTGCTGGACGCTGGCGATCACAACGGGTCGACATTCTATCAGCACCAGAAATTCGCTGCTGTCGTGCGGGGGCAAGGGACGCCTGAAGTGACGTTGGCCGATGGCTGGGCCGCCGTTGCGATGGGCATGGCCGCGCAGGAAAGCGCGCGCACCGGACAGGCGGTTGATCCACGGCGGTGGATGTAGGCGGAGCTTCGCTGCCGATCCGTTTGCTGTCCGTGGACTGCATTGTCATGTTGGCCCGACCAGCATTCAAGAAACGGAGTCTCCCCATGTCCAAAGTCATTCTGATCACCGGCTGTTCTTCCGGCCTTGGGGTGTCACTGGCCGTGCAGGCGGCGCAGGCCGGTCACACGGTTTATGCCACCATGCGCAACCTGTCCAAGCGGGCGGTGCTGGATGATGCCGTCGCAGCGGCGGGCGTGACGGTGCATGTGGCGCAGCTGGATGTGCAGGATAGCGCGTCGATTGCTGCTTGTGTGGATCAGGTCATTGCCGCCGAGGGCCATGTGGACGTGCTGATCAACAATGCGGGCGCCGGGTTTGTCCGCTCGACCGAGCAGGCGAGCGAAGAGGACATCAACTGGGTGATGGATGTGAACTTCATGGGTGTCGTGCGCTGCACAAAGGCGCTGATCCCCCATTTCCGGGAACGTCGCGCCGGGCATGTCGTAACCATTTCATCCGTCGGCGGGCTGGTTGGGCAGCCCTTCAACGAGATTTACTGCGCCGCCAAGTTTGCGGTCGAGGGGTATATGGAGGCGATGGCCTCGTACATCTCGCCCAGTTTCGGGATCAACTTCACCGTGGTCGAACCAGGCGGGATTGCGTCGGAGTTTGCGGCCAACGTGATGAAGCAGGTGGAAGAGACCGGCGGGATGCTGGATGACGAATACCTGCCGATCCTGCAGAAGTATGTGGGCGGCGCGCAGGACCGCGCGGCGGGCGGAGATATTTATCAGACCGCCGACGAGGTGGCGGCCGTTGTGATGGACTGCGTTGCGTCTGATGATCCGCCCATTCGGACACGCACGTCGAAATGGGGCGAGGCGTTTTGTGCGTTGAAGACCGACCTCGACCCAGATGGCAAGAAGCTGCAGAGCCAAGTGGTGGATACTTTCCTCAGCTAGTCGTCAGCATGTGTTTGAACGCATGCCATGATGCCTTGGGCGTGCGTTCGAGCGTGTCGAAATCGACGTGGACCATGCCGAAGCGCTTTTCATAGCCGAGCGCCCATTCGTAGTTGTCCATGAGCGACCACGCCATGTAGCCCTGCACTGGCACGCCCTTGGCGATGGCGTCGCGGACGGCTTGCAGGTGGCTTTGGAAATAGGCGATGCGGGCGTCGTCCTGGACTGCGCCGTTCGTGACCGTATCCGCGTTGGCCATGCCGTTTTCGGTGACGAAAAGCGGCAGGTCGCCGGTGTACTCCTGAGCCGTGCGCACGAGGAAGTCATGCAGACCCTGGGGGTAGACCTCCCACCCCATTTGGGTTTTCTCGAGCGGCCCCTCGACGCCGTTGTGGTGCGGCCATGGGCCGTCGTTCGGGGCGATGATCGAGCGTGTGTAGTAGTTGATCCCGGCCCAATCCAGCGGGGTCTTGATGGTCGCCATGTCGTCTTGCCAGCCGTCTGGGAAATACTGGCCAAGATCGCGGACAAGGCGGTCGGGATAGGTGCCCTTGAACGCGCCAGAGACGAAGAAGTGGTTGTAATAGTCGTCGTAGAGTGCTGCGGCTTCGGCAGCTTCGGGGCTGTCGTCGGCGGGGGTGGCCCATTCCATGTTGAACACGGCGCCGAGGTTGCCGACCCCCATGCCGCGCATCCGCTCGATGGAGGTGCCGTGGGCCAAGAGGACGTGGTGCATGGCGCGGGCGGTGGCGCGGATGTCGCGCAGGCCGGGGGCATGGTGGCCGAGGAAGTGGGAGAGGAAGGACACGCACCAGAATTCGTTGATCGCGGCGACCGAGTAGGTGCGGTCGCCGATGCGGGCCATGACGGCTTCGGTAAAATCCCCGAACCAGCTTGCGATGTCCCGGCTGCGCCAGCCACCAAGGTCGGCGAGGGCCGAGGGCAATTCCCAGTGGTAGAGGGTGGCGCAGGGTTTGAGGTTTCGTTCCAGCATCGCGTCGATCAGCCGGTCGTAGAAATCGAGCCCTTCTGGGTTCACAGTCCGTCCGTCGGGCATGACTCGCGCCCAGCTTGTGGAGAAGCGATAGGCGTCAAAGCCGCCGTCGCGCAAGAGGTCTAAGTCTGCCTCGTACCGGTGGTAGTGATCGCAGGCGCGTGCGCCGTCTTCGGCGCGGACGACATTGCCGGGTGTGGCAGCAAAGTCGTCCCACATGGCGCGGCCTGCCCCGCCGAATTGGTGTCCCTCGATCTGGTAGGCAGAGGTTGCGGCCCCGAAGAGGAACCCTTCGGGAAAGTCGGTGCGTTTGTGCGTGAACATTGTCAGTCCTTGGATGGGGCCGGGCCGGTCGAGGTGCCTTCGACGAAGGCCGCCTCCCACAGTTCGGTTTCGTGAGGCGCGATAGGCGCACGGATGCGGTCGATCAGCATTTGGGCCACCCTGGCGCCCGCCTCGCGCACGGATGATTGCCAGGCAGTGAAGACGGGTTTGTCATCGCCATTCGCAAAATAGCTGAGGCAGTCGTCAAAGGTGACAATCGACACGTCCTTGCCTGCGCGCAGGCCTTTTTCATCGAGCGCGCGCCGAATACCAGCCGCGCAGATGATCGAGGCAACGAGGAAGGCGGTAGGCGGTGTGTCCAGCGCCAGCATCGCCATGGCTTCGCTGTATCCGTAGGCCTCGGTCATTTCACCGGTCGTCATTAGCGCCATGTCAATTGGTAGACCGGCAAATCGGAGCGAGGATTCGTAGCCCGACCGCCGCCGTATGGCGAAGTCCATCGTTTCCTGCCCGTTGATGAGCGCGATGCGCTTGTGGCCCAGACCGACGAGGTAGGACGTCGCCTCGGAAAAAGCGCGGGTGTTGTTCACGTCGAGCCAGGAATAAGGAGAGGTGATCCCGGTGGAGCGGCCGTGCACCACATAAGGCAACCCGATCTTGTCGAGCAGCGCCATGCGCGAATCGTTGCGACGCGGGGCATGGACCACAATGCCGTCGACCGCGCCACGCGCCTTGAGATTGCGGTAGGTGTCGGCCTCCGCCTCTGCGCCGACGCGCGTGACCATCATGTCGTAGCCATGGGCGGAATAGGTTTCGCCCGCGCCCGCCATGAAGTCGCCGAAGATCGGGTTCACCATTTCTGCCGAATCGCTGACTGAAATGACGTGGCCGATACATTTCGAGTGCCCGGTGGCGAGGCCCTGCGCCCGCGTGTTGGGACTATAGGCGTGCGCCTGCGCGGCCTTGATCACCCGCGCACGGGTCTTTTCCGACACCTCGGGGTAGCCGTTGAGCGCGCGGCTCACCGTGGTCTGGCTGAGCCCCAGCAATGATGACAGTTCCTTAAGATTCACAGGGCGTTCCGTTCCAAAGCGCTTTCAAAGCCGCACGCTAACGGCTGGTTGCGCTAACGTCAAAACTTCTCATGACTCCCGTTTTGCGTGTTAAACTATTTTGCAGCAGCGGGCTGAGACCGTTTGACAGGCGGTGAAAATTCGGCAACGTTCGCGACATTCCAAAGCGCTTTGACAAATGTGAAAGCGGGCATGAACTGGTCAATCAGCATGTTGGATTGAAATGAATGGGAGGACGACCAGAATGAACACCAAACTTCTGGCCAGCGCGGCTGCGTTGGCTATCACTGCTGCCACAGCACATGCAGACGGCCACCTTGCCTTTGGCACCGAAGGTGGCCCGTTCAGCTGGGACAGCTATAACGCATGGGCTGACAGCGCCCCTGACCTGAGCGGTCAGACTATCACTGTATTCGGCCCCTGGCTGACACCCGAAGATGGCTATCTGAACAACGCACTGGCCTATTTCGAGGAAGCGACCGGCGCCGACGTGGTCTACACCGGCTCCGACAGCTTCGAACAGCAGATCGTTATCGATGCGGAGGCCGGTTCGGCCCCCAACATCGCCGTGTTCCCGCAGCCTGGTCTGGCCGCAGTGATGGCCTCCAAAGGTCAGCTGCACCCCCTGCCCGCAGGCATGGGCGACTGGGTCAAGGAAAACTACGCCGCCGGTCAGTCCTGGGTTGATCTGGGCACCTACGCGGACGCCGATGGTGCCGATCAGGTGTTTGGCTTCTTCTACAACGTGAACGTCAAGTCGCTGGTCTGGTACAACCCCGAGAACTTCGAGGATGCCGGGTATGAAGTGCCCGAGACGATGGAAGACCTCAAGGCGCTGACCGAGCAGATCGTGGCCGACGGTGAGACACCATGGTGCATCGGTCTGGGTTCCGGTGCGGCCACTGGCTGGCCCGCGACCGACTGGGTCGAGGACATGATGCTGCGCACCGTGTCGCCAGACGTCTACGACCAGTGGACCACCAACGAGATCCCGTTTGATGACGAGCGTGTCGTGGCCGCGATCGAAGAGTTCGGCTGGTTTGCCCGTGACGACGCCAAGGTCGCAGGTGGCGCTGGTGCCGTGGCATCGACCGACTTCCGCGACTCGCCCAAGGGTCTCTTCTCGTCGCCGCCGCAGTGCTACATGCACCGTCAGGCGTCGTTCGTACCCGCCTTCTTCCCGGAAGACGTGGAGTTCGGTGTCGACACCAACTTCTTCTACTTTCCGAGCTATGCCGAGAAGGATCTGGGCGACCCGGTTCTGGGTGGCGGTACGCTGATGGCGATCACCAACCCGTCGGATGGCGCGAATGCTCTGATGGAGTTCTTCCAGGAGCCGATCAGCCACGAGATCATGATGGCGCAGACCGGCTTCCTTACGCCGCATAACGGTGTGAACCTGGACGCCTACAAGGACGACACGCTGCGTGCGCTGGGTGAAGTTCTGCTGGGTGCGACCACCTTCCGCTTTGACGGCTCGGACCTGATGCCTGGTGGTGTTGGCGCCGGTACGTTCTGGACCGGTATGGTTGACTACGCCGGTGGCAAGGACGCCGCAGCCGTGGCTGGTGAGATCCAGTCCAGCTGGGACGCGCTGAAGTAAGCCTCCAACCACTCACAAGAAAGATCAGCCCGCGTATATGCGGGCTGGTCAGACCACCGGCCATTTTGCCGGTTGCGCTGGACCCTGCACATAAGCCGGGCCTCGCCATAGGGAGGAAGCCAGATGAACCCTGCACTCTTGGGATTGATGACCATCGCGCTCGGTGTCGGCGGATGTGTTCTGTATTTCTGGGGATCGAACCAGATCCTCGACAAAGTGATCTTTCCGGCCAAGGGCCCCGAAGCGGGACGGAACATCAACCGCGCCAACCAAGTGCGCCCATGGTTGTTCCTGTTTCCTGCGATCTTCGCGCTGGGTTTGTACCTTGCCTACCCCGTTTTCGAAACGCTGCGCCTGTCGCTGACCGACCGTGACGCAGGCGGCGCCTTCGTCGGCCTTGCCAACTACAACCAGATGATGGCCGAGCCCAAGTTCTGGGAAGCGCTGCGCAACAACATGCTGTGGCTGATCGTGGTGCCTGCCGCATCGACCGCCTTTGGCCTGCTGGCCGCACAACTGACCGACCGGATCAAGTGGGGCGCTGCGGCCAAGTCGCTGATCTTCATGCCCATGGCGATTTCCTTCGTCGGTGCGGGCGTGATCTTCAAACTCGTGTACGAGGCCCGCCCCGCAGATCAGGGCCAGATCGGTGTGCTGAACGCCGTTTGGCTGCAATTCGAAGGCGGCATCGGGTCGTTCCTGTTCCTGCAGCTTCTGCCCGCCATCATGCTTTTGTCCTTTGCCGCGATCGTGGCCTATGTCGGCTGGATTTTCGTGCGCCCCATTGCCGAGAGCAAGGAACGCGGCGGCGGCAAGGGCTATGTCCCGTTGCGCCTGTTTGTGGGTGCTGCGGCGCTCTACCTCGTGTACTTGTCGCTGTCCTCGCTGATCGGGGTATTCACCTTCGACTACCCCTACGGCCAGCCGCAGACATGGCTAACCATCCCCTTCTGGAACAGCTTCCTGCTGATGGTGGTACTGATTTGGATCCAGACAGGCTTTGCCATGGTGATCCTGTCGGCCGCCCTGCGCGGCATTCCCGAGGAGACGGTCGAGGCCGCAATCATCGACGGCGCCAACCCGTTCCAGATCTTCTTCAAGATCAAAGTGCCGCAGATCATGGGCACCATCGTGGTGGTCTGGACCACCATCACCATCGTCGTTCTCAAGGTCTTTGACATCGTGTTCGCGATGACGAACGGCCAGTGGGAGACACAGGTTCTGGCCAACTACATGTACGACAAGATGTTCCGCGCCAATGATTGGGGCGTCGGGTCAGCCTCGGCCATCATCATCATGCTCTTGGTGACGCCGATCCTGGTCTGGAACGTCTACAACGCCCGTAAGGAGATGAAATGATGGACAACATTGCTGGTTCCAAATCGTCCCTTGGCTGGGCTGTAAACATCTCGGTCGTGCTGCTTGTCGCACTGTGGGTGTTCCCGACCTTCGGGCTGCTCGTGTCGTCCTTCCGCACCGCCGACCAGATCGTCGGGTCGGGCTGGTGGGCCTCGATGTTCCCTTCGGAACAGACAGAACGCTTCCGCGCTTCGGACCCGGACGAGAACCGCGTGCAACAAGGCGATCTGTTCGTGGTCGAGGGCAACATCTTCGAAGAAAACGGCGGCGGTGGCGACATCAAGAGCTGGGGCACCTCATCCCGTGCGGTGGATGCCTATCAACCGGGTGACGTAGCTGATCTGGGCGATGGTGAGACCTTCACTGTGGACGCCGACGGCAACTACGCCTGGTCCGGCAATGAAGAGCAGATCAGCGGACGGGGCCAGCGCGCCTTTGTTACCGCAGAAACGCCGCCCGAGTTCACGACCGAAAACTACGTGAACATCATGACCAGCGGCGACAGCAACGACAACATGGCCAAGGCGTTCTTCAATACGCTGACGGTCACGATCCCAGCAACCATCATTCCTATCGTGGTGGCTGCATTCGCCGCCTACGCGCTGGCTTGGATGGACTTCCCCGGCCGTGCCATCCTGATCGCCTGCGTCGTGGGTCTGTTGGTGGTGCCACTGCAACTGGCACTGATCCCGCTGCTGAAACTGCACGTGGGGATCGGCATCGGCAAAGGGTACCTCGGCGTCTGGCTGGCCCATACCGGCTTTGGCCTTCCATTGGCGATATACCTCTTGCGAAATTACATGGTTGGCCTGCCCCGCGACATCATCGAAAACGCCAAGGTGGACGGCGCGACGGATTTCCAGATCTTCACCAAGATCATCCTCCCACTGTCGTTCCCCGCCTTGGCGTCCTTTGCGATCTTCCAGTTTCTGTGGACCTGGAACGACCTGCTGGTGGCCAAGGTGTTCCTGATTGACGCCACGGGGCAGACGACGGTTATGACCGACCAGATCGTGAACTTGCTGGGCACCCGCGGGGGCAATTGGGAAATCCTGGCCACAGCGGCGTTCGTGTCGATTGCGGTGCCGCTGTGCGTCTTCTTCGCAATGCAGAAATACCTGGTGCGCGGTTTGCTGGCCGGGTCGGTGAAATAGGACCTCCTTACATGAACAAGAAAGCGGAATTCGACATGGCTCGGACTCTTGTGACGGACACGGACTGGTGGCGCGGGGCGGTGATCTACCAGATCTATCCGCGCAGTTTTCAGGACAGCAACGGCGACGGCATCGGCGATCTGAATGGGATCACCAGCCGCCTGCCCTACGTGGCCTCGCTGGGTGTCGACGCGATCTGGATTTCGCCCTTCTTCACCTCACCGATGAAGGATTTCGGCTACGACGTCAGCGACTATTGCGGCGTCGATCCGATGTTCGGCACGATGGCCGATTTCGATGCGCTGGTTGAAACGGCCCACGCCCTTGGCCTTCGGGTGATGATCGATCTGGTGCTGAGCCACACCAGCGACGAACACCCGTGGTTTCAGGACAGCGCGCCCAGCCGCGACAGTGACAAGGCCGACTGGTATGTCTGGTCCGACCCCAAACCCGACGGCACGCCGCCCAACAACTGGTTGTCGATCTTTGGTGGCCCCGCC
Source organism: Tateyamaria omphalii (assembly GCF_019802125.1). Taxonomy (GTDB): domain Bacteria; phylum Pseudomonadota; class Alphaproteobacteria; order Rhodobacterales; family Rhodobacteraceae; genus Tateyamaria; species Tateyamaria omphalii_B. The sequence continues at coordinate 141,932 of NZ_JAHVHT010000006.1, forward strand.
TGGACGTGGGAGCCGCGGCGCGAGCAGTATTACCTGCACAACTTTCTGACGACGCAGCCGGACCTGAATTTCCATAACCCGGATGTGCAGGACGCGCTGCTGGATGTGACCCGCTTCTGGCTGGATCGCGGCGTGGATGGCTTCCGACTCGACACCATCAATTTTTACTATGCCGACAAGGACCTGCGCGACAATCCGGCCCTGCCGCCGGAACGACGCAACGCCAATATCGCCCCATCGGTGAACCCCTATAACCACCAGGAACACGTCCATTCCAAAAACCAGTCAGAGAATCTGGAATTTCTGGCCCGCTTCCGCGCGCTGCTGGACCAATACCCCGGTTCCGCCGCCGTGGGCGAAGTGGGCGACGCGCAGCGCGGGCTCGAGATCATGGGCGAATACACGGCAGGCGATGAGCGCGTGCAGATGTGCTATGCGTTCGAGTTTCTGGCCAAGGATCCGCTGACCTCAACCCGCGTGGTCGAGGTGCTGAACAAGGTCGATGAGGTCGCCACCGATGGCTGGGCCTGCTGGGCGTTTTCCAACCACGACGTCATCCGCCACGCGAGCCGCTGGGAGCTGTCGGACGCGGCCATGCGCGCCTACGCAACGCTGATCCTGTGCCTGCGCGGTTCGGTCTGTCTCTATCAGGGCGAAGAGCTGGGGTTGCACGAGGCCGATGTGGCCTTTGAGGACCTGCAAGACCCCTACGGCATCGAATTCTGGCCAGAGTTCAAGGGTCGCGACGGCTGCCGGACCCCCATGGTGTGGGAGCCATCGAACAGCCATGGCGGCTTTACCGCGGGCGATCCGTGGCTGCCTGTCAGCCGCGAGCATCTGCACAGTGCCGTCACCACGCAAGAGGACGACCCAAGTGCCCTGCTGCATCACTACCGCAAGGCCATCGCCCTGCGGCACGCGCACAAGGCCCTGTCGAAAGGCACCCATGACGGGGTGAAGGCCACGGGCGACGTGGTGCACTTCACGCGCCATCACGACGACCAGACCATATTCTGCGCCATCAACCTAAGCGACGAACCATCCACACTGGACCTGCCTGCGGGCGCATGGGTGACCATCGGATCGGAACTGGGCAGCATCGCCCCCGGCCCCGATGGACACGTGCATCTGGGCCCCTGGCAGGTGGCAATTGCACTGAAGACATAACCGAGGAGAGCGGGGAGCGGGCCACCGCCACCCCGAAGGGAGGGACCAACCATGGCCGATTTGAAACTGACAGATGTCGAAAAGACATATGGCGGCACGGTCAACGTGCTCAACAACATCAACCTCGACATCGAAAAGGGCGAGCTGATCGTCTTTGTCGGCCCATCGGGCTGCGGCAAGTCCACGCTGTTGCGCATGATTGCAGGGCTGGAGCAGATCACCGGCGGTACGCTGGAAATCGACGGGACCGTCGTCAACGACGTGCCCCCCGCCCAGCGCGGCATCGCCATGGTGTTTCAGTCCTATGCCCTCTATCCGCACATGACCGTGCGCGACAACATGACCTTTGCCTTGAAGCTGGCAAAGAAATCTCAGTCCGAGATTGATGAGGCTGTGAACCGCGCCGCCCGCATCCTGCAGCTTGAGCCTTATCTCGACCGCCTGCCCAAGGCTTTGTCCGGTGGTCAGCGCCAGCGGGTCGCCATCGGTCGCTCCATCGTCCGCGACCCCAAGGTGTATCTCTTTGACGAGCCGCTTTCGAACCTCGACGCCGCCCTGCGCGTCGCAACCCGGATCGAGATTGCGCAACTGAAAGAGTCGATGCCCGACAGCACGATGATCTACGTGACCCACGACCAGGTGGAGGCGATGACGCTCGCCAGCCGCATCGTGGTTCTGGCGAACAAGGGGATCGCGCAGGTCGGCTCTCCGCTTGAGCTATATGAACGCCCCGAGAACGAGTTTGTCGCACAGTTCATCGGCTCCCCGTCCATGAACCTGCTGCCGGGCGAGATTGTCGAGACCGGCGCGCAGACCAAGGTGAAGATGAAGGGCGGTGGCATCGTGACATCCGCCGTGCCCACGGAGGACAGCGACAAGGGCCTACAGGTCAACGTCGGCGTCCGGCCCGAGGACATGGTCGAAACCGATGGCGACGCCGTATTCGAAGGCACCGTGGATTTCACCGAAGCCTTGGGCGAAGTGACCATCCTCTACTTTCACGCGGACGAGGGTGAGTCTGCCGTGCTGGCAAAAATGCCGGGCATTCACAAGGATCTTCGCGGCAAGTCGGTCAAGGTGACAGCCGCACCCGAAAAGGTGCAGCTGTTCTCGAACGGTCAGTCGCTTTACTACCGCTAAGCCTGCTCGAACATCGCCGCTGAGCGGTCAAGCAGGAACTGACCGATGATTGGCCCCGTGGCAGCACCTATGCCACGGGCATTTCCACCAATCTGCCCTTCCACCGTCTTGGGCCGAAACAGTCCGCGCATATCTTTCGTAGCAAGCGCAGCACCGGTCATATCGACCAGACGCGCACGAATGGATGTCGGCATGGCACCGTCGATGACAACGGCCTCCACGTCGATCACAGCGCAGCTCGCGACACAGGCAATGGCCAGCGCGTCCGCCGTTTGTTCGAGCCAGGGCACGACGAACTGTTCCAGATGCGCCCAGTCCTGCGGCTGCTGCCAAAGCTGACGGGGATCCTCCCCCGCTTCGATCAACCGGACCTCGAGCGTTCGGATCGACGCAAGGTCGATCAGGTGCCCCGATGTTCCGTTCAGATCTGCTACCGGCATGGTGCCGAAGGCCCCGGCATTCTTCTGACTCCCCTCAAAAACTGCGTGATCCAGCACCACCCCACCCCCAACAAATGCGCCAAGGAAGAAGTACACATAATCGCGATACTCACGACCGATCCCGAACACATGTTCAGCCCTGCAGGCGGCGGTCGCGTCATTGACCAGACGCACGGGCAGGTCGGTGATCCGCGCCACTTCAGCCACGAAGTCCGCGTCCTTCCAGGCGGCAAACTCCTCCGGCGGCGCGTCCAGCAATTCGTGCCAGCTCCAAAGCTCGAAGGGTGCTGCAATACCGACACCACACAGACGGGCGCGCATCGCGTCATCCATCTGATCCATCAATTCAGCAAAACCGCTGCGGAGGAAATCAAAGACATGGCCGGGCAAGGGGTAGTCATAGGTATGCCGCAACTGGTGCCGCACCTGCCCCATCGCATCCAGCACCAAGAGGTCCGCACTGCGTCGCCCGATCTTCAGGCCGACCGAGAACACGCCATCCGGGTTCAGCAGATAGGGAACCGAGGGCTTGCCGACCTTCCCCTTTACCGGCGCACCCTTAATCAACAACCCGTCCTGTTCCAGCTTACGCAGGATGACAGACGCTGTCTGCGACGACAGCCCCGTCCGACGCGCAAGATCACTGCCCGGCAGCCCGCCATTGCGCTGCAGGATCGACAGGATCAACCGCTCATTGTAAGCGCGAACTCCCGTCTGATTGATCCCACCAGACAGGGTCCGCACGTGGTCCAGTTCCATCAGACCATACCTCCCTGCCACAACTTTGCGCGCGTCAATTAATAAATCAAGTTGATTTATAAATTGACAGGATCACAGAATCGCGTTTCCCTTGGGGCAGGTCGGATCGCCTATTTTCGAGTCCGGCAAGTTCTGGGAGGACACCATGAAGAAACTACTGCTGGGCACGGCTTGTGCCCTGACCACCATGGCGGGCGCGGCTTTGGCCGACGGGCATGCAATTTCGGCGTGCCTGATCACCAAGACAGACACCAACCCGTTTTTCGTAAAGATGCGCGAGGGCGCCACGGCCAAGGCGGAAGAACTTGGCATCAACCTCAGCTCCTTTGCGGGCAAGGTCGATGGCGACCATGAAACGCAAGTTCAAGCGATCGAGACGTGTATCGCAAACGGCGCCAAGGGCATCCTGCTGACGGCATCCGACACCGCGAGCATTGTGCCCGTCGTGCAGCAGGCGCGGGATGCTGGCCTTCTGGTCATCGCGCTCGACACGCCGCTGGAACCCATTGATGCGGCCGACATGACCTTTGCCACCGACAACTTCCTGGCCGGTGAATTGATCGGCGCGTGGGCCGCCGCGACCCTTGGCGATGCTGCGGCAGACGCCAAGATCGGCATGCTTGATCTTGCCATCAGCCAGCCCACCGTGGGCGTGCTGCGCGATCAGGGCTTCCTGACCGGCTTTGGTATCGACATCGGCGATCCGAACAAATGGGGCGACGAGACCGATGCGCGCATTGTCGGCAATGACGTGACCGCCGGGAACGAGGAAGGCGGTCGCCGCGCGATGGAGAACCTGCTGGCCAAGGATCCGTTCATCAACGTGGTCTACACCATCAACGAACCTGCCGCCGCCGGTGCATATGAAGCGCTCAAGGCCATTGGCCGCGAAAACGACGTGCTGATCGTGTCCGTCGATGGCGGCTGCCCTGGTGTGCAGAACGTGGCCGACGGCGTGATCGGTGCCACCTCACAGCAATACCCGCTGCTGATGGCGTCGCTCGGGATCGAAGCGATTGCCGCCTGGGCGAAAGACGGCACCAAGCCCGAAGCAACCGAAGGTAAGGCGTTCTTTGACACCGGCGTGGCGCTGGTCACGGACCAGCCTGCCGATGGGGTCGAGAGCATCTCCGTCGAAGAAGGCAAGAACCTCTGCTGGGGCTGATCCACTGACGCGGATCAGACGGCTGGGGGCCTCGGCCCTCGCGGACCACCAGATCTGATCGGGGCAGGCCAAGCGCCTGCCCCTTTCCCCACGCCAAGGATGGGACGACATGACCCAATCGGACAACTATGAAGCTGCATCTTCCTCCGACGCCACCGTCGCCGAGTTCGAGGATCACCGCCGCGGCATCGTCGGGCAAATCCAGCACACGCTGCACCAGACACCCTCACTGGTGCCACTGATCGTGCTGATCTTTTCCATCGCGCTTTTCGGCATCCTGCTCGGCTCGCGCTTCTTCTCGCCCTTCGCACTGACACTGATCCTGCAACAGGTGCAGATCGTCGGCGTGCTGGCCGCGGCCCAAACGCTGATCATCCTGACCGCAGGCATCGACCTGAGCGTGGGCGCCATCGCAGTGCTCTGCACCGTGGTCATGGGCAAGGCATCCTTCCAATATGGCATCCCGCCCGCTGTCTCCGTCGCCATCGGCCTTACTGTCGGCACCGCCCTTGGGGCGATCAGTGGCTGGCTCGTAAGCCGCATGAAGCTGCCCCCCTTCATCGTGACCTTGGGCATGTGGCAGATCGTGCTCGCGGCGAACTACCTCTACTCCGCCAACGAAACCATCCGGTCGCAGGACATCGAGGCGGAAGCGTCCTTCCTCCAGTTCCTCGGGACCAAGTTCACCATCGGCGGTGCGGTCTTCACCCTCGGCGTGTTGGGGATGATCGCGTTGTTCGTCATCCTCGCCTATGCGCTCAGATCTACAGCATGGGGCAGACATGTCTATGCGGTGGGCGACGACCCCGAAGCGGCGGAACTCTCCGGCGTGGATGTCCACAAAACCTACATGTCCGTCTACATGGCCGCGGGGTTCATTTGCGCGCTCGCAGGCTGGGTGATGATCGGGCGGTTCGGGTCCATCTCGCCCTCGGCCACCACGGGCGTCATCGGCAATATTCAGTCCATCACCGCCGTGGTGATTGGCGGCATCTCCCTCTTCGGCGGGCGCGGCTCCATCGCGGGCGCGCTGTTTGGCGCGCTAATTGTTGGCGTGTTCGAACTTGGCCTGCGCATGGCCGGGGCGGACCCGCAATGGACCTTCATGCTGATCGGCATGCTCATCATCGCGGCGGTCGCCGTCGACCAATGGATACGGAAGGTAGCGGCATGACCGAACCCATTCTCAAAGCCCGCAACCTCGTGAAGCGCTATGGCAAAGTCACGGCGCTCGACCACGCGGATTTTGACCTGATGCCGGGCGAGATCCTCGCCGTCATCGGGGACAACGGGGCGGGCAAGTCGTCGATGATCAAAGCTGTGTCGGGCGCGGTCATTCCGGATGAAGGACAGGTCTGGCTTGATGGAGAAGAAGTGAGGTTTCGCTCCCCCATCGAAGCCCGCGAACGGGGCATCGAAACGGTCTACCAACAGCTTGCCATGTCCCCCGCCCTGTCCATCGCCGACAACATGTTCATGGGGCGAGAGCTGCGCAAACCAGGGATCATGGGTAAGGTCTTTCGCCAACTCGACAAACCCGCGATGCAGAAATTCGCGCGGGAAAAGCTGAGCGAACTGGGCCTTGCCACGATCCAGAACATCAACCAAGCAGTCGAATCCCTCTCGGGTGGTCAGCGGCAAGGCGTCGCCGTGGCCCGTGCGGCAGCCTTCGGCTCCAAGGTGGTAATCCTGGACGAACCCACCGCTGCGCTCGGGGTCAAGGAAAGCCGCAAGGTGCTGGAACTGATCCTCGACGTGAAATCCCGCGGCATCCCGATCATCCTGATCAGCCACAACATGCCTCATGTCTTTGAAGTGGCCGACCGCATTCACGTGCACCGACTGGGCAGGCGGCTATGTGTAATCGACCCCAAGGATCACTCGATGTCAGACGCGGTCGCCTACATGACCGGGGCCGCCGTACCGGAGATGGCTGCGTAAGATGACCCTCGACCAGATCTGCGCGCAGATCCTAGACCGGCCAACGACGCCACACCGGCGGCTGGTGGCAGTCGTGGGTCCACCCGCCAGCGGCAAGAGCACTCTGGCGCAAATCATTGCGGCGCATCTCAGGGATCAGGGCGAAGACACATCTGTCGTGCCGATGGACGGCTTTCACCTCGATGACGCGCTATTGAAAATCGACGGCACCCAGAACCGCAAAGGTGCGCCCAACACATTCGATGCATACGGATTCGTACGTCTGGTGCAGGCACTGCAATCGCATGAGCAGGTTGTCTTTCCCGTGTTCGACCGCAACCGTGAAATCGCAATCGCCGGTGCCGGGCGCGTCGAAGCCGCCTGCCGCACCGTGATTGTCGAGGGCAACTACCTGCTTCTCAACGCGCCGCCATGGACCCAGCTTCACGATCTATGGTCTTTCTCGATCGCGCTGCGTCCACCCATCGACACTCTCACCGCCCGACTTCACGCCCGCTGGGCCGAACACGGCAAACCTGATGCGCAAACCTGGATTGACACGAACGACATGCCCAATATCACCACAGTCCTGAACCAGTCGGCCCCCGCCGACGTCACCCTCTCGGAGAGCCCCAAATGATCCTGTGCGCGGGCGAAGCCCTCATCGACATGATCCCGAATGCGGACGGCGCCTATGTCCCCCATGTCGGCGGTGCTGTACTGAACACTGCCGTGGCGCTGGGGCGTCTGGGCGAGGATGTGGGCCTGATCACCGGCCTGTCGTCGGACCCATTCGGCGCGATGATTGCGGACCACATGACGTCCAGCAATGTTTCGACGGACCACGCCGTGCGCAGCAACCGCAACACGACGCTGGCCTTTGTCCACCTTGAAGATGGCAATGCGACCTACACGTTCTATGATGCGGAAACGGCGACACGGAATATCCAACCCGTTGATATTGCTTCTGTCCCCGCGGGGACAAGTGCGATGTTCTTCGGTGGCATATCGTTGTGCAACCCGCCCGTGGCGGACACGCTTCTGGACCTCGCCCTGTCCCAACCCGCCGACCGGCTGGTCATGGCGGACCCCAATATCAGGCCCGGCTTTGTCTCGGACCACGACGGCTACCGCGCCCGCCTGACCAAACTGATCGGGCGGGCCGACATTGTAAAACTGTCGGATGACGACATCGGCTGGCTCGTCCCCGATGGCGACCTGAATGCCAAGGCGCAAACCATCCTCGACCTCGGTCCCAAGATGCTGCTCCTCACCGAAGGGGGGGATGGCGCCACCGCCCACCTCGCCAACGGCACCAAGGTCCGCGTTGCAGCCGAAAAGGCGCAAGTGGTCGACACCGTCGGCGCGGGCGATACGTTCAACGCGGGCTGCCTCGCGGCTCTGCGCCGCGCAGGGTCACTGTCGCCCGCGGCCACCGAGACGTTGAACGAGGCGACGATCACCGACATGCTCACCCTCGCCGCCCGCGCCGCAGCCATCACCGTCTCGCGCGCAGGCGCCAACCCGCCATGGCAAAAAGAACTGGATTGATCCGATGAAACGATCCCGCGTGAACGACATCCTCTCCAATGGCGCCGACTTCTTTGCCAAGCACGGCTGGACCGTTCCGCCCTTCGGCACGTGGAGCCCGGATGAGATGCGCAGCGACATGGCCGCGCATATCCGCGACCGGCGGCTCGGCTGGGACATCACCGACTACGGACAGGGCCGGTTTGACGACATGGGCCTGTTCCTCTTTACCATGCGCAACGGCGATCTGAGTGAGATGGGGCAGCAAGGCGCGATGCTTTATGCGGAGAAACTGATGATCTCGCGCCAGGACCAGCTATCTCCGATGCACCGCCACGTGCTGAAGACCGAGGACATCATCAACCGCGGCGGTGCCACGCTGGTGCTCGAACTGTTCACCTGCAATGCAGAGGGACAGATCGACCGCAAGGCAGACGTGAATGTCCTGACCGACGGCGTGCCAGTAACACTGCCCGCCGGTGGGCACCTGAAACTGCCCGTGGGTGCATCCGTAACACTCACCCCGACCACGTGGCATGCGTTCTGGGGCGAAGGCGGCGATTGCCTGATCCACGAGGTCTCGACGGTGAACGACGATCTGACCGACAACATCTTTGCCGAGCCAATCGGGCGCTTTTCAGATATCGAGGAAGACGTGGCGCCCACGTACCTGCTGGTCAGCGACTACTAGCCCGTTCCAGTGCGGCATCTGCTTCCGGCTTTAGCCGCGCAACCGCCTCAGCCTTCACCGGACCATAACCGCGGAAGTCCAACGGCGCGGCAAGAAAAGCTGTGGCCGCTTCCGGGTCTGTGATTCCACCCGACAAGCGCTTCAACCCTCTGACGTACCAGTCCACCAGCGCCCGCTCCTCGCGCCGCTCGGCCATGTAGCCGAACGGGTCCAACCAGGTGCCGCGCAGGCGCTTGCCCTTGGCAAGCAGGCGCATGGCACCTTGCATCCATGGCCCGAAGGCGCGCTTTGCAGGCCGGCCACGCGCATCCCTGCGCCATGACAAGACCGGCGGAGCAAGGTGATGATTGACCCTGAAGTCACCCTCGAATTGCTCGGAAAGGCGGTCATAAAACCCGGTCTGAGTATGCAGCCGCGCGACCTCGTACTCGTCCTTGTAAGCCATCAACTTGTAGAGCGCGCGGGCGGCGAGCCGTCGGTCGCCTTCGCTAAACGCACACGTATGCTCCAGCAATGTGTCGCGGTAAAGCGTAGCGTAAGCTTGGTCCTGATACTCAACAAGCAAGCCGAAGCGATGCGCCATGATCTCATCCGCCGTCTCCGGCGTCTTCGCCTCTGCGACAGCGGCAAGAGCGTCAGGATCATGCGCCCAGATCCGCCCCAGATCAAAGGCGCGCGCGTTTTTCTCGACAGCCACGCCATTCAACGCAATTGCCTGTCTCAGCGCCGTTTCACTGACCGGCACCAGCCCCGTCTGCCATGCGGCGCCCAGCAGCATGACATTGGCAAAGACGCTGTCACCCAGATACCGCTCGGCCAACGCATTCGCGTCAACCGCCGAAAGGTTCTTTGCACCAATCACCTCCGCAATGGCCGCTTCCCGGTCGTCAATGCGCAGGCTGGCGTCGCGGTTCAAGACAAGATCACCCGTGGGCATCTCGGCCCGGTTCAGCACCATGCGCGTGTCCGCGTGGTAATGCGCAGACGCCTTGGGGGCCGAAGACACGACGATATCGCAGCCGATCACCGCGTCGGCGGCAGCCTCCTCTATCCGCACTTGGTGGAGCGTATCCGGGGATTGCCCCAACCGAATGTAGCTCAGCACCGTTCCGAACTTCTGCGCAAAGCCGGTGAAGTCCAGCACCGATGCGCCGCGCCCTTCCAAATGCGCGGCCATGGTGATCAAAGCGCCTACGGTGATGACGCCTGTGCCGCCGACACCGGTGACGAGCAGATCATAGGGCGTTTCGAGGGTGGGAAGTTCAGGGTGGGGGAGGCACGCCCGTGCCGCGTCCACATCAAATGCCACCGGATCCGGCGCCTTGCGGACCGCCCCTTCGACAGTGACAAAGCTGGGGCAGAACCCCTTCAGACAGGACATATCGGCGTTGCAGGTCGATTGGTTGATCCGACGCTTGCGACCCAGCGGTGTGTCCAGCGGCTCCACGCTGAGGCAATTGCTTTCAACCGAGCAGTCACCGCACCCCTCGCAGACCTCCGGGTTGATCACGGCAAAGGTTTTCACCGGCGGCAGGCTGCCCCGTTTCCGGCGCCGCCGCTTTTCCGTGGCGCAGGTCTGTTCGTAGATCAGAACGGTGACGCCCGGAATGTCGCGCAACTCGCGCTGCACCGCATCCAGATCGTCCCGATTATGAAAACTGGTGCCGGGTGGAAAGCCAGCGCGGTCGAATTTGGCGACATCGTCTGACACCAGCGCAATCCGGTCCACCCCCTCGGCCCGGCTGGACCAGGCGATCGCCTCGACGCTCACCGGGCCATCGACGGGCTGCCCGCCCGTCATTGCAACCGCATCGTTATAAAGCACCTTGTATGTGATGTTCGTCCCCGCAGCGACAGACTGCCGGATGGCGAGAGAACCGGAATGGTACCACGTCCCCTCGCCCAGATTCTGGAAGATGTGCTTGCCCCCGTTGAACTTGGAGGCCGCCACCCAGGGCACACCCTCGCCTCCCATCTGGGCATATCCACCGGTCTCGCGGTCCATCCAGGACGCCATCACGTGACAGCCAATGCCGGACGCAGCCTTTGACCCTTCCGGCAATTTGGTCGAGGTGTTGTGAGGGCAGCCCGAGCAGAAATAGGGCGTGCGCGTGGCCCCTGCGACATTCAACAGCTTCGGGGGTAACTGAAGCGCCCTGGCCCGCGCAGGCAAATCAAGATCGGGCACAAACGGATGCAACCGCTGGGCGACAAGCGGCGCCAGCAGCTTCGGACTCAGCTCCCCCGTCCACGGCACCAGCGGCGCGCCGGTCTCGTCATGCTTGCCCACCATACGCTCTGGGATGTCGCGCGGCAGATCATAGAACGCCTCCTTGAACTGGCTTTCAATGATCCCCCGCTTTTCCTCGATCACCATGACCTCACGCTTGCTCCGCACAAAGGCCCGCGCGTCCCGCAGGGCCAGCGGCCAGACCATCCCAACCTTGTAGATGTCGATGCCACGGGCACGGCACGTTGCCTCATCCAGACCCAGAAGGCGCAGCGCCTCCATCAGATCCAGATGCGCCTTGCCCGTGGTCACAAATCCAAAAGACGCGCCGTCGACGTCATAGACCCGCCGATCAATCGGGTTTGCCTCGGCAAAGGCCTGCACCGCGTCCAGCTTGTGTCCGATCCGCACCTCGATCTCGGGGCTGGGCAGGTCAGAAGGCCGAACATGCAACCCACCCTGCGGTGCCACATAGTCCGGCTGCACGAAAACAGGATCGGGCGGTACGATCACCGAGGCACCGCTCTCGACCGTTTCCGAGATTGCCTTGAATCCGGCCCAGCTCCCCGAAAACCGGCTGAGCGCGATGCCCCAAGCGCCGAAGCTGAGATATTCCGCGACCGAGGCCGGGTTCAGTGTCGGCATGAACCACGCCATGAAAGCGACGTCGGACTGGTGCGGCATCGACGACGACACGCAGCCATGATCATCCCCCGCCACCACCAGCACACCACCCAACGGTGACGACCCATAGGCATTGCCATGTTTCAACGCATCGCCCGATCGGTCCACGCCCGGCCCCTTGCCGTACCACATGGAAAAGACACCCTCGTGCGTGCAGTCCGGATCCAGCACCGCCTGCTGCGCCCCCAAAACGGCGGTCGCGCCAAGGTCTTCGTTCACCGCAGGCATGAAGGTGATGTCGGCCGCCGCTGTCCGCTCCCGCGCCCGCCACAGTTCCAGATCGAGCCCACCGAGTGGTGAGCCGCGATAGCCCGACACAAAGCCCGCCGTGTTGCGCCCCGCAGCACGGTCGCGCCGCGCCTGATCCAGCATGATGCGCACCAGCGCCTGCGTCCCAGTCAGAAACACACGCCCCTCGGTGCTGTCATAGCGGTCATTCAGGGCATAGGTGTCAAATCGGTGGCTTGGGTCGGACATGGCTACCTCCTGCCTTCAATATGAGGGCTGGAGCGCGGTAAGAGATTTCAGTTTTACCGTTCAGCGGTCACATAATGAAACGCCCCGTCGCCAAATGGGCTAGTCTTGGTTAAATTACCCGCATGAAGCTCGATCATCGCGACCACACCCTACTCAAGCACCTGCAAGCGGACAGCCGTATCTCCAACGCCGACCTTGCGGACGCGGCAGGCATGTCCCCCTCCGCCTGTTGGCGCCGGGTCAAGGCACTGGAAGAGGCGGGGATCATCGACCGCTATGGCGCGATCCTGAACTCCAAGGCCACGGGCCTGCAGTTCCAGGCCATTGTCCATGTCCAACTCGCCCGCCATTCGGAGGATGACCTGACCGCCTTTATCCGCGCCATCGAGACCCGGCGCGAGGTGGTGGAGTGCTACGCCACGACCGGGCAATCGGACTACCAGATGCGGGTGCTTTGCGCCGATCTCGACACCTACAACGCCTTTCTGGAAACCTTCCTCTTCCGCCTGCCTGCCGTGGCCAGCGCGCAAACCAACCTCGTGCTGCGCGAGATCAAGACAAACACCGGCATCGCGTTTTAACGCAGGCGACCACGCAGAAAGTCGATCACCGCCCGCACCTTGGTCGGCAGATAGGCACGGCTCGGGTACAAAAGCCACGCGCCGGTATCGAAGGTCGTCGCCGTCACCTCGTGCTGCGGAAACAGGTCCACCAGCGTGCCGCGTTCCAGATCACCATCTGTCATCCAGTCGGCCAGCAAAGCTGGCCCCAACCCCTCCCGCGCAGCCGCCCGCAACGCCAAAGCATTCGAGATCAGAAGCGGCCCATCGACCCCCACAACCGTCTCCACACCGCCCTGCCGGAACCGCCACTCGGTGCGGTACTCCGGCAGCGTCATGCGCAGGCAATGACGGTCGGCCAAATCCTCGGGCACAGCAGGCGCACCGTGCGATTGCAGGTAGGATGGCGCGGCCACAACACGGTACCGCGTCGACATCAACCGGGCACTAATCAGATCACCCTTGGGCGCAGGGGCCAGACGGATCGCCAAATCGATCTGTCCCGCGACAAGGTCCACGGTCTGGTCACTCAACATCAGCTCCAGAACGATCTCTGGCAGCGCACTGCGCAAGGCCGCAAGCTGCGGCACCAGCACCTCCTGCCCAAAGGCGACGGAGGCTGTCAGCCGCACATGACCAGAAGGTTGTGTACTGATCTCGGCCGCCGCATCGCGCGCCAGATCCAGATCATCCAGCAGCGGCCCGATCCGATCGAGGTAGAGCGCCCCCGCCTCCGTCAGCGTCAACTGCCGGGTGGAGCGCTGGAACAAGCGCAGACCCAACTGCGCCTCAACTCCCGCAACAGTCCGACTGACAGAACTGGGATCGACGTCCAGCACCCGCGCGACGGCGGCAAAGCTCTGATGCCGTGCAACAAGCTGAAGGGTACGAAGGGCAGCGGTGTCCATTCATGCAATCTACGCATCAATCACATGTAAGCAATCCTGTTTTTTGCATTCGGCGCAGCGGCTAGGTCGGATTCACATTCACCCAGACCGGAGATTCCGATGTACCGCACCTTGCCTCTCGCCGCCCTGCTCATGAGCACGCTGCCCGCCCATGCCGCCCCTACGGAATGGACACTCGACCTCGGCCACGCCCATATCGGTTGGGAAATCAATCACATGGGCCTCAGCCGCACCGTGGGCCGCTTCAACAGCTACGATGGCACTTTCCTCATCGACGAAGAAAACCCCGCGAACTCTCAAGTCACCTTCACCATCGACGCAGCCAGCATCGACAGCAATCACGCCGACCGCGATGCGCACCTGCGCCATGCCGACTATCTGGACGCTGACACCCACGGCCAGATCACCTTCACCTCGACCGACATCCTGATGCTGACGCCCACCTCCGGCAAGCTGACGGGCGATCTGACCATGCGCGGGCAAAGTGCCCCGGTAACACTCGACTTCACCATGGTCCACGACCGCACCTATCCCGACTTCGTCCCGAACTATGACGAGGTGCGCGTCGTCGGGTTCGAAGCCACGGGCGAGATCCTGCGGCTCGATCACGGCATGGATTTCATCGCTTTCATCGACAGCCCCACGGGCCTCAGCGTCGATGTCGACCTCCACTTCGACCTGGTGCAATGCGCAGGCACGCCTGACACAAACATCCCCTGCACCTGGGGGCGCTGAGACATGGAGCATGTGAAAGGCAAGACCGTCGTTATAACCGGGGCCAGCAAGGGGATCGGGGCGGCCACCGCCCGGCACCTCGCCCACCACGGCGCGCATGTGGTGCTGGCGGCCCGGTCCGCCGCCGCTCTGGCCGCCCTCGCAGAAGAGACCAGAGGCACGGCCATTCCCTGCGACGTCAGCGACTACGACGCGGTGGAACGCATGATGGCGGCGGCGGGTGACATCGATGTGCTGATCAACAACGCGGGCCTGATCGATCCCATCGCACGGCTCACCGACAGCGATCCGGAGGCATGGGGCCGCGTAGTCGATGTCAATCTCAAGGGGGTCTATCACGGCCTCCGCGCCGCCCTGCCCGGCATGATCGCCCGCGGCTCGGGCACGGTGATCAACATCTCTTCGGGCGCGGCCACCAGCGCGCTCGAAGGGTGGAGCCACTATTGCGCAACCAAGGCCGCCGTCCTCTCCCTCACCCGCGTCGCGGACAAGGAAGCGCGCAGCGCAGGCGTGCGCGTCATGGGCCTGTCCCCCGGCACGGTGGCGACCGACATGCAGCGCGACATCGCCGCCTCCGGCATCAACCCGGTCAGCCAACTGCCGTGGGAGGCGCACATTCCCGCAGACTGGGTGGGACAGGCCATCGCGGTTCTGATGGGTCCCGAAGGCGACACTTGGCGCGGTCAGGACTTCTCGCTCAAAACTGAAGAAGGCCGCCAGATCGCAGGCCTGCCCCCGCTCTGACACCGCGAGAAAGCCCTTCAGCCCGGGCTCCGTCCATTCTCACCTCAACAAGCGTGCCGCAAAGCGGCGCGCGATGTCCGGCAGCGCACTGCACAGCGATGCGCGAGAGGGACACCGCCCGTTCAGCGGGCAAATGCCCCACTGGGGCCTTTGCTGATCCGCTTCACCGTTTGCCGCCACGCGGACCGGTTCGAATTCCCTGTTTCAAAAAAATCCCGGGGGAGTCGCCAAAGGCGACGGGGGCTGGCCCCCAAAACCATGTCGTCGCGCAGCGTCCTTCGGATCACCGCACGTTGCGTTAAGCAGCACCCAACCGCCCGATGGGGGTGCACAGGGGGTGTACGCATGGTGCACGGGGGGTGACACCCTGTTTTTGGCGTCAATCTCCATGAAAACAAGGTTAACGAGGCCCCCGACTCACCCCAACGTCACACAAACGGCAGATAGAAATCGCGCACCTCGTCCACCGACTTGTCCTTGAGCCGCTTCCCCTCGTCCTGCTTCAAAAAGATCACCGCGTCGCAGATCTCCTCCCCCACAGCCATACGCAAGGGTCTGTCGGCATCCAGCGCCGCCAACGCCTTGTCCAGCGCAGAAGGGACATGCCGGGTGGCCCGCACATTCTCCAGCCCATCAAGATCTTCAGCATCATCAAGCACATAGCCCTGCTCAACGCCCAAGAGCGCCGCCCGCAACACCGCCGCCACAGCCAGGTACGGGTTCGTTGCGCAATCCGCCATCCGATGCTCCAGCCGCGCGGACCGGGGCGACGTCACGCAGGACCGGGTCGTCACCAGCCGGTGGTCATCCGCCCAGTTCGCCCAATACCCCGCCATCGACGCTGGTCCCAACCGATCATAGCTGTTGACCGTCATCGCCAGCAGTCCCGCCAGCCCCTCATGGTGATGGATCAGCCCAGCCATGCACCCCTTGGCCACCTCCGACAGATGCCCATCGGGCGCAATCACATTGGCCCCCTGCGCATCGGCAAAGCTGAAATTGATATGCAGCCCGGACCCGCCCCGATCCGGGATCGGCTTCGGCAGAAAGGTCAGAAGCAACCCCATCGCGGCGGCCACTTCTCGCGCCATGGTCTTGAAAAGAAACGCATTGTCGCAAGCGGCCAAAGCCCCCTCGAACTTCAGGGTCAGTTCGAATTGGCCGTTGTCATACTCGCCATTCATCGACTCTATGGGCAAGCCCACGGCGTCAGCGGTGGACCAAAGCGCCTCCATCAAACCGGCAGGATCGTTCTGCGGCCCGGTGCCATAGACAAAAGCACCCGGCGTGTCATAGGGCACCCAGACGCCATCCGCATCCCGCTGGAAAACATAGGCCTCCATCTCCAGCCCGACCATGGGCGTCAGACCTTTCGCCGCCCACGCAGCCACTGCGTCCTGCAGGCGCGCGCGGGCGCAGAGGCCAAAAGGCGCGCCATCCACATGCAACGTACCCAACGCTATCTCGCTGTTTCTCTGCCAGTCGGGACGGCGATCCCCGTCCAGCACCAGTTCCATATCGGGAATGCCGTCAAACACGCCGGCCCCCGGTACCGGGATCAAATCGCGATCAAAGGTCGTGCCAAATACCCCGCGGGCAAAGCCGATCCGGCCTCCGGCGGCCACGTCCGGTGGCACGAACTTTCCGCGGGGCAGATTGAGCAGATCGCAAAACAGGGTGCGTGTTCGGGTCGTCATGGGCGTCACTTCAGTATGGGGCGGACGGTCAGGGATTTGACGCCGCAGATAAAATTTGACCGGGTCCAGGTAGGCGCATCCAGCGCCTGCAACCCGTTGATGTGGCCTGCCAATTCCTGCAGCACGCATTTCAGTTCCAGTTTGGCCAGCCACATGCCCAGGCACACATGCGGCCCTCCCTGGCCAAAGGCGAGGTGCCGGTTCGGGCTGCGGTCCAGCCGGGCGGTATGGGGGGCCTCGAACATGGCCTCATCCCGGCTGCCCGACACGAACCACATCAGCACCTTGTCGCCCGCGCGAATGGTCCGACCGTGCATGTCCACATCCCGCGTCGCGGTCCGACGGAAGTGCAAAGTGGGCGAGGCAAGGCGGATGAACTCATCGGCGCACGTCTCCCACACCTGCCCGGCCTGAAGGGTCTCAAGCAGACCCTTCTGTTGCGTCAGCAGGTGCAGCGCCATGGCGATGGAATAGCGCGTCGTGTCATTGCCCGCCGCCACCAGCAGGCAAAAGAAATTCTTGAAATCCTGCCCCCGGATCGCCCCATCGTCGGCGCGCAGAACGCGGGACAGAATACCTGCATCATCCACGTCGCGCGCGCCGTTAAGGATGTCTTCAGCATAATCATACAATTCTACGCCCGCAGGCGAGCGGAACGGCATCATGCGGTAGGCGTCGGTATCAACCTTGTCGATCACGGTGTCTGTGAAATCAGGATCCGTATTGCCGATCAGCGCATCGCCCCGCTCGACCAGCCAGTCGAGGTCTGCGTCAGGCACGCCGAGGATGCGGCCGAGCATGAGCATCGGCAAGCGCTTGGCGATCAGATCAACGGCGTCGAATTCGACGTGCTCCAGCGCTTCGGCCACGATGTCGCAAGCAAGTTCCCGGATCAGCGGCTCGAACTGCGCAACGACGGGTTTGGCAAAGGCCGGGTTCACCGCCCGGCGCGTGATTGTGTGTTCCGGCGGGTCCGTCTCCTGAAACGTCCGGCGGGCGAGGTATTCCTCGCGGCTCTGATCCTCGATCCGGATACCCTGCGCACTGGAAAAGGTCATTGCATCCCGCTGTGCTGCCATGATGTCTGAATAGCGCGTCAGCGACCAAAATCCCTTCTGTCCACCAAACGCCTCCGTCCAATGCAGCGGATGATCCGCGCGCATCTGCGCGAACGTCTCATGCGGCACCCCGTCCACGAAACTGTCGTGATCGGCCAGGTTCTTCATGGCGTGCCCCCAAAGAACCGCGTCGCCCAATCCGCAAAAAGCTGGCCGTCATTGTGGCGCGCTAGGGTCGTTTCGGCTTCGGCCGCCTCGACAGCGCTCAGATGCGGCTTGGTGTAGTCCAGAACGCAGCGCATGAAGGCGTCGGAAAACTCCGGATGCGCCTGCGTGGTAAAGATATGATCACCCTTGGCAAAACCCGCGACAGCGCATTTGGCAGAAGCGGCATAAGCCGTGCAACCGGCAGGCAATTGCGTCACCGCGTCATGGTGAAACTGGTAAAGATTCAAAGACTTGGCAGCAGGTTGCATCCATGGCTGCGTGCCCGTGATGTCGATCTGGTCAATGCCAATATTCCAATCCTGCCGCGCGACCTTGCCCCCCAACGCGACCGCAATCGCCTGGTGCCCGAAACACACACCCAGAAGCGGTTTGCGCGCCGCATCGCAAGCACGGATGAAGTCATAAAGCGGCGGCAGGAAGTCCAGATCGTCCAGCACACTCAGCGGCGAGCCGGTGATCAGGTACGCATCCTGCTCGTCCAGATCCGCAGGCACCTCGCCCCCGATGGTCATGTAGACCCGATATGAAAACCGTTGCTCCTGCGCGTCAAACAGATCTCGGAAGCGGTGGGCATCGTCCGGAAAGGCGTCGCCCACCTCGACCGACCGGTCGTGGTTGACTTGCAGGATGCCGAGCTTGAGACGGGACATGGCGTGGCTTTCTATCTTGGGGGCGACCACAGCCGCCCCCGGTTGGCTCAGCGTCCGAGGATTTCGTTGATCTCGGCCGACTTGGCACGGTCGGCCTCAATCCGCGCCTCCGCTTCCGCCTGACCTTGCCAGTAGACGGCGGCCCCTGTCTCGGCCATCAACTGCTGCGCTTCGTCCGAGGCCATGGTTTCGGCGGCAACGGCCGCGATGGTGTCGATCACCTCCTGCGGGGTGCCCTTGGTCACGAAAAGACCATTCCAAAGCTCCACGTCGTTCACGCCGGATTGTGCTGCGATGGTCTCCACCCCATCCAACTTGGCGATAGGCTGCGCGCCGATGTTGCCCAGCACGTTGATGTCATCGAGGCAGGGCTCGATCAGTGCCAGCGTGGTGTTGATGACATCCGCATCACCAGAGGACAGCGTGTTGCAGTCGAGCAGGTCAAAGGCGCTGTCATCCGCGAATTCGAACCCCATCTTGGCCGCCGCCGCCATGGAGACCGCCGTGGGGGTCAGGCCAGCACCGAAATGGCCGAGCACCACATCGTTTTCCTTCGCATAATCAGCGAGTTCCGCCATGTTCGAGTAAGGCGCATCACCCGACGCCGCCAACACGAACGGGTAGGTCAGAAAGATGCCCACGGGCACAAAGCTGTCCTCTTCGATCCCGATGTCGATCTGTGGCCCAACGATAGGCACACCGATGACGAAGGACCCGATGACCGACCCGTCATTGGGCGCATTCAGCACCTCCAACGCGCCGGGAAACGGCCCGTCGCCGCCGCCGGGACGGTTCACGACCGACGCGGGCTGGCCCGTGGCTTCGGCCATGTCGGCAGCAATCATCCGCGTCAGGATGTCCTCGAAGTCCCCGGGGGGCCAAGGCACGATGAATTGCACCGGTCCGGTGGGGTAGTCTGCCAGCGCGGGGCCGGTCAGGGCGGCCAGCGCAAAGGCTGCCGAGGTCAAAAGCTTTTTCATGGTCACTCTCCCTGAGTTTTGTTTTCGCTTTTGTGGTTAGTGTTCAAACCTCCGGGTACGGAGGCTTTGGGTGATCGTGACAGCAATCACGATAAGGATGACAACGAAAAGCGTGCCAGACACGGGCCGGTTCACCAGGTCAAAGACCGTCTTGATCTGCCCCGCTCCCGCCGTCAGCTTCTCGATCATGATAGAGCCCAGAACGAGGCCCAGAACGATGGGCACCAGTGGCCAGTCGAGACGGCGCAGGATGAAGCCGAGATAGCCGAACCCTGCGGCAAACATGCAGTCCGCGAACGAGTTGCGGATTGAAAAAACGCCGACAAAGGCCAGGATCAGGATGAACGCTCCGAGCAGCCGGTTTGGGACGTAGATGATCTTGGCGATCCACTTGGTCGAGAAGAGCAGCGTAAGGATCACCAGTACGTTGATGATCAAAAGCGCGATGAAGAGCGAGAAAAGGAAATCGGGGTTGTTCTCGAAGATGTCCGGCCCCGGTTTGATCCCCGCATCAAAGAACACGACCATCATCATGGCCGTCAGCGCCTCCCCCGGCACACCCAGCGCCAAGAGCGGCACCATGGCGGCGGCTGGCACGGCGTTATTGCTCGCCTCGGACGCGATCAGCCCGTCAGGTGCTCCGCGCCCGAAGCGCCCCGGCTCCTTCGACATGGCCCGCGCGGTGGAATAGCTGAAGAACTGCGCGACGAACTCGCCCACGCCGGGGATGATACCCATGATGGTGCCGTATCCCGCACTGATAGTAGCAACGGCTGGATGCTTTTTCAGCTCTCCGAAGCCATGCAACAGACCGCCTTTCAGCCGTGCCTCGGGCGGGTCGGCGTCCTTGCCTGCGAGCAGGAACAGCGCTTGCGAAATGGCGAATATGCCCACGATCACAACGATCAGGTTGAACCCGGGATACAGGTATTCGATCCCGAACGTATAGCGGTCGATCTGTTTCAGCGACTGCCGCCCCACCAGCGCGATCAGGAAGCCAAGGCCGAATAGCAGCGCGGCAATCCCCATCGTCTTGCGATGAGCAGCGATCAGCAGAACCGCGCCCAGTGCCGCAGCCATGAAGATGTCACGCTGTCCAAAGAGCGCGCCCAGATCACGCAGATATGGACCAAACAGCATCAGCGCCCCAAGCCCCAACAGGATCGAAAAGCATCCGCCAAAGAACGACGCCGAATATGCCAGCGACAAGCCCCGCGCGGCCTCGCCCCGCCGCGTCATTGCGTAGCCGTCATAGGTCGTCAGCGCGTTCACCGGTGTACCCGGCGTGTTGATCAGGATGGCCGGGATCGCGCCGCCGTACATGGATGATCCGTAGACACCCAGGAGGAGCACCAGCGACACCAGATCATCCAGAAACACGGTCGCGGGCAGCAAGATCGCTATCGCTATCGCGGGCCCGATCCCCGGCACGGCCCCGATGGCCAGACCACCCACCGACCCGATCAGGATCGCGACCAGCACAGGCCAACTGGCAAGGTTGTCGAGACCAGCCCAGAACGCCTCCATCAGAACCACACCTGCATGAAGGTCTCCATGCCCTGCGGAAGCTGATCGTAAAGCCAAATGTTCACCGGCGTCTTGATCTGCAGGCCGGTGCGGAACACCAGCACGATGGTGAAGCTGACGGCCAGACAGATGCCCATCCAGCGCACGCCGCGGTAGCCGAGCCGCCACGGCAAAAGTGTGCCCAACAATACTGTGGAGACAAGGTATCCAAGCACCGGCACCAGCAGCGTGTAGGCCACGAACCAAGCCACATATTCCAGCGCGCGAAGCCACTGTCCCAACTCATAAGTGACGGCCGTCGACTGCTTGAACCGCTTGCGCCACGCATGTGCCCGCCACGCCCCGCGCAGGTTCCATAACGCTGCGGGCACCAGTACGCACAGGCAGATCAGCGGCGCGACCCAGCCCTGTTTCAGGATACGCCCCAGCCGGGCCGTTCGCCCCTCGGGCGCGGTGACGCCAAACTGGTCCATCCAGTAGCGGGCCATGTTGTGCGGCAGCTTTCGGTCCTCCCACCCCGTTTGGGTGAAGAAGAAGAGCAGGAAAAACAGCGCCAGCCCCGCCATGAACAGGGAAAAGATCAGATCCCCCCGCCCCCGGCGAAAGTCAGTGATGTCGGTCACGTTGATCTTCTTGTCGGGCGGGCACGCACTGGCAAACCCCGGCCCGGTGGCGCTTGACCGGAGGGGCCGCACCGCCGTGGCACTCTTCAGTGCGGGGGATACGGCCCGGCTCTTCAAGCCGCCTCGGCCATGGCCTTCAGGCCGGTTTCGGTGGCGGACAGGATTTTCAGCACATGGCCTGCGTCAATGATCAAGGGCGGAGAGAATATGGCGTTGTTGCCAGACACCCGGATCATCACCCCGTCGTCATAGGCCGCCTTCTGGAACACCAGCGGGAGCGCCTTGCCCACCGGGGTTTTCTTGCCGCGGTCGCTCACAAGTTCGATGGCGCACATCAGCCCTTCGCCGCGCACGTCGCCTATGTGATCATAGCGCTCGGCCAGCACTTCAAGCCCGGCTTTCAACTCTGCCCCACGGTCCCGCGCATTCTCCCATGGGCGGAGGCGCATCGTCTCTTCCACCGCAGCCACAGCCGCCGCTGCCCCGACCGGATGGCCGGAATAGGTATAACCGGAATCGACCGACGCAACGCCGCTGTCGTCATCTTCGAACACTGCGGCCACGTGATCCGCGATCATCACCGCGCCAAAGGGGAAGTACCCGTTGGTAATGGCCTTGGCCGTGCACATCAGATCGGGCTGTACGCCCCAATGCCGCGATCCCGTCTCGGACCCAGTACGTCCAAAGGCCGTGATGACTTCGTCCGCAATGAGCAACACGCCGTGCTTGTCACAGATGTCGCGCACCATCGGCATGAAGCTCGGGTGCGGGGGTATCACACCGCCTGCCCCCTGCACCGGCTCCATGATAAAGGCCGCGACGGTGTTCGCCCCCTGAAACGCGAGTTCACGCTCGAGCATACTTGCGCTCAGCCGGGCCAGTTCCGCAGGATCATCTGTACCAAACGGGTTGCGATACAGGTAAGGCCCGGGGATATGGTAACAGCCTGACATCAGCGGCTCATAGGAATTGCGGAACTTCGCGTTCCCGTTCACCGAAGCGCCGCCGAAATGGGTGCCATGATACCCCTTGTCGAGGCTGATGAACTTGGTCCGTGCGCCCTCGCCACGGATGCGGTGGTACTGGCGCGCCAGCTTCAACGCGATTTCGATACTGTCAGAGCCACCCGAGGTGAAAAAGCTGCGCGTCATCCCGTCAGGGCCAAAGAAATCGGCGAGCAGATAGGCCAGCTCGATCGCCTTGTCGTTCGACGTGCCGCGAAAGGTCGAGTAGTAGGGCAAAGCATCCAACTGCCCAGCAATCGCGTCCTTCACAGGTTGGCAGGAATAACCAAGATTCACGTTCCAAAGCCCGCCCACAGCATCAATGCTGCGGTGCCCATCCACGTCGGTGATGTAAACGCCTTCGCCCCCTGTCAGGATCGTCGGGGGGTTCGCCATGCTGTCGGCCGGATGCGCCATGGGGTGCCAGAACTGGCGGGCATTGTGTTCCTTGAGAAAGTTGCTGTCCTTCACGACGCGGCCCTTTCCTGTGCCGGGGTCCAAAGTTGGACAATATGCTGGGGCACCGAGCCGCCCATGGCTTGACTGATCTCTTCCCCGCGTTGCATCAGAAGACGCGCCAGATGCGCCTCGGTCGCTTTACCGCCGCGACCGGTGGGATAGGCGATGGAACAGGTGGCAAAGGCGCGGCCCGCCGCATCGAAGACGGGGATGGCTACCGAAGACACACCCAACCGCAGTCCATCCCGGTTGCGTGCATAACCGCGGGTCGCGATCTGCTTCAACTCTGCCTCAATCTCGATGCGCTGCGGCGCGGGCGCACCGGGCAACCGCGTGCGTGGGTCGGCCAGCGCCAGATCCAGCACGCCGCCCGGCGAAAAGGCAAGGTATGCCTTGCCTGATGCAGTGGCGAACAGAGGCGGCAGCCCGTAAGCATCAAAGCTGACGCGCACGGGGTGCTCATGTTCCTCGGCGTGATGCACATGAACAAGATCAAATCCCTGCAAGCGGCTGACATGCACCAACTCGCCCGCCTCCCGGCTCAGGTTTCCGATGACAGTGCGAAGCATCTCGACCTCGGGCACCGTACGCACCCGCATCCCCGCCAGCCGGGTCAGCGCGGGTCCCAGACGGTAGGCCCGGGTGCTTGCGTCCTGCTCCAGAAACCCGGCCTGTTCGAGCGCGACAAGGTGGCGATGCACCGTCGCCTTGTCTCGGCCCGACAAGCGCTGCACGTCCGTCAGGCCAAGCGCGGGCTGCGCATCACTGAACAGGTCCAACAGGCCCAAGGCTTTCGCAATGGTCGACATGGGTTGAAGCTTGACGCACCCGGAAACGCCTTGCAATATATTTTTGCCTCCCCTGGTTCATTATGTGAACCATTGTCTAGAAAGTGATCATGGCCGACCTCGACGACAACATCGCGAAACTCGCGCCGCATCTGGCCGCCATCGGCGAAGCCGACATTCTGAACCACATCAACGGTCAGGCCGTGCCTGCAGCATCCGATGCATGGTTCGACACGACATCACCTGTCGATGACAGCCACATCGCACGTGTGGCCCGTAGCGATGCACGCGATGTCGCCGCGGCGGCCAAAGCGGCCAAGGCCGCTTTCCCAGCGTGGCGCGACATGCCAGCGGCAGAGCGCAAGCGCATCCTGCACGCCATTGCCGACGGGATCGAAGCGCGGGCAGAGGAAATCGCGCTCTGCGAATGCTGGGACACGGGCCAGGCCCTGCGTTTCATGTCCAAGGCGGCATTGCGGGGTGCTGCCAACTTCCGCTTCTTCGCCGACCGCGCGCCCTCGGCACGCGACGGTCAGGCCCTGCCCTCGCCCACATTGATGAACATCACGACCCGCGTGCCCATAGGCCCCGTGGGGGTGATCACCCCGTGGAACACGCCCTTCATGCTGTCCACATGGAAGATCGCCCCGGCCCTCGCCGCCGGCTGCACCGTGGTACACAAACCCGCCGAACTCAGCCCCTGGACGGCCCGCATCCTGATCGACATCGCGGAAGAGGCGGGCCTGCCCCACGGCGTATGGAACATCGTCAACGGCATGGGCGAAGAGGCGGGCAAGGCGTTGACTGAACACCCGGACATCAAGGCCATCGCCTTTGTCGGGGAGTCGAAAACCGGATCTGCCATCATGGCGCAAGGCGCCCCGACGTTGAAACGGGTCCACTTCGAACTGGGTGGCAAAAACCCGGTCGTGGTCTTCGACGACGCAGACCTCGATGCCGCCCTCGATGCGGCAATCTTCATGATCTACTCGCTCAACGGCGAGCGCTGCACGTCATCTTCGCGCCTGCTGATCCAGGACACGATCGCTGATGAGTTCGAGACGAAACTGGCGGCTCGCGCCAAAGCGATCAAAGTCGGTCACCCGCTGGACCCGGCCACCGAAGTCGGCCCGTTGATCAGCGAAGGGCACCGGCGAAAGGTCATGGCCAGCTTTGATACTGCCGCAACCGAAGGTGCCACCATCGCAGCAGGCGGCACACGTGTGGGCGACACAGGCCAGTTCGTCGCGCCCACCTTGTTCACGAACGCGACCAACAACATGAAAATCGCGCAAGAAGAGATTTTCGGACCCGTCCTCACCTCCATAAGGTTCAGGACAGAAGAGCAAGCACTCCAGATCGCCAACGACACCGCGTATGGCCTCACCGGCTATGTCTGGACCGCGGATGTGACCCGCGCCATGCGCTTCACGGACGGGCTCGAGGCGGGTATGATCTGGGTCAACTCCGCCAATGTAAGGCACCTCCCCACACCTTTCGGCGGCATGAAAGCCAGCGGCATCGGCCGTGATGGCGGCGACTGGTCCTTCGAGTTCTACATGGAACAAAAGCACATCGGCATCGCAACGGATGATCCGAAAATCCCCCGGCTCGGCACGTGATCCTGCGTGTCCTAGTAAGACGCGGGCGGGACTCCGATGAATCGCACTTGGTCGGAGAAACTGCGGCAATGCCCATCGTCAACAAGGCGAGCCACGTGCAGCAAAGCCGCTCTGTCTAGGAAAAGCCATGCCGATCCCCCCACCTGAACTCTACCCGCCCTTCAACATCGTCCGCCTCAGCCATGTGGAATACAGGGTGACTGACCTTGCCGCCTCGCGCGCCTTCTACGTTGACACGCTGGGGCTACAGATCACCCACGAAGATGACGAAACCATCTACCTCCGCGCGATGGAGGAACGGGGCCACCACTGCATCACCCTGACGCGTGCCGATGGCGCCAATGTCGCGCGGCTCGGCTTCAAGCTCTACGACGACCCGGACCTCGAAAAGGCCGCAAAGTGGTTCGCGGATCAAGGGCGCCCCGTCACCTGGGTCGAGCGCCCGTTCATGGGTCGCGTCATGCAAACCACCGACCCATGGGGCGTGCCGATCGAATTTCACGTTCGGATGGACCGCCTGCCCACAATCGCGCAGAAGTACGCTCTCTACAGGGGTGTCAAACCCCTGCGCATCGACCACTTCAACCTGTTCTCATCGGACGTGGACGGGGCCGTGGCCTTCTATACCCGGATGGGCTTCCGCACGACCGAATACACCGAGGACGCAGAGACCGGCAAAACCTGGGCCGCCTGGATGCACCGCAAGGGTGGTGTGCATGATGTCGCCTTCACCAACGGCACCGGCCCGCGCCTGCACCACACGGCCTTCTGGGTGCCCACGCCGCTGAACATCATCGACCTGCTCGACCTGATGAGCACCACGGGCTACCGCGAGAACATCGAACGAGGGCCGGGGCGGCACGGCATCTCGAACGCCTTCTTCCTCTACATCCGCGACCCAGACGGCCACCGGATCGAGATCTACTGTTCCGACTACCAGACCGTCGATCCCGACCACGAACCCATCAAATGGGACCTGAAAGATCCCCAGCGTCAAACGCTCTGGGGCGCACCCGCACCGCGCAGCTGGTTCGAAGAGGGCAGCCTGTTCGACGGTGTTGCCACGACCGAGCCCCTTCTCAAAGCACAGCCCATCGTGGCACCCTGACGCTGGCGGAGGACACCTCCGCCTTACCCGTAGGGTGCGCAGTCTCTGCGCACCGCCACCCAAAGGACAGATCATGAGCTGGGACGACTTCGCCAAACACGCAAAGGACGCCGCTGACTGGGGGGCCGCCTATCACAAGACCATCCGCGACCGCCCTGTCCGCGCGCAGACCAAACCGGGTGACATCGCGGCCCAATTGGCTGCCAGCCCGCCCGAAGACGGCACCGACCTTGCCGCCATCATGGCCGATTTCGAACGCATCGTGATGCCCGGCATCACCCACTGGCAGCACCCGCGCTTCTTTGCCTATTTCAATTCCAATGCCGCACCTGCTTCGGTGCTGGCCGAATTCCTTGTCTCGATCATCGCGCCGCAATGTATGCTCTGGCAAACATCACCGTCGGCGACCGAGATGGAAACCCGCATGATGGACTGGCTGCGTCAGGGCCTTGGCCTGCCCGACGGCTATCAGGGCGTGATCCAGGACAGCGCGTCATCTGCCACTCTCGCCGCCGTCCTCACGATGCGTGAACGGGCGCTCGCATTTCGGGGCAATATCGAGGGGCTGCATGGCCAACCTCAACTCCGCATCTATTGCTCGGACCAGGTGCACAGCTCCATTGACCGGGCCATCTGGGTCTCCGGCATCGGCCAGGACAACCTGGTCAAGATCCGCACGACAGGCGATCTGCGCCACATGGACCCGCTCGACCTCGAGGCCGCCATTGCCGAGGACAAGATGGCGGGCCGCATCCCGGCAGGTGTGATCGCGGCGACGGGCGCCACTGGCATGGGAGCCTCTGACGACCTGGAATCCGTCGCTGCCGTTGCCGAAGAACACGGGCTTTACACCCATCTCGACGCGGCATGGGCGGGCACCGCCATGATCTGCCCCGAATTCCGCACGCTCTGGACCGGGGCCGACCGCTTCGACAGCATCGTCTTCAACCCGCACAAATGGCTGGGCGCGCAGTTCGATTGTGCCGCACACTTCCTGCGCGACCCGGATCAGTTGCGCCAGACCCTCGCGATCCGGCCCGAATACCTGAAAACGCACGGGGCCGAGGACATCATCGACTATTCCGAATGGTCCATCCCGTTGGGCCGCCGCTTCCGGGCGCTGAAGCTCTGGTTCCTGATGCGCCACTACGGGATGGAAGGATTGCGCAGCCGCATCCGCAATCATGTGACGTGGAGCCAGGCCCTGTGTGAACGCCTGCGGGCCGAAGACGACTTCGAGATCGTGACAGAGCCGATCCTCTCGCTCTGGACGTTCAAGATGAGTGGCGCCAGCGATGATCAAACGCAGGCTCTGGTCGACGCCATCAATGACGACGGACGCATCTACCTGACCCAAACCATCGTTGACGGAGAAAAGGTGATCCGTTTCCAGGCCGGACAATTCGACTGCGAAGAACGCGACTTCGACACCGCATTCGACACCATCACCGAGATTGCGAGGGCCCTGTGAAGTTCGCGACCTACACGACCGACGGTGCCACCTACTATGGCACCGTGACGGATGAGGGCATGGTCCCCCTCTCCCCAAACTTCCCACACTGGCCAACACTGCGTGACGTGATCGCCGCCGACGGGCTGCATGATCTGGCTAAGACGGCGCAGGGACGCACCGCGACACATACCGGCATCACGTACCAGATCCCCATCCCGAACCCGGAAAAGATCATTTGCGTCGGCGTCAACTTCCCCGACCGCAATGCCGAGTACAAGGACGGGCAAGAGGCACCGCCCAACATGTCCCTCTTCCCCCGCTTCCCGCGCAGCTTCACTGGCCACGACCAGTCCGTGATCCGCCCCCCGGAAAGCGAGAAACTGGACTACGAAGGCGAGATCGCCATCGTCATCGGCAAGGGCGGCCGACGCATCGCCGATGCCGACGCCTATGACCACATTGCCGCCCTCACCCTCTGCAACGAAGGCACGATCCGCGACTGGGTCCGCCACGCCAAGTTCAACGTGACCCAAGGCAAGAACTGGGACGCCTCGGGTGCCATGGGCCCCTGGCTCGTCCCCTTCACCCATGCCGCCCAACTCGACGATATCCGCCTTACTACGCAGGTGAACGGCGAGCTGCGACAGGACGACCGAACCAGCCGCATGCTGTTCCCGATACGTCGCCAGATCGCCTATATCTCGACCTTCACTACGCTTGTGCCCGGCGACATCATCGTGACCGGAACGCCCACCGGCGCGGGTGCCCGGTTCGATCCGCCGAAATTCCTGAAGCCCGGCGATGTGGTCGAAGTCGCCGCCGAAGGTATCGGCACCCTTCGCAGCGAGGTCGCGGATGAAACCTGAAGACCACAAGGCCGCGGCACAGGCACTCATCAAAGCAGAACAAACCGGCGAACAGATCGGCCTTCTGTCCGTCGCGCACTCGGACATCACGATGGACGACGCCTATGCCATTCAGGACCAGTTCGTCGCAGCCAAGGTCGCGGCAGGCGACCCGGTCATCGGCTGGAAAATCGGCCTCACCAGCCGCGCGATGCAGATGGCGCTGAACATCGACATCCCTGACAGCGGCGTGCTGACCCGCTCGATGCAGTTCGACACTGGCGCCACCATCCCCGCTGGCCGCTTCATCCAACCACGGATCGAGGCAGAGATCGCCTTTGTCATGAAATCGGACATTGGTGGCGAAGGCATCACCCGTAATGAGGTACTGGCGGCCACTGAGTACGTCGCCCCGGCGCTCGAAATCCTCGACACCCGCATCCTGCGCGCCGACCCCGACACGGGTCAGCCGCGCAAGGTCTTCGACACGATCGCGGACAACGCCGCCAACGCAGGCATCGTCATGGGCGCGGAACGGCACCCGCCAGACAACCTACGCTGGGTCGGCGCCATTGTCAGCCGGAACGGAACGGTCGAGGAAACAGGGTTGGGCGCGGGTGTCCTGAACGATCCGGTGGAAAGCGTCGTCTGGCTCGCTCGGCGCATGGCGCTCTACGGCAATACGATCAAGGCGGGCCAGGTGATCCTGTCAGGCAGCTTCATCCGCCCCATCGAATGCCCGGCAGGCACCGACATCCACGCGGATTTCGGCGATTTCGGTCAGGTCGATCTGCGTTTCAGCTGACCCGCGCCAAGAGCCGCGCCGCACAACCGCCCAAAGCGACGGTATCGGACACGAACAGGAACGCAGGGATGCGGGCGAACTGCCCGTCAAAGCTGTCATCAGCGCGCAACGGTGCCAGCACGCGCTCGCGCCGTTCCGGCTCCATCAGGAACTTCGCGAGCGAGCCGTTGAAATAGAAGCCAGCGCGCGGGAAATAGGAATAGGCGAGCTCGCGCACCATCAGCGAAAACGCCTCGGTACACGCATCCAGCGCCTCGAGCGCGCGGGGATCATCGGACTTCGCCAACTCCTCTGCACTGTCGACATCGACACCGATGACATGGGCAAGGCGCAGAAGGCCCACACCCGAAAACAGGTTCTCGACACTATCAAAACGGGACGTGTCCGGCATGTGCTCCCGCAGGATCGACATCACGCTCGACGGCAGGCTCGCGTGCCCCTGTTCCGATGTGAAGACCGTCCCACTTTCCATATTCACGGCAGACACGTTGAACCCGGTGCCAAGCCCCACGACCAGCGCCTGACCCGACCCGCCAAGTGCGGCTCCATCATGCAAAGGCTCGACCGCATCTTGCGCCACAGTCGGCACGGCTTGCCCCAACGCCTCAAGGTCGTTCATCAGAACCACCTCGTCTGCGCCAAAGGCGGCGGCCAGCGCAGCTGCGTCAAAGTCCCAGTTCCGGTTGGTGAGCTTCGCCTTGTCACCGGCCACAGGTCCCGCCACCGCAATCACCACATGCGACGGCACAGAACGTCCGTCCAGATAGTTGGTCGCAAGATCAAGAAAGCTGCCGAAATCCGCATTGGGGCACTTCACGACCGTGTCCGCGATGACCCCATCGCGATCCACGAACGCGAGCCGCGTGTTTGTCCCACCAACGTCGGCGACCAGGCCAATGGCCTGATCCAGCTTTCCTGCATCCTGCATTACGATTCGCCCGGTTTCTTGCCCAAGATGATCATTCCGAGCAGGTCATCGTCCGTCACGTCAGCAACGTCAACAGTGCCTACTAGCTTTCCGTTCTTCATAACGGATACGCGGTCGCACAGCTCCATTACGTCGTGAATATCGTGGCTGATCAGGAAGATGCCGATGCCTTCGGCCTTCAGTTGCTGGATCAGTTCCGACACCATTTGCGTCTCGTGCGGGCCAAGGGCGGCCGTGGGTTCGTCCATGATCAGGATGCGCGCGTTGAAGTACACGGCACGCGCAATTGCGACCGACTGGCGCTGACCACCGGACAGAGCACTCACCGGATCCTTGAACTTTTTGAAGTTCGGATTGAGCCGCGCCATGATCTTGCGGGTCTCGGCCTCCATCGCGTCATCATCGACAAAGCCGGTTGGCCCCACCAACTCGCGCCCCAGAAACAAGTTCGACGCGGCATCAAGGTTATCGGCCAGCGCAAGCGTCTGGTAGATCGTCTCGATGTTGTAGGTCCGCGCATCGCGGGGGTTGTTGATCGTTGCCTTTTCGCCGTTGATCAGGATTTCGCCCGTGTCCATGGCATAGGCGCCCGACAGGATTTTGATCAGCGTCGACTTGCCCGCACCGTTGTGGCCCAGCAGGCCCACAACTTCGCCCGGTTTCAGGTCGACCGACACGTGGTCCACCGCCTTGATCCCGCCAAAGCTGATCGAGATGTCCTTCATTTCGACAAGAGGTGTCGTCATATCAAAGTCCTCCCTCAGACGCCGGCGCGGCGGCGATAAACGATGTCGATCCACACGGCGAGGACCAGAACGAAGCCCACGACGATGTTCTGCAAGGGCGCGTCCACCCCGACCGAGGCCATGCCCGATTGCAGCGACTGCATGATCAGCGCGCCAATGACGGCGCCATAGATCGTGCCCGCGCCACCCGACAGGGCTGTGCCCCCGATGACCGCAGCGGCGATCACGCGCAACTCGTCCAACGTACCAAGACCCACGTCCACCGCGTTCAAACGGGCAGAGGCGATGATCGACGCGATGCCGGTCAGCGCGCCCATCAGGGCAAAGACCTTGACCGTCAGAAGCCGCGTGTCGATGCCGGACAGCGACGCTGCCTCTGGGTTGCCGCCGGTGGCATAGACGTAGCGGCCAAAGCGGGTGCGCGTCGCAATAATCGTCATCACGATCGTCACGGCCAGCAGGATCACCACCGGAATGGCGACGCCGTGGTTCCAGACCATGCCATCGGTATACTCGATCCCGCGCGCTTCGGTCATGCGGCGCATGGCGCCCCGGGGTATCGGATAGCTGTTCATGATCCAGACAAAGGCCATGATCAGGCCTGCCGCCATTGCCATCAGGATGCCTTCAGCCCAGACCGGTTTGACGGTGAAACCATGGGTGGCCTTGCGGCGGCGGCTCATCAGCATGATGGCAAGGGCAACCACGGCGGCAACTGTGCCGAACACCCAGCTCAGCGTCTCGCCCAGTGTGCCCTCGGCACCGCCGCCGAGCAGGCGGAAGACGGGATCAAGCGGTGCCTGTGTCTGGCCCTTGGTCACCCACCACATGGCCCCGCGATAGATCAGGAAGCCACCGAGCGTGACGATAAAGGCGGGCACAGTGAGGTAGCCAATGACCCAGCCTTGTGCGGCACCCAGCACTGCACCCATCAGGATGGCAGCGAAAACGGCGATGACCCAGATCATCGGATGACCGAGCCCGAGCACGGATGGCAGCCACTGCACCTGCAGCGCCGCAACAGTCATACCGATAAAGCCAAGCATCGAACCTACCGACAGGTCGATATTGCGTGTCACGATCACGAACACCATGCCCGTCGCCATCACGGCAACCGATGCGGTCTGTACGCTCACGTTGAAGAAGTTGCGGGGCGACAAAAAGCGCCAGTCGGTGAAAAAGCCGAACACGATCCAGATGACGACAAGCGCCCCGATCATCCCCAAAAGCCGGGCATCGAGGCCCAGCTTGTCCATCATTGATTTGGCCTGGTCGTCCATGTCCCCTGCCCTTTTACCCGGTTGCTGCGGCACAGCGGACCCGTTCGCGGGAAAGCCCGCGGTCAGAGTGTGCCGCAATGTCTGGTGAATGTCTTTTGGTTCGCCCCGGCACGCAGTTGCGCCGGGGCGAGGTATCATGTGGCCTTACTGGCAAACCGCCAGCGAGGAACCCGCGCAGAGCGCGTCTTTTTCGATCCAACCCGCGTCCAGAACAACGTCCAGATTGTCTGCTGTCACCGGAACCGGCTCCAGGAAGATCGAGGTCATGGTGGTGCCACCGGGCGATGTCCAGTCGGCTGCGCCATCCACGTCTTCGCCCTTGGCCAGCGACACGGCGATCTCGCCTGCGGCTTTGCCCAATGCGCGTGCGTCTTTCCAGACGGACACGGTCTGCGTGCCGGTTGCAACGCGGTTCAGAGCGGCGTGGTCACCGTCCTGGCCGGACACCGGAATGCCTTCCATGCCTTGCGCAGTCAGGGCCGCCACAACGCCACCGGCGGTGCCGTCGTTCGACGCCACAACCGCGTCCACGTTGTTGTCGGCTGCGGTCAGGATCTGCTCCATGTTGCGCTGCGCGTTCGCGGGCACCCAGCCATCGGTGTAGGCTTCGCCGACGATGGTGATGTCACCTGCGTCGATGGCCGCTTGCAGCACCTCTTGCTGACCGCCACGCAGGAAGTCCGCGTTCGGGTCGGTGGGCGAGCCCTTGATCATCACATAGTTGCCCTTGGGCATCGCTTCGAGCACGGCGCGGGCCTGCATCCGGCCAACCTCGACGTTGTCGAAGGTCAGGTAGAACGCGCGGTTGTCTTCGATCAGGCGGTCATAGGCGACGACAGGAATGTCTTCGTCTGCCGCGGCCTGCACAGCCGGACCAACGGCGGATGCGTCTTGCGCCAGAATGATCAGCGCGTTTGCGCCTTGAGCAATCAGACTTTCAACATCGGACAGCTGCTTGGCCGACGACGATTGCGCGTCAGCTGAAATGTAGGTTGCGCCAGCGGCTTCAAGAGCTGCCTTGATCGCGGCTTCGTCGGTTTTCCAGCGCTCTTCCTGGAAGTTCGACCAGCTCACACCCACGGTCACCGCGTGACCGTCGGCCAGAACCGGCGAAGTAAGCATGGTGGCAGCCGCAAGGGCGCCCAAAAGCGTGCGTCGTTTCATAGGTGTCCTCCCAAAGACATGCCCGCCGTCGTACCTTTTGCAGCGGGTGTCCCATTGTTAGCGACTTAAATTCGAAAAGCAAATTAAATTGGACAGCTTTCGCAAAAACCGGCATCATCTAACGTGAAGGTCGCGCGCTCCGGCACGCGGCGGGAGGAAAAAAGAGAATAATTTCATGGCATTCGGTCACCAGAAGGTCGAAAGCAGGCGGCTGCTTCTGCGCGAGATTTCGCAGCGCGGACCCGTGCCGCGCATCGATCTGGCAGAGCATACAGGGATCAGTCGCGCAACCGTGACCTCGGTCACAGCCGACCTTTTGCGCGGCGGATTGATCGAAGAAGTGCCCCGCGAATCACGTGCCGACGAATCAGCACGGGGCCGTCCCCGCGTCGATCTCAAGATCGCAGGCGCCGCGCACCTAATCGCCGGGCTGAAGGTCTCGAATGATGCGATGTCGCTCGTTCTGCTGGATTTCGACGGGGTCGATGTCGCGCATCACGAATGTGATATTCCAACCGGTCGGTTGCCACCTGACATACTTGCGCAACATATACAGTCCGGGCTGACGGACCTCGCGCAAAAGGCCGGACGGACGCTGCGGGACATCTCGGCCGTGGGCGTTGGACTGGCCGGCGTCGTGGACGCGCAGCATGGCCTCGTCTACTGGTCACCTTCGCTGAATGCACGCAACGTGCCGTTCGGCGACGTTCTGCAAGACCACCTGGGCATTGCGGTCTACCTCGACAACGATGCCAACCTTGTGGCCATGGCTGAGATGACCTTCGGCCTGGGCAAGGCTCATTCCGACTTCATTGTGATTACCATCGAAAGCGGCGTCGGCATGGGCATGGTGCTGGGCGGCCAACTTTACCGCGGCACGCGCGGTTGCGGGGCAGAGTTCGGTCACACCAAGGTACATCTCGATGGCGCGCTGTGCCGCTGCGGACAGCGTGGCTGTCTGGAAGCCTACATCGCTGACTACGCGCTGGTGCGCGAAGCCTCCAGCGTCGGCGGCATGAGCCTGACCACGCCCACCAGTCAGGCGGTTGCCACTGTGCTGACAGCCGCCAAAAGCGGTGACCCGACAGCGCGCAAGGTGGTCGACCGGGCCAGCAAGATGTTTGCGATGGGGCTGGCC
The DNA here is from genome assembly GCF_019802125.1 of Tateyamaria omphalii. GTDB lineage: Bacteria > Pseudomonadota > Alphaproteobacteria > Rhodobacterales > Rhodobacteraceae > Tateyamaria > Tateyamaria omphalii_B. Next base: position 177,185 of record NZ_JAHVHT010000006.1, read on the forward strand.
AACCTTGTGAACATTTTCGACCCCGAACTGGTGATCCTCGCGGGCGAGCAGATGCAGTTCGACCATCTCTATGCCGACACGGTGATTGAGGAGATGCGCAAGAGCATCGTGGAAATCGACAAACCCGCACCGGATGTGGTGGTACACAAGTGGGACAACCTGATGTGGGCGCGCGGGGCGGCTGCCTATGCGCTTGAATTCGTGCAGGACACGGCGGTCGAGGCGCTGGAAGATGCCTGAATTCAAAAGATTTTTTAAAAAATCTGATGTAGGGCGGGGCCTCGTCGCTGCGTTCCTCGGCCTGGCGCACCCAGCCTTTGCCGCCGATCCCAAATTCGTTCCGGTGGACGTGCCAATGCATATCTATGACGGCGGATGGGAGCATTTCGTGGGCGGCGGATTGGCGGTTCTGGACTGCAACGGTGACGCGCGTCCTGATCTTGTGGCTGCCGGGGGCAGCAATGCGCCGCTTGTGTTGCGCAATGTCTCGGAAGGCGCTGTCGCCTTTGAACATGTGACCGCGTCCGGCGTCGACATGATCGGTACGACGGGTGCCTATCCGTTGGACATCGACAATGACGGGCTGCTGGATCTGGTCGTGATGCGCGTGGGTTCGGACGCGATCCTGCGCGGGCGGGGCGACTGCACCTTCGAGCCGATGCCGTTTCAGTTCGAGGACAAGTGGACCACCGCCTTCTCCGCGACATGGGAGGAAGGGCAGACTGCGCCGACCCTCGCCTTTGGTCACTATGTCGATCGTAGCGATCCTGATGGGCCGTTCGAAGCCTGTGATATCAACCACTTATGGCGGCCTGACGGAGCCACTTATGCGGTGACGGAGCTTGCGCCCGGCTATTGTGCGCTGTCGATGTTGTTCACCGATTGGGCGCGGGTGGGGCGTGCTGATCTGCGGGTGTCGAACGACCGGCACTATTATGTGCGCGAGGGTGAGGAGCAGATGTGGGCGATGGAACCCAGCCCGCGACTTTATACCGAGGAAGACGGTTGGGCGCGGCATAAGCTGTGGGGCATGGGGATTGCCACCCGCGATCTGGATCGGGACGGGCGGGACGAGGTCTATCTGTCCTCGATGGGCGACCAGCGGCTGATGCGGCAGGTGGGCGATGGACCGGCATTTCAGGATGTGCCGTTCGAGATTGGGAGCGCGGCGCACCGGCCCTATACGGGCGCGGATGGGCGGCCTTCGACCGGCTGGCACATTGCCTTTGGAGACGTGAACAATGACGGGCGCGACGATGCCTTCATTGCGAAGGGCAATGTGCAGCAGATGCCGGGGTTGGCGATGGAGGACCCGAATAACCTGTTGATTGCGCAGGAGAATGGGACGTTCGCGGAGGCCGGAGACGTGGCAGGCGTGGCCTCGATGCACCGGGGGCGCGGGGCGGCTTTGGTGGATTTCAACGGTGATGGGTTGCTGGATCTGGCGGTGGTCAACAGGCGGGCGCCGCTGGAGATCTGGCAGAACATGAGCGCGGGTACTGGCAGCTGGTTGAGCGTGGCGGTGACGCAGGACGGGGGCAACACGCAGGCCGTTGGCGCGTGGATCGAGGTGGATGATGGGGCGGCTGTGCAGGCCCGCGAGATCACGGTTGGCGGGGGCCATGCCGGCGGTGTCTCGGGGCCGCAGCATTTTGGGTTGGGCAATGCCGAGACTGTTCGGCTGCGGGTGCGCTGGCCGCATGGTGAGTGGTCCGAGTGGGAAGAGACCGGGGTGAACCGGGGGGTGACGCTTCGGCGCTGAAAGGCGTGATTCGGGTGTCTCTTTTACCTTGTTTTCATGGAGATTGACGCCAAAATGAGGGTGTCACCCCCCGTGCACCATCCGTACACCCCCTGTGCACCCCCATCGGGCGGTGGCGGGTTGGTTAACGCAACGTGCGGTGATCCGAAGGACGCTGCGCGACGACATGGTTTGGGGGGCTCTGCCCCCGCCGCTGTGCGGCTCCCCCGTCGTATTTTCAGTCAGAAGAAGAGAGTATCCGTTGGCTTTGCTGCGGCTCGCAGGGCGCTATTGATCCACTGGCAAGCCGCTGGGCACAGCGGGTGGCACGCCCAACGCACCCCGGATGCTTTGCGGGTCCGTGAGGGCATTGAGGAAGGCGAGGAGATCGTAGACCTCGGCATCACTAAGCGCGATCGGGGCGAGGTCGTTGGCGGCGGCGATGGCGTCCATCTCGGCCGCATCTGTCAGCACACGCATGTCGTCGGCGTCAAAGCCCGGCATGACGGCCTGGGTGATGTCGTAGGTGCGCAGGCTCGCCACCGGATCGAGGTGGTGGCGGACCACACCTTCCAGCGTCGCGTAGGCACCGCTGTGGCCATAGGGAGCGGTCTGCGCCACGTTACGCAAGGGCGGTGTGCGGAAGGCGTAGGCATCGTCAGGATCGCCTGTCACCCGCATCCGGCCCGTGTCCTGCGCATGGCTTTCGAACCGCGCGGCCTTGCCCGGTCCGATCTGGGGCATGGCGATGGCGTGGAAGGCGTGATCTGTCTGGAAACGCCCCGAATGGCAGGTGGCGCATTGCGCCTTGCCGTGGAACAGGTCCATCCCGCGCATGGCGGCGGGCTCCATTTCGGTCCCATTGCGCAGATAGAGGTCGAAGGGGCTGGCCACGCCGCGCCATTCGAAGTCGAGGAATGTGGCGAGCGCATCGGAGATATGGGTGAAGTGGATCGGCTCGGAGCCGATGATGTCGTCGAACCGCGCGCGGTATTCCGGGATCGCCTCGATCCGTTGTGACAGCCGGTCCCACGCTCCATCGGGTCCGGTGATCAGGCCCTGACGGACCGCCTGGCTGATCTCGTTTTCGCTGTAGTGTCCGGCCATCTCATCCGCCGACAGAACCGGGAACATGGACTGCGCCGAAAGGGCGGAGGCGAAGCCCATTTCCATCTCGGACCCCAGTGGCGTGCGGATACCAGAGGGGCGGGTCGCGTCCTCTTCCAGCCGACCATCATGGAAGAACACGGTGAATTCCGTGGCCCCGAGGTTGAAGAGCGGCGGCGCGTTGCGGGGGATGCGCTGTTCGGGCAAGTTTTCGGGATCGGCCATGCGATCCGGGCCAAGGCCCGTGGCCCCATCTCCCAGACCCAGCGACACACCGTCGCCGGTGGCGAATTTCGGGTGGTGGCAGGTGGCGCAGCTGACCGTTTTGGACCCGGACAGGATCGGGTCGTAGAACAGGAGCCGCCCCAGCTCGACTTGGGCACTGTCGACCGCGGGAAACACCGGCTCTTCGAACGGCAGATCGGCGGCCCAGAGCGGGGCCGCCATCAGGGCAAAGGCAACAGCCTTAGACGAAACGCGAGACATAGTTCTCCAGAATCTCCTGCCGACCCGAATGGGGTTGTGGCTCGATGCCTTCGGCGATGACCCGGTCCGAAATCGACGCCAGATCGCTGCCGAGCATGGCCTGCGCTTCGGCAGTCTCCCACCCGGCATAGCGCGTCTTCAAAGCGTCTTCCAAACCGTCATCCTCGATCATTGCCGCCGCAGCTTTGAGGCCCCGCGCGCAGATGTCCATCGCGCCGACATGGGCGGCAATCAAATCCTCGGCATCCAGGGACTGGCGCCGCAGCTTGGCGTCGAAATTAGTGCCACCAAGGCCCAGACCACCGGCCTTGAGGATATGGTAGTAGACCAGCGCCACCTCGGGCACGTTGTTCGGGAACTGGTCGGTGTCCCAGCCCGACTGATAGTCGTTGCGGTTCATGTCGATCGACCCCAGCAAGCCGTCAGCGGCCGCCACCGCAATCTCATGCTCGAATGAATGCCCGGCGAGGATGGCGTGGCCCTGTTCGAGGTTCAGCTTCACCTCGTCCTCCAGCCCGTATTTACGCAGGAAGCCGATGCAGGTGGCGGCGTCAAAGTCGTACTGATGCTTCGACGGCTCCTGCGGCTTGGGTTCGACCAGGATCTGCCCCTTGAACCCGATCTTGTGCTTGTACTCGACCACCATCGACAGGAAGCGGCCCATGTGGTCCAGCTCCTGCCCCATGTCGGTGTTGAGCAGGGTTTCGTAGCCCTCGCGCCCGCCCCAGAGGACGTAGTTTTGTCCGCCCAGCTTGAGGGTCGCGTCCATGCACCCCTTCACCGTGGCGGCAGCATAGGCGAACACATCCGGATCGGGGTTGGTTGACGCCCCCGCCATCCAGCGGCGGTGCGAGAACATGTTGGCCGTGCCCCAGAGGCAGCCCACACCCGTCTCTTCCATCTTCGGACCGAAGTAATCCGTGATCTCGTTCAGCCGGTCGAGGCTTTCGGCAAAGGTCGCGCCCTCAGGCCGGATGTCGGCATCGTGCCAGCAGAAATAGGGCACACCAAGACGGGCAAACATCTCGAACGCCACATCGGCCTTCATCTTGGCGCGGCCCATGTCGTCCTGCGGGTGCCAGGGGCGGATGAAGGTCTGACCGCCGAAGGGATCGCCCCCTTCCCATGCAAAGGAGTGCCAGTAGGCGACGGCGAACCGCAGGTGGTCTTCCATCCGCTTGCCCATCACCATCTCATCGGGGTTGTAGTGGCGGAAGGCCATGGGGTTGGTGCTGTCCGGACCTTCGAAGGTGGCGGGCGGGACGGCGTCGAAGAATCCAGTGGTCATGGCATGGCTTTCAGTTTGGGGTAAGCGCCTGAAAAGGCAGAATAAGCGTCGTCATAGGCGGACACGAGGTCGGCCTGCGGCTCGATCACATCGGCGATGGGCGGTTTGGTCATGACGGTGGCGGGGTCTGCGCCCGTGTCGCCGCACATGGCGATCCGCGCAGCACCAAGGGCAGCGCCAAAGGCGCCCTCATCGGGCCGTTCCAGCGGAATGTTGAGGGCCGTGGCCAGCATCCGGGTCCAATAGTCGGACCGGCTGCCACCGCCGATGGCGAGGGCGGAGGGGAGCCGCGCACCCGTGGCCTTCAGTGCTTCGAAGCTGTCGCGCAGGGCGAAGCTGACGCCGGTCATGACGGCATGGGCCAGGTCCGTGGGGCCGGAGGCGATGTCGAGCCCGGTGAGCCCGCCCCGCACCTGGGCATCGTTGTGCGGTGTGCGTTCGCCCGACAGGTAAGGGTAGAATTTTACTGGGCCGGGTGCGGGCAGGCTGTCGCCCAAAGCGCCCGAAAGCGCAGCAGCACTTTGCCCGGTCACCCGGCTCAACCAATTCAGGCTGTCCGTCGCGGCCAACACGACCCCCATTTGGTACCAGCGCCCCGGCACCGCGTGGCAAAACGTGTGCACGGCGCTGTCTGCATCAGGGGCATAGCTGCCGCGCCCCGCCAGCACGACGCCGGAGGTGCCGAGAGAGACAAAACCGTCCCCTTCGCCCAGCGCACCCACGCCGCAGGCAGCAACGGCATTGTCCGCGCCCCCTGCAACCACCTTGCAACCGGCAGGCAGGCCCAAATCAGCGCGGGCAGCCTGCACCTCGTCTACCACGTCCGTGCCTTCCAAAAGGTCGGGCATCTGGTCGCGTGACATGCCTCCAAGCGCCAGTAGCTCATCCGACCAGGCCCGCGCGCCGACATCCAGCCACGCGGTGCCCGCCGCATCCGACATCTCGGTCGCATAGCGGCCCGTCAGCCACCACAGCAGGTAATCCTTGGGCAGCATCACGCGCGCCACTTGGTCAAAGACGTCCGGCTCGTTCTTGGCCACCCAGGCCAGCTTGGGCGCCGTGAAACCCGGAAATACGATGTTGCCACTGACGGCACGCGCGACGGGGTCGGCATCCATCTGAGCCGCCTCCGCATGGCTGCGCGTGTCGTTCCACAGAATGCACGGGCGCAGCACTGCCCCCGCCGCATCCACCATGACCGCGCCGTGCATATGGCCGGAAAAGGACAGCGCGCGCACAGCTTCATACGCCATCGGATGTTCAGCGCGCAGCGCGGAAAGTGCCGCTGTGATGCCAGTGACCCAATCGCCGGGGTCCTGCTCACTCCAGCCTGCAGCCGGGTTCGACACGTCATAGGTGGCATCGGCACTGCCGACCGCGCGCCCGTCCGCATCGACGAGCAACGCCTTCACACCCGACGTGCCCAGATCAAGTCCGAGATACATCGATATCCTCCCTAGGCCACCACCATGGTCGAACATTAATTCACTTGTCAAACTTAATATGATGTACGCCCCTCAGAAATATGGATGTACCGGAGTGCAACCCTTCATCTTCATTGTTCCACAAATATGCCCGCCGGAGGCACCCGCCCTTTCCGCCCGAGCAGCCAGATAGTATAGGAGCCAAACATCAGACACAGGACCGCGCCCGATGCCCTTCGACCGCTCGATCAAGATCGCCCCCTCCATCCTCGCCGCCGACTTCGCGAATTTCGGCGCCGAATGTGCCGCCGTCGAAGCGCACGGCGCCGATTGGATCCATGTAGACGTCATGGACGGCCATTTCGTGCCCAACATCACCTTCGGCCCCGCCACCTGCGCGGCCATTCGTCCGCATATCAAGGGCGTCATGGACGTCCATCTGATGATCGCGCCGGTCGATCCGTACATTCAAGCCTTTGCAGATGCAGGCGCAGATGTGCTCACAGCCCATGTCGAGGCTGGCCCGCATATCCACCGCACCCTCCAAGCCATCCGCGGCGCGGGCATGAAGGCGGGTGTCGCGCTCAATCCCGGCACGCCAGCCGCGGCGGTCGAAGAACTCATGGACATGGTCGACCTCGTTTGTGTGATGACCGTGAACCCCGGCTTCGGCGGTCAGAAATTTATCGACATGACGTCAAAGATCACAGCACTGCGCGAGATGATCGGAGACCGGCCGATCCATATCGAAATCGACGGTGGTGTAGATCCCAAAACGGCACCGCTGGTGGCCAAGGCTGGCGCGGATGTACTGGTCGCGGGCTCGGCGGTGTTCAAGGGCGGCTCGGCCGACAATCCGAATCCGTACGGAGAGAACATCCGCAACATCCGGGCGGCAGCGGAAGGGGTCTGGACGTAACCGCTTTCCGAAACGGAAAGCGGACCGGAAAACCTGTCGTTTTTCGGAGCTCTAGCCCAACTGATCCGCGAAGGTTTCGATCAGCTTGTGCTTGAGGATCTTGCCCGTCGGTGCTGCGGGCAATGATGTCGCCAACACGTAGCGCGCCGGTCGTTTGTACCCCGTCAGACGATCCCTGACGAACGCGCGCAAATCTTCCTCGGACGGACCGCCATCGTGCGGGACCTGCACGAAGGCCAGCACCTCTTCATCCCCGCCAATCGACCGCCCGACAACGGCGGCTTGGACGACCTCCGGATGATCGTTCAACGCGGCTTCGACCTCGGGCGGGAAGACGTTGAAGCCGCCGTGGATGATCAGTTCCTTGGCCCGTCCACGAATATACAGCCTGCCCTCGGCGTCGATCTCTCCCAGATCGCCCGTGCGCAGCCAGCCGTCCTCGCCCAGCACCTTGGCCGTCTCGGTCGGGTTGCGAAAGTAGCCCTTCATCACATGCGGCCCGCGGGTCAGCACCTCGCCGCCTGGCACGTCGTCATCAATGGCGATCTCGATACCCGGTAAAGCGGGGCCGACGGAGGTGTCCGGATCGCCGATGGCGTTGCGGGTGGCGGCGGTTCCGGCGGTGCTTTCGGTCATGCCGTAGCCGTTCTGGATCGCGACGCCGTAGAACGCTTCTGCTTCGCGCTTCCAGGTGGGGTCGAGCGGCGCGGCGCCGGAGGAGACGTAGCGGAGGGTTTTTGAGCCGAGTGCCGTTTCCCCGAGCGCCTTGGCGTGGGCCATGAGGAGCGCGTGCATTTGGGGGACGGCAGAGAACAGGGTGATGCCGTCGCGCAGGGCGTCGAAGACATCGGCCACGATGAAGCGAGGGATCGGGCGGACGGGGGCGCCGGCGTGGATGGCGGCGACAACAACGGAGCAAAGGCCGAAGACGTGGGTCGTGGGCAGGACGCCGTAGATGAGATCGTCATGGTGCATGCCGCGGAGTTCGGCGCTGGTTTTGCCGCCGAAGCGGACGTTGTCGTGGGTGAGCATGACGCCTTTGGGGTCGCCCGTGGTGCCGGTGGTGTAGAGGAGGACGGCGACGTCGCTGTCCCCGGCAAAACTGTCCCCGCGGGGACAGTGCAGGGTAAGCTCGCCCCATGCGCCGGATATTGTGCTGGCGTCTAAATCTGCGATTTTTTTCTGTGCGGTGATGCTGTGCTTTTCGGCATCGGGCGAGACCTGTGTGGTGAAGAACACTGCTTTTGGCTCGGCATGGGCATTGACGCGGGCCAGTTCGGCCTCAGTCTGGCGCGCGTTCACCGGTACCGCGATGGCCCCGATGCGCCATGTGGCGAAGAGGGCCGCGACCTTGGCCGCGCAGTTTTCCGAGACGATCATCACGCGGTCGCCTGGGCCGATGCCTTTGGCCTTCAGCACATCGGCAATATCGTCTGCGGCGGCGCTCAGTCCCCGATAGGTCAGGCGCGCGCCGGTCACATCTTCCAGGGCCAGCGCATCGGGCCGTGTCGCCACCTGGTGGGCCAGAAGGTCGTAGACGCTAGGCACCCTTGACCCGTTTGTAGACACCCGTGGAGGTGGCGAGGACGGTGCCGTTTTCGTCTTCCAGCCGTCCTTCGGTGAAGATGGTGCTGCGGCCTCCGCCAGCCACTTCGCCCGTCGCAACCACCACACCCGTGCTGGCGGGGGCGAGGTAGTTGGTCGTCATGGTGAGTGTGGCGACTTTGGTGCTGCCATCGTTCTCGCCGGTGCGCGCGGCCGCAAAGCCCATCGCGTTGTCGAGCATCGCGGACATGATGCCGCCATGCAAGCCACCGTGACGGTTGCCGTGCTGCGCGCCGATGTCGAGCCAGCAGCGCGACACGCCGTCCGCTTCCCGGATATCCACGACGTAGCCAAGCAGCGTCTGTGCGCCGGTTTCGTCGCGGATAATTCCGGGGCCGTCAGGCGGCAGAGAGGGCAATGAACCGTTCCATGTGGTAGTCCGTGTCGCCGAAGCGGTGATCGGCCATGACGATGCGCTTGGCAATGTGAGCCAGTTCGTATTCCTGCGTCATGGCGATGCCACCGTGCATCTGGATCGCTTCCTCGGCCACGAGCCGACCGATGCGGCCGATCAGGTTTTTGGAGGCGGAAAGATGCAGATCGGCGTCCTTGTCCTCGACGTAGCCTGCGGCGTTGATGACGGCGGAACGCGCCTGTTCCATCTCGATCAGCAGGTCGGACATGCGGTGCGCGAGCGCCTGGAAGGTGCCGATGGGCCGCCCGAATTGCTTGCGCGTCATCAGGTAGTCCTTGGTCAGCGCGGTGGCGGTTTCCATGGCGCCGAGCGCTTCGGCGCATTGGGCGATGAGGGCGAGGCGGTTGGCGGCCTCGTAATCCGCGAGCGTCAGGCCCAGCGGTTCGCCTGGGGTATTGTCGAGCGTGACTTCCGCCGCGCGCCCCCCGGCGAGGAGTGGGTAGCCCTGGATGTCGAGGCCCTGTGCGCCCTTGTCCACGAGGTAGAGCGCGATGCTGTCGCCGTCCTTGGCCGAGACGATCAGGTGATCGGCGGCTTCGGCGTTCATCACGACGGCCTTGCGGCCTGTGAGTGTGTTGTCGGAAGCGGTCGTGTTCACGTGGTCGAGGTCATAGCGGCTGTCCGGTTCGCCATGGGCCACGGCGAGGTGGAGGGCACCGCCGATGACCTGTTCGACCAAGTCCGGCTTGCCCGCCGCCGCGAGGAGGCGACCGCCGAGGAGCGCGCTGTCGAGCACCGGTTCGACCACGCCCGCGCGGCCCAGTTCCTCGAATACCACGGCGATGTCGAAGCCTGCGCCGCCGAAGCCGCCCTGCTCTTCGGTGAAGAGTGCGCCGAGGACGCCAAGCTCAGCCAGTTCGGTCCAGATTTCTGGAGAGAAGCCGGTGTCGGATTCGAGGATCTTGTTGCGCCGTTCGGTGCCGTATTGCTCGCGCAGATAGCGCCGCAGCGTATCCTGCAGCATCTGCCGTTCTTCGGTCAGGTTGAAGTTCATCATGCGCCTCCGCTCATGGTCACCTTGGCGATGATGCCGCGCTGGATTTCGTTGGAGCCGCCGAAGATCGACAGCTTGCGATTGTTGAAGTACTGGCCCGCGACCGGGCCTGCATCCAGCGGATCGGGGATGCGATCGTTCGCTCCCTCGACCGCCTCGGACGCGAAGGGCATGGCGTAGGGGCCAACCGCGCGGCGCGCGAGGTCGTTGATTTCCTGACGCAGAATGGAGCCTTTGACCTTGAGCATGGAGGCTTCGAGCCCTGGCGCTTCGCCTGCGGCGGCCTTGGAGATGATACGCAGGTTGGTGGTGGCCATGGCGCGCAGGTCAATCTCGACCTGTGCCACGCGCGCGGCAAAGTGCGGGTTTTCGAGCAGCGGTTTGCCGTTGTGGTTGGCCGCCTTCGCGATGCGCTTGACCGCTTTCAGCCCCGCCTCGCTTGAGCCGACGCCGCCAAGCCCGGTGCGTTCGTGCGTGAGCAGGTATTTAGCATAGGTCCAGCCCTTGTTTTCCTCACCGACGAGGTTTTCCACCGGCACTTTGACGTCGGTGAACCAAACCTCGTTCACCTCATGTGTGCCGTCGAGCAAGATGATGGGCCGCACTTCGACGCCGGGTGTGTCCATGTCGATCAGGATGAAGCTGATGCCCTCCTGCTGCTTGGCATCCGGGTCCGTACGGACGAGGCAGAAAATCATGTTGGCGAATTGGCCGAGCGTCGTCCAGGTTTTCTGGCCGTTGACGATGTAGTGGTCGCCGTCGCGCACCGCCTTGGTTTTCAGCGAGGCGAGGTCGGAGCCCGCGCCCGGCTCGGAATAGCCCTGGCACCACCAGTCAGTGCCGTCAAGCATACGGGGCAGCCAATAGTCCTGTTGTTCTTTGGACCCGAATTTCTGCAGCACGGGGCCGAGCATCGAAAAGCCGAAGGGAACGATACGGGGGGCATGGGCGGCGGCGGCTTCGGTGTCGTAGATGTGCCGCTGGACGGCGGACCATTCGGCGCCGCCGTACTCCTTGGGCCAGTTCTGTGCCAGCCAGCCGCGGGTGTTCAGGATCGCGTGCCAGCGTTCCATGTCGTCCTTGGTCAGATCCTGGTCGAGCCGGACCTTTTCCGCGATCTCCTTGGGCAGTTCGTCGGCCAGGAATTGGCGCACTTCGGTTTGAAACGCTTGTTCTTCGGAGGAATAGCTCAGGTCCATATCTCAGCCCTTTTTGTTCAGGTCATCGAAGGTTTTGTTTTCCGCCACCAGTTGTTCGAGCAGGGGCGCGGGGGCCCAGAACTCGGGGTCGTCGGCGGCGTAGGATTTGATGTCTTTTAGGAGGGGTTCGAGCCCCACGATGTCCGCCCATTTGAGCGGGCCGCCCCGGTAGCGGGGGAAGCCGTAGCCGAAGAGCAGTGTCATATCGACGTCGAGCGGGCGGCGGGCGATGCCTTCGCCCACGACCTTGGCAGACTCATTCACCATGGCGGCCATGTAGCGGCGCACGATTTCCTCGTGCGTGAAGCTGCGGGGTGTGATGCCCAGCCGCGCGCGGTCGGCTTCTATCATGGGCAGCACGTCGGGGTTGGGGACGCGGGTTTTCAGCCCGCCTGCGTAATCGTAGTAGCCCTTGCCCGTCTTCTGGCCGAAATGGCCGTCTTCGCAGAGCTTGTCGGCGTAAGCAGCGTCGCGTTTGGGCGCGTGCCCCTCGGCCCGTTTGCGTTTGCGCACGGCCCAGCCGATGTCGAGGCCCGCGAGGTCGGCGACGGCGAAGGGCCCCATGGCAAAGCCGAAATCTTCGAGCGCTTCGTCAATCTCGTAAGGGGACGCCCCATCGAGGATCATCTGGTCGGCGGCGGTGCGGTAGGTTGCGAGGATGCGGTTGCCGATGAAGCCGTCGCAAACGCCTGCGCGGACGCTGATCTTGCCCAGCATCTTGCCCAGCGCAAAGCCTGTGGCCGTCACCTCGGGCGCGGTTTTGTCGCCGACGACGATTTCCAGCAGCTTCATGACGTGCGCAGGGGAGAAGAAGTGAAGGCCCAGCACGTCCGAGGGACGCGAGGTGGTGGCGGCGATCTTGTCGATGTCGAGGTACGAAGTGTTCGAGGCAAGGATCGCGCCCGGTTTGCAGACGCGGTCCAGTTCGGCAAAGACCTTTTTCTTGACGTCCATGTCTTCGAACACGGCCTCGATCACCAGATCGACGTCGCTGAGTTTGTCGTAGTTGGTGACCACGACAAGCGTATGGGTCAGGATCTGATCGTGCTGTTTGGGGGTGATCTTGCCCCGTTTGACGGCGCCGGACAGGTTGCGCTCGATCCGGTCGCGGGCGGCTTGGCCGGCGTCGGCACTCATCTCCAGCAAGGTGACTTCGAGGCCTGCGAGCAGTGCTGCGGTGGCGATGCCCGCCCCCATCGTGCCACCGCCGATGACGCCGATGTGCTGGATGCCGCGGGGTTTGACCCCTTTCAGCTCGGGAAGGTTGCCCACCGCCCGTTCGGAGAAGAAGGCGTGGATCATGCCCTGCCGTTGATCGGTCTGCATGAGGTCGTAGAAAATCTGGCGCTCGGCTTTCAGCCCTTCGGCAAAGGGTTTTTCGACTGACGCCTGCACGGCCCGCACGCACCACGCGGGTGCGATCTGACCGCGTCCCTTGGCGAGGATTGCTTCGAAGGCCGCATCCCAGTCGATGGGCGCGGGTGGGGGCATCTCGGATACAGGGCGGCGCGCGGCACCTTCGTCCAGAAGACGCTGGGCGTAGGCGATGCCATTTTGCTTGGGATCACCATCTTCAATCACGTCGATGATGCCCAACTCGTGCGCCTTCTGCGCACCGATATGGCGCCCCGTTGTCATGACGTCGAGGCCCGCTTCGACCCCGGTCAGACGCGGCAGGCGTTGCGTGCCGCCTGCACCGGGCAGCAGGCCTAGGTGCACCTCTGGCAGGCCTACTTTGGCCGAAGGCACGGCGATGCGGTAGTGACAGCCCAGCGCCACCTCCAGCCCACCGCCAAGGCTGACGCCGTGCATGGACGCAACGACCAGCAACGGTGAGGCTTCGATGCGGTTGATGAGATCGGGCAGGTGCGGCTCGAGCGGCGGCTTGCCGAACTCGGTGATGTCGGCGCCCGCAAAGAACGCGCGGCCATCGCCCACGATCAGGACGGCACGCACGCCATCGTCAGCCTCGGCCCGGTCCATGCCGTCGGCCAATCCCTGCCGCACGGCCTGGCTGAGCGCGTTCACCGGCGGGTTCTGGACCGTCAGGACGGCGATGTCGCCTTCTCTGGAATAGGCAATCTTGTCGCTCATGGTCCCTCCGCTGATGTTGAGCGCGCGGGTCCTCCACCCGGCACAGGTTTCAGCCTAGGCGTGCACAGAAAAAGGGCAAGCATTTCGAAAAACGCCGCAACGTCACTTGGGCGCAGGCGGCAAAACCCCGCCCCTTCCCTGTTTCAAAAAATCCTCCCCGAAGGGCCGATCTGATCCGGGCCGTTCGCCCGCTCAGCGCGCGCGCCGGTAGATGAAACAGCGCCCGGGAACGGCACCCTCCGGCAACGGCTGTTCGACCAGTGCGTCGAAATACATCTTGTCCGACGACACCATGAGACCACCCACGGCCAGCAGCGGTTCGATCACCGGCGATACCTTTTGCGCGAAAATATCGTTCTTTTCCCGGCTGTGCCCGCCAAGGTCAGCGTGGATCAGCACAGCAGTGGGCCCAAAACGCTCAAGCGCTTGCGGCAGTGTGTCAAAGACATCGCCCAGAAGGACCATGTCATCGGGCGGGGTGCTGTCGGGATGCGAGGCGATGGCCCGTTCGAACACGTAGATCTCGCGCTCGGGCATGATGTGGCACATGTGGTGATAGGTCCGCCCATTGCCCAGGCCCAGTTCGAACACCGGCCCGTCCATGTCTGCGATGGCGCCTGCGGCGTGATCCAGACAGGCCCGTTGGGACACCATGCGGTCCACAAACAGGTCAAGGCGGCTTTGTTGCATGATCGTTTCCTTTGCTTTTACCCTAGATGGGGCAAAAAGTGATGGAACGACAGCACATTTCCGCGACTTACCCGTGTATGGACGTAATCATGGGAATCGGTTTGACTGATCTGATCGATGTGCGCGCTAACAAAGGACCTTGAATGGCCCCGCTTCTGGACGTGAAAAACCTGTCAATCGGGTTCGGCTCTGCGCCGCCCGTCGTGGCGGGGGTCAACTTTTCCGTCTCAAGTGGCGAGACGCTGGCGCTTGTGGGCGAAAGCGGATCCGGCAAGACGCTCACATGCCGCTCCATTCTGCGCATCCTGCCCAAGACAGCCCAATTGCGTCAGGGCGAGGTGATGTTTGGCACGGGCGAGGCGCGCGCCAACCTGCTGACCCTGTCACAGCGCGATATCCGGGACATTCGCGGCAACCGCATCTCGATGATCTTTCAGGAGCCGATGCGGTCCCTGTCGCCCTTGCACCGCATCGGCAACCAGGTGTCTGAGGTGCTGACCCTGCACCGCGACATGTCCGCCGATGAGGCCAAGCGCGATGTGCTGGCCACGTTCGAGCGCGTGGGCTTTGCCGACCCCGAACGCGCCTTTCGCGCCTATCCGTTCGAAATGTCTGGGGGCATGCGCCAGCGCGCCATGATCGCGATGGCCATGGTGGCCAAACCTGATCTGCTGATCGCGGATGAGCCGACGACGGCGCTGGATGTGACCACGCAGGCGCAGGTGCTGGGCTTGATGAAGGACCTGCAGCGCGACACCGGCATGGCGATGATCCTTGTCACCCACGATCTGGGTGTTGTTGCCAACATGGCCGACAGCGTGGTCGTGATGAACAAGGGGCACGTGATGGAAAGCGGCCCGGCCCCTGCCGTGCTCGGTGCGCCGGGGCATGGCTATACCAAGAAGCTGTTTGCTGCCGCGCCGATGATCCCGAAGGATCCGACGCCTGCCGACCCGTTGCCGGATAAGGACCTGATCCTTGAGCTGAACAATGTCTGCAAGACTTATACCGTGCGCGCCGGTGGGTGGCGCGCCAAGAAACAGGTCCATGCCTGTGTTGACGTGAACCTGAAGCTGCCGCGCGGCAAGACGCTGGCCGTGGTGGGCGAGAGCGGGTCAGGCAAGACGACCTGCGCCCGCATCGCTTTGGGCGCTGAAGTGCCGGATGAAGGCTCGCGCGTGCTGTTCCGGGCCGAGCCGGGGGCGGAGCCGGTGTGCATCAACGATCTGAGCAGAGCCGAAAAGGTCGCCTTTCAACGTCAGGCGCAGATGGTGTTTCAGGATCCCTATTCCTCGCTATCCCCGCGGATGCGGGTGCAAGAGGCGCTGACCGAGCCCATGGAAATTCACCGGATCGGTGACCGGATGGCACGCCGCGACAAGGCGGCGGAAATGCTGCGCTGGGTCGGTCTGGATCCCGATATGCTGGCCCGCTACCCCCATGCGTTTTCGGGTGGCCAGCGGCAGCGGTTATCTATTGCGCGGGCCTTGACCCTCGATCCGGTGCTGCTGGTTTGTGACGAGCCGACCTCGGCTCTGGACGTGTCGGTGCAGGAGCAGATCCTGAGCCTACTGGAGCGTATCCGCGACGGGATGGGGTTGAGTTACCTGTTCATCAGCCATGACCTGGCCGTCGTTGCCCGTATTGCCGACGAAGTGGCCGTCATGCGGCAGGGTGTCGTGGTCGAACAGGCCCCGCCCGAGACGCTGTTCTACAACCCGCGCCATCCATATACGAAGGCGCTGATCGCGGCCCAGCCGGAGCCGGATGTGCATCGCCCCATTGATCTGGCCGAGGTGGCCCGCGGTGCGGGATCGTCCTGCTCGTGGCCGGACATGTACCGGTTCGAGGGCGTGGATGCCCCCGACCTCATCCAGATCGACCCCGGACACAAGGTGCGTTGCCATGTCTAGATTGAGCCGTTTGACCGTCATGCTGGTGGCGGGGCTGATGGCCCTGCCCGCCTTGGCAAAACCCGTTGTCCAGGAGAGCGCATTCTGGGCGCCCGAAGTGCAGAAAGGGATCATCCCGGCCGCCGCGGATCGCATCCCGGATGTGCCGCTGGTCGTCGATCTTGAGGCCAAGGGGCGGCAATTCGGTACCCAGGGCGGGACGCTGCGCACCATGGTGACCCGGACCAAGGACGTGCGCCAGATGGTGGTCTACGGCTATGCGCGCCTGGTGGGCTACGATCACAATTACGAATTGAAGCCCGACATCCTGCGCGATGTGGAAGTCGAAGAGGGCCGCATCTTCACCCTGCATCTGCGCCCCGGCCATCGTTGGTCCGATGGCGCGCCCTTCACCTCGGCCGATTTCCAGTACTGGTGGGATCATGTCGCCAACAACCGGGAACTGAGCCCGAACGGCCCGCCCGAGGTCATGCGCATGGGCGACAAGATCGCCACCATGACCTTTCCCGACGACCTGACCGTTGTGGTCGAGTTTCCGGGGCCCAACCCGAACTTCCTGCAATCGCTGGCGCAGGCGAGCCCACCCTTCATCTATCGCCCATCGCACTACCTCAAGCAGTTCCACGTCGCCTTCAATTCCAAGGAAGCGATGGAAGAAATGATCGACAAGAAGCGGGTGCGCGGCTGGGCGCCGCTGCACAACAAGCTCGACAACATGTACAAGTTCGACAACCACGAGCTGCCCACGTTGCAGCCGTGGAAGCCGGCCTCGACCGGGGCGGCGATGCGGCATCTGTTTGTGCGCAATCCGTTTTTCCACCGCGTCGACGCGCGCGGCGTGCAGCTGCCCTATATCGATGTGGTCGAGATGGACATCGTGGGATCGGGCCTTGTCACGGCCAAGACGAATGCGGGCGAAAGCGATCTGCAGGCCCGTGGGCTGGACTTTCGCGACACCTCGATCCTGAAGAAGGGCGAGGCGGACGGCGCGCCCTACCGCACCTATCTGTGGTCCAACGGGGCAGCGAGCCAGATTGCGATCTATCCGAACCTCAACTTCGCTGACCCGGTCTGGCGCGAGGTGATGCGCGATGCGCGGTTCCGCCGGGCACTATCCCTCGGTATCGACCGGCGGATGATCAACCGTGCGCTGTATTTTGGGCTGGGCAAGGAGGGCGGCATGACTGCGCTTGCCCAAAGTCCGCTGTTTGACCCGGCCAACCTGACACAGTGGGCGATCTACGACCCCGACACAGCCAACGTCATGCTCGACCAGATGGGTTTGGACAAGCGCACGCCCGCAGGCATCCGGCTGCTGCCCGACGGGCGGCCCATGGAATTCGTGATCGAAACCGCAGGCGAGCGGCAAGAGGTCGAGAACGCGCTTGCCATCATCACCGACACGTGGCGCGACATCGGTATCCAGCTGATCATGCGCCCGCTGGATCGCGATATTCTGCGCAACCGCGTCTTTTCGGGTGTGACCATGGCGTCGGTTTGGTTTGGATGGGACAACGGGCTACCGCAGCCAAACACGCCGCCCAGTTATCTTGCGCCCACGGATCAGGTGTTCTTTGCCTGGCCGAAATGGGGGCAGTACTACCAGACCCACGGCGCCGCGGGTGAGCCTGTGGATCTGGAGCCAGCCAAGCGCCTGATGGCACTGAACAAGGCGTGGCAGCAGACGGACGATCCGGAAGCCCGCACGAAAATCTGGAAAGAGATGCTCAAGATCCACGCCGACAACCAGTTCGGTATCGGCATCCTGAGCGAAGCACCACAGCCCGTCATCGTGTCGGACCGGCTGCGCAACGTGCCCGAGCGGGGCAAATGGGCCTGGGACCCCGGCGCGCATTTCGGGGTGCACCGGGTGGACGAGTTCTTTTTCGCGGACAGTGAACAGATCGCGCAGGTGCGCGAATGATGTTCATCCGCTACGCAGCCTACCGGCTGCTGACGATGATTTTGACGTTGATCGTGGTGTCGATGTTGATCTTCATCATCATCAACCTGCCCCCGGGCGACTACCTGTCGAACCAGATTGCCGAACTGCGCGCCACCGGTCAGGCCGAAGGGGTGGCAAAGGCGGAGTTCTTGCGCACCGAATACGCGCTCGACCGGCCGCTGTGGGAGCAATACCTGATCTGGGTGGGCGTGGCCCCCGGCCCGCAGGGGTTTTCCGGCCTGTTGCAGGGGGATTTCGGCTGGTCCTTTGAATTCGACGCCCCCGTGGCCGACATCGTGGGCGACGCGCTCTGGCTGACGGTGCTGGTGAACCTCGCCGCCGTGTTGTTCGTTTATATGGTCGCCCTGCCCCTTGGGGTTCTGGCCGCTGCCCGGTCGGCCACATGGGTCGACTACACCACCGCTTTTGTCGGCTATCTGGGCCTTGCCACACCGAACTTCCTGTTGGCGCTGATCCTGTTCTACTACGGCCACAAATACCTTGGCCTGCCCATCGGCGGCCTGATGGCGCCGGAGTTCGAGGGCGAGCCAATGTCGCTCGCCAAAGTGCAGAGCGTTCTGATCCACTTGATCGTGCCCACCTTTGTCATCGGGACATCCGGTGCGGCCGCCATGATGCAGCGGCTGCGCGCGAACATGCTGGACGAGCTGTCGAAACCCTATGTCGAGACGGGCATGGCGAAAGGCCTCGCCCCGTCGAAGCTGTTGACCAAGTACCCCCTGCGCATGGCCTTCAACCCCTTTGTCGCCGACATCGGCAACCTGCTGCCTGCAATGGTTTCAGGGTCGGTTCTGGTCTCGGTGGTTCTGGGCTTGCAGACCATTGGCCCAGCGCTGCTGACCGCGTTGAAATCGCAGGACCAGTTCCTTGCAGCTTTTGTGCTGATGTTCGTGGCCCTGCTTACACTCATTGGCACCATGATCTCGGACCTGCTCTTGGTCCTGCTGGATCCACGCATCCGCTACGGCGCGCGGGAGGGATAGAGACATGAGCACCCTGCCCGACGGCCGCTTTATCGACGACGCCCCCTATGACCCCAACGTGGATCTGTCTGCGCCCGAACGGTCCGACATGGATGCGCCCAACTGGGTGCTGGTCTGGCGCAAGTTCCGCAAGCACAAGCTGGGCCTGATCTCGGGCATCTTCCTGCTGCTTGCCTACATGGCGATCCCCTTTGCCGGGTTCATCTCGCCCTATACCCCCAACGAGCGCAGCGCCGATCACCTTTACCACCCGCCGCAGGCCATCAACTTCTGGCATGAGGGGGAGTTCATCGGGCCCTTTGTCTATCCGACCGTGGGCAGTGCCGATCTGGAGAACTTCCAGTGGGTGTATGAGACGGATACGACCCGGCCCATGCCGCTGCAGTTCTTCTGTAAGCGCACCGAGTATAAGCTGTTCTTCCTGATCCCCGCCGACCGTCACCTGTTCTGCGCGCCTGAGGGGGCGACGGTGTTCATCTTCGGCTCGGACCGACTGGGGCGGGATGTGTTCTCGCGCATCTCCTACGGCGCGCAATTGTCGCTGACCGTGGGGCTGATTGGCATCACGGTGTCCTTCATCCTTGGCATCGGGTTCGGGGCCATCGCGGGTTATTTTGGCGGCTGGGTCGATTGGGTCGTGAACCGGGCGATTGAAATCCTGCGGTCCCTGCCGGAACTGCCCCTGTGGCTCGCCCTATCAGCGGCGGTGCCGTCGAATTGGGGGCCGGTGTCGGTCTTCTTCATAATCTCTATCATCCTCGGCCTGCTCGACTGGCCGGGGTTGGCCAGAGCGGTCCGAAGTAAGTTCCTCTCGTTGAGAGAGGAGGAATATGTGCGGGCAGCAGAGATGATGGGGGCGAAACCAAGCCGGGTCATCCGGCGGCACCTGCTGCCGAACTTCATGTCCCACCTGATCGCTTCGGCCACCCTGTCGATCCCCGCGATGATCTTGGGTGAAACGGCGCTCAGCTTCCTCGGCCTCGGCCTGCGCGCACCGGCGGTGTCCTGGGGCGTGATGCTGAACGACGCACAAAACCTCGCATCCATCGAGATCTATCCGTGGACGGCCATCCCGATGCTGCCGATCATCATCGTCGTGCTGGCGTTCAATTTCCTCGGCGACGGGCTGCGCGACAGTCTCGACCCTTACAGTGACTAAGCTCACATCTTCTTCTGACTGAAAATACGACGGGGTTTGGGGCAGAGCCCCAATCAATAATGGTGTCGCCGCAAGGCGGCCTTTGGATCAGCGGTCGTCGCCCGTCTCGGCCATCTCGTCCAGCAGCTCTCCCTCGATCGAAGCCTGCGCCGCGGCCGTGACAGCCTTGCGGTCCTCTTCGGTCAAATCCTCAGCCGCCTTGCCATCAGCCAGCCGCACCGTCACCTCGCGATGGGCGAACTTGATCCCCTCGCGTTCAAAGAGCGCGCGGATTTCCTCGTAGACCTTCTTGCGCACCAGCCACTGATCGCCGGGCTTGGTCATGAACTTCACGCGAATGATCATCGCGCTGTCCTGCATTTCGATCACGCCTTGTGACTTCAGGGGCTGGATGAAGTTTTCGCCAATCACCGGATCATCCAGCAACGCGACGCCCAGCTTCTTGATCAGTTTGCGCACCTGTTCGACGTCGGTGTCATAGGTCACGCGCAAGGGCAGTTTCATGATCACCCAGTCGCGCGAGTAGTTCGTCAGCACCTGGATCTCGCCAAAGGGGATCGTGTGCAGCGCGCCGAGGTGGTGGCGCAACTGAAAGCTGCGAACAGAGATGTTTTCGACCGTGCCCTTGACCCCGCCCACGTCGATGTACTCGCCCTTGCGGAAGGCGTCATCGAACAGAAAGAACGCACCAGAGAAGATGTCGCGCACCAGCGATTGCGAACCGAAGCCGATGGCAACGCCGACGATGCCTGCACCTGCAAAGAGCGGGCCGACATTCACACCCATCTCCATGAGCGCGATCAAAAGGATCGACAGGATGATCACGATCAGGACGACATTGCGGAAGAGCGGCAGCAGTGTTGCCAGCCGCGAGGCGGAAGACCCGCCTCCTTCATCGCCCAATTCGGCTTCCTGCACATCGCCCTGCTCCTCGCGGATCTTGCCATCGATCCAGATGCGGAAGGCGTTGTAGGCGATGTAGCCGAGAAACAGGATCACGATGATGTCGAGCAATCGGTCCGACCAGCTGTCGCCCATCATCGACGTGTTCGGGCTCCAGATCGTGACGAAGGCATAGATGCCCGCGACAAAGGCCAGGATACCGGCCACCCGCTGCGCGAGCCCCTCGAACGTGGTGAGCCGGGGTCCGGGCGCCGGCCCCAGTGCTTCCGGTTCGGGCATGGTCGCGACGTCGGCCAAAGCGTTGTGTTCCCGAACCTGCCGCGCGCGGGCAAAGCTGCGTTCGATGAAGAAGTTGATGACACCGTAAACGACAAGGATCGTGGTCAGGATGCCCCAGGCAGCGGCAAGAAGCGGCACCCCCAACGGATCACCGATCACCAGATGGTAGGTCTGATCGCCCCAGGCAAAGAGGAAATACAGGATCGCCAGCGGAACCCAGACCTTTGCCAGCGTGCGCAGCACCCAGGTCGCCTCGGTCGGTGCCTTGCCGTTCAGGATCGCACCGGTGATCGCCCGACCGTTGGCCGCAATCAGCGCGATGTTCATGAACATCACCAGCAGGCTGAGCAGCGAAAACAGGAAGACATAGACTTCGTTGTTCAGGCCCAGTTCCTCGATCCACACCCCAAAGAGGATGGCAAAGAAACCAAAGGCCGTAACTGCGGACAGCCACAAATGCAGCTTACGCGCATCGTAGTCGTCAAACAGCGGGATGCGGTATTGCGACAGGTAGGGCGACAAGATCATGCGCCACAGCCCTGCCATGACACGCGCCAGGAAGTAGCCGATATTGATCAGAGTGACGGTAAACTGCATGGCCGTATCCTCGAGCGGGCCAAAGATCAGACCGCCAAGGATATAGGCCACCGCCATCGACACGAGTGTCCCGACCACGCCCATGAAGAAACGAAAGACGAGGAAGGGCATCTTCTCGACATAGCCGTCGGGCTTCGCGGCGATCCGCGCCACCACAAAACGCTTGGCAATGCGTTTGCCGAATACCTGCGCCTCGAACACCATGCCGGCAGCAAACAGGGCCATGCTGATCAGCAGCGCCTGCACATAGGCAAAGATCGTTCCGTCCGGGCTGGTGGCGCGCAGGATGTAGATGACCTCGTTGAAGGCCACGGGCAGGTTGAGCAATCTGTCAACAAGCGCCGTGCGAAAGGCGACGGCGTCGTCCTGGATCGCCATCAGCGTGGTGCCACTGCCGGGCACCGCGTTCGGTTCCGGCGCTGGGTTCCCTTGCGTGACAACCCGACCATCGCTGTCGATCACGATCACGCTGACGCCATTTTCCGCCGCGGTTTCGATGGCATCTGACAAGTCCGTGTCGACGGTATCCGCAGACGAGGCACCGGGCAGCAAGCTGCCAAGCCCTTGGGCCATTGCAAACTGGGGACTGGCCAGCGTGACCAACAGCAGAACAAGCGCGAAAGCCCGAAGAAAAAGATGAGTCATGAGAAAAGCCGTCGCACTGTCAGAGTGTACAAACGCTACGCGACCACACCGTTCATGACAATTGGCCTACCCAGAGTTGAACACTTGTGCTCGGCAAAGTAAGGCAAGGCTTGCAAACTGCGCTATATTTGCGATAGCGCGAACACCCTTTGCGGTATCACGGCCTGATGTGGCCTTTGTGACCTTGGTGAACGGATACACTGTGCTATACGGCTCGGAAGGACTCTGGGCGCAGGATATGGCATCGTCTGCGCTGGGATGGGAAAAGACGACGACAATGGGCCAATCCAAAACCTCTGTGACGATGTCCTGCGGCACCGGTACGGGCCGGGTCGTGCTTTACAGTCACGACACATTTGGCTTGGGTCATTTGCGGCGCAGCCGTGCGCTGGCCTCTGCGCTCACACAGTCCGGTGTTGCCGAAAGTGCCATCATCCTGACCGGCAGCCCGGTCGCGGGTCGCTTCACTTTTCCCCCGGCTGTCGACCACGTGCGTCTGCCCGGCGTCAAGAAACTGGCCGACGGCACCTATGCCAGCCAGACCGAAGGGATGGACATCGAGGCCACGACCGCACTGCGCTCCGCCCTGATCACCTCGACGATCGGGCAATACGAACCCGACCTGCTGATCGTCGACAAGGAACCCACCGGCTTTCGTGGCGAGTTGACCGACACCCTGGAACGTCTGCGCCGTGACCGTCGGACGCGGATCGTGCTTGGTTTGCGAGATGTTCTGGATGAACCCGACGTGCTGGCTGCGGAATGGGAGCGGAAGGGCGCAGTGGCAGCCGCCGAAGCGTTTTACGATGAGATCTGGGTCTACGGGATGCGGTCGGTCTATGATCCGACACAGGGCCTGCCCCTGTCGGATGATGTACGCGCCCGCACCGTCTGGACCGGGTACTTGCGCCGCAGCATCGTGGACGCCGCCGAGGTGCCCGATACCCCCTATATTCTGGTCACGCCCGGCGGTGGCGGAGACGGCGCGGCAATGGTGGATCTGGTTTTGTCTGCGTACGAGCAGGACCCGGCCCTCGGGCCACATGCTGTTCTCGTCTACGGCCCCTTCCTGTCGGGCGAAGTCCGCGAGAAATTCGAAAGACGGGTCGAGGCGCTTGGGGACCGGGTGACGTCCACGGGGTTCGACAGCAAGATCGAGCCGCTGTTTGCCGCGGCACAAGGCGTGATCTGCATGGGCGGCTACAACACGTTCTGCGAGCTTTTGTCCTTTGATCAGCGCGCCGTCATCGTGCCTCGCACCGAGCCTCGGCTGGAACAGTGGATCCGGGCACACAGGGCCGAAGAGCTGGGCCTGGTCCGGAACCTCGACCGGTTCCGCGAGGGGCTGACGACCGACGCCATGGTCAACGCCATCCGCGCCCTGCCCTATCAAAAGCGCCCGTCCGAGGCGGGTGCCGATGGCCTGCTTGACGGGCTGGACGTGGTGATTGCGCGCGCCCGGGCGCTGATGCAGCACCCGTTGAACGACGCCGCCGAATGACGCAAGCCACACCTCGTCTTGCCATTGCGGTCAAGGGCTGGCCCCGCCTGTCCGAGACATTTATCGCGCAGGAACTCGTGGCTCTGGAGGAGGCGGGCATCGACTTTGCCATCTGGTCTCTCCGCCACCCTACGGAGGCCAAGAGGCACCCCCTGCACGAGAGGCTGAACGCGGAAGTACACTATCTGCCGGAATATCTGCACCAAGAACCCGTGCGTGTCTTGCGTGGCATCCTGTCCGCACTGGGAAGGCAGGCGTTCTGGCCCGCATTTCGTGCCTTTCTGCGGGATCTGCGGCGGGACCGGACCCGCAACCGTGTGCGCCGTTTCGGGCAGGCCTGCGTGATGGCGCGGGAGCTTCCTGCCGGAACAACGGCGATCTACGCCCATTTCCTGCACACACCATCATCAGTCGCGCGCTATGCCGCCGTGCTGCGCGGTGTACCCTGGTCCTTTTCGGCCCATGCCAAGGACATCTGGACCTCACCCGAGTGGGAACTGCGCGAGAAGCTGTCACCGGATGCCGCCGGAGCCACGTTCGGCGCGACCTGTACTGCCTTTGGCGCCGAACACCTGAACGCCCTGTCGACGGGTACCGAGGTGGATCTGGTCTATCACGGATTGGACCTGTCGCGTTTTCCAGACCCTCCAGCGCGCGGGGCGCGGGCCTCTGGCGATCCGTTTCGAATGCTGTCGGTGGGCCGTCTGGTCGAAAAGAAGGGGTTTGACCGGTTGCTCGAAGCCCTCGCGTTGCTGCCGTCTGACCTCGATTGGCACTGGACACATATTGGTGGCGGCGCTCTGAAACACGAGCTGGCGGCACATGCGGCTCGTTTGGGGCTGACCCGGCGCGTCACATGGCGCGGTGCCTGTGACCAGCCCGAGGTCATCACGGCCATGCGCGCCTCGGATCTGTTCGTGTTGCCGAGCCGCGTGGCCGCCGACGGCGATCGTGATGGCCTGCCCAACGTGCTCATGGAAGCCGCGAGCCAAAAGCTCCCGATCCTCAGCACGCCCGTCTCCGCCATCCCCGAATTCATTGACACAGGCGTACACGGCATCCTGAGCGACGACGCCCCCGGCGCGCTGGCCCAGGCGATGGGCGCGGTCGCGGCTGACCCGGACCTTGGCCCGCGACTGGCAGATGCAGCTCACACACGGCTACATGCAGAATTCAGAATGCAGCCCGGCATAAACCATCTCGCCAAGCGACTGCGCGCCTTGATGGGGTCTCAATGACCGTTGCCTTTTACGCCCCGCTCAAGGCACCGGACCATCCCGTGCCGTCAGGCGACAGGACCATGGCGCGGGCACTGATCCGCGCGCTGGAACATGCCGGCTTTGCCACGGCGATCCCGTCCGATGTGCGCATTTACGACGGGCGCGGCGACAGCCTGGTGCAAGCCGATCTGACACGGCAGGCAAAGACCGAGGTCGCGCGCATCCTCGCCTTGCCGGACGCGCGCACATGGCGCTGTTGGCTGACCTATCACAACTACTATAAGGCCCCGGACCTGATCGGACCCGCCGTGGCGCAGGCTTTGGGACTGCCCTACATCCAGATCGAAAGCACCCGCGCGCGCAAGCGGCTGTCGGGTCCGTGGGCCGCATTTGCAGCCGCTGCCGAGGCGGCAAGCGATCAGGCTCACACGATTTTCTACGTGACCGAACGCGATGCCGAGACGTTGCGCCGTGACGCACCCGACGGTCAGATCCTGACCCGTCTGCCCCCCTTTCTTCCGATCGAAACCTTGCCCAGCCCGTCGGATCACAGCGGTGCCATGCTGAGCGTCGGCATGATGCGCAACGGAGACAAGCTGGCCTCTTACGCGCTGATTGCGGATACCCTGGAACGGCTGGAACCGGGCCTCGACTGGCGGCTTGACATCGTGGGCGACGGCCCGGCGCAGGCCGAGGTCGTGCAACTCATGGCACCCTTCGGCGCACGCGTGAAGATGCTGGGTGCCCTGTCGACCGACGCTTTGCAACAACTGTACGCAAAGGCCCGCTTGCTGTTCTGGCCCGGCGTCAACGAAGCGTTCGGGTATGCCTATCTTGAAGCACAGGCGGCCGGGCTGCCCGTCGTGGCACAGGATCGACCCGGTGTGCGTGACGTGGTTGAGGGGGTGCAGCCCACTGTAACGGGCGGTCCCGACGCGATGGCGGCCCGGTTGAATGCATTGCTGACGCAGCCCGACCTCCACCACGCCGCGGCGGCGGACGCGCGGCAAAAGATGCAGGCGCATCATCTGCTGCCCGCGGCCGCTGACGCCCTGCGCACAGGGATCGGGGCGGCGATATGATCCGGCTTGCCCTACTTCGTCACGGCCATACGGCCTGGAACCGCGAGGGGCGCCTGCAGGGGCGCAGCGACATTCCACTCGACGACGACGCGCGCACAGAACTGGGTGCGCTGTCGCTGCCAAAGGGCTGGCACGCTGCCGATTTGGTGTCGAGCCCCCTCACCCGTGCCGTGCAGACCGCCACACTGGTCGCCGGACATGCGCCCCGCATCGAACCCAGCCTGATCGAGATGAACTGGGGCACATTCGAAGGCCAGCACGGCGCCGAACTGGCCAAGGATCCCGCCAGCGGTTTCCGGCACATCGAGGATTGGGGCTGGGACTACTGCCCACCGGGTGGCGAACCCCCAAGCGCCTTGCGTGACCGGCTGATACCATGGGCGCGCGATCTCGAACGGGACACGGTCGCCATCTGCCATATCGGTACGATGCGTGTTCTGCTGGCCCTGGCCACGGGCTGGCAATTCGAGGGCCCGGCCCCCTTCCGGATCAAGCGCAACCGCCTGTTCATCCTGCATATCGATGGCGATACGCTCACCCTCGCCCCCGACGTGGAACGGCTGGAGCGGCGCTGATGCAGGTTACGATCGTCGTCACACATCTGCTGGGGACAGGGCATCTGGCCCGCGCCCTGACCCTCGGTCGCGCCTTTGCCGCTGCCGGTGATGCCGTCACCGTGATCAGCGGCGGGCGCCCCGTGCCCCACTTCAGCACCGACAATCTGGACTTTGTCCAATTGCCGCCCCTGCACTCGGACGGCACCGACTTTTCCAACCTGTTGACCGATGCAGAAGAGGCGGCAGACACGTCATATCTGGCAAACCGGCAGAACGCGCTTCTGGCGCACGTGCAAGACACCCCGCCTGACGTTCTGATAACCGAGCTGTTCCCCTTTGGCAGGCGGACGCTCAAGCAGGAGTTTCAGGCCCTGCTGACCATGGCACGTGCACTGCCATCACGCCCACTGATCCTGTCGTCCATCCGGGACATTCTCGCTCCACCATCACAGCCGGCCAAGGTGACCTTTGCGGAGGAGCTGATCGCGGGCACGTATGACGGTGTATTGGTTCATTCGGATCCGGATGTCATTGCGTTGCAGGAAAGCTGGCCCGTGTCGGAAGCCATGCAGGCAAAGCTACACTATACCGGCTTTGTCGCCCCGCCGATGCCCCGGGCCAAGGCCGCGACCGGGCATGACATTGTCGTCAGCGCTGGTGGCGGCACGGTCGGCGATGCCGTGTTTCGAGCCGCCGTCGACGCGGCCGTAAATGACCGTGCCCGCTCCTGGCACCTGCTGGTGGGAGGAGACGCATCGCGGCGCGATGCCCTGCGCGAACGCGCCACCGAAAACACCGTGATCGAAGCACCTCGGCCCGATTTCCGTCAGTTGCTGTTGGCTGCGCGTGTCTCCGTCTCCATGTGCGGCTACAACACGGCGCTGGACGTATTGCAAACCGGCGTTCGCGCTGTAGTGGTCCCGTTCGACGATGGCGGAGAGGTTGAACAGAGCCTGCGTGCCAGAGCGTTGAGCGGATTGCCCGGCATCGCCATGATCCAACAAGCGGACCTGTCCGGCGACGCGCTGTTACATGCTCTTGCACGGGCCGCCCATGGCCCGGACCGACCACCCAGAACAACCGGCATGGATGGTGCAGGGCAAACCGTTGCCATCGTGCATGATCTGTACAGGCGGAGCGTGCATGGAGACTGACTGGACCCCCTTGCGACAGGAACTCGCTGCGTGCCGGCGCGATGGCGTGGCGGTGCCCTTCTGGTGGCGCGACGACGATGCGATTGAACCCACGGCAGCGCTGGATGAACTGGCCGCCCTGTCACGCACCTCCGGCGTTGCCGTTCATCTGGCCGTTATACCAGCGCGGACCACACCCGCGCTGGCAGACTATACCAAGGCCGAGCAGATGGTCCCCGTGGTGCACGGCTGGATGCACCGTGACCACAGCGGACCCGGCGAAAAGAAGAACGAGTTCCTGACCGATCGCCCCGATCTGGCCACCGACGCTGCCCGCGGACTGGAGGTCATGCAGACACTCTTTGGCCGGTCGTTGCGTCCGATATTCGTCCCCCCCTGGAACCGCATCCGCGACACATTGCTGCCCGTTCTGGCAGAGCAGGGTTTCACCGCCCTATCAACCTTTGGCGCGCGATCCGGGCCGCAAGCCGCCGCTGGCTTGATGCAAATCAACACCCACATCGACCCGATCTGGTGGAAAGGGACACGAGATCTTGTGGAGCCGGGCGCATTGATACAGAGCACCGTCGCCCATTTGCGGGCGCGACGTCAGGCCGAGGAAGATGCAACCGAGCCGCTTGGCCTCTTGACCCATCACCTGGTTCACACCCCCGCGATCTGGGCTTTTACCGAGGCATTCATACACGAAATACTGTCCGGCGGCGCCACGCCCTGGACGATGGAGACGACTTGAAATGAGCAGATTGGAATCCATGCGGCGGCGCCTGACCGCGCAGATCGACGGCATCAACTGGGCCGCTGAAAAGATCGCGGACATGGAGGGCGATGTGCTTGAGATGGGTCTCGGCAATGGTCGAACCTACGACCATTTGCGTCAGCAATTGCCCGAGCGTCGGATCTGGGTGATCGACCGCGTCTTGAAATGCCACCCGAGCTGCGTGCCACCGGAAGCGGATTTTCTGGAAGGCGAGGCAGAACCCATGTTGGCCCGCCTTGCGCAAGACGGTCGCCGGATGGCGCTTGCCCACTACGATTTCGGCTACGGCATCAAGGAAAAGGATGTCGAGGAAGGGCAGCGGTTGAGCCCTTTGATCGCGGCGGTGATGGCGCCCGGCGGGCTGATCCTGTCGCAGCAGCCGCTGGTGGGGTTCGAGCAGATCTGCGGGCCGGACACCATTGCCCCGGATCGCTACCTTTTCTACCTCAGCGTGTAGTTTTGCCAATGTTTCGTGACGTTTAGCCCTGGCCCTGTTGTCAGTGGGCGGCAATGGCTTCTAAGCTTTCCGGTGATTCAAGGCCGTGTCGAAAAGCGGTCGGGACCAACGGGAGATCATGATGAAGATGTTGAAGACGGCCGCTTTGGCCGTGACGGCACTTGTATGGGCGACGGCTGCTTTGGCAGCGCCTTTGAAGCTGACACCGGCCAATCCGCAGCCTTCGGGGCTGAAGCCCGGACTGGCTGTGAAATACGCCTATCCCCCTGATGTTAAAAGCTTAAATCAAGCCATACGGGCCTTGAAACGGGGCGAGGCGGGGCCTGCTCTGGCGGGGCTCGACTACCGGGATACGGCGGATGGAGACAACACGCTGACCTCGAAACGGGCGCATTACGTGGCGGCGGCGATTTCGGGCTATGTGAAGTTCGACGCGCCGGGCACCTATGCCATTGATTTTCTTACGAATGATGGGCTCGACGCCAAGGTTGGCGGGCAGACGGTGGGCTATTTCGACGGGCGGCAAAAGTGCTTTGAAACCCGCGCCGTGCAAGTCGAAGTGCCGGAAGCGGGCTGGTATCCCGTTGATATTACGTACTTTCAGCGGGTCGGCACCGCGTGCCTGCATATGCGGGCCGGACAGGGGGCGCCCGACTGGATGCCCGACGCGGCGTTCGGGCACTAGTTAAAACGGGGTGAGCGCAGCGGACGGTACGTTCACACGGACCTCAGCGCCGAAGACTAGGGTCGAAACCGCGATGTTTCGGCCCGAAACTGCACATTTTCAAACGGCCCCAACCTGAGGTTTCGGGGCCGTTTCTGGTGAACCGCACATTTTGGGCCGAAAACTGCGCATTTTGGTCTGGGCAGAGAAAGGTGCGACACCATGGCAACAGAAATTCGGCAGATTTCTTTCAGCAACCTGCGGCGACACGGGCGACACGAGCTGAAATTCGTCTACGAAGAGATGGGGCACCTGTGGCTGACCTTTCACGGCAAACCGCGCGCCGTGATCATCCCGATGCGGGACGAGACGATCCTGCACAGGGCCATCGGCCTCGACCCGCGCGAGGCGCTGCACCGGGCACAGATCGATCACAGCCGCCACGTCGCGGCCATCGAAGAACGCAAGCGCTGGCTGTCGGATCCGATGATGACGGTCGAACGTCTGTATCCACGGGTCGGGACCAGTGACGCGGAGCATAAGAAGGTGCTGACCTACGACCCGCACAGCCACACTCCGCGACGATTGTCGGCGCAGGAGATTGCGGAGATGTCCGGAGAGACGTGAGGCGTGGCTCAGCCGAGGCTGGTGATCCGCTTTTGCACGATCCATGTGACGGGGAAGGACGCGACAAAGCCGATGGCGGCGGCGATCAGGATCGGGCCG
This sequence comes from Tateyamaria omphalii, assembly GCF_019802125.1. Taxonomy (GTDB): domain Bacteria; phylum Pseudomonadota; class Alphaproteobacteria; order Rhodobacterales; family Rhodobacteraceae; genus Tateyamaria; species Tateyamaria omphalii_B. The sequence continues at coordinate 207,710 of NZ_JAHVHT010000006.1, forward strand.
ACCGTGCCATAGCCCATGGACAGCGCGGCAATGACACCCGTGCCCGCCATGGTGGCGCCGATGAAGATGTGCAGGACAAGGAACAGCATGAAACGCTGCATGTGGGGCCTCCGGTTCTTTGGGTTGAGCGGAGTGTGCAGCGGCATGCGGCGGGGTGCATTGATGTCGGTCAAATCTTCGGGCGTTTATGGGTGGTTAACCATGGGTTTGGCAGGGCTGGGGGATGCCGAATTATGTGCGTCCGAAGGTCAGTGGAGCGTCCGTGTTTTTCACCGTTGCGTTGGCGCGGCGGGGAAGCCGCGTGTTGGTGGATGAGGTTGAGGCGTTGCGCGAGGCGGTGCGGGTGACGAAGGCGGAGAGGCCGTTTCGGATTGATGCGTTTGTCGTGTTGCCGGACCATTTGCATTGTGCGTGGACGTTGCCGGTTGGGGACCGGGATTTTTCGACGCGATGGGGCGCGATCAAGGCGCGGTTTTCGCTGTCATGCCGTAGGGCGGGGTTCACCCCGCCGGACCCCGTTGGAAATGTGAATGGCGGGGTGAACCCCGCCCTACGGCGCAAAGGAGAGGTTGGGCTTTGGCAACCTCGGTTCTGGGAGCATCACATTCGGGACGAGGCGGATTACCTCACCCATGTGCGGTATTGTTGGTTGAACCCGGTGAAGCATGGATTTGTGGAACGGCCCGAGGATTGGGCGCATTCGAGTGTGCATTGGGACGCGCGGTTTCGGGTGGGGATGGATTTGGTTTTGTAGGGCGGAGCGTTGTAAACTCCAAGCTTGTTTAGCCTCCCCCACCCTTTGCAGTGTCGTCTTTGCTAACCTCTTCACGAAACTGCTTGCGAATTTCATATGGGCAGAGTGCCGGAATACTTAATAGCAAACCAGAAAACCCTGACAGCACAAGCGGCAGACTTGTGTCTGCAAGCAACAGCCGAACTGGTGCAAAAGGAACTGATAGTATTACTATGAAGCTTGAGGAAAAGGTCGCTGCACTGAATAGAACACTAAACTTGGATTCAAGCCGACGAAGATGGAAACCTGGAGTCTCAGCCGACTTGGCATCCCATACTAAATGAACAAACAAGAACAATCCTATCCAGGTGAGATAGAAGATGCCTAAGTGTTCGGAAGTAGAAGGGAAAAGAACGGCTTCTAACCAAGAAAACCCGCTCAGCTCTACTGTATTTGCCTCAACCGCCATGTAGCAACCATACATCTTACTTCAAGCCCACCATATTGGGCATGAACAAAGTGTGAATACTACATAGTTACTGACTGCTCAAGTTAAGCGACAATTCTTGCAATTATGCCACCCACTGCTCCAGTAGCAGCGACAACATTTACGATCCAATCTGGCCGAATGCTGTCCCACCATTGCTCTGCGGTAACTGCAAATGCGACGTCAAATGCTCCCATGAGAGCAAGGCTCAAACTAATACCGACAATAGCGGCTTTACCCAATGCAGCTAAACGCAATACACTGAACCACAAAGATTTTTTGTGAGAGATAGTATCAATCATAGCTTTGAATTAGTTGCCCACACCCTTTTGACAATGAACTGTAAACAATTTGTTAAGCTCGCGCAAATCACTATTTTCTGTTTAAAATCAACACTTTAATTGAATTTAGCAGCATGTCGCCCGCCATCAAAGCCTGGATATTCTTCTGTAAGACGACAAAGAATCCACTCGCACCAGCAAACATTCTGCTAGGTTCGACTGGAGTTGCATGCGCTATTTTTTAAGTATCCTTACTCAAATTGACTACGCTTTAACATCGCTGCAACCGGGTGCCACTACGCGCATCGCTGCGCGATACGACTTTCGCGCACTGGCATTCCTCAGCGTCCAAAACGGGCGGCTTAGCCGTCCATTTTGAGTGCGCTGATGAATGCCTCCTGCGGAATATCCACCTTCCCGAACTGACGCATCTTCTTCTTCCCGGCCTTCTGCTTGTCCAGTAGCTTTCGCTTCCGCGTCGCGTCCCCGCCGTAGCATTTCGCCGTCACGTCCTTGCGCATGGCGGATAGTGTCTCGCGCGCGATGACCTTGCCGCCGATCGCCGCCTGGATCGGGATTTTGAACATGTGGCGGGGGATCAGGTCTTTGAGCTTTTCGACCATGGCGCGTCCGCGCATCTCGGCCCGGTCGCGGTGGACCATGATCGACAGGGCGTCCACAGGCTCGTCATTCACCAGGATCGACATTTTCACCAGGTTGTCCGTGCGGTAGCCCGTCAGTTGGTAGTCGAAGGAGGCATAGCCCTTGGTCACGGATTTCAGCCGGTCGTAGAAGTCGAACACCACCTCGTTCAGCGGCAGGTCGTAGACGACCATGGCGCGGGAGCCGGCGTAGGTGAGGTCTTCCTGGATCCCGCGGCGGTCCTGGCAGAGTTTCAGCACGTCGCCGAGGTAGTCGTCGGGGACGAGGATCGTGGCCTTGATCCGCGGCTCTTCGAGGTGGTCGACATGGGTGAGGTCGGGCATGTCGGCGGGGTTGTGCAGCTCCATCATCGTGCCGTCGCGCATGTGGACGTGGTAGATGACCGAAGGCGCGGTGGTGATCAGTTCGATGCCGTATTCCCGCTCGATCCGGTCGCGGATCACTTCGAGGTGCAGAAGCCCGAGGAAGCCGCAGCGGAAGCCGAAGCCGAGGGCGGCGGAGGTTTCCATTTCGAAGGAGAAGGAGGCGTCGTTGAGGGCGAGTTTGTCGATGGCGTCGCGGAGGTCTTCGAATTCGGCGGAGTCTACGGGGAAAAGGCCGCAGAAGACGACTGGTTGGGCGGGTTTGAAGCCGGGGAGCGGTTCGACCTCCTTGCGTTCGTGGGTGATGGTGTCGCCGACGCGGGTGTCGCGGACCTGTTTGATCGACGCGGTGAGGAAGCCGATTTCGCCGGGGCCGAGGCTGTCCACGTTCTGCATGGCGGGGCGGAAGACGCCGACGCGGTCGACGTGGTGGATGGTGCCGTTGGACAGGAACTTGATCTTTTCGCCCTTTTTCAGCCGTCCGTCGATGACCCGGATCAGGACGATGACGCCGAGGTAGCTGTCGTACCAACTGTCGACCAGCATGGCCTTGAGATCGGCGTCGGGGTCGCCCTGGGGCGCGGGGAGTTGGGTGACGATGGATTCCAGCGTTTCCTGGATGCCTTGGCCCGTTTTGGCGGAGACGGCGATGGCGCCGCTCGCGTCAATGCCTATGACGTCCTCGACCTGTTCGGCGACGCGGTCGATGTCGGATGCGGGCAGGTCGATCTTGTTGAAAACGGGGACAATTTCGTGGTCGGCGTCGATGGCCTGGTAGACGTTGGCGAGCGTCTGCGCTTCGACCCCCTGGGTGCTGTCCACGACCAGAAGCGAGCCTTCGACGGCGCGCATGGAGCGGCTGACCTCGTAGGCGAAGTCCACGTGGCCGGGGGTGTCGATGAGGTTCAGGACGTAGTGCTCACCATCCTGCGCGGTGTAGTCGATGCGGACGGTGTTGGCCTTGATGGTGATGCCCCGCTCACGCTCGATATCCATGCTGTCGAGCAGCTGTTCCTTCATGTCCCGGTCGGCCACGGTGTTGGTGGACTGGATCAGGCGGTCGGCAAGGGTCGATTTCCCGTGGTCGATATGGGCGACGATGGAGAAATTGCGGATATGGCTGAGCGGTGTCATGGTTGGGATATGTAAGGGTTTTTGGGGTTTGGCAATGGGGTTGGTGTCGCAGGTGGGGTGATCATGGCAGATGTTGATTTTTCGGACATAGAGAGTGCAACGGTTTGGTTTGAGACGCAAAGTCGCGAGATGCGTTTCGTGATGGCGAGTCGTGCAACTCTACGTGTGATGCCGTACATTGGCGACGTTCGCGATGGCCAGCGACAACGGATGGCGTTGAAGGTTTTGCGAGCGCACCTCATTACAGCAGTATCAGGCTTACCTCAAACCGCAAAAATCGGGGCCGAGCTGCAGGCAGCGGCGCATTCCGCCGCCAACGACTGTTTGTCGGCTGCAACTGATACAGCCGAGCGTCTCGCACTCTCCGCTGCCAGTGCCGTCCGCGCCATTGATACGTCATATGCGGCCCGCGCTGTCATTGCTGCAATCCGCACCATAGGCGATGACCGTAACGCTGCAACGATTGCTACTGAGATCGACAGCGGCTTCACAGCCAAGCATCTGATGGGACTGCCCGCTTGGAGCGCAAGAAATACTCCCGAAAATATCTTCAACAGGCATAGTAGATTTATCCAAAGCCTGTACGGCTACCCGGAATGGGAATTCTGGGCTCGTTGGTATCGCGGCATGTGGGATGGCACATTTCGCGATTGGGATTTGGCAACTAAGGTTGCGTTGATCCCGAATGAGGTCTGGGACGGTGAGGATGCTGTTGCCAAGGTGGCCCGTAAGATTGATGAAATTGAGCGGAACCTACAAGAGAAGGACGCTTTGCCGCCGAATGTCATTAAAGCCCAATCTGCTGCCTTGTTCGAAAACGCCTCGGCCAACGGGATCGCGGCTTCCGGCCTGCAACAGTTCATCAATACGGCCACCAGCGCCTATCTTCGAGAAGTCGAAAACGCTTTGCCGGAGGCTTTGGAACCTTTGGGCATGTTGCCCGGCATTTTAGATCGCATCGCGTCGATATTGAACAGTAGTACGCCGCAGTCCCAACGAGAAACAGAGCTCGAAGACGCTCTGCGTTTGGCGGCAAACACCGTCGCGGACCTGAACCGACGCCTTTCTCAAGCGCAACAAGAGATTAGCGCGTTGAAGGACGCGGCTGATGCTGGCACCCCACGTAGATTGTTTGCCGACGCGTTTTACAAAACGGCCGGTGAAGGCACCGCAGGCTTGATCACATCGAAGACCTTATGGGCGTCGATCATCATGGGCAGTTCTGTTCTGTTTGGCGGATCTGCGGATGCTTTGGTTGAGCAACTTGGCCAGTGCTATGAAGGGATCATTGCCCCTGAAGCGCCGGACGTATTGCCACGATTGCCGCACGATACCCAGATTTAACTGCACAAGAAGCCGCGCCATCAACAGGCCGCGGGGTGGCGTCTGACCTTTGATCGGCAGTGCTTTATGGTGGCAAAGCACATCTTCGATCTGAGCGACGCGCCAGCATCAACCCATCGCCAGCCCGGGGGGGGGCGACCTGGCCCCTCTCGGCAGATTTTGCTTTGGCAAAATCGCCTGCCGGGCAATGGATGACGCGGCGGTCTGCGGCCTTGATTCCGCGCTGGGTGCGTAGAACTGCGGTTCGTTGGGGATGTTGGATTGGGGTGGCGGGGTGAACCCCGCCCTACGGGTGTATTTGACCCGGTCGAGCTGTGCGCAGTGAATGCGCACCCTACGGCGTGCCGTTTGATGCGTCGGTGTCGTTAGATTGCCCGGTCTACCGCGTCCGCGGCGCGGGTGATATCGCGGCCGAAGCCTTTGGCTGTTTCGCAGGCGGTCAGGGCTGTCGCGGCGACGATCGCCAGCAGGATCAGGCGGGTGCGGGTCATGTCTGCTCTCCGGTCTTTTGCAAATGACATAGCCAGACGGATCAGTTCGGTCAAATCAACGCGGCGTGCGTCGGCGGGGTTTTTCCTTAGAATGCTTTGGAGTTTGGGGTGGGGCTGCCTACGGTGCCGCTCTTATGGGAGTACGCAGCCCCTCTCGTGCATCGGCTGCGCCGATACCCTGCCGGGGCGACGCGCGTGGGCTTTGCCCACGCGCTGGAACGTGAATTGCCCTTGCAATCGTCTTGGGCCATACTTTCTTACATTCAGAGCGGGACAACCCGCCAGGGCAGAGACGAGCAGAACCATGAAAGTCTTGACCACCATTTTCGCCGGTGCGGCCATGCTGGGCCTGAGCGCGTGCGGCGGCGGGTCCTCTTACTCCAGCACGCGGGCGGTGCCGCAGAATGCGGTGCTGTTTGCCACCGGCCCGATCTATTCCGCCTGCCGCAGCGGCGGCCGGAGCCAGGCCAGCCGGGCGCGATGCGGCTGCGTGCAGGCCGTTGCCAACCAGTCCCTGACGTCCAGCGAACAGAGGCGCGGCGCGGGGTTCTTCAGTGATCCACAGCAGGCGCAGGTGGTGCGCCAGTCCGACCGCGCCAGCGACGAACGGTTCTGGACCCGCTGGAAGGCCTATGGCGACAGCGCCGCGCGGCAGTGCACCTGAGCTAGAGGTCCTTGATCCAGAACTGCAGCGGCTTGTCCGTCTCGACCGGCTGATCCACGTCCTTCCACGGGAAATGAGCGATCACGCCGGGCATACGGGCATAGCCGCGACCCTCCCAAAACGGCTCAAGCGAGCGGTAGGCCTCCGGTCTGAGCGGGTGATCCGGTGGCCTCACAACTGACGCAAAGCATATCTGGCGGTACCCGTTGGCCCGCGCATGCCCCTCGCGCACGTCAAAGAAGGCGTGGCCGTAGCCCTGCCCCCGGAAGCGCGGCAAGAGCACGCTTTCCCCGCAGTAGAAGCAGGCGTCGATGTTGATGGTGGTGCCTGCGAAAGCCTCAAAAAACGCATCCGCATGTTCGGCGAGCGGCGCTGCCGTGGCCGCCCCGACCATCCAGTCGCCATCGTAGACCGCCGCAATGACGGCACGGTTGCTTTGCTCGTAGACCTCGAGATAGCGGCGTTCGTAGGTGAAGTCGCCTTCGTAGAGGTAGGGCCAGTCGCGGAACACGGCGAGGCGCAGGCGGGCCACGTCATCGAGCGCGTCGGCGATGTCGGGCCCGGTGAGTGTTTCGACCCTCATGCGCGGACCTGACGGATCCAGTCGGCGAGGTTGTAATAGGTGGTGACCCGGGCGATGCGCCCGTCGCGGAGGTCGAAGAAGGAGCCGGCAGGGAGTTGGTAGGTCTGGCCTGTCGCCTCTGGCAGTCCTTCGTCGGTTTGCAGGTAGGTGCCGTTAACCGTGTATTCGGCGGCGGCGCGGGTGTCGTTTGCGGCGGAGAAGATCACCATGTCGGTGAGGTTTTCGCCGTAGCACCGGCTCATGTGCTGGCAGAAGTCGCGAAAGAGCGCTTTGCCCGTGCGCACCTGACCCTCGTTCACATGATGTGCGATGTCGTCAGTCAGGCAGTCGAGCATCCCGTCGATGTCGCCTGCATTGAAGGCTTCGAAATAGCGGTGCACCACGTCCATCAAGCTTGCTCCCGTCCTGCGCCCCACCGTTCGGTGAGGCGTTCGATGATCTGATCCCGCGCGGCGCGGTAGCTTTCGAGCTTGGCCTCGCGTGTTTCGCCCAGGCCCGTAGGGTCGAGGATGGGCCAGTATTCGACATCCAGGTGGAAGTAGCGCGTGAGTTCCAGCGCGCGGCGCTGGCTGGCGGGGCTGAGGGCGACCACGAGGTCGAAGGACGACAGGTCATCGCCCCAGTCTTCCATCTCGTCAAAGCTGCGCGAGCGGTGGCGGCTCAGCTCGACCCCCATCTCCTGACAGACGGCGATGGAAAAGCCGTCGATCTCCATGTCGTTCTTGACGCCGACGGACTGGACATAAGTGCCGGTGCCGTAGAACTTCTTCATAATCCCCTCGGCCATGGGCGACCGGACCGCGTTGTGGTCGCAGCAGAAGAGGATGGACTGGGGCAGCGCTTGCGTCATCTATCCGCCGAAATGCAGCACGCAGATCAGGGTGAAGAGGCGGCGAGCGGTGTCGGTGTCAACCTCGGCCTTGCCTTCGAGCCGCTCCTGCAGCACCCGGCTGCCCTCGTTGTGAATGCCGCGGCGGGCCATGTCGATGGTTTCGATCTGGCTGGGGGGCAGCTTCTTGACCGCCTCGAAATAGCTTTCGCAGATCTGGAAGTAGTCCTTGACCACCTGGCGGAAGGGGCCGAGGGACAGATGGAACTCGGCGGCCTTCTCCTCGGCCTCGGTCAGCACGTCAAAGACAAGGCGCTTGTCACGGATGGACAGGCCCACGTGGTAAGGACCCGCGGGCACCTCGCGCCCGTCACGGCCCGGCAGGACAAAGGTGTTGTCCTCCAAGAGATCGAACATCGCCACCTTGCGTTCCTGTTCGATCTCGGGGGTTGGGGGAGGCAGGTTGGCATCATCCAGCGTGATGCGGGCAATTCGGGTCATGGCGTAGGAGCCTTCGTCACGAAACAATCTTTCGCAATGCTTAGGGTTTGGGGGCGGGCAACACAATGGCACGCGTCTCGTTTCAAAGCGCAGACATGCCGTTTCTTCTGACTGAAAATACGACGGGGGGAGGCGCAGCCGGGGGGCTGGCCCCCCTCTACCCGTTCAACTTGCGCAGACGGGCTGTCACGGACAGCCCATGCGCCTCAAGGCTTTCGGACGCCGCCAGCCGCTCAGCACCCGGACCGATGGCGCGTAGGGCGTCGGGTGTCATTTGCGCCAGCGTCGTGCGCTTGACGAAATCCATGACGGACAGGCCGGAGGAGAAGCGGGCCGAGCGGGCGGTGGGCAGCACGTGGTTTGGGCCGCCGATATAGTCGCCGATGGCTTCAGGCGTCCATTGGCCGAGGAAGATCGCACCGGCATGGGTGATCTTTTCCGACAGCGCCACGGGGTCGGCGACGCAGAGTTCGAGGTGTTCGGGCGCGATATGGTCCGACAGGGCCACGGCGGTGTCGAGATCGGGCACGGTGATGATGGCGCCGAAGTCGCGCCAGCTTGCACCCGCAATGGCTCGGCGTTCGAGTGTTTCAAGCCGGGTGTCCACCGCCTCCGCCACCGCGCGGCCAAAGGCGGGATCCGTGGTGATCAGCAGCGACTGCGCGCTTTCGTCATGTTCCGCCTGGCTGAGCAGGTCGAGGGCGATCCAGTCGGGATCGTTGTCGCCGTCGGCGATGACCAGGATCTCGGACGGGCCTGCAATCATGTCGATGCCGACCTTGCCGAAGACGCGCCGCTTGGCGGCAGCGACAAAGGCGTTGCCGGGGCCGGTGATCTTGTCCACCGGCGCGATGGTGTCGGTGCCATAGGCAAGGGCCGCAATCGCTTGCGCGCCGCCGATGCGGTAGATTTCGTCCACGCCTGCCAGTTGGGCAGCGAGAAGGACCAGCGGGTTGATGGCGCCATCCGGTGTGGGGACCGTGATGGCGAGCCGCCCTACTCCCGCGACCTTGGCCGGGATCGCGTTCATCAGGACCGAGGATGGGTACGTCGCCAGCCCGCCGGGAACGTAGAGACCCGCTGCGGACACCGGGGTCCAGCGCCAGCCGAGGGTGGCGCCCGCGTCGTCCGTCCATTGAGCGTCTTCGGGCATTTGGCGTTCGTGATAGGCGCGGATGCGGTCGGCGGCGAGGGTGAGGGCCGCGCGGTCTTCGGCGCTGACCTCTTCGGTGGCTTGTGCCACCTCATCAGCGCTGATGCGCATGGTGTCTGGCGTCAGGGCGATCCGGTCGAATTTTTCCGTCAGTTCGATCACTGCGGCGTCGCCGCGTGTACGCACGTCGGCGATGATGTCTGCGACGACGGCATCGACATCCGGGCTGTCCTCGCGCTTGGCGTTCAGCAGCGCGGTAAAGCGTGCTTCGAAGTCGGCATCGCTGTGGTCGAGAAACTGGGGCATGGGCGTCCTTTCCGGCTGACGGGGGACATAGCGGGGAGGTAGGGCACGCTCAAGGGGTGTGAAGTTTGGTCTGTCACATCAAGTTGAGCGGTTGGCGGGTCGGCGCTATGCGGACAGGGTGGTCATTTGACCCGGTGTTGCAAGCTTGTCGATTTCTGCCTGTAGCGCAGCTTGAAGCGCGGGCGCCGTATCGTGGACCCATTGTGGTTCATTATGTCTGACGATCAGCCAGAAACGGGTCCCTTCCTGCCAGAACGTCGCGTCGATCAGGCCGGGTTCCTTGCGGTTTCGCTTGAAGTGCCAATGAACGGAATTGGGGTACTTCACACGTGAATAGCCACCAATGTGTGAAATATAGAGCCCTGTCGATACAGCGGCGCGTTCAACCAACGGCATGATCGTTGGACGGTCCAATTGTGTCGTTATTGTCAGCTCAAGGTCGTAGGATTTCTTTTCTTTCGGCATTGTCCCGGCCCTTCTGTGCGTTGGATCGAGGCTCAACCGATAGATACTTTATTGGTGTGTCAAGGCATGGACATTCGGGCGTCATGCTGGGATTTTCGCGCCTCCCGAACAGCGCCAAGACAGCTCCATTTATAAAATAAAATCAATTATTTGAGTGAATCCATTGTAAGGCGCACGTGCCCGTGCGCCCGGCGGATCATGATCCGCCTTACGTCAACTCGCGCAGCATGATCAGGTCGGTTTCGGCGTGCCCGTTGCTGAGCGTTGCGTTGGGGATCTGCCCCACTTCGCGGAAACCTGCGCGGGTGTAGAACGCGATGGCGCGGGTGTTGCTGGCGGCCACGTAGAGTTCCAGTTGCCGCACTCCAATGTGCCCCGCGCCCTTTGCTATGGCGTCCATGAGCGCTGCCGCCGCGCCGCTGCCCTGTGCTGCAGACTGGACAAAGAAGGCGCCGATCTCGGCCCGGTGTTTCGTTTGCGCCTTGGCCAGGGGGATCAGGCTGCCGATGCCGACCAGTGCCGCGTCTTGGAAGACGCCGAAGGAGTGGCCTGTGTCCAGCCGCTCGGCGACGGTGTCCAGCGGCACGGCGGCCGCCTCGTCATGGGTGGTCAGGAACGCTTCGGGGTATGTCGACAGCGCTTCGAGCCGCAAGCGCTGCCAGTCTGCCGCATCCGCGCCGGTCAGGCGGCGCACGGATGGCTCAGTCATCGTGCTGCGGCACGGATTTGGAAGGCGCTTTGTAGGGCCGCGTCACGTCCTTGAGCGTGGCTTCGATCGCCTCGACCGTCAGCCGGATCGCGCCGTCGCCTGCAAGCGTCAGAATGATGTCGCCGCTGCCGTCCTCGCCCGCATCGAAGGTCACCGACAGGAGCGACAGGATCACGTCTTTGTCCGTGCGGTCGACGCCCTGGCTCGCCACCTTGAGCACCGTGTCGAAGGCCAGCACCGATTGCACCCGTTCGGGGGCGTGGCGGCTGGTGCCCTGATCTTCCCAGCGGAAGCGGTTGAGCAGCAGGCCGAAGCGGTGCGCCTTGCGGTCCCATGTCATCTCGGTCACCGGGAACACCGCGTCCTGCGCGAGTGACGAGATCACCTGCAGGTCATCGGGGTCCATAGCGCCGAGGTTCAGGGGCGCCTCGCGCCCGTCTTCAAACCGTGCGTCCTGCATCAGTCCCCCGCGATCCGTTCGATGTTGGCGCCCACGCCCGACAGTTTGCGCACCACGTGCTCGTAGCCGCGGTCGAGGTGGTAGACCCGCGCCACCCGTGTTTCCCCTTCGGCGGCGAGACCGGCGAGGATCAGGCTGACGCTGGCCCTCAAGTCGGTCGCCATGACGGGAGCGCCCTTGAGTCGCTCAACGCCGGTCACGGTGGCCGTACCGCCATGCACCTCGATATCCGCGCCCATGCGCATCAGTTCCGGCGCGTGCATGAAGCGGTTTTCAAAGATCTTCTCTTCGAGCACCGAGGTGCCTTCGGCGGTGCAGAGCAGTGCCATCATCTGTGCCTGCAGGTCGGTGGGGAAGCCGGGGAAAGGTTCGGTCGTCACGTCCACGGCGCGGATGCGTCCGTTCTTGCGCGCGACCTTCAGGCCCTTGTCCGTTTCCTCGACATTGATCCCGGCGGCATCCAGTTTCTCGCAGAAGGCGCCCAGCAGGTTGATCTTGCCGCCCAGGAGTTCCACCTCGCCCCCGCAGATGGCTGGGGCCAACATGTAAGTGCCCAGTTCGATCCGGTCGGTGACGACGCGGTGGGTGGCACCGTGCAGCCTGTCGACGCCTTGGATCGTGATCGTCGGTGTGCCGTCACCGTCGATCTGCGCCCCCATGGCCCGCAGGCATGTGGCGAGGTCCACGATCTCCGGCTCGCGCGCGGCGTTGTTGATGACGGTCGTGCCCTTGGCGAGGGTCGCGGCCATCATGATGTTTTCGGTGGCACCCACGGAGGCGAAGGGGAAGTCGATCACCGCGCCCTTGAGCTTGCCCCCGTCCGCCTTGGCGTGCAGGTAGCCATCACGCAGCTCGATCTCCGCCCCCATTTTGGTCAAACCGTCGGTGTGGATGTCCATTGGCCGGGCACCGATAGCGCAGCCGCCGGGCAGAGAGACCTCGGCGTGCCCTTCGCGGGCGAGCAGTGGTCCGAGGACAAGGTTCGAGGCGCGCATCTTGCGCACGATGTCGTATTCGGCGCGGGTGTTGATGTCGCCATGCGTCGACATGGCGAGCACCTTACCGTCCTGCAGCGATGTGACCTCGGCCCCGAGCGAGGCCAGGAGTTGCGTCATTGTCTTGATGTCGGAAAGCCGCGGTGCGTTGGTCAGCGTCAGCGGCTCGTCACTGAGCAGGGTCGCCGGCATCAGCGTCAGGCAGGCGTTCTTCGCCCCTGCGATGGGGATCTGTCCGTTGAGGGCACCGCCGCCCTTGACCAGAATGCTATCCATTGTCCTGCTCCTGCTTTTTGCCTGCCTCTGCCCGCGCCCGTGCCTGCGCCTTGCGCTTGGCCATATTGGCCTTGAGCGCCTGTTTCAGCCGCGCTTCGCGGTCATCCGACGCTTTTGCCTTGGGAGGGGATTTGTCTGCCATGGCGCTTCTGTACCGCAGGGGGCAATTGGCGTCCAGAATGGGCTTGCATGGGGGCGGATTTGGGTCTATCCCGCCGCGCACGGCGCTGCTGTAGCTCAGAGGTAGAGCACTCCCTTGGTAAGGGAGAGGTCGAGAGTTCAATTCTCTCCAGCAGCACCACGGTTTCCCTGCCCGATGATACACTTGCTCCACTTGGCTGCGGCATGGTCTCGACTTACGCGCACCCCTTGTGGGCTACGCTGAGACAAGCTGCCTCTGGGTGCGGTCCCCGCAAACGCAACGGTCCAAATGAAAACGGCGCCCGGAGGCGCCGTTGTTCCTTGTCTTCAAGCGCAGGGCCCCCGCCCTAAGAGCGGGCAAAAGGGTCCGGGCAACCTCTTTGCCCGGCCAGAACCGGATCAGCCCTTGCCCTTCCAGGGCACCAACAACCGTTCAGCCCAGCGCATCAGCATGTCGATACCGAAGCCGATAACGCCGATCAGGATGATGCCCATGATCACGATGTCGGTGTTCTGGAACTTCGAGGCGACCATGATCATCATGCCGGCGCCCTGTTCGGCGGCCACCAGCTCGGCGGCCACAACCGTGCCCCAGCAGACGCCCATCGCCACACGGGCACCGGTGAAAATCTCGGGCAAGGAGTTCGGGACAATGACATGCCGCATGATCTGCGCCTTGGACGCCCCCAGACTGTAGGCGGCATGCACCTTGGAAATCTTCACCCCACTCACACCCGATCGGGCGGCAATGGCCATGATCCATAGGGCGGCGAGGAACAGCAGGATGATCTTGCCGGTCTCGCCGATGCCTGCCCAGATGATGACAAGCGGGATCAGGGCCAAGGGCGGCACCGGACGCATGAACTCGACGATGGGGTCAAACCACCCGCGGAACCAATTGGACAGACCCATGGCGTAGCCCAGCGGAATGCCGACCAACGCACCAAAGAAGAAGCCCACGACCACGCGGAACAGGGAATAGCCCAGATGCTCCCACAGGGTCGACCCACGGAAGCCCGCACTCGCGATCTCTCCGATGCGCTGCACAACCGCCTCCGGGGCAGGCAACCAGATCGGCTCCATCTGCCAGCCTTTGGCCGGGATGATATTGGGCGTGCCCTTGTCCGAAATGGTCACGGTACCAAAGCCCACATCGACGCTGCCACCCGGCTCAACGGGGGTGCCGTTGATCTCGGTCACGGCGACGCCTTCGTCGCGGCCCAGCTCGTCATTGCGGTCCACGCGCAACAGGCCCGACCGCCAGACACCGATGGCAATGCTGTCATCCTTCGCAAAACCGTCGCCAGGGGCCACTTCGGGCGCGTCGGTTTCCTCGTCAATGGGATGCACCACCACGGTCACGGTCGCCGTGTCGGTCTGATCGCCATTGGACGCAGTGTATTCAAAGGTGCCTGTGCCCATGAAAGGCCCGGGCGCATGCAAAAACTTCGGCAACAGGGCCGAGCCGGTGAACATCCCCCACAACAGGAAGATGGTGAGAATCGAAATGACCGATGCCGCCCGGTTGGGTGTCACCGCACTCTCATCGCCAAATGTCACGGTCTTGAGCGAGCCGTAATCCGCAATCGCCGTCCGTTGCGCGATGGCTTTGACGACAAAGAACGCGATCACGAAGATCGCCACATAAATCAGGAAAGGGATCATGCGCTTTCCTCCGTCCGGCCCATAATCTCTTCTTCCATGTCCCAGATCATGCCCAGGATCTCCTCGCGCTTGACGGCGAATTCGGGGTGCTTCTTGACCTCACGCAGGTCCTGACCGACGCCCAGCTCGGCAAAGGGCAGGCGATACTCGGTGTGAATGCGGCCCGGACGGGGCGCCATGACCAGCAGACGCTCACCCAAGAGCAGCGCCTCCTCGACCGAGTGGGTGATCAGGATGATCGTCTTGCCCGTCTCTTTCCAGAGTTTGAGGACAAGCGACTGCATCTTTTCGCGGGTCAGCGCATCAAGCGCGCCCAGCGGTTCGTCCATCAGGATGACATCGGGGTCGTTGGCCAGGCAACGGGCCAGCGCCACACGCTGCTGCATCCCGCCGGACAGTTCGTAAACGGCTTTTTCCTTGAAGTCCTGCAGGCCGACAACGTCCAGAAGGTGATTGACGATCTCGTCCTTCTCCTTCTTGGGCATGCCCTTCATCGAGGGACCAAAGCCCACGTTCTCGCGCACGCTCATCCATTCGAACAGCGCGCCCTGTTGGAAGACCATGCCGCGCTCGGCGTCCGGTCCTTCGACCCGGTGGCCGTTCAACTCCAGCACGCCCGAGGTCGGGGCAAGAAACCCGGCGACAATGTTCAGGAGCGTGGTCTTGCCGCAGCCCGAGGGGCCCAGCACGGACATCAACTCGCCCGCCTTGAGGTCAAGCGACACGTCCTGCAGCGCCTGAACATGCCCGCCGTTGGGCAGATCGAAACGCATGGATAGATTTTGGATGGATAATCCGGACATAAGGTTCTCACCTGTGGCTTGGATGCGCGTCGCATCCTGTCGGACGGGGTTCACCCCGTCTCCGGTTTGAAAAAGGCCCGCGCGAATGTCGCGCGGGCCGGTTGGCTTACTGGGCCGCTGCCAACGGGCCGGTGTTGACCGTGCCCTCGTAGCTGTCGAGGGCGCTGTCAATCGAACCTGCGCCGACGAATACGTCCGCCACACCTTTCATAAAGGCAGGGGCCGTCCCACCGAGCCATGCTTCGCTCAGCTGCTCTTCAACAGTCGGGAACTTGAAGGTCGCCAGCGTTGCCGCTGTCGCGTCTTCGTCCATACCCGCGTCTTTGGCGATGACGGGCAGCATTTTCGCGTGGTTGGCTTCATCCGCCCACATCGCGTTGGCTTCGGCGGTCACAGCCAGGAACTGGCTCAGCAGCTCGCCTTCTTCGGCGATAAAGCTGGCAGGCGCGGTCGTGGCGTCAAACACCAGAATGCCCAGCTCTTCCTTCTCGGCGCCTGTCAGCAGCACGTTGCCGCTTTCCTTCATGCGGCGCAGCGCACCGCCCCAACCGCAGGCCATGTCGACAGACCCTTGCGCCAGTGCCGCAGCACCTTCGGCAGGTGCCATGTCAACGACGTCCAGCGACGCGAGGTCCACACCAAAGTGGTTCATCTGGCTCAGGAAACCGTAGTGAGCCGCAGTGCCCAGCGGCACGGCAACTTTCTTGCCTGCCAGCTCACCGGCCGACTCCTTGTCGATCTCCAAGGCCGACGCGACGACGCAGTTGTCGTTCTCGGAGTAGCTCACCGCCACGTCCACGATCTGGATATCTTGCCCGGCAGAGGCTGCAACCACGAAGGGCGGAACGCCTTGGGACACAGAAATCTGCACGTCGCCCGACGCCATGGCCGCCGACATCGCGGTACCGGTGTCGAAGCTCACCCAGTTGATCTTGGTGCCGCCCATGGCTTCTTCGTACATGCCGGTCTCTTTGGCGAACTGGAACGGCATCGGCCACTCCAGGAAGTACGCGACGGTGATCTCGTCGCTCTGCGCGACGGCCCCCTGCGCACCGGCCAGCATGGCGGTGGCTGCGACGGCCCCCATCAGCTTTGTCTTGAATGTCATGTCTTTACTCCCGTGTTTTTGCGCAGGCAGTGGAGCCCGCGTTTGGATCGTGTTGGGCGGTGGTCCGCCTCTGGTGGCACGCGACATGTCGCGGCGCTGGCGTGATCCGAAACGATAATCCTGCCCGGATCAACGTAAAATCGGGGCAACTGGCGGAAATTTGTGCAGGTGAATTCACCCTTTGAGATTCCCAAATTTCTCGCAGAGCCATGAAAACAAGGGGATTTCGTCAGGCAAACAAGGGGCGGGCGCATGACCACACCCACAACTGGCTTTACTTGTGGGTACAAACTGGCCCTACTGTTGTGACCAGATTCTCAGCGATTGTCCGCGCCAGCATGCCTGTTCGGCCCTTTGTTTCATGGGCCGCCCCCATTTTTCGAAAGGTTGATCCCATGGACGGAACGTTCAACGAAAACGATATGAGCCGCGTGATCGAAGCGGATCGCGCAAATGTTTGGCACCACCTGATCCAACACCAGCCGTTTTTCACCGGCGCAGACCCCAAGATCATCATCGAGGGCAAAGGCCTGCGCGTCTGGGACCAGAAAGGCATCGAGCACATCGACGCCGTGTCCGGCGGCGTCTGGACGGTCAACGTGGGCTACGGCCGCGAGTCGATGGGGGACGCCGTGCGCGACGCCATCGTGAAGATGAACTTCTTCGGCGGCACCGTCGGCTCCATCCCCGGCGCGCTCTTTGCCGAAAAGCTGCTCACAAAGATGCCCGGCCTCGACCGCATCTATTACGCCAACTCCGGCTCCGAGGCGAACGAGAAAGCCTTCAAGATGGTCCGCCAGATCGCGCACAAGCGCTACGGCGGCAAGAAGCACAAGATCCTCTACCGCGACCGCGACTACCACGGCACCACCATCGCGTGCCTGTCGGCCGGCGGCCAGGACGAGCGCAACGCGCAATACGGACCCTACACACCGGGCTTCGTCCGCGTCCCCCACTGCCTCGAATACCGCAAGCATGAACAGGACGGCGCGCCTGACGCAAACTACGGGACATGGGCCGCTGACCAGATCGAAGAGGTCATCCTGCGCGAAGGTCCCGACACCGTGGGTGCCCTCTGCCTCGAACCCGTCACCGCAGGCGGCGGCGTGATCGTTCCGCCAGAAGGCTACTGGGAGCGGGTGCAGGAGATCTGCAAGAAGTACGACATCCTGCTGCACATCGACGAGGTCGTCTGCGGCGTGGGCCGCACCGGCACTTGGTTCGGCTACCAGCACTACGGCATCAAGCCCGACATGGTGACGATGGCCAAAGGGGTCGCCTCCGGCTACGCCGCCATCTCGTGCCTTGCGACGACCAACGAAGTCTTCGACATGTTCAAGGACGACACGTCCGATCACCTCAACTACTTCCGCGACATCTCGACCTTCGGCGGCTGCACGGCCGGCCCGGCGGCAGCGCTCGAGAACATGCGGATCATCGAGGATGAGAACCTGCTCGAGAACACCACCGCCATGGGCCACTACATGCTCGAAAAGCTCGAAGAGCTGAAAGACAAGCACGAAGTGATCGGCGACGTGCGTGGCAAGGGTCTGTTTGTCGGGGCCGAACTGGTCGCCGACCGTGACAGCCGCGATCCCGCAGATGAAAAGATGGTGCAGGCGGTCGTGGGCGACTGCATGCGGCAGGCGGTGGTCATCGGCGCCACCAACCGATCCCTGCCGGGCAAGAACAACACGCTCTGCTTCTCGCCCGCGCTGATCGCGACCAAGGACGACATCGACCAGATCTGCGCCGCCGTGGATGGCGCGCTGACGCGGGTGTTCGGCTAAGGCGCATCAGGATGCGCCTTACTTGGCGCAAACTTGGAATAACAAGGCGGGCGGCCCAACGCCCGCCTTCAGGGTTGGTATGCGAACATAGGCGCGTTTTCAGCAAGCGAGGACAACGCCTCACAGGTCGAAACGCGCGGCCCTCGATCAAGGATCGCATCCTGATCACCCAGCACGACTGATACTGTTTCGGAATTGGCCGAACCTACGCGCAGATCACCAAAGGGGCGCGTGTCTCGGAACACTGAAACAATTGGCGGCAACGCAGAAGTGGCATCGTAAGGCCCTTCAAATACTGTGTGTATCAACGCGTCCACGCGCGCATCCTCCGCTTCCGCATAGCTTCGTTCGATGTAAAGACTGCAGCTTTCACAAGCAAAGCGCTCCACATAGGTGTCGTTCAGGAACACGAGCGCGCGCGTATCCAAGTTCAAATCTCCGACAAAGACGCCTCGCAGCGTGACCTCCAGATCCAGCCAGCGCTCCCCCAGCTCTTCACCCGGGTTCAAGCGAGACAGGACCTGAAGCGCACTCAGCGCGACAGCGCTGTCATCATCCTGTGTCAGCAAAAGCAGCGCATCCAGCATGCGGCCACGCAGAAGCGGATTGCGCGCAAGCCCCTCGACAGTCGCTAGAGTTGCAGGCGATGCCGGGCGCGCAAGTGTATGCTCAAAATTCCATGTCAGAAGGCATCCGTCATCCGTGCCTTTGACCACGGGCATCGTCACCAGAACACCCACTTCATTCAGAATGTCGCGCAACGACATCTCGGTTGATGTCGATTTGAACTGCCCCCGCAACTTGTCGACCAGGTCCAGCATGACCAACTCGTTCTGAAGCGTCATCTGTTGGGTCTGCGCGTCCATGCGGTCGTTTTGCAAACGCATGCTTTCCGTCTGCTGCGACATCAATTGAACCTGCGCTTGCACTGCCTCTGTCTGAACGCGCATGAAATCCGTCTGCTCGGTCAACCGCTCCGTCTGGGTGCGCAGCGCTTCCGTCTGCTCGCCCAGCTTGCGGTTCTGCTCGAACAGCAGCACCGTCCCCATGAACGCCCCAAAGGCCAGCAGCAGCGCCACCGCCGTCGCGATCACCCAGCGGTAAAACCCGGTCCAGGCGTACCAGCCCATCCCGCGCTGGACCAATTCCTGCGCGTGCTTGGTCGCGGCCTCCCGGTCCCCCGCCGTCGCCGCCGACACACCGCTGATCAGCGACGCACTCACATCGTCCAGCGTCGCCTCTGCCCGCCCGAACATTCTGCGCAAAATCCAGCCGCGAAAGAACAACGCAATGACCAGAAAGAAGACCAGCACCGACACGGCGATGAACAGGGTCACAGCGATGCGCCGCATCTCCTGTTCGGTCGCGCCCATGATGCCAGTGGCCATCGGTACGGCCAGAAGACCGGCTGAAAAAAAGCCCAGATAGAAATACAGCTGCTTACCCATGACCGCATGATGCGGGCGGAGGCGGCAAACGGGCAAGTATTGATGCGTCAGATCCGCGCGGATTAACCAAATGCGCGCTGAAACGCAGCCCAATTCGGAAAAATGCACAGTTTTGGCGGTAAAAGTCGTAGTTTCGAAAAATCGGCGCAAATACGCACCCGAATCCGGCGCCCAAAACACGCAGTTTCGTCCCTAAACTTCGCAGTTTCGGGCAAAGCTCGACGTGGACACAGGCGGATGGGCCTGAAATTCTTGTGGTTAATGTAGCGCGCGCCGCCCTTTGTCTCATTAAATGAGATTTATTGTCTCGTTTTTATGTTGATTTTTCGCCCAACATCTGCGATATAGATGGTAGATACTGGTCGTTTCGCTCTGCCGTAATGCCAGATTGATTTCTGCTTAAGTCCAGATTACTCTGCACCCATGGCACTCCCCGTCGAAACATTCTTTCTGCAGCCCGGCCATCAGGGCACCCTGCAGAGCCAGGTGCAGCAGATGATCGCCCACGGCATCCTGTCGGGCCGTTTCGGATCCGGGGAAAAGCTGCCCTCCACCCGCAAACTCGCCGCCCATCTCGGGATCAGCCGCATCACGGTTACGCTCGCCTATACCGAGCTTGTGGCCTCGGATTACCTGACTGCCCGGGGCCGGTCGGGCTACTATGTGTCAGCCAATGCGCCCGTCCCGCCCAGTTATCAACCGCAGCCCGCTTCCGGCGATGCCGTCGACTGGACCCGCGCCATCGGGCAGCGGTTTTCCGGCGGCCACACGCTCAGCAAGCCGCAGGACTGGGCGCGGTTCAAATACCCGTTCATCTACGGCCAGACCGACCCGCAACTCTTTGACCATACGAACTGGCGCCAATGCGCGCTGCAGGCCCTCGGCCAACGGGATTTTGCCGCGCTGACATCTGACTATTTTGACCAAGATGATCCGCAGCTCATTGAATTCATTCAGCGAAACACGCTTCCCCGGCGCGGCATCTCCGCCAATGCCGACCAGATACTGATCACGCTCGGCGCCCAGAACGCGCTTTGGCTCGCCGCCCAGATCCTTCTGACCCAGCGCCGCACCGCCGCCTTCGAGGACCCGTGTTACCCGGCCCTGCGCGAGATCCTCACACAGTCACGATGCCATCTGGCCCCCGTCCGCGTGGACCGCGATGGCCTGCCGCCCGATGGCATCCCGCCGGATTCCGACGTGATCTTTTCCACGCCGAGCCACCAATGCCCCACCACATCCACGATGCCCATGCCGCGCAGGCAAGCCCTGCTGGACCGCGCGCGCGAACTGGACGCGCTGATTGTCGAGGATGACTACGAGTTCGAGATGTCCTTCCTCAACCCGCCCTCGCCCGCGCTCAAGTCGATGGATACAGATGGGCGGGTGATCTATGTGGGCAGCTTTTCCAAGTCGCTCTTCCCCGGCCTGCGGCTCGGCTATCTCGTCGGCTCCGAGCCCTTCGTGCGCGAAGCCCGCGCCCTGCGCACCTCCGTCCTCCGCCACCCGCCCGGCCACATCCAGCGCACCGCGGCCTATTTCCTGTCGATGGGGCACTATGATGCGCAAATTCGCAAGATGAGCGCGGCTCTGCACACCCGCCGCGACGCCATGCAGGAGGCCATCGACGCCAACGGGCTCGACATCGCCGGTCAGGGTGCTTTTGGCGGCTCGTCCTACTGGATGCGCGCGCCACAGGGGGTCGACACACGTGCAATGGCCCAACAATTGCAAGAGCTTGGCGTCCTGGTCGAACCCGGCCACGCCTTCTTTTCCGGGGATGACCAGCCGCAGGGGTTCTACCGCCTCGGCTATTCCTCGATCCATGTCGACCGGATCCGCGCCGGCATTGGCCTTATCGCGCAACATCTGAATCACTAGCCTGGACTTAAATGGATGCCATAACTGGCCCTAACGAACACCCACTCCCCCGGTCTAACGTCAATTCCGACATTCCGGGGCGATTCGACGCCCCCGCTTCTATTGGAGACTGCCCCATGAAAATGACCACGGAAGAAGCCTTTGTGAAATGCCTGCAGCGCCACGGCATTGAACACGCCTTTGGCATTATCGGCTCGGCCATGATGCCGATTTCCGACATCTTCCCGGATGCCGGTATCAAGTTCTGGGACTGCGCCCACGAAGGCTCTGCCGGCATGATGGCCGACGGCTTCACGCGTGCCACCGGCAAAATGTCGATGATGATCGCGCAAAACGGCCCCGGCATCACCAACTTCGTGACTGCGGTCAAGACGGCGTACTGGAACCACACTCCTTTGCTTTTGGTTACCCCGCAGGCCGCCAACAAAACGATTGGTCAAGGTGGCTTCCAAGAAGTCGAGCAGATGAAGCTGTTCGAAGACATGGTCGCCTATCAGGAAGAGGTCCGCGACCCGTCCCGCGTGGCCGAGGTTTTGACCCGCGTCATCAGCCAGGCCAAACGCCTGTCGGGCCCGGCCCAGCTGAACATCCCGCGCGACATGTGGACCCAGGTGATCGACATCGAGATCCCCGAGCCGATCGAATTCGAAGCCTCCCCCGGCGGCCTCAACTCGGTTGCGGAAGCGGCCAAGATTCTGTCCGAAGCCAAGAACCCCGTCATCCTGAACGGCGCAGGCGTGGTCCTGTCCCAGGGTGGTCTGGCCGCATCGCAGGAACTGGCAGAGCGCCTGACCGCACCGGTCTGCGTGGGCTACCAGCACAACGACGCCTTCCCCGGCAATCACCCGCTCTTTGCTGGCCCGCTGGGCTACAACGGCTCCAAGGCAGGCATGCAGCTGATCTCGGAAGCGGATGTGGTCCTGTGCCTCGGCACACGCCTCAACCCGTTCTCGACCCTGCCCGGCTATGGCATCGATTACTGGCCCACAGACGCGAAGATCATCCAGGTCGATATCAACCCCGACCGCATCGGCCTGACCAAGAAGGTCACAGTGGGCATCGTGGGTGACGCAGCCAAAGTGGCGAACGGCATCATCGCGCAACTGTCTGACGACGCAGGCGACGCAGGCCGCGAGGCACGCAAGGACAAGATCGCACAGACGAAATCGGCATGGGCGCAGGAACTGACGTCCATGAACGAAGAGCAGGACGATCCCGGCACCAACTGGAACGAGCGTGCGCGCGCTGCGAAACCAGATTGGATGAGCCCCCGCATGGCATGGCGCGCCATCCAATCCGCGCTGCCTGTCGAGGCCATCATTTCCTCCGACATCGGCAACAACTGCGCCATCGGCAACGCCTACCCGTCCTTCGAAGAGGGCCGGAAATATCTGGCACCCGGCCTGTTCGGCCCCTGCGGCTACGGCCTGCCCGCCATCGTCGGCGCGAAAATCGGCCAGCCTGACGTGCCGGTTGTCGGTTTCGCTGGTGACGGCGCCTTCGGCATTGCCGTGAACGAACTGACCGCCATCGGTCGCGGTGAATGGCCTGCCATCACGCAGATCGTCTTCCGCAACTACCAGTGGGGTGCGGAAAAGCGGAACTCGACTCTGTGGTTCGACGACAACTTCGTCGGCACCGAGCTGGACGAACAGGTCTCCTACGCCGGCATCGCCAACGCTTGTGGCCTGAAGGGCGTTGTTGCCCGTACGCAGGAAGAGCTGACCGCAGCGCTGAACCAGGCGATCAAGGATCAGATGGAAAACGGCATCACCACGCTGATCGAAGCCATGATCAACCAGGAACTGGGCGATCCCTTCCGCCGCGATGCGATGAAAAAGCCCGTATCGGTTGCTGGCATCTCCAAAGACGATATGGTCCCGCAAACAGCTGCGTGATCTACCAAGACCCGAGGGGATGGGCACGCGCCCGTCCCCTCTTTTTCATTTTCGAAAGGCGGTTTCGTGCCCCAATCCTTCCTGTCCGACGCCAATGCGATCGCGCCCGCACACATCATCGAGATGGCGCAAAAAGCGGCCAGCCCCCGCGTGGCCATCGCCCGCGCCGGTGCGCCCCTCCCGATGCTGGCGGCCAAGGAAGCAACCGAAGCCAACATGATGATCCCGGTCTTCACCGGTGAGCGTCACATGATCGAGGCTGAGGCCGAGAAGCTGAACTGGGACATCTCAGGCTTCGAGTTGATCGAGGCCGAGGGCGAGGTCGCCTCGGGCATGGCCGCTGCAAAAGCATGTGGCGAAGGCCAGGCCGATATTCTGATGAAGGGGCAGCTCCATACGGATGCGTTCATGCGCGCTGCCGTGTCGCGGGACGCGGGCCTGCGCACGGGCCGCCGCTTTGTCCACATCTTCCACATCACCACGCCCGACGGCACCGGGTCGATCACGATCTCGGACGCCGCCGTGAACGTGACCCCCGACATGGCAACGCGCCAGGACGCGACGGCCGAAGTGGTCAAGTTGCTGCACAAGCTGGGCAATGCGCGCCCCAAGGTTGCGTTCCTGTCAGCGACCGAATCCGCCATTGAAAGCGTACCTTCGTCCATGGATGGACGCGCGCTGCGCGATTGGGCCATCGAAAACATTGCCGATGCCGATTTCTCCGGCCCGCTGGCCTTCGATCTCATCATGTCGCCCAAATCTGTCGCCACCAAGAAGATGACAGACGATCCCGTCGCAGGCAAAGCCGACGCCATCATCGTCCCCGACATCGTCTCGGGCAACGCACTGTTCAAATCCTTTGTCTACCTGGCCGGTGGCTGCGCAGGCGGCATCGTCATGGGGGCCAAGGTCCCGATCCTACTGACCTCGCGCGCGGATCCACCTGCGGCGCGCCTGTCTTCCGTGGCCCTTGGGGCCATCATGGCCGCCGCATGATCCTGGTCGTCAACGCAGGCTCCTCCTCCATCAAGGTCGCGCTGTTTCAGCCCGATCTGACAGAAGTGATGGCAGGGCAAGTGAGCGGCATTGGCGGCGCGTTGGCCCATCTGACATTGGGCAACGAAGATCAGAACGTCACAGCACCCGACCATGACGCGGCGCTGACGACAATCCTCGACAGCCTCACGCGGCAGGGGATCACCCCCGACAAACTGACCGCAGCGGCCCACCGGGTCGTGCATGGCGGCACATCGCTGGTGGACCCGGTTGCGGTGGACGACACGGTGATTGCAGGGATCGAAGCGGCCACACCTCTGGCGCCCCTGCACAACCCCAACAACCTCGCAGGCATCCGCGCGCTGCAAACGCTCGCGCCCGACCTGCCGCAATATGCCAGCTTCGGCACGGCATTCCACGCGAACCAGCCCGAGGTCGCGACAACATATGCCCTCCCGAAAGAGCCACGCTCCATGGGCATTCGCCGCTATGGCTTCCACGGCCTCAGCTACGCATGGATCGTCACGCAATTCGGCTCTGACCTGCCCGACCGCCTGCTCGCCTTCCACCTCGGCTCCGGCGCTTCACTCTGCGCGATCAACAAAGGGCGCTCAGTCGCCACCTCCATGGGCTACTCCCCCCTCGACGGGTTGACGATGGGCACCCGCTCCGGCGCGATCGACGGCATGGCCGTCCTACGGCTGGCCGAGATCTACGGCGCAGACGAAGCGGCCCACATGCTGAACCACGAAAGCGGGCTGAAGGGTTTGGGCGGCAGCAATGACATGCGCCTGCTGCTCGGCGCCGACACAAACCGCGCGAAACTGGCAGTCGAGCATTTCTGCTACTGGGCCGCCCGTCATGCAGGCTCGGCCATCGTCGCGATGGGCGGTCTCGACGCCGTGGCCTTCACCGGCGGCATCGGTGAGAATGCAGAACCCATCCGCACACGCATCATGGAGCACCTGCACCTTTTCGGCGACGTGCCTGTGCACGTGGTCAAAGCCGACGAGGAACGCCAGATCGCGACTGACGCACGCGCCCTGATGACTGGGGTGCAGCCGTGAACCGTACAAACACACAGCAGAACATCAACGCTCCAGTCTTCCGCCAGGGCACGGGACAGGAGCACCTCACGCCATGACCGCAACTGGAAATTCCTTCTTGCACGACCTCCCCGACCGGGTGCGCGTCCTGTTTCCTGGAGTGCTGGTGGCGATCCTCGTGGCCGTCACAGCGCAATTCCTGGCCGAACATTACGACACCCCTGCCATGCTGATGGCCCTGCTTCTGGGCATCGCCGTGGCCTTCCTCGGGGACGAGGGCAAAACGGTCGAAGGGATCGCCTTTGCCGCCCGTACCATCCTGCGCTTGGGCATCGCCTTCCTCGGTGTCCGTATATCGTTCGAACTGATGGCAGGGCTGGGCCTCGAACTGGTCGCGCTCGTCATCGGCGGGGTCGCGGCCACCATCGGTTTCGGCCTGCTCATCGCGCGCTTCTTCGGCCACGGCTGGCGCTTCGCCTTCCTCACAGCAGGCTCGGTCGCCATCTGCGGCGCCTCGGCCGCGCTTGCGATCAGTGCAATCCTGCCCAAGGACGAACGCTCCGAGCAGCGGCTGATCTTCACAGTGCTGGGCGTCACCGTCCTGTCGACCATCGCCATGGTCGCTTACCCGATCCTCGTCACCCAACTCGGCATGGACGATATGTCGGGCGGTATCTTCCTCGGCGCCACCATCCATGACGTCGCTCAAGTCGTCGGCGCAGGCTTCTCGATTTCGGAAGAGGCAGGCGACACCGCCACACTGGTCAAACTGATCCGCGTGTCGATGCTGGCGCCCGTGGTCCTGATCGCCGCCCTCCTCATCCGCTCCTTCGCCGAAGCGCCCGAGGACGGCGCACGTCCGCCGCTCCTGCCGCTCTTCGTGATCGGCTTCCTGGCGCTCGCGACACTCAATTCGTTCAATCTGATCCCGACCCCGGTCACCGATCTGATGAGCCAGGCCTCGCGCTGGATGCTCCTGATCGCGATCGCGGCGGTCGGCATGAAAACAAACCTCAAGCGGGTGCTCGCGGTCGGAGGGGCCGCAATTGCGCTGCTTGTCACCGAAACCCTGTTCATCGCAGCGCTGATACTTGCGGGGATTTACTATTTAGCCTGACAAACAGGCAGACGGGAGGCCAGATGACGTTCCAGCAACCTAAGATCAATACCTCGCCCCATGTCTCGGACGAGGTGCGCAAAACCACCTGCTACATGTGCGCCTGCCGTTGCGGGATCAACGTGCACATGAAGGATGGCAAGGTCGCCTATATCGAAGGCAACCGCGACCACCCGGTGAACCAGGGTGTGCTCTGTGCCAAGGGCTCGGCAGGCATCATGCAGGTCAACGCCCCGTCGCGTCTGCGCAAGCCGCTCAAGCGGGTCGGCGAACGCGGCTCTGGCGAGTTCCAGGAAATCGAGTGGGACGAGGCGTTGCAGATCGCAACCGACTGGCTCGCCCCGATCCGCAAGGATGACCCGTCGAAGCTGGCCTTCTTCACAGGCCGCGACCAGTCGCAAAGCTTCACTAGCTTCTTTGCCCAGAATTTCGGTACCCCAAACTACGCGGCCCATGGCGGCTTCTGCTCGGTCAATATGGCCGCCGCTGGCATCTACACGATGGGCGGCGCGTTCTGGGAATTCGGTCAGCCCGACTGGGACCACACCAAGCTCTTCATGCTGTTCGGCGTCGCCGAAGACCACGACAGCAACCCGATCAAGATGGGCATCGGCAAGATCAAGGCGCGCGGCGCGCGTGTCATCGGCGTGAACCCGATCCGCACGGGCTACAACGCCGTGGCGGACGATTGGGTCGGGATCACCCCCGGCACCGATGGCCTCTTTATCCTGTCACTCGTCCACTGCCTGATGAAAGCGGGCAAGATCGACGTGAACTATCTGGCGCAGTTCACCAACGCGCCCTGCCTGATCAACGGCGATGAGAAGTCCCCGGAATATGGCCTCCTCCTGCGCGACGAGAATGGCAAGGAGCTGGTGATCGACCGCGCCACGGGCAAGCTGACACCTTTCGACCAAAAGGGCGTCAAACCCGACCTCACCGCCACCCATCGCCACGCAGGCATCAGCCACCGCACCGTCATGCAGCACATGGCGGAACGGTACCTCAGCGACGAATACGCGCCCGAGGCCGTTGCTGACCGGGTCGGCATCTCCGCCAAGCGCATCCGCACGCTGGCGGCCGAAATCGCCCGCGTCGCCTTTGATGAGGCGTTTGAGCTGCAACAGGAATGGACAGACTTCCGCGGCGAAACGCACAAGACGATGCAAGGTCGCCCCGTCTCCTTCCACTCCATGCGCGGCATCTCCGCCCACGCCAACGGGTTCCAGACCTGCCGCGCCTTGCATGTGCTGCAAATCCTGCTGGGAACGGTCGAAGTCCCCGGCGGCTTCCGCTTCAAACCCCCTTATCCGAAACCAGCGACAGCGCACCCCAAGCCCCATTGCGGCGTGTCACCGGATAAGCCACTCGACGGCCCGCACCTGGGCTTCGTCCACGGCCCCGACGATCTGGCCCTGAAAGAAGACGGCACGCCCGCCCGGATCGACAAGGCGTTCAGCTGGGAAAACCCCATGTCTGCCCACGGGCTCATGCACATGGTGATCTCGAACGCCTATGCGGGTGATCCTTACAAGATCGACACGCTGTTCATGTACATGGCGAACATGTCCTGGAACTCGTCCATGAACACCCGCGGTGTGATCGACATGCTGACGGACAAGGACGACAACGGCGACTATGTCATCCCGCGCATCATCTATTCGGATGCGTACAGCTCGGAAATGGTGGCCTATGCCGACCTGATCCTGCCGGACACCACTTACCTCGAACGGCACGACTGCATCTCGCTGCTCGACCGCCCGATTTGCGAGGCCGACGCTGCCGCCGACGCCATCCGCTGGCCGGTGATCGAGCCCGACCGCGATGTGCGCGGGTTCCAGTCCGTCCTGTGCGAACTTGGCGCGAAACTCGGCTTGCCCGGTTTCACCAACGAAGATGGCAGCCAGAAATACGCCGACTACGGCGACTATATCGTCAACCACGAACGCAAACCCGGCATCGGCCCCCTCGCCGGCTGGCGCATGGGCGAAGATGGCCTGACCAACGGTCGCGGCGGCGTGAACGAAAGCCAGCTCGACAATTACATCGACAATGGCGGCTTCTGGGTCGGCCACATCCCGGACGAAGCGCTCTACTACAAGCCGTGGAACAGCGCCTATCAGGATTGGGCCGTGGGCATGGGCCTCTTCGACAGCCCTCAACCCTACCTTTTCACGCTTTACGTGGAACCCATGCGCCGCTTCCAGCTTGCGGCCGAGGGGCATGGCGACCGCCAGCCGCCCGATCACCTACGCGAGCGGATCAAAGCGACGATGGACCCGCTGCCGATCTGGTACGACCCGTCCCCCGACAACCACGGCGACGACTACCCGATCACCGCGCTCACCCAGCGACCGATGGCCATGTACCACTCATGGGGTAGCCAGAACGCATGGCTGCGGCAACTCCACGGCCACAACCCGCTCTACCTGCCGACCAAGCTGATGCGGGAAAACAACCTCCAAGACGGCGATTGGGCCAAGGTGACGTCTCCCCACGGCGAAATCACGGTGCCGGTGCTCGAAATGGCCGCGCTCAACGAAAACACGGTGTGGACCTGGAACGCCATCGGCAAGCGCAAAGGCGCGTGGGCGCTGGACGAAAACGCGCCAGAAGCAACCAAGGGCTTCCTGCTGAACCACCTGATCCACGAGCTGCTCCCACCCAAGGGCGATGGCCTAAGATGGGCCAACTCCGACCCGATCACGGGGCAGGCGGCGTGGTTCGACCTCAAAGTGCGCATCGAAAAAGCCAAGGCCCCGAGCGAAAGCCAACCCGCGATGGAGCCGATCAAGTCTCCCGTCGGCAAAGGGCCAATGCAACTCACATGGAAGGTCGGCAAATGACCCCCATCCAGCGCACCCTCCTCGCCATCGCGGCGTTCGTCACAATCGCCGTGGGCACGTTCATCTACTTCATCGCCAACTGGGACGCCTCCAAGGCTGAACCGATTGGCATGATGAAAGAAAGATCCCCCTTCATCTTGCCAAATAAACTCCGGGGTCTGGGGCAGAGCCCCAGTCCGGCCCTCTCAGTGAGGACACCCGCATGACCACACTTCCCGAAAAAACCGAACGCAAACTCGGCCTCGTCATCGACCTCGACACGTGCGTCGGCTGCCACGCCTGCGTGATCTCGTGCAAAGGCTGGAACACCGAAAACTACGGCGCGCCGCTCTCCGACACAGATGCGTATGGAAGCGACCCGTCGGGCACCTTCCTCAACCGCGTCCACAGCTACGAGGTGCAGCCAAGCCAAGGCGAAGCGCAACTGATCCACTTCCCCAAATCCTGCCTGCATTGCGAGGACGCGCCCTGCGTCACGGTCTGCCCCACGGGCGCCAGCTACAAACGGGTCGAGGATGGCATCGTGCTGGTGAATGAGTCGGACTGCATCGGCTGCGGCTTGTGCGCCTGGGCCTGCCCCTATGGCGCGCGCGAAATGGATGCCGTCGAGAAGGTGATGAAGAAATGCACCCTCTGCGTGGACCGCATATACAACGAAAACCTGCCCGAGGAGGACCGCGAGCCCGCCTGCGTGCGCACTTGCCCGGCAGGCGCGCGTCACTTCGGTGACTTCGCAGACCCCGAAAGCAACGTGTCGAAACTCACCGCCGAACGCGGCGGCATGGACCTCATGCCCGAACAGGGCACAAAACCCGTGAACAAGTATCTGCCGCCCCGCCCCAAGGACACGCTGTCCGAAGGTGCGGGCGACATCGACATCCTCGCCCCCTACCTCGAACCTGTCGCGCAGGAAGCCACTGGCTTCCTCGGCTGGCTCGACAAGACGCTGGAGAAACTCTGATGCATCCCGCACCCTCCGTCATCTTTTTCACCGTGTTCTCAGGGATCGGCTTCGGCCTCCTGACCTTCCTCGGCCTCGGCTACCCCGCGGTCACCGGCTGGTCGGCGTTCGCCTTTTTCGTCATCGCATACCTGTGCGCCGTCGGCGGCCTCATTTCATCGACCTTCCACCTCGGCCACCCCGAACGCGCGATGAAGGCCTTCACCCAATGGCGCTCCTCCTGGCTCAGCCGCGAGGGCGTCTGCGCCGTCGTCGCCCTGATTGTCATGGCGCTCTACGGTGCAGGATTGGTATTCTTCGGCCAACGCTGGGGCATCCTTGGCTTTATCGGCGCGATCTTCTCGCTGCTGACAGTCTTCACGACCTCGATGATCTACACCCAGCTCAAAACCATCCCGCGCTGGAACTCGCCCCTGACCCCCGCCATGTTTCTCAGCTTTTCGCTGGCAGGCGGTGCCCTCCTGGCGGGCCAGGTCACATGGGCGATGGCCCTCATCGCCATCTCCGGCGTGATCCAGGTCGTGCTGTGGATGCAAGGCGACGGCGCACTCAAGAGCTCGGGCACCACGCTCGCCACTGCCACCGGTCTCGGCACAAACGGCAGCGTCCGCGCCTTCGAGCCACCGCATACCGGCACCAACTACCTGCTCAAGGAATTCGCCTATGTCGTGGGCCGCAAGCACAGCATGAAGCTGCGCGCGATATCCTTCGTGCTGATGGTGGTCGTACCAGTTCTGCTACTGGCGCTGCCCTTCTCGCACTGGATCGCACTTGTGGCGGTGGTTAGCTACATCGCAGGCACGCTTGCCTCCCGCTGGCTGTTCTTTGCAGAGGCCGAGCACGTGGTCGGCCTCTACTACGGCAAACGGTAAAGGTCACGGTGCGCAGTAAATGCGCACCCTACACCCAGGCCGTAGGGTGTGCGCTCCGCGCGTACCACGCGCTTACATCAAACCGGCAAATTCCAACGCCGCATCGACCTTCGCCTTGGTCTCATCCGCCAACCCGGTCAAGGGCAACCGCACCTCATCCGAACACAGGCCCAGTCGAGACATCGCGTATTTCGCACCAACCAGACCCGGCTCGGTAAAGATCGCCTTGTGCAGCGGCATCACCTTGTCCTGGATCTCCAGCGCCTTGGCATAGTCACCGGCCAGACAGGCCTCCTGCATCTGGCTCAACAGCTTCGGCGCTGCGTTGGCCGTGACCGAGATACAGCCCACACCGCCCTGCGCGTTGAACCCATGCGCTGTCGCATCCTCACCCGACAACTGGATAAAGTGCGGGCCACAGGCCATGCGCTGATCGCACACGCGCGCCAGATCGCCGGTCGCATCCTTCACGCCAACGATACGGGGCAGTTTGGCCAATTCCCCCATCGTCTCCGGGGTCATGTCGATGACGGACCGACCGGGGATGTTGTAGATGATGATCGGAATGTCGGCGCAATCGTGCAGCGCGGTGAAATGTGCGATCAGTCCACGCTGGGTCGGCTTGTTGTAGTAGGGCGTCACGACCAGCGCCGCATCGGCACCGATCTTCGCGGCATATTCGACAAACCGAATAGCCTCGACCGTGTTGTTCGATCCGGCTCCGGCTACGACCGGAATGCGGCCTGCCGCGGCTTTCACCACGGTCTCAATGACCGTTTCATGCTCCTCATGGGTCAGTGTCGGGCTTTCGCCGGTGGTGCCAACGGGCACCAACCCGTGCGAGCCTTCGCCCACATGCCACTCAACCAGCTTCTTGAGCGTTTCCAGATCCAAAGCGCCGTTACGAAACGGCGTGACGAGGGCAGGCATAGAACCTTTGAACATTCTCACGCTCCTTTTTTACGTGTGGCAGGCAGAGGGCCTGGGATGAATTTTGCATATGATCGGAAACGTGAGTTGAAACCCCACGCGCCGCACATATGCTCAAAGGCTCTAGCCACGCGCCGCAAGGAATTGCAAGAGATGAGCCGGATTGCCCTCGCCTTTGTCCTGCTTTTTATGTCGGTTGTGGCCGCTGCGGCAGAACGGCCCCGTCCCCTTGGCTGGGCCATGGACGCACTGCGCAGCGGCAACTGGGACAGCGCCGCCACCATAGCGGCCCGCGACGGCGACGTGGCCGCGGACATCATCGAATGGCACCGCCTGCGCGCCAGCCGCGGCAGCTATGAGGACATCGCGAGCTTCCTTGATCGCCGCCCCGACTGGCCGGGCGAAGCGCTTCTGCGCGAACGCTCGGAAGAGACCGTCGCGGATGAGCCCGACACCGTCATCCTGTCTTTCTTCGAAGAGATGGGCCCACAAACACCAGAAGGCATCCTCGCCCACGCCGCCGCCCTGACCCGCGCGGGCCGTGAGGGCGAGGCTGACGCCAACCTTGTTCTCGCCTGGCGGACGCTGCCGATGAAGGGCAGCACACATGCGCGCTACCTCAGCAACCATGGCGACCTTCTGAAACCGCACCATGCCGCGCGGCTTGACGCGCTGTTGTGGTCGCGTGATTTGACCAGCGCGGGCCGCATGTTCGATCTGGTCAGCAACGGACAACGCGCTCTGGCCGAGGCACGTATCGGCCTGCGTGCCCTTGCCAGCAATGTCGACGCGCTGATCGATGCCGTGCCCAACGCGCTGCAAGACGATCCCGGCCTCGCCCGCGACCGCTTCGAATGGCGCGTCCGCAAGGGCCGGTGGGACGATGCCAAGGCGCTGTTGATGGACCGCTCCCGCTCGGTCGAGGCGCTTGGCCAGCCCGAGGACTGGGCCAACCGCCGCCGCGCACTCGCGCGGGACGAGATGCGGGACGGCGATGCAGCCCGCGCGTATCAACTGGCTGCGCGCCATTTCCTGACCGAAGGATCGGCCTATGCCGATCTGGAATGGCTGTCCGGCTACATCGCCCTGCGAAAACTACAGGACCCCGAGGTGGCACTCGGTCACTTCCAGAACCACCGCAACGCCACCCGCTCGCCCATCTCGCGCGGACGCGCAGGCTACTGGATCGGCCGCGCGCACGAAGCGATGGGCAACACCGAAGAGGCCAGCGCCGCCTATGCCGAAGGCGCGCAATACCAGACCTCGTTCTACGGCCTTCTTGCCGCTGAACGTGGCGCCCTGCCCATCGATCCTTTCCTCGACGGATCGGAAGCCTTCTCCCCCGGCCAGGACACCCCGCTTACGGAAAATGACCTCTACGAAGCGGGCCTGCTCCTGCAAGCCTCGGGCGAGGTCAGCCTCGCAGAACGCTTCTGGACCCACCTCGCCGAAAGCCTTGATCGCAATACGGCGGGCTACCTCGGTCATGTCGCGATCGCCGCGGGCCAGCCCCACATCGCCGTCATGATCGGCAAGCGTGTCGCGCGGCGGGGCATCACCCTGCACGCGCCCTACTACCCGCTGCACCCGCTGGCGGATGCCGACCTGCCCATGGCCCCTGAAATGAATCTCGCCATTGCCCGGCGCGAAAGCGAGTTTGACCCGGTGGTTCAATCCAGCGCAGGGGCTCTCGGACTTATGCAGGTCATGCCCGGCACGGGCCGCGACGTGGCCTCCGATCTTGGCCTCTCCGCCGACCACACCACCGCCCGGCTCATTTCCGACCCGCCCTACAACGCGCGGCTCGGGGCCACCTATCTCAGCCAGCTCGCGCGCCGCTTTGATGGCAACGTGATCCTGATGTCGGCGGCCTATAACGCCGGCCCGTCCCGCCCCGATCAGTGGATGCTGCGCCTCGGCGATCCGCGCCGCGGGACGGATGACTTCGACGCTATCGACTGGATCGAACACATCCCCTTCCGCGAGACCCGCAACTACGTCATGCGCGTCACCGAAAGCCTGCCTATCTACCGCGCTCGTCTGGGAAAGGACCCGCTGCCGATCCCGTTTTCCGAGGAACTCGTCGGCTCAACCCTGCTGTCGTTCGCGCCACAGGGTGAATAGGCCTGCCGCCACGATGATGGCTGCGCCGATGATGACGTTGATCTCCAACACCTCGCCAAAGACGCTGATGCCGACCAGCGCGGCAAAGACCATCTGGAAATAGGCAAAGGGTTGCACAGCACTCGCCTCCGCGACCTCATAAGTCCGGATCAACAGCCAGTGCCCCAAGGCACCCGTCAGGCACAGCGCCCCCATCCAGCCCCAATCAGCGCCCGTCATCGGCTCCCAGAACCAGACACCGACACAGGTCATGCCCACGGCACCCACTGTCCCGGTCCAAAAGAAACTGGTCGCCGTGCTGTCATCCCGCGCCACATAGCGCGTCAGAAGGCCGTAGATCGCAAACATGATAGCCGACGCCAGCGGAATGACAGCCGCCGGATCAAAGACACCCAGACCCGGCCTTAGAATGATCAGCACGCCTACAAAGCCAACCCCAATCGCCGACCACCTCTTCCAGCCCACACGCTCACCCAAAATCGGCCCGGACAAGGCGGCCACAAGCAAAGGATAAGCGGCAAAGACCGCATGGCTCTCTACCAGCCCCAGCACGGTAAAGGCCGTGACCATGACGCAAATCTCAGCCGCCAGCAGCAGCCCCCGCAGCCCCTGCACCACCGGCTGCCGCGTCTGCGCCGCCGCCCGCAGCCCCCCGGCCTTGCGCGCGGCCACGCTGATGACAAAGGCCGCAAAGAACCAGTACCGGATCATCACGACCATGAAGACGTTGTATTCCGCCGCCAGATGGCGCGAGATCCCGTCCTGCCCCGCAAACACGACCGACACCGCGATCATCAGCGCGATGCCCAGGCGCGTGTTGTTGCCCTGGCTCATCCCAAAACGGCCCGCGTCATATGCCGCTTGCGGCCAAAGCCCGGCACACGGGTGACAGCAAATCCTGCCTCTTCCAACCCACGACGCACGAACCCCGCTGCGGTATAGGTGGCGGCTGTCCCCGCGGGGACCGTGTGCCGCGCCACCTCGGCCATCAGGTCTGCACCCCACAGCTCCGGGTTCTTCGCAGGCGAAAACCCATCCAGAAACCACGCATCCGCCTTGCCGTCCCAAGCCGCCAGCGTCTCCCGCGCATCCCCCTCGATCACGGTCAGCGTGGCATCCATAAACTCCGCCGAGCCGCCGCCAGCGGCGATCAAATGCCCCGCCAACTCCGCCACTTCAGGAAAAGCCGCCAACGCCTTCTCCATCTCGGACACATCCATCGGAAACGCCTCGAAACTCGTGAACTGCAACCGCCCCGGCACGCCCGCCGCACGCCATGCCGCCCAAGCGGTCAGAAAGTTCAGTCCCGTCCCAAACCCCAGTTCCGCAATATGAAACCCATCCACAAACCGCGCGGTCAGGTCGTTGCCAGCCAAAAACACATGCCGCGTCTCGGCCAACCCGTCCTCAAGCGAAAAGTACGGATCGTCAAAGCGCACCGACACCGGCACACGGTCCTCGCGCCACTCAAGCTCTGCCCGCTGGTCCTGCATCCGTCGCCTCTGTAGAAGATGTCACGGCGACCTTGGCGAAAGGCATCTGGAATGGCAACGGCAGACATCACCGTCCGCGGCGCAGGCATCTTCGGCCTGTCCATCGCGTGGGTCCTGACCCAGCGCGGCGCGCGCGTGCAGGTGATCGACCCGCACGGCCTCGGCGCAGGGGCATCAGGCGGTATCGTCGGCGCACTCGCCCCCCACGTGCCGGAAAACTGGAACCCGAAAAAGCAGTTCCAACTGGAAAGCCTGCTCATGGCCGAAGCCTTCTGGACCGAGGTCGAAGCCGCAGGCGGCCAATCCCCCGGCTACGCCCGCACAGGCCGCTGCCAACCCATCGCCGACGACGCGGCCCTCGTCCTCGCCCACCAACGCAGCGAAACAGCCAAGGACCTCTGGGGCGACGCCGCCACATGGACAGTCCGCCCCATCGCTGACCCAAAATGGTCCGCAACAAGCCCCACCGGCATGGAAATCTTCGACACACTCAGCGCCCGCGCCCATCCGCGCCAGGCCTGTCAGGCCCTCGCCGCCGCCCTCAAAACGCAAGGCGTCGACATACAGACCGAAGGCCCAGACACCGACATCACCCTCCACGCCACCGGCGTCGCGGGCCTCGACACGCTCAACGCCGAAAACCCCCGTATGGTCGGCGCAGGGATCAAGGGGCAGGCCGCCCTACTGGACGTCTCCGCCCCCGATGCACCGCAACTCTTTACCGACTCGCTGCACATCATCCCGCACGCCGACGGCACCACCGCCATCGGCTCCACAACTGAGCGGGAGTATGACGACCCCGCCAGCACCGACGCGCAGCTCGACGAAATCATCGCCCGCGCCCGCACCGCCGTGCCCGCACTAAAAGACGCCAAAGTCATCGCCAGGTGGGCAGGTCTGCGCCCCCGCTCCCGCAGCCGCGCGCCCATGCTGGGCCCATGGCCCGACCGGCCCGGCCACTTTATTGCAAACGGAGGGTTCAAGATCGGCTTCGGCATGGCCCCGAAAGTCGCCCATACGATGGCCGACCTCATCCTCGATGGTCGCGATACGATCCCTAACGGCTTTGAAGTGGGCGCATCGCTTTAGGCCTCCGCCTCCATACACAATCGCCCATCCGGCCCACGCACCCACAGGCTCCGCCCCTTTCGGCAAAACGTCCCCACCTCATGGTGCATCAGCGGTGACGTCGCCCGGAACCGAAACCGCTCCAAGGACCCCAAAGCCGCCTCCGCCATCAACATCAAATGCTGCGCCAAGAGCGGCCCATGCACCACCAACCCGTCATAGCCCTCAACCGCGCGGGCATAGGGCTGGTCATAGTGAATACGGTGCCCGTTAAACGTCAGCGCCGAATAGCGAAACAGCAGCGTCGCATCGAACGCGCGCTCCACCGCGTCCTCCTCATCCACCGGAGCCATGGGCGGCACCGGACGCGGCGCATCCAGATCAGGATCTTCGCGATAGACCAGGTCCTGCCATTCCGACACGCACAGCGCACCCTGCTGCCACATCTCGTGGCGCAACGTGACAAAGGCCAGCGGCCCGGTCCGGCCCACCTTGCGCACGGCGTTCTCGCACACGGTCACACGCTCGGCCTCATCCCCAAGCCGCAAAGGCGCGTTAAAGGCCAACCGCCCCTCGGCCCACATGCGGCGCGGCAGGCCCATGTCGGGGATCACACCACCCACTTTCGGATGCCCATCGCGGCCAAGCCCATCGGGCGGCGCAGGCGACCAGAAATAGAGCTGGTGGAAGAAGGGCGGCAAGGGATCACCAGCGTTCAGCGTCGCCTCATCGCCCAGCGCCACCTGCATGGCCTGCGCCCGCGCGGGGTCCATCACATCGCTTTGACGAAGCTTAAGTTCAGGGTCATGGTCCATGCACCGGACCATGGGACAGGAGGATGCAAATTGGAACAGCCAACGCTGAGCTCACTCGATCACCTCGTACTCACGGTACAGGACATCGACACGACCATCGCCTTCTACACCACCGTTCTCGGCATGACGCACCTACCCTTTCAGGTGGCCGACGGCTCGACCCGACACGCGCTCGCCTTCGGGGCACACAAGATCAATCTGCACCAGGCGGACAACACCTTCGACCCCAAGGCGGCACACCCGACCAAGGGCAGCGCCGACCTCTGCTTTCTGACAGACACCCCGATCACCGACTGGCAGGCGCATTTCAAAAGCACCGGCACAGCCATCGAAGACGGCCCTGTTGCCCGCTCAGGCGCACAATTCCCGATCCTGTCGCTCTACATCCGCGACCCGGACGGCAATCTGATCGAGGTCAGCACGCGGGCTTAACGCCCAATCTCAGCGCGCAGCGCCTCCATCAGCGCGGTCAACTCGCGGACATAGATCTCGCCAGTCAGGCGCCCGACCTCATCGAATTCCTTACTCGACCCGGCCAGGTGGATCTCCGGCCCCTGCAGGATACGCGGCCGGAACGGCACCATGCAGGCGCGCAGGATCATCTGCGCCCGCTCACCCCCGGCCCGACCTGCCGCCGCCGACATCACGGCCACAGGTTTGTCCGTCCACGGCCGCCCCTCGACCCGGCTCACCCAATCCAGGGCATTCTTCAGCACACCGGGGGGTGCCTTGTTGTACTCGGGGGTCGAAATGATGACGGCATCGGCCTCTGCGATCTGCTTGGCCATCACCTGCGCGGGCTCGGGCACGCCTTCGGCCGCCTCCAGATCGCCATCATAAAGCGGCATCCGCAGATCCGCCTCGTTGAAGGTGCAGTCGCCAAACAGCCGGGCCGCCTCGCGCATCAGTTTGGTATTGGTGGCCTCCGCCCGCAATGAGCCCGAAATCCCCAGCAAAATTGGCGTCGTCATAATCCGTCCTTCACTTTCAACCAGACCTCAGAATGGCGCGTTCCCCCCACAAAGCAAGAGGCCCCGGCAATGCACCGGAGCCTCTGACATCAGTTTGATCTGTTTTTGACCCTATGCCGGGTTCGGCAGGATCACGATTTCCACCCGGCGGTTCTGCTGCTTGCCCGCAGCGGTCGCGTTGGTGGCAATCGGCTGGCTCTCGCCCCGGCCAAAGGCCTGAACGCGGTTGAACGGCACACCCTGGTTCAGCAGCACGTCCGCGACGGCATTGGCGCGACGCTCCGACAGCTGTTGGTTAAAGGCCGCATCGCCATCGCTGTCGGTGTGACCGATGATCTGCACGGTCGAATTCGGATAGCGCTCAAGGCTGCGGGCCAGGGCGGCCATGTCCGAGTTCAGACCCGGGCGCACGGTAAAGCTGTTGACGGCAAACAGGATCGCCTCGGGGAAGGACACGATCAACCGGTCGCCGGTGTTGGTGATGGTGACGCCGCTCGCCAGCTCACGGCGCAGCTCCGCCTCCTGCTGGTCAAGGTCGTACCCGATGGCACCGCCGACCAGACCGCCGACAACGGCACCGGCCACGGCGGCACTGCGGTCGCCTGCGACCGCACCGATCAACGCACCGGATGCGGCGCCGATAGCAGCCCCGCGGTTGCGGTTCTGGTTCAGGGTTTCGCCGCTCGGCCCGGTGGTGCCCAACGCATTGGGGTCCGTACATGCACTCAGCGCAGCAATGGCGCCGATGGCGAAAACGACTGGGGATTTAAGCATATCTCTGTATCCTACTGCCTTCCAAAACGGGGGCGTGTTCGGGCACGCACCCTTATCGTGGACGCAAGATAGGCAGCAAAAGTTCCCAGAAATAGGGGGAAAATGCGATCAGCAACATCCCGCGCACCTTTGTGAAGGTGCGTGTCAGGCCTCCGCCCGCGCCGATTCATAGGCCAAGAGCGCGCGTTTGACAGGCAAACCCCAGTGGTAGCCACCCAAACCGCCCGACTTGCGCAAAGCGCGATGGCACGGGATCAGCCAGCTGACCGGGTTGCGGCCCACGGCTGTGCCAACGGCACGCACGGCACGCGGATTGCCAATGCTGTCTGCAATCTCGGAATAAGTGGTCACATGACCCGATGGAATTTGCAGCAGCGCCTCCCACACCTTGATCTGAAAGGGAGCGCCGATCAGGAACAGCGGCGCTTTGTTCAACTTGGCATCTTCGGCGCCAAAGGCGGCCAGCACCCACGGGCGCAAGCGCATCGGGTCCTCGATATAGGTTGCCTTGGGCCAGCGCCGGGTCAGGTCGTGCATGGCCCAGTCCTCGCCCATCTCGGCGGCAAAACCCAAGCCGCAAATCCCCTTCTCGGTCCCCATAATCAAGGCCAAACCAAAAGGACTGTCGAACCACCCCCAAAAAATGGTCAGGCCCTCACCGCCCTTGGCGTAGTCGCCGGGGCTCATCGATTCCCACCGCAGAAACAGGTCATGCAACCGGCCCGACCCGCTCAGGCCGGTGGCATGGGCGGTCTCAAGGGTCGTGAACCGCTCGTTCAACAGCGTCTTGGCATGACCCAGCGCCAGATATTGCTGATAGCGCTTGGGCGACACGCCAACCCAACGGGAAAAGACACGCTGAAAATGTGCAGGGCTCATGTCCATCTCGGCCGCAAGGGTATCAAGGCTCAGCGGTGCCTCGGCCCCGTCGATCAGGTCGATGGCACGGCGCATGACGCCGTAGTGATAGCCGGTCTCGGTGGCGGTATGTGTGCTTTGTTCCATGA
This sequence comes from Tateyamaria omphalii, assembly GCF_019802125.1. Classification (GTDB taxonomy): domain Bacteria; phylum Pseudomonadota; class Alphaproteobacteria; order Rhodobacterales; family Rhodobacteraceae; genus Tateyamaria; species Tateyamaria omphalii_B. The sequence goes on from NZ_JAHVHT010000006.1 coordinate 247,900, forward strand.
CCCAAACCTAGGCGAGCGCACGCGCTAGCGCGACCCGTTTCCTGTGCAAATGGCGATTGCGATGTGCTGGTGAACGACCGGACTACCTTGGCTTGAGCCCCGGTGCATCCCACATGTGTCGGATCACGCCATTCAACCGAAAGCCCGCGCTACCATGACCGACAGCACCACACATACGGGCGGTTGCCTGTGCGGCAGGATAAGGTTCACCGCAATCGGTCCCGCGCGGAAACCACACACCTGCTCCTGCAAGATGTGTCAGCGCCACAGCGGCGCGCTCACGACAGCTTGGGTCGAATTTCCCGCCGATGCAGTGACTTGGACCGGACCCGGAGACGCGCCAACAACCTACCGGTCGTCCGACTATTCCAGCCGCGCCTTCTGCCCTGCATGTGGCAGCACGCTGGGTGCCATCGATGACGATCCGATCATCGCGCTGCTGGTCGGCTGCTTTGACGACACAGGCGCACTGGACCTCGTGCCAACCTCGCATTCCTATGGGGCCGCGCGGCCGAAGTGGTGGCGCGTGTCGATCAAGGGGACCGCGTCCTAGATCAGCGAATTCTGCCGCGCCGACACCTTGTCCCAATGGCATTCGATCAGCGCCTGCGCGGTTTCGAAATCATGCGCCATGCCATCAATGTCCATCAACGACACCGTGTCAGCATCCGTCTCGAGGATCTGGCCACTCACGAACAGCGCGGCATCCGGTTTTTCCAACCGCAGCGCGACAACCAGCTTCGACAACGCATCCAGCGCGTGTCCGCCCGCAGCCGATATGCCGATGACGATCGAATGCGACTCGCCGATTTCCGCCACCAGCTCCTCGTGGCTCTTCCCGATCAGCAGCGTGACGTCCCAACCATCCCGCCGGAACAGATCGGCGGCCATCCGCACTCCAAGCGTGTGGGTTTCGCCCGGCACGGACACGAAATGCGCGCTCTTGGCGGTGGCAGGGGCCGTGATCGGGACGTGGTGGCGCATGGCGTGCATGATGGCATAGAGACGGCTGGTGCCCCGCGTCACATCCGTGAACGACACCCGATCCTCGTCCCACCATCGGCCAAGTTGGCAGGCCGCGTCGGCAAGGTACTTGAGGTAAATGACCTCCACCGACGCGCCTGCCCGGCGCACCTCCTGAATGAACATGGCCCCCGCCTGATCGTCATTGGACAACAGGGCGTAACAGAATGCGTCGATCTGATCTGCAGCAGGTTGTTCCGCGAGTTTTTCTGACGCAGGCCGGTTCAGCCGCGCCAAGACCTCGCGCGCCAGATCCTCCACCGATCCGGTTGGCAATCTCGATTTCAGTCGTCGTAAGTTAAGCTGCGATCTGGCGTACAGGTCGACGTCAAATTGCGTTTCATGCTGTCCCGCGCCCTGCACATCGTTCCTCCCAGATCAATGGCCACCGGTCACTTTGGAAGCAAGTTGACACTCTAATTCTGTCAATCAATGTTGACATTTCAACTTTGGCACGAATCGGACAAGTTGTCGCAGGCAAACTGCGGAATGCTGCCCGCTATCCACCGCCCGGCGCAAAGCACGGGGGGCCACTTGCCCGCTGCACCATCTTCGCTCATAACCCCGCGCCATGGCCAAGCAGCTCGATTACCACACGATCCGCGCGATCTTCACCCGCTTCCAGGACGCGGACCCGGAACCCAAGGGGGAACTGGAGCATGTCAACGTCTACACTCTCGTCGTGGCCGTGGCCCTTTCTGCGCAAGCCACCGACGCGGGCGTGAACAAGGCGACGCGCGCGCTCTTCCAGATCGCCGACACTCCGCAAAAGATGCTCGACCTCGGGATCGACGGCCTGACCGAGCATATCAAGACCATCGGCCTCTACCGTCAAAAGGCCAAGAACGTGATGAAGCTGTCCCAGATCCTCGTGGACGACTATGGCGGCGAGGTGCCCAACAGCCGCGCCGCCCTGCAGTCGCTGCCCGGCGTCGGACGCAAGACCGCCAACGTGGTCCTGAACATGTGGTGGAGCCACCCGGCCCAAGCCGTCGACACCCACATCTTCCGCCTCGGCAACCGCACCGGCATCGCACCTGGCAAGACTGTGGACGCGGTCGAGCGCGCCATAGAAGACAACATCCCGGCTGATTTCCAGCTCCACGCCCACCACTGGATGATCCTCCACGGGCGCTACCACTGCAAGGCACGCAAACCCATGTGCCCCACCTGTATTATCAAAGATCTCTGCCCGTTTGAGGACAAAACCGAATGACCAAATACACGCTCGCTGGCATCGGCAACGCCGTTGTCGATGTGATTACCCATGCCGATGACAGCTTTCTCGACCTCATGGGCATCGAAAAGGGGATCATGCAGCTCATCGAACAAGACCGGGGCGAAGTGCTTTACGCCTCCATGACCGAACGGCTGCAAACGCCCGGCGGCGCGGTCGCGAACACCATCGCGGGCGTCGGCGCACTCGGCCTGCCCACCGCCTTCATCGGCCGGGTCCATGACGACGCGCTCGGGCGCTTCTACGCCCAATCCATGCAGGACAGCGGCACCGATTTCGTCAATGCCCCCATCCCGGACGGCGAACTGCCCACATCCCGCTGCATGATCTTCGTCACACCGGACGGCGAACGCTCGCTCAACACCTATCTCGGCATCTCGACCGAACTCGGCCCCGAGGACGTCCCGGAAGAGGTCGCCTCCGCCGCCGAGATCATGTTCCTCGAGGGCTATCTCTTCGACAAGGACAAGGGCAAAGAAGCGTTCCGCCAGGCCTCCCGCCTCACCCGCAGCGCGGGCGGCAAGGCAGGCATCGCCATCTCCGACCCGTTCTGCGTCGACCGCCACCGCCCCGACTTCCTCGACATGATCGGCAATGAACTCGACTTCGTCATCGGCAACGAGCACGAAATCACCTCGCTGTTCGAAACCGACGACCTCGAAGCAGCGCTCGCCAAAACCGCCGACATGATCGACCTGCTGGTCTGCACCAAGTCAGGTGACGGCGTCACGATCATCGGAAACGGCGAACGGCATGACATCCCCGTGGAAACGGTCACCCCCGTGGATGCGACAGGTGCAGGCGACCAGTTCGCCGCCGGGTTCATCTATGGCATGGCAACCGGCGCCGACCTGCATGTCTGCGGACGCATGGGCAACCTGTGCGCCGCAGAAGTGATCAGCCACATCGGCCCCCGCCCCCAGATCGACATGAAACAGCAATTCGCCAGCGCGGGCCTGCTCTAGCCCCGCATCCCCTTGATCCCAAGCCCCTGCTTATTCTGACTTAAAATACGACGGGGGTTTGGGGGCTGGCCCCCAAGGAGCCCACAATGCTCACTGACGGACATCACAACATCCCCAAGGGCAAAGTGGCCATGGTCGTCACCGATCTGGAGATGACCAGGCCGCAATATCGTGGCGCCCCCTGCCCCGATGGCCTGACGCTCAAACCCATGGTGCGCGAGGTCGAGCCCTATCTCGACCTCTTCCGCCGCGTCGGCGGCCCATGGCTGTGGTATGGGCGCACGATCATGCCGGAACAAGAGCTTCACGACATCCTCGTCGACCCCGACACCGGCCTCTACACGCTGGAAAAGGACGGCCAGCCTGAGGCCCTGCTGGAACTCGACTTCAGCGTCAAAGGCGCGTGCGAGCTGGACTATTTCGGCCTCACGTCCACGCTGATCGGCACCGGCGCTGGGGCCTACCTGATGGACCGGGCCATCGAATTTGCTTTCGCCCGCGACATCACACGGTTCCACCTGCACACCTGCACCATCGACAGCCCGCAGGCACTTGGCTTTTACCGCCGGTCAGGGTTCACGCCCATCGGTCAGCGGATCGAGATTGCGGACGATCCACGCATCGTGCACGGCTACCCGCGCGACAATGCACCCCACGTGCCGATCATCGAACCCTAGCGCGGCCCCAGCGGCTCACATTTGCGCCCGGCCAGGCAGTCGCGTACCTGCGCAACCTGCGCGTCATCCGGACGACCAAAGAGAAACCCGCCGCACGCATTGGTGTGCAGCACATAGCTGTGCTCGGTCTGGCGCAGGAACCCCAGCATCTCACCGGGCTGCGGCTGCGGGCACCACGGGCCAAAGCACTGCACCTCCAGCACCACGTCCGTCTCGAACGGCTGGTCGATACCGCGCATGGTCAGGGCATCACCCTTGAACGTGGCCGGGATCAAAGTCACCTCTTGCGTCGGCGTCTGTCCGGACAAATCCATCTCAGGCAGCAGATCCGCATCAAATTCCAGCTTTCCGAGCACAGGCACATAGCCCTCCTCGGCCGCAGCTGCTTCCTGATAGGCGTCGGTCACACCGTACTGCATACAGGACAAGGCCAGGGCTGGCATCGGCGCACAGGCCAGAATGAAACTCAGGGCGCGAAGCATGGGCAAACCTCTTTCGTGTCGTTTGCCTTCCACTTGGGATTGCAGCCCCCTGTTATGCAATAGCACTCACAGATGCGGCGCGAATTCCTCAAGCACGCGCACATAGACATCGCGCTTGAACGGGACGATAGCCTCCGGCAACTCCGCCGGTGTCATCCATTTCCAGGCCGAAAACTCCGGATGCGCCGTTTCCAGATCAATCTGCGCGTCCGATCCATTGAAGCGCAGCAGAAACCACTTCTGCTTCTGCCCCCGATACTTGCCCTTCCACAGCTGCGGGATCAGGTCATGGGGCAACTCGTAGGGCAACCAATCTGCGGTCTCTGCCACCACATCGACCAAGGCCGGGGAAATGGACGTCTCCTCCTCCAACTCCCGCAAGGCCGCCGTCTGCGCATCCTCGCCCTTGTCGACACCGCCCTGCGGCATCTGCCACGCGTCCTGGTACCGGTCCCGGCGCTGGCCCACCCAGACCAGACCCTCCCCATTCATCACCATCACGCCTACGTTCTTGCGATAGGGCAGCTTCTCGATCTCTTCGGGCATCATTCCATCAATCTCCGAGACTTTTCGGGCGAAGAATACGATTTTTCGCACAAAGTGAAGGGTTTCGATTGTTTCCGTACCAAAAGCGTTACTAGCAAAACCCCGAACTTGTCCCGCGCCTGCCCCGTTCCTGCCCGATTTGATTGCGACACAGTATTGACACAAACCTGCCGCGTTTCCGCCGATTTTAGGCGTTGGCGACGCGGCACTCGAGACTACTGTGGGGAAAAAATGAAGAACTTACGAACCGCAATCGGCAAAGCTCAATCGCGGCTGACGCGATACATCAAGGACAACTACGAAGCCCTGACAATCACCCTGATGCTTGCGACGCTGATCGCGACATTGCTGCTCTAGGTCAGCACCGCGAGTGATTTTTCCATTTCGGCTCTTTCCAGCGCTTCTCCGGCCCGATGTACGGCTTCGCGCCTGCTCACCCGGAAACCGCGCGCTGCAAAAGCGGGTTGCGCAATCAGCGAAGCATGGACCCACAAGCGATGCTGCCCAGCCGCAAGCGCGTCTGCTTCTGTCCGAGAATAGAGTGCGGAAAACACACCCCGGCCCTGCCACTCCGGGACGACAAATGCGAGGTCGACATAGGCACCTTGCCTCGTGATGAATCCCACTGGCGCGCCATGCGCCTCCGCCACGACAACGTCCTGCGCCGCCAGTTTCCACGCCCACCCGTCCCCGGCATGGGGCGCGGCGCACCACGCGATCCGCTGGGCCTCGGTGTACGCACTGGGCCCCTCCCGGATTGCCCGAAACATGACCCGGCCAAGAGCATCCGCCTCGCCCGCAATCATGTCGCGCAGCACAAATTCCGTTGCCTCATCCATCGCTCTGCCGTCCGCTTCGTTAGGCCCATGGCAAGGAATGGCACCCAAACCGTTCCCATATCTGCGCCCCACCGCTACCCCATGGGGCAAGCATTAAAAACCACACAAATCTGTCCCCGCGGGGACAGCCGTCCCCACCGGGTGACGCCGCGTTGCACGTGACATCCCGCCGCCTATGTCTGACACCAAGGAAACATTGGCTCGGGAGGACACCATGACAGCCTATCCGCACATGCTTGCGCCGCTAGATCTTGGCTTCACCACGTTGAAAAACCGCGTGCTCATGGGCTCCATGCACACCGGGCTTGAGGAAACAAAGGACTGGAACCGCGTCGCCGAATTCTATGCCGAACGCGCCCGCGGTGAGGTCGGTCTGATGGTCACGGGCGGCATCGGCCCCAACCTCGAAGGGTCGGTTCTGCCCGGTGCAGCGATGCTGTCGAACGCCGAGGAAGTCGCGAACCACAAGATCGTCACCGACCGCGTCCACGAAAACGGCGGCAAGATCGCGATGCAGATCCTGCACGCGGGCCGCTATGCCTATGGCCCCATGTGCGTCGCCCCCTCGCCGGTGAAATCCCCCATCTCCCCCTTCCCGCCCGCCGAACTGGACGAAGAAGGCATCGAAAAACAGATCAGCGACATCGTCGCCACCGCGGCCCGGGCCAAGGAAGCCGGCTATGACGGGGTCGAGATCATGGGCTCCGAGGGCTACTTCCTCAACCAGTTCCTTGTCACCCATACCAACAAGCGGACCGACCGCTGGGGCGGCTCCTACGAAAACCGGATGCGCCTGCCCATCGAGGTGGTGCGCCGCACGCGCGAGGCCGTAGGCACCGACTTCATCATCATCTATCGCCTGTCGATGATCGACCTCGTGCCCAACGGCTCAACCTATGACGAGGTCGTGCAACTCGCTCAGGAAATCGAACAGGCAGGTGCCACGATCATCAACACAGGCATCGGCTGGCACGAGGCGCGCATTCCCACCATCGCCACCTCCGTCCCCCGCGCGGCCTTTGCGTGGGTCACGAAAAAGCTGATGGGCAAGGTGAGCATCCCTGTCATCACCTCGAACCGTATCAACACGCCCGAGGTTGCCGAAGAGGTGCTGTCGACCGGCTGCGCCGACATGGTGTCGATGGCACGGCCCATGCTCGCCGATCCGCATTTCGTGAAGAAGGCGATGGAGGGCACGGCCGCCCACATCGCGCCCTGCATCGCCTGTAATCAGGCGTGTCTGGACCACACTTTCTCGGGCAAGATCAGCTCTTGCCTCGTCAACCCGCGCGCCTGCTACGAGACGGAATTGCAGATTGTCCCCGCGGAGACACAAAAATCCATCGCCATCGTGGGTGCAGGTCCGGCGGGTCTTTCGACCGCTTTGACGGCAGCCGAACGGGGCCACAAGGTCACCATCTTCGATCGCGCGGACGAGATTGGCGGGCAGCTCAACATGGCCAAGCAGATCCCGGGCAAGGAAGAATTCTGGGGCTTTGTCGATTGGTATCGCGCGATGGTGAAGGAGATGGGCATCACCGTGCATCTCAACACCGAAGCGACCGTCGATACGCTCAAGGGTTACGATGAGGTTATCATTGCGACCGGTGTTCTGCCCCGTGATCCGGAGATCCCCGGTCAGGACGGCGACAACGTGCATTCCTATATCGACGTGCTGCGTCACAAGGCGGAGACGGGCAAGAAGGTCGCTGTCATTGGCGCGGGCGGCATTGGGTTCGACGTGTCGGAATACCTCGTTCACGAGGGTGAAAGCCCGACCGAGAACCTGCCCGAGTGGATGACCGAGTGGGGGGTTGCAGACACCGAAGAGCATCGCGGTGGCCTTGACCCCAAAGGGCCGCAACCCGAAGCGCCCGCACGGGCTGTTACGCTGCTTCAGCGCAAGGCAGAGAAGCATGGTAAGCGGCTGGGCAAAACGACCGGCTGGATCCACCGCGCGGCGTTGAAGATGAAGGACGTGGAGTTTGTCGGCGGCGTGAACTACGAGCGCATCGACGATCAGGGGCTGCATGTATCTTTTGGCGAGGCGCGCGAGAACCCGACGGTGATCGAGGCGGATGACATCATCCTGTGCGCAGGCCAGGTGCCGGAGCGGTCGCTCGCGGATGCGCTGGAGGCCGAGGGCATTGCCTGCCACGTGATCGGCGGCGCGGATGTGGCGGCGGAACTGGATGCCAAGCGGGCGATCGATCAGGGCACGCGGCTGGCGGCCACACTCTGAGGCGGATCAGGATCCGGGTTACCATTCGTAAGGCGGACGTGTCGTCCGCCCGTGCCGGAGAGTTGCCGCACGCGGCGCGCAGAGATAGCGTGCGGCCATGACCATTTGCGCCTTCGACATCACGCCTGACGCCGTCCTCATCGCCAGCGTGGAAACACCGCCCGAAGCGGGATACCGCTGGGTCCATTTCGATCTGAGCGACGCGGACCTGACCGGGTTTCTCGACGCGCATGTCCCGCCCATTCCAGCCGCAGCCCTCGTGGCGCCAGAGACGCGGCCCCGCGCCGATCGCTATGGCGACGGGCTGATCCTGAACCTGCGGGGCGTGAACATGAACGAAGACGGGCCTGCCGATCAGATGGTGGCCGTGCGCATGTGGGTGACCGCGCAACTGGTGGTCACGGTGCGGATGCGCAAGGTCTTTGCCCTGGACGAGATGCGGGTGGAGGCCGAAGCCGGTCACGCGCCCGGCACGCCGATGCGATTTGTGTCGGCCCTCGCCACCCGGCTGATGGGACGGGTGCAGGACACTGTCTTTGATCTGTCGGGTCGGGTCGATGCGATGGAGGACAGCGTTCAGGACGATGATCAGCCGCTGCCCACTGAACTGGCGGAGGAGCGGCGCATGGCCATACGCTTGCGCAGGTATCTGGCGCCGCAACGCGATGCGCTGGTGGCCCTTGTGGGCACCGACAGCCCCTTGATGAGCCAGGGCACGCGCGACCTGCTGCGCGAGCAGGCGAACCTGGCAAAGCTGAATGTCGAGGAGCTGGAGGGGCTGATTGCCCGGATGACCGCCGTGCAGGACCATCACACGGCGCAAGCGGCGCTTTTGCAAGGGCACAATGGTTATGTGCTGTCCATCGTGGCCGCCGTGTTCCTGCCGCTGGGCTTTGTCACGGGGCTGTTCGGCGTGAACGTTGCAGGCATGCCGGGGATCGAGACACCCTGGGCTTTTGCCGCGCTTTGCGCAGCACTTGTGGTGATGACCGTTGGGGCGGTGTGGGTCCTGCGCCGGCTCAAGTGGATCTGAACCGGCGCGGCAAAAGCTTATTCTACGGTGATCGTGATCACCTCGCTCACCACCGGATCGGCGTGGGGCACGTGGTTCAGGTCGCCCAGGACAAGCTGCATCGTGTGCTCGCCCGCAGGTAGATCGAGCGTCACCTGCGTCTGACCGCCGCCGAAGTGGATGTGGTTTTCATCCGCAGGCAGACCGTATTGCAGTTCCTCTTCGCCTTCGGGTCCTTCACCCAGAGGCGGGCGGTTGAGCAGGATGTGATGGTGGCCCGTGTTGTCCGCCTCTGTCCCGGCGGGCGCGACGCCCATCCCGTCCAGCCCGAAGATGACCGTGACCGGCGATGACACGGTGTCCCCGTCCGCGATGTTCACGAAGTACACCCGCGCATCGTCAGGCGCCGGTGTGTCCTGCGCAAGCGCCGGGGCGGCCAGCAATGTTGCAAAAGTCACGGCTTTGACAATGGATTTCATTTCAATTTTCCTCCAGGACATGTTGAACTTAGAAACACGGTAACACGTCAGGACAGAATTTATTCGGACCGCCGCTGAAATTTCTTACCGCGCTGTGCGCGATGGCATGGCCGAGGTGCATCCGCGCCTCTGGCGTTATGCCGTATCGCTGACCGGACGCCGGGACTGGGCAGACGATCTGGTGCAAACCACCTGCCTGCGCGCCTTGGACAAATCCGACCAGTTTGAACCGGGCACGCATCTGGACCGCTGGATGTTCCGGATGGCCCAGCGCATCTGGCTGAACGAGCTGCGCTCGCGCAAGGTGCGCACCGGTGGCGGGCTGGTGCCTGTCGAAGAAATTGACCTTCCCGACAAATCCCCCGGCGCAGAAACGAATATTCTGGCGCGTGACGTGTTGAACAGGGTGAACGGACTGCCCGAGGCCCAACGACAGGCCGTGGTTCTGGTCTATGTAGAGGGGTACGCTTACAAGGAAGCGGCTGAGATTATGGAGATTCCCATCGGCACCGTGATGAGCCGGCTGGCGGCGGCCCGCAAGCGGCTCAACACCGAGATGGCGGGGGAAAAGGCACAGGCTCAATGACACACGTGCGCGCATTTTCAGATGAAGAGTTGACTGCCTACCTTGATGGGGAAGCGGACGACGCCCTGCACGCCGAGATTGATGCAGCGCTTGAGGCCGACCCGGCTGTGGCCGATCAGCTTGCCACCCTTGATATTCCGATGGCCCCCATCGCGGAAGCTTACGAGGCGCTGCTGCAGGATGCGCCGCCGATGCCGGAGTTGCCCGAGGCGCCCCCTGTGGCACCTGCTGCCGTTGCATCGACGCGCGGGCGGTGGACATGGGGCGTGGGCACCTTTGCCACCGGTCTGGCCGCGGGTCTGGCCGTTGCGATGTTCACAGGCTTTGGCACCCCCGAGCCCGTGCCGCGCGGCTGGGTGTCCTTTGTCGCCTCTTACCAGGCGCTTTATACACCCGAGACATTGGCCATTGCGGATCCGAGCACGGACGACGCAGCAATGCAGCTTGCGGCCGTGTCGGATGCGCTTGGCATTGATGTGACCGGACTTCCGCAAACGCAGGGCCTGACCTTCAAGCGGGCGCAGGTGCTGGGGTTCAACGACAAGCCGCTGGTGCAGATCGCCTTTGCCCGTGCCGATGGCACGCCGGTTGCCTTGTGCATCATTCCTGCGGGCCCTGACGCCGCCCCCGTGAGCATGGGCGCTGCCGAGGGCATGGATCTCGCCCGGTGGAACACGCCCGGCTACGGCTTTTTGCTGATCGGCGGGACCGATGCGGCACCCTTGGCCGAAGAAGCCGAAACCTTCCAATCCTGGAGCGCGGATATCGCCATCTGAGGCTCGTCTGGTCGTTTCCATGCCATGAACGATCCCTGCAATGACCGCGATACTGTCCAACCCTTGCCCTGATCCTGCCCAGATTCGCCCGCATACCTGCCCTCAACACCAAGTGATTTGAGAGGCAATGGGCATGGATCGCCTTACAGAGATGGAAGCATTCGCGACGGTCGTGGACCAGGGCGGTTTTACCGACGCAGCCAAGAAGATGGGGATTTCCAAATCCGCCGTCTCCAAGCACGTGTCGTCGCTCGAGGCCCGTTTGGGGGCGCGCCTGTTGAACCGCACCACGCGCCGCGTGAGCCCGACCGAGATCGGTCTTGCCTACTACGATCGCGCCCGCCGCGTTCTGAATGACGCAGGCGAGGCGGATTCGCTTGTCACATCCATGCAGTCGGCGCCTTCGGGCCTGTTGCGGATTTCGGTCGCGACGGATTTTGGCGTGAACCACCTGTCGCCGCGCTTGTCCGAGTTTCTGGCCGATTTCCCGGACATCACGGTCAACATGGTGCTGAACAATCGCTATGTTGAGCTGATTTCCGAAGGGTTCGACATGGCCGTGCGCATTGGTGAGTTGGAGGACAGCACTTTGCGTGCCCGCAAGCTGACCGAAACCACGAAGCGGATGATCGCGAGCCCGAAGTACTTCGAGCAATACGGCCGCCCCGAAAAGATCGACGATCTGAACGAGCACAAGCTGCTGCACTATTCCAACCAGTCATCCGGCAATGTCTGGAAGCTGACCGCGCCGTCGGGCGAGAAGCGCCAGGTGCGTACGGCGGGCTGGCTGAGCGTGAATGACGGGCAGTCCCTGCTCAACGCCGCCATCTCCGGCCTTGGCATCGCCTATCTGCCCAGCTTCCTCTACGCCGATGCGCTGGAACAGGGTCTGGTCGAGGACGCGATCCCCGATCTGCCGATGGAGACCCAAGGCATCTATGCCGTGTACCCGCCGGGCCGTTTCACGCAGCCCAAGGTCCGCGCCTTCATTGATTTCCTGGTCCACGCCTTTGCCGAAAAGGGTCCGGCGGACTGGTAAGACTTAACCAACCTCCCCTCGGTTAAACACCTGACCCCGGTGCCCACGCACCGGGGTTTTTTCGTGGTTCAAGATTGCGGTTCGGATTGGCGCAGCAGGTTACGCCGCCAGGCGGTAGACATGCGATGAGACACCGTTGTCGAGCGTTTCCGCAGCCAAGAGATGCACCGGCTGGTGTGTGCTGTTCCCCTCAAAGAGCCGCTTTCCGGCCCCGACCAGCACCGGAAATGTCCAGAGCCGCAGTTCATCCACAAGGCCGTGACCCATCAATGATCGCACGAGCATGGCGCTGCCATGGACCTGCAACAACGGTCCGTCCTGCGCCTTGAGCGCATTGATCTCATCGAAGAGCTTCCCGGTCAGTATCTGTGTATGCTGCCATTCTGTCGCGATCGGAGATGACGTCATCACGTATTTCGCACTTCCATTGAGACGTTCGGCCGCCTTGGACCCGCTGACCTGCGGCCAATGATTGGCGAAAAGGTCATAGGTCCTGCGCCCAAGCACGATGTCGTAGGGGTCGGCCATGGCTGTCCGAAGAACGTGATCCATGACACCGTCCCAGTAGGGTGTGGCCCAGCCGCCATGTGCAAAACCGGCCGACCTGTCTTCGTCCACCGATCCCGGAGCCTGCATGACGCCGTCGAGCGTGACGAAGGCAAGGACCGCGAGGTCCCTCACGACGTCGATTCCCGTTCTGATTGCACCAACACGGCCAGTTTGTCGAACGCCTGGTTCCAACCTCCTGCACCTGCTGTGCCTTCTGCCACACCGACATGCACCATTGTCATCTTCGTCTGATCACCGTCCGCGACCAGTTCAACGATCACCTCGGTGATGTCGGGAAAGCCGTCCGGCATGCCCATGCTCTGCGGAGACAGGATCGTGCCGTCAGGATCGCACATGCTTTCGGTGTAGACGAGCCGCCTTGGTGCCGTGACCTCTTTGTAGACGCCCGTGAACCACATCGTCATGGTTCGATCCGGCGACTGTATTTCCATACACACCTTGCGCGTGCCGCCCACGCTCAAATCCATTTCGGCCGTAGGCACGGTCATGCCGTTGGGTCCGTACCATTTTTTGAACAGCGCGGGATCTGTCCACATCTGCCACACGAGTTCGATCGGCGCGTCAAATACGCGCTCGATACGCAGAAAATCCTGTCCTTTGGTCATCAGCTGTCATCCTTCATGTCGTGCAAAAGCTGTTCCATCGTGTCAAATCGCGCTTCCCAGATGGGCCGGTACATGTCGGTCCATGCAGCGATGTCCTTCAGCGGGCCGGGTTCAAGAGTGCATGGCCGAAACTGGGCGTTCCTGTCACGTTTGATCAGGCCCGCGGTTTCGAGCACACGAATATGTCTGGAGACCGCTGGCAACGACATCTCGAACGGTTCGGCCAGGGTGTTCACGGTTGCCGTGCCTTTTGCCAGGCGGGCCAGGATGGCCCGGCGGACCGGGTGCGCAAGCGCGGCAAATGCGGCGTCGAGTTGATCATCGGAATTCATGCCGGGCATTATTTAACGTAATTGTTAATTAGTCAATGCGTTAAATAAAGGCCCGCACAGCGGACCGCGCTCCTGGACCGCTCGAAGCGAACAGGCGCTTCTATGGTCAATCAAAACCGATAGTGAAGCGCGGACAAACCGGAAAAGACTGCAATACGGGCGCTATGGCGCGTCGCTTAGCACAATCACCTCGACCCGCCGGTTCGCCTCGCGACCCGCCGCTGTGAGGTTGCTTGCCACGGGTGAGAGGTAGCCCATCCCCTCTGCTTCAATCCGACTCGGCGACACGTCGTAGCGACTGATCAGCCGCTCACGCACGGCGCGGGCGCGGGCGCGAGACACGGTGATGTTCGCTTCCAGACCACCGACAGTGTCGGTGTGTCCAACAACTGCGATCCGCAAGCCGGGCCGGTTGGTCATAAGTTGCGCAATCTGCTCGAGTTCGGGCGCGGGTCCCTCCCCCAGCCGCGTGGTTCCAACCTCAAAGTCGAGGCTGCGCAGGATGACTGATCCGTTCGCCAACAGCTGTTGGCCAAGGTCGGATGCTGATTCCGTTGGTGTAGCAGCGTAAGGGGGTTCGGCGGTCGGGACGGCCGCCCGCTGCGTGCCCACCTGCACCACCTGCAGGTACCCCGCGTCTGGCGCGGTACTGGCCAGCAGCCAAACGGCATCCCCGCTCTGTGGGTGGCGCGCGCTCAGAAAATGGTAGGCGCGCACATTCACATACATGTTCGGCGCAGGCAGCACGTCTATGGCGAACCGAAAATCGAACCCGCCGCAGGTATCAGCATCGCAATCAAGCAGCGTCTCGTATCCTGCATCAAGCAGTTGGTCGCGCAACGGTGCCAATATCTGCAGCGGCGTCAGGCCCGGAGACGTCACGCGATAACTGCGCCGCTGGACCGGGCCATCAATGGTTTCTGCGCTGACAGCGCCGTCAGCAAAAGGGGCAATCGCAATCTGGACCCGGTCAAGTGCGCTATCGCGCGCCGCCGTCTGGCGGGCGTTTGATGGCAGTTCCAGTTGCAGGGAAAGCGCGGGACCTGCCAGCGCGCAGGCCAGCGCCGTGAGCCACCAGCGCACCATCAGCGCGCCTGTGCGTGGTATTCGGGGTTGGGCTGCATCGCCGTCGCACTCGCCACCCGGTTGGACATGTTGAAGAAGGCAGCGACGTTGATCACGTCCCAGATGTCGCGATCGCTCAGCCCGTGGTCGCGCAGAGCTTGCCGGTCGCTTTCCTCAATCTGGGCGGAGGCGAGGGTTACCTTCTCGGCAAAAACGAGCATGGCGCGCTGGCGTGGCGTGACGTCCGCAACGCGCCAGTTCATCACCAGTTGCTCACCCAGCGCCGGGTTGCCGGAGAGTTTGCGGACGGCTGCGCCATGGGCCGTGAGGCAATAAAAACAGCGGTTGGTGGCTGAGACGACCACCGCGATCATCTCGCGTTCGAGCTTGGTCAGGGCGCTGTCGCCCAGCATAAGGTCATTGTAGAGCGCGGTGAAGGTGTTGAGCTTGTCGATGTCGAAGGCGTGCGCCTTCAGCACGTTGGGGATCATGCCCAGCTTGTGCTGGCAGATGTCGAAATACTTTTGCGTCGCCTCGGGCAGCGGGTCGACCATAGGCAGGTTCAAGGCGGTGGGCTGATCGGTCATGTTGTCTCCGGCGCTGTGCGGTAATGATAGCCACAGGTGCGCCGGAAGCCCAACCCCTGATAGAGCGCGTTGGCGGGACCGTTGGAGGCCGTGGTCAGGACGGCGATATGGTGTGCGCCGTGTTCTGCGGCCCAGACGGCCGCACGCCGCATGATCCATTGTGCAACGCCCTGGCGGCGTTGGTGGGCCAGCACCTCGACCGCGTGGACCATGGCGATGCCGTCGTGGATGGCGGCGAAGGCCGTGCCCGCCGGTTTGTCCCTGTGCCGGGCGAGGATCGCTGTTTTCACCTTGGCCCGGTGCATGATGGCAACCCGTGCAGGGCCAATGCCGCCCTTGGCCCAGATGTCTTCCATGATCGCCAGCGGCTCCCAGATGGCGAAGACTGTAACGCGGGGGATCGGGATGTTGGTGAGGGTGTCGACCGGGGCAACGTAGCCGTTCGTCGGGTCGACGATGGTGTAGCCGGCTTGGTCAAGCAGGTGGTCGAGGGCGTCTTCTCCCTGCCGGACCATGAAGAGCGGCGTTTGGTGCACGGCGCGCATGGCGTGTTCAGCTTGGGCGAGGTCGGTCGTGGGCTCATCTGCAGTGGCGGCCGAGACCCGCTTGCCCCCGCCTTGGCCATCGCGGATGGTCCAAGGGCCTGCGCGCGTGATCGTGGCAGCAGGCCAGGTGCCGTCGATGGCGGCGTAGAAGGCCGCAGGCGACGTCATGCGGGAAAGTGTTCGGCGAGCTTTGTCAGCGCTGCGTCCACTTCGGCACCGTTGGTGCCGCGGATGACCACGTTGGCGCCGTAGCGTCCGTCTTTTTGGAAAGGGTAGGATCCGATGCTGAGGTCGGGGTGGGCGGTGGCAATGTCGCCCAGAGGGCCTGCGATGTCCCCCTCGCCCCGCTCGATGCGGATGGTTTTGGAGATCAGCGGCGCGCCACCGGTGAGCGTGGGCAGGATGGAAGCGACCATCGCCTGGAACACCGAAGGGACACCGGCCATGACGTGGACGTTGCGGATCGTGAAGCCGGGGGCGGCCGAGACCGGGTTTTCGATCAGTTCGGCACCATCGGGGATGCGTGCCATGCGCAGCCGTGCGGCGTTCAGCTCGGTGCCGGATTTGGCGTAGTGTTCGGCCAGGATGGCGCGAGCGTCGTCACGGATGTCGATGTGCGTGTCGAAGGCGGCGGCGATGCAATCCGCTGTGATGTCATCATGCGTCGGGCCGATGCCACCGGACGTGAAGACGCTGTCGTATGTCCCGCTGAGCGCTCGGGTCGCCGCGATGATTGCGTCGGGGTCGTCACTGACCACGCGCACCTCCTTAAGGTCGATGCCGTGGTCGGTCAGTTGGCCTGCCAGGTAATGCATGTTGGCGTCGCGGGTGCGGCCGGAGAGGATCTCGTCTCCGATCACCAGCATGGCGGCGGTGGGGTTGGGCATTTTGGCCTCCTTGCGATTGCGGCCAGTGACGGTATAGGGCTGCGCCCATGCGCTTTCAAACCGAACTTGTCCCCGCCACGCTGATCCGACGCTACAAACGGTTTCTGGCCGATTGCACGCTGGAGGATGGGCGCGAGGTGGTTGCGCATTGTGCGAACCCTGGCTCCATGATGGGGCTGGCGGAGCCCGGGATGCGGATCTGGCTGGAGCCGAATGACGACCCGAAGAAGAAGCTGAAGTTCGGTTGGCGCTTGGTGGAACATGAGGGTGGGCATTTTACCGGCGTTGATACCTCCGTCCCGAACAAGGCGCTGCGGGCCGCGTTCGAGGCGGGAGAGGTGCCAGGGTTTGACGGGTATTCAACCGTGCGGCCTGAGCAGAAATATGGCGAAGGGAGCCGGATCGACTTTCTGTTGCAGGGGGACGGGGTGCCCGACGCCTATGTCGAGGTGAAGTCGGTGACGCTGGCACGACAGCCGGGTTTGGCGGAGTTTCCGGATTCCGTGACCGCGCGCGGGGCCAAGCATCTGGCGGAGCTCGGGCGGATGGCAGAGGCCGGGCATCGGGCGGTCATGCTGTACCTGGTGCAGCGCACGGACTGCGATCGGTTTACCCTCGCTGGGGACATTGACCCGGTCTATGCCGCCGCCTACGCGGCTGCGGTTGGGGCTGGGGTGGAAACCATCTGCCTGGGCACCCATATATCGCCAGAGGGCGTGCTGGTCGGCGCGCCCATAGCCGTGGCCGTATGACCCACTGGCTCTTTTTGCCGCAGTGCAGTATGTTTGACAGGTGAACGCCAATGGAGCGCGCTTTGGATCGTGACACTCGTGGCCGTCTAACGAAAGACGGTATACGCATTTATGACCCCTCTGACTTTGCCGGGATGCACGCGGCAGGGCGGCTTGCGGCCGAGATTTTGGACGCGATGTCGGCCCATGTCTTTCCGGGTCAGACGACCGGAGCGCTGGACAAGATCATCACCGAGATGGTCGAGGAGGCGGGCGCAACCTCGGCCACCATCGGCTACAAGGGCTATCAGCACGCAAGCTGCATCAGCGTAAACCACGTGGTCTGCCACGGCATTCCCGGCGACAAGGTGCTGAAGGATGGCGACATCCTGAACATCGACGTTACTGTCATTGTGGATGGCTGGTATGGTGACACGTCCCGCATGTTTGTGGCGGGCAAGCTGCCCCGCAAGGCGGAACGGCTGATCGAAGTGACGCATGACAGCCTGATGCGCGGGATCGAGGCGGTGAAGCCTGGTAACACCTTTGGCGACATCGGTTATGCGATCCAGAGCTTTGTTGAGAGCCATCGGATGTCTGTCGTGCGCGACTTCTGCGGTCACGGGCTGGGCCGTGTGTTCCACGCGCCGCCCAACGTGCTGCACTATGGCCGTCCGGGCACGGGGGCTGTGCTGGAGCCCGGCATGTTTTTTACCATCGAGCCGATGGTGAACCTGGGTCGTCCCGAGACCAAGACGCTGGCCGATGACTGGACCGCGGTGACCCGCGACAAGTCGCTGTCGGCGCAGTTTGAGCATTCGGTGGGTGTGACCGAGGATGGGGTGGAGATTTTCACCCTGTCGCCTGCTGGGACGTTTCATCCGACATATTGATGGTGCGGTTTGGGGTATGCCCGCTGCCACCGGCGGACGGTGCGCAGTGAATGCGCACCCTACGGCGTAGACGCATCCTGATACGCCCTAGACGGGTTCCAACAGCGTGACATGGGTGCTGCCGAAGCGGCGCTGATCCAGCAGGGCGTAGCCGTCCGGCGGGGATTGCGGTGCGTTTTCTTCCCAAACGATGAGCGCGTCATCAGCGCAGTGGTCGCGGATCGACGTCAGGGCCTTGTCGCCCATGCCCTTTCCATAGGGCGGGTCGAGGAAGACGAGGTCGAATTTTGGCCCGTCCCATGCGAAAGCGCGCGTGGCGTCGGAACGCAGGAGTTTGGTCCGATCCTCGGCCCGCAGCTTCTTGATGTTTTCGGCGATCAACTTCTGCCCGACGCGCCCATTTTCGACAAATACGGCGCGCGCCGCTCCGCGCGACAGGGCCTCAAGCCCCAGCGCGCCTGTGCCTGCAAAAAGGTCGAGCACGTGCGCGCCTTCAATGACCCCACGATGGGTGAGCATGGAGAACAGGCTTTCCCGCACCCGGTCCGGCGTGGGTCGCAGGTGCGCGCCCGGATCACCCTTGCCCACCGTGGCAAGCGGCACGCCGCGCCACTGGCCCGCAATGATCCTCACTTGAGCAGGGCTTTCAGGTCGCCGTCAGGGTCGGCCACCACGGCCGGGTCCGCCGACTTGCCCGCTTCGATCAGCCGTTTGCCGATCATGTAAGCACGCGGGTCGTTGGCCGCGTCCACGGCCAGCAGCGTATCCCCGGTGTAATACCAGAAAGATTTGGCAGCACCGCTATCACGTGTGACGACGCGGTCGTATCCGGTGTTGAGACCCGCGATTTGCAGTTTGACGTCGAACTGGTCGGACCAGAACCACGGTCGAGCGACGTATTCCTTGGCAGCCCCCATGATGTTTTCGGCGACGCATTCGGCCTGGTCGATGGCGTTGGGCACGGATTCGAGGCGGATGCGCTCGCCCTTGTAGGGGAAGGACGCGCAGTCGCCCGCGGCCCAGACATGAGGGGCGGAGGTGCGCCCGTGCGCGTCCGTTGCGATGCCGTTGTCGAGGGTGATGCCTGCCTGTTCGGCGAGGTCGGTTTCAGGCGTGATGCCGACGCCGACGATCACGAGGTCCACGTCGAGGGTGGCACCATCCGTCAGTTCTGCACCCGACACGGCACCTTCGCCAGTGAGGCGGTTGAGCCCGACACCTTCGCGCAGATCAACGCCGTGGCCCGAGTGCAGGGCGCGGAAGTAGTCGCTTGTTTCCGCTGCCGCGACCCGTTGCAGGATGCGGTCGGCCATTTCGACCAGCACCACGTTCAGGCCGAGCTTGGAACACACCGCCGCCGCTTCGAGCCCGATATAGCCCCCCCCGACAATCAGCGCCGTTTTGCCCGATTGGCACCAGGGGGCCATCTTGTCGACGTCGGCCAGGTCTCGAACGGTAAACACCCCTTCCAGATCACCGCCGATGGCGGCAGGCAGGCGGCGCGGGGACGAACCGGTGGTCAGGACCAGATCGGTGTATTCGAGCGTGTCACTGCCTACGGTGACGGTTTGCGCATCCGTGTCGATGCCCGTCACGGGTTCACCCGTCCGCACGGTAATGTTGTTGTCGGCATAGAAGCTGTCGGGGCGCAGGAACATGCGTTCGAGCGGCATGTCGCCCAGCAGATAGGCCTTGGACAGTGGCGGGCGCTGGTAGGGCAGCGCGGGCTCGGACCCGATGAGCGTGATTGCCCCTTCGAACCCGCCATTGCGCAGTTTGGCGACGCAGGATGACCCTGCCTGCCCTGCCCCGATCACGATCACATGGCTCATGTCATCCACCTTTGCCCTCGCCCTTTGCCACGGCGGAGCCTATATCGCAGGGGAAGCCAGACGCAATTCCAAGAAAGGGGCAAATCATGGCAATTTCAGTAGGCGACACGCTGCCCGATGCATCGCTGGTCTATCTGGGGGATGAGGGGCCCGCGCAGGTGCAGTTGAGCGAAAAGACCAAGGGCCGCAAGGTCGTGATCTTTGCCCTGCCCGGCGCCTATACAGGCGTGTGCAGCACGGCCCATGTGCCCAGCTTTGTCCGCACCAAGGATCAGTTTGATGCCAAGGGCGTGGATGAGATCATCTGCATCAGCGTCAACGATCCCTTCGTGCTGAAAGCCTGGGGTGAGAGCACGGGCGCGGAAAAGGCCGGGATCACCTTCCTCGGCGATGCAGAGGCCGAGTTCACCAAGGCGATGGGCCGGGATTTCACCGCACCCCCTGCGGGTCTGATCAACCGATCCAAGCGCTATGCGATGGTGGTCGAGGACGGCAAGGTGACCGTGCTGCAGGAAGAAGAGAACCCCGGCATGTGCGATGTGTCCGGCGGTGAAGCTCTGCTTGAGGCGATGTGATCCCAAGCGCCAATCAGAATGACGCAAAAGGCCCCCGGTTCGGGGGCCTTTTTCATTTGGATCACATTTGGGTCTATTCTGCCGCCTGCACCAGCGTGCGGGTGGGGAAAGGGATGTCGACGCCCGCGTCGTCCAGCGCTTCCTTCACCTTGCGTTTCATGTCCGCCTGGTACTGGAAGTAGATGTCGCTGTCGCACCAGACCCGCACCAGAAAGTCGACCGAGCTGTCACCCAGATTGTTCACCTGGATGAAAGGCTCGGGCTCTGATTTGGAGCGTTCGTCGGCCATGATCGTGTCACGGATCACCTGTTCGGCCTGTTTGAGGTTCACGCCATAGCCCACGCCAAAGGTCCATTCGGCCCTGCGTGTGGGGTAGATTGAGTAGTTTTCGATCACGTTTCCCCAGACCTCGGAATTCGGGATGATGATCTGCACATTCCCGAGGCTGGCGAGTTCCGTGTAGTTCAGCGTCACGTCCTTGACCGTGCCCATCTTGTCCGCCACCTCGACAAAGTCGCCGATCTTGAGCGGGCGGAAGAGGATCAGCATGACACCGGCGGCCACATTGGACAGCGTGCCCTGCAACGCGAGACCAATGGCAAGGCCCGCGGCACCGACGGCGGCCACGACCGACGTCGTTTGCACCCCAAAGGTGTTGAGCACGATCAGGAACGTAAAGCCAAGCACGATGTAGCGGACGATGGAGCCCAGAAAATTGAAAAGCGTATCGTCAAGATGCTTGTGCCGGGTGCCAATGCGGGTGATCCGGCGGCCCAGCCATGCCGCAACGATCCAGCCGATGATCAGGATGGTGATCGCGGCCAGCACCGATCCGACGACCGAGGCGAGGAATTCCAGCGACAGGTAGTCGCCAAGCGTTTTGCCTTGCCACACTTCGGTGGCAAGCAGGTTGTTGATCATGTCCATGGTCTTACTCCGCCAGGCTGTCCAGTTTGCGCGCCAGCTTGACGTCAAGCGTGCTCAGCCCGCCCACGTCATGCGTGGTCAGCGTGACCTCGACCCGTTTGTAGACGTTGAACCATTCGGGGTGGTGATCCCACTTTTCGGCCCAGATGGCTGCCCGCGTCATCCAGGCGAAGGCGTCCACGAAATCCTTGAATTCAAACGTCTTGTGGATGGCGTCCCGTCCGTCGGTTACGGCCCATCCTGTGGCCAGCAGCGGATCCAGCAGGGTGGCCCGCGTCTCGTCGCTGAGTTTTTCCATTATTCCTGTTCCTCGATCTGGACCTTCTTGAAAGGCCCGTAATCCGTGAGAATTTCGATCTCCTCTTCCACCGCCTCACGTTCGGCTTCGAGGTAGCGGGCAATGGCATCGGCAAAGCCGGGATCACCCACCCAGTGCAGGCTATGGGTCTGTGTCGGCAGGTATCCCCGCGCCAGCTTGTGTTCGCCCTGCGCCCCCGCCTCGACCCGTTGCAACCCGTGCTGGATCGCGATGTCGATGGCCTGATAGTAGCACAGCTCGAAATGCAGGCAGGGATGGTGTTCCGTACAGCCCCAATAGCGGCCGTATAACGTCTGAGCGCCGATAAAGTTCAATGCGCCCGCAACATATCTTCCATTCCGTTCGGCCAGCACCAGCGCCATGTCGTCGGCGAGCGTCTCATGTGCGATGTCAAAGAAGCGGCGTGTGAGGTATGGCGTGCCCCATTTGCGGGCACCCGTGTCCTGGTAGAAGCGCCAGAAGGCATCCCAGTGTTCGGGGCGCAGGTCGTCGCCTGTCAGCACGTGGATGGTGCCGCCAAAGTCCTGCGCCCGTGCGCGTTCTTTGCGGATGTTCTTGCGCTTACGGCTGGAAAGCGTCGCAAGGAAGTCGTCGAAGGTATCGTAGCCGTCGTTCAGCCAATGAAACTGCTGGGTTGTGCGGGCCATAAGGCCAAGATCGGCACCGAAATCCCGTTCGGCTTCGGTGCAGAAGGTCACATGCAGTGAGCTGAGTTTGTTGTTTTCGCCCAGTTGTACAGCACCCGAGATCAAGCCGCGCATCCCAAGTTCCGGGAAATCTGGATGCGTTAGGAACCGCCGCCCTGTCGCGGGCGTGTGCGGCACGGCAATCTGGAGTTTGGGGTAGTACCGCCCGCCCGCGCGTTCATAGGCGTGGGCCCAGTTGTGGTCGAAGATGTATTCGCCCTGACTGTGGTTCTTGGCGTACATCGGCGCGAAGCCAACCGTCTGACCGTCGACAACCGCCTGCAAGTATTGGGGTTGCCAGCCGGTGCCAGGGCCGACCGAATTGCTGTCTTCCAGCGCCTTCAGGAACCGGTGTGTGGTGAAGGGGTCGTTCGGCCTGCCGCCATTCGCCGCTTCCGGGCAGGCGCAGGCGTCCCACTCCGCCTCCGGGATTTCGGACAGGCTGGGCACCACACGGATTTCTATTTCTTGTTCGGACACAGACGGCTTTCCCTGCTCAACAGGTTGAGATGTGTGCCGCGCGGGCCGCGCTTCAACCGGGATGGGGGGCGAGGTAGCCCTCGAACGTGATATTCTGCGCGACCTCGCGCGCTTGTGCTTCGTCGCTGGGCGATTTGACCGTCCAGCAGAGGATTTTCGCGCCTTGGGTTTTTAGGTCGGCCACGCGGGAGCGGGTGAGGTCGGCGACCTCGTGGCTGATGAAGGAGGCGCCGACCCGATCGAAATCGGGAATGTCGCGCAGGTGGTCGCGGGTGGTTTGGTTCAATGGCCAGTCTTCGGCGCTGTAAGCACTTGTGACGATGCCACGCGGGATGTCGGGGCAAAGTTCCGCCATGCGTGCGACGCTGTGCGGGTTGAAGGACATAAGGGCAACAGGACCTGCGTAACCTGCAAGTGCCTGCGTCGTGGCCTGTTCCAGCGGGCCAATGGCATCGCCCATGGCGCCGTCCTGATCCTTGATCTCGATCAGAAGGGGCACTTTCCCAGCGACGAGCTGCAATACTTCGGGCAGTGTCGGGATGCCCTCGTCCCCGCCCTTGAGCGGGGTTTGCGCGAGTGTGCCCGCGGGGACGACCCGGATAGGACCCGTACCGTCAGCCAGACGGTCGAGCGCATAGTCGTGGAAGACCATCGCCTGATCGTCGGCGCTGAGTTGCACGTCGATCTCGATCCCGTAGCCATGCTCAATCGCCGCCCGGATGGCGGCGCGGCTGTTTTCCGGGCGGCCATCCGTCACGTCGTGCAGGGCCCGGTGCGCGAGCGGCGCGCAGAGGAATGCGTCGGGCAGACGGGGGGTCATTTGATCTGGAAGATGCCTTCGATCTCGACCGCGACGCCCAATGGCAGAGCAGCGGCAGAAACCGCGGAACGGCTGTGGCGGCCTGCGTCCCCAAGCGCTTCGACCAGGAAGTCGGAGGCGCCGTTGATGACCTGCGGCTGGTTGGTGAAATCGCCGGTGGAGTTCACGAAGCCCGTCAGTTTCACCACGCGGACAAGCCGGTCCAGATCGCCACCGCAGGCGGCTTTGACTTGCGCGAGCAGGCTGATGGCGCAGGTCTTGGCGGCAGCAGCGCCCGCCTCGACCTCCATGTCGTCGCCCAGTTTGCCGGTGATCAGGCCATCGGGGCCGTTGGAAATCTGGCCCGAGACATAGACGATGTCGCCCACCTGCACGAAGGGCACGTAGTTCGCCGCGGGCGCGGGCGCGTCTGGCAGGGTCACGCCCAGGTCGGCGAGGCGGGATTCGATGGACATGGGCGGGCTCCTTTTCAGTGGTCGTGCGGACGCTAGACCGCCCGCGCGGGACTGAAAAGGGCCGATGTCAGGATTCGCGGAAAGCCCGGTTGAAGTAGTCGGCCACCGGCTTGACCAGATAGGCCAGCGGGGAGCGGTCGGCGGTGCGAATGAACGCCTCGACCGGCATGCCGGGAACAAGGACCTGGTTTTCGTTAAGCCTGTCGATTTCACCCGGATTCAGCACGATTTCCGCCCGGTAGAAGCTGGCGCCGACATTCTCGTCCTCGAAAGCATCGGCGGAGACAAGCACGACCTCGCCCACCAGTTCCGGCGTGGTCCGCTGGTCAAGCGCGGAGAAACGCAGGTTCACGGACTGACCCGTCACGATCTGGTCAATGTGGATCGGATCGACACGGGCGGCAATGACCAGCGGGCGGTCCTGCGGGATCAGGAAAAGCACAGGATCAGCAGCCCGGACGACCGAGCGTGGGGTCTGCACGCGCATATTATACACGATGCCCGACACGGGCGCGCGGATTTCCATCCGCTCGATATCGGTCAGCAGTGCCTGGCGCTGTTCAATCAGTTCCAGCTCACGTGCACGCAGGTCGCGCAGCGTGGTGATCGCTTCCTCGCGGCGGGTTGAATTAAGGCGGAGAACCTCGATTTCGATTTCCGTGATGCGTTGTTCGGATTGTGCCTTGGACGCCGCCAATTCGCCGATCTGCCCATCAAGTGACGCCTGCTGCCGTTGCAGTGCCAGTACACCAGAGGCTTGGGTCAGGCCACGCTCCAACAGGCTTTCCTGCGCGGCAAGCTCTTGCTCGATCAGTTCAAGCTGGCGGCCAAGCGATTTCTCCTGTGCCTCGATCCCCTTGATCTGGTTGCGTGTCTGGGCCGCGCGCTCCGCCAGTTGCTCCGTCTGCTTTTCAGTCGACTCGCGACGCGCGCGGAACAGGTTTTCCTGACCTGTGACCAGTTCCTGCACCTCGGGCCACGTTGTGGCGACCGCGAGCAGTTCCTCTTCGAACGTGATCTCGGCTTCCTCGTCGCGCTCCGCTTCGAGCCTGCCACGGCGTGCCATGAACTCGTAGAGCTGGCTTTCGACGATGGCGAGGCTGGATTGCATCTGTTTGACGTCGAGCTGGATCAGCAGATCACCTGCATCGACACTGTCGCCTTCCTTCACCGCGATTTCGGACACGATGCCGCCAGTGGAGTGCTGCACGATCTGCCGGTTCTGGTCGACCTCGATCCGGCCGGAGGCAATGACGGCCCCGGCAATCTGGGTCAGCGTCGCCCACGCGACGAGGCCACCCAGAAGTCCAAAAAGCCCAAAAAAACCGATAATGAGAGGGGTCAGTGCCGACCAACGTTTTTCACTCATGTCACGCCTCCCGCACCGGCAGGTGCGCGTTGGATCTGTTCATGGTTCTTGACCATGGATTTCAACACCTCGTCCTTGGGACCAAAGGCAGTGCGCACACCGCCATCTATCACCAAGAGCAAATCACATTCCTGGATCGCGGCAGGGCGGTGCGCCATGATGATGACGGATCGACCATCGGCCTTGGACGCGCGGATTGCCTGGTTCAGGGCCATTGTCCCTTCGTTGTCGAGGTTCGAGTTTGGTTCATCGAGCACAAGGATCACCGGATCATCATAGAGCGCGCGGGCCAGGCCGATGCGTTGAATCTGACCGCCGGACAGACGCTGCTGGCCTGCGTTGATCCGGGTGTCGTACCCGTCGGGCAGTTCCAGGATCATCTTGTGCGCATCTGCCTTTTGAGCAGCAGCGACGACTTTTTCGTCGTCAGGTTCCGTTGATAGGCGCGCGATGTTTTCGGCAATGGTCCCATCGAAAAGCTGCACGCGCTGCGGCAGATAGCCAATGTGCATGCCCAGCACGTCGGGCGCATATTGGTCGAGCGCCGCGGCATCCAGCCGGATTGACCCGCCAGCGGGGCGCCATACCCCGGTCAGACAGCGTGCAAGCGTGGACTTGCCTGCACCCGACGGGCCGATGACCCCCATGGCGTGACCCGGTGGGAGGTCGAAGTTGAGACCACGCAGGGCGGCTGTCTTTTCGCCGGGCGGCACCACGGTCAGACCCTTGGCCACCAGCTTTGCCTTGGGCTTGGGCAGCGCCGTGCGCGACGGCTCTGGCGCGACGGCGCCGAGCAGTTCGGCCAGAGCAGACCAGCCCTTGATCGCGCGCTGAACCAACGGCCATTGCGTCAACATCAACTCGATCGGGGCCAGAGCGCGGCCCAGCAGGATCGAGCCTGCGATCATGGCACCTGGTGTCATCTCATTTTGCAGGACCAGATAGGCGCCCAACCCCAGCATCGCACTTTGGAGGAAAAGGCGCAGCGTCTTGGTCAGAGAGGTGAAGCCACCACCGATGTCGGTCGCCTTGATCTGTTCGTCCAGAGCCCTGCCACGTGCCTTTTGCCAGCGGTCAAAGGCCGCACCGCGCATTCCCATGGCCTGCACCATCTCGGCCTCGATCCGCAATTGATCGGACATGGACGACGCCACCTGCCCTGCCTGACCGGCCTTTTGCTGAGGAAGGCGTGACAGAAGCTGGTTGGCCAGCGCAATCAGGATCAGAAGGGTACCACCGGCGAGGGCCAGGAAGCCCAACCAGGGATGAAACATGAAAATTGCGGCAATGAAGATCGGTGTCCACGGAAGGTCGAAGAACGCCATCAGGACAGGCGACGTTATGAAACGCTGCACCGATTCGAGGTCGGCAAGACCGGTTTGCGTACGAAGGTCAGGCGCAACGGCGGATTTGCGCACGACGGCATCGAACACGCGCCGATCCAGATCGTTCTGAAACCGGGCCCCAACCCGGGCCATGACCCGCCCGCGCGTGAAATCCAGAATGCCCATGATTCCGTAGAGGAATACCACCAAGAGCGAGAGCGCGATCAGCGTTTCCTCGCTGCGACTGCCGAGCACCCGGTCATAGACCTGGAGCATATACATCGGCCCAGTCAGCATAAGAAGGTTGGCAAACAGGCTGAACAGCCCAACGGCCCAATAGAGCCCCCGGCTTTTGCGGCGCACCGCCCGCAGTTCTGCCTGTCCCCGGCTTGTCAATTCGCTTTGCATCGGCATCAATTCGCTTGTCTGCTGCTCAAATTTGTTTTCTGTCTACGATCAAGTATCCTGCGTGTCGCGCAAGTGCCACATGTACAAGGTTACATAGTCGACGCTATGGGCATTTAGGACAACACCATTAATTACACGTCGAGAATATCCAGCGGAGATTTGCATTGTCTCTTTTTTATCGCGTCCGTCACGCTGCAATTTTGCTGCTGGCTGCCGGATCGCTGGCGGCCTGCGCCGCTTCAGAACAACGCCTGGCCCAACCAGACGGGATAAACGACCCGTATGAACGGCAGAATCGCAAGGTTCATGCATTCAACCGTGGTCTCGATCGCGCCGTCGTGCGCCCCGCCGCGATTGGCTATTCATCGCTGCTGCCGGACGAGATCGAGGACAGCGTGAGCAACTTCGCCCGCAACCTGGGTGAACCATCGGTTGTCGTGAACAGCGTGTTGCAGGGCGATCTGGAAGGTGCGGGTATTTCGACCGTTCGCTTTCTGACAAACTCCGTCCTTGGTATCTTCGGCCTGTTTGACGTGGCATCCGATTTCCAACTGCCCGCACATGATACCGACTTCGGCGAAACCCTTTATGTTTGGGGCGTGGGCGAAGGGGCCTACCTTGAACTTCCCGTTCTTGGCCCATCGACGGCGCGCAACACCACCGGCAAGGTGGTGGACCTGTTCACCAACCCGCTGAGCTACATGGTCGACAGCCCGGAACAGTACTACGGCACGGTCGCGGCGGCGGCTTCCGGCCTGTCTCGGCGGGGCCGCTTTACCGATACCGTCGATTCCATCCTATATGAGAGTGCTGACAGCTACGCGCAGGCGCGTTTGATCTGGTTGCAAAACCGGCGTTTTGAACTGGGTGATGCCGGTGCAGCTGCAGAGATTGATCCGTTTGCCTTGGACACCGAGGGGTTTTGACATGAACAGACGCTTTTTCCTGGCCACTGGCGTGAGCTTTGCCGCCTTGGTCCCCGCACTGCCCGCCTTTGCCCTGAATGAAGCCGGAGCCGAGCGACTGATCAATTCGCTTGTCGGCGACATCAACGGCGTGATCGGTTCCGGCAAGGGTGAAAGCGCGATGTTCCGCGATTTCGAGCGTATCTTTGCCCGGTACAGCGACACATCCTACATCTCGGCCTACGCCATGGGCGTGGACGGCCGTCGGGCCAGCAATGCCCAGAAACGGGCGTTCTCGGATGCCTTCCAGGGCTATATCGCGCGGAAATATGGCCGCCGCTTCCGTGAATTCATCGGCGGACGGCTCGAGGTCAAGAGCGTGCGGAAGGTGAAGAACTGGTTCGAAGTCGAAACGACGGCGTTCCTGCGCGGCGAATCGCCTTTTGCCGTGACGTTCCACGTCTCCAACCGGTCGGGCCGTGATCTGTTCTTCAACATGTTTATCGAAGGCGTGAACCTGCTTTTGACCGAACGGACAGAAATCGGCGCGCTGATTGACCGCAACGGCGGCAATATCGACGCGATGATTTCGGACCTGCGCACTCTGGGATAAGCACCCACTTGTGAAAGCCCCTGCGCGCCCCGCATGTCCGCGGGGCGTTTGCGCCACAGGATCTGCCGCCAATACTTCGCAAACGCTACTGAGAGCGGCCGCCTCCCAGAATATCACGCAAGATTGTCTCGATCAGACCCTCGGTGGTGCGCGGCACTTCGGGCTGGCGCTGTTGGGGCGCAGGTTCGGTCTGTTGGGCCTGACGTAGGGCACGCTCCGGCACTTGCAGCGGCAAGGGTCGCGGCGAGGTCCCCTCGTGTACACGCAGCATGGTTTCGCGCCAGATTTCGGTAGGCAGCCCCCCACCGGTCACTCCGGTCAGGGGGGTGTTGTCGTCATAGCCCATCCAGACCCCGGTAACGTAATCCGCGGTGAAACCAATGAACCAGGCGTCCCTTGCGGCCTGTGTCGTGCCGGTTTTGCCCGCAATCTGCCAACCGCCGAACTGCGCCCGCTGGCCGGTTCCTTCACTCACGACCTTTTCCATCATCCAGATAAGCTCTCGCGCCGCGCCCTCCTGAACGACCCGTTCGCCAATGCCGCCACCAGTGCCCATCAGCGGCACGTCGTCGCCCTGCAGACGCAGGTCGACCAACCCGTAGGGCGTCACCGACGACCCACCGTTCAGAATGCCTGCGTAGGCGCCTGTCATGTCGAGCAACGTGCTCTCGGACGCACCCAGCGCCAGCGCGGGGCCATCTGCCATGTCGCCAGTGATACCGAAGTCGGTCGCCACGCGACGCACCAGATCCCGGCCCATACTCTCGGACACTTTGACCGCAGGAATGTTCAGGGAGTCAGCCAGCGCTTTGGTCAACGTCACCCGGCCGGAATACGTGTTCGTGTAGTTGCGGGGGGACCAACGGCCAGAGCCGGGGATGTCGAGGGTGAGCGGTTCGTCGTCCACAAAATCGAGCGGTGAATACCCCAGTTCGAGGGCGGCGGCGTAGACAAAGGGCTTGAATGCCGAGCCAGTTTGTCGCTGCGCCTGAATGGCGCGGTTGAATACACCGGCGACCCGTGTTTCGCGCCCTCCGACCATGGCGCGCACGGCGCCGTCGGCGCTCATCACCACGATGGCCGCCTGGGCCTTGGACCCCTCTCTTACCTTGGTTTCGAACACTTCCTTCAGTGCGTCTTCGGCAGCGCTTTGAAGACGTTGATCGAGCGTGGTTCGAATGATGACATCTTCGGTCGTGTCCCGGGTGAAGAACTCGGGACCGGTCGACATCACCCAGTCGGCAAAGTAGCCGCCCGCCTTGCGACGTGCTGCGGGCGACAGGTTGGCCGGATTGTTCTGCCATTTCGCCACTTCCGCGTCCGACAGGTAGCCCTGTTCGCCCATCAGTCGCAGCACTGTGGCCGCTCGATCCTGTGACCTTTGCAGGTCGGAGGTTGGCGCAAGGCGCGACGGTGCCGTGAGCAGACCGGCGATCATGGCTCCTTCGGACGGTGTCAGCATGGCCGCGGGCTTGCCGAAGTAGCGCTGTGCAGCCGCTTCGGCCCCATAGGCACCCGCGCCCATATAGGCGCGATTGAGGTAGATCGACAGGATCTCTTCCTTGGAGTATTTCGCCTCCATCGCCATGGCATATATGGCTTCCTTGGCCTTGCGCTGGAGCGAGCCGCGACGGCAATCAGCGACATAGGCCGCTTCGGACTCCCACTCGGCCGGGTCATACACGACGCCGAGGCAGAGCAGCTTTGCCGTCTGCTGGGTGATCGTGGAACCGCCATGGCCCTGAAGCGGACCACGCCCTTCCCGCAAATTGATGCGCACCGCGCTGGCAATGCCGCGCGGGCTGACGCCGAAGTGACGGTAGAAGCGTTTGTCCTCGGTCGCGACAACAGCATCCTTGAGGCCGGGCGCCACGGTCGACGCCATGACGGCCCCGCCGAACTGATCGCCGCGCCAGGCAAAGCGGTTGCCCTCGCGGTCCAGCAGCGTGACAGAGCCGCGCGCGCGGCCATCAAGCAACGCATTAACGTCGGGCAGGGTGGTCCAGAAATAGCCAACGGCAAGTGCAATTGCCGCCGTGACGGTCAGGCCGACACGCCAGGTCACCCACCAGACGAGCCGAAGTATCCACCTGAACAGACGAACGAAAATATTGCGCGAGGGTTTTCGGACGGGCGCCTTGCGACGCTTTTTTACCGGTGCCTTGCGGGCCGCTGGCTTGGCCGTCTTCTTCTTGGGATAGCGACGGTCCGCTACCAAGGGGCGTTTGCCCTTTCTTGAATCACTCATTGACGACCCCTGCCCGGCCTTATGTTTGGTCCAGTTTATCTGGTTTGACGGCGTTTGCCACGCCCCGGAGTGCCGCGAATGCAGATTCTCAAATGCCTATTTGTTGTGCGTCGGCATATTTTTGCGCATTTTTTATGCACACCAGCAGGGCGAGCGGCTCATTAAATTGGCGTAAATCTTTGCCACGCAAGCTCTTTGCTTTCTGTTCCCTCCCGTATCGCAGGGCGACCTGCCAACGTAAGGGGACATGTGGTGAAACTCATCATTGCTACGATCAAACCGTTCAAGCTGGAGGAGGTTCGCGAAGCGCTGACCGAGGCCGGTGTGCGCGGCATGATGGTCACGGAAATCAAGGGCTTCGGCTCGCAATCGGGCCACACGGAAATCTACCGCGGTGCGGAATACGCGGTCAACTTCGTGCCCAAGGTCAAGATCGAGATCGTGGTCGCCGCCTCCATGGCAGATCAGATCGTCGAAACAATCACCAAAACCGCCCAGACGGGCAAGATCGGGGACGGCAAGATCTTTGTTCTCGACGTCCAGCAGGCCGTGCGTGTCCGCACCGGCGAAACCAACGAAGACGCTATCTAAGCGCGCCATCAAAGGGAAAACACGCACAATGAAACTCACGAAATCTCTTATTGCCGGCGCGGCGCTGACCGCATTGCCGACGCTGGCGCTGGCGCAAGACGCCGCCCCGGGCTTTGACGAGATCGGCCCCTACATCATGACCACCCTGCTGTTCTGCATGGCAGGCTTTCTGGTCTTCTTCATGGCGGCCGGTTTTGCCATGCTTGAAGGTGGTCTGGTCCGTTCCAAGAACGTGACCATGCAGATGACCAAGAACATCGGTCTCTTCTCGATCGCGGCCATCATGTACTGGCTGGTTGGCTTCAACACGATGTACCCCGGTGACTTCAACGGTTACTTCGCCCTTGGCGGTCAGACGATTCTGGACGACGTAGGCGTGACGGCAGACAAAGCGGCTCTTGACTACGCATCGGTTGCTTCGGACTTCTTCTTCCAGCTGGTGTTTGTTGCAGCCACCGCATCCATCGTTTCGGGTGCCCTGGCTGAGCGCATCAAACTGTGGCCCTTCCTGATCTTTGTCGTTGTTTTGACAGGACTTATGTACCCGATCTCCGGTTCGTGGAAATGGGGCGGCGGCTGGCTTGACGCTGCTGGTTTCCAAGACTTTGCCGGTTCGACCGTCGTGCACTCTGTGGGTGGCTGGGCCGCTCTGGCCGGTGCCATCGTGCTTGGTCCGCGTCTGGGCAAATACAAGGATGGCAAGGTCAACCCGATGCCCGGTTCGAACCTCGCACTCGCCACTCTGGGTACGTTCATCCTGTGGCTGGGTTGGTTCGGCTTCAACGGCGGTTCGCAGCTGGCGATGGGCACCGTGGGCGACGTGTCGGACGTGTCGCGCATCTTTGCCAACACCAACATGGCGGCCGCTGCCGGTGCTGTGACAGCGCTGATCCTGACGCAGGTTCTGTACAAGAAACCTGACCTGACCATGGTTCTGAACGGCGCTCTGGCAGGGCTAGTTTCGATCACGGCTGAGCCTCTGGCGCCCACCCTGTTTGGTGCGCTGTGGATCGGTGCCATCGGTGGTGTGATCGTGGTCTTTGCCGTGCCATTCCTCGACAAGCTGAAGATCGACGACGTGGTCGGTGCGATCCCGGTTCACCTGTTCGCGGGCATCTGGGGCACCATCGCAGTTGTCTTCTACAACTCCGACGCATCGCTCGGCACGCAGATCACAGGGATCATCGCCTACGGCGCATTCACCTTCGTCGCGTCGCTGGTGCTGTGGTTCATCCTCAAAGCGGTCATGGGCATCCGTGTCGGCGAAGAGGAAGAGATTGCAGGTCTCGACATGTCGGAAATGGGCATGGAAGCCTATCCGGATTTCTCGAAAGGCTAAGGCTCCTTCCTCTTAGACTTGAGAACCGACTGACCGGGCGTTCGCGCCCGGTCTTTTTGTTTTGTGAAGGGTGCGTACGGTCGGGTAATCGGTGCCGCGCAACACCTCCGGCTTGGAGTGTTGTCGACCGAAACTGCACACTTTTGATCGTAAACTGCGCGTTTTGCCCGGCCCGAATTGGGCGTCATTTCGGGTGGATTCCGAAAACTGCATATTTTGGATCTCAAACTGCGCGTTTTCTGCTGGCGCGCGGCAAGGTCCGGGTTAACGCAACGCATTCCGCCTGAAATTTGTGCGCTGTTTACGGATTGATAAGGGACATGTTGAGAACATGAGGGGCTTGTAAGGCTCAGGCCCGGTCCGATTTCACAAGCACGCGCACCGCATCACGCGAAGAAACGGCGACTCAGATCGTGGAGCATATCGGTCTGGGGCGACGGCACATCGACTGTGATCGTATGAAGCCGAAGCTGATCACACTCTGCGCCTACACGATCGGTAAACAGGGCATCGCGCGCCAGCAGGTTGGTAAGGGCGCGTTCGGGGTCACTGGTGCGGTTCGGGATTTCCCATATTGATCCGCGCGCGTTGAAAGCCGCGCGGCGGAAGGCCGGTGTGGGCAAGAGCCAGAGCGCGTGGCGACGGCTCGACAACAGAGGGGCGACCAACTGGGGAGCAGACGGAAGCCTTCGGCAATGACCGCTGTGTCCTTGGGCAAGGCGAGCAGGTCCTGCACGATGAGATTGAACCCTTCGCCCGCGAACCAGTGGAAGCTGTCCAGCATCGCCTCGGGTGATCGGTCCACCCAACGCTCATCCATGCTCATCCGCTTGAAGGCGTCGAGGCGCGGGCATTGCTCGGCCGGGCAGAGCGCCGCGTGGTCGCGCATGGTGTCGTCGCTGGAGTAGAGACGCGCGCCGTGGGTCTGCGCCAGTTCTTTGGCGAGTGTCGTTTTGCCCGCGCCGCTACCGCCGCCGAGCCAGCGGATGTGAGAGAGGGCGGTGCGGAGATCAGCGGAGGCGTTCGGGGCGAGCATTGGCGCTTCGTAGCAGGCCCTTTGCACATGTGGCAGCTGCGCCGTGCTGCAAGCTGATACCTGCGCATGTGGCGGACAGGTCAAAACGGATGGTGCGCGGGGGACCGCACACCCTACGGAGTGGTGTAGGGAGCGTATTCACAACACACCATCGGCAGTTGACCTGTTTCGCATGCCGATCGCATGGGTGTTTGGACGATCCCGGCGACTCGGCCATCGACATCCCGGGCGTTGCAGGCGAGGGTTCAGAGAAGGCCCGGACCTTCATCGACGTTCCGTGACCGGAATCCGCAATGTGAAGGTATCAAGATGTTGGAAACGGAGCGCCTGATCCTGCGACACCCTGTGGCGGACGACCTCGACGCGCTGGCGGACATGTTCGCCGATCCGGTGGTGACCGCGCATATTGGCGGCATGCTGAGCCGCGCCGAGGCGTGGTCGCGTCTTCTGCGCGATGTCGGGCACTGGACGCTGGAAGGGTTCGGCCAGTTTATCATCACGCACAAGGCGACGGGATCGTTTGTCGGCAAGGTTGGCTTTGCGAAGTACGAGCGGGACCTGGGACCGAGGGTGGATACGGATGTGGAATGCTCCTGGACCCTCAGGTCGGCGTGCCACGGGCACGGATATGCGACAGAGGCCGCGTTGGGCGTGCATCAGTGGCACGATCGCCAGAGGCCCGGACCGACAGCCTGCATGATCGCGTTAGAGAATGCGGCGTCACGGAAGCTGGCCGCGGCGCTTGGTTATGTGGAAGTGGATCGGCGCGATGCGCCGACCGGGTCTTCTGTTGTTTTACAGCGACCGGCACCACGCGACGCCATTGCGGCTGGGGTCAGACCCCAGCCTTGACGATGGCGTCGGCCAGCACCGGCACCGTTTGGGCGTTGAGGCCCGCGATGTTTAGGCGGCTGTCGCCGACCATGTAGATGCCGCTTTCTTCCCGCATCTTCACAACCAGGTCCGGCGATGCGCCGAGACGGGAGAACATGCCCCGATGTTCCGCGATGAAGCCGAAGCGGTTGGAGCCGGAGCGGGTCTCCAGTTCCTTGGCGAGCTGTTCGCGCAGGTCAAGCATACCCGTGCGCATCTCTTCCAGTTCCGCCATCCAGTCGGCGCGCAAGGCGTCGTCGTTCAGGATCGTCGTCACCAGCCGCGCGCCGTGGTCGGGCGGAAAGGAGTAGTTCTGGCGGTTGAGGAAGTTGAGCGTGCCTTGGGCGATGCCCTTTTCCGTGCCGTTTGCCACCATCATCAGGATGCCCGTGCGCTCGCGGTAGATACCGAAGTTTTTCGAGCAGCTGGCCGCGATCAGACATTCGGGGACCGAGGCGGCGACCTTGCGCGTGCCTGCGGCGTCCTCCTCCAGACTGTCGCCGAAACCCTGGTAGGCGATGTCGATCATGGGCGTAGCGCCGGTGTCCTGCAGGACCTTGATCACCGCGTCCCATTGCGGGCCGGTCAGGTTGGCGCCCGTGGGGTTGTGGCAGCAGCCGTGCAGGAGGATCAGGTCGCCTTTGCGCGCCTGTTTCAGATCTTCGATCATGCCATCGA
The DNA here is from genome assembly GCF_019802125.1 of Tateyamaria omphalii. Classification (GTDB taxonomy): domain Bacteria; phylum Pseudomonadota; class Alphaproteobacteria; order Rhodobacterales; family Rhodobacteraceae; genus Tateyamaria; species Tateyamaria omphalii_B. The sequence continues at coordinate 283,498 of NZ_JAHVHT010000006.1, forward strand.
AATCGACGCCGCGCGTGTCGTCGTCGAAGTAGTGGTAGAGCACGGTTTCGAGGCCGAGATAGTCGAGGATCGACAGGTGGTTGGGCCATGTCGGGTTCGACACGAAGACGCGGCCGCCGGGGCTGGCCATCTTGAAGAGTTCAAAAGCCTGCCGCACGGCGCCCGTGCCGCCGGGTGTGGCGACCGAGTTGACCGCATCACGGGGCAGCGCGTCGCCCAGCACCAGTTTGACCATGGCGTCGTTGAAATCGGGCGCACCGGCGAGGCCGACATAGGACTTGCTGTCTTGGGTTTCCCAGACCTTTTGCTCTGCCGCCTTGATCGCGCGCATCACAGGCGTGTTGCCCGATGCGTCCTTGTAGACGCCCACGCCGAGGTCCACTTTGGCCTCGCGCGGGTCCTCGCGATACATCTGCATCAGCATCAGGATGCCGTCGGGTTTCTGGGCTTTGAGATCTTCGAACATCAGGCGTCTCCGGTTGCGACGGGGACCATGGGCGACATGCCCCATTCGGCCCAGCTTCCGTCATAGAGGGACCAGCTGTCATGCCCCATGCGTTCGAGCGCGAGGCCGAGGATGGCGGCGGTGATACCCGAGCCGCAGCTGGTGATGATGGGTTTCTGCAGATCGACGCCCGCCGCCTCGAAGATGGCGCGGGTATCTGCGGGGGTTTTCAGCGTCTTGTCGGCGTTCAGGAGCGTGTCATAGGGCACGTTGCGGGAGCCGGGGATATGGCCGGGGCGCATGCCCTCACGTGGCTCGGGCGCTTCGCCCTTGAATCGGGCGGCGGCGCGGGCATCGACGACTTGCGTCGAGCCGAGCTTGGCCGCTTGGCTGACTTGGGTGACGTCGCGGACGAGGTGGTTCTGGAAGCGGGCGGTAAGGTGCCGGTCCTTGATCACCGGGGCCATGTCTTCGGTAGCGTGCCCTTCGGCCTGCCATTTGGGGAAACCGCCGTCCAGAACGGCGACGTCCTTGTGCCCCATCAGACGGAAGAGCCACCAGACGCGGGCCGCCGACAGTAGCCCGGCGCCGTCGTAAACGACGACCTGATGCCCGTCGCCGACGCCCATGGCCCGCATGCGGGACATGAATTTTTCCGGCGGGGGCGCCATGTGCGGCAGGTCCGAGCGGGCGTCGCTGATCTCGTCAATGTCGAAGAAGCGGGCGCCGGGGATGTGGGCGGCTTCATATTCTTCGCGCGCATCGCGGCCTGAATCGGGCAGGTACCACGAGGCATCGAGCACGCGCAGGTCCGGATCTTTCAGATGCGCGGCGAGCCAATCCGTGGACACCAGGGTGCGTGGATCATCGGACATGGGTGAGTCCTTTCGGGCGACAAAAAACGCCCTTGCGTAACGCTGTGGGGCCTGCCGTTCAAGGGGCTCTGCCCCTCGCGCTGCGCGCTCACCCCGGGATTTTTGGAAACAGGGAAGTGGACGTCAGCCGCGTTCCTTGAGAAGCCGCTGTTTCTGGCGGTTCCAGTCCCGTTTGGCGGAGGTGTCGCGCTTGTCGTGCAGCTTCTTGCCTTTGGCGATGCCGATCTTCAGCTTGGCCATGCCCTTGTGGTTGAAATAGAGCACGATGGGCACCAGCGTCATGCCCTTGCGCTGAGTGGCATTCCAGAGGTTCGACAGTTCCTTGCGGCTGACCAGCAGCTTGCGCGGCCGCCGTTCCTCGTGTTTGAAGGATTTGGCCTGATCGTAGGGGGCGATGTAGCTGTTGATCAGCCACAGCTCGCCATTGTCCACATGTGCGTAGCTTTCGGCGATGTTGGCGCCGCCTGCGCGCAGGGATTTGACCTCGGACCCTTCGAGCACGATGCCGCATTCGAGGTCATCCTCGATCGCGTAATCAAAGCGCGCGCGCCGGTTCTCGGCGGCGACCTTGTAGTTGGGGTCTGATTTTCCTTGCGCCATGGCAACGCGATGTAGGCGCTTGACGACAGGCAGGCAAGAGGGGCAGGAGGTTCACGAAATCTTGGAACACGTGCGCGTATGGTGCACCTGGGTCGAAATTCAGGAGCATTTGGATGCGCATTTGGGTGTTTTTAGCAGCCTGCCTGGCGCTGTTTGCCTGCACGGAGCCTGTGCCGTCATCGGGCAAGGCGCGGATCATCGCGACGGGCGACAGCATGCTGGCATGGAATGCCGGGTCGGATCGGTCGGTTGTGTCCGTGTTGGAGCGGCGCCTGGGCGCACAGATTGTCGACCGGTCCGTGGTCGGCGCGCGCTATCATTACGTGTTGCCCGTGAGCGGCAGCCTTGGCCTGCGCATCGGCAGTCAATACAGGTCTGGCCCCTGGGATTGGGTCATCATGAACGGGGGCGGCAACGATCTGTGGTTGGGCTGCGGGTGCCGGAAATGCGAGGCGCAGTTGGATCGGCTGATTGCCGAGGACGGGTCCTCCGGCACGGTTGTCACGGCGGTGAAACGGGCGCGCGCCGATGGCGCCCGCGTTGCCTATGTCGGATATCTGCGCACGCCGGGCCGCGGGTCGATCATTGACCATTGCCGCAGCTGGGGCAACCGGTTCGAAGCGCGGCTGGCCCGCATGGCGACGCGGGACGCAGGCGTCACGTTCGTCTCGGTTGCGGATCTGGTGCCGCATGGCGACCTGAGCTTTCACGACGTGGACCGCATTCACCCCTCGCCCAAGGGCAGTGCGGCCATCGCGGCGCGCATCGCCGCGGTTTTGCGACCCAATGCGCGCTGATCCTGTGCCCTGCGCGCCATGGTGCGCGCGATGCAACTTATTGTCGAAAACACGTATTCCATGCGGACCCGGCGACCATAAATAGAGCGCACGGATTTATGCTTGGCGGATCGGTGGGGTCGGACAGAGCGCTGACCTGCGGACGGTACGTCATGGCGCAAAATCTTTCATGTTCGAACGTCTTGAGAGCAAAGTCATATGGACAAACGTCTGGTCATCGAATTTGCCCCCGGCATCGCATTTGTGCTGGGGGATGCACTCGGCGGGATATGGATCGGATCCGCCTTTGCCGCCCTTGCAACGATCATCGCCATCGTGCTGCGCTGGAGGTGGGATCAGAGCCTGCCATGGCTCGCCATCTCCATCTTTGCCCTGACGGCTGTGCTGGTGACGGCCGGGTTCTTCTTCAACGACACGACATTCGTCAAGATCAGCGCGACCGTCGGGTCGCTAGCCTTTGCCGTGATCCTGGGGGTTGGGTTGTTCTTCAAGCCCAGCCTGATCGAGCGCACGCTGGGTTACAAGCTGAAGCTGACCGACGAAGGCTGGCTGATCATGAACTTTGCCTGGATCGCCATCACACTGTTGCGCGCCGGGGCCAACGAAATGGTTTGGCGCAACGCCTCGGACCGGGTCTGGGTGCTGTACAATGGATTTTCCGATTTTGCCTGGTTCGGGTTGTTCTTTGCCGCAACATGGGCCGTGGCCTGGGAGTACTGGAACGGGCCGGAAGATGAGGAAGAAGAAGCATAGACGGTCGGTTGCCGTGATCCGCGCAGGGCGGGTCGAACCTGTGCAGTTGGTTTGAGCCCTAGTCGCCCAGCTTTTTGTGCACTTCGTCGAGGTCGATCTCACCTATGGGCATCTTGTTCGAGGGGTCCTCGAAATCTGATTTAATGCACTGAGAATTGATTGACGTCACGAATTCGAGGAAATCCAACCTTGAACTTCGCCGGATTCTCCTTTTAAGGGTACAGACGACGGCCGATGTTTTAAATTCGGCATTCCCTTCACCCGAAAGGAAATAAAATGCCCACGCTTACTGGCTTTTCTTGGATAAGAGGCTTTCTATCTTCTTATGATGGCGGGCGATTTTCGAACGTTTGGCATACACAAGGCTGGGTTGTAGAGGGTGAGACATATTACTTTCAAGAAAACAGCACGGTTGGTGATGGCGTACGCATGGAGATCGATGGAGGTAATATTTCCTCTGAAAACGGTACGTTGACAGGGACCATCGATACAATTCGCATGATAAGCCGCGATGGTGTGACACGTACTGAAATCACCGGTTTGGACATGTCTGCACAACTCATACAGTACTATATGCTGTGGGTGGGCCGATCCAGTGCAAACGAAATCACTGCATTCCGGAACCTGCTTGAAAACGCTGTAGACACATTCGTGTCTGTCGAGGTCCCGCCAGGTCAAGCATATGATATCTACCTTCGAGATCAATTTCGCCCAGATGTAGTGCAACTACAAAATGGGGACTCGGTTATAATTTACGATGGCCCATTTCTCGAAGATATTGAGATAATCGGCTCTGAAGGCTTTGAAACGATAACGCTTAGTTTAACTGCAAACGGCATCCACTATTTGTTTGACGCAGCGGGCGTGTACGTTGAGGGGCTTCGCGTGGATTTCGAGGATATTGACTCCGTTGTGCTATCTGGGCGCGGCGCCACCGCAACCGGGAGTGAATTTGGAGCAGATAGAATAACGATGACGAGCTTTTCCTCATCGACCGTCCACAACACGATAGAAGGCAGAGGGGGCGATGATACGCTCACAGGAGGGTATGGGCCCGACTCCATCGTAGGCGGGGTTGGCAACGACGTTGTACGAGGAAACACCGGAACCGATACATTGATTGGAGGCTTGGGCTTCGACCACCTGCTCGGTGAAGAGGGCAATGACAGCATTGTGGGCATGGATGGGTACGACACTATTCTGGGCGGCGCAGGCGATGACCATTTGTTCGGAAACAATGGTTTCGATGTCATTGCCGGTGGAGCTGGAAACGACCTGATGTTCGGGGGCGTTGGCTTGGATACTTTGGCCGGCGGAACCGGAGATGACGAAATCACCGGAGGTTCAGGTGGCGACGTGCTGTCGGGCAACGATGGGAACGACACTCTGTTTGGAAACAGCGGTGCTGATCGCCTGACAGGTGGCGCCGGCGCAGACCACATGTTCGGGGGCATAAACTTTGACACTCTCACTGGTGGTGATGGAGACGATTGGCTGAGTGGCGGCAACGGCTCCGACGTATTGCATGGGGAAGCAGGGAACGATCGCCTTGAGGGCAACGCTGGGAATGACACCCTGTATGGTGGCGCTGGAGAGAACTTCCTGCGCGGCGGCATCGGAGCCGACACCTTCCTGTTTTTGCGTGAAGCAAGCCATGATGTCATAGCTGACTTCCAAACTGGTATAGATGTGCTGCACATACAGGCTGACCTGCTATCTCAGCCCGATCCATCAATTGCCGACCTCCGGTCAGTTGAAACAACAGACGAGAACGGGTTTTTGGTTTTCGATTTTGGCAATGGCAGCCTGACAATCGCAGGCATCGCATCGCTGTCCGAAATTGAAACGGATATCATACTGGTTTGATTACAAACCCGGCGCCACGACAGAGCCGTCCGATGAGCGTGCTGTAGCGGACGATTGTGCGGGGTTTTAGTCGCCCAGCTTTTTGTGCACTTCGTCGAGGTCGATCTCACCCACGGGCATCTTGTTCGAGGGATCTTCGAAATCGTATTTGAACAGGTCGAAGTCCCGTTTGTAGATTTCGTAGACGAGGTGCATGGACAGGTCGTCGAAGTAATCCTCGACCGGGTGGGCGCGCTTGGGTCCGTGCCCTTCGCTTTCGTTGAAGCGGGGGATGTCGGCGATGTTGACGGCGTGGGGCGTCTGGATCGCCTGCATCACGTCTTCCATCCCTTCGTTGAACTTCTCGGTCCAGATGATCTTGTCATAGCGGCCGCCGTTCACGATGAAGGTCGAGACGTGGCCGGACATGGCGGACCAGTGAATGTCCGGCTCCATCGGGCGGCGCCAGCGGATGGTGTCGCGGGCAAAGAGCAGAAAACGGCGGAACGACTTGATCTGGTCGAATTCCTGCTTGCCGTCGTCGCCGCCCACCTCGATCCCGTATTTCTGGATGAGGAGCGGTACGAGGTTGCCGCGGTAGCGTTTGCCGTTGCGCTGGATGCCGCAGATCTTGTCAAAGAAGGACGACAGGATGCGGGTGTAGGGATTGCGCACGCAGGTGAAGGCGTAGGAGCCGTGCGTTTTCACGTTGTCGGTGATGATGGGTTGGCTCGCCTCGATCGCCCATTTGTGCATGCCACCCTGAGCGTCGTGAATATCACCGTCGAAGAATTCGCCATGATCCGAGTAGAACATGATCTGGCCGATGGTCGAACAGGCGCACTTGGGCACCACGCGGTACACCACGCTTTCGCTTTCCGTCATCCACGTGCCTGGGAACCCCATACCGCTCGCCCTTTTTACTTGCAGTGATCCGTGTCACCGGCTTGTCGCGCAAAAAAGCAAAGAAATCCTGTTTATTCAATCTCTCCTTAGCTTTATCACCGTAAACAATCGGACGTTACTGGGTGGTAAAGTTTCCTGAATGGCAAAAATCGCCTACATCCTGCTGTGTCACAAGGATCCGGATGCCATCATCAAGCAGGCCGAGCGGCTGACTGCGGCTGGCGACTACATGTCGATTCACTTCGACGCCCGTGCCAACGCTGCGCACTTTGCGAAGATCACCAAGGCACTGAAAGACAACCCGAATGTTACCTTTGCCCACCGCCGTATCCGCTGCGGTTGGGGAGAGTGGAGCCTGGTGCAGGCCACCCTGTATGCTGTCGAAAGCGCGGTAGAGGCGTTCCCGCGTGCGACCCACTTCTACATGCTGTCGGGCGACTGCATGGCGATCAAGTCGGCCGAGTATACCCATCGTTTTCTGGATGAAAATGACGCCGACTTTATCGAGAGTTTCGACTATTTCGAAAGCGACTGGATCAAGACCGGGATGAAGGAAGAGCGGCTGATCTACCGCCACTTCTTTAACGAACGGACGCAGAAGTGGCGATTCTATACCAGTTACCACCTGCAGCAGCGCTTTGGCTTCAAGCGGGAGATTCCCGCTGACATCCAGGTTCAGATCGGCAGCCAATGGTGGTGCCTGCGCCGTCGCACCATCGAGTGGGTGCTGGATTTCACCCGCCAGCGCAAGGACGTGATGCGGTTTTTCCGCACCACGTGGATCCCGGACGAGACCTTCTTCCAGACCATCGTCCGCCATGTGGTCCCCGAGGATGAGATTCGCACACGAACGCTGACCTTCCTGATGTTCACCGACTACGGGATGCCCGTAACGTTCTATGACGACCACTATGATCTGTTGCTCAGCCAGGATTTCCTGTTTGCCCGCAAGATCAGCCCCGAGGCCCGCGATCTGAAGCGCCGCCTGGGCCTGCTTTACGCCGCCGAGAACGTGCAGTTCCAGATTTCGAACGAAGGCGCGAGCCTGTTCAAGTTCCTGACCGGTCGGGGTCGGATCGGGCGCCGCTTTGCCACCCGGTTCTGGGAGACCGAGAGCACGCTGGGCCGCAACCGCGAGCTGCTGATCATCGTGTGCAAGAAGTGGCACGTGGCCAAGCGCCTGCTGGAGCGGATCCGGATCATGACCAATGTGCCGGCCATCGAGTACCTGTTCAACGAAGAGCATACCCCCCTGCCCGACCTGGGCGGTATCCAGAAAACGCTGGAGAAACGCACCCGCCACCGCCGCGCCCTGATGCGGATGCTGTTTGACTACTTCGACACCGACCGGCTGATCGTGTGCATGGACCCCGGCAACCTCGATCTGTTGCAGGATTTCGCGGGCGACCGGTCGATCACGCGCATCCTCGAGATCCAGTGCAATTTCTCGGATGAGTACCTGATCGGGCACGCCATGCGCGTGGGCCTGGCCGGGGAGCAGACCAGCACCGAGACTCTGGACCGGCTGCTGCCGACGATCCGCCACGACATGACCTACGAGTCCGACGGTATACGGGATGCCGATTTCGAGCATCTGCTTCGGATGGAAGAGGCCGCCGATCTGGACGACAATGCCGAAGCGTTGTCTGGTTTCCTGAGCGTTCCATCGGAGAAGGCGCGCGAGATCGCGTCGGTGGATTATCTGTTTGCGGATTGATCCGCGCCTTTGCGGTCCGTTGCGCGTGGTTCTATAGACCCGATCATGTCCAGCGAAGCCCCCGCCCCGATCTTTGCCATCACCCTGCCCGGGATGGAGCAGACCCTTGCCGACGAAGCGCGCGATTGCGGTTTTGACATAGCCGATGTTGTGCCCGGGGGCGTGGGCCTGCACGGTGGCTGGCCGGAGGTCTGGCGTGCCAATCTGGAGCTGCGCGGTGCCACCCGTGTGCTGTGGCGCATGGGGTCCTTCATGGCATTTCACCTCGCCCAGCTCGACAAGCGGGCGCGCAAGTTTCCATGGGCCGATGTGCTGCGCCCGGACGTGCCTGTGCGGGTGGAGGTCGCGACCTCGCGCAAGTCCAAGATCTATCACGCAGGCGCGGCCACCAAGCGGATCGAGACGGCACTGGTCGAGAGTGCCGGAATGAGCGTGGCCGCGGATGCGCCGGTGACGCTGAAGGTGCGTATCGACGACAACCGGATGACGGTCAGCGTCGATACGTCGGGTGAGCCGTTGCACAAGCGGGGCCACAAGGAAGCCGTGGGCAAGGCCCCCATGCGCGAGACCCTTGCCGCGATGTTCCTGCGCCAGTGCGGGTTTGACGGATCGCAGCCGGTCTTTGACCCGATGTGCGGATCGGGCACCTTTGTCGTTGAAGCCGCCGAGATGGCAGCGGGCCTGCAGGCGGGGCGGGCGCGCGGCTTTGCCTTCGAGCAGCTTGCCGGGTTCGACGCGGATGCCGTGGCGGCGCTGCGCACATCCGACCGGCGGGGCGCACCACAGGTGCGCCTTACCGGGTCGGACCGGGATCAGGGCGTGATCGCCATGGCGCGGGCCAATGCGGAGCGGGCCGGGGTCGCGGACCTTGTGTCATTTGAGACCGGAAATGCCGGGGACATCACCCCGCCCGACGGGCCGCCGGGATTGGTGATCGTGAACCCGCCCTATGGTGCGCGGATCGGCAACAAAAAGGCGCTCTATCCGGTCTATGGCCGGTTGGGTCAGGTCTTGGCCGAGCGGTTTTCGGGCTGGCGCGTGGGCATCGTCACCAGCGAGGCGTCACTGGCCAAGGCCACGGGCCTGCCGTTTCTGCCGGAGGGACCGAGCATCGCCCATGGCGGTTTGCGCGTGAAGTTGTGGCGGACTGCTCCCCTGCCCTGACGTGGCTGAGGCGGATCGAGATCCGCCTTACTGGCAACGCCCCTCGTAAGGCGGAGGTGTCCTCCGCCCTATTTGGCTTTCCACGTATTGAGCCAGCGGCGGAAGCGGCCCCGCTTTTCCGACACGGCGTCGCCAGCGGCTTCCCAGCTGTCCTGCATTTCTTCAAGTTTGGGGTCGATCCGCGCCCGGCGGAAGCGCCGCCAGCGGACCCAGATTGCGTAGAAGATGGCGGCAATCGTCGTCAGCACCAGGATGTTGATCCACGGAATGCCCTTGGATGCATCCGGCCCCTCGACCTGGCGTAGCGAAATGGCGTTGGGGAAGATCGTCAGGAACTCGTTTCGCCAGCCGTAATGCGTCAGCACGTACCATTCAGGCGCGGCGCGGGTGGAGACGGAATCCGCCGCCTCGGTGTAGAGGTTCGAGGTGTCGAACTTGAAATAGGGTGGCCAGCTCCAGCCCGTATCCTCGTTCCGGTAGACCATGGGCCGTCCATTGGCGCGCACCGTCTGGATGAACTGCACATCGCGATTGATCAGCCCATCGGATTGCGTGTCAGGCCGTGACCAGAACATGCGGGTCCAGTCGCCCAGTTCCTGCCGTTCTTCATAGGTGTTCACGATCCGCACGATGTCGCGTTGCGGCAGGGTGTAGTGCAGCGCCGCGCCCAGCGCGACCCAGAAGGTGATCAGGATGATCCAGCCGATGTAACGCATTGCGGGGTCCTTTTCAGGCGAAGTTCACAAGGTAGATGATAAGGCACACAAGCGCCATGGGCACGATATAGACCCCGAGGATCAGTTTGCGCCGCAGCGATCCGTCATAGTCGGCGAGCCCGTGTTTGACATAGGCCTCGCGCGGGCCCGGTTTGTCGCCTTCGTCCCATTCCGCTTCCAGCCTGTCGCGGGCGCGGGCACGCGAGTAGAAGGACAGCGAGAAATAGATCACCGTCAACACCACGAAGGCGATCAGAAACAGTCTTGCCACGGCCATATCGTTACCTCCTCACTGCGCCCCACGGGCCGACCCGCGCGATCATGTCGCGGGGCTGTGGGTCGGGTTCCATGGGGGCATCGTGCCCAAAGAGTGCTTGCCGCGCGCCCACCTTGTCGGCCTTGTACTCGGCTTCGAGATATTGCGCGACATATTCCTTTTTTGCGTCCGCCCAAGTGGCATAGGCTGCATAAAACGCCTGTTTGTGGCAGATAAACAGTTGCCGCACGTCGCGGGGGCTGAGTTCGGACAGCAGCATGTTGACGAGATCCGCATCGGGCGTGTCGGCGGCGCGCAGGGTGTAGAAATAGGCCGGGTGTTCGGAACTGATGCGGGGCCATTTGCCCCCATGCTCGGCCCAGTCGACCAGTTGCGCGAGGCCGTGGAATTCATCGGGCAGCAGGTGACCATGATCGCGGGCGAGCCTGCGCATGTCGCGCCGCGTGGTGCCGGCGAGGTCGACGCCTGCTTCGGTCACGGCGGAGACGAGGATGAAGTCCATCTTCTGTTTCAGGATGGCCGCGCCGTCGATGCCGCGTGCTTTGACGATGGGTTCGACCAGGTCGTTGTATTCCAGGAACTTGGCGATGCGGTTCCGTTGAGTCAGGTCGAAGGTGTACTTGGTGGGCACATCCTCTGGCTTTTCGCTCGCCGCGATGGTCGCCGGATGGTCGAGCGTCTGGAAGATGTAGAGCCCCCCAAAATGGGATGTCCAGAAATTGCCCTTTTCCACGCGCATCGGTTTGAGGTTCACCGGGTTGCGGGAGACGTCGCCGGTCTGGCCCGCAAGCTGGATCATTTCGCCGATCAGGACGTCATCGAACCATGCGTCGTCTTCCTGCAGGAACGTATCGACTTTTTCGGCCAGTCGGGCCGCGTTGCGAACCGTGCCGCGCGTCGTGTCCGCCTCGACCGTGATGGCGCGCAGGTCGAAGAGGCGTGCAGGGCTGGAGATGTCGTAGACGGAGTTCACCAGTTCTCCCGCCACGGCGTCGCGGGCGGTGAGGGCAAAGAGTGCCGCCTCGTTTTCCGCGATGAACCGTTTGAGGATGCCCTGGGACGTGGAGAATTCCGCGTCGAGCAGCGGGCATTTGCGCTGTTCGGTCGACAGCAGGATGAACTGCCGGTTGACCCCGTTGTGGTTGAGGTAGAGCGGGTCGTTCAGCTCATTGCCGACCTCGGGCGAGTAGCCGGAGATGTCGATGTAGAAATCGGTCAGCGCCGTGCGCTTGCCCGTGAGGTGTTCAAGCGCGCGGTTGTACCGTTCGACCAGCGCGGGTGAGGCCACATGGAAGAGGTTGCCGAACATCAGGCCGCGTTGGATGAGGCGGATCATGGGCGGGTCCCTTTCGCTTGGGGCGACGCGCCGCCCGGATCAGCTTGGCCTTGGCGCCGTAGGAAGGAGAGGCCTAGACCGAGCAGTGTCAGCGGGAAGACGATCAGAAACTGGCTCCAGATTTCGTCTGTTGCGCCGTCAGGTCCAAAGGCATGGATGTTGCGCGCCGGGGACAGGATCGCGCCGCCGTGCAGGTACATCGCCTGGAATGCGGCGAGGGTCAGGGCGAGGAAGCTGAGGATGATCATCGTTTGCATGATCCGTATCCGACCGGTGCCATAGCGCCGCCGGATCGACCGCGCGACCCACCAGCCGACGATGACAGGGAAGATGAGCATCCAGAACAGGGCGACCATCATGCCTGCCTCCCCAAGCGGAAGATCAGCGGGGTGGCGAGGGCGAGGAGCGGCAGGGCGAAGCTGCGGAAGGTGATCTGGAGGTTGTAGCCGATATAGGCGGGCCAGGAGTTGTTGAAGAGCAGCATGGTTTCAGAGAGCGGCGTGCCTTCGAAGCCCATGGCGGTATGGATAGCGACTTGGGTGAGGAACAGGAGGGCTGCGGCGGCTAGGAAGCCGAAGACGCCCCAGCGCAGGGGGATGAGGGTGCCTAGGATGAGGGCGGCGGCTGTGATGATCCAAATTATCAAACCCTGTCCTCCGAAACTGGTGCATCAATCGAGCTGTAGGTGCCCGGCATCGCCGGGCCGCGCCCGACCTCCCCCCCGGGAGGGCGCATTGTTGATGTCACGCGCCGAACAGGTGAACTGCTTGATGCGGAAGCCTCGCCCCAAACTGATGCTGCGCGCGCCCACCCGAGGTCGGGCGCAACCCGGCTGATGAAGCTCATACTTCCACCTTCCTATTGATTTGTGCTCTGTCTTTTAAACCAAGCTGGATAACTCGAACCGCCAGAAAAGGCACCCAAAACGGCGCGGCACCTAGCCACAGGAAGCCTAGCTCCAATGGCAAAAGCCGTATCGGACCCAAGGGAAAGAATGCGAGTTGGATCGGCAACAAAGCCGCCGCGATAGCCAAAGCACTGATACAGAAGCGCATTGCAGCAGTCAGGATTGGGGACTGCCCTGTTCTCACGAGTGTCGGGGCCCAGAACGGAACAAGCAGGATCACCAACGTAGTTGCAATGGTGGAGACCATTACCCCTTCTCTCCCAAATACCGCTTCTTCGCCTCTTCCTGCCGCCCAAAGTCGCGCACCATCGCCTCGATCGCCACTTCATCCGACTTGTCCGCATAGCGGAACTCGCTGTCGGCGTATCGGTTGATCTCCTGCACCACCATGTCGACCGTGATCGGCACGCGCAGGTCTTCGATCATCGCTTTCTTCTCGTCGTAGGTTTTGAACAGGAACAGCTCAGGGTTTTCCATCCACTCGTCGGGCAGTTCGAAGTCCATGGCGCGGACCTTGACCGCGTCCGTGATGTTCTTGATCGCACGGCCGGTAAAGCGCTCGTCGGCCTGCTGGATCGCCTTGAGATATGTGCCCAGCTTGGCAATCGTGTCCAGCTCTCCGATGTCCGAATGCACCCGGTCAAAGACCTCCATCAGCCCCGCCTCGTGCGGGCGATTGTGGCTGTCGAAGGACGCCGCCACCGCCTTCTTGATCTCCTGGGCCGAGAACAACTCGTGCGCACCCATCGGGATGTCGTGGTTCTTGCCCATCAGCAGGGCGAGGATGTCGATGTAATCCTCGCGCGTTTGCGGCCCGTCCACGAGAAAGCGCGCCCCGGCCCGCTGGCGCAGGGCGTCGTCCACGTTCTCGGGGTAGTTCGAGAACATGCCGAAGGTACAGTTGCCGCGCACGACGGTGTTCGCGCCGGCAAAGCTCTCCATCAACACGGCGGTGATTTCGAGTTGCCCGGCGGAGGATTGGCGGTCGCCGCGCTTGCCCGCAAGTTGGTCGATGTCGTCGATGGTGCCGAAGCCGATCACGCCGGGGTCGAGGACATTGGAGATGAACGCCTTGGCATTCTGGCCCGACTTGCCCTGGTAGCTGTCGATGTTGTCGGTCGACAGGTTCTGGTAGCGAAAGGCATAGCCTGCGACGCTGCAATAGTCGTTGATCAGCCCCGCCATCATCTGGATCAGCGTCGTCTTGCCAGTGCCCGGCTTGCCATCGCCCATGAAGGTGAAGATGAAGCCGCCGAGTTCGGCAAAGGGGTTGAGCCGCCGGTCGAAATCATACGCCATGAGCATCTTGGCCAGCTTCATCGCCTGGTATTTGGCTATATGGTTGCCCACGACCTCGTGCGGTTTCTTGAAGGTCATGGTGAGGGTTTGAGTCTTGGCCTTGGTCGCTGGTGTGAAGCCCTGGACGGTGAAGTCGTCGGCCTCGACATGCCATGAGGCCCCGGTGAAGGGGGCGAGGCGCGGGGCGTTCTGGGCGCGCAAGGAGACCTTTTCCATCAGCGCCTCGGCAAAGGCGGTGATGGTGGCGACAAGGTGGGCGTCGTCGGGGGCGTGGGTGGCGATGTCCTGGTCGAGTTCCCAGAGGATGCCGTGCAGGGCGGTCTGGCCGTTGTCAGTGAGGATTTCCTCGACCTCGCCCACCTCTGCCGTGACTTCGGTCTGATGGGCCGAGAGCAGGTAGGCAGTGGCGTTGCCGAAGACGTAGAGGGTGATGAGCGCCTCGGCGGCGAGCAGTTCGGCAAACTCGGTCTTGCGGGCGGCGGGCAAGGCACCCTCGAGGTTGGCGCGTTTCAGATCGCCGAGGCCGGAGACGGAGGCGTAATTTTCGGCCACCGCCAGCGCGATGGAAATGGCCCGGCGCAGGGCGTTGAGCGCGGTGGCCTGCACGGGCGACATCAGCGCGTCGTCGTCATCGGCCCCTTCGATGGTGGCCATCAACTGCACGGCCCCGGTGGGCACGGTGCGGCGAGTGACAAGACCCGGCGTGGTGGAGCGGAAGCGGCGACGGGTGCCCACGCCGCTGGAGCGTTCCTGCTGCGGCGCTTCCTTGCCCTTGCCGATGCGCGGCGCGTGGTCAAAGCCCTGCAACATGGACAGCGCCATGGGGTAGTGCGCCGTAATCTCGGCCTCGCGCAGTTCCATTTGATCGGCTGTTTGAGTCATGACTTGTCCTCTCGACGTTTCGACCAACGCGCAATTTTATCCACAACATCGGGCCCCATAAAGAAGCCTAGCAATGCCAAAAGTGGTACAAAGACCCAGGCTGCAACGATGGCAGTACCGAACAGAGCAAGCCCCATCGCGGAGCCGAAGAACCAACCGAAGAATCCCAAAAGCAGAGCAAATACAAAACGAACCTTAGTCACCATCTCACCGTCCAATACTTCCCTGTTTCAAAAAAATCCCTCCCGGAGGGCCGATCTGCCATCAGACCCACCCATCAGTACCGAAGCACCCGCCCCGATGGGCTGACCACGAACTTGCGGACAGAACCGAAGCCGGGTGGGTTCATCTCTTCGAGCGCCTGGAAGGCGCGTTGGGGTAGGACGATGCTGCGTTCCATCCGTGTGGCCCCAAGGTCCGCGCCACGGCCTGAGAAGGGGTCGAGGGCGAAGACTTCGCGCTCGACGGAAGAGAACCAGCCCGAGCGTTCTTCGATCACGCGTTCGGAGTGCAGATCTTCCTCGGTCCAGACCAGCGCCCAGTCCTGCCCTTCGGGCGCGCGGGCGGCTTTGAGGACGTCTAGGATGGGCCCCGACTGTGCGGTGAAGGCTGAGGAGTACATCGGCCCCGCGTAGAAGCGGCGCAGGCGTTTGGGGTGCAGATCATCGAAATCCTCGTCGAAACCCTTGGCGATGGTCACGAGCTTCAGCTTGCCCAGCGATTGCGCCATCAGGTGCGCTTGTGCTTCGGGCCAGCGGCGGGGGTCTTTGGGCAGGGCTGTGCGGCCCGTGTCCTCGACCTCCATCATGTAGATGACGGGCAGGTTCAGGTCGGTGTCATAGACGGCCCAGTGGATGCGGAAGCTGCGGCGGTCGTCGCTCAGGTTGCCGGTCCAGACGATTTGCGGGTCGTTGCGGGGCCAGAAGAGTTGGCCCTTCTGCAAGTCTTCGTAATAGAGCCGCTGGGACAGCGCGAATTGCAGTTTCGTGGGCACCTGGCGGTCGCCGATGATGACCTCGACCATCTGCTTTTTGAGCTCATCTGCCGGGTCGATGCGGTCGAGATGGACGCCCGCCTGGATCGCGTCCGAGGCCATGGTGAGCAGTTCTTCGGCCGCCGGAAAGCCGCTGTAGCGTTTGTCGATGGCGAGGGAGCCGAAGAAACGCCCGGTATCGCGGCCCACCAGCAGGTATTTCTGGGAGAGCGCGCGGAAGGTGAAGGTCAGTTCGGCGATGTAACGGGTCAGGATCTTAACCTCGTCCCGGTTCAGATCGCCCTCGGCCTCCATCACGCCGGCAACGCGGGCGAGGTGCCCGGTGATCGTCTCGAACTTCTTGAAGTAGCGGCGCGAGGCGAAAAGGTCGGTGAGGCCGTAACTATCAGTCATATGAGTAGAAGAGCTATTTTGCATCATGTTCGGTTGTTTTGCGGAGCGACAATTGATCCGCGATCCAATGCCCCAGTCGGCGCTCTTTTGCCTCAATCCATTTACCCCACTTCGTCGCGGCTCCGCTTGGCCCCACCAGAAGGAGCAGAAGCATTCCCACGGACGAAACAAGTGATAAGAAAACGCTAATCAGCAGAATGACGCAAACGCCAGCGACCGCGGCAAAGATTGCGACAAAAGGCAGAACTGCAAGGGCCTGCATACTGGCAATCAACAGCCCTTCACCGGTGATCCACATCCCCATTGACAAGGTAACCAGATAACAGGCGACGCAAAAGCAAAGGATGACCCGGTTACGGGCCATCATCCACCATACGCATTGCTGTCGTGCTTCTCCACGATCTGTGCGAACCGCCGCGCAAACCGCTCGTCCGCTTTCGCCTTCTGCTCCAGCACGTCGCGGGCAAAGACCATCTGGTCTTCGTGTGCTTCCAGCATGTCGGCCATGCGGGCGTTCGTTGCCGCACCGATCCCGGCCATGGCGGTTTGCGCCTCCTGGTCCGTCTTCACGCCAATCTCGTTGATGCGGTGGGCGACGTCCTGTTGCTGGGCTGTCTTCAATGATTTGGTCAGCGCATCGTAGAGCACCACGCGCTGCTTGGTGTCTGTTTGGAGCTTGTTGATCAGCACCATCTGGGTTGCGGCCTGGTTCTGCAGGCTGTCCACCCAGGTCTTGCCCTTCTCGATATAGCGCTCAAGCGTCTGGGACTTGGCCACTTTGACCTGCTCTTCCTGCACCATCTCATTGTATTTCGAGTTCATGTCGGCCAGTTCGGTCTCAAGCGCGGTACGCTTGGCGGCGTCGGTTTCGGATGCGATCTTGTTTTCCAGCGTGATGATCTGCGGGTCCATCGCCTGAATATCGGCTTGCAAGGCTGACAGCTCCTGCACGGTGAACTCACGCTCGTCCAGCGTTTCAGTCAGGTTGGCTTCGACCTTGGTTTTCTGCTCTTCCAGCATGGTCAACTGGCCCTGCAGCAACTGCACGATCACGTCGGATTTCGAGATCAGGTCCTGCAGCTTGTCGTCGATCGAGGCAGAGCGCACACGCTCCTGCCGCATGGATTCCGACTTGGCCTTGGCAAAGATGCCGACAAAGCTTTCCCAGCCCGTCTTGGACCGCATCTCGTCAAAATCCTTGGAGAAGGCGGCGGTGACATCGTCCAGACCCATGATCAGTTCCGCGATGTTGGAATTCATCACGTCGGTGTGGGCGTGGACATCCTCAAGCGTCGCATTCTCGATATCCATGGAGACGTCATCGCCGGATTTCATCTTGGCCCGCGCGGCCTCGATCCGGCTGGTGAGTTCCGAGATCTTTTGTTGCGCCTCGGCCACCTGGGATTGAGATTCTGCCACCTGGCTTGCGAAATCGGCCATAAAATGTCCCCTCTGTTCAATGTGTTGCGATACATATAGGCAATGTAACGCGTATTTACATCGGCGATGGCCGATATTCGCCGTAATAGTTGCAAAAAGGTTGCGGCAAGGAAAGGTGGTCAGATCGCGAAAAGCAGCCGGTGGCGCGTGCCGCGCGCGTTGGCATCGGCGGTCAACGTTCCGTCCAGTGCCTGTGCCACCGCATCTGTGATCTGGGTGCCAAGCCCCGAGCGGCGGACCGGTTTCTCAGCCGAAGTTCCGCAGCCGTCATCCGCCACTTCAAGCTGGGCGGTGCCGGACCCCATATCCGTCACCGTCACCCGGATCGTGCCCGGTTTTTCATTGGGAAAGGCGTGTTTGTAGGCGTTCGTCACCCATTCATTCAGCACGATCCCGATGGAGGCCGCACGCGACGGTGTCATGCGCAGATGCGAGAGTGCCGTGTCGATCAGCACATGTTCGGGGGCCTGTTCCGTCAAAAAGTCGATGATGCGGATCAGGTAGTCGTCCAGGTCGACATGGGTTTGCACCTGCCCTGCCTGCAGCACTTCGTGCAGGCGGCCCATGGTTTCGATCCGTTGGCCCACGGCATCCAGTGCTTCGCGCGTTTCGTCCAGTTCCGACACGCGGCTCTGGAATCGGGTGAGCGAGGAGAGCATCTGGAGCGAGTTCTTGATCCGGTGATCTGCCTCGCTGTGCAGGATGGCCTGTTGTTTCAGCGTCCTGTGCAATTCGAATTGAGCCATGACCTGACCTGCCAGAACCTTGAGCATCTTGCGCTGCACTTCGGTCAGGCGGCGGGGTCTGTGGTCCAGCACACAGAGCGTGCCCAGCGGCAGGCCATCCGTCCCTTTCAGCACGGCCCCCGCATAGAACCGCAGGCCCGGATCATCGACGCACAGCGGATTGCCGTCCATGCGCGGGTCGGCATGGGTGTCTTCGATCTCGACCAGATCGCCTTCGAGGATGGCGTGGGAGCAGATAGAGGATTCAAGCGGTGTTTCGGGCACGTCCAGCCCCTTGACCGCCTTGAACCACTGGCGATGGTCATCCACCAAGCTGATCAGGGCAATCGGGACGTCGCAGATATCCGCCACGACATCGACAATGCTGTCGAATGCAGGTTCGTATTCCGTGTCGAGCACATCATACGAACGCAGCGCCTCAAGACGCGCATCCTGAAAGGGGTGACGATCAGCCAGCATGTGTGGGGTCCATCCGTTCGACCCTCACTGTAAGTGATTCTAGACACCGCAGTCCAGACGCTCATGCAAACTGAGGTTGTAGAAACAGCCCCAAACACAACCAGCTATGTCATAGATTAATCACCCGATGACATTGTGCGCCGGTCCATAGGGAAAGCCCGTGATGTTCTCGTTCCCGTCTTCGGTGATCACCAGAATATCGTGTTCACGGTAGCCGCCCGCTCCGGGCTGACCCTCTGGGATCGTCAGCATCGGCTCCATCGAAATCACCATGCCGGGCTCAAGCACCGTGTCGATGTCCTCGCGCAGTTCCAGCCCCGCCTCGCGTCCATAGTAATGCGACAACACGCCGAACGAGTGGCCGTATCCGAAGCTGCGATACTGAAGCAGATCATGTTCGCGGAAGTAGGCGTTCACGCCCTCGGTCACCTCGGCGCAGGTGGCCCCCGGTTTTAACAATGACATGCCCAATTCGTGGGCAGCGACGTTGTGGTTCCAGTAGCTCAGGCTGACATCATCGACGGTTTCCACGAAAAGGGTCCGTTCGAGCGCCGTGTAGTAGCCCGAAATCATGGGAAAGGTGTTGAGCGACAGGATATCGCCCCGCTCCAGCACGCGGCCTGTGACCGGATTGTGAGCGCCGTCGGTGTTGATGCCGGATTGGAACCAGACCCAGGTGTCGCGGTATTCGGCGTCGGGGAAGCGTTTGGCAATCTCCATCTCCATCGCATCGCGGCCCGCCATGGCGACGTCAATCTCGCGCACGCCTGCCTTGATCGCGTCGCGGATGGCGTAGCCGCCCACGTCGGCCACCTGTGCACCGTGGCGGATCAGGGCGATCTCGGCCTCGGATTTGTTCATGCGCTGGCGCATGGTGGTCTCGTACAGATCGACAGTGGCGACGGGTTTGAGGAAGTCCTCCATCTTGCCCTGCTGCAGCAGGGTGAGGTGGTCGGATTCGACCCCGATCACGGCCCCCTCACCCGTCACCTCGCGCACGGCGCGCCAGAAATTGTCGCGCTGCCAGTCGGTGTAGGTGATGTTGTCGCCATGGCTGCGCCGCCAGGGCTGGCCCGCGTCGATGCCTGCGCTGATGGTGACGCAAGCGTCTTCGGTCACGACGCAGGCGTAAGGGCGGCCAAAGGCGCAATAGAGAAAGCCCGAGTAGTAGGCGACGTTGTGCATTGAGGTGAGCACGGCGGCGGTGGCGCCCTGCGCCTCCATCCGATCGCGCAGTTCGGTCAGGCGGGCGTCGTATTCGGCGGCGTCGAATGGCAGTGCATCTTTGGTGCCGTTGTGGAAGCGGTAGAAATCGGGGCGAGCGGTCATGCGTGACCCTCCTTTGCAGAAAGGTCCCGGCGTGCAGGACATTTTGGGCTTGGTATGCGGGCGACGCCATCGCCCGCAGCCGTCGCACATGTTGCGCGTCAGTTGGCCGTCGTCAAGCGCCGGATCATGTCGCTGTCTGGATCGGCCAGCGCGTCGATGACGTTGAAGTGGTGTTCGCCTTCGGTGATCACGTGATCCGCGTCCCACGCCTTGGCCAGCCACCGCGCCTGGTCCAGAAAAACAGGCCGTTCTTCGCCCCCGACCCAAACCGTCACAGGCACGGGGGGTTTGGGCTGGTGCACGGGACTTTCCGCCTGCGCCATGACCGTGTCCATGCCGAACTCGGCGTTCATCACTGTTTGCAACAGCGGTTCAAGGTCAGAGACGGGCGAGATAGGCATGACATGCGTCAGCCGTGCCATGACGGACGCTGGCAGCATCCCCGGCGCGAGCATCCGCGACACCAGATGCCCGCCCGCTGAATGCCCGGCCAGGCTGATCGGCCCCATGCTGCCATCGGCCACCGCCATCACTGCCTGCGCAATCTGCTGGGTGATCCCAGCAATGCGCACGTCCGGGCACAAGTCATAGGAAGGCATCGTCACGCTCCACCCCTGCGCCAGCGCTCCTGCCGCGAGATGCGACCAGTAGGAGCGGTCGAATTTCAGCCAGTAGCCCCCATGGACAAAGATCAGCGTACCCTTCGCCTCGCCTTCCGGCAGGAAATGATCCAACGCCATGCGCTCGGAGGGGCCATAGCTCAGCCCCAGCCGCGCCCGCGGCCCGAGGGCTTGGCGAAACGCCTCTGCCTCCTCTGCCCAGCGCGGCGGATAGGCGGCGGCCCCGTCGATATAGGCCCCGTTGGCGTAGGCATCGTCCATGTCTGGCATCACGTTCCTCCTTACTTTGGAACTGGACAAGCCTAGCCCGTGTTGTTTGACATGCAAAGGACCGCAAGAGGACGCGCCATGCTAGACCAGACCACCGACCTGAAATCCATGCTAAGCGACCCATCGCTGCTTGAAACTCGTGCTTATGTGAATGGCGCCTGGGTGGACGGCGACGACGGCACGTTCGAGGTGACCAACCCGGCTCGCGGCGATGTGATCGCCGAGGTACAGGATCTGAGCCGCGCGCAGGTGGCCGAGGCCATCGCGGGGGCACAGGCCGCGCAGAAGGACTGGGCCACATGGACGGGGAAGGAGCGTGGTGCCGTCCTGCGCAAGTGGTTCGATCTGATGATGGCGCACCAGGACGATCTGGGCGTGATCCTGACTGCCGAGCAGGGCAAACCGCTGGCCGAGGCCAAGGGCGAGATCGGCTATGGGGCCTCTTTCGTCGAGTTCTTTGCCGAGGAAGCCAAGCGCATCTATGGCGAGACCATTCCCGGCCACCAGCGTGACAAGCGGATCACGGTCTTGAAACAGCCCGTGGGTGTGGCGGCAAGCATCACGCCCTGGAACTTTCCCAACGCCATGATCACCCGCAAGGCCGCGCCTGCGCTGGCCGCTGGCTGTACCTTTGTCGCGCGGCCTGCGGAACTGACGCCTCTGTCGGCCATTGCGATGGGGGTGCTGGCCGAGCGGGCGGGTATTCCGGCCGGGGTGTTTCAGGTGGTGACGACCTCGAATGCCTCCGAGACGGGCAAGGAGTTTTGCGAGAACCCCGCCGTGCGCAAGTTGACCTTCACCGGCTCCACGCAGGTGGGGCGTATCCTGCTGAAACAGGCCGCTGATCAGGTGATGAAATGTTCGATGGAGCTGGGCGGGAATTCCCCCTTTATCGTCTTTGACGATGCCGATCTGGATGCCGCCGTTGAGGGCGCGATGATCTGTAAGTTTCGGAATGCGGGCCAGACCTGTGTCTGTGCCAACCGGATCTATGTGCAGGCGGGGGTTTATGACGCTTTCGCCGCCAAGCTGAAAGAGGCGGTTGAGGATTTGACTGTCGGTGACGGGCTTGAGGATGGTGTGACCACTGGCCCGCTGATCACCGATAAAGCCGTTGAGAAGGTGCAGGATCATCTGGCGGATGTGGTCGAGAATGGGGGGGCCATTCTGACCGGGGGCAAGCCGCATGATCTGGGCGGCACCTTCCTGCAGCCGACCGTCGTAACCGGGGTCACTCAGGATATGAAAGTGGCGCATGAGGAGACGTTTGGGCCCCTCGCACCGCTTTTCAAATTTGAGGATGAGGACGATGTGATCGCGATGGCCAACGACACCATTTTCGGCCTTGCCGCGTATTTCTACGCCAACGATTTGAGCCGGGTTTATAAGGTGGCTGAGGCGTTGGAATATGGGATGGTGGGGGTCAATACCGGCATCATCTCGACCGAGGTGGCGCCCTTTGGTGGGGTCAAGCAATCGGGCCTGGGCCGGGAGGGGTCGCATCACGGGATCGAGGAGTTTTTGGAGATGAAATATATCTGCATGAGCGTGTGATGTCCCACGCTGGGACAGAGGGCGACCTGTGGAATTAGGGGCTTACGGGGGCGCATTTACCGAACGTTAGGATTTGCGCCCCTGACGCGAGCCCCTCACATGGTTGTGACTTCGGAGCCGTATGATTGCCCGAGAGGCCGCATCTGTACTATCCATGACCGACCTGAGTGCGAGGAATTTTGATTCATGTTGACCAGACGCCATTTCGTTATGACCACCGCCGCCCTTTTTTCGGCACCCATTGCAGGGCCCGCTTTGGCCCGCCCGATTTCCGATCAGTCCAAGTGGTCCACATGGGACGCGCAGGTGACGCCGGCCAATTTCGATCTGGCCACGTCGAACCCCTGGGGCGTGCATCGCCGGTTCCTGCCGCAGCGGGTGCAGGCCAATGACGGGCTGAAACCCGGCGACATCCATGTGGATGCGGTGGCCCGCTATCTTTATCACATCCAGGCGGATGGCACGGCCATGCGCTATGGCGCGGCGATTGCGCGGGGCAACCTGTATGAGCCCGGCACCTACACCATCAAGCGCAAGGCCAAATGGCCCACATGGACGCCGACCAAGGCGATGATCGAGCGTGATCCGCAATTGTTTGAACAGCACGCAGACGGCATGAACGGCGGACCGCGCAACCCGCTGGGATCACGGGCGCTGTACCTGTTCGTGGGCAACCGGGACACGTATCTGCGCATTCACGGCACCCCCTACCCCCGGTCCATCGGCGGGCGGGCAAGCTCGGGCTGCGTGCGCATGATCATGGCGCATATCAACCAGCTGTATCCGAACGTGACGCCGGGTTCGACGGCGTTCCTGTACCCGTCGGAGGATGGGCTGACCGCGGCAAGTTGAGACTGAGGCGGCACTGGGCACTGCGCTGGGTGTGACACGTGTGCGGTGCTCTTTCTCTTTTTGGAGGGTTTCGGTGAGGTCGCCTCGTCTGCAGGCGTGCGGGGAAGTCCGGTTACAGCCCGAAGCATGCGTAATTGGGCTGACCCTGAACTGAGGTCGAGCTCCCGATAGGATCACAGGGCATCTGTGAACATGGGAGAATTCGAATGGAGTATTATGCTGGCTTGGATGTATCGCTGCG
>NZ_JAHVHT010000007.1 GCF_019802125.1 Tateyamaria omphalii
CCGTCAGCGCGCCCAGGTCGCGGGCGATGGTGGCCATGGCAAGACCACGGATCGTGGCGATGTAGCAGTCCTGTGACCAGCCGCAGGTTTGGGTCAGGTTCTCCCAATTGCGGACCGAGAGCAGCGTCCAGAGCAGGTCGGTGGCCTGTTCGATGTCGGTGTCCGGGGGCAAGGAGCCGTCCTCGGCCAGCGCGTTGATGGCGGCGGCGCAGCCCTCGCGCATGTCCTGCATGCGGGTGTTCCAGGCTGCGGCCGCCTCGGCATCCGTGTCTGTCACCGCCATGATGGCCCGCGCCACGCCATAGATCTTGGGGATGTAGTTGCCCCATGCGGTGACAAAAGCGTCGAGCCGTTCTGCACCCGATCGAGCGCCCCGGCTGGGGGCGAGAGCGGCGTCCACCTGGTTTTGCCGGTCCTGATAGCGTGTCGCAGCGACCAGCAGGTCGGTGCGGCTGGGAAAATGCAGGTAGACCGCCTGCCGACTGATCCCTGTCGCCCGCGCAATGTCGGACATCGTGGGCAGCTTGGCGCCCGGTGTTTCCAGCAGGCGTAGCGCCGCTTCGAGAATTTTGGTCGGGGTATCGATTGTTTCACTTGACATGGTGTCAAGAAGCACATAGTTGACACGCTGTCAATTGACACTGTGTCAAGCAAGCGATGGAGTTTTCGAAATGACCAAACGTGTTTTCATCTGGGTGGCGCATCCAAAGGCCGGATCGCTGAACGCTGCACTGGCCGAGCGCTATGCCAAGGGCGCCCGCGCCAAGGGAGCGGAGGTGCGGATCATGCACCTGTCGGACATGGCGCCCGAAGCAGGCTACAGCGAGGGGCAGGACCTCTCACCCGACATCCAGGTTTGGCAGGACAACATCCGCTGGGCGGATCACGTGATGATCGTGCACCCTTACTGGTGGGGCGCGATGCCTGCGCAGGCCAAGGCCGTGATGGACGCGGGCCTGCAATCGGGCTTTGCCTACAAGTACCACGGGCGCGGCCTTGGCTGGGACAAGCTGCTGGATGGACGGACGGGTGATGCGATTATCACGGCGGATACGCCGACTTGGCTCGACACTTTGCTCTATCGCAGCCCGGGGCGTCGCGTGATGCGCAACCAGGTGATGAAGTTCGTAGGTGTCAAACCCCGGAACGTCGTGCTGTTCGGGTCCGTCAAACTCGCCAAACCTGAAAAGATCGACCGCTGGTTGTCGCGCGCCGAGACCATGGGCGCCGCGGCGGCTTGATCCCCCTCGTTTTGAGCGGCGCAGCCCCTATCTATGGGCGATGCTGCCCCGCCCGCTGTTCATCGGATCGGAGATCTATCGCGGATCGTCCTATGGCCCGTGGCACCCGCTCAGGGTGCCGCGGGTGTCGACCGTCATCGACCTGAGCCGGGCCATGGGGTGGTTGCCACGCGACGCCTATGTCCCCAGCCCGCGGGCGAAGCCCGATACCCTGACGATCTGGCACACACCCGACTATGTTGCAGCGCTTCACGCGGCAGAGGCGGCACAGGCCGTAACTGCCGATGTCAGATCGCGGCATGCGCTTGGCACCTCGAACAACCCGGTGTTTCCGGAAATGTACCGGCGTCCGGCAACGGCGGCGGGCGGGTCGTTGTTGGCCGGGGAACTTCTGGCAGATGGTGGTATTGTCTACCACCCGGCGGGGGGCACGCATCACGCAATGCCGGATCGGGCAGGGGGGTTTTGCTATCTTAACGACCCGGTCCTCGCGATTCTGTCCTTGCGCCGCAACGGCGCGCAAAGGGTGGCCTATGTGGACATCGACGCGCATCACCCCGACGGGGTCGAGCTGGCCTTTGCCGATGATCCGGACGTGCTGATGATCTCGGTCCATGAGGGTGGGCTTTGGCCGCGTACGGGGCCGCTTGGGGCGACTGATACGCTGACAAACCTACCCGTTCCGCGTGGTCTGAATGATGACGAGATGGCGCTGATCCGGGATGATTTGATCTTGCCTCGCGTTTTGGCCTTTGGGCCTGACGCCATTGTCCTTCAATGCGGCGCGGACGGGGTGGAGGAAGACCCGCAGGCGCATCTGTCGCTGTCCAACAACGCGCATTGGGCCGTGGTGCAAGCGCTGATCGGGGTGGCGCCGCGCCTGCTGGTGTTGGGCGGCGGCGGATACAACCCGTGGTCAGTTGGCCGGCTTTGGACAGGGGTGTGGGCGACCTTGAGCGGCTACGAGATTCCCGATCGTATCGAACATGCGGGCGAGGACGTGCTGCGAGCGCTGCGCTTTGATGGCAACCGGCGGGGCAAGAACCCACCGGGTCATTGGTTCACAACCCTGCGCGACAAACCACGAAACGGACCCATCCGGGACGAGGTGCGCAACAAGATCCTTCATCTTGCCAGATAAACTCCGGGGGGAGGCGCAGCCGGGGGGCTGGCCCCCCTCCCACCTATCCACCGTAGTCAGCGTCACTGACCTGTTCGAGCCATGTTGCGGCCGTGCCGTCCTGCGCTTCCTGCATGGCGATGTGGGTCATGGCGGTGTCCGGGCCTGCGCCGTGCCAATGCTCGACCCCCGGCGGGATCCACACGGTGTCTCCTGCGCGGATCGTCTGCGGTGTCTCGCCGCGTAGGCAGATCAGACCGGTGCCTTGGATGACGTGAAGTGTCTGACCTAGCGGATGCGTATGCCATGCCGTGCGGCCACCCGGTGCGAAGTGGACGGAGAGGGCATGAAGCCGGGCGGGTGCTTCGGCTGAGATGATCGGGTCCTGCCAGACGTCGCCTGTGAAGTAGTCGGGGTTGGCGCGTATGCTGGCCCGGCTGCCTGCGGGATGAATGATCATTGGGTGTCCTGACATTGTCGCGGTGGACTTTAATTTCCCGAACAGCCCCTTTGCGAAACGGCCCTTCGGGGAGGATTTTTTGGAACAGAGACGTTGGGACCTTGCGCTTATTCGGCCCAGCTTACGCCTGTGAGGTCTGTCGCCTGTGTTGGCATATTGGTCCAGAGGCCTTGAAGCTCGGCCTTCGCCACCGCCAGTTGGGCGAGCTGGAACAGGTAGCCGTTGACCGCGTCGTTGGCGATCATTTCCTGCGCCTTGGCCATCAGGTTGGTGCGCGTGTCGGGGTCCGTGGTGCTGTTGAGCGTCGCGATCAGTTCCTGGAAGGCCGGATTGTCGTATTGGAAGTAGTAGTCGGGGTTTGCATAGATCCCGATGTCCATCGGTTCGGTGTGGCTGACGATGGTCAGACCGAAATTCTTGCCGCGGAACACGGTTTCCAGCCACTGGGCCCATTCGACATTGATGATCTCGGCCTTGATCCCGACCTCGGCCAGTTGGGCGGCGATGATCTCACCCCCGCGGCGGGCGTAGGAGGGCGGCGGCAGGTGCAATGTGGTCTCGAACCCGTCGGCCATGCCCGCTTCGGCCAGCAGGGCGCGCGCTTTTTCCGGGTCGTAGGCGGAGCCGCCGGCGAAATCGACATAGGCCGGGTTGTGCGGTGCAAAATGGGTGCCGATGGGCGTGCCGTAGCCGAACATGGCCCCGTCGATGATCGCCTGCCGGTCAATGGCATGTGCCACTGCTTGCCGCACGCGCAGATCGTCGAAAGGGGCCACCGCATTGTTGGTCGACAGGATGGTTTCGCCTTCGGTGGAGCCGATCAGGACCTGAAAGCGCGGGTCCGCTTCGAACTGCGGCAGGTTTTCGGGGGCGGGGAAGCCGATGAAGGCATCAATGTCCTCTGCCATCACGGCGGCAAAGGCGGCCGTGGGGTCGGAGATGAATTTGAACGTGGCCTCTGTCAGGGCCGGGGTGTCGCCCCAGTAGCCGTCATATTGGCTGATCCGAATGCTGTCGCCTTGGGTCCAGGTGTCGAATTTGAACGGGCCTGTGCCGATGGGTTGCTGTTTGATGGTCTCAATGCTCTCGGGCGCGACAATCACTGCGTCCCCCCAGGCGAGGTTGAAGAGCAGGTTGCCGTTGGGTTCGGACAGCGTCATGCGGACGGTTTGTGGGTTCACGACCTCGACCGCGCTGATCGCGGCATAGAGTGCCTTTTGCGCGTTTGCGCTGTCTTCGGCGAGGATGCGGTCGAAGGTGAATTTGACGTCTTCGGCATCCATGGTGGTGCCGTCGTGGAAGGTCACGCCGTTTTGTAATGTGAAGGTGTAGGTCAGCCCGTCATCCGAAATCTCCCAGCTTTCGGCGAGGCCCGGTACCACGGATCCATCACCCATGAAGCGGGTGAGCCCCTCGAACACGTTGGAATAGAGCACCGAGTCGATGGCCCCGGCAGCAGCGGATGTTGGGTCGAGATGCGGGGGTTCGAGCTGGATCGCCACGGTGATGTCGGTCTTTGCCCATGCGTTTGAGGCCAGAGCGATGGCGGCGGTGGTCATCAGCAGTCGGTGGAACATGGCGGTCTCCCCTGTCGATACGGTTCAAAGACAGCTTTCCCGCAAACGTGGCGTCGCGCAAGGGTGGTGCGCCTTTTGTTCAGTGGCGCAGAGGGCGGAAGGCTGGTATCTGCGCCCACGAAAAGACCAGCGAAAGGCCCGAAGATGAGCGCCACCGCCCGCAAGACCGCCCCGTTGCCCGATGACATTCGCGCCATGAAAGGGGGCACGCCCATTGTCAGTTTGACCGCGTATACAACGCCCATGGCGCAGATGATGGATGCCCATTGCGACTTTGTTCTGGTGGGCGACAGTTTGGGCATGGTGCTGCATGGCTTGCCATCAACCCTGGGGGTCACTATGGAGATGATGGTGATGCATGGGCAGGCTGTCGCGCGAGGGCTGTCGTCTGCGATGATGGTCATCGACATGCCTTTTGGCTCTTACGAAGAAGGTCCGGAACAGGCGTTTCGCAACGCGGCGCGCCTGATGGCGGAGACAGGCGCGGGGGCTGTGAAGCTGGAAGGGGGCGTGGCGATGGCCGATACCATCGCGTTCCTTGTGGCGCGCGGTATTCCGGTGATGGCGCATGTGGGTCTGACCCCGCAATCCATCAACACGCTGGGCGGCTACAAGGTGCAGGGGCGCGGTGACGCCGGGGCTGCGCTGAAGGCGGATGCAGAGGCCGTTGCCGCGGCGGGCGCCTTTGCGGTGGTGCTTGAAAAGGTTCCGGAGACCCTTGCCAACACCATCACCGAAGCGCTCGACATCCCGACCATCGGCATCGGTGCGTCCGCAGGCTGCGATGGCCAGATCCTCGTGGTGGACGACATGTTGGGCCTGTTCACCGCCTTCAAGGCGAAGTTCGTCAAACGCTATGCGGAACTTGGCAAGGACGGTGAAGCGGCCATCGCAGCCTATGCCGAAGACGTACGCGCGCGCCGCTTTCCGGGACCGGAGCATGTGTTTGCCGACACGGTTCCGGGGGCCAAGACATGACGGCGCCCATCGTGCGCACATTGGCCGATCTGCGCGAGATGACGCGCGGCTGGCAGCGGGCGGGCGAAACCATCGGCGTTGTGCCCACCATGGGCGCGCTGCATGATGGACATTTGAGCCTTGTGGCCCGCGCCAAGGAAATGAGCGACCGGGTGATCGTGACGATCTTTGTGAACCCCAAGCAGTTCAACAACGCGGAAGATCTGGCAAACTACCCCCGGACCGAGCATGAGGACGCCCGGAAGCTGGAGCGCTTCGTGGTGGACGCGATCTACGTTCCGGATGGACCGCAGATGTATCCGGATGGATTTGCGACAAACGTCAGTGTGGATGGACTCACCAACGTGCTTTGCGGCGCGCATCGCCCCGGCCATTTTGATGGGGTGGCGACGGTTGTAACCAAGCTCTTTACCCAAACCTCGGCCGATCTGGCCTTTTTCGGGGAAAAGGACTTCCAGCAACTGCAGGTGGTTCGGCGGTTGGCGCACGATCTGGACCTGGGCGTCGAGGTGGTTGGGTGCCCGACCATTCGTGAGATTGACGGACTTGCCATGTCATCACGCAACCTGCTGCTGTCGGATCAGGCGCGCAGCCGGGCATCGGCATTGAACGAGGTGATGGAGCAGATGGCCGATGCGCTTGGGCAAGGAGCCCCGATCGGCGATCTGCTGCCTGATGCAAAGGCAAGGCTCGCCGCGGCAGGGTTCGGTGACATCGACTATCTGGAGATGCGAACGAATGATGCGCTGGCGCTTATCGAACGTGCCGAGGCGCCCGCACGTCTGTTTGCAGCAGCCTACATGGCGGGTGTGCGGCTGATAGACAATATCGACGTGCCAGTGGTTCGTTAGCGGTAAATTGAGCCGATTTCCATTGAGCCGCCAGAGATGGCTACGGCTTGGGGAGCAGCAACGTTTCAAGTGCGTGGCCCATCACCTTCGCGCTGTCGAGCATATCGGTGATGCCAACCCACTCATCAGGCTTGTGGGCCAGTTCCAGTTCGCCGGGTCCGTAGGCAATGCAATTGTGCAGCTTGCCGATGCGGTCGATGTGTTTCTGATCATAAGAGCCCGGCGAAGCGACATAGGTCGGTTCCACCCCAAGCACGCTCTCGATGGCGGCATGGATCGTTTCAACCACCGGCGCCGATTTGTCAGTCATCGACGGCAAAACGACATTCAACTCCCGCATCTCATATTCAAAGCGATCCCGGCTGACCTTTAGCCCTTCAAGCAGTTCGACCACCTCGCCACGCACCTGCTCGACATTTTCCTCTACCAGAAAGCGCCGGTCGATGACGATACGGCAACTGTCGGGCACACAATGAGCGGGCAGACCATCATAGTCGGGTGCCTGTTCCGGCTGACCCCCGTGGATTGAGTTGATGTTCATCGTCGATTGCCGCGCGCCTTCCGGCACAACAGGCATGTCCGTGCGCCGCGCAGCCATGGCGGGGTAGAGGTCTGTTTCGAACTTGTCGAGTACGGCCCCCATATGCCGCACGGCGCAATCCCCCAGGAACGGCATGGAACCATGGGCGATCTCGCCCTTTGTCTCGATCTCGGCCCACCAGCCACCGCGGTGACCGAGACAGATACGATCCTTGTTCAGTGGCTCGGGAATGATGACATGCTGCACCCGTTCGGGCGCAAAAAAACCGTGTTCGGCAAGGTAGGCGACACCCCCATAGCCGCCGGATTCCTCATCCGCCGTGGCGCTGATTTCAATGGCGCCCGCATAGTTCGGGTGTTCTTCGATGAAAGCCTCTGCGGCGACGATGGAGGCCGCGAGCCCGCCTTTCATGTCGCAGGCCCCGCGACCGTAAATTCTATCTTCTTCCACCTCTGCTCCAAATGGATCGCGGGTCCAACCGTGGCCAACCTCGACCACGTCATGGTGGCTGTTGAAATGCACGCATTCCCCCGCGATGGTGCCGTCGCGCCGTGCAACGACATTCCAGCGCGGATAGGTGTCGCTGTCGCCGGGCGTCCCGTGGGCACGGGTCATCTGTACCTCGAACCCGTGTCCTTTCAACCGGTCACTTACCAGCGCACATATGTCATGGTAGTGCCGACCGGGCGGATTCAGCGTCGGAATGCGGATCAGGTCCTGTGTCAACGCGATCAGAGCGTCGCGTTGGCTGTCGATACGGTTGGCGAGCGTCATGAGCCGAGTGTCGGGTGGAGCGCGTCAATTGGCAAGGGACGGCCGGAAAGAACACCATCCTTCGGGAAGGATTTTTTGAAAACAGGAAAGACCCAGGCTTTGCCTCAAAGCTTGCCGAGTGGCACTTTAAGCGCCATGTCGCCCGCATCATCGCGCGGGATTTCACCAGCGCGCATGTTCACCTGAAGGGCAGGGATGATCAGGCTCGGCATGGCAAGCTGCTTGTCCCGCTCGGTGCGGAACTTTATGAACTCCTCCCGCGTCTTGCCTTCTCCTACATGGATGTTGGCCGCGCGCTGTTCGGCGACTGTCGTCTCCCATGCAATGGCCCGCCCACCCGGGCCGTAGTCGTGGCAGATGAAAAGGCGCATGGCATCGGGCAGGGCGAGTACCCGCATGATACTGTCATAGAGCTGACCCGCATCGCCGCCCGGAAAATCGGCGCGCGCCGAGCCGCCATCAGGCATGAAAAGAGTGTCGCCCACAAAGGCCGCATCACCCATCACATGCACCATGCAGGCGGGCGTATGGCCCGGCGTGTGAAGGGCGAAACAGGTCATGGAGCCGACATCGTAGCTGTCGCCATCCTCGAATAGCGCATCGAACTGTGACCCGTCGCGCTGAAATTCGGTCCCCTCGTTGAACACCTTGCCAAAGGTATCCTGTACCTCCGTGATCTTCGCGCCAATGCCGATCTTGCCGCCCAGGGCCTCTTGGATGTAAGGCGCACCCGACAGGTGATCGGCGTGCACATGGGTTTCGATGATCCAGTCAAGCCGCAGATCATTGGCTCGGATATGCGCGATGATCCGGTCAGCACCGTCGAAGTTCAGGGCGCCGGCCGCATAGTCGATGTCCATCACCGCATCGATCACGGCACAGCCGATGCCGTCCGGTTCCTGCACCACATAGGAAATGGTATTGGATCGCGCGTCAAAGAACGGCGTCACGCCCGGATGGCACGTCATGTCGGGGGTCATGTCTTGTCCTCCTGTTCCACGGGCCCACCTTGCGCACCCCAGGTCGAGAACCCTTCGCGCAAATGCGCCGCATCGAAGCCCATGTCCTGCAATGTGGCGACGGTCAAAGCCGAACGCCAGCCCGAGGCGCAATGGAAAAGATATGTCTTGTCCTCTTGGCCGAACACATCCTTGTAGTACGGGCTGTCGGGGTCGACCCAGAACTCGATCATGCCGCGCGGTGCGTGAACCGATCCTGGAATATAGCCGCTGCGCTGGCGTTCGCGTATGTCACGGATGTCGACGATGACAACATTCGGGTCATCGACCATCTTTATCGCATCGATCGTCTCGACCTCTTTGATGCGGGCACGTGCATCGGAAACCATTTTGGCAGCAGTCGTCTTTAGCGGCATCAGCACCTCCCATACATCTGTTGAAGTGTGGCAGCGCCTTGCATGCACGGCAAGTCTGCACAATGCCACGTAATCTGTCTTATGTAAATTTCACCAAAGCATGCGAATCCCATGCAAAGGGATGAACGCGGTATCAATCGACACAAGCGTCAGATCCGCTTCGGCCGCCGTAGCGGCGATCAACCTGTCAAACGGGTCGCGGTGCGCCCAATCCCATGTTGCCGCACGCAAACAGATTTGCGGGGTCAGTGGCGCCGCGAGCCCCCCTTGGTCCAACAGGATACGAGGCAAATCGTCCACCAGAGGTTCCATCTCTGGCCACTTGCCAATGCGCACTTTCTGGCCGATCTCAAAAAAGCTGATGGGACTGACAAATACGGCGTCAGCTCCTGCAATGGCCTGCCGCGCGCGATCCGACAGCAAGCGATCATCGGCAAAAGACCAGACCCATGCATGAGTATCGAGGAGGACGGCCGTCATTCCCGCACGGGG
Organism: Tateyamaria omphalii; assembly: GCF_019802125.1. Taxonomy (GTDB): domain Bacteria; phylum Pseudomonadota; class Alphaproteobacteria; order Rhodobacterales; family Rhodobacteraceae; genus Tateyamaria; species Tateyamaria omphalii_B. The sequence goes on from NZ_JAHVHT010000007.1 coordinate 9,410, forward strand.
GTGTCGCGACCTTCCCAAAGATCAAGGTCGGTGTCATCGACCGGCGCCAGGAAATCCGGCACGTTGCCCAACGCACCCCGATGTGTCCCAAGCGCAAAACCTGATTGACGGATCGGCACCAACCGCACCACAGGGCGCGCGCCCTTGGCAATCACGACCTCTTCGCCGGACAAAGCCGCATCAATCAGTTTGCTCAACTGTGTTTTCGCCGCGTGGACACTGAACTGCATAGCGTTCCTCAAATCTACTTAGCTAAGTTAGTCCATCCTGCGGGAGCAAACAAGGTCCACACCGTCTGCAAGGCACAAAAGCGCTGGACGTCGTCGAGTATCTCCTGTGATCTTGGCAAAACACTGCAGGAAAGCTCACCCGATGCCCTTTGTCTTCGACCCTACACCGCAGGCGAGTGTTGCAGTCGCCAACTCGCCCGACCGCTTCCCGGTGCGGCGTATCTTCTGTGTCGGCAGAAATTACGCCGCCCATGCACGTGAGATGGGCAAGGACCCGGATCGCGAACCTCCGTTTTTCTTCACCAAGCCAGCCGACGCAGTCGCAGATAGCCCGTGCACCGTGCCCTACCCGCCGCTGACGGAGGATCTGCACCACGAAATCGAACTGGTTATCGCCATCGGCAAGGGCGGCGCGAACATCGCGCCGGACGCCGTCACGGATCACATTTGGGGCGCTGGCGTCGGCATCGACCTCACCCGCCGTGATTTGCAGGCCGAGGCGAAGAAGATGGGCCGCCCATGGGATTGGGCAAAGGCTTTCGACTTCTCCGCACCTATGTCACCGCTGGTGCCTTTCGCTGATGTGGCCAGCATTGAGGCGGGACGCATCTGGCTCGCTGTAAATGGCGAAACACGGCAAGACGCAGATATCTCGGACCTGATCTGGCCGGTGCGCGATCACATTGCCTACCTTTCGCAGGCCATGTCCCTCGCTCCCGGTGATCTGATCATGACGGGCACACCCGCCGGTGTCGGCGCAGTACACCTGGGCGACGTGATGACCGGTGGTGTGGACGGGATCGGAGAGATCGAGGTAACGATCGGCGATCGAGACTAGACGCTCTGCGTCGCCGCAATGGCCCGCTGCCAGCGGGCATATCCGGCCTCGCGATCCTCTTCGGGCATCTTCGGGTCAAATCGCGCCTCGCGCGCCCAGGTGGCGGCGAAACCGTCCATGTCCGGGTAAAGACCCGCGCGCATACCCGCCAGCCAAGCCGCGCCGAGGGCCGTCGTCTCAAGACCCGCCGGACGATCAACAGGCGCGCCCAGCATGTCCGACAGGAATTGCATGGCCCAATCGTTGGCGCTCAAGCCACCATCCACGCGCAACACGGCCTCTTCCCCGTCGGGCCAGTCGGCGCGCATGGCTTCCCACAGATCACGGGTCTGGAACCCGATACTTTCCAACGCGGCACGCGCCATGTCGGCAGGCCCCGTATCTCGGGTCAAACCAAATGTCGCGCCACGACAATCCGGGTTCCAGTACGGCGCGCCAAGACCGGTAAAAGCTGGCACGAGGGTGACATTCCCGCTGCCCTGTTCTGCGAGCGCCTGCGTCTCCGCCGCCGTCGTGATAACGCCCAACCCGTCGCGCAGCCATTGTACCACGGCCCCGGCAATGAAAATCGACCCTTCGAGAGCGTATGTCGGCTTGCCATCCAACTGATAGGCCACGGTGGTCAGCAAACGGTTCTTCGATACCACTGGCCCATCGCCGGTATTCAACAGCGCAAAGCACCCTGTTCCATAGGTAGACTTCAGCATCCCAGGCTCGAAACAGGCTTGGCCAATGGTCGCGGCCTGTTGGTCGCCTGCCACGCCGTAGATGGGCGTTTCACCGCCCAACAGGTCCGTCACTCCGAAATCCGACGCGCAATCGCGCACCTCGGGCAGCATCTCCATCGGGATGTCGAGCATGGCGCACATCTCAGGGCTCCACGCGCCCTTGTGGATGTCGTACAGCATCGTCCGCGCTGCGTTCGTTGCGTCGGTCACATGGGCTTTGCGCCCGGTCATGTGCCAGATCAGGAAACTGTCGACCGTACCGAAAAGCAGCTTGCCCGCCTTGGCCCGCTCCCGTGATCCCTCGTTCTGGTCAAGGATCCACTTCACCTTGGTGGCGGAGAAATAGGGATCCAGCAAAAGCCCGGTGATCGCGGTAACCTGATCACCATGCCCCTCGGCCCGCAGCGCTTCGCACATCTGTGCGGTACGGCGGTCTTGCCAGACAATCGCGTTGTGCAATGGTTCGCCCGTCTCAGCATCCCAGATCACGGTCGTTTCGCGCTGATTGGTGATGCCGATGGCGGCAATGTCCCCAGCACTCAGGCCCGCCTTGTCCATGGCGGCTTTGCACGTCGACTGCACCGTGGCCCAAAGGTCCGCAGGCTCATGTTCTACCCAGCCGCTGTTCGGGAAATGCTGCGCAAACTCCTCTTGGGCCGAAGCCACCGGCTTCATGTCCCCATCAAAAACAATCGCGCGGGACGACGTGGTGCCCTGATCGATGGCGAGAATATGGGTCATGCGGCGTTTTCCTTCATCCAAGTATCAACGGCCGCACGCTGATCAGGCGTCAGCCGCAGACCCAACTTGGTCCGCCGCCACAGCGCATCCTCCCCCGCAACCGCGTATTCGCGGGCCATCATCCATTTGACTTCCGCCCCGGTCAATGTCGCCCCGAAGTCCGGCCCCAGTTCATGTGCCGATGTGGCATCGCCCAGAACGTCCCACGCTTCGGTGCCGTATGCCCGGATCAGCCGGCCCGCCCATTTGTCATCGATGAACGGGTAGTCCGCCGCCAGCTTCGACGTCAGCGTCGCTACCTCCGACACCTTGAAATCGCCACCCGGCAGCGCGACACCGGCGGTCCAAGGTTCACCCAGCCCCATCTTGGCCAGGGCCTGTTCCGCCAGCTTGCGATAGGTGGTGATCTTGCCGCCAAAGACGCTCAGCACCGGCGGGCCGTTTTCATCCAGCGCCAGCACATAGTCGCGCGTCGCCGCAGTGGCCGAAGACGCGCCATCGTCATAAAGCGGACGCACTCCGGAATATGTCCAGACGACATCCTCTGCCGTCACCGGCTTTTCGAAATACTCGGACGCAAAGGCGCATAGGTAATCCCGCTCTTCACCCGTGATGGTCGGCTTTATATCCGCATCCGTATGTTCGGCATCCGTCGTCCCGATCAGGGTGAAATCCTGCTCATAGGGAATGGCAAAGATGATCCGCCCGTCGGTGCCTTGGAAGAAATATGCCTTATCATGGTCATAAAGCCGCTTGGTCACGATGTGCGAGCCCCGCACCAACCGGATGTTATGCTGCGAATTCTGCCGCATCACCCCGGTCAGAATGTCCGCCACCCACGGACCACCCGCATTCACCAGCGCCTTGGCGCGGAAGGTGCCTTTCTCGGTCTCGATCCGCCACGCCCCGCCGTCACGCGACGCCTCCTTCACCGCGCAGCGGGTCAGGATCGTCGCCCCGCGCGCCTCCGCATCGCGGGCGTTCAGCATGACCAGCCGAGAATCCTCCACCCAGCAGTCACTATATTCATAGGCCATCTTGAAACGCGACTTCAGGCCCTTGCCCTCAGGCGCAGTGGTCAGATCCAGCGTCTTGGTCCCGGGCAGGATCTCACGACCCCCCAGATTGTCATAAAGAAACAGCCCCAAGCGCACGAGCCACGCAGGCCGCCGCCCCTTCTCGATCCACGGCATCATCACGCGCAACAGGCGCGAGGTCGGCGTGTCGCTGTCGAACCTCATGTCGGGCGCGTATGGCAGAACAAAGCGCATGGGCCAGCTGATATGCGGCATCGCCTTCAGCAGCACCTCACGCTCTTTCAGCGCAGACTTCACCAGCCCGAACTCAAAAAACTCCAAATACCGCAGACCGCCATGGAACAGCTTGGTCGATGCGCTCGACGTGGCGCCGCCCAGGTCACCAGCCTCGGCCATCGCAACGCTCAGCCCGCGCCCCGCAGCATCACGCGCAATCCCGGCCCCGTTGATGCCCCCACCAATCACAAACAGATCAAAGACTTTTTCGTCGGCCAAGCCCGCGTCCTCCGCATACAATACGTGGACGTCTTAAAAGCATAGTAGATGGTTATCAATCGTTAGCGTTAACGTTGCGGCGTGATGTCCTTGAGGCCCAACAGGGCAGCAGCCCCGATCATCAGGCCTCCACAAACCCGGTTGATCGTGGCAAGCGAAGCGTTCAGGCGTGCCGCGACCCGGTCACCTGCCCAACCCCAAAGCAGCAAAGTGGCGCCATCCACGGCAAGATATGTGGCCCCCAGGATCAGCAGTTGCGGCAATACCGGTGCGTCCACCACGATGAACTGTGGAAAGAGCGCGGCAAAAAACACAACGGCAAACGGGTTGGTCATGGACGTGACGAACCCCAGGCGGAACAACCGCGCGGGGCGCCCGGCGACATCCGCTTTCCCCCGGTTCGCACCACCACGCGATAGCATCATGCGAACCCCAATCCAGACCAGATAGGCAACGCCAAGCCACTTGATCACGCTGAACGCGGTGGCCGACGTGGCAATCACAGCCGCCAACCCAAAGGCAGCCGCCGTCATCTGCAGAACATTCGCGCTCAGATCACCCGCCACGACCCACAGGCTGTGGCGCAGCCCATGCTTCATCGCGTTTGCAATGATCAGAAGCTGGCTGGTATCCGGAGGCGTCGCAAAGAAGACGGCCACAGCCGCCAGATAAACAAGGTAGAGCTCAACGCTCACACCCGGGCGGCCTGCGCCAGATCAGCGCCAAAGATCGTGCCGGAATGCTCAGCCAGATAGATGCGCAGCCACGGGGTAAAGCGATCCGGGTGTCGGCGCACTGTCGCCATCAGGTCGTGATAATCGACCCATTCATAAGCCATGACCTCATCCGGGTTCGGCGTGATCGACAAGTCGCCCCGCACATGGCCCAGATACACTTCGACCACTTCATGTTCGATCAGACCATTGCCCACATCGGCGCGGTATTCCAGGTGGTGACGATGCTCCAGCGGTACACCGGTGACGCCAAGCTCTTCGTTCAGACGACGCGCGGCACAGACCGACGGCGCCTCGTCCCAGTCGGGATGCGTGCAACAGGTGTTCGCCCACAGACCGGGCGTGTGGTACTTGCTCATCGCACGCTGCTGCATCAGCACCTCGGTGCCGCGGATCAGAAAAACCGACACCGCCTTGTGCTTCAGCCCACGCTGATGCGCTTCCAGCTTTTCCACCGGGGTCAACGCGCCGTCGACCCAGGCGGGGATCATAATACTCATACGTGTTCCGCCTTCACCAACCCGGTCAGATGCGCCAGGTTCTTCAACCCGATCTTGACATGCGCCATGGGCCGCGCCTTGACCAGCTTCTTGTTCATATACGCTTCAAAGGTCAGCCGCTGCACATCGATGTCGTGACATAGTGACACAAAGCGTTCGCGCCGGTCGTCGCTCCGGTAATATGCGTTCTGCATTGATGCCAGCACGCGGAACACCGTCTTGTGCTCGCGCATGAACAGCTTGCGGGCCAGCTTCAGGTCCTTCACCCGTCCCGACGCCAAGGTCGCAGCACAGGCGGTCGCCGCCACCCGGCCACCGACCATGGCATAGTAAATCCCCTCACCCGAGGACGGCGCCACGACACCCGCCGCGTCGCCAGCCAGCACGACATCCTTGCCATTGTCCCAGCGGTCCATGGGCTTCAGCGGAATAGGCGCACCCTCTTTTCGCAACGTCTCGCACTCGCTCAGCCCGGACGCGGCGCGCAAGGCCGCCGTCGCCTCTTTCAAATTGACCGACGATTGCTCCGACCCCATCCCGACACTCGTCGTACCCCCGTGCGGGAACACCCAGCCGTAGAAATCGGGCGAGATCGCGCCGTCATAGATCACGTCGCAGCGCATCGGATCGTAGGTATCGGTGGCCTCGGGCGCCTTGATGATCTCGTGATAGGCAAAGACCAGCGGCACCTTGTCGGCGCCCTCAACCTCGGCCTGCCCGACGCGAGACTTCGCGCCATCAGCCCCGATCACCAGCTTGCAGGGCAGTTCGCGTTCCTCTTGCGTAGCCTTGTCGCGGTAGATCACCACCGGATGCCCATCGGGCCGCTCGATCCGCACAAAGGTGCCGGTGAAATACGCAGCCCCCGCATCGACCGCGCGCTGGCGCAGGAACGGGTCAAAGTCCTTTCGGTCGACCATCCCGACATAGCCGTTCTCGATGGGAATATCGACGCGCCGCCCAGTGGGCGAGATCATGCGAGCCGTCGTGACCTTGGTCAGCAACTGTTCTTCACCGATGTGAAAGTCCTGCATCAACCGCGGCGGGATCGCTCCACCACATGGCTTGATCCGCCCCTCGCGGTCCAACAGGGCGACGTTATGGCCCGACCGCACCAGATCTTCGGCAGCGGTGGCGCCGGACGGCCCCCCGCCCACTACAACGACGTCATACATCATCAGATCATTCTCCCGGAACCAGGGTTGCATCAGAAGTCTCGGCCGCCCGCATCACGCGGGAAGCGACAATGGCCGCGCACAGGAACAGCGCCGCCTCTATCGTAAATACCGTGCCATAGGCGGCCGCATCGGGCAGGATCATACGGGTCACATCAAGCATGCCAGTGGCGACCAAACCGGCCAGACCGGCGGCAATCGCCTGCGCTGCGCCAAAGACCCCCATGCGCACGCCGGTGGAGCGTGCATGCGCCGCCGCAAGCTGCATCATCGAACCGACAGCGCCGACCACAAACAGCCCGTTGCCGAGGCCAAGTACTATGGTGAATGGCGTCACTGACAATCCGGCCGCCAAACCCAGCAAGCCGATCGCGGAAATGACACATCCAACAACCGCCCAAAACCTCAAGCTTCCAAGTCGGAAGTGAGACAAAGCACCCGCGCCAATCATACCCAAAAGTGCGGCACCATTCTGTGCACCGGAAAGTATCGTGCTTTCCGCAGGTGACAGTCCATGAACATGACCCGCAAAGGGTTCGAGCACTAGCTCGGACAGGTAGTAGGCCAAAATAGATAGGAAAACGAAGCCGGTAAAGCGCCGAGCAACTTGATCATGCCAGGTTAGCCTCAGAGCGTCGAAGAATGGCATGTCGTCTTGGCAATCGACAATGCCCGGCTCACGAGTGTGTCGTTCAACCCCATAGGTGGCCATCACACACAGCGAAATCGCGACAGCAGCAACCAATCCGACGGCCCACATAAGTGCTTCAGCGCTATAGGGTTCAATCAGTCGCGCCGTGCCAACAGACGCAGATATTGCGCCAATAATAAGCATCAACCACGCCAAAGTAGCGACAGCACCTTTGTTTTCACCAGATACATTGGCCAACAAAGCGAGAAACGACGTCCCAGCGGCACCTATGCCGAAACCAATCACAGCGTACGATAAGACCCAAACGAACATCGCAACATTTGCGGACGTCTCGGCCATAGAAATACCCCAAGCAGCGCCCAGTACACCCAGACCCACCAGCGCAATGCCACCGAGGATAAACGGCGTCCGTCCGCCTTTCACATCCGACCGATGCCCCCAAACGGGCCGCGTCAACTGCACACCGTAGTGCAACGCCACCAGCAAACCGGGCAGCAACGCGGGCAAGGCCAGCTCGACCGTCATCAACCGGTTGAACAGGTTCACGGGCAAGGCCGCGAGGCCCCCGATGGCGGCATTCACCAGGCACAGGCGCACCAACATGCCCCACCCCGCCGTCATGCCAGCCCCCTCAGAGCAAAGGCGGCGACCATCATGCCGGACACGTAAAGCAGCACGCCCGTGCCGTTGTACCAGGGTGCCTTGGCCTTCGGATCACGGAACATGATCGTCATAGCCCAGAACTGCAGCAACAGGACAATCGCGACTCCGGCGGCGTGCGCTGGCCGATCCCAAAGCGCCAGCAAGCCGATCACCACAGCCTGCGGCACCGCCATAACGACACAGGCCACCTGAGCCGCCCGACGTGGACCAAGAGTGACTGGCAGTGAGTTCACACCCATCTTCCGGTCGCCCTCCAAAGCCTTGAAATCATTCAATGTCATGATGCCATGCGCACCAAGCCCATAAAGCAGCGCCACCAACAGCACCTCCCACCGCGGCGCACCGGCAGCCAGCACGGCAGCGCCTGTGATCCACGGCAACGTCTCATAACTCAGGCCAACCAGCCCCGGACCCCACCAGCCTGACCGCTTCAAGCGCACAGGTTCAGCGGAATAGGCCCAGGCGGCCAGCACACCCGCAATCGTCGCGGCAAAGCCCCAAGGGCCAAGCTGCCAGCCGACGAACAAGGACAGGGCGGACATCGCCAGCGCTATCCACAATCCCCATCGACCCGGAATACGGCCCGACGGGATCGGGCGATCAGGCTCGTTGATGGCGTCCACATGCCGGTCGCACCAATCGTTGGCGGCCTGGCTCATCCCGCAGACAATGGGACCGGCCAGCAGAACACCCAAAAGCACCAGATGCCACTGCCCCGCAGGCGACGCGCCGGACGAAATCACACCGCAGACATAGGCCCACATCGGCGGAAACCACGTGATCGGTTTGATCAGGCGCAGAGCGGCGGCAGGCTCGGGAAATCGGCGCGCAGGTAAAGAAGGGCTGACATCCATGTGTCAACTATGGCTGACACTTTGAGTCGGCGCAAGGGTGGCGCAGTGTCGCTACCCGTTCTTGCTCAGCAGTCCGTACTTGCGCAGTTTGACATAGAGCGACTGCCGCGACAGGCCCAGCATCTCGGCCGCAGCAACCCTGTTGTTGCGGGTCAGGTTGACGGCGGTCTCGATACACATCTTCTCAACCACATCGGTGGTTTCGGCCACGATCTCCTTGAGCGATGCCGACCCGACCAGGTCCATCACATTGCGCCCCGGCTCCGGCACACTGGCACTGCCATTGTCGGCCTTGCGCACACCCTCCAACCGGCTGACATCGCGGATGATCAGGGCGACGGCAGGGTTGTCCGCATCCTGAAGGGCGGTTGCGGACACCTCGACCGGCATACGCGCGCCAAGGTCATTCACCAGGCGGGTCGCATAAACACGCATCTGACCGCTGCGGGCCGCGTTTTCCAGCAGAACGCCCAGATCAATCTGACCGCGGGCCAGATACTCGGCCAGCGACTGGCCCACCACATCCGACAGATGCGTGGCGCCCACCAGATCCAGAAAGGCATCATTTACTGACAGAGTCGTGCCACGCGGATCCATGAACACGATGGCATCGGTCGTCGCCCGGAACAGCGCCGACGCGTGATTGGTGGCTCCGTCCGCAACAGGCATGGCGCCGGACCCGATCAGCCGACACATCAACACGCGCTGACCCGACGCCCGGAACAGCACGGGATACAGCCCGATCTCCTGCCGGGTGCGCGATGTGACAACATTCACCGGTGCGCTGTCGTCAGACAGGGTCGCATTCATCAGGCTCTCGGTCAGCTCCGCAACGGACCGATCCGCAAACAGGCTGGCCAGCGCAACGCCGGTCAAGGCGTCGGGCTTCAAACCCAACATCGCAGCCGCCTGCTTGTTCACATCCTCGATCCTGCCGCTCTGAACAGAGACGAACACGACGGCATCATCGACATGCGACATGACCACACGGTAGCGCGCATCGAATTCGCGCCGCGCCTCGTATCCCTGCTCCAGCGCGATCTGCGCCTGAACCAGCTGTTGCTGCGTCTCGGCAATCGGGCGCAGGTCACGGCCCAGCAGCAGAACGGCATTCTCCTGTCCGAACCGATGAAACGTATAGCGAACCGGATACTGCCAGACTGCATTGTCGGAATGGTTCAGCTCCAGCGGCTTCTTGGGCAACTGCCCAACCATATAGGCATCATGCGCAACCTGGAACTTCTCGATGCTTTCTTCGGTCAGGAACTCGACAACCGGGCGTCCTTCCCAATGCTTGAGATTGCCAAAGCTGTCATCCTGCGTGTTCAGCAACACAGACAGGATCGTACCCTCCGCCGATACCACAAGCGCGATATCCGAAGCCGCCGCGATGATGCTGCTTAGAAACTCAGGCTCAATGAGCGGAACAGAGCCGCTTGTCCAGAAACTGCTGCCGCCTGTCGTCATCTAGGGCCCAACGCCTTCTGGCGCTTTGTCGTAAACCCGACAACATCCTTGGCCGTATTCGTCACCAGATCGACGCCTGTTTGTTTTTTTATACCGTCGGTGAAGCCAGAAAACGCGCCCCCCAAGGCAAGCACGGGTGTCGGATCACCATTATGTCTGATCTTTTTAACTGTTCCGCGAATGGTTTCAAGACCCACAGCCCGGGCGCAGGAAAACAGAACCATGTCCGGACGGTCGTACCCCACGCGATCAACAACCTGTTGCTGCGACTCGTTGATACTGACGCTCACATCGCATCCCAGACGTCGAAGCTGTGCTGCAACGACACTGGCGCCCAAAAAATGCTGCTCGGATTCCGGCACGATGACCAAAGCGTTCAGAACATTGGTCATATCTGCATGGTTGCGCGACAGTGACTGTGCGGCCTCACCCAGCAGGGCTTGCAGACGGAGCGCGCCAATCGTCACGGCGGCAAAATCCAGATCGGACGTCATCCAAAGCTCGCCCAGATGCTCCGCCGTCCTGGGTATATAGATGTCAATCAGCGCGTCATTGGTCAGCCGATACGCCCGCATCTCATCCAGTACCAGCCGCGCGTCAAAATCCACGCGCTTGATCACTGCCCGCACCAGATAGTCCAGCGCCACTTGGCGCGCGCCGGATGCGCCAACAACCTGACGGTCGTTCAAAATCGAAATCACCTCACTGGCGAACGCCGCTTGGTCGCAAGCGCGCCCAATCGGGTGGCGGGTCGGGCCAAATGGGTCGTCCTGCGTCATGGATTACCTCGATCCGTGAAAACGCACTGAACGGTTCTGGCGCGTCAGAGCCGTGGGATGTCGAAGTTTCGGCCTGAACACCAAAGATGTCAACTGGATTTGACAGTTTTTGACCAGTCAAGGAGCGGCGATCCGCACCTGCAGGCCGAAATTCTCCGTTTTCCAAGATGCTTATTGGAAAACAGGCCCGATTGATTCAAATCAACGTCCCTCTGACTGACAGGCATAGTGTAAGTTCTAATTGACACTTTTTACCCGCAACCGATACGCTGGCCATGGACAGCAAAAGGGAGAGGCGCAGGCACATGTCCACACGGACATCTCCACAGACCGCACCGCTCGGGCTCTACACACCCGAGGAACGCGCGCGACGCGACGCGACAATCTGGACCCCGGTTCAGGGGGTGCTGGCGCCGTTGCAATTCGTGGTCTTTCTGGTCTCCCTCGCGCTGGTCATTCGCTACCTGATGACCGGCGAAGGATACGCCGTCGCCACATGGTCGATCGTGATCAAGACAGGCGTGCTCTACATCATCATGGTCACCGGTGCGATCTGGGAAAAAGTCGTTTTTGGCCAATACCTTCTGGCCCCCGCCTTTTTCTGGGAAGACGTGTTTTCCTTCCTCGTGATCGCGCTGCACACCGCCTATCTCTGGGCGCTCTTCACCGCCGCTCTGGACCCTGTTCCGCTCATGTGGCTCGCCCTTGCTGCCTACGGCACCTACGTCATCAACGCCGCGCAATTCGTGCTCAAACTGCGCGCCGCCCGACTGCAGGCCACAGCCCTGCAGGAGGCCACGGCATGACAGAGCTTCCCCGCCTTCCCGCCGCCGGTGGTTGCCGCGAAACACCGATTCTCAAACAGCGCGGCCAGCGCGAGGTGTTCTGCGGCCTGACAGGAATCATCTGGTTGCACCGCAAGATGCAGGATGCGTTCTTCCTCGTCGTGGGCAGCCGCACCTGCGCCCACCTCCTGCAATCGGCGGCGGGCGTAATGATCTTCGCCGAACCCCGCTTCGGCACCGCGATTCTCGAAGAAACCGACCTCGCCGGTCTGGCCGACGCGCAGGACGAGCTCGACAAGGTGGTGGATGAACTCCTCGCCCGCCGCCCCGACATCAAACAACTGTTCCTTGTCGGCTCCTGCCCCTCCGAGGTAATCAAGCTGGACCTCGCCAAAGCGGCTGAGCGCATGACCCAGCGCCACGCGCCGTCGGTCCGCGTCCTCAACTTCTCCGGCTCCGGGATCGAGACGACCTTCACCCAGGGCGAAGACGCCTGCCTCGCCTCCATGGTCCCGGTCCTGCCCAAAACGGACGAACGACAACTCCTGCTGGTCGGCGCGCTGCCGGACGTGGTCGAAGAACAGGCCATCGGCCTGCTTGAAGCGATGGGCATCGGCCCGATAAAGGTGCTGCCCGCGCCTCGCGCAGGCGACGACCTCGGCATCGGCGAAAACACAGTCTACGCCCTCACCCAACCGTTCCTGGGCGACACACACGACGCGCTCACCCGCCGCGGCGCGCGCCATCTCCCCGCCCCCTTCCCGTTCGGCGAAGAGGGCACCACCCAATGGCTCGCCGCCATCGCCGCCGAATTCAAAGTCTCCCCCGACCTCTTCGAAAAAGTCACCGCCGCCCCCCGCGCCCGTGCCCGCAAGGCCATCGCGCAGGCAGCCGAGGCGCTGAACGGCAAGACCATCTTCTTCTTCCCCGACAGCCAACTCGAAATCCCGCTGGCCCGCTTCCTCACCCGCGAATGCGGCATGGACGCGATCGAAGTTGGCGCACCCTTCATCCACAAGGGTCTCGTCGGCCCAGATCTGGACCTCCTCGCCGCAGGCCCCACAATCTCCGAAGGGCAGGATGTCGACCTGCAACTCGACCGTGCCAAGGCCGCCAAGCCCGACCTTACCGTCTGCGGCCTCGGCCTCGCCAACCCGCTGGAGGCCGAAGGGCTCGCCACCAAATGGGCCATCGAACTGGTCTTCACCCCCGTCCATTTCTACGAACAGGCAGGCGACCTCGCCGGCCTCTTCTCTCGCCCCATCCACCGCGCCGACCTGCTGAAGCTGGAGGGAACGGCATGATGGCCCGCCCAGAATTTCAGGGGTGTGCGCCCGCCATCGGCTTAGCCGATGACTTCCGCGCACCGTTCACCTCGCAAAGCGAGGTGACGAAATGAAGCTCACCGTCTGGACATATGAAGGCCCACCCCATGTCGGCGCCATGCGCGTCGCCACCGGCATGCGCGACCTGCACTACGTGCTGCACGCGCCGCAAGGCGACACCTATGCCGACCTGTTGTTCACCATGATCGAACGGCGCGACCACCGCCCGCCCGTGACCTACACCACCTTCCAGGCCCGCGACCTTGGCGCCGACACCGCCAACCTGTTCAAGACGGCGGCACAAGACGCCTACGACCGGTTCAAACCCCAGGCCATTATCGTCGGTGCCTCCTGCACCGCCGAGCTGATCCAGGATGACCCCGGGGGCATGGCCGAAACCATGGGCCTGCCGGTGCCGACCATCCCGCTCGAACTGCCCAGCTACCAGCGCAAGGAAAATTTCGGCGCGGACGAGACGTTCTTCCAGATCGTCAAGGCGCTCGCGAAACCGATGGAGCGCACGAAACAGATCACCGCCAACCTGATCGGCCCCACCGCCCTCGGCTTCCGCCACCGCGACGACATCCAGGAAGTCACGGCGCTGCTCTCGGACATGGGGATAAGCGTCAATGTCGTGGCCCCCATGACATCCTCACCGGCAGACATCGCGCGCATGGGTGCGGCCCATTTCAACGTCCTGATGTACCCCGAAACCGCCGAATCCGCTGCGCGCTGGATGGAACGCGAACTCGACCAACCCTACACCAAGACTGTGCCCATCGGCGTCGGCGCCACCCGCGACTTCATCGCCGAAGTCGCCGCGATCAGCGGCAATGAGGCCTACCTCGACACCTCCCGCCTCCGCCTGCCCTGGTACTCCAAATCCGTTGACAGCACGTACCTGACCGGCAAACGCGTCTTCCTCTTCGGCGACGGCACCCACGTGCTGGCCGCCGCCCGCATCGCACAGGACGAGATGGGCTTCGAAGTGGTGGGCATGGGTTGCTACAACCGCGAAATGGCCCGCCCCGTGCGGGCCAAGGCCAAGGAAATGGGCCTGACCGCCACGATCACCGACGACTACCTGGAAGTTGAACGGGTCATCGAAGCGCTGCAACCCGAAATGATCCTCGGCACCCAGATGGAGCGCCATATCGGCAAGCGCCTCGGCATTCCCTGCGCCGTCATCTCCGCCCCCGTCCACGTGCAGGACTTCCCCGCGCGCTACTCCCCCCAGATGGGGATCGAGGGCGCCAACGTCATCTTTGACACCTGGGTCCACCCTCTGGTCATGGGGCTCGAGGAACACCTCCTGCACATGTTCCGCGAGGATTTCGAATTCCACGATGCCGCCGGTCCCTCGCACCATGGCGGCCATGCGCGCAAGCCCGAGGACGGAGGGGGGCCAGCCCCCCAGCCTGCGGCTTCCCCCCGGAGTTTATCCGGCAAGATGAATGAAGGATCAGTCATCTGGTTGGCCGACGCCGAGAAAGAGCTGAAGAAGATCCCGTTCTTCGTGCGCGGCAAGGCGCGCCGAAATACCGAGCTATTCGCCACCGAACGCGGTGTCGCCGAGATTTCAGTCGACACCCTCTACGAAGCCAAGGCCCACTATGCGCGATGACACGCATATAAACGGGCGCCTGCCAGGCTATCGCGTGGTGATCATCACGCTGGACAGCCACGCCGCTGGCCCGGCCCGGCGCGCGATGGATGCGCTGGCCGTCGACTATCCCGGCCTCGATCTGCAGATCCACGCCGCCGCGGAATGGGGTGAGACCCCGGGCAGCTTCGAGGCGGCGGAAGACGCGGTGATGAACGCCGACATCATCATTGCCAACCTTCTCTTCCTCGAAGAACACGTCTCTCGCATCCTCCCCGCCCTGCGCGCGCGCCGCGACGATTGCGACGCCATGATCGGCGTCGTGGCCGATGCCGAGGTGGTCAAGCTGACCCGCATGGGCACACTCGACATGCAGGCCCCGCCCTCGACCATGGGCAAGCTGATGAAGCGCCTGCGAGGCTCCTCCAAACCCTCGACCGAGGATGGGGCCAAGAAGATGGCGATGCTGCGCCGCCTGCCCAAGATCCTGAAGTTCATCCCGGGCAAGGCGCAGGACCTGCGCGCCTGGTTCCTCGTCATGCAGTACTGGCTGGGCGGCTCGGACGACAATGTCCGGGCCATGATCCAGTTCCTGCTGAACCGCTACGCCACCTCCGCCGATTGGAGCGTGCGGCCCGAAGCCGCCTTGCCCATCGACTACCCCGATGTCGGCCTCTACCACCCTGACCTCAAGGGCCGCATCACAACGGATGCTGCCGACATGCCCGGCCCACAAGGCGCGGAAATGACGGTCGGCATCGTGATGTTGCGCTCCTACGTGCTGGCCGGCGATACCGCTCACTATGACGGCGTAATCCGCGCGTTCGAAGCCCGCGGCATGCGCGTCCTGCCCGCCTTTTCCGGCGGCCTCGACGCCCGCCCTGCCATCGACGCTTACTTCAAGGATCAGGTCGATGCGCTGGTCTCCCTGACCGGCTTCAGCCTCGTCGGCGGCCCCGCCTATAACGATAACGAGGCAGCGATCAACGTGCTGGCCGACCTCGACGTGCCCTACCTCGCCGCCCACGCACTCGAATTCCAGACGCTGGGCCAGTGGGCAGGCAGCACCGGCGGCCTCGGCCCCATTGAGACGACTATGCTCGTGGCACTGCCGGAGCTTGACGGCGCCACCTGCCCCACCGTCTTCGGCGGACGGCTTGGACCCGAAGGTTGCGACGGCTGCGCCCACACCTGCGCGGCAGGTGAACCCAAAGCCATGGTCCCCTGCCAGGAACGCATCGACAGCCTGGCCGAGAAAGCGCTGCGCCTGGGCCGTCTGCGCCGGAAAGAGAACGCCGAGAAGAAGGTCGCCATCGTCCTTTTCGGCTTCCCACCCAATGCCGGCGCCGTCGGCACAGCCGCTTATCTCTCCGTTTTCGAAAGCCTTTTCAATACGTTGAAAGCCATGCAGGCACGTGGCTACCAAGTCGACCTGCCCGACAGCGTCGACGCCCTGCGCGCCCAAGTCCTGCAAGGCAACGCCGCCCAGTACGGGCAGGAAGCCAACGTCGCCGCCCACGTGGACGCCGACACCATCGTGCGCAACACGCCCCCGCTTCACGCCATTGAAGCGGTCTGGGGCCCCGCCCCCGGGCGCATCCAGTCCGATGGGCGCGGTGTGTTTGTGCTGGGCAAGGAAATGGGGAACGTGTTTATCGGCGTCCAGCCAGCCTTCGGCTACGAAGGCGACCCGATGCGGCTGCTCTTCGAAAAAGGCTTCGCACCGACCCACGCCTTCACCACCTTCTACCTCTGGCTGCGCAACACCTATCAGGCCGACGCGGTGATCCATTTCGGCATGCACGGCGCGCTCGAATTCATGCCGGGCAAGCAAGCGGGCCTTGGCGCGCGCGATTGGCCTGACCGGCTGATCGGCGAGATGCCCAACATCTACCTCTACGCCGCCAACAACCCGTCTGAGGCGTCACTGGCCAAGCGTCGCTCGAACGCCGTGACGGTGACGCACCTGACGCCGCCCCTGGCGCAATCCGGTCTCTACAAAGGGCTGGCGGAGCTGAAAGACTCCCTCACCCGCTGGCGCGAGATGGACAACGCCGATGACGCGCGGGCCGACCTCGAAGAGCTGATCGCCGAACAAGCCGACGCCGTGGACATGTGCGGCACACCCCCCGACGCACTCTGGCTGAAGCTGCTGGAAACCGAAGACGCCCTGATCCCCGATGGCTTGCACATCGTCGGCCAACCGCTCAGCGATGCAGCGCGCGAAGAGTACCTGAACCTCATGCCCCACGCAGACGATGACACGCGGGCCCGCGTGGAAGAGTTGCTGCGCAATGAAACCGAGCTCGCCGCCCTGATGACAGCGCTCGACGCGCGCTACATCCGACCCGTCCCTGGCGGCGACCTGATCCGGTCGGCCGAAATCCTGCCCACGGGCCGCAACATCCACGCCTTCGACCCCTTCCGCATGCCAACGGCCTTTGCCTGCCGCGACGGGATGAAACAGGCGCAACTGCTGCTCGACACGCACCCCACCCTGCCCCGCTCGGTGGCACTGGTCCTCTGGGGTTCGGACAACATCAAATCCGACGGCGTGCCCATCGCGCAGGCGCTCGCCCTCATGGGCTGCACCCCGCGCTTTGACAGCTTTGGCCGCCTCGCCGGGGCCGACTTGATCCCACTCTCCGACCTGGGCCGCCCACGCATCGACGTGGTGATGACACTCTCAGGCATCTTCCGCGACCTCCTGCCCCTGCAAACCCGCATGCTGGCAGAGGCCGCGCTCAAATGCGCCGAAGCGGACGAACCGCTGGACCAGAACTACATCCGCGCCCACGCGCTGGCCTATGCGGACGCCCAAGGCGTCGACCTCGCCACCGCCGCCCTGCGCGTGTTCTCGAACGCCGAAGGGGCCTATGGCTCGAACGTGAACCAACTCGTAGACAGCTCTGCCTTCGGAGACGAGGATGAGCTGGCCGACGCCTACGAGACACGCAAAAGCTTTGCCTATGGCGTCGATGGCAAGTCCGCTGCCAACCCTGCGCTGCTGCAAAAGGCGCTGGCGGATGTCGAGGTGGCCTACCAGAACCTCGAATCCGTCGAACTCGGCGTGACCACCGTCGACCACTACTTCGACACGCTCGGCGGCATCGCCCGCGCAGTGAAACGCGCACGGGGATCCGAAGCGTCGGTCTATATCGGCGACCAAACGCGCGGCAACGCCAAGGTGCGCACGCTCAAAGACCAGGTGGCGCTCGAAACCCGCAGCCGCGCGCTGAACCCCAAGTTCTTCGAAGGGTTGCTCAAGCACGGTGCCGAGGGCGTGCGACAGATCGAGGCGACCGTGACCAACACACTCGGCTGGTCCGCCACGACCGGGCAGGTGGACGACTGGGTCTACCAGAGGATCTCGGAAACCTTCGTGCTGGACGAAGAGATGCGCAAACGCATCGCGGACCTCAACCCAACGGCTTCGAGCCGCATGGCAAACCGCCTGCTGGAAGCATCGGACCGCGACTACTGGGCGCCGGACGCAGACACGCTGGCCGCACTCCAGGACGCGGCCGATGCGCTTGAGGACAAGCTCGAAGGGATCGCAGCCGAATGATCCGTTCCGCAAACACATACGACAGGAGCCTCCGGCGGGAGTTTTCTTTGCAAGATGAAGCAGGGGATCTTTCCCCGTTCGAAAGGAGGGGCGCATGAGCCCACTGGACAGAAATCCACCCATCCTGCGCGGGCAAGACGGCGAAGGATCGGTTCAAGTGCATCAGGACGCCGACGCCAAGATCGAAGGGGCCAAGGTGTTTTCCGTCTACGGCAAGGGCGGGATCGGCAAATCGACCACCTCATCGAACCTGTCGGCGGCCTTTTCCAAACTGGGCAAGCGCGTGTTGCAGATCGGGTGCGACCCGAAACATGACAGCACCTTTACGCTGACCGGGCACCTGCAACCCACGGTGATCGACATCCTGAAGGAGGTCGATTTCCACCCCGAGGAACTGCGGCCCGAGGACTTCGTCACAACCGGCTTCAATGGCGTGATGTGTGTCGAGGCGGGCGGTCCACCCGCGGGCACCGGCTGCGGCGGTTACGTGGTCGGCCAGACCGTGAAGCTGCTCAAGCAGCACCACCTGCTCGAAGAAACCGACGTGGTGATCTTTGACGTGCTCGGCGACGTGGTCTGCGGCGGCTTTGCCGCGCCGCTGCAACACGCTGACCGCGCCCTGATCGTCACGGCCAACGACTTCGACAGCATCTACGCCATGAACCGCATCATCGCCGCGGTGCAGGCCAAGTCGAACAACTACAAGGTGCGGCTCGCGGGCTGCGTCGCCAACCGCTCGCGCGAGACGGACGAGGTCGACCGCTACTGCAAAACCGTCGGCTTCAACCGCATCGCGCACATGCCCGACGTGGACGCCATCCGCCGGTCGCGCCTCAAGAAAAAGACCCTGTTCGAGATGGACGACGAGGAAGACATCGTGCGCTGCCGCGCCGAATACATCCGCCTTGCCGAAACCCTCTGGAACGGGACCGAGGGGCTGGCCCCCGCCCCCATGGAAGACCGCGATATCTTTGAACTGCTGGGATTCGATTGATGGACTACGGCTCCACCCGCGCCCGCGTCGAAGACTATTTCGACCGCACGGCGACCAAGACATGGGAGCGTCTGACCTCAGACGTGCCCGTGTCGCGCATTCGGGAAACCGTGCGTGCGGGGCGGGATCGGATGCGCGACCTGATGCTGAGCCGCCTGCCGGATGACCTGCGCGGCGCGCGTATCCTTGATGCAGGTTGCGGGCCAGGCATGGCGACGATCGAACTCGCCAAGCGCGGCGCCACCGTCGTGGCCGCCGACATCTCGCCGCAACTCATCGACATCGCCCAACTGCGCTTGCCGCATGACCTGCAAAAGCAGGTGACCTTCCACGCGGGCGACATGCTGGACCCGAAACTGGGCACCTTTGACGCCGTGATCGCGATGGACAGCCTGATCTACTACACCGCACCCGACATCGGCGACGCGCTGGCCAAACTCGAACCTCGCGTCGGCGGCCCCATCGTCTTCACCGTGGCCCCCCGCACCCCTGCCCTCATGGCCATGTGGTACGCGGGCAAGGCGTTCCCCCGTTCCGACCGCTCGCCGGTCATGATCCCGCACGCGCATCCCAAGCTGGCACTCGCGGCCACGGCCGCAGGCACCCGCCGCCTCCTGCGCCCGGTGGACAGGATCACCAGCGGTTTCTACATCTCCGAAGCTCTGGAGCTGCGCCCATGAGCGCACTCAAGCATCTCTCGCTGAAGGCGCTGCCCTTCGCCGATGCAGCGTCCGAAGACTTGCCCATGGGCCAGCTTCTGCGCCTGTCGCTCTTCCAGGTCTCGGTCGGCATGGCCACGGTCATGCTGCTCGGCACGCTCAACCGCGTGATGATCGTGGAACTGTCGGTCCCGGCCATGATCGTCGCGATCATGATCGCGCTGCCGGTGCTCTCCGCCCCCTTCCGCGCGCTTCTGGGCTTCCGCTCCGACACCTACCGCTCCGCCATCGGGTGGAAGCGCATCCCCTACATCTGGTTTGGCGCGCTCTGGCAGTTCGGCGGCCTCGCCATCATGCCCTTCGCCCTGCTGGTCCTGTCGGGCGACACGGTCCACGACATCCCCTTCGCGGGCGAAGTCCTCGCCGGTCTCGCCTTCCTGATGACCGGCCTCGGCATCCACATGACTCAGACCGCAGGCCTCGCCCTCGCCAGCGACCGGGCGACGGACGAAACACGCCCCCGCGTGGTGGCAATGCTCTACGTCATGTTCCTCGTCGGCATGGGTATTTCGGCCCTCATCATCGGCGGATTGCTCAGCAATTACAGCAGCTTGACGCTGATCCGCGTGGTCCAGGGCTCCGCCGTTGTCGGCGCCATCCTCACCTTCATTGCGCTCTGGAAACAGGAAAGCGTCACGCCCATGAGCCGCGAAGAGCGCGAGGCGCCCCGCCCGCTCTTCCGCGACGCCTGGAACGACTACGCCCGCGGGGGCAAGGCCGGGCGGCTCCTCGCTTGTGTCTTCGTCGGCACCATGGCCTTCAACATGCAGGACGTGCTGCTGGAACCCTATGGCGGCGAAATCCTCGGCCTCTCGGTCTCGGCCACCACGATCCTCACCGCCCTTTGGGCTGCAGGGGCGCTTGCCGGGTTCATCTGGGCGGGCCGACGCCTCGCCAAGGGCTCCAATTCCTACCGCCTCGCAGGCGGCGGCATCCTCGCCGGCATCTGGGCCTTCTCGCTGGTGATCTTCGCGGCACCCATGCAGGCCAACATCCTGTTCTACGCAGGCGCCACCCTAATCGGCTTCGGCGGCGGGCTCTTTGCCGTCTCAACCCTCACAGCCGCAATGGCCATGCCCGCCCAAGGGGTCGCCGGTCGCGGCCTCGCCCTCGGCGCCTGGGGCGCGGCCCAAGCCACGGCAGCGGGCGTCGCCATCGCCCTCGGCGGCACGCTGCGCGATTGGGTCGGCGCCATCGCCATGTCCGGCGCATGGGGCGAAGGCCTCGCCACACCCGCCACCGGATACTCCTTCGTCTACCATCTCGAGATTGGCCTCCTGTTCGTCACTCTCGCCATCCTGGGACCGCTTGTGCGCACTTCGGGTCCCCTCACCGAACGGAAGGACGCACGGCCTCTGGGCCTCGCGGATTTCCCCACATGACCTTCTCCAGGAAAGGACATCTGTCATGACCTCAACATTCTTTGGCGAATTCGACCTCGCGTCCCTGTCGCTCTGGTTGTTCTACTTCTTCTTCTTCGCCCTCGTGGTCTGGATCCAGCGCGAAAACATGCGCGAGGGTTACCCGCTGGAAGATGACGAGGGGAACAAATCCTCGAACCCCAGCCTGTTCCCCCTGCCCGAGGACAAGACGTTCGAACTGCCCCACGGGCGCGGGTCGGTCACCGTGCCATCGGGCCAGCCGCCCGAGCGCGAGGACATCCCGATGAAGCGCACTGGCCCCGGCAACGGCTACCCGCTGGAACCTACGGGCGATCCCATGCTCGACGGCGTTGGCCCCGCCTCCTGGGCACCTCGCCGCGACGTCCCGGAACTGGACGGCCACGGCCACCCCAAGATCATCCCGATGTCGGCCAATGACAGCTTCCGCTTCGCCACGGGCCGCGACCCGCGCGGCCTGCCACTGATGTCCGGTGACGGCGAGGTTGTGGGCAAGGTCGTCGACATGTGGATCGACGAGCCGGAACAGCTGGTCCGCTACCTCGAATACACGCTGGACGCCAAATGGGGCACAGGCAACCGTCTGGTGCCGCTCACGCTCGCGCGGATCAAATCCGACCGCGTGGTGGTACGCACGCTCTATGGCAAGCACTTCGCCACCGTGCCGCAGCACGCCAGCCCCACCCAGGTGACCATGCTCGAGGAAGAGAAGATCAGCGGCTACTACGGCGGCGGCATCCTCTACGCCGACAGCAAACGGCAAGAGCCGAAACTCTGATGAACCGCGGGGCGCGCCACGCCGTGCGCCCCGCATGACCCGAAACCGAAAGAAAGGGAACGTGCGCCATGTCCCATGATGATTTCGCAGTCGAGCCGGTCAAAGGGCTCCCCGAAGCCCCGCCCGAGGGCGAACAGATCCTGTGGCAAGGCAGGCCAGACACCCGCGCGCTGGCGCGCGAGGCGCTGAACATCAACTGGGTCATCGGGTATTTCGCGGTCCTGGCCGCGTGGCGGTTCATCTCGGTGGTGGACCTGATGCCGATCGGGCAAGCGATCGGCGCCACCCTTCCCTATTTCATCCTGGGCGCGGTGGTCTGCGCCCTGCTCTACGGCATCGCGCTGATCCAGGCACGCGCCACGGTCTACACGATCACCACATCGCGTATCGCCATGCGGATCGGCGCAGCGCTGACGATGACGATCAACCTGCCCTACAAGGAGCTTGGCAACGCAGCCCTCGACCTGCGCAAGAACGGCACCGGCACCATCGCGCTCGACACGACCGGTGCCACGAAAATCAGCTACCTCGTGCTCTGGCCCCATGCCCGTCCCTGGACCTTCGGCAAGACGCAACCGGCGCTGCGCTGCATCCCGGATGCTGAACATGTGGCCCAAATCCTCGCAGACGCGGCAGAGGCGCGGATCAACATGCCCGAGGTCACACGGATGCCCACAACCGACCCTGTGGCGGCGGAGTAAGCAGATGTCCGACGCACACAGCCCCCGCATCCACGCCAAGGAAGACGAGCTTGTCCCCCGCGTCCTGATCCGCGCGGTCCTCGCCCTGCTCCTGATCGTCCTGTCGCTCGTGACCATCGCCACACTCACGGACCGCCCGCTGGAAAGCACACCGGCACAAACCGAAGTCATCGCCGAACGAGCCATTTACCTCTCAGGCGACGCCTCGGGCGCGGCCCGCGTGATGGACCTTAACGGCGCGATCCTCGCCGACTTCCCATCGGACAAGGGCGGCTTTGTCGCCGGCATCGAACGGGTGATCGCCCGCGAACGGGCCAAGGCGCGCATAGACGCGACAGCGCCCGTGATCCTGCGCCTGCGCGCGGGCAACCGCCTGTCGATCTACGACCCCGAAACCAATTGGTCAGCCGAGCTCATGGGCTTCGGCGCCGACAATCTCCGCACCTTCGCCAGGTTGCTGGAGCCACCCCGGGCCAACACTTCGGCCCCCAACCAGACCCAGGGAGGAAGCCACCATGGGACTACTGACTAAGGACGTCGAACGTGCCCCCTGCACGGTCGAAATCAGCCACAAGTTCGAAAGCCTGCACGCGCATGTGCGGTTCAACAACGGCGCCGTCGTTTATCCGGGTGACGAAGTGCAGGTGCAGGGCCCCGAAATCATGGCCCCCTTCGGTGAAATCGTGACCGAAGACCGCGAGGCCGTCATTGTCCGCGCCTCGAAACTCGAACGGCTCTGGACCCGCCTGACAGGCGATTTCGAAGTCATGGAACTCTGCGAATTCTCCTTCTCCGAAGAGGTGACGCTATGAACATCCAGAACACAGAAAAGCATACGGCAGACGCAACTTCGGTCGAAGAGGGTCTGGCCATCGCCCAAGCCCAGGACGAAAAGTTCACGTCCGAGTTCGCCACCGAAACGGCGATGCAGAACACCCTGCTGACCCCGCGCTTCTACACCACCGACTTTGACGAGCTTGACGCCATAGACGTCTCTTCCGTCCGCGAGGACTGGGACAAGCTCATCGACCAGATGGAATCCGACCCGAACAAAGGGCATTTCAAGAAAAACGAAGACTGGGATCACGTCGATTGGGACGGGATGGAGCCGGAGTTGAAAAAGGAATTCATCGACTTCCTGATCTCTTCCTGCACCGCCGAATTCTCCGGCTGCGTGCTCTACAAGGAAATGAAGCGCCGCGGTGCCAACAAGGACATCACCCAACTCTTCCAGCTCATGGCACGGGACGAAGCACGTCACGCGGGCTTCATCAACGACGCCCTGCGCGAGGCCGGTCTGCGCGTGAACCTCGGCTTCCTGACGCAAAAGAAGAAATACACCTACTTCCGACCAAAGTTCATCTACTACGCGACCTACCTGTCGGAAAAGATCGGCTATGCCCGCTACATCACCATCTTCCGGCACCTGCAGGCGAACCCGGAACACCGCTTCCACCCAATCTTCAAATGGTTCGAAGAGTGGTGCAATGACGAGTTCAGCCATGGCGAAGCCTTCGCCCTTCTGATGAAAACCGATCCCAAACTGACGTCAGGCATCAACGTCTACTGGATCAAGTTCTTCCTGACGGCGGTCTACGCAACCATGTACGTCCGCGACCACCAGCGCCCCGCCTTCCACAAGGCCCTCGGCGTCGATCCCGACTGGTACGCGCACGAGGTGTTCACCAAAACCTCGAAACTGTCGGAACAGATCTTCCCGATCACGCTCGACATCGACCACCCCCGCTGGCAGCGCGGGCTGGAACGTCTGCAAAAGGCCAATGTCGACATGGCAGAGGCAAAGGGGCTGAAAAAGATCGGCGCGCAGATCCGGGCAGCGGCAGCCTTCGTGTCGCTCTACACAATCCCGGCGAAAAAGCATGTGGTGCCTGCCTCCACCCGTCTGGAGCCCGCCTACTGATGCCGTTTTCTGACGCAGAAAACGTCTGGACCGCGACGCGCGGTCCAGCAGCACCGTTCCCAGGACAGTGCCCATTTTCCGCGTCGGAAAATGCACGGAAACTGCGTCAGTTTCCGGCCACCGGGGGGATCAAATGACCCCCTGGATTGCCGCCCTCATCGCCCTCTTCATCTGGTGGTTCTCCACCGGCACCATCCTGATGGCGGTCAAATACGCCGACCGCGCGGGCGAAAAGGCACGGCGCACCACCACATGGGTGGGCCTCCCGCTCGTGGTGCTCGGCGCCTATGGCACATACTGGTCCATGACCCAAACCGACATCCTCGGCACCTACGTGGCCTTCCTGTCCGCCCTTGCCCTCTGGGGCTGGATCGAACTGGCGTTCCTGACCGGCATGATCACCGGCCCGAACCGCCGCGCCCTGCCGCCCCACCGCCCCGAATGGGAACGGTTCATCCGCGCCTGGGGCACGATCGCCTATCACGAGATGCTGCTCACCGGCACCCTGATCGCCCTCGGCATCGTCCTCTGGACCGCAGACAACCCCTTCGCCTTCTACACCTTCGCGGTGCTGTTCTTCGCCCGCATCTCGGCCAAGCTGAACCTCTTCTTCGGCGTCCCCCGCATCCACGTGGACTTCCTGCCCGAAGCACTCGCCCACCTGCCCAGCCACTTCCGCGTGGCCGGCATGAACTGGCTCTTCCCGATCTCGGTGACAGCACTCACCTTCGCCGCCGCCTGCTGGCTCGAACGGCTCTACGCTGCCGAAACCTCCGGCGCGGTCACAGGCTTTGCGCTGCTCACCGCCCTCACGGCCCTCGCGGCCCTCGAACACTGGGTGATGGTCCTTCCCATCCCCGACGAACGGCTCTGGCGCTGGATGCTGCCAGAGGCAAAACCAACCAAAAACACCACAGGGGGACATCATGGACTTTGATGCTTTGTTCCAAACCCAACTCGACGCACTGAAAGAGGAAGGGAACTACCGCATATTCGCCGAATTGGAGCGCCAATCAGGCGCCTTCCCACGGGCCAAATGCCATGACGAAGACGCCCCCGATCAGGTGACGGTGTGGTGCTCCAACGACTACCTCGGCATGGGCCAGCACCCGTCAGTGACCAAGGCGATGAAAGACACCATCGACGAATGCGGCGCAGGCGCGGGCGGCACGCGCAACATCAGCGGAACAAATCACGCCCACAAGCTGCTGGAAGAAGAACTGGCCGACCTTCACGGCAAGGAAAGCGCGCTCCTCTTCACCTCCGGCTACGTGTCCAACTGGGCCGCGCTCTCCACCCTCGGCTCCCGCCTCCCCGACGCGGTGATCCTCTCGGACGAGCTGAACCACGCCTCCATGATCGAAGGCATCCGGCACAGCCGCGCCTCCAAGGTGATCTGGAAACACAACGACCCCGAAGATCTCGACCGCAAGCTGGCCGCCCTGCCCGCCAACGCGCCCAAGATCGTGGCGTTTGAGTCGGTCTACTCCATGGACGGCGACATCGCCCCCATCGCCGAAATCCTCGACGTCTGCGAAAAACACGGCGCGATGAGCTACATCGACGAAGTGCATGCTGTCGGCATGTACGGCCCCCGCGGCGGCGGCGTCGCAGAAGAGTTGGGGCTGATGGACCGCATCACCCTGATCGAAGGGACGCTCGGCAAAGCCTACGGCGTCGTCGGCGGCTACGTCACCGGCTCCGAAGCGCTCTGCGACTTCATCCGCTCCTTCGCCTCCGGGTTCATCTTCACCACCGCCCTGCCCCCGGCCGTGGCGGCCGCGGCCCGCACCTCGATCCGGCACCTCAAACAGTCGGACCAGGAACGCATCGAACAGCGCAAGCGCGTCGCCTACCTGCGCAAGCGTCTGGACCAGGAGGGGATCCCGCATATGGACAACCCCAGCCACATCATCCCCGTGATGATCAAGGACCCGGTCAAATGCCGCATGTTGTCGGATTACCTGATGCAGCAATACGGAATCTACGTCCAACCCATCAACTACCCGACCGTGCCCAAGGGGACCGAACGGCTGCGCTTCACCCCCTCGCCCCTGCACTCGACCGAGGACATCGAGCACCTGGTCATGGCGCTGAAAGACCTATGGAAACAGTGCGCTATCGCCCACGCGGTCGCGTGACAGGGGAAAACACCCGAGCATTTCCCGCCGACATCCCGGTCAAGTCAAAGTTACTGTTGACTTGACCGCTATCCCGCTACGTTCTGTCCCGAGAACTCAGGAAGGAGACCTACATGTTCCGCACATTTGCCATCGCAGCCACAACTGCCACGCTGGCCGTGCCCGCATTCGCTGACGGCCACGCCGCCTCCGGTGACGCCGCCGAAGGAGAAAAGGCGTTCCGCCAGTGTATCTCGTGCCACGTCGTCCAGAACGAGGCTGGCGACACCCTGGCAGGCCGCAATGCCAAAACCGGACCAAACCTCTACGGCATCGTCGGTGGAAAGTTCGGGCAGGTGGAAGACTTCCGCTACTCCGACATCAACCAGCTGGCGGCAGAGGCTGACACAACCATCACCGAAGAGGTGTTCGTCACCTACGTTCAGGATCCCACCGGCTACCTGCGCGAACTGACAGGCGACAACGGCCGCTCGAAAATGACCTACAAGGTGCGCAAGGAAGAGGATGCCGTGAACCTCTACGCCTACCTCGCCTCGCTGCAGGCGGAAGGCGACAGCTAATTCACACGCGCAGTCACACGCGATCAGGGCCGTCGGACATTCCGGCGGCCCTTATTTGTTTCCGGCACAGCCATATGTGACACCAAACCAGCGCAAAAGTGACATGCCAGCACTGGACGCAGGCGCACGGACACCGCATGTCTGGGGCTGACATCGCACCCAAGGACGGCCATGCCCCCATCTGCCCACATAACGCGCCGCAGCGTGCTTGCCACGCTCCTGGCCAGCGCCGCCCTGCCCCGAACAGCATGGGCCCAGGACCTCGGACAGCCGTTCTCCTTCGCGTGGCTCAAGGCCCGGATGGAAGCCCGCTCCAAAGAGCCCGACGCGCCACCCCCCGCGCTCGACAGCTTCCTGCAAGACCTGACCTACGACGACTACCGCAACATCTACTTCCGGCCCGCAGCCGCGCATTGGTCGGACACCCCCCTGCCCTTCCACGCCTCACCCTTCCATCCGGGCTGGCTGTTCAAGGACCCCGTACAGATCCACGAAGTGCAGAACGGTCACGCTTCCCCCATCACCTTCACCACGGACGATTTCGAATACCGCAACGATGTGGGTGACCGCGTCCCAGACAATGCGGAACTGCCGGGCATCGCAGGGCTCAAACTCACGCATCCGCTGAACCGTCCCGACAAGTTCGACGAGGTGGTCACCTTCCTTGGCGCCAGCTATTTCCGTGCCCTTGGGCGCGGCAACAGTTACGGCCTGTCGGCCCGCGGCCTCGCCATCAACACATGGCTCCAGGGGCCCGAGGAGTTCCCCCGCTTCTCCGAGTTCTGGGTCCAGCGGCCACAGGCGCTGGACACCTCCATGAAACTCTATGCCGCCCTCGACAGCGCCTCTGTCACCGGGGCCTACAGGATCACGATCACCCCCGGCGACGACACCACCATGGATGTCGAGGCGACGCTCTTCTTCCGCGACAGCGTCCCGCAACTGGGCCTCGGCCCGCTCACGTCCATGTTCTATTTCGCCGAACACACCGAGCGGGACTTCGACGACTTCCGCCCGCAGGTCCACGACAGCGAAGGGCTGCAGATCATCCGCAAGGACGGCAACACGCTCTTCCGCCCGCTGAACAACCCGCACCGGGTCTCAAGCTCCTATTTCAACGAACCGCAACTGGCCCAGTTCGGCCTCATCCAACGGGATCGCCGGTACGAGGACTATCTCGACGCAGGCGCCCGCTACCACGACCGCCCCTCGGTGATGGTCGAACCCCTGAACAACTGGGGCCCAGGCACGGTCCGTCTGGTCGAAATCCCGGCAGAGCTTGAGATCGACGACAACATCGTCGCCTTCTGGGTGCCCAAAGACGCCCCCCAGGCGGGCGAGACGCGCACCTACGCCTGGCGCATGCACTGGGGCGCCCTTCTCCCTTCCGGCGATCTGGCATGGGTCCAGGGCACGCTCGCAGGCGTCGGCGGCCCCTCGGGTGTACCACTCGAAAACCCGAACCTGCGCAAATTCGTCATCGACTTCGAAGGGGGCGCATTGGCAGACATGGACAAAGACGCCGACCTCACCCCGGTCATCACCCACTCCGCGGGCGAGATCGTGAGCACCGTCCTGCACAAGGTCGACGGCGCCGCCCACCCCACATGGCGGCTGTTCATCGACATCGACGGCGGTGATACCGAACTGATCGAACTGACGGCCCACATCACGGACGGCGCGGACCGGCTGTCCGAAACCTGGCTTTACCAGTGGCTGCGGGACGTCACGCCGACCTGAGGTGCTCCCGCGCACCGTTTGTGATCGCAAGTACAGCAGATTGGTATTCTCCTGATCTCACTACATTTCGCCAAACACCCCCCGGAGATCGATCGCCATCCACGCTTGGAAGCAGAACAGGTTCAAAAAGCGTGGTAGACATCGCACAGGCCAAAAAGAAGGCGGATAATCGTTCAAGTAGAGTTGAACTGAGGTTCAAACGATCACAATTTGCAGCCCGACTGTCCAACGCTCTGGAACGTGGCCATCTGGTTGAAATCGAAAGGAAATGACGTGCGCAAAAAATCTTTGTATCATCGCGATTGCAGCCATGGGTCTTGCGGCGTGTGTAACGCCTCCGCCGGCAGGCAAGATTAGTGACACCGCCATCAGTCAGACCACCCTCTCTGTTGCCGCACAGGCGGTCGACATTTGTGGCCGAACTTTCCCAAATGTGACTGGAACAGCCGAAGCGCTGCAACAGGCAGGATTTTCAGAAACCGCAGAGCGCTTCGAAAACGGCAAAGAGCTGGACGACCCAAGCCGTCAAGTGCGCGTACAAGTGGGCGAGCGGCCCGCAGGCGGCGGTCGCAAAGAACATGTTTGCCTGATTTCGGTTATCGGCATGACTCCCGAGCAAGGCTTTGCACTGGCTCAGCCGTGGGTGCAACGGTACGGCGCCATCACAAATGCCGAGGCAGGTCAGGGGCTGTCGCCTCGTGCAATTCAGGCATGGAGAAGCCAGACGCGCGACCGCATCGTCTTTATTGCAGCCAGAAAAGCGAACAACGCATTTCGTCAAGCAGGTGCATCCGTCCGATTGATCTTTATCCAATAGGTGGTTCAAAAGGGCGGTCCTGCACTGAACGTTGTAACCGTTGAGAAGCCCGCGCCCGCAACCCAAGAACCGCCAAAACTGCAAAGGCAAGAAACATGCGCGTCAGGTGCTAATGCGCAAACCTGAACCGTGAGCAGCCCATCTTTTGCTGTACGTATTTTCGGCAGGAGTTGATGGCAAAGCTCACGGCTCAAGTCGCAGCTTGATCCGCACCACCCTACCCCATTATAGGCAAATCCGTCGGCCCAGGCCGCGCCCCCGCCGCAGTCAACATCCCATGAATCTGCCCCCGGTGGTGGGTCTGGTGATTGAACAAATGCGCAAAGCATACCGTCGCGGGCTTCTCCACTCGCATATCCCCGCCACCCGGATACCAGAAAATCACGCCCTTAAGATCGGTCTGTGACAGCCCTTCGGCCCAAGCAGAAATCTCCGCATCCCGCTCACTGCGCAGGTGCTTGAATGCCTCCCATTCGCGCGGCGCATCCAACGACACAGGCACGCTTAACTCCGGCCGCGCATCTCCTGCAAACCGCGCCAGCCACAACGCATCATCCCACAGCACATGATTGAAAGTCGCCGCAATAGAGCCGAAAAATGCGCCCCGATCCTGCCACCGCTCCGCATCACTCAACGTGTCCGCCGCCGCCACAAGCGACCCGTTCTGCCAAGCATTGTACCGCGCCATCAGCCGCAGGTGCTCGACCAACTCACACAACGATCCGCACCTCGCTTACATCGCCATCCACCTCCCGACACGCCGCCAGCACCCGCCGCTCCAGATGCGTCTGCACGTAAGCCCCGTGAAACCGCGACGGCGCGCGCAGCGTCAACCGCCCCCCTGCCCGTTCCACCCGCTCCAGACCCGCCAGCCAGGACGCATAGATCCCCGCATCCTCCGCGTGCAGCACCGCCTGCGCCAGCGCCCACTCCGTGCCCTTGGACACGTCCGGCGCCACAACAGCCCCCTTCACGGGCAAAGGCACCACTTTTGGCGCCTCCGCCTCGCTAGTCCCCATCCGCAACTCGAAATCCGGCCCCACAGCCGACCAATACGCTTCCGTATCGTGCAGCACCCGCTCCAGGTCCAACCCATGTTCTGAAACACGCCCCCGCGCGCCCTGCCGCTTCACAACCAGCCAGCCGCGCGCGCGCAGCAGCGCCATCTCGCGCTTCACCGTGCGTTCGTCCACCGACCACAGCCGCGCAATCTCGCGCTGCCCCACGGCCAGCTCATCGCGCGCCCAATTGTAGCGCGCCGTGATCAGCGTCATCAGTCGCAAGACCCGCCGCTGCTCATGCTTACCCTGCGCCAACGCGAACGCACCCAAAGCTGTCAGAATATCATATTTGCGCGCAGACGCGCCCCGGCCCACCGGCCTCAGCGTTTGCATCCCTGCCCTCATTTTCTCGAAACTGTCCGGTAGACCGAACATCACCTGCCGACGGTTGTTTTTCCGCAATACTGGCCGCTTTTCCGTCTCTGCCCCTGATTTGCGTCCCAAGCGTCGATTCTGTCAAGGGTCGATGTGGATAAGTCCTCGACCCCAAACCCAATTCAAATGAAAAACAGGTAGATATGGTATTGGGGGACATCCTGACTGTCCCCTATTTTGCGCCTTCTGTCACCCAATAGATGGGGGGTTGTCGAAAACTGTCCCCCAAAATCTGGTCTCACGACCCATTGGGCGCAGCCATCACAGAATCACGGCACAGATGACCATATCCTGACCGCACAGCCCGATCTGTCCCCGCGGGGACAACATTAATCCGCTTTTGCTTTTTCCGCAAAATCGGCGTAAATCTGGAAACGAGCAGAATTAACGTCCCCACGGGGACAAAAAACCAACCTGTCCCCACGGGGACAAACCACAGGCAGCGCATGTTCACGCACACAGACCTCGCCCAGCTTCAGGCGCAATCCCTCAAGATGCAGGGCTTTATCCGCCAGCAAACCTACTCCCCCGAAAGCGAAAAAACCCTCCGCCGCTTTTCAAGCTGGGAGGTGGCGGAGCTTATCTTCAAGGCCAACCAAAGCACCCTGCGCGGCCGCCTCGCCGCCGACCCTTCCCTGCCCCAGGGCACGGTCGAGGAAGACGGCCGCCAACGCTGGTACTCCCTCGAAGAAATCAACGAGCTGCGCCGCCGCATCAAGGTGAACCGCAAGTCGCTCATGCCTTACCGCCCGGCGAACAAACGCGCGATCCGCGCCGCCATCGCCAACTTCAAGGGCGGGGCCGGCAAATCCACCACCGCGCTCCACTTCGCCCACGCCGCGGCCCTCGACGGCTACCGCGTCCTCTGCGTCGACTTCGACCCACAGGCCACGCTCAGCCACTCGATGGGCCTCTCGGACGTGGCCGAGGAATACACCGTCTGGGGCATCATGGCGCGCGACTTGGGCCATGAAACGGACCGCATGAACTCCGCCCTGCGGGGCGCGGAATCCGGCACCGCCCTGCCCCAGCGCAAACTGCCCGCCGCGATCACGGACATGGGCCTCAATGACCTGCGCGCCTCCGACTTCATCAAGCCAACGAACTGGCCCACCATCGACATCGTGCCATCCTGCGCCAACGCCGCCTTTGTCGAGTTCGCCTCCGCCCAATACCGGCACATCAACCCCGAATGGTCCTTCTTTGCCGCCGTCTCGCGCTTCCTCGACCAGATCGCGCCCGACACCTACGACCTCATCCTCTTCGACTGCCCGCCCGCCATCGGCTACCAGTCCATGAACGCGGTCTTCGCCGCCGACGTGCTCTACATCCCATCCGGCCCCGGTTACTGGGAATACGATTCCACCACGTCTTTCATCGGCCAGCTCTCCGAAGCACTCGAAGATCTCAGCCGCTTCAACGGCCTTGTCCCCGCGGGGACAATGACGCTGCCCAAATCCTTCCTGGACCTCCGCTTCCTGCTCACCCGCTATGAGCCGGGCAATGACCTGCACCGCGCCATGCAAGGCGCCTTCCAAAAAGTCTTTGGCGACCGCGTCTGCGAACACCCCATCGAAATGACCCGCGCCGTCGAACAATCCGGGCGGTTCCTGAGCAGCATCTACGAAATAGATTACCGGGACATGACCCGCGAAACCTGGCGCCGCGCGCGCGCGTCCTTCGACCGGGCTTACGAAGAATTCAAAACAAATCTGGGCGAAGCCTGGGACAAATTGGAGGATGAGGCATGAGCAAGCGCCGCGTATTCGACATCGACTTCGAGCCCGATGCGGGCCCCAGCCCGGATGTGGAACAGCCCGAAGCATCCACCCCCGAAACGCGACGAGGCCCAATGGCCGCCGCCATCTCGGAAAACGCCGACGCCCTGATAGAACGCCAATCGGCCGAGGCGGAAATCCGCGCCGAAAATGACCGGCTCGCCCACGAATATGTGTCTCTAAAAAGGGACGGAGCGATTGTGGCACGCGTTCCCCTCGGGGACGTGGCGATGCGCAAACTCACCCGTGACCGCAGCACCAACCGCGACCCAGACCTCGAAGAACTCAAAACCTCGATCCGCGATCTGGGCCTGTCGAACCCGATCCAAGTCGAAGACACCGGCGATGGCTATGAATTGATTCAGGGCTTCCGCCGTCTCAGCGCCTACAAGGCCTTGCTCAAGGAAACGGGCGATGAGCGTTACGCCACCATCCCTGCCGTGCTCGTGGCCAAGGGCGAGGCGCTGGAAAAGCTCTACCGCCGCATGGTCGACGAAAACATGGTTCGGCGCGACATCTCCTTTGCCGAGATGGGACAACTCGCTGCCAGTTACGCCCGCCAGATGGACCTTGAGGTGAACGACGCCATCGCCGTTCTCTTCGCCTCCGCTGGACGGCAAAAGCGTCACTATATAGGCAGTTTCAGTCTCTTGATGGACAAGCTGGGCCACCTGCTCCAATACCCCGAAGCCATCCCTCGTGCCCTCGGCCTCAAGCTGGTCAAAACGCTCGAGGATCAACCCCGCGCTGCCTATCACCTCAGTGCGTTGCTGGAGCACCAGAAACCCACCGATGCGGTTGCCGAACTGGCCGTGCTGAACAAGGTCGTGGCACCCAAACCGGTCAGCGAACAGGCGGCGCCTTCCACATCCTCCAAGACAACGATCAAGCTCAATCGCAAGTCCGGCGCCGCCAAGGTCATCGGCTCGAAAGGCAAGATCGAATTGCAGATGAACCGCGACTTCGGCGCTGTCGATGCCCGCAAGCTCGAGGCCGCCGTGCGCGCCCTTCTGGATCAACTCGACCTCTGAACCTGAGTTTGTCCCCGCGGGGACACATCAAAAAAGCCCGCCAATTCCGGCGGGCTTTTTCATGTCGCGACCCATCTGTCCCCGCGGGGACAAACCGATTTTCGCGTCACTCTCGCTTCAAAATATCCCGGATCAGCGCGGCCGTTTCCTCAGGCCGCTCCTCATGCGCCAGATGCCCCAGGCCCGTCAGGTGATGCACTTGCGCTGCGGGCAGTCTGGCCGCCGCTTTCGCGGACACCTGCGGGCTCACCGTCTTGTCCTTGTCCCCGATGATGAAATGCATCCGCGACGGGTGATCGTTCAGCCGGTCGAGCAGCGGGTTCAGCTTCCACTGCGCCATCATTAGAAGTGTGCCATCCACGTGGTTCCGGTCGGCCACAAGGCGGCGGTAAAGGTCCAGACCTTCCGGGTCCAACTCAGATCCCGACGCGCTGATCAGCGCTCTGATCCGGTCGGGTTTCGAAGACGTGCCAGAGAACAACGCGGCGGTGAACGGCACCGCCGCCAGCGCCTTGGCCATCGCTGGAAACATCATGCCGGCCAGCCCTTTGAACGGCTCCAAGGCGGCGTTGATCCCGATGACCACCGGGGTTTGTCCCCGCGGGGACAGATCGTTTTCGGCCAGCCTCAGCGACACCGCGCCGCCTGCTGAATGGCCGATGATCGCGGCTGGATTCCATCCCTCGTGTGCGCACAATTTGGCGATGTCTATCGCCATGGCGTCCAGCCCGCAGCGATGGCGCGCGCCGAGTTGCGTGAAGCCGTGGCCTGGCAGGTCCAAGGCGACGACGTGGAAGTCTTTCGCCAATTGCGGGATCACGTCGCGGTAGCTGTGGGACGAGGCGCCCGCGCCATGGAGCAGCAGCAAGGTCTCGCCGTTTCCTGCCTCCTGAATGTGCCAGCGGTGCACCGGCCCTTGTCCCCGCCGGGACAGGTGGGCGTTTGGCCAACTATCGATCTGCGCCCAGTCCATCGGTCAGTCGTTCAGCGCGGCTGTCACGGCGCCGCTGAGCCTCTGCGCGTCGGCGCGTGGCAGTGGCACGTAAGACGCATCCATAACCTGGCTGAGATCCTGCAGCGCGCGTTGTGGGCGGTTGGACATGTCGATGACCAGAGCGGCTGTGCCGGAGGCGCGGATGGCGGTTGCCATGGCGGTTGCGTCCTCGGCCGCTTGGGCGCGGTTTGCGGTGCCGTCGAGGGCGATGTTGCTGCGCCCGTCGGTGATCAGGATGATCGTGGGGGTGAGCCCTTTCGCGCCGCTTTGCTGGGCGAGGAGGAGAGCGTGTTGCAGGCCCGATGCGAGAGGTGTGCCACCGCCGCCAGGCAGGGCAGAGAGGCGGCGTTTGGTTTGTACGAGTGAGCGGGTGGGTGGCAAGAGGGTTTCGGCTTCGGCGCCTCGGAACGCAATGAGCGCGACGTGGTCGCGGCTGGCGTAGGCGTCGGCGAGCAGGAGTTCGATGGCGCCTTTGGCCTCGTTCAGACGGGACATGGCGGCGGAGCCTGAGGCGTCGACGGCGAAGATCAGGAGGCGGTCGGATTGCTCGGCATAGCGCTTGAGGCGGATGTCGGAGGGGCGGATGAGGAGCCCGGTGCGATCCGGTTGTTGTGTACGGCGCAGCGGTTGCCAGGGGGCAGCGGCGCGGAGGGTTGAGATCAGGTCAATGCGGGAAGTGCCGTCGAGGCGTCCGGGCCGCGCGGGCAGGGGACGGCCTCGGCGGTTGGAGGTGCGCTTTTGCCCCGCACCGGCGCCGCCGGATCTTCGGGTTGTCCCCGCGGGGACAAGTCCGTTCAGCAGGTCCGGGGGGAGGGCGGATTTGACCGCTTCGACCAGAATTTCGGTGTCGGGGATGGTGTCACTCTCCGATGTGTCCCCGCGGGGACAACTGTCATCTTCCGGTGGGGGAGGGGGGCTTTCTGGCTCCTCCGTTTCCTCGGAGATGATCGTGGCGCGGTGGGGGTAGACGAGGGTAGCGGCGATCTCCAGGTCGGTGTCGGTGAGGTGGTCTCGGCCCATGAGTTCGGCGTGTGCGCGGGCGGTGCGCAGGGCAAGGGTTGGGGCGCGGAGGGAGGCGATGCCGAAGCGGGTGGCGAGCAGGGTGAGTTGGATGATTGCGTCGCTGGTTTCGACTTTTGTCCCCGTGGGGACAGATTGGGTTGTCCCCGCGGGGACAAGTGCGTTTCGGCCCTGTGGTTCGAGGTGGAAGGCGCAGCGGTCGGCGAGGGGGTCGGGGGTGCGTTCGTCGGGTTCGATACCTTCGTCGAGCAGCAAAAAGCCCTGTGTTAGAGACTGATCTGCGGCTTGGGCGAGTTTGGCGGCGAGGGCAGGGGGGCAACGTTCGGCCATGGGGATTTGGGCGATCACTGGATCATAGAAAAATGATTTATTTTCAATGAGTTGCGCGGATGAGAGCGTTGCTGTGAGATCGATGCCGCCGAAGAGTTGGTCGTCGGGGATGGTGATGGGGAGTTTTCGGATGGGTAGGGCAGGGGCAAAGCCCGCGAGCAGGGCGTCGCGGTCGGGGCTGGCGCGCATGCGGATGACGGCGCCGCCGAGGCCTGCGGGGTCGAGGGCCAGGAGTTTGAGGGCGAGGGCCGCATTATGCCAGGTGTCTGCGGTCATGGGATCGGGTGGGGGTTCGGTGCGCAGTGAATGCGCACCCTACGGGGTGTGTCTTTTGGCGCACCTTGGCGGGGGATTGGCGGGGTGAACCCCACCCTACGGTGCGGGGGCAGGCGTAAGGCGGAGGTGTCCTCCGCCCGGGCCATCATGCGAGTACGGCGTCGACCGTGCGGGTGACGCGGGTGGTGCTGCCGGCCTCGTCCAACGGGTCGCGGCGGAGGCGGTGTGACAGGGCGATGGGGGCGATGGCCTTGAGGTGGGAGCGGGTGAGCACCTTTTTCTTGTCATAGGCCGCAAGGGCGCGGGCGGCACGCAGGAGCGTTAGTTCGCCGCGTAGGCCGTCGCTGCCCAAAGCGATGCAGAGCTCGGCGCAGTCGTGCAGGATGTCGTCCGGCGTCTCAATCTGGGGCAGGAGCTTGCGCGCAGCGAGGATCTTGCGCCGGATCTTGGCGTCTTCCTTGGTGTATTTGTCCATGAAGGCGTCGAAATTGCTTTCGAATGCGTCGCGGCGTTTGATGACCTCGATCCGCTCGGCCACGTCATTGGGGCTGCGCACCTCGACCGACAGGCCGAAACGGTCGAGGAGTTGGGGGCGGAGTTCGCCTTCTTCCGGGTTGCCGCTGCCGACCAGGACGAAGCGGGCGGGGTGGCGGATGCTGAGCCCCTCGCGTTCGACCACGTTTTCGCCGGATTGGGCGACGTCGAGCAGGAGGTCGACGATGTGGTCTTCGAGCAGGTTGACCTCGTCAATGTAGAGGTAGCCGCGGTTGGCGCGGGCGAGGAGGCCCGGTTCGAATGCCTTTTCGCCGCGGGTGAGGGCGCGTTCGATGTCCAAAGCACCCACCACGCGGTCTTCGGTGGCGCCCAACGGCAGGTCGATGACCGGGGTTGGCACTTTCCGCGTCTTTTTCGTCTCTACACTGGCCCATTCGGGGCATTCTGCGTGGGATTCCGCGTTGATCGGGCAGCCCTCGACGGCCGTGATCGGGGGCAAAAGGGCGGCCAGCGCGCGGACGGCGGTGGATTTGCCGGTGCCCCGGTCGCCAAACACCAGAACACCGCCGATGCCGGCGTCGATCGCCGTCAGGATCATGGCCCGTTTCATGTCGTCCTGGCCGACGATGGCGGAGAAAGGGAAGGGCGTTTTCGTCATTGCAATTGCAGTCCTTCGAGCGGGCTGGTGCCGCCCCATGTGCCGCTGTCGCCGAGGATGGTGAAGCGGGCGTAGAGTTCCTCGCGAAACCAGGCGCCGTCGCGGACGGCTTTGATGGCTTCGGCGTGCGGGCCGTTGTGGCGGGCGAATTGGGCCATTTCCTGTGCGCCGGGCCAGATGGAGAAGGTGACTTGGTGGAGCATGGGCACCTCGCCGATGCCGATCTTGAACACCACATTGGGGTCGCTGCCGATCATGGCGGAGATGTCGGGGACGCGGTTCCAGAATTTCGCGGCGACGCGGGGTTTGACTGTGGCGCGGGTGAGGGCCGCCAGAGGGCCTGAAGCAGGCTCTGATACTGGGGAAAACGGGTTTTGCCCGCTCCATGCGCCGCGGGCGGAGGTGGGGCAGAGGTAGATGGTCCAGTGCTCGGCCGCGCGGGCGCGGTAGCGTTGGAAAATGCGGGTTTCTGCGATGCTTGTGCGGGCTGTTGCTTCGTCCGGCCAGGTGCAGAGGATGGCGTAGACCTCGGTGTTGGGAACAGGTGTGAACCCTTCGCCCGTGCCGGAGCCGCAGAGTTTCCAGAAGCCGAGGTCCGGCACGCGGGACATTGCCAGCCGTGCGCCGCCCATCATGGTGAGCGCCCATGCCCGGTCGCGCCACCGCGGGAAGCGGAAGAAGGATATGGTGGTTGTCTGGTTCATCATTTCGCACTGGCAGCGTGCACTTGGGCACGGTTTTCAGCCTATCCGTCGAAAAGAAATTGTCAACTAAACTAGACACTCTTATTGTTGGTGGGAGATGACACGCCTTGATCCCATCGAATCGAAGGCCCGAGTGGGGAAACTTGTGGGCAACCGCGCCATTGTGATTGGTGCGGGGCTGGGTGGATTGGCTGCGGCCATGCGCCTGGGTGCCAAGGGCTATACCGTCACCATCATCGACAAGCTGGACGTGCCGGGGGGCCGTGGATCGGCCATTTGGCAGGACGGGCATCGGTTTGATCTGGGGCCGACCATTGTCACGGTGCCGCAGCTTTATCGTGAGTTGTGGGCGGCCTGTGGCCGGTCCTTCGAGGATGATGTGGAGTTGCGGTCGTTGGACCCGTTCTATGAGATCCGGTGGCCGGATGGGACGACGTTTGTGGCTCAGCATGATACCGAGGCGATGCGGTCCGAGGTTGCCAAGATCGAGCCGAGGGATGTGGCAGGCTTTGATCGGTTTCTGGAGGATTCGGCGAAGCGGTACTGGTTCGGGTTCGAGGATCTGGGCCGCCGGTCGATGCACCAGCTTTGGGAGTTGGTGAAGGTTTTGCCCACCTTTGGGATGCTGCGGGCGGATCGGTCTGTTTATGCCCATGCCGCACGGCGGTTCCGGAATGAGAAGCTGCGGATGGCGTTTTCGTTTCATCCGCTCTTTATCGGCGGTGACCCGACCCATGTGACCAGCATGTATATTCTGGTCAGCTACCTCGAGAAGCAGTTTGGCGTGCATTACGCCATGGGTGGTCTGGCTGGCATGGCGCGCAAGATGGCGGATGTGGTGGAAGATCAGGGCGGGACGCTGCTGATGGATACCACGGTCGATGAGATCGTCGTTGAGGACGGGCGTGTGCGTGGAGTGCGGCTGGAGTCCGGGCTGGAGCTGGGGGCCGATGTGGTCGTCAGCAACGCGGATGCGGGCCACACTTATGATCGGTTGATGCGGGCGTTGCCCAAGAAGCGGTGGACGCCGGCGAAGCTGAAGCGGACTCGGTATTCGATGAGCCTGTTTGTCTGGTATTTCGGGACGAAGGGCACGCGCGGTGAGTGGGCGGATGTGGGGCATCACACCATACTGAACGGGCCGCGCTACACCGGGTTGCTGCATGACATCTTCATGAAGGGCAAGCTGTCGGATGATATGAGCCTTTATGTGCATCGGCCTTCGGTGACGGATCCGAGTGTCGCGCCGGAGGGTGATGATACGTTTTACGTGCTGAGCCCGGTGCCGCATCTGGGCCATGGCGGTGTGGATTGGAGCACGGAGGCGGAGGCCTATAAGGCGAAGGTCTTGGACGTGCTGGAGGACCAGCTTTTGCCGGGGTTAGGGTCGAAAATTTCGACCGAGCAGGTGTTCACGCCGGAGACGTTCCGGGATCGGTACCTGTCGCCCCATGGGGCTGGTTTTTCGATTGAGCCGCGGATTTTGCAGTCGGCCTGGTTCCGGCCTCATAACGTGAGTGAGGAGGCTGAGGGGCTGTATCTGGTGGGTGCCGGGACCCATCCCGGTGCGGGTGTGCCCGGTGTGATTTCGACGGCGGAGGTTCTGGCGCAATTGGTGCCGGATGCGGTGACGTGAGGGGTGGTGCAACCATGATCGATCCGCGTGATCTGGAGGCGTGTACCGAGGCGATCCGGCATGGGTCGTTGTCGTTTCATGCGGCCTCGAAGCTGCTGCCGAAGCGTGTGCGGGATCCGGCGCTTGCGCTTTACGCGTTTTGCCGGTTGGCCGATGACGAGGTCGATCTGAAAGCCGAGAAGGTGGAGGCCGTGTTGCGGCTGCGGGATCGGTTGGATTTGGTCTATGCCGGGACGCCGAAGGATGCTGCTGCTGACCGGGCTTTTGCTGCTGTCGTGGAGCAGTTTGATATGCCTCGGGCGTTGCCGGATGCGCTGTTGGAAGGGCTGGCTTGGGATGCCGAGGGGCGGACCTATGCGACGCTCTCCGGCGTGAAGGACTATTCGGCGCGGGTGGCCTCGGCCGTCGGTGCGATGATGTGCGTGCTGATGGGCGTGCGTGATGCGGATGCGCTGGCGCGGGCCTGTGATCTGGGCGTGGCGATGCAGCTCACCAACATTGCCCGCGACGTGGGCGAGGATGCGCTGGAGCGGCGGCTGTACCTGCCGACCGACTGGCTGGCGGAGGCGGGGATGACGCCCGAGGGGTTCTTTGCCGATCCGCGCCCGACCAAGGCGGTGCGGGCGATGACCAAGCGGCTCGTGATGGAGGCAAACCGGCTCTATTACAGGTCCGAAGCGGGGATTGCGGCGCTGCCTGCGTCCTGTCGACCCGGCATTTATGCGGCGCGGTTTATCTATGCAGGCATCGGCGGGCGGCTGACAGGAATGGGATATGACAGCATCTCGGCGCGTGCGCGAACCAGCAAAGCGCAGAAGCTGGGGTGGTTGGCGCAGTCGGTGACGCTGAGCGCCACGAGCACGGTCATGCCGCAATCGGCGGTGCTTTATGCCAAGCCGTTACCCGAGGTGCAGTTCCTGGTCGATGCGGCAGCGAAAGGCGCGCGGACGAGCCGGAGCGACAGCCTGTTTGAAGCGCTTGCCGCTTTGGAAGCGAAACGGCAGGCGGATCGCGCGAGCTTGATCGGTACGCGCGCCCGCGTTACCTAGCTGCCATGTTCTGGCTGCTTTTCTGTATCTTCTTTGCCGCCTGTCTGGGGGCTGGTGTGACCGGTGGACTGTTCCCGCCGGGGCAGTGGTATCGCAATCTGAACAAGCCAAGCTGGACCCCGCCGGACTGGGTGTTTCCCGTCACATGGATGGTGCTTTACGTCTGCATGGCCGTGGCGGGTGCGCGGGCTGCGATGGCCGAAG
This sequence comes from Tateyamaria omphalii, assembly GCF_019802125.1. GTDB lineage: Bacteria > Pseudomonadota > Alphaproteobacteria > Rhodobacterales > Rhodobacteraceae > Tateyamaria > Tateyamaria omphalii_B. Next base: position 50,966 of record NZ_JAHVHT010000007.1, read on the forward strand.
GCAACGGGATCGCCATGGCGTTCTGGGCGATGCAGATCGCGTTCAACGGATTGTGGACGCCGGTGTTTTTCGGGCTGAAGAACATCCGTCTGGGCATGGCGATCATTGGCGTGCTGTGGGTGACGGTGCTGAGCGCGCTGCTGGCGCTGTGGCAGGTCGATGCGCTCGCCGGGATGCTGTTTGTGCCGTATCTGGTTTGGGTGACCATTGCGGCAGCGCTGAATGCCGAAGTGTGGCGGTTGAACCGTGACGAGGCGGCGAAAAGGTCTGTCGCGGCGGAATGAGCGATGAATCGGGCCGGCCCGGCCCGATTTCAGATCACTTGCACGATGAGATGGATGCCGGGTTTCGCATCGATGACATCGGTTATTGCCTGATTGATATACTTTCAATGGCAGCTACGGGCGTGATGTCGCTTGCCGCTGTGTCGCGAAGATCAAGCACCCTCAGATTGGTCATACTCGCCAGTGGCGAAAGGTCGGTCACCGGCGTTCCGCGCAGGTATAGTTCTTGCAGGCTGGTCATGCCCTGCAAGGGTGTCAGATCAGCGATCTGCAACCCGGTCAGCGATAGGGTCTTGAGCTGAGACAATTCGGCAATCGATGCAAGGTCGGTGACACCTGTATTGGCTAGGTTGAGCGTTTCGAGTTGTGGAAAAGAGGCAAGGTTAGAGACATCTTTGACTTTGGCGTCCTGGAGATTGAGAGACGTCAGGCCCGGAAATTCGACGAGTGGCTCCAGATTGGCCCAACGCGCATTTTGCGCGTCTATCTCGGTCAAATTGGGCAATTGACGCAAGGCTCTGACGGGGATCGTCTCGGAAAACCTCAGGTTCACACTGTAAGAGTCGAAGTGGCGACAGAACCGGCCAATGATGACGCCGGGTTTGCCCATGTCGGTGCAGTCGACCAGTTCTTCTGGTGCTGCTTCGGGTGCGACCTTGTCGAGCAACGCCCGGCTTTTTGGCGGAAGGTCTGCTTGTGCACTTGGTGCGGCAAGCATCTGCGCCAGATCCTTTTGCGAGGTTGGATTGAGATGATCGACGACCACGAAGGTGAGTGCGGCGATCACGGCTGCGCCGATCAGTCGAGATTTCATGGTCTGTACCCCTCAGAATGTCCCGACCCCTGATGCTGTGCGGCGTGCGTGGCGGATCGGCATGGCTGTGATGTCTCAACCAACGAGAGAATCGGGGCAATTTTGAGAACGAAATTTGGAACTATGGTGACCTGCATCGGGACGGCGGAGTGTGTCGCCGTGAGGAAGTTGGTGCGCAGTGAATGCGCACCCTACGGGATCACGAGAAGGTCCATTTGGCGCGTCGTGGCACCCGGACGGCCAGCATCGGTTTGATCAGGGGTGACCGGAAACGGCGCAGGTCGAGGGCTTCGTGTACGCCTTTGGTGCGTTCTCCGTTGAGTGTCGTTTCGACCGCTGAGCGGGAATAGAAGGGCGCGTCGAGCATGTTTTGGACTTGGCGCGCCTGTGCCCCTGCGTCGCCGCGGGTCTCGCGTTTGACGGCCCAGAGGGAGCGGCGCATCGGGGCCTTTGGGGGCAGGGGGATGTCGGTGGCCTGGCCCTGTTCGTCGAAGTGGAAGGCGGCGGCGAGTTCGGAGCCGTCGAGCCGCGTGGCGTCGTAGAAGCAGGTGGCGCCGTTCCCGGTTGGGTAGCGGCCCCAGGTCCAGTAGCTGAAGTCCTCTTCCAGCGCGCGGGTGCCGAAGTTGGCGTCGAAGTATCCTTCGCCTTCCCACTGCCAGCCGGGGCGGTCTATGTCGACCTCGATACGGCTGCGTGGGGCGAAGGGGCGCCAGATATGGGCGTTGTCGTCGGTGAGGGCAAGCTCGACGTTTGTGAGCGCCGAGGGGAGGATGCGGATTTGGCCTTTGATACGGGAGATGAGGGGCGGGGAGGAGATTTCGTCGATGTCGATGATCAGTTGATCGTCTTCCCAGCGCATCATGGAGGGGCCAACCTCGAACCGTGAGGCGGTTTGGCGGAGGGCCGAGGTGCCCCGGTCTGTCATCGTGAACCGCCCGCCTTTGCCATAGGTGGCGACGTTGATGCAGACGTGGTTTTGCGGGTTCTTGCGCCCGGACCAGCGGTACCAGGGCGAAAAGACCGAGCCGATGAAGCCGATGACCGATACGGCGCGGGTGCCGCAATCGCTCAGCCCATCGACATACCACCAGGCATAGCCGTTGGGGCCGACATCGACGTTGAAATTTGGTCGCTCAAGATCGCCTCGACCGCGTGCCGGGCGGAGAGGGTGGCCATGGGCACACCCGCCCCTGGGTGCGTCCCGCCCCCTGCCAGGTACAGGTTCGGGATTTGCGTCCGGGCTGTGGGGCGCTGCAGGGCGGCTGTCAGCCCGTGGGGCGTCTGGCCGTAGAGCGCGCCCTGCGTCGCGGGGAACATCTGCGCGAAGGCTTGGGGCGTCGTTATCGTTGTCGTGTCCGGGGTCGGGCTGAAGCTGATCCCGTGTTGCGCCATCTGGTGCGTGATCTGATGAAGCCATGGGGAGAGATCCTCCGTCGAGGTGTCCGCTGTCGCGGGCGCGTTTGTGATGATTTCGAACCGTTCGAGCTGCGGCGTGTGGGGGCCGTGGCCGCGGTCGAGGGCGCAGATGTAGAAAGACGGGTGGGCCGGGATCCGGCCTGCCATGAGGTCGTTGAATTCGGAAGTCGCGTCGGCGGCGAAGAAGACGTTGTGGTGGGCGAGGTCTGGCCCTTGCGGCTTGGCCGCGAAGCTGAGGACGCGGGCGGAGAAACTGCGTTTGGCCTTGGCCGTTTGCGAGGCGATATGGCTTGTGCCGGAGCCGAGGGCGCCGGTTGCCAGTGCGCGGGGGTCACCTGCGTGGATGAGGACGTCGCAGGGGATTTGCGTGCCGTTTGCCAAGTGGACAGCCTTTGCATGTCCGTTCTGGATTTCGATCCGGTCCACATGGGCGCCCGTGTGTGTCTCGACCCCGTGTTGGTCGAGGAGGGTGCCAAGCGCTTGGGTCAGCTTGTGCATCCCGCCCTCGACCACCCAGACGCCGTTCGCTTCGGCCTGCCAGATCAGAGACAGGATGGCGGGGGCGTGGGTTGGGCTGCCGCCGACATAGGTGGCGTAGCGGCCAAAGAGCTGGCGCAGGCGCGGGTCGCGGAAGCTGCGTTTGAGCAGGGTTTTCAGCGTTGAGAGCGGCGCCATGGCCGGGATGAGGTGGGGTTGGCGCAGGACGTGTTTGGTGAGTGCTGCCAGCTTGGGTTCGGGCGCCTGCATCATGGGCGCGTCGAAGGCGGAGAAGAGTTGCCGCGTGCGTTTGGAGAACTTGAGGAAATCCGCCACGGCCTCGTTTCCGCCAAAGGTGCGGAGGGCGCCGATGGTGCGCTCTTCGTCTGCGTGGAGACTGAGTGTGCTGCCGTCGGGCCAGAAGTGGCGGGCCAGTTCGTCCTGTTTGATGAGGGTCACGTGGTCTTCGACCCGTGTGCCGAGTTGCGCGAAGAGGTCGTCGAAGACGTGGCGCATGGTCAGCACCGTCGGCCCGGCGTCGATGGGGCCAGCGGCAGAGGGAAGGGTGCGGATTTTGCCGCCCACCGTTCCGTGCCGTTCCAGCAGTGTCACTGCAAATCCAGCCGCCCGCAGCCTGACCGCGCAGGCCAGCCCGGCGATGCCCGCGCCGATGATCACGGCGCGTTGGGGGCTAGGTGGATTGACATGAGTCATCGGCGGACATGTTGACTCGTGATACCGCATATGTCCAGTATGGTTTACACTTTGGTGTAGCGCCAGCGTGACAATTATCCGAGAGGAGAGCGGCAAATGGGCCTGAGCACACGGATCGAAGCGGCGGTAGCGGAGGCTGTTGCCGTGGGTCAGGGAGCCGGGCGCGCGACGCCGCCAAAGCTGGCCGAAGCGCTGCATTATGCGACTGCGCCCGGCGGGGCGCGTATTCGTCCGACCATTCTGATGTCTGTGGCCATGGCCTGTGGCGATGATCGGCCCGCCCTGTCCAATGCGGCTGCTGCGGCGCTGGAGATGATCCATTGTGCGTCCCTCGTCCACGACGACCTGCCGTGCTTTGACGATGCGGATGTGCGGCGGGGGAAACCTTCGGTCCATCGTGCGTTTTCGGAGCCGCTGGCGGTGCTGGCTGGGGATAGCCTGATTGTCCTCGCCTTTGAGACCTTGGCCCGGCAGTCGGGGCAGGCGCCCGAGCGTGTGGCGCAGTTGATTATGACCTTGGCCCAGCGGACCGGGATGCCCGGTGGTATCTGCGCGGGACAGGGATGGGAGAGCGAGGAGAAGGTCGACCTGTCCGCCTACCATCAGGCCAAGACGGGTGCCCTGTTCATTGCTGCGACCCAGATGGGGGCCGTTGCGGCGGGGCAGGATGCGGAACCGTGGTTCGAACTTGGCGACCGGATTGGTGAGGCGTTCCAGGTGGCCGACGATCTGCGCGATGCGCTTTATGACGAGACGACGCTGGGCAAGCCTGCGGGGCAGGACGATTTGCATGGCCGACCCAACGCGGTTACGCAGTTGGGTGTGCAGGGGGCGATCTCGCGCCTCAAGGATATTCTGGGCGGGGCTATTGCCTCGATCCCGTCGTGCCCCGGTGAGGCGCAACTGGCCGAGATGGTGCGGATGTATGCGGAGCGGTTGACGCCCGTTGTGTCCCCATCCCGTGTGCCGGGTGAATGAGCGCCGAGGCGCATGATCTGCCTGCGTGGCGTGGTGGCTGGCTGAACCGGCTGGTTGCGCGTCCGGGTTTTCAAAGTTGGGCGAGCAAGTTTCCACTCACGCGATCACGGGCGCGGGCCGATGGGGCCGCGCTGTTCGATGTGGTGCAGGGGTTTGTTCAGAGCCAGGTGCTGATGGCGCTGGTGGAGCTGGACCTGTTTCGGCGGCTGCGCGCCGGGCCGCAGAGTGCCGAGGTTCTGGGCCGGGCTTGTGATGTGCCTGCCGAGCGGATGCAGGTGCTGTTGCAGGCGGGGGCGGCCCTGGGGTTGCTCAAGCGCAAGCGCGATCGGTTTGCGCTGGCCCGCAAGGGCGCCGCGCTGATGGGCGTGCCGGGGCTGGAGGCGATGATCCGGCATCACAAGGCGTTCTATGATGATCTGCGTGATCCGGTGGCGCTGCTGCGCAAACCCGAAGAGACGCAGCTGAGCCAGTTCTGGCCTTACGTGTTTGGGGGCAGCGTCGATGAGGGTGACGCTGCGATCTATTCCGACCTGATGGCCCAGTCTCAGCGGCTGGTGGCCGAGGATACGCTGCGGGCCGTTTCGCTGACGGGTGTGCAGCATCTGCTGGACATTGGTGGCGGCACGGGTGCCTTTCTGGAGGCTGCGGGGCAGGCCAACCGGTCCATGCAGATGACCCTGTTCGATCTGCCGCCTGTGGTGCCGGACGCGCAGGCGCGATTCGAGGCGGCGGGGATGGCGGACCGTGTGACCATCGCGCCGGGATCATTTCGCGACGACACGCTGCCCGAGGGGGCGGATGCGATTTCACTGATCCGCGTGCTTTACGATCATTCCGATGACACGGTGCGCGATTTGCTGGCCAAGGTGCATGATGCGCTGCCCGCCGGTGGGCGGCTGATCGTGTCCGAGCCGATGGGTGGCGGTGTGCGCCCTGATCGGGCCGGGGATGTTTATTTCGCCTTCTACACAATGGCGATGCAGACGGGCCGCGCTCGGTCGGCGGGCGAGATTGCCGCGCTTTTGGCCGAGGCGGGATTTGTCGACATGCGCAGCCCTGCGCCGGCCCGGTCCTATGTGACGCGGGTTGTGACGGCGCGGCGCCCGGAGTGATGACTGTCATTGATTTTTGTCAATGTGTCTAATCTGATTGACACATATGGTTGTCTAACTAGAATGACACACAGCGACAAACTGCCGCCCTGAGTCTCTTTCATGTGATCCGGGCCCCGGCGGTGCCAACCAAAGGGAGACATCCGTGGACACCTCTGCCGTCCTTCTCAAAGGTCCCAAGGATCTGGATGTGGACACGCTGGCGCTGACCGCGCCGGGGGCGGGTGATCTGGTTGTCGAGGTGACCCATTCGGGCATTTCCACTGGAACCGAAAAGCTGTTCTGGACGGGCGAGATGCCACCCTTTCCCGGCATGGGCTATCCGCTGGTGCCGGGCTACGAGGCTGCCGGTGAGGTTGTCGAGGCCGGTCCGCTGACGGGCTTCAAGCCGGGCGACCGTGTCTTTGTGCCGGGGTCGAATTGTTTCGAGGGCGCCTTTGGCCTGTTCGGTGGCGCGGCGAAAACGCTGATCACTGACAGCGCGCGGGTGACCCGGATTGATCCCGAGCTGGGTGCAGAGGGTGCGCTGCTGGCGCTGGCCGCGACGGCCCGTCATGCGATGGCCGGGATGAACAAGGCGGTGCCGGATCTGATTGTCGGGCATGGCGTTTTGGGTCGGCTGCTGGCGCGGCTGACGATTGCCTCGGGTGCGCCTGCGCCGGTGGTGTGGGAGATTGACACCGCCCGCCGCGATGGCGCGCAGGGCTATGAAGTCATGCACCCAGACGATGACGCGCGTCGGGATTACCGGTCGATCTACGATGCCTCCGGTCGTGGCGACTTGCTGAACGATCTGGTGGGCCGCATCGCCAAGGGTGGCGAGATTGTGCTGGCCGGGTTCTATACCGCGCCGCTGAGTTTTGCCTTCCCGCCCGCCTTTATGAAAGAGGCGCGGTTTCGGGTAGCGGCCGAATGGACCCGTGAGGATCTGGCCGCGACGCGCGCGCTGGTCGAGTGCGGGGCGCTGCGGCTCGATGGCCTTATCACACATACACGGCCCGCCGCCGATGCGCGCGCGGCCTATGAACAGGCGTTCACCGATGGCGCTTGCCTGAAGATGATTTTGGATTGGGAGCACTGAAGCGATGAAAGACGAGGTTCCTAACCTGAAGGATTTCGATCAGCGTCTGCGGGACGAGGCCAACGAAGACCTGGCTGACGTGCTGCCGCAGGAGGCGACGAAGAAGACGCAGATCATCGCGATCTATGGCAAGGGCGGGATTGGCAAGTCGTTCACTCTCGCTAACCTGAGCCACATGATGGCGGAGCAGGGCAAGCGGGTCTTGCTGATTGGCTGTGATCCGAAGTCGGATACCACCAGCCTGCTCTTTGGCGGCAAGGCGTGCCCGACCATCATCGAGACATCCACGAAGAAGAAGCTGGCCGGGGAAGAGGTTGCCATCGGCGACGTGTGCTTCAAGCGCGGCGGTGTGTTTGCAATGGAGCTGGGCGGGCCCGAAGTGGGCCGCGGCTGCGGTGGCCGGGGGATTATCCATGGCTTTGAACTCCTCGAAAAACTTGGCTTCCATGATTGGGATTTCGACTATGTCCTCCTGGATTTTCTCGGAGATGTGGTCTGTGGCGGTTTCGGCCTGCCCATCGCGCGGGACATGGCTCAGAAAGTGATCCTGGTCGGATCAAACGATTTGCAGTCGCTGTATGTGGCCAACAACGTCTGTTCGGCGGTGGAGTATTTCCGCAAGCTGGGCGGCAATGTCGGCGTCGCGGGCCTGGTCATCAACAAGGATGACGGGTCGGGCGAGGCGCAGGCCTTTGCCAAGGCGGTGGACATCCCGGTGCTGGCGTCGATCCCGCAGGATGATGACCTGCGCAAGAAATCGGCCAACTACCAGATTGTCGGCACTGCGGAGAGCCAGTGGGGCGCGTTGTTTGCCGAGCTGGGCATGAACGTGGCTGATGCGCCGCCGGTGCGGCCAGCGCCGCTGTCGCAGGACGGGCTGCTGGAGCTGTTCGATGGGTCGGACACCGGCGCGGGCGTGGTTCTGGAGCCTGCGACCGATACCGATATGCGCGGCAAGAATGCGAAGCCCAAGGAAAGCCTGGAGGTGGTCTATGACGACGCCTGACATTCGGTCCGCGGAGGAATTGCGCGCGTCGAGCGTGATTTTGGCGCAGCGCAGCCGATTGGCCGCAGCGCTTGCCGAAAGGAGCATTACCAAGTCCAACAGCCTGCGCACCCGGTCGGACAGGCTGTGCGTGCTGTATTCCAGCCTGGACCCGGTATCCTATGCCCAGTGGGTCGAGATGGAATGAGCGCCAAGGTCACATATGACGCCTCGGAAGAGGTTGTCGTGACCGAAGGTCACCCGCGCGAGGCCGAGATGCCTGGCGGGCAGGCGCCTGTGGATGGGCTTGGCTGCCATTCCGGCTCCGAAATGGAGAAGGCTGCCCGCATGGCAGGCAACTCCGAGATGCTGGACAAGTTCGCCGAAGATTACCCGCAAGGACCCCATGACAAGCCGCAGAGCATGTGCCCGGCATTCGGGTCGTTGCGCGTGGGTTTGCGGATGCGCCGGGTGGCGACCGTGTTGAGCGGGTCGGCGTGCTGTGTGTACGGGCTGACCTTTGTGTCCCATTTCTACGGGGCGCGGCGGTCGGTTGGCTATGTGCCTTTCAACTCTGAGACGCTGGTGACTGGCAAGCTGTTCGAGGACATTCGCGAGAGCGTTCACGACCTTGCCGATCCCGACAAGTACGACGCCATTGTCGTGACGAACCTGTGTGTTCCGACCGCATCCGGCGTGCCGCTGCGGCTGTTGCCCAGCGAAATCAATGGTGTCCGGATCGTCGGGATCGACGTGCCCGGATTTGGTATTCCCACCCATGCCGAGGCCAAGGATGTTCTGGCCGGAGCAATGCTGAACTATGCCCGCGCCGAAGTGGAGGCGGGGCCGGTGGCGGCTCCCGTGGGTGGGAAATCTGATCGCCCGACCGTGGCGCTGCTGGGTGAGATGTTCCCGGCGGACCCCATGATGATCGGGCAGATGCTCGCGCCTTTGGGACTTGCCGCGGGGCCGGTTGTGCCGTGCCGCGAGTGGCGCGAGCTCTACGCCGCTTTGGACAGTGCGGTCGTGGCGGCGGTGCATCCGTTTTATACTGCAGCTGTTCGTGAGTTCGAGGCCGCTGGGCGGCCCATTGTTGGCTCTGCCCCCGTGGGTCGTGATGGCACTGCGGCGTGGCTGAAGGCCATTGGCGAAGCGCATGGTTGTTCTGCTGAGCAGATTGCAGAAGCGCAGAATGCGATGTTGCCGGCGATTTCCGGTGCGCTCGGTGCGATGCCGATCAAGGGGACCATTACGCTGTCTGGCTATGAAGGGTCCGAGTTGCTGGTCGCCCGCCTGCTGATCGAGAGCGGGGCGGAGGTGCCTTATGTGGGCACCGCTTGCCCTCGGACGCCTTGGAACGCCGAGGATCAGGCGTGGCTTGAGGCGAAGGGCGTGAAGGTCAAGTTCCGTGCGTCGCTGGAAGATGATTGTGCGGCGATGGAGGCGGTGAAGCCCGACCTCGCCATTGGCACGACGCCGGTGGTGCAGAAGGCCAAGGAGCTGGGTGTGCCTGGCTTGTATTTCACCAACCTAATTTCGGCGCGGCCGCTGATGGGACCAGCCGGTGCCGGATCTTTGGCGCAGGTCATCAATGCCGCCATCGCCAACAAGGGCCGCATGGATCACATGCGCGCGTTCTTTGAAGGTGTGGGCGAGGGTGACACCGCTGGCGTCTGGGAAGGCGACCCGAATCTGCGCCCCGACTTCCGGGCGCAGAACGCCAAGAAGCTGGAACGCCAGGCCAAGGCCGCGAAGGCGGCGGAGATGATTTGATGGCTTGGCGGGTGACATACGGATGCGCGGTGCGCAGCAAGTGCGCACCCTACGTAGGGTGTGCATTCATGCGCACCATTGGCGGTGCCTCATGCTGATCATGGATCACGACAGGGCAGGCGGATACTGGGGCGCGGTTTACGCGTTCTGCGCCGTGAAGGGCCTGCAATGCGTCATCGACGGCCCGGTGGGGTGCGAGAACCTGCCGGTGACGTCTGTGCTGCACTACACCGATGCCCTGCCGCCCCATGAGTTGCCCATCGTGACCACCGGTCTGGGCGAGGAGGAGCTGGGCCGCGACGGGACCGAGGGTGCGATGAAGCGCGCCTGGGGCACGCTTGATCCGGCGCTGCCTGCGGTTGTCGTCACCGGTTCTATCGCCGAGATGATCGGCGGTGGCGTCACGCCCCAAGGTACCAATATTCAGAGATTTCTGCCACGCACCATCGACGAAGATCAGTGGGAAGCAGCAGACCGGGCCATGACCTGGATCTTTACCGAGTTCGGTATGACCAAGGGTCGGATGCCCCGCGAGGCCAAGCGGGAGGAGAACGCGAAGCCTCGTGTGAACATCCTGGGTCCGATGTACGGCACGTTCAACATGCCGTCGGACCTGGCGGAGATCCGGCGCCTTGTCGAAGGCATCGGATGCGAGGTCAACATGGTGATGCCGCTGGGCGCCCATGTGGCCGAAATGCGAAATCTGGTGAATGCGGATGTGAACATCTGCATGTACCGCGAGTTCGGGCGCGGATTGTGTGAGCTTCTTGCCAAGCCATACCTGCAAGCCCCGATAGGGGTCGAGAGTACGACCAAGTTCCTGCGCGCACTGGGGACCTTGGTCGGCCTCGACCCCGAACCTTTTATCCAGCGCGAAAAGCATTCGACGCTGAAGCCTGTGTGGGACCTGTGGCGGTCCGTGACGCAGGATTTCTTTGCGACCGCCAGCTTTGCCGTGGTGGCGAACGAGACTTATGCCCGGGGTCTGCGCCTGTTTCTTGAGGACGACATGGGCCTGCCATGTGCATTCGCGACGGCGCGTGTGGCGGGCAAGAAGACCAACAACGAGGAAGTGCGCGCCTGGATGGGCCAGAAGCGCCCCTTGGTCGTGTTCGGGTCCATCAATGAAAAGATGTATCTGGCCGAGATGAAGGGCGGGCATGGGCCCAGCCCTGCGTTCATTCCCGCCAGCTTCCCCGGTGCCGCGATCCGGCGGTCCACTGGTACGCCGTTCATGGGCTATGCTGGCGCGACCTATGTGATCCAAGAGGTCTGCAACGGTCTCTTTGACGCGCTGTTCCACATTCTGCCCTTGGCCACCGACATGGATGCGGCCGAGGCGACACCGACGACCCTGCGCAGGGATTTCCCCTGGGATGCCGATGCGCAGGCCATGCTCGACAAGATTGTCGAACAACACCCCATCCTGACCCGGATTTCCGCGGCCAAGACCCTGCGCGATGCGGCTGAGCAAGCAGCCCTCGCGCAAGGCGCGGACCGGGTCGTGATCGAAACCGTGCGCGCATTAGACCCGGCTTTGGCCGGGTCGTCAGACAACGTTTCCGAAGGAGGAACAGCATGACTGACATGACATCGAACGTGGTCACCGAGACCCATGCGAAAAAGCGCAACGGCGAACGGACCGAGTTCATGGTCTATTTCGCGATCATCTTTGTGGCGACCCTGCCGCTGGCCTGCCTGACCTGGGCGCTGGCCGCGATCAAGTCGCGCAGTTTCACCGACAAGGGCCCGATGGCCCGGGCCTGGACCCAGGCACGGATCATCACGCCGATGATCTTCAACGCGTGATCCTCACGCCGACATATCAAGGTTTTCTCGGACAGTGTGCGCCTGCCGAGACACGAGACTGGACGCCTGGCAACAGGTGGACAGAGCCCGGAGGGGGTGACCCCGATGGACCCGGCCGCGGGGTGCGCGGCGTCAGCACTGAATTCCGGAGGAATTACTATGGCTGAAAACCTGTCATTCACAGGTCTCACAGACGAGCAGGCGCAAGAGCTGCACGCTGTCTACATGAGCGGGCTCTGGCTTTTCACAGCCGTGGCCGTTGTCGCTCACTTGGCAACGTACATCTGGCGTCCCTGGTTCGCGAACGGTTGGTAAGGACAAGACATGGCAAAGTTCTACAAGATCTGGCTCATTTTTGATCCCCGCCGCGTGTTCGTAGCGCAAGGCGTCTTCTTGTTCCTGCTGGCAGCGATGATTCACCTCGTCCTGCTGAGCACGGAGCACTTCAACTGGTTCGAGCTGGCAGCCCAAGGCGCCCAGTAAGCACCGGTCCGAAGGGATCCAAAACAATCGCTGCGGGCGGGGCATAAAGTGCGCCCCTGCCTGCCCGCAGCAAACCACTTCTGACGACAAAAGACGGCTGACGTCCCCCGGGGGGCCGCGCCGCCAAACGCGGAGATAGAGAGATGGCGTTGCTATCCTTCGAACGAAAGTATCGCGTCCGCGGAGGGACGCTGATCGGCGGCGATCTGTTCGACTTCTGGGTCGGCCCATTCTACGTGGGCTTTTTCGGGGTCACGACTGCCTTTTTTGCACTGCTGGGCACTATCCTGATTTTCTGGGGCGCATCTCAGCAAGGCACATTCAACCCCTGGCTTATCAACATCGCACCGCCGGACCTGAGTTACGGTCTGGGCATGGCGCCGCTGATGGAAGGCGGGCTGTGGCAGATCATCACGATCTGTGCGACCGGTGCGTTCATCTCATGGGCGCTGCGCGAGGTTGAGATCTGCCGCAAGCTGGGCATGGGCTACCATGTGCCCATCGGCTTTGCCTTTGCGATCTTTGCCTATGTGACGCTGGTGATCTTCCGCCCGCTGCTGATGGGTGCGTGGGGGCACGGCTTCCCTTATGGCATTTTCAGCCACCTCGATTGGGTGAGCAACACGGGCTACGCCTATCTCCACTTCCACTACAACCCGGCGCATATGCTGGCGGTCACGCTGTTCTTCACGACCACGCTGGCGCTGGCGCTGCACGGCGCGCTGATCCTGTCCGCGGCAAACCCCGAAGAGGGCGAGCTGGCCAAAACGCCGGATCACGAGGACACGTTCTTCCGTGACTTCATCGGCTATTCGATCGGCACGCTGGGCATTCACCGTCTGGGTTGGCTTCTGGCCATCAACGCGGGCTTCTGGAGTGCGATCTGCATCATCATTTCCGGCCCGGTCTGGACCGCTGGCTGGCCCGAATGGTGGAACTGGTGGCTGAACTTGCCCATCTGGGGCGCCGATCCGCTGCCTGTCTATCAATCCGGATTTGGGGGCTAAGATCATGGCTGTTGAATATCAAAATATCTTCACCCAGGTCCAAGTTCAGGGGAACCCCGAATGGGGCATGGACGACAGTGGCGATATGACACGCGAGCGTGTCGGCAAGCCCTGGTTCTCGACCCTCGCAGGCTGGCTGGGCAACGCGCAGATCGGACCGATCTATCTGGGCTGGACCGGCATGGTGTCACTGGCCACGGGCCTGATCTGGTTCGTGATGGTCGGCATTTCGATGCTGAGCCAGGTTGGATACTCGATCCCCGAGTTCATCCGGCAACTGTTCTGGCTGGCGCTTGAGCCGCCATCGCCGGAATACGGGCTGAGCATGCCGCCGCTGGATGAGGGGGGCTGGTACATCATCGCCAGCTTCTTCCTGCTGGTTTCGGTGATGACCTGGCTCTTGCGCTCGTACTTGCTGGCGGCAGAGCACAAGATGGGCAAGCACGTGTTCTGGGCGTTCGCGTCCGCCGTGTGGCTGTTCCTGGTGCTGGGTCTGTTCCGTCCGGTTCTCATGGGATCGTGGAGTGAGGCGGTGCCCTATGGCATCTTCCCGCACCTTGACTGGACCACGGCGTTCTCGATCCGCTACGGCAACCTTTACTACAACCCGTTCCACTGTCTTTCGATCGTGTTCCTTTATGGCTCTGTCCTGCTGTTCTGTATGCATGGCGGCACCATTCTGGCGGTGACCCGCTATGGCGGCGACCGCGAGTTGGAGCAGATCTATGACCGCGGCACGGCGACCGAGCGGGCAGCCCTGTTCTGGCGCTGGACCATGGGCTTCAACGCCACGATGGAGGGTATTCACCGATGGGCCTGGTGGTTTGCGGTGCTGACACCCATCACGGGCGGGATCGGCATCCTGCTGACCGGGACCGTGGTCGACAACTGGTTCATCTGGGCGCAGGAGCACAACTTTGCCCCCATGTATGACGGCGCCTATGGCTACGAAGACTATGGCTCCTACGAAGCCTTTATCGGGCAGGAGGACTGATCATGCTACCCAAGTGGTTCAATGACTGGAACAGGGCGAACCCGACCAATGTGTTCGGGCCCGCCATCGCCATCGGTATCGTGGGCAGTGCTGTCTTTGTCGCGGCCCTGGTGGTGACATGGGGCAACCCGGTGCAGACCGAGAGCATGCAGACCGGCCCGCGCGGCACGGGCATGTCGGTGCCGGAGTACAACGTGTCACGGCTGGCGCCGGATCCCGACATCGAAAACTACTACACCGAAGAGCCTTACATCCCCGAAGGGGGTGAGGAGCTGGCCGGGGACATTTACGAGAATGTCCAGGTGTTGGGTGATCTGACGGATGACAACTTCAACCGGGTGATGCTGGCCATCACGCAGTGGGTGTCGCCGGAGGAGGGCTGTGCCTACTGCCATGGTGACGTCGACATCTCGGAATACGGGTCGGATGACCTTTATACCAAGGTGATCAGCCGTCGCATGATCCAGATGACGCAGAACCTGAACGAGAATTGGTCGGGTCACGTCAACGCGATCGAAGAGGTCGGTGTGAACTGCTACACCTGCCACCGCGGTCAGAACGTGCCCAGCGACATCTGGTTCAACGTCACCCCGGTGAACGAGAATGTCGGTGGCTGGGCAGCGCAGCAGAACCGAGCCACGTCGATGTCGTCCTCGACCTCGCTGCCGTCGTCGGCTTTGGAAGTCTATCTGACCGACTATGACAGCCAGGTGAATGTCCACGATCTGGAAAGCCGCGTGGCCGGTGTGCCGGGTCTGGATGACGAGGTGCACACGATCCAGAAGACCGAGATGACCTATTCGCTGATGAATTACTTCTCGAACTCGCTGGGTGTGAACTGTGTGTTCTGCCACAACAGCCGCGCTTTCTATGATCCTGCGCAATACACGCCGCAATGGGGCATCGCGCAGCTGGGCCGTCAGATGGTGATCGAGATGAACCAGGAGTACCTGATCCCGTTGAAGGACACGTATCCGCCTGAGCGTCTGGGTCCGATCTTTGCCGATGCGCCCAAGGCGGCGTGCCGGACGTGCCACAAGGGCTATCAGCGCCCGCTGCAAGGCATGAATGTGATTGCCGACTGGCCGGAACTGGCGACCACGGAGGCGCCTGTTTACGAGTGATCCGTTGGGCGGAGGGCTCCTCCGCCTGACGTCGTCGCCCGGATCCGGGCGCAACAAGATGTGACACGGGCGGTTTGCGCCGCCCCTGTGACGCCAGGCGCGGGTCATCGGCTTCCTTGACCCACGTGCGGGATCATCTGATCCCGGTTCCCTTCCTGTTGGCTACAGGAACCTGGCGTCGTGCTTGAACCCTCAGGCACGACGCCTTTTTGCCCCAGGGGACCCGCGCGGCAAGGCGGGTGGGGCGGCATGAGGAGGATGTGCGCAATGACCGATATGATGACCAAGACGCCGCTGCTGGATGGCGTTGCTGGACCGGCTGACCTGAAACGGCTGAACGATGCGGAACTGGCGCGTCTGGCCGATGAGTTGCGGGCCGATGTGATCGACGCGGTCAGTCGCACCGGTGGGCATCTGGGCTCGTCCCTGGGCGTGGTCGAGTTGACTGTCGGCATCCACGCCGTCTTCGACACGCCGCGCGACAAGCTGATCTGGGATGTGGGTCACCAGTGCTATCCGCACAAGATCCTGACCGGCCGCCGCCACCGCATGGGGACCCTGCGCCAGAAGGACGGGTTGAGCGGGTTCACCAAACGGGCCGAGAGTGACTACGATCCCTTTGGTGCGGCGCATTCCTCGACCTCGATTTCCGCGGCTTTGGGGTTCACCGTGGGTCGGGACATGGGGATGCCGACGGGTGATGCGGTGGCCGTGATTGGCGATGGGTCGATTTCTGCCGGTATGGCTTATGAGGCGCTCAACAATGCGGGCCACGAAGGGCGGCGGCTGTTTGTCATTCTGAATGACAACGAGATGAGCATTGCGCCGCCCACCGGTGCCATGAGTACGTATTTGTCGAACTTGAGCCGCAACTCGCCCTTTGCGCCTTTGCATGCCATTGCCGAGGGGATGGAGGCTGCGCTGCCAAAGCCCATGCGTGATGGCGCGCGTCGGGCGCGCGAGATGGTGACCGGCGTGGAGAGCCGCGGCACCTTCTTTGAAGAGCTGGGTTTTGATTACATCGGGCCGATTGACGGGCACGACATGGAGCAGGTGTTGGGTGTCCTGCGCGCTGCCAAGACCCGCGCGACCGGCCCTGTCCTGATCCATGCCTGCACGGTCAAGGGCAAAGGCTATGCCCCCGCCGAAGGGTCTGCGGACAAGTATCACGGTGTCTCCAAGTTTGACGTGGAGACGGGCGAGCAATCCAAGGGCAAGAGCAACGCGCCGTCCTACACGTCGGTCTTTGGTGAGACCTTGGCCGATTTGGCGTCGAAGGATCCGTCGATTGTCGCGGTTACCGCCGCCATGCCCTCGGGCACCGGGGTGAACAAGATGGCCGACCGCTTCCCGGCGCGCGTCTTTGATGTGGGCATTGCCGAACAGCATGGCGTCACTTTTGCCGCCGGGATGGCGGCAAGTGGGCTCAAGCCGTTCTGCGCGATCTATTCGACCTTCCTGCAGCGCGGGTACGACCAGGTGGTGCATGACGTGGTGCTCCAAGGCCTGCCGGTGCGCTTTGCCATCGACCGCGCGGGGCTTGTGGGGGCCGATGGCGCAACCCATGCGGGGTCCTTCGACATTGGCTATCTCGCGTCGCTTCCGGGCATCGTCGTGATGGCGGCGGCGGATGAGGCGGAGCTGATGCACATGGTCACCACTGCTGCGGCCCATGACAGCGGACCCATCGCCTTCCGCTATCCGCGCGGCAATGGGCGCGGGGTCGAGATGCCGGAGACAGGCGAGGTGCTGGAGATCGGTAAGGGGCGGATGATCCAGGAGGGGTCGGACGTGGCGCTGCTATCGCTGGGCACGCATCTTGATGCCTGTGAACGGGCGGCTGCCCGGTTGGAGGCCGAAGGGCTGTCGGTGTCCATTGCGGATGCCCGTTTTGCCAAGCCGTTGGATATGGCGCTGATCCGTGATCTCGCGGCGCGCCATTCGTTGCTGGTGACAGTGGAACAGGGCGCAATGGGCGGCTTTGGTGCGATGGTGTTGCAGGCGATGGCGTCGGAAGGGCTGCTGGATCAAGGCCTCAAGGTGCGGACACTGCACCTGCCCGACCGTTTCATCGATCAGGCCAACCCGGACGAGATGTACGCGGATGCTGGTCTGACAGCAGAGGACATCGCCAATACGGTCCGCGCTGCCATGCGCCCGGCAGAGACGAACGTGGTCGACCTGATCGCAGGCGAATAGGGCTTCATTGTTTCTGAAAATATGCCCGCCGGAGGCACCCTTGGCTGATGGCGGGAGCCTCCCCTCTCGGTGGGGAAACCCACCTGACGGGCAATGGGCGGTCGTATTTTCAGTCAGAAAAAACACGCGCCCTTGCCTTTGCGGCTTGGGCTGGCAGCCCTGACTTGTCGTAGACATCGGCCAGCATCGTGTTGAGAGGCACGCCATCGGGATCAAAGGTTCGGCGCATTTCCAGCACCTGCTGGGCTTGGGATGTTCGGCCTGCGCGGATCAGTGCGTCCAGGTGGATCTGTTCAAACAGGTCGCGCTGCGCATGGCTGCCGCCGCACTCGGCGAGGCGGGGCAGCGCCTTGCCCAGAAAGCGGATGCAATCATCGTAGTCTTCCGCGGCATGGGCGGCGATGCCATGGGCAGCCCAAAGTGCGACGTCGCGCCAGACCTCCCAGTCGTGTTTGCTCTCGTCTTCGGCGCGGGCTTCGATGGCTTTCAGCAGGTCTTCGCCCTCCGGGCGGTGGGTGCGGCCCAGAGCGTAGAGGTATTGCAGGGTCAGAAACGGGCTGGTCGTATCGGCGCCGCGTTTGGCAATGTGATCGGCCACATCCTGCCACCGATCACCGACGTTGATCCCTGCAAACTCGATGCGCGCCAAGAGGGAGACGGCGCCCACCTGGTCCTGGCTGTAGTCCCTGTTCTGATTCCAGACATGGGCGTCATAGGCTGCCAGCAGGTCATCGGTACGGCCTGACGAGATGTAGAAAAGCGCCAGGTGCCACCAGTTGTGGCTGTGCATGAAGCTGTTGAGGTCGGCCCAATGATGCGCAACGCTTTCAAGGAAGGCCGTGCCTTCGCTGATATTGCCGCGTGTGAGGTAGATATGGGCGAGCGCATGGTGCGCCCAGGGTTCACTTTCATCCAACGTCAGCGCATGGCGCGCTGCGGCTTCGGCGTCGTCGAGAAGGTGGCATTCCTCGAACCCGAAGGCGAGCATGCCGTGGGCGTAGGGAATATCTGCCGCCTCCGGCTGCGCCTTTTGCGCGATGCGTAACATGGCCGGGAAGTCGCCGATGTTGAACGTGTGGTACTGGCCGAGTTTCAGCATGACCATGTCGCGGGGGTAGGCGCTGACGGTCGCTTCGCAGAGTTCGATGAGCTTGGGGATGTCCCCGGCGACGAACAGGCGGGCGGCTTCGACGGCGGCGTCCTCGCGCGGTGTGAGGCCGGAGGCTGCGAGCGCGTTGTCGAGGAAGGGTTGTGCCAGCCTGGGGGCGGCGGGCGCTTCGAGTAGCATGTAGAGGATGGCGGCATAGGCGTTGGCGAGACCGTTTTCAGGGTCTGCCTTTGCCGCCTTGAGGATGTTCACGGCCTTGGTCTGAAAGCTGATGAAGCCGTGGACGAAGTCGTCGATCCCCTGGCGGGTCGCGTCGTTGTCGCAGGTGATGGGCAGGCCATAGAGGTCGTGCATGGTATCCCTCTCAGATCGGGTGTTTGGCGGCGTAGGCGCGCAGCAGGTCTGCGACCTGATCGGGTGCGTCCCAGTGGATCGAGTGCCCGGCCCCTTCGAGCATGTGGTGGGGCAGGTGGCTGAGCACGGCCAGCACGTGGTCGGGTGGGACGATCAGGTCCTGTGCCCCGATCAGCACTTGTGTGGGGCAGGTGGGGCTGGCAAGCGCCGTGCCGTCAAATCCACGCAAGGCTGTGAGTTGGTGTTCCATGGCATCTGCGGATTGGGCGTGCGGGTAGGCGAGGCTGTCTGCCACTGCCTGGTCTACGGCCGCTGCGTCCTGATAGACGCGCGGGTTGAAGAGCCAAGGGAAGAGGGCGCGCAGCCATGTATCCTCTGGCGCGTCGCTGCGGCGGATCGCGATGAGCGTCGCGAAGAGTGCTGTGTTGCGGGGCAGGCGCACAGGGGCCGAGGCCGCGATATGGGTGGAGGCCATGCGATCCGGCACCTCTTGCGCCATGTGCAGGGCGATGATCCCGCCCATGGAGTGCCCGATCGTGTGGTAGCGGTCGTGGCCGAGGTGTGACATCAGCGCCAGCGCATCCTTGCACATCAGGTCGATGCTGACGGGGGCGTTCCATGGCGTTGTCCGTCCCGTTGTGCGGTTGTCGGGCATGATGCAGGTGAAATGGTTCTGCAAAAGCGGGACAAGGGGCGTCCAGCTTGCGTGATCCGACATGAAGCCCGCGATCATCAGCAGCGGTGGGCCGTTGCCCGTCACCTCGTAATGGAGCGCGATGTCGTCCCTCTCAAATGTCGGCATTGAGCTGGCTCCAGGTTGGCAGCAGGTCGTTCGGGGCAGGGGTCGCGGCGTAGACACCGCGGGCGATGGCCCGGCTGAGGCAGAGGGCGGCGGCGTGGCCGATCACGGTCAGATCCTGTGGCGCCGACAGCGGCATGGCGCTTGTCGAGACGCTGAAGACGAGGTCGCCGTCGCCGGGGCTGTGCGCAGGCACACAGGCCCGGGCGATGCCGTCATGCGCCGCGATCGCGACCCGCTGGCACTGCGCCTTGTCCAGTGTTGCGTCGGTTGCAACGATGGCGATGGTCGTGTTGGCGCGCTCCAGCATGGCTGTTGTCTTGCGGCTTTCGGTGCTGCGTCCAAGCCCGCCGTTCGGATCGGGGCCTAGCCCGCCGAATTCACCGGCGATCTCGAACGGGGCGGCCCAGAAGTGTCGGTCCCCGGGTGTCGTGACGCTGCCCATCGGGTTCGCGGCCACGAGCGCGCCGACCGTGATCCCGCTGTCGAGGGTCATGGAAGCGGTGCCAATGCCCCCTTTCATCATCGCCGTCATGGCGCCGGTGCCGGCACCGACCGTGCCGATCGGTGTACTGTCTGTTGCTGCGTCATATGCGGCGCGGCCAAGCGCAGGATAGGGCGTGCCGGTCCAGGTCTGATCGCCGCCCGACAGCAAGTCGAAGATGATCGCGCCCGGCACCAGCGGGATGATCGCGTTGCCCACGCGGTATCCGCGCCCCTGTGCGCGCAGCCCTGCCACGACACCGGAACAGGCATCCAGCCCGTACGCCGAGCCGCCAGACAGCACCAGGGCGTCCACCTGTGCCACGGACTTGTCCGGGGCAAGCAGGTCCGTTTCCCGCGTGCCCGGCGCGCCGCCCTGTACGGCGACTGAAGCCGTGAAGGGCGTGTCTGCGGCTAGCACCGTTACGCCGGACTTGAGCGTGTCGTCTTGCGCATGGCCGACCTTGAGTCCGGCAATGTCCGTGATCGCGTTTTGCGGGCCTGGGGTCATTTGGATTTCGTGCCTCCGGCGGCGGTTTACTTGGCGAAATGAAAGAGGATCAGATGCGCGGTTTTGGGGCCGCTGTCGCCGGATCGCCGGTGTTGGGTTCGCCCTTCGGCTCGATCAGCAGGACCTTGCATTCACGTTCTGCGCGGGGGCGGTGGGTGACCCCCTTGGGCACGATAAAGAGCTCACCGGTTTTGACCGGGTGGCTTTCGTTTTCCAGGTCCATGGCCATCTCGCCCTCGAGCACGAGGAAGAAGTCGTCGGTGTCTTCGTGCAGGTGAAAGGGAAATTCGCCTTGGAATTTGACCACCATCACCTCATTGTCGTTGTACCCGGCCACCACGTGTGGATCCCAATGGGTGGAGAATTGCGCGAGTTTGGCGGCGAGGTTGATGGGCTGCATGGGGGCCTCCTGTCGTGGTGTCATCATGGCGGAATGGCGGCACTTCACAAGGGTTGGATCGGTGTCAGTCGCCGCAGAGAAAGCCGCGCATCATGTGCTCCGCACCGTCCGGGTCATCGCGGTGCACGCCATGGCCGCAATTTGCGAACAGTTCGAGCCGGGCATTGGCGCCAATGGCGGCGGCGATCTCTTCCGAGCAGCGGGTGGGGGTCACGGGGTCCTCGACGCCGCCCAGCACGAGGGTGGGGCAGGCGATGGCGGCAAGATGCGGGCGCAGGTCCATGCCCATCATCTCGTTGGCGAAGAAGTGGATGTTGACCTCGGGTTTCTCGATGGCGCGGTTGCGGAAGGATCCGCCATCCGCGGGGGTGGTGCGGGAGTAGAGGGGCAGACAGACCTCGCCATAGCGTTTGTAGCCGTCGAGGGTCGGATTGGAGAAGAAGTCATGCGCGACTTTTCCAGCTTCGGGGCCGCCGAGTTCGGTGGCTTTGGCGACCGTGTCGTCCAGCAGGAAGCGCGCGGCGGTTGAGGACAGTATCAGCCGCGCCGGGTGATCGGGGTGGCGAGTTGCGTAGTGCATGGCCACCATGCCGCCGAAAGACTGGCCGAAGACCAGCGGCTTTTTGATGCCGAGAGTTGTGCAGAAATCGGCCACGTCGTCGGCCCATTGGTCGAGATGCCATGTCTCTTGCGGGGCGCCGGAGCGGCCGCAGCCGCGGTGGTCGAGATAGATCATCTGGTAGGTGTCAGCGAAACGGTCGAAGTAAGGCCGCAGCGTTGAATGATCAAAGCCCGGGCCGCCATGCAGCACCAGCAGTGTCTCACGCTCTTGCATCGCGTCACCATCGGGCATGAGTTGCGGGCCGACGACGTCAAAGAAGATGCGCGCGTCATTGACGGTCAGGTACATGTTTGCCTCCTGTTCAGATGCAGCGCCCGCCGTCCACTTCCATGGCCACCCCCGTGATCATCGACGCAGCGTCGGAGCACAGGAAGGTGGCCGCCGCCCCCATGTCCTGCGGGGTCGAGAAGCGGCCGAGGGGTATTGTGGACAGGAACTTTTGGCGGGTTTCAGGGGTGTCTTCGCCCATGAAGGATTTGAGCAGTGGCGTTTCGCCCGCCACCGGGTTGATCGCGTTCACGCGGACACCATGCGGGGCGAGTTCGACCGCCATCGCCTTGGTTGCGGTGATCATCCAGCCCTTGGAGGCGTTGTACCAGTTCAGCCGCGGGCGGGGGCTGACTCCGGCGGTTGAGGCCACGTTGAGGATCGCGCCAGCTTGCCACCCCTTGAAGTGGGGCACGAGGTGGCGGGCGGTGAGGTAGACGGATTTCGCATTCACGGCGAGGACGCGATCGAAATCCTCTTCGGTGACATCCTCCATCGCTTGGGGCAGGTGGGTGATCCCTGCGTTGTTCACCAGAATATCGAGACGGCCGAAGGTCGATAAGGCGTGCTCGGCGAGAGCTGCCACCGAAGCGCCATCCGACACGTCGACCTGCGCGGCCACCCCGCCGATGTCTTTTGCTATGGTATCCGCCCCATCAGCATTGATGTCCGCCACCATGACCCGCGCCCCTTCGGCGGCAAAGGCGCGGGCGATCCCCTCGCCAAAGCCGCTGGCGCCGCCGGTGACGATGGCTGTCTTGCCCTCAAGTTGCATCTGATCCCTCCCGCCTGTTTGGATGCATGATGGGCGCGTGCGCCGGTTTTGCAAGGGTCAGGCGGTGGCCCGCCCCCCCGATTGGTCGAAGCAGAAGCCGGTGGTGAAGCTGGCCTCGTCCGAGGCAAGCCAGCAGGCCATGCTTGCGATCTCTTCCACCGTGCCGAAGCGGCCCATGGGGATCTTGGATTGCATGAAATCGATATGCTCCTGCGTCATCTGGTCGAAGATCGCGGTGCGCACGGCCGCGGGTGCGATGGCGTTGCAGGTGACGCCGCTGGTTGCGAGTTCCTTGCCCAGCGATTTGGTCAGTCCGATCACTCCTGCCTTCGAGGCGGAGTAGGCCGGGGCGTTCGGGTTGCCCTCCTTTCCCGCGATTGAGGCGATGTTGATGATCCGGCCCCAGCCTTTGCCGCGCATGATGGGGGCGGCCGCCCGGTTGCAGTAGAAGACGGCGTTGAGGTTCAGATCATGCACCCGCAGCCAATCGTCGACGGGGTAGTCCCATGTGGTTGTGTTCGGCCCCGTGATCCCGGCGGAGCAGACCAGGATGTCTGGCTGGGCTTGTGCCATGGCGTCGGCCACGGCGTCCGCGTCGGTGACGTCGGTCTGTCGGGTGTTCATGTCGAATGCGGCGAGCGCCTCGGCGTTGATGTCCCAGATCTCAACACTGCCCCCCTCTGCCGTTATTCGTTCCGCGATGCCGCGGCCAAGGCCCGCAGCCCCACCGGTGATAACGGCCTTGCGGCCTTGAAAACGGTTTTCGAAGATCATGGTTTAGCCTTTCCCAAAGGCAGGCGGTGCACATGGCGCATATGGCCGTCGCCGCCCGTCATTGACTTTTCGTATTTGAACCCCGCCCGCTCCCAAAAGCCGCGGGCGCGCGGGTTGGTGTCGAGCACAGCAATGCGCACGCAATTTGCGTGGTCGGCCTGCGCCTGCTCAATCACATGCCGGGCCATTTGCGTGCCCAAACCCGCGTTTCGTACTGCTTGGTCAAGCAGGAGGAGGCCCAGATACCAGTCGTTGGGTTCATAGTATCCTTTGAGGCAGGTCACGATGGCGTCGAGTGAACCGTCGGCCTGCATGTGTCCCCAGCACCAGATCTGGTGAGGCGGGACCGATGGCGGCGCGTGTGTCATCTCGCTTTTGACATAGGCGAGGTCGGGCGCCCGGCCCTTGTCCAGCATGACGTAGTCACTGGCGCGATTGCACAGGTCCAGGATGCGCGGGCCATCTTCGGGCCAGGTAAGGGGGACAATCTCAGCCATGGTGCGCGGCCACGGTCTTGAGCGTGGAAAAGCCGTAGAGCGCCTCAAACCCCTTTTCGCGGCCATGGCCGGATTTGCCGACGCCGCCAAAGGGCAGTTCCACCCCGCCGCCCGCGCCGTAATTGTTGATGAAGACCTGGCCCGCGTGCAGGGCCTTGGCCAGTCGCATCTGGCGGGCGCCGTCGCGGGTCCAGACGCTGGCCACGAGCCCGTAGTCGGTGCTGTTGGCGATGCGTAGCGCGTCCTCTTCGGTGTCGAAGGGGATCAGGACCTGCACGGGGCCGAAGATTTCATCCCGCGCCAATACGTGGTCCGGGGGCACATCGGCAAAGAGCGTCGGCAGGACATAGGCGCCGGTGTCGGGGGCGTCTTGCAGCCGTCCTTGCGCGGTAATGGTGAGGTCTGCGCCTTGGTCGAGGAAGCCTTGGACGATGTCCTTTTGTCGGGCGGAGATCAGCGGACCGACCCGCAGGTCCGACAGGGCTGGGCCGACTGTCAGGCTTTCATAGGCTTCGGACATACGGATGCGTACATCTTCGTAAATGCCGCGCTGGACCAGGATGCGCGAGGATGCCGAGCAGGTTTGCCCCGCATTCTGGATGCCTGCGTTCACGAGGAAGGGCAGGGCAGCGTCGAGGTCGGCATCGTTAAAAACAAGCTGCGGGGATTTGCCGCCGAGTTCCAGTGTTACCGGCACCACGTTTGCCCCGGCCGCCTGTTGTACCAGGGCCCCTGTGCCGACTGAGCCTGTGAAGCTGATGTGCTGCACGCCGGGATGCGCGGCCAGCGCCGCGCCCGCCTCGGCCCCCAGTCCCGGCACCACGTTCAAAGCGCCGTCGGGCAGCCCTGCGTCCGTGCAGATGTGGGCAAAGGCGAGGGCGGTCAGGCATGCTTCTTCCGCTGGTTTCAGGACACATGCGTTGCCCATGGCGAGCGCTGCCCCCACACTGCGTCCGATGATCTGCATGGGGTAGTTCCACGGCACGATATGGCCCGTGACCCCGTGCGGTTCGCGCAAGGTGTAGACCGTGTAGCCGTCGAGATAGGGGATCGTGTCGCCCATCACCTTATCGGCCGCGCCGCCGTAGAACTCCATGTACCGCGCCAGAGCGATGGCATCGGCGCGTGCCTGCGTGAGGGGTTTGCCAACATCCAGCGCTTCGAGCGTTGCAAGCTGATCGACGCGGTCCAGCACGCGGCGCCCGATCTCGGTCAGGATACGCCCCCTTTCGGTCGCGGTCATGCGCCCCCAGTCGCCCGCGCGTGCGGCATGGGCGGCGCTGACCGCCGCGTCGATGTTGTTTGCGGCACCGCGCGCGATGCGCGCCAGATCGCTGCCGTCCGATGGGTTGATCAGCGGAAGGGTGTCCTTGGCTGCGCGCCATGTGCCGCCGATCAGCATGAGGGATGGATCGAACCAAAGTGCGTCTGTCATGGCGTGTTCCGGTACGTGAAAGTGTAGCTGTAGCATTGAAAAGGCGTCAGGGCGGGGCCGCGTACAAGATCCTCGATCCCCGGCTTTGTTGCCAGCAGCCGGTCCCAAAAACGCGCTGTGCCGGGCAGGGTGCTCGCGACACCAATGCGCCAGGCTCCGGGATGCAGTTGCAGGCAAAGGGCGGCGGCGCAGGCGCCCGTGCCTGCGTTTCGGGCGGTCGGCAGGATGCAGAACTCGGATATCTCGCGACAACCCTCTTCGCATCTGCGGATCAGGGCGAACCCGGCGCGCTCACCTTCGACGAGGATGGCATAGGCTGCGCGGTCTGGGTCAGTCCACCAGATGTCAAAGCGGTCCTGTGCCAGTGGTCCGAAACCGGGGACCAGTTCGTTGAAATAGGGCTCGGCGACATCATGCAGCCAAGGCGTGTCTACGCGGGACAGGGGGGCGAGGGTGACGTGCATCACGCGGCCCCCGGCAGGGTTGGCGCCGCTTGGATCAATGTCTGCGTATAGGGATGGGTGGCTTCGGTGAACACGTGTTCTGTCGCCCCTTCCTCGACGATCTGGCCCTGTTTCATCACCAGCACGCGGTCGGTGATGGTGCGCACGATGCTCAGGTCGTGGCTGATGAACAGATAGGTCAGGTCGTATTGACGGCAGAGGTCGGCGATCAGGTCGAGGATTTGTGCGCGGACCGAGACGTCGAGCGCACTGACCGCCTCGTCAAAGATCACCAGTTCGGGGCGGATGATGAGGGCCCGCGCGATGGCGAGCCGCTGGCGTTGGCCGCCGGAGAACTGGTGCGGGTACTTGTGCGCGTCCTCGGGCGACAGGCCAACATCCGTGAGGGCAGAGGCGATGCGGGCATCGCGATCCGGCGGTGGAGCGTCGAGCAGGTGAAAGGGTTCGGAAATCAGCCGGGCGACGCGATGGCGCGGGTTGAAGCTGCCGTAGGGGTCCTGAAACACCACCTGCATCTTGCGGCGCACGGCGGGGTCGGTGACTGGTGTGCCGTCCAGCGTGATGGTCCCGCTTTGCACTGGCTCAAGCCCGAGGATGGCGCGCGTTAATGTGGATTTTCCGCATCCCGACTCCCCGACCAGTCCGACCCGTTCGCCCCTTTTGATGTCGAAGCTGACGTCATCCACCGCGCGATGTGTCCCCGCGGGGACAAAGACGCGGGTGCGCGGCAGGGTGTAGTCGCGCACGACGTTTTGCACCCTTAACAGCGGGGCTTGCTCATCGCTACGCGGCAGATCCACCTGGTGGTTGGAGGCTGCGAGAAGGGCCTGAGTATAGGGGTGCTGCGGGTTGGCGAGTAAGGCGGGCGTGTCGCCCGCCTCGACCACCGCGCCATGGCGCATGACGGTGATGCGATCCGCCATTTCGGCGACGACGGCGAGGTCGTGCGTGATCATCAGCAGACCCATGCCATCTTCGGTCGCGAGCTGTTTCAGCAGATCGAGGATTTGCGCCTGTGTCGTGACATCGAGCGCGGTCGTCGGTTCGTCCGCGATGAGCAGCTTGGGGCCGCAGGCGATGGCGATGGCGATGACGACGCGCTGGCGCTGGCCGCCCGACAGCTCGTGCGGGTAGCGGGAGAGGGGGATGGCCTGCAGGCCGACGCGGTCCAGCACGTCGCGCGCGCGCTGTGTTGGGTCGAGGTCCGGGCGGTGCAGGCGCACCGTTTCGGCCACCTGTTTGCCAATGGTCTGCACCGGGTTAAGCGCTGTCATCGGCTCTTGGAACACCATGCCGACGAGGTCGCCGCGCAGTGTGCAGAGTGCGCGTTCGTCCAGCGCGAGCATATCGTTGCTGTCGAGGATGATCTGACCAGTTGCGACAGCGGAAGCGGGTAGAAGTTGCATCACGGCAAGGGCTGTCATGGATTTGCCTGACCCGCTTTCACCGGTTACCGCCACGACCTCGCCCGGTGCCAGTGTCAGCGATACGTCCAGCAGGATCGGCGTGCCCGCGATGGAGAGGGACAGGTCAGAGATGGTGAGCAGGCTCATACCCGCGCCACCCGCAGCTTTGGATCAAGTGCGTCGCGCAACCCGTCGCCGAGCAGGTTCAAGCCCAGCACCGTCAGGATGATGGCAAAGCCCGGCACCAGTGCCATGTGGGGTGCGATGCTAACCAGTGTCTGTGCGTCGGCGAGCATGCGGCCCCAGCTTGGCGTCGGTGGCTGCGCGCCGAGGCCCACATAGGACAGCGCCGCTTCGGCGAGGATGCCGAGGCTGAACTGGATTGTCGCCTGCACGATCAGCAGGTTCGCGATGTTGGGCAGGATGTGTTCGACGCTGATCCGAGCAGGTCCTTTGCCAGCCACGCGGGCGGCCAGGATGAACTCACGCGCCCAGAGCGGCAGGGCACCTCCGCGCGTGACGCGGGCAAAGACAGGGATGTTGAAGATGCCGATGGCGATGATCGCGTTGATGGCCCCGGCCCCGAAGATCGCCGTGATCAGGATGGCGATGACGAGGCTAGGGAAGGCGAAGATCAGGTCATTGCCGCGCATGATCACCTCGTCGACCCAGCCGCCTTGTCGCGCTGCCGCCCAAAGGCCCAAAGGCACACCGAGCCCGATGCCGATGCCCACGGCCACGCAAGCCACGGCGATGGACGTGCGTGCGCCCACCATGATCATGGAAAACAGGTCGCGCCCGAAATGGTCCGTGCCGAACCAATGTGTGCCGTTTGGCGTTTGCAGCTTTTCAGGGATGTTCATCGCGCTGTGGTCGAACGGCGTCCAGACAAAGGACAGCAGGGCTGCGATGACCATGAGGGCGGACAGGCCGCCGCCAAGTATCAGGGTTCGGTTCATGCGCGCGCCCTCAGCCTTGGGTCGACGGCGGCGTAGGCGAGGTCGACAAGGAAGTTCACCGTGATGACAGCGAAGACGAGGAGCATCGTGACCGACTCCACGACGATCAGGTCCCGGGCCGAGATGCTTTGGAAGATCAGCCGCCCGAGGCCTGGCAGGTAGAACACCTGTTCGATGATGATGCCACCTGCGAGCAGGAAGGAGAGTTGCAGGCCGAGGATCGTCAGCACGGGGATCATCGCGTTGCGCAATCCGTGGCGGCGCAGGGCGGCCCCACGGCTCAGCCCCTTGGCGCGGGCGGTGCGCATGAAGTCCTCGTCCAGCACATCCAGTAGCGAGGATCGCATGACGCGGGCGAGGATGGCTGCCTGTGGCAAGGCGAGCGCGATGGCGGGCAGGGTGAGGGATTTCATGGCTGCGACAAACCCTTTGTCCCAGCCCGCAAAGCCGCCCGCGCTGAACCAGCGCAGGTTGATGGCAAAGATCAGCACCAGCATCATCGCAAACCAGAAATTCGGGATGGCGACGCCCACCTGGGTGGCGCCCATCACGCTGACATCGCCTGCCTTGCCGCGGCGGGACGCGGCATAGATGCCGGCGGGGAATGCTATTAGTGTGGAGAGTGCCAGCGCATACAGCGCAAGTGGCAGAGACACCCAAAGCCGGTCGGCAATCATCTCGGATACGGGTGTGCGGTATTGGTAGGAGGTGCCGAAATCGCCCTGAAGCATCCCTCCGACCCAAGCGAGGTAGCGTTGCCACTTCGGTTGGTCGAGCCCCAGTTCAGCGCGCAGGGCGGCCAGGGTATCTTCGGCCGCGTTGATGCCCAGCATGAAGGAGGCGGGATCGCCCGGTGCCACCTCGATCACCGCGAAGATGACCAGCGACGCAATGGCGAGGCTGATGATGAGCGACAGGAGCCGTTTGAAGGTGTAGCGCAGCATATGGCTGCGACGTTAGGCGGGCGGGTCTGTGCAGGCAAGCACGTCCGTCAGCGCGCCCAGGTCGCGGGCGATGGTGGCCATGGCAAGACCACGGATCGTGGCGATGTAGCAGTCCTGTGACCAGCCGCAGGTTTGGGTCAGGTTCTCCCAATTGCGGACCGAG
>NZ_JAHVHT010000008.1 GCF_019802125.1 Tateyamaria omphalii
ATTCCGTCCACAAGACCGGCCCATATGGGGCTCTCACCGTTGAAAATGCGCATCGTCTCCACAGTTCTGACCGCACTCATGCTGGGCGCCATCGTCCTGGCGGGGATGGAGCTGACCCAGGCGCTGGCTGCCACGACACCCGGCAACATCGAGACAGCCGAACCGCCTGCGCCGGTCGCGGCAGCGGTTCCACGCGCCAGCGCGGCACAGCCCGTGATCTGGCCCGCGCTCTTCGGCGAGCCGCAGCCGCCTGCGCCCCCCGCGCCGCCGCCCACCCCCGTGGTGGCCCCGGTGGCCGAGGAACCGCAGCCCCCGGCACCGCCCCGCCCGCCGCTGTCATCGCTGGGCTACACGCTCAAGGGCACCGTACGGGCAGGTGATGCGGTCTGGGGCCTCGTGTCCCACCCCACGGGCCAGATGATCCTGCGCAGGGGCGACATGCTGGCCGACGGCATGGTCATCGCACGCATCGACGGATCGGGCATCTGGGTCGACACCGGGGCGGAGGACCTGGAACTGATGGGCTACCCCGAGTGATCCTGCAGTGACTGCATAGTGAATCAACTGGGCCACACCCGTTCACAATCCGCTCCGATCGATCAAAGACACTGACGCCTCGCGAAAAATCGAGTAAACTGCCCAAAAAAACAGGGCAGAGCAGAACATGACCCCCTTTTCAACGCTGCGCGCGGCTCTTGTCGCGCTCTTGCTGGGTGCCGTGCAGGCATCGCTTCCGGCGTCCCCGGCCCAGGCGCAGGTGGCGCTGGATCTGCGCGACGCCGATCTGCGCAGCTTCGTGGAAATCGTGTCCGAGGCAACGGGCCGCAACTTCCTGCTGGACGAAGGGGTGCGGGGCACCGTCACCGTGCTTGCCCCCGAGGACCTGTCGCCTGCCGAGCTGTACGAGGTGTTCCTCAGCGTGCTGGAGCTGAACCGGCTGACGCTGATCTCGGGCACCGGGGCGGACCGCATCGTGCCGATGAACATCGCGCGCGAGCAGTCGGGCAACGTCCCACCGGGGGGCGTGGGCGATTTCCAGACCCGCGTGATCGAGATCCAGCACGTGCCGCTGACCGAGGTGGTCGAGGTGGTGCGCCCGCTCCTGCCGGCCGAGGCGATCCTCACGCCCGTGCCCCGCTCGAACCTCCTGATCCTGTCGGACCGGACCAAGAACCACGCCCGCATCGTGGACCTGATCGCGCGCATCGACGTGCCCGCCGCCCGGCCCATCGAGATGATCCGCCTGCGCAACGCCCAGGCCGCCGACGTGCTGGACGTGATCCAGTCCATGGGCATCGTGCCCGATGACGCCGCCGTATCGGTCGACCGCCGGTCCAACGCGATCCTGGTGTCGGGCAGCGACGATCTGCGCCAGCAGCTGCGCGTTCTGGCCGGACGGCTCGACACCCAGCGCAACAACATCTCGTCGCGCGCGATCGAGCTCAACTATGCCGACGCCACGGAACTGGCCGACGTGGTGCTGCGCGCCATCACCAACCAGACCGGGGACGAGGGCGCAGGCTCCACCCCGATCCGCATCGTGCCGGATGACAAGACCAACACGCTTCTGATCACCGCCCCCTCCGAACGGCTGGGCGACATTGCCGAGATGGTGCATTTCCTCGACCGCCGTCCGGCACAGGTGCTGGTCGAGGCGGTCATTTTCGAGATGTCCGTGGACGGGTTTTCGGACCTGTCAGCCCAGTTCGGTGCGATCCTGAACGATGCGATCATCGGCGGGGTCGAACTGGCGCTCGACGGGCGGCCCAGCCTGACAAACCTCGTGTCCTCGGTCCTCAATGACGACAACGGCATCGCCTCGCCCGGCAGCGGCGGCAGCATCGGCGTATCGGCCCGCAGTGGCGATGACGGGATCGTGGGCCTGATCTCGGCCATCACGCGCAGCAACTCGACCCGGCTCCTGTCGACCCCCTCGATCATGACGCTCAACAACGAAGAGGCCGAGATCGTGGTGGCCCAGAACGTGCCCTTTGTCACCGGGTCGTTCTCGACCGTGGGCGACGACGCGCTGCCCGACAACCCGTTCCAGACCATCGAACGGCAGGATGTGGGCCTGACGCTGACGGTCACGCCGCAGATCAATGCCGATGACACGGTCAAGATGTCCATCGAACAGGAAGTGTCGAACCTGACCAACGCCACCGCCTCGACCGGGGGCGAGATCACGGCGCGGCGCGCGCTGACCACCAATGTGCTGGTGCGCGACGGCAATGTGATCATGTTGGGCGGCCTGCTGGAAAACGGCTCGGGATCGGTCAGCCAGGCGGTGCCGGGGCTCAGCAAGCTGCCGCTCGTGGGCGGGCTCTTTCGGGGCAAGAACGCCACCAAGAACCAGCGCGTGCTCCTGATCATGTTGCGGCCCCGCGTGGTGCATTCCGAACGCGAGGCGCGGACCCTGACCCGGGAGCTGGCGCGCAAGGCCAAGTCGGCCAGCCTTGCCATCGCACCGGCGGACGACCAGACTTACCCGCGCACACCGCAGGTGGGCCTGCCCTTTGACGGGGCCGACCTGAACCAACCCTTTGACGCCGGATTCGTCGACGATGTCGCCCAGCAACGCAAGCTCCCCCCGCTCCCCAGCCGCCTCCGCTTCGGCAGCAACTAGGCTGGCGACCAGACTGCCCTTCGCCTTTGCCCGCGACCACCAGGTGCTGGCCGAGGACGGGCGGCTGATCCTGGGGCCCGGCTTTTCAGCGGCGGGCCTGCGCGAGGCGCAGCGACGGCTCGGGGCCCATGCGGCGCCTGCGGTCGAACGCGCCGACCAGACCACCTTCGACGCGGCCCTCGCGCGCATCTACCGCGACGGCACCGACACGGATGACAGCGGGGCAGGGGGCGTGACCTTCGATCTGGAAGAGGGCGGCATGGCCCCCGGCCAGCGCGACCTGCTCGAGGACGTGGACGAGGCCCCGGTGATCCAGCTTGTGAACCAGCTTCTGCGCCGCGCGGTGCAATCGGGCGCATCGGACCTGCATGTCGAGCCGTTCGAGGGCGGGCTGCGCGTGCGCCAGCGCATCGACGGGTTCCTGCAACCCGTCATGGTGCGCAACGACGTGCCGGTCAAACGGATCATCTCGCGGCTCAAGGTCATGGCGGCGCTCGACATCGCCGAAACACGGCTGCCACAGGACGGGCGCATCCCGCTGTCGATCGGCGGGCGCATGATCGACACACGGGTGTCGTCGCTGCCGGGCAATTACGGCGAACGGGTGGTCTTGCGGATCCTCGACCGCTCCGCCGGGGTGCGCCCGCTCGACCAGCTGGGCCTGTCACCGGATCAGATCGCGCTCTTGAACCGCATGTCGGCCATGCCCAACGGCATCATCCTCGCCACCGGCCCCACGGGGGCGGGCAAGACGACGACGCTCTATTCCCTGCTGCAACTGGCCAACCGCGACGAACGCAACATCGTCACGGTCGAGGACCCCATCGAATACGACCTGCCCGGCATCAGCCAA
Organism: Tateyamaria omphalii; assembly: GCF_019802125.1. Taxonomy (GTDB): domain Bacteria; phylum Pseudomonadota; class Alphaproteobacteria; order Rhodobacterales; family Rhodobacteraceae; genus Tateyamaria; species Tateyamaria omphalii_B. The sequence continues at coordinate 3,480 of NZ_JAHVHT010000008.1, forward strand.
AGCCAGATCAACGCCGAGATCGGGATGACATTCGCCGCCGGGCTGCGGGCCACGCTGCGCCAGGACCCCGACGTGATCCTCGTGGGCGAGGTGCGGGATGGCGAAACCGCCAGCGTCGCGGCCCAGGCGGCCCTGACCGGGCACCTGGTGTTCTCGTCACTCCACGCCAACGGCTCGGTGGGCGCGGTGGTGCGGCTGCGCGATCTGGGCCTCGATGACTTCCTGATCGCCGCCACCCTGCGCGGGGTGATCGCGCAGCGGCTCTTGCGGCGGCTTTGTCCTGCCTGCCGCAGCGCCCGCGCGCCCGAAGCCGCCGACCGCGCGCTGTTCGACCGCCACGGCGTGCCGGTACCGGACCAGATCCATGACGCTGTGGGGTGCGAGACCTGCAACGGCGCGGGCTATGCGGGCCGCGTCGGCATCTTCGAGATGATCGAGATCGGTGAACGCCTGCGCACCGCCATCGACAATGGCGCGAACGAGACCGAGCTGGCCGCCATCGCCCTCGATGTGGGCGAGACCCTGATCGGGCAGGGCCTGCGCCAGGTGGCGGCGGGCGAGACGACGCTGGCCGAAACCCTCCGCGTGGTGGGGGACGTGGCGTGAACGCCTACGGCTACACCGCCTTTACCGAGGGCGGCAAGAAGCGCAGCGGCACCATCATTGCCGAGACCGAAACCCATGCCTCCGGCCAATTGCGGCAAAAGGGGCTGTTCGTCTCTGAACTCGTGCTGCAGGACCGCGCCCCGGCGGCGGGCAGCACGGGCCTGTGGCGGCGGCTGCGCCAGCGCAAGACGCGGCTGACGCCCGATTTGCAGGTGGTCTTCACCCGGCAGATGGCTGTGCTTCTGGCCGCCGAACTGCCCGCTGAAGCCGCCCTTGAAGCGGTGCGCGAAGGGGGCCACCCGGCTCTCGACGCGGTGGCCGCAGGCGCACGCGCGGCCCTGATGGACGGCGCACCTTTGTCCGAGGCGCTGTCGGACAGCGGCAGCGGCTTTGCGCCCTATTACATCGCCTCCGTCCGTGCAGGCGAAACCGCGGGCGATCTGGACGCGGTGTTTTCCGAACTGGCCGACCATCTCGAAACCCGCAGCACCAGCCGGGCCGAGATCGCCAGCGCGCTCATCTACCCGGCCTTCGTGGCCGCCGTGTCGTTCCTCGTTTGCGCCATCCTGATGGTCAGCGTCGCGCCCGAGATCGTGGCCATGTTCGAACTGTCAGGCCGCCCGCTGCCCGACATCACCCGGGTCGTGCTGGCGATCAGCGACTGGATCCGCGACAACGCGGTTCCCATCGGCGCGGTGCTGGCCGCCCTCGTGGCAGGCGGTGTGGTGACAGCCCTGGTGCCGCACCTGCGCCAGCGGCGCGACACGATGCTCTTGCGCCTGCCGATGGTGGGACGGCTCATGCGGGTCTCGGCGGCGGTACAATACCTGCGCACGCTGGCGCTGGTGCTGGGCAGCCGCCAATCGGTGCTGTCGGCCGCGGAAAACGCGGCACAGGTGCTCGACATCCCCATACTCCGCGCGCAGGCCGATGCGGTGGGGGCGGCGATCCGGCAGGGCGAAACCCTGTCCCGCGCGCTTGACCGGCTCTCGATCATCCCGCCCGTGGCGCGGCAATTGATCAGCGCGGGCGAAGCCTCGGTCCGGCTTGCGCGCATGACCGAACGGGCAGCGGTGCTGGTGGAAAACGGGCTCAACACGGAACGCAAGCGCATCGCGGCCCTGCTGGAGCCCCTGCTGATGATGGTGGTCGGCGGCTTTGTCCTCGTGATCGTGCTGGCGGTTCTGTTGCCGATCTTCGACCTGCAGGCGGTGGTCAGCCCGTGAGCATGGGCCAGGCTCTTCGCTAACAATTTACATAATACATATTAATCGGCTCGCGTGCGCATTCCACAGGGGGTGACCCCATCCCACGCCTTGCTATAGTGATCCGGCCGGACATTCCGCGGCGTGCGAGCAGACAGAGGCAGCCTGCCCCATGATACACCCCATCCTTCTGTGTGGCGGGTCCGGAACGCGGCTGTGGCCGCTGTCGCGCCGCTCTTACCCCAAGCAGTTCACCCGGCTCAGTGGCGATAACAGCCTGTTCCAGGACGCGGCCCGACGGCTGTCGGGGCCGGGCTTTGCGCCCCCCCTGGTGGTCACGGGCGAGGACTTCCGCTTCACCGTCACAGAACAGCTCGCACAGGTCGAACAGGTGGCCGGTGCCGTGCTGATCGAACCTGCCCCCCGCAACACCGCCGCCGCAGTGCTGGCCGCCGCCCTGTGGCTGGAGCGCACGGATCCCGAGGCCCTGATGCTGGTGGCCCCCTCCGACCACCTGATCGCGGATGCAGAGGCGTTTCGCACCGCCATCCACGCCGCCGCCCCCGCCGCACGGGACGGGCAGATCGTGACCTTCGGCATCACGCCGACGGGGCCAGAGACCGCCTATGGCTATCTCGAACTGCCCCCCGGCACGGACGCAGGCGCCGCCACGCCCCAACCGCTCACCCGCTTCGTGGAGAAACCGGATGCAGAGGCCGCCCGCACCATGGTCGAGGCCGGGTCGTTCCTGTGGAATGCGGGCCTGTTCCTGGCTTCCGTTGCGACCCTGCGCGCCGCCTATGCCGCCCATGCACCCGCGATGCTTGATGCAGTGAGCGCCGCGCTTGACGGGGCCACACCGGATCTGGGCTTTACCCGCATAGCGCCCGAACCCTGGGATGGGATCCAGGATATCTCGATCGACTACGCGATCATGGAACACAGCGCCAACCTGGTGGTGATGCCCTTTGCCGGGGACTGGTCTGACCTGGGCGACTGGGACGCGGTCTGGCGCAGCGCCGCGCCGGACGACCGGGGCAATGTGGCGGCGGGGCCGACCACGGCCATCGACTGCACCGACACGCTTCTGCGCAGCGAAAGCGATGGGGTCGAACTGGTGGGGCTGGGGCTGGCGGGCATCGTCGCCGTGGCGACGGACGATGCGGTGCTCGTGGCCGACCGGGCGCGGGCGCAGGACGTGCGCGCCGCCGTGGCCGAGCTCAAGGCCCGCGACATCCCCCAGGCCACCGAACAGCGCCGCACCCACCGCCCCTGGGGCTGGTACGAGGTGCTGGTCGCGGGCGACCGCTTCCAGGTCAAACGCATCCGCGTCCACCCCGGCGGCACGCTCAGCCTGCAAAGCCACCACCACCGCGCCGAACATTGGGTCGTGGTGCAAGGCACCGCCCGCGTCACGGTCGGGGACGACGTGCAACTGGTCAGCGAAAACCAGTCCATCTATGTGCCCGTGGGCGCCCGGCACCGGCTGGAAAACCCGGGCAAGCTGCCCATCACCCTGATCGAGGTCCAGACCGGCGCCTATCTGGGCGAGGACGACATCGTGCGCTACGAGGATATTTACGCCCGCAGCTGACACCATCCGGGTGCGTTTATTTCTGCACCCGATTTCCGAACCCTTGTGTTAAGGTTTGACCATACATTTTCGTATTTTGGTCGAATCGCGCGTTTTTTAAGATGTTCCTGCCCCTCTTTACGGCCCTTGCCGTGCTGGCCCCCACGATGTCTCCCGCAACCGATCCAGGCCCGGGTAGAACCCCAGCCTCCTCCTTTGCCGGACCGCAGGTGCGCGCCACGATGCTCGAGCCGGGACCACCCCCGCTTCTGGGCCTGCGCCTGCAGAACCCCACCCGCAACACGACATTCAACGGCATCTACCTGCGCGCCACCTGTACCGGTGCGGACGGGGCGCAGCGGCTTACGCTGCTGCTGAGCGCCCCTGGCACGGCCGAGGGCAACAGGGCCCGCCTGCCCTCGCCCCCCGATTACACCATGACGCTGGCCGCCCCCATGGCGCCCCGCTCCACCCTGAACATTTCCGTGCCGCTCGACCGGCACCCGACCCTGACCGATTGCACCAAGACCCATTTGCGCGGCGCCTGGTAGGCCGCACACCGCTTTTCAACACCAAACCCGGGGAACACACCCGGATCAAAAAACCAAAAACCATTTCAAGGAGGTACACCCCATGGCCCTTATTCCCGTTGATCTTCCCAGCCTGCCCGGGCTGATCGGATTGCCGTCAGACGCGACCGTGTCCGTCACCGGCTCGACCGACATGCTGGTGCTGTCCGACAGCTCGCTTGCCGGCTTCTCGACCGAGATTTCACCCGCCTATCTGGTGCTGTCGAGCGGCATCGCCGGCAACATCACCCAGCCCAACACGGCCGGCAACCAGGGCACCGATATCGGCACCTCCGGCGTGGCCGACGACACGGTCACCGTGTCCTTTTCCTTCACCGTGCCCGAAGGGTTCACCAGCTTTTCCTTCTCGTTCTCCTTCTTCTCGGAAGAATTCCCCGAATTCGTGGGCTCGCAGTTCAACGACTTCTTCTCGGTCACCGTGAACGGCACCGAGGTGGCGATTGACACCAATGGCAACCCGATCTCGGTCAACAACGACTTCTTCTCGGACACGCTGACGCCCGTGGGCACGTTCTTTGACGGCCAGACCCCGCCCCTGCAGATCACGACCGAGGTCGAGGCCGGATCGCAGGTCGAACTGGTGATGAGCATCGGCGACGTGGGCGACGGCATCTATGACAGTGCCGCCTTCATCGGCGACTTCACCCTGTCCACCCCGCAGATCGTGTTCCTGCAATTCGACGCAGGCTCGGTCAACATTCCCTATGTGATCGAAGACGAAGAGGGCAACCTCGTCTACAGCTTCTCGATCGACCTGCCCGGCTCGGGCCTGTCGGCTGCCGAGCGGCAACAGGTGCTGGATGCGGTCAACGCCATCTACGAAGACTTCAACATCGAGTTCGTGGGCGAGGAACCGGAAAGCGGCGACTTCTCGACCGTGCATGTGGGCGGCTCGGTCTCGGACCTGCCGGCGGATCTGGGCGCGCCTGCCAACCTCTTCGGGCTGGCCAGCCAGATCGACTACGGCAACACCGACCTCAATGACGACGCCTTCGTGCTGTCGGGCGAGATCGGCACCGATCCGGGCGACATCGCGCAGCTTGTGCAGGTGATCGCACACGAGGCCGGGCACCTGCTGGGACTGCGCCATGTGGATGACGAGGATGCGCTGATGTATCCCTTTGCCGATCCCGACGCGACCGGCATCGACGACGAAGACCAGCCCCTGGCCGAAATCGTCGACGGCGTGGTCACGCCGCTGGATCCGGGCGGCACCCAGAACAGTTTCGAGGAACTGGTGCGCAATGTGGGCCTCGACGGGGCCGCGCCACTGATCGAAAGCGAAAGCTTCTTCGATGCGTTCCTGAACTTCTTCAACTTCTCGGTGGCCCCGGAGGTGACGATCTACAATGCGGTAGCCGTCCTGTTCGTCCCGGACGAGGACGGGGGCAACCTGATCCTGTCCACCGTGCCCCTTGGCAACATCACCGACAGCGGCGCAGGCTTCGTGCTGCCGACGCTGGGCGGTGACCATGTGGCGATCTTCGGCGAAAGCGTGCCCGGCGGCGGCTATGACAGCGTCCTGTCCGATGGCACCGTCACCAATGTCGATTTCGAGGCCCTGGGCTTCCAGGGCATGCTGAGCCTGCTGGGCATCGACCTCGGGCTGATCGGCGACGGGTCGGGCGACAGCAATGGCGCCAACCTGACCTTCGGCACCGTGGACGAGGATGGCGACATCACCCCTGTCTCGGACGTCACCGCCACCGTCACCGACGCGACCGAGCTTGAAGCCACCGACGGGGCCGACAACCTCACCGGCACCTCGCTCGATGACAACATCCTGGGTCTGGGCGGCAATGACGACATCTTTGGCCTGGCGGGCAATGACACGCTTCTGGGCAATGACGGCATTGACGAGATCACCGCGGGCATCGGCGCCGACGTGGCCGATGGCGGCTCGGGCGACGACTCGATCCTGGGCAACAACGGCTTCGACACGCTGAACGGCGGGGCCGACAACGACACCATCAACGGCAATGCCGGGGCCGACGAGATCTCGGGCGGGTCGGGTGATGACTTCCTGATCGGCGGCATCAACTTCGACCTGATCATGGGCGACAGCGGCAACGACTCGCTCTTTGGTCAGGAAGGCCAGGACACGCTGGATGGCGGCACGGGCGACGATGACCTGAACGGCAACTTCGGCTCCGACACGCTGCTCGGCGGCGCGGGCGAAGACACCGCAAATGGCGGCGTCGGCTTCGACTTCATCGACGGTGGTGACGGCAATGACGATCTGAACGGCAACAACGGTGGCGACACCGTGCTGGGCGGCGACGGCAATGACGTCATCCGCGGCAATGCCGGGTCGGATCGTCTGGACGGTCAGAACGGCAATGACATCCTGGTGGGTGGCATCGGCGCCGACACCTTCATCATCAGCCCCGGCAATGACGTGATCCTCGACTTCCAGAACGACATCGACACGATCGAGATCTCGACCGTGTTCTTCGACGGCATCCCGACGGATCAGGAAATCATCGACGCCTTCGACGTGGTCAACGGCAACCTGGTGGCGGTGCTGGATGCGGAAAACTCGATCCGCATCAACAACATCACCGATGCGAGCCTGCTGCTCGACGATATCATCTTTGTCGGAGACGAGATCCCGCTCTGATCCGTCAGACAACTGCAAAGGAAAGGGGCGCCCATAACCGGCGCCCCTTTTTCATGTCAGCCCAGGCTCGCGATAGTGCGGGTCAAGCCAGTCCGACAGGTCCAGCCCGGTCAGCGTGGCGGTGGCGCGGATATCGTCGTGATAGCCCTGCGCCAGCCGCTCCAGCACCGCGCGCGGCGGCATCTCTTCGGCATCCCCCGAGGGCACGGGCACGATGCGCGCACCCTGCATCTCGGCGGGCATCGGGTGATCCGGCAGACCCAGAAAGTCAAAGGTGCGGGCCAGGGTGGCAGCCTCTCTGCAGGCCAGGTCCTCCATCCGCAGAAACAGCACCTGATCGCGGGGAAAGAGGTCCAGCATCCGGGTGATCTGCGGGGCGTAGAACCCCCGTTCCACGTAAGTGAACTTGCGCAGCGCCTCGACCGGTTTGACGGCTGGGCGCAGGGCGGCGCTGTCCGGGGCAATGGCCGCCTCGAAAGACAGCGGATCATGTCCGCGATAGCGCGACATCTTCCAGTGCGACACCGCCCGGTAGACCGGGTGGCGCAGCATCACGATCAGCCGGGCGGCGGGATTGTAGGCGGCCAGCCGCGCCATCGCGTCTGGCCAGAACATGTAGATCGGCGTCGCCTCACCCCAGAGCAGCGCAGGGTCCGCGCCCTCGAAATGGGTGTGCAGGGCGCTGTATTCGGGGCGCGTCCAGTCGGTGCGGTTCTTGTCGAAGAAATGCAGTTCCTTGCGGGCCGGGGCGGCGATGCCGGGGTGCAAGGTCAGCTTGGCAAACAGCGCCGTGGTGCCCGCCTTCTGGGCGCCCACCACGAAAAACCCGAGGCGCTTGTCGTCCTCCCGTTCTGACCCCTGCCCTGCCCCGCCGGGTGCCACTATTTCAGCAGGCTCAGCAGGTAGGCACCGTAATCGTTCTTGGCAAAGAGCTTGCCGCGCTCTTCCAGCCCGGCCCGGTCGATCCAGCCCTGGTCAAAGGCGATCTCGTCCGGGCTGCCCGTCTGCAGACCCTGGCGCGATTGCAGGGTCCGCACGAAATTGCCCGCATCCAGAAGGCTGGCATGGGTGCCGGTGTCGAACCAGGCATAGCCACGGCCCATCTGCTTCACCTTCAGCATCCCTTCGTGCAGGTAGCCTTCGAGCAGGGTGGTGATCTCCAGCTCGCCCCGATCCGACGGGGTCACCTTGCGGGCGCGATCAGGCGCATCGCCATCCAGGAAATAGAGCCCCGTGACCGCGTAGTTCGACGGCGGCACTTCAGGCTTTTCGATGATCTGGCGGGCGTTGCCCTCGGCATCGAAATCGACGACGCCATAGCGTTCGGGATCGGCCACCCGGTAGCCAAAGACGGTGCCACCGGTCTCTTGCGCGTCGGCCTCGGCCAGCAGTTCGGGCAACCCATGACCAAAGAAGATGTTGTCGCCCAGCACCATGGCCGACGGCGCGCCGGCGAGGAAATCCTCGGCCAGCAGATAGGCCTGCGCCAGCCCGTCGGGGCTGGGCTGCACGATATAGGTCAGCGACACGCCCCACTGGCTGCCATCGCCAAGCGCGCGCATGAACTGGTCCTGGTCCTGCGGCGTGGTGATCACCGCGATCTCGTTGATGCCCGCCAGCATCAGCACGCTGAGCGGATAGTAGATCATCGGCTTGTCATAGACCGGCAGAAGCTGTTTCGAGACCGAAACGGTGATCGGGTAGAGCCGCGTGCCGGAGCCGCCTGCGAGGATAATGCCCTTGCGCTGTGTCATGTGTTCAAATCCTTCAAAATATCCTTGAGGCTCGCGCGCCAGTCAGGGCGCGGGATACCGAATGCGGTGGTTGTGGCGCTGCAGTCCATGCGCGAATTCAGCGGCCGCGTGGCAGGCGTGGGATAGTCCGACGAGGGGATGTCGGTGACGTCACAGGTCAGGCCCGCTTGCGCAAAGATCTCGCGCGCGAAATCGGCCCAGCTTGTGTCGGGGCCGCCCGAGAAATGGTAGATGCCCGCCTTGGCCGGATCGGCTTTCAGCGCCTTGGCGATGGTCAGGCAGGCCTCGGCAATCTCGGCCGCACCGGTGGGTCCGCCGATCTGGTCGGCCACGATGGTCAGCGCATCACGTTCGGCCCCGAGCCGCAGCATCGTCTTGACGAAGTTGCCGCCGTGCGCCGACACGACCCAGGACGTGCGCAGGATGGCGGATGTGCCGCCTGCGGCCTGCACGGCCTGCTCGCCCGCGAGCTTCGTGCGCCCATAAGCGCCCTGTGGTCCCGTGGGATCGCTGGGTTGCCAGGGGTCGGTGCCGTCGCCCGAGAACACGTAGTCGGTCGAGATGGTGACGAAGGGGATGCCCAGATCGGCGCAGGCCCGCGCCATGGCGGCGGGGGCATCGGCGTTGATGGCGTGGGCGGTGGTCTCGTCCTCTTCGGCCTTGTCCACGGCGGTATAGGCGGCGGCGTTGATGACCGCGTCCGGCTTGTGATCCGCGATGACCTGCGCGCAGGCGGCGGGGTCGGTCAGGTCGGCGGCGGCGCGATCCAGTGCGGTGATCTGCACCCCCTGCCCGCTTCGTGCGCGCAGTTCGGTTGCCACCTGTCCGCTGTGTCCAAAGACCAGAATGTCCATCATCGTCCTTTCGCGTCTCTGTTCAAAACCTTTCGCATGCGAAAGGTTTGGGGATCAGCCGGTGCCCAGGCGCTGGCCGACGCCTTCGCGGTCCTGCAGGGCCCGCCACCAGCTTTCGTTGTCCAGATACCACTCCACGGTCAGGGCCAGCCCCTCTTCCACCGTGACGGACGGGCGCCAGCCCAGTTCGGTCTGCATCCGGGTCGGATCGATCGCATAGCGCGCATCGTGGCCGGGCCGGTCGGTGACAAAGGTGATCTGGTCGGCATAGGATTTACCATCGGCGCGCGGGCGCTTGTCATCAAGAATGGCGCAAAGCGTCTGCACCAGTTCGAGATTGGTGCGCTCGTTCTCGCCCCCGATATTGTAGCTGCGGCCAAGCTGCCCCTTTTGCAGCACGGTCAGAAGCGCGTCGGCGTGATCCTCGACATAGAGCCAATCGCGCACGTTGGAGCCGTCTCCGTAGATCGGCAGCGGCTGTCCGGCCAGCGCGTTGATGATGATCACCGGGATCAGCTTTTCGGGGAAGTGGAAGGGGCCGTAATTGTTCGAGCAGTTGGTCAGCACGATGGGCAGGCCATAGGTCTCACCCCAGGCGCGCACCAGGTGGTCGCTGGCGGCCTTGGAGGCCGAATAGGGGCTGCGCGGGTCATAAGGCGTGGATTCCGTGAACTGACCGGTCGCACCCAAGCTTCCGAATACCTCGTCCGTGGAAATGTGGTGGAAACGGAAGCCGTCGAACTTGTCTCGCCCTTGCCAGTAGCGGCGGGCCGCTTCGAGCAGGGTGTAGGTGCCGGTCACGTTGGTCTGCACGAATGCGCCCGGGCCGTCGATAGAGCGGTCCACGTGGCTTTCAGCCGCCAGGTGCATGACCGCATCAGGCTGGTGCGTGTCAAAGATGCGCACCATCGCATCCCAGTCGCAAATGTCGGCCTCTTCAAAGCTGTAGAGGTTGGACGAGGCGACCGATGCCACGTTGTCGAGGCAGGCCGCATAGGTCAGTGCATCAAGATTGACGACCTCGTGCCCCTGCCCCACGGCCTGTCGCACCACGGCCGAGCCGATAAAGCCCGCGCCCCCTGTGACCAGAAGTTTCATCGCTTATCCTTCGTATGTGAATGGCGTGTCGAGATCGGCGAGCAGCGGGGCCACCGCGTCCTTGTCGGACAGGATGGGCTCACTGACGCCGCCCCAGTCGATGCCGATCTGCGGATCGTCCCAACGGATCGCGCCCTCGGTCTCGCGGGCGTAATAGTCGGAACATTTATAGATGATCTCGGTGTCGGGCTGCAGGGTGACAAAGCCGTGGGCGAAGCCCGCGGGCACCAGAAGCTGCTTGCCGTTCTCAAAGCTGAGTTCCGCGCCGAACCACTGGCCGTATGTGGGGGAGCCGCGGCGGATGTCGACGGCCACGTCAAAGAGCGCGCCCTTGCCGCAGCGCACCAGCTTGTCCTGGGCGTGGGGCGGGGCCTGGAAATGCAGGCCGCGGATCGTGCCGACCGCGCTCGACAGGGAATGGTTGTCCTGGACAAAGGGGATATCGATGCCGTTTTCGGCCAGCGCCTTGGCGCTGTAGCTTTCGGAAAAGAACCCGCGCGCATCGCCGAACCGCGCCGGAGTGATGATGACCACACCGGACAACGGCGTTTGTTCGATCTGCATGAATGTCGTCCTTAATCACGCGTCTAAAATTACGCGGTGCTTAACAAGCGACCCCTGCCCTGTCCACCACGGGCCCCGGTCGCGGGATGCCGCAGGCAGGGCGCTGCCCAAATGCGCGGCAGCCCCGGGGGTGGGGTCCTACCCCCGCTTGCGCAGCCAGCCCAGGAAGGCCTTGTCCGGCGCTGTCAGGCGCGGACTTCCGCTCGCCCGCCACATGGCGTGCCATTCGGCCTGCAGCGCATAGACATCCGCGCCGGGGACCAGCGCGCGGGCCGCATCCAGCGTGTCGGGGGCAAGGTCGGGGGGCGGGGCGCTGACCATGGCGCCATCGCGCAGGGTGAAGCGGATCATGTCGCCGGGGTCTTCGGCCATGTGGTAGTCGGGCAGGTGGTCGGCGGCGATCATGTCGCGCAGCATCTTGCGGAACACGCGCCGTGGACTTGCCGAGCCGGATTTCTTGAGCAGCGTCTCGACACTGACGCGCCAGTCACGCTGACGTCCACAATGCTTGCGGGCAAGCTCATAGACCCGCCGTTCCAGCGGCTTGCGCAGGCGAAAGTAGTCTCTGTTCAGGGTCAAAACCGATTTTGACAGCACCGCACGGTAGAGCCATTCGGACAGGGTGACGGCCACCGACACCATCCGCCCCCCGCGCGAGCGGCGCACGATCTGCCAGCTTTCGATCAGGCCGAAACCGGTCGTGACCTCTTCGCCCCCGGTTTCCAGGTTGGTGGTGATGCGGGTGCCTGCGAGCCGCTCGAACGCCTCGCGCAGACGGGCGTAGCCGTCACCCGAGGTTTCGCGATTGGTCGCCACCATCAGGTCATGGGCCCGCAGGTGCAGGACGCGGGTGATGTCGCGCCCCGCATTCAACGCCGCCATGAGCTGGCTGATGCAGTAGATCAGGATGTCCTTGTCATGGATCGTGGCGCGGCCCCGGACCGAAGGGGTTACCGTGATCTGGGTGCCATTGTGGGTGTAGGACAGGATGCGCCGGTCGGGCCGGGTCGACAGCGAAAACATCGGATGTTCCATGCTGCCCAGATCGTCCTTGGGCGGCGCGTCGAAGATGTCGCACAGAAAGAAATCGCCTGTGGGGTGATGGTCGGGGAGAAGCCCCCCTGCATGGGATGTCACTGCCATATGCCTGCCCTCGTGATCCCCTACCCCGGTCTTGGCGCCGGTGGTTTTATCGAAGAATCGGGTTCGTGGTTTCGTTGACGCCCACCCTAAAGTTATCCACAGGCTGCGTCCATCATGGCGGTGGTCCGCATCGGGGGTTCGGAGTCGGTCTTTCGGGGGAGCAGAGTCGCTTTGTCGTGGTTTCAGAGTCACCTGCTCTCTGGAATTTGACAGCAAGCCATTCAGAGCACAGTGTTTTTTGAAAGGCGCACAGACCCTTAACATATAATAACACCAATTAACTGGATAAATGGGCGCTTGAGCGGGCAAATGTGCAGGCGCAGATGGCCTTTTTCCTTAGAAAATGGAGAGAAAAGCCGCCGCATCTCCTCAAAAACATTCCATGTCACAGGTTTTCGGGTATGCTGGGCAAAAAGCATAACATGAAGGCATATCAGGCATGAGCAGCGAAGCGCCCCCCCTGCCCCCCTATTTCAATATCGATCCCGATCAGGCGCTGGCCGGTCTGGGCGACGCCACCGATGTGGCGGGGTTCGCAGCGCTCGCCGAAGCCTGTGCGCGGGGTCGGACCGATCTGGCAAGTCGCGGGCTGAACGAAAGTGGCGGACGGACCCTGCGCCTGTTTTCCACCTGGGAGATCACCCGCTACCTGATCCCCGTGGCCCCTGCCCATTTCCGCCGCGTGCTGCGCCAGAACACCGACCTGCCCCAGGGCACGTCCGAGACCGCAGGCGGGGCCAAGTGGTTCACCCTCGACGAAGTGCTGCGCCTGCGGGCGTTCTTCAGCGAGGCGGGATCGAAGGCAAAGGAATACCGCCCCTATCGGCCCGAAGGATTGGCCGCCAAGATGGTCGCCGTGGCCAATTTCAAGGGCGGGGTGGGCAAGACCAGCACGGCGGCGCATCTGGCGATGTCGGCGGCCCTTGATGGCTACAAGGTGCTGGTGATTGATCTGGACAGCCAGGGATCCATGACCTCGATCTTTGGCGGCATGGTGGCTGATGAATGGCAGACCGTCTTTCCGCTGCTGGCGCGCCATTACGGCACCCATATGCAGGCCGAGAACCAGGCACGGCTGGCGCGGGGCGAGGACCCTGTGCCGCTGGATGATACGCTGAGCGAGGCGATGGGAGTGCGGGCGCAGGATCTGGTGCAAAAGACGCACTGGCCCAATATCGACCTGCTGGGCGCGCAGCTGAACCTCTACTGGGCCGAGTTCCAGATCCCCGTCTGGCGGATGCAGGGGCGGTCGTGGAAGCTGTGGGATGCGCTGGCGGACACGCTGGCGGCCGACGGGGTGCTGGACGATTATGACCTTGTCTTCCTCGATACGCCCCCGGCGCTCGGCTATCTGACCATCAACGGGCTGAGTGCGGCCGACATTCTGCTGGTCCCATTGGGCGCGTCGTTTCTGGAGTTCGACAGTACGGGCCGGTTCTTTGACATGTTGCATTCGACCTTTGCCAGCATCGAAGAGGCCGAGAACATGGCCGCCCGGGCGTTGGGCCGGGCGGGACTGTCCTTTGAGTGGGATGCGGTGCGGGCGGTCCTGACGCGCTATGATGCGAGCCAGCAGGCCGAGCTGGGCGCGCTCATGCAGGCCTATCTGGGTCAGGCCCTGTCGCCGCATCGGCAGGATTTCACGGCCCTGATCGGGCAGGCGGGTGAGCAGGTGAATGGCATCTACGAGGCCGATTACCGCGACTTCAACCGCGAAACTTACGTGCGGGGGCGCGACACGTTCGATCAGACCTATGCCGCGTTCAAACGGCTGCTTGTGGGTGTGTGGCGGCGCGAAGAACTAGAGACAAACAAGGGGGAATGAGCAGATGGCCAAGCGCAAGAGACTGAGCCCGGCGGTGGGGATCGGCACCGGTGATGCGACCCCTGCCCCCTCGGGCGCCCGCCCGCCCATTGCGAGCATTGCAGGCGACGCCGCGACGGCGGCGGCCTTTGACTCTGTTCGGGCCGAGTTGGAGGGGGCGCAAAAGGACGGGCGGCTGGTGATGCAACTGTCCCTTGAGGCCGTCGACCGCGCCTATCTGATCCGCGACCGGATCGAGATGGGCGAGGAGGACATGGCCGCCCTGACCGACAGCCTGCGCCGCCGGGGCCAGCAGACCCCGATCGAGGTGGTGGATCTGGGCGGCGGCACCTATGGCCTGATCTCGGGCGCGCGGCGCATGGCGGCGCTGGCGCATCTGTTTGCCGAAACCAAGGATGATCGCTTTGCCACCGTGCAGGCCCTGATCCGGCAGCCAGCAGATCGTGCCGCGACATACGTGGCGATGATCGAGGAGAACGAGATACGCGCAGGGCTGTCCTACTATGAGCGCGCGCGCATCGCGCATAAGGCGGTCACGTTCGGGGTCTTTCCCACGGCCAAGGAGGCGTTGCAGAGCCTCTATGCCGGGGTCAGCTTTTCGAAACGGTCCAAGATCAAATCCTTCATGGCGTTGGTCGAGGCCTTTGACGAGGTGCTGTGCTTTCCCGCCCAGATCACCGAGCGGCTGGGCCTGTCTGTGGTCAAGGCGATGGCCGAGGACGAGGATCTGGAAAAGCGCATTTACAACACGCTGGTCCATACCCCGCCCGAAACGCCTGCGGCGGAGGCGGCACTGTTGACCAAGGCGCTGAAACCGGACCCGAAAACAGTGTCTAAACCGCCCGAAATCGTGCGCGGTGTGCATATCGAGGCCAAGCCCGGGCGCATCGTGCTGGAGGGCACCGGCGTGACGGAAAAGTTCATCGCCCGGCTCGAATCCCATCTCAAGGCGCGCTACCGCTGAGCTCTAGGACCCATACTCACAAACCGCGCGCCACTGGCGCCCATTTTGCAAAATCAGGGTTGTTTGGAGGCCGAAGACCGTAGTGGTTCTACGGGCAAGGACACCAAGCCGCACTGATGCCGTAAAATGGGCGCCCCACTGGTTTGACAGATTTTTTCTCTGAGCAGCCTTACATCTGCTTGAAAGAGAACCACTCTTCCGGCGCAGATGCGCGTTGTCAGAGAAAAAATCTGTCAAACCAGTGGGGCGCGGTTTGTGAGTATGGGTCCTAAACCTTTCGCATGCGAAAGGTTTTGAGGCACCGCACGGTGGTCCAAGACTTGGTTAACCGCTTTCCCATAGCGTCCCCGTTCGTCACATGCGCCGACACGACACGGGAGCCGCTTTGCCATGACCGATACCTCGCTGATCCTTGGGCTGCCCTATATCCAGCCCTCGCAAGCCCAGAAACATGTCACCCATAACGAGGCGCTGCGGGTGCTGGACACGCTGGTGCAGCTTGTGGTCACCGACCGTGACCTGTCGCTGCCGCCGGCGGGAGCGCAGGCAGGGGACCGGTATATCGTCGCCGCACCGGGGCAGGGGCCCTGGGCCGGACACGACACCGAGATCGCGGTGCTGGACGGCAATGCATGGGTGTTCATCGCGCCTCAAACGGGCTGGACGGCCTATGTGACCGGGCAGGGCACGCAGGTCGTCTTTGACGGCGCGGACTGGCAGGCGCGGGATATTTCTGCCGTGGACAGCCTGGGCATCAATGCGACATCCGACAGCTTCAACCGCCTGTCCGTGGCCTCGGATGCGGTGCTGCTGAACCACGCCGGTGCGGGCCACCAGCTCAAGATCAACAAGGCGGCGGAGACCGACACCGCAAGCCTGCTGTTCCAGACCGGGTTTTCGGGCCGGGCCGAGATGGGACTGGCCGGCAATGACGATTTTTCCATCAAGGTCAGCGCAGATGGGGCCGCGTGGTCGGAGGCGTTGCGTATCGATGCCGCCACCGGTGCCGTGAGCCTTGGCCAGTCGGCCTGGCGCGAGATGCTGTCCGGCCCCCGCACCTATTACGTGGACCCCGCGCAAGGCGATGATGCCGGTGACGGGCTGTCGGCGGGGGCCGGGGCCTTTGCCAGCCTGGCGCGGGCTGTTGCCGCGACGCGCGCCATCGATGCGGGCGGGCATGTGGTGACCATCAAGCTGGCGGATGGCACCTATGCCTTTGGCACGCCGATGGTGCTGGATATGCCGGTGATCGGCGCCCCCCGCCTGGTGATCGAGGGCAACACGAGCGCCCCGGAGCAGGTGGTGATGGCGGGCGATGACGAGGTGTTCGAGGTTTCGGGCGGCATTGTCGCCCTGCGCGGTATGCGCTTGCAGAACACCAGCGGCGGGCGGCCCACGGTCGCGGCATCAGACCGCGGCACGGTGGCGCTGGACCAGGTCGATTTCGCAAGCGCCGGTGGCCATCTGAGCGCGATCGAGAATGGCACGCTGGTCCTGGAGGGGCCGTGCAGCATCTCGGACAATGCCAAGTATTTCGTGAAGCTGACCGAGGGCGGCTCGGCCCGGATGCGGTCGCAGACCGTGACCCTGACGGGTGCTCCGCATTTCGCGTCGTCCTTCATCATCTGCGCACGTTGCAGCGTGGCCCAGATGACGGCCCTGACATTCGCGGGCACGGCCACGGGCCGCCGTTACCTGGTATCGGACAATGCCGTTGTCACCACAAACGGGGGTGGCGCGAGTTACTTTCCCGGCGACGTGGCGGGCACCGCCGACAGCGGCGGGCGCTACGACTGAGCGGGCTTAGAATTCGAAGGCGAAGGGGTCGATATCATCCACGATGATGTCATCGAGGATGGTGTTGTAATCCGTGATCCCCAGAAGCGTGAGCGTGCTTGTCGTGTCAAAGACAAGCACGAGGTTGCCGTTCTGGATCTGGGCCGTTCCGTTGAACCCGAAGAGGGCGGGATCGTCCCCCGACACGCCGTTGCCACTGAGAAAGACCTGGCTGAGCACGATGGTGTCCACGCCCGGTTCGAAATCGGTGATCGTGGATTCATAGGCGGTTTCGCTGGACGAGCCGGTAAAGCTGCCGGAATAGATGAACGTATCGGCCCCCGCACCGCCAGTGAGACGATCCACGCCGGTCCCGCCAAAGAGCTGGTCATCGCCCCCGTCGCCCATCAGGGTGTCGTCGCCCGCATTGCCGTTGAGCGTGTCGCCGGCGCCGCCGCCGAGCAGCAGATCGTTCCCGGTCCCGCCCGACAGGTGATCTGCGCCGATCCCGCCATCCAGCGTGTCGTTGCCATCCTGACCGAACAGGCGGTCATTGCCGGCATTGCCCTTGAGCTGGTCGTCTCCGTCGCCGCCATACAGCATATCGCTGCCGTTGTTGCCGTTCAGGGTGTCGTCGCCTGTCCCGCCCTCCAGCGTGTCATTGCCGATCCCGCCGTTCAGCCGGTCGTTTCCGGCGTCGCCTTGCAGGTCGTCGGCCCCGGCATCTCCGTTCAGGTCGTCATTGTCGTCGCCGCCCTGCAGGCTGTCATTGCCCGCTCCTCCGTTCAGCGTGTCCGCCCCCGTCTGGCCGTTCAGGCTGTCGCGTCCCAGGCCCCCGATGAGGAGGTCGTTCCCTGTCCCGCCGGCCAGCGCATCAAAGCCGTTGCCTCCGCTGAGCGTGTCATTGCCGCCTCCGCCAAAGAGCGTATCGGCCCCATCGAGGCCGATTGCGGAATCGTCGCCATCGTCGCCGCGCAGGACATCGCCGCCCAGCCCGCCGCTCAGCACATCGTTCCCGGTGCCGCCCGACAGCAGGTCCGCCCCGCTGCCGCCAAAGATCGTATCCCGGCCCGCGCCGCCCATCAGCGTGTCGAACCCGTTGCTGCCCGTCAGGCTGTCGTTGCCGTCTTCGCCGTCGATGCTGTCGAAGCCAAGCCCGCCGATGACCCTGTCTGCGCCGTCTCCGGCCCGAATGGTATCATTGCCATCGCCACCAAAGAGCCAGTCATCGCCCGTGGTGCCCACCAGGGTGTCACCGTCGCCACTGCCGACCAGCGTGATCCCCTCTGCCGACAGTGAAGAGGCCGTCGGGAACCACCACCCCTGAAGGAGAGGGGCCCATATGCTGGAAAGGCTGCGCATCCGCCTTAGACAAACTCAAACGTGAAATCGTCGAGCAGGGGTGTGGCGCTGGTGTAGCCGTTGATCTGCAGGCTCGTGTTGATGTCGAGTGTCACCACCAGGTTGCCGTTCACCACGGTGACAAAATCGCTCAGGTCGATGTCGTCCGGGTCGGTACCGCCCAACAGCGCCTGATCCACGATCAGCGTGTCCACGTTGTTCTGGAAGTCCTGGATGATGTCGTTGCCACCGGTGTAGATGAACGTGTCGGCGCCGATCCCGCCGTTCAGGATGTCGTTTCCGTCTCCGCCCGCCAGCGTGTCGGATCCGGCATTGCCGCGCAGCACATCATCGCCGCCATCGCCCATCAGGCTGTCGCGCCCGTTGCCGCCATTCAGCCGGTCGTCATTGGCACCGCCCGAGAGCGTGTCGTTGTTGATGCCCCCGTTGAGCGTGTCGTTGCCCGACCCGCCCAGGATGCTGTCGGCGCCTGCATTGCCGTTGAGCAGGTCTGCGCCCGCGCCGCCATCCAGCGTGTCGAACCCGGACTGGCCGTTGAGCGTGTCATTGCCGCCATCGCCGTTCAGCGTATCGAGGCCCAGCCCGCCATTGAGCAGGTCGTTGCCCGCGCCCCCGTTCAGGAGGTCAAAGCCGTTGTTGCCCTCGAGCGTGTCGTTGCCCGCGCCGCCCGAAAGGGTGTCGTAGCCGTCGGCCCCGGTGATGCTGTCATTGCCGTCGCCGCCCTCGACCGTGTCGAAGCCGATGCCGCCCAGCACGATGTCGTTGCCGTCGCCCGCGTCGATATTGTCGCTGCCGCCGAAGCCCGAGATCGTGTCGTCACCGACCGTGCCGGTGAGTGCGCCGTCATCCTCGGGCGTGCCGTCAATGTTGTCGCCCGGCACCGGTGGTTCCGAGGGCACGTTGGCCGCCAACTGGTTCAGGCTGAAGCTCTGATCGGCAAATTCGAAGATCTCGAACGCGTCGGCCAGCACGGTGCCGAAGGCGCCGGTGAGCGTGGCCAGCGCGCCCACGACCGATCCGCTGGTGATCTGGGCAAAGTTGAAATCAAAGACCAGACGGTCGGTGCCTGCACCACCGTTCAGCGTGTCATCGCCTTCGGAGGCGTTCACGGTGTCGTTGCCGCCGCCTGCCTGCACGTCGTTGTCGGCGGCATTGGTGGTGATCAGGTCGTTGCCGTTGCCGGTGATCAGGTTCTCGAGCTCGGTGCCGAGCGCGATGCCGATATTGCCGACCAGCCCGCCCACATTCGAGAAGGTGCCGGGGTTCAGGTCGATGACCTGGTTGCTGTTGTCATAGCCCAGGTCGACAAGGTCGATGCCGTCCTCGTCGAAGATCGTGATGGCCACCGCACCGCCCTGGTAGTTGGCGTTGGTGGCGCCGTTTGCGGCGGCGTTGAAGAACAGGTCGAGATAGTTGCCCAGTGAACTGTTCCGGCCATAGGTGGTGTCGCCCGCCGTGACACCGCCTTCGGCTGCGCCATAGAGGTTCTGTGCCGCCAGGATGTCGACCAGCTGGGTGGTCAGGTTCTCGGCATCGCTGGCATTGGTGGTCGGGTTCTCGCTGTTCGTGAAATAGGACATGATCGACAGCTGCAGGCTGTCATTGGCGAAGGTGGCGTCGTTGGGATAGGTGGCCGAACCGTTGTAGCCGCCCTGGTGGCCGAGCCCCAGCGCGTGCCCGATCTCGTGGATGTAGGTGGAGAAGCTGTAGCTGTCGAGCGTGGTGCCGTACTGGTTCAGCCACGCGGTCGAGACGTTCACGACCGAGCTGGTCGTGATCCCGCCCGATGCGGTGTAGCTGGAATAGGCCCCGCTGTCGCTGTCGATGAATTCGAGATCCTCGCCGAAGGTGACTTCGACGAAGTCGACGTCGATCACCATTTCCCAGGCTTCGAACGCCCAGCGTGCCAGTTGCTGGCCCGCCGCGTTCAGGCTGGTGATGTCGACGGTGATCACGTTGCTGGACGATGTGGCCGCGTCAAAGAACACGTGGCGGCTTTCGCCGGTTTCCTGCCAGTGCCCGTCGGTCAGGTAGTCGGCCATTTCGTCATAGGTGCCGGTGGGCGGTGGTGGGGGCGGGGTCGTGGTGGAGACGCTGAGCGCGTAGCCGCCGGTTTCCGTGCTCGAATAGGTGTCGGCCACCAGATAGGCGACCCCGGTATAGGTCGCTGTCCAGACAAAGAGCGATGACAGCCCCGGGCCGCCATCGTCGTTTTCGACCAGAACGATATTGTTGTCGTTCAGCAATCCTGCATACGGGTCGTTGATCGGGTTCGATCCGTTGCCTGTCAGCGCCACCTCGTAGGTTTCGCCCTGCACCACGTTCAGCCCGATGAAGTCGAAATCGCTGTTCAGGTTGCCGATGAACGTGTCGCCTGCACTGATGAGATAGGGCGTGCTCAGATCGCCGGGGGCGTCGAGCCCTTCGGTGATGGTGGCGTTGATGGTGGAATTGCCATCAGTCACGGCCCCGATTTCAAAGAAATCCGAGGATAGCGGGTCCTTGGATCCGGTCTCATGTCGCTGTGGGTCGAAGGTTTGCGTCGCAGAACAAATGGTACACATGGATACGGATCCGTTTTTTGGATTTTGTGCAGTTTATAAGGGTAAGTCCGTGATCTTCAAAAGGGCGGAGATCAACATGTCGTACTGACGCGACGTGATTGTGCTGTCCCGTGTGCCTGCGGTCACACTGGGGCCGGTGCCGGTCTGCTGTCCTGCCCACGCAAGGTGACCGATCAGGGCCGTGTCGGTGGCCTGGTCCAGATGCAGGGTGACGGTTGTGGTCCCCGGACCGTTCGACACGCGACGGGCGGGCAGGCGCAGGGCCAGTTCCGTGCGCAGCCGGTCGCAGAGGGCCATGTGCAGCGCGGCATCGCCTGCGCCCGTGCAGCGGACCCCGATATCTGCCGCAGCGCGCGCGCCCATCCCGGTGGCTGCCGTGGACCAGAGCGGGGTCGCGAGGGTCAGTCCCGTGAACGCCAGTTTCATGAATATCCGCCGTGTCATCATGCTCCCGGTCTAGCGCAGGCGGGGCGGCAAGGGCACCGGGAATGATGCCGCGCCTTTCCCTCTGACACCTTGCCGGGACGGTCATGCTTAACCGTCTCCTGCCGCAACCGGAACAACTCGGCTCAATTTGTGCCCAATGTCCTTGGCCCCGCCACAAAGCCCCCGCGGTTTGCCCATGTGGGCCTGCCATCTCTGCCGTCGAGTAACGAGTGGTGGGTTTCATGGCGCGGGCTGCGTTCGAACATGTGGCGACGGTGCCGGACGGGAACAACATGTTCCTGACCGGGATCACCGATATGGCCGTTTTAGAGACGAATAACGGGCCGGTTCTGTATACTGTCGCCCGCTTCGGCGGCGGTGATCTTGTGGCCTATCGCATCAATGGCAATGGCAGCCTGAGCCAGATCGACACCCAGACCCTGCCCGGTGGGGCGCAGGCCGGCACCGTCAACAGCCTCGCCGTTATGTCCGACGGGGCAGGGGGGCAGGACCTGCTGGTCACGGGGGTGAACAATACGGGCCTTTACCGGGTCGAGCTGAGTGCCGCGGGCGGGATGTCGTCCCCATCCGCCGTCACGGGTGCGGCCATGCCTGCGACGTTGCTGGACAGCACCGGCGTCACCGTGAACGGGCAGAGCTATGTCTACACCATCGACCGGGGCAGCGACGAGATCGGCATCTGGCGTGTGAACGCGAATGGCACCGTCAACACCGTGCGCGATGGGGGCAACGGCGATACGGGCGCCGTGGGCCTGACTGCGCTCACCCATGTGCAGGTGGGCGGCACGCCCTTTCTGCTGGCGGCCTCGGGCAGCGACAATGCCCTGATCTCCTACAGGCTGAACAGCTCCGGCGTCGCGGTCGAGGTCGACCGGATTGCCGCTGCTGACGGCGTCGGCATTGGCGGGGCCAGCATCGTGGAAAGCGTCACCGTGGGGGGGCAGGTCTATGCCATCCTGGGTGCGGCGGGCAGCGGTTCGCTGAGCGTGGCAGCCGTGTCGGGCAATGGCAGCCTGACCCTGACCGATCATGTGATGGACACGCTGGGTACCCGCTTTGCCGGGGCCCATGTGATCGAGACCGTCACCCATGGCGGCCGCTCCTATGTGGCCGTGGCGGGCAGTGACGATGGCGTGACCCTGTTCGAGATGATGCCCGGAGGCACCCTGCGCCACATGGGCACCGTGGCCGATGCGGTCGACACCACGCTGGATGCCGTTTCGGCCCTGAACCTGACGGTGGTTGGTGGCCATCTGCACCTGGCCGTCAGTTCCGCAAACGAGGCCGGTTTGACCTTGTTCAGGGTCGATATTGGCGCCATGGCGGCCCCGATCACCGGCGGCAACGGCGCGCAGAACCTGAGCGGCGGGGCCGGGGCCGATCTGATCGATGGCGGGGCGGGCAACGACCAGTTGCGCGGGCAGGCGGGCGACGACGTGATCATCGATGGGGCGGGCACCGACACGCTGTGGGGTGGGGCGGGGGCCGATGTCTTTGTCCTGACCGGGGACGGGGACCGCGATATCATCCAGGATTTCGACATCACCGAGGACCGTCTGGATCTGTCGGACTGGCCGCTCTTGCGCTATGCCAGCCAGCTTACGTTTTCGAGCCGCAGCGATGGCATCCTCATTCGTTTTGGCGATGAAGAGCTGGTGATCCGCACGATCGATGGTGCCCCTCTCACGGCCCAGGACATCCTGGCGCTGGATGTGGTCGGCCAATCGCGGTTTCTGCCGGAGTGGACATTGCCGTCCAACGGGGCGGAGGACCCGGACCCCGATCCGGGACCTGATCCCGACCCAGATCCTGTGCCCGACCCAGATCCTGACCCCGGACCCGATCCCGACCCTGATCCCGATCCGGTGCCTGATCCTGATCCCGGCCCCGCGCCGCCGAAGAATCTGACAGGCACCGATGCCTCCGATACGCTGGTGGGCGACACCGGCAACGACACGTTGCGCGGTCTGAGCCAGGATGACGATCTGTCCGGCATGGGCGGTGACGACACTCTGGATGGGGGCGACGGTGACGATGCCGTGCGCGGCAACGCGGGCAATGACGTGCTGACCGGTGGTGCGGGCGATGACAGCCTGTGGGGCGGGACCGGCTTCGACACCATCAGCGGCACCGGCGGCAATGACAGCATCTGGGGCGGCGATGGTTTCGACGTGGCCGGAGGCGGCGATGGCGACGATCTCCTGGTGGGCAATAACGGGGCCGACCTGCTGTATGGCGACAATGGCAATGACACCCTGAACGGGGGCCTGAACGCCGATACGCTGTCGGGCGGAAACGGCAATGATCTGCTCTCGGGCAGCGCGGGCAGCGATGATCTGCGTGGCAATGCGGGCAATGACCGGCTGGACGGCAACGCGGGTGCCGATGTGCTGAACGGGGGCCACAACAACGACACGCTCAACGGGGGCATCAACCATGACACGCTGATCGGCGGGTCGGGCAATGACCGGCTGAACGGCAACAACGGCGCCGACAGCCTGATGGGTGATGGTGGCAACGACACGCTGGCGGGCAATGCGGGTCATGACACGCTCGATGGGGGTGGGGGCGACGATTACCTCTTTGGCGGGATCGGGGCCGATACGTTCATCTTCACCGGCGGCGATGACGAGATCGCGGACTTCCAGAACAATATCGATACGTTGGTGCTGGACCGTGCCCTGTGGGGTGGTGAAACCATGACCGTGAATGGGTTGACCCAGTTCGCCGAGGTCGTGGATGGGGATCTGCTGCTGGATTTCGGCGAAGGCAACCGCCTGACCCTGACCGGGGTCGAGAGCCTGAACGTGCTGAACGGCGATCTGGACTTTCTATGATCCCGGAAGGGTCGCCCGTGCTTGCGCATAGGCAGTATCGACCAGTTCTATCGCATCATCGGGCAACGCATGGCGCACGCCCATGTTGCGCAGCATGTCGTGCAGGCCGGGGATCTGTGCAGTGGCAAAGGCCTGCAGATCCGCTGCCGTGCCGAATGTGGGCGAAACAGGCTCTGATACGGGCGGAAACGGCCCCATCCGTGCCTGTGCCCAGCTGATCTGGTCGTCATGGCGGGCGGCAACGGGGGCCAGGGCCGCAGGATCGATGGCAAAGCGCGTCTGTCCGAGGCTGCGCAGCCCGTCGACCACGGCCCGGTTGACCAGCGCATCGCTGCGGTCCGCCAGCGGTGGCGTGCCGCGCGCCATACGGTGGGCATAAAGCACCGCGACCGCTTCGGCCGGCAGGGCCGGTTTTTCACGGGGCAGGGGGCGATCCGGCGCGGGCAGGCCGCAGCGCGCGGCGAAATCCGCCACCACATCGCCATTTGGAAAGCCCGTGGGATCAAAGGGCACGAGGGTCACGGCATCGGCGCCGAACACATCCTCCCAGGGCTGAAACCAGTCTCTGTACAGGGGAAACAACGCATCAAGATCGAAGGGCAGGGCGGCATTGCGCAATTGCTGCTGAAAGGAGCTGGCCATCCAGGAGCCCGGCGCGCGCAGATAGGCCAGCACGTGGACATTGTCGAAGGCGGCAAGATCGTCGGCCAGTGCTGCCACCATGCGCGCGTCGGCCCATTTGCTCAGCCCCTCGCCCGAGATCACCAGATCACTGTCGGGATGATCCGCGATCTGGGCCTGCATGGATGTCCGCCATTGCGCGGCCTTGGCCGGTGTCAGCTTGGCCAGCCGGAGCGCATCGGCCCGCGCCGCGTCGTCGGGGGCATAGAGCGCCGTCAGCACCCGGCTGTGATTGGGGATGCGCAATTGGAGGTAGCGCGTGCGCCCGTCATCGAGGTCCTGATAGGTCCGTTGGATTGAGGTGCTGCCCGTCTTGGTCGTGCCGATATGCAGGTGGCAGGTGCGGGTCATGGGCCCTTGCCCCTATGTCGGGTCGAGCCGCACGCGCAGAAGCGTGGCCATCGCTGTGGCATAGGCGGCATGCAGGGCCACGTCATGGTCCGCCATCGGATCAGGGGTCGTGGCGGCGCGGGCCTGCTCGGCCGAACGGCGCAAGGCCCCCTCGAAGATGGGTTGGCCGTCCATGAAATCGCGGTCCATGGCCTGGGCGTCTTCCATGCAGGTCTCGATGCAGGCGTCGACCAGGTCGGGTGACAGGCGCAGCTTGGGGTCGTTCGGGTAAAGCTCCATCAGCGTGGCGCGCAGCGGTGCCAGCACCCGATGGTCGGCGCCCGTGGGCAGGTCGCGGCCGCCCTTGGTCATGGTCCGGGTCAGCTCCCGGATCAGTTCCAGCACCTGTACGCCAGGGGTCGGGTTTTCGTCCGGGATGGGCGGCAGGTTCTGCATCACGGCCGGATCAAGCCCGACCTGGCCCACCAGGAAATCGGCCACCACGTCGCGGTCCATCAGCAGATCGCGCGCGTAGGGCCGCACATGGTAGCGGTCGCCAAACACGTCCTTCCAGGCCGCGGCCCGCTTGTGCAGCGCGCCCAGCCGTCCGCGCATCGACCGGCGCGCAAACGTGTCGAGCCGACGCACATATTTGCCCGTCTTCACGTTCTGGGCGTAGCTGGCCACGATCCGGTCCACATGGGGCCGGATATAGGCGACGAGCGTGATCTCGGTCCCTGCGGGCACATATTTGTCCAGCGCCTCGGCCACGACGGCGGGGGGGACGCTTTCGAACCCTTCGCTGGAGATCACGGTGAGGGGAGGCTGTGCGGCCTCGAGCTCGGCGGCGAGATCGGCCCAGCCGCCCAGGTCGGGGGCAAAGCGCTTGTCGTCCAGCAACTCGTGCGTGAGGTTCACATGGGTGATGCGCTGCGGAACCTTGCGGCCTGCCAGCGGGTAATGCACGCCGAAGGTGCCTCCGTGGGCTTCCGGATCGCGGGCGCGGGCATCCAGCACGTGCTGGATCGTGGTGGTGCCGGTCTTGCGGTCTCCGACATGCAGGATCAGGCGTGGGGCGGTCATGGATCGGGTACTCCCATGGTCAGCTTGCTCTGGTCGAACCAGGCGGCAAAGCGGGCACCAAAGCCCTTGTGCGGTGTCATCGGATTGTCGCGGATGAACGGGTAGCTCAGGAAATGCGGCCGTCCGGCATCGCCGGCATAGCCCGCCAGGTAGCGTTCGGCCGTGCCTTGCAGGATCACGTCGGGGGCCACGGCCTCGACCAGTTCATAGTGGAAGAACTGGGTGCGGCAGAACACGATGCGCCGGAATTGCCAGGCCAGGAGCGGCAGCATCTGCCGGAAAAAGCTGTCGCCGAAGATCAGCAGGGTCTTGTCGGTCTGGGCCTGCGGGCACTCGACCAGCGACATCACCCCGTTGTTGCGCGACAGCCCGTTGTTGAGCACCGAGGCCTCGATCGGCAGGCGCAGCACCTCGACCCGTTCGCGCACGGGGGGCTCGAACTTCACGCCCAGGTCGCCCGCCAGCTTCTTTTCGCCCCAGCGGGCGCTGTCGGCCGCCGTCCGGAAGGCCGCGCCCTGGCCCGGGGTCAGGCTGTCGAGAATGGCACTGGTCAGCGTGACCAGGCCGCGGTTCGAATAATGCGTGTCGGTGCGGGGAAAGGCATCGCCCTGGTCTGCCACCAGATCCAGCGGATAGTGCACGGGCAGGTTGTCTTTCCAGGCCGGGGCACCGCGGTAATGCGTCTCGAAGAGCGATGCCACGGGACCGAGCCGCGCCAGTTTCGGGCCGAGTGCGATCACCTTGTCGGGAAAGACCCAGTAGCCATAGGGGATGCCGCGCCGGGTGGCCCAGGCGGTGCGCTGGTCGATGGCCTTGAAGAAGCGGGCGATATCGTCGGGTCCGGGCGCGGCGCGGCCCTGGCAGTAGTCCAGAACGGAGTGGTCACCCCCGGTCAGGACCATCATGCGGTCGTCGGTGACGAAGATATCGGGGTGGCCATCGTCCAGGTGCGGCTTGGTCACGGCTGAAAATGCCTTTTGGTCAGTCGGAATTGGACCGAGTGTATTTCACACCGTCTGGCGGACCACAACGGTGCAGCTTACAGCTCCATGATGTCCCGGTAGTAACGCCACAAAAACAGCAGCCCCACAGCCCCCGAGATCGCGGCAAACCCGAACACATAGGCCGGTGTGACATAGGCGGCTTCGTAACTTTTGTAGAAGGCGCCGCGCAGCTCTCCGGTCACGTGCATGAGCGGGTTCCACCACAGCCAGCTTTGATATGGATCGGGAATGGATTCGTAGATGAAGATCACCCCCGACACGAGCAGGAGCGGTCGCGTCATGATGTTATAGGCCCTCTGCCAGACCTGGAACATCGACATCAGGAAACAGTTGAGGATGCCGACGCCCAGCCCCAGGGCCGCGGCCATGGAATAGGCCATCAGGACCCGGTCCACCTCGAGCGTGGTGCGGGTCTCAAACGCCCACAGGATGCCTGTGAGCAGCACGTAGCTGATCAGCAGTTGTGTCAGCAGGGCCAGGATGTAGCGCGCCAGCACCGCATCGATCAGCGTCACCCGTGGATAGGCCAGAAGCTGTCTGGAATAGTTCACCGCCTGCGCCGTTTTTGAGCTGACGTCGTTGAACAGGAAGAAGGGCAGCACCCCGGTGGCATAGAAGATCGGGAAATTCTCTCCCAAACGCGGGCTCCGGAAGCCGATGGAGAAGATCGCCGACAAAAGCGCGATACCCAGAAGCGGTTCCGCCAGGGCCCATAGATATCCCCCTGGCGAGCGGCCATAGGTTCCGCCCATCTCGCGCAGGATCAGAGCCGAAATGGTCCGTGGCATGGCAAACCGTTTACCCCGGTTCACCGCGCGCAATTGCTTGCCCTTTGTCGGTGGGGCAGAGGAGGAGGACGCATCCGTCATGCGCCCGTGCCTATCACGTGGGGGCTGGCGCGGGCCAGCCCCTCTTGCTTGGATTGGCGATGGCTTGCGTCAGAGCAGGAAATCGGTTTCCGACAGCCCGGTGACGCCGGTGATGTTGATCCGAAAATCCTGGGTGCCGTCGCCGTTCACGTCGACCAGCACAACGGAATCCGGCCCACCGCCCGGTTCGCGGATCACCAGCTCGGCTTCGCCATTGGCTGATACCGCGCCAAGGCCCTGGAAGTTGATCGTGCCTTCCACCAGCGCCGTCAGATCAATCAGGTCCGAGCCGATCTGGAAGTCGGTGATCGTGTCAAAATTACCGCCGGTGGTGCGGCTCTGGGCGAAGTTCTCGAACAAGAACACGTCCTCACCATTGCCGCCCGTCAGCGTGTCGGCTCCGCCGCCACCGACCAATGTGTCGTCGCCATTGGCACCGGACAAGGTGTCGTTTCCTGCACCGCCGTGGATGTAATCCTCGCCGTCGCCGCCGTTGAACACGTCATTGCCACCCTGGCCGAACAGCACGTCGTCGCCATCATTGCCGGTCAAGGTATCGTTGCCCAGACCACCTGCGATGTTGTCGTCTCCGTCGCCGCCCGACACCACGTCATTGTCCAGACCGCCGCGCAAGGTGTCGTTGCCCTCATCACCGCGAATAGTGTCGTTCCGGGCGCCGCCATTGATGTAGTCGTCGCCCTCTCCGCCCTCGAGGCTGTCGCGGTTGGCGCCACCCCCGATGGTGTCGTCGCCGCCGCCGCCCAGGATGGTGTCGTTGCCGACGCGGCCCTGCAGCAGGTTGGCGCCGTCATTGCCGGTGATGGTGTTGTCGAGGCCGTTGCCCGCGCCGTTGATGTCTTCGGAGCCGAGCAGGGTCAGCACCTCGATCTCCTGGGCGAGGGTGTAGCTTGCTTCGCTTTCGACGGTGTCGGTCCCGTTGCCCATGGTCTCGACCAACTCGATGGACCCGTCGTCGATGATATAGAGATCATCGCCCGACTCGCCGGCCACCGTACCGCTTACCGTTCCGCCGCGTCCGTCGAAAATGTCCGCTGCGCTCCCCAGTTCGACATTCCCCAGGATCGTGCCTTCATTGAGGACAAGATCCTCACCACTTCCCAGATCAATGGCACCCGTGCCGGTCCGGCTTTCGATCATCCCGGTGTTGTGCACACTCACGTCGGTGGTGCGCACACTGCTCGAAAAGATCGCAAGGCTGTGCGCGCTGATTTCACCCGAGTTCGAAATATAAGCCGACCCTAAATTGCCAAGCGTAAGCCCGATCCCGGTGGACTCGGCAGAGTGGATCAGGCCGGTGTTGGTGATCGTGTTAAAGGTAGATGCACCCAGGTCGCCCGACAGTTCGATGACCTGGTTCCGGGACTCGATCAGCCCGCTGTTGAACACATAGTGATAGCCTGTGCCGACTTCGCTATCGATCGTCTCAGCACCATTTGCCGTGATGGATCCCGTATTGGTCAGGATGAAGTTGGCACTGCCATCGGAATCGTTGAAACTGATCGCGTCGCCGTTTGACGAATGGATCAGACCGTGATTGACCACATCCAGCACAGTGGAAAGGTCGGCATCAATGGTTCCCGACGTCGGGTTTTCGGCGGTGATGATGCCATCTTCGCCGTTCAGCATTTCGAAGACGGTCCCATTCAGATCAAGGGCGGAAAAGCCACCGTCAAATGCGTAGATATAGCCGTCGTTGGTCAGCCAGTTGGTGCCGGTGGTCGCTGTGATGGCGTCGCTACCGTCAATGTAGAACCCACCGTTTGCGCTGATCAAACCGGACTGGCTGCCATCAAGCGTTTCTGCGGTCGAGCTAATAAACGTGCGTAAGAAATCAGGCATTGGATATATCCTTGGTAAAAAATGTCAGTCAAAAAAATGAAGTGCTTCCTTTATAGCTCAAAACCGGCTGCATGTCGAAAAATGTCGTGATGCAGTCTCTGATGCCTGAGGGCTCAAGGCTTTTTATCGGTGGTGTCATGGTTCACCCCCTCAGGTCGCAGATATGGAACGGAGCCAGTCGGGAAGACTGTCTCTTGTCATGGTTTCGTCAGCTTTTGAATTCTCCTTTCCTGTTTTTATTTCAGAGGGTTAAGGCCCTGATGCGTGTCAGGCCGTCACAACAGGAAATCGGTCTCGCTGAGCCCTGTCACGCCGGTCAGTTCCAGGCGGAAATCCTGTGTCCCGTCGCCGTTCACATCGACGAACACGACCGAGTCCGGTCCGCCGCCCGGTTCGCGGATGATCAGTTCGGCCGCGCCATTGGCCGAGGCTGCCCCGGTGCCCCCGAACGCGATCTGCCCCGGCACAAGTGCCGTCAGGTCGATCAGGTCGGTGCCGATCTCGAAATCCGTGATCGTGTCCACGTCGCCCACCCGGCTTTGGGCAAAGTTCTGGAACAGGAAGACATCCTCGCCATTGCCGCCTGTCAGCGTGTCGGCGCCCGCGCCGCCCACCAGCGTGTCGTCGCCATTGGCCCCGGTCAGGGCGTCCACACCGGCGCCGCCGTGGATGTAATCCTCGCCCTCGCCGCCGTTGAACACGTCGTTGCCGCCCTGGCCGAACAGCACGTCATCGCCGTCATTGCCGGTCATCGTGTCGTTGCCGAGCCCGCCTGCGATGTTGTCGTCGCCGTCGCCGCCGGTGACCACGTCGTTGTTTAGCCCACCGCGCAAGGTGTCGTTGCCTGCATCGCCGTTGACCGTGTCGGCGCCTGCGCCGCCATTGGCGTAGTCGTCGCCTTCGCCTGCGTCGATGGAATCGACATCCGCACCGCCGCCGATGGTGTCATCGCCGCCGCCGCCGGTGATCGTATCGTCGCCAAAGCGGCCCTGGATCAGGTTGGCGCCGTCGTTGCCGGTGATGGTGTTGTCGAGGCCATTGCCCGCGCCGTTGATGTCTTCGGCGCCCAGAAGCTCCAGCGCTTCGATGTTGAGGGCAAGGGTGTAGCTGACCTCGGACTGCACCGTGTCGGTGCCGCTGCCGTCCACGATGTCGATGGTGGCGTCGTCGATGATGTAGGTGTCGTCATTCGAGCCGCCATCGACCGTGCCGGTCACGGTGCCCCCGCGCCCGTCAAAGACGTCGTCGCCGGACGATAAATTCACGTCACCGATGATCATGCCGGTGTTTGAAACCGCGTCGTCAGCGCCGCCCAGGATCACGTCACCCTCGATCAGATATGTGTTCTGGATGGTGGTTGCGTTGTCGCTGTCGATGTCACCCCGAATGGTGCCGGAATTGTTCAGGTTGAAGACATGGGAGCCCACAAAGGTTTCGAACGCAATTCCGTTGCTTGCGGCGATTGTGCCGGTGTTTGTCACGTCGAGCAGTACGGCGTCCGAAAAGAAAACACCATTCGCTGTGGATGTGTTCAGATACTCGATCAGTCCGGTGTTCAGGACGGTGACGGTCCCTGACAGATCGTCCAGCAAAGCCTGGGTGGTCGTGCCAAGCCCGGTGATTGTCCCTGAATTCGTGATGATCATGGTGTCGAACTCGTCCGCAAAAATCGCCGCCTCACCCGTCGTTATGTGCCCTGCATTGGCGAAGGTGAAAGCGGTGTCTGACAAGTCCGCATCCAGTGCGGCCGCGACAAACCCGTCCCCGGCCGCGAGGATGGTTGACGTTTCAGCAACCGAGACAAACAGGTCAACAGTATCCGTGCTGGTTTCGGTGGCTGTGAACGTTTGGGAAAAAACGTCATCCCCGGCAAAGATATCGCCTGCCAGGTACAGCCCGTAAATTCCGTTGATGCTGCCGTCGACATTGGCACTAAAGGTGAACGCGTCGGATGTTCTGATTTCCGTCCCGGTGGTCAGAAACACCTCGTCCGTGCTGTCGATTGAATAGGTTGATGTCTGATCGGTTATGATGAATTCCGCTGCCATGTCAGGCTCCTTTACAGATGTGAAAGGGATGGATGGGGGAGGGGGTCACAGCAGGAAATCCGTCTCTGACAGTCCCGTCACGCCGGTCAGGTTGATCCGGAAATCCTGCGTGCCGTCGCCGTTCACATCGACGAACACGACCGAGTTCGGGCCACCGCCCGGCTCGCGGATCACCAGTTCGGCCGCGCCGTTGGCGGATACTGCCCCAAGGCCCTGGAAGTTGATCTGACCCGGCACCAGGGCGCGCAGGTCAATGAGGTCGCTGCCGATCTGGAAGTCGGTGATCGTGTCGAAATTGCCCCCCGTGGGACGGCTCTGGGCAAAGCTCTGGAACTCGAAGACATCCTCGCCATTGCCGCCCGTCAGCTCGTCGGACCCGGCGCCACCCACCAGCGTGTCATCGCCATTGGCACCGGTCAGCGTGTCGCGGCCCGCGCCGCCGTGGAGGTAATCTTCACCCTCGCCGCCGTTGAAGGCATCGTTGCCGCCCTGGCCGAACATGGCATCATCGCCATCGTTGCCCAGCAAGGTGTCGTTGTTCAGGCCCCCGGCCATGTTGTCATCGCCGTCGCCACCAAGGAGCAGATCATTGCCCGCCGCGCCACGCAGGGTGTCGTCGCCCAGGTTGCCGCCCACGGTGTCGTTGCCCTGTCCGCCCTGGACAAAGTCGTTGCCGCCACCGCCATCCAGGCTGTCATCGCTGAACCCGCCGCCAAGCGTGTCGTCGCCGAAATTGCCGCTGATCGTGTCCTCGCCGAAAAACCCCTGGATCAGGTTGTCGCCGGTGTTGCCGGCCATGAAATTGGCCCCGTTGTTGCCGAAGCCGTTGATATCCTCACCCCCCAGCAGGGTCAGGTTTTCGAAATGCACCTGCAGCGAATAGGTGTCAGCCTCGCTGAACACATGGTCGGTGCCGCCGGTGAAGGTTTCATCAAGGTCGATGGAGCTGTCGTCGATATAGAACGAGTCATTGCCGAACCCGCCGCTCACTTCGCCAGCGATGGTGCCGCCGCGCGTGTCGATCAGGTCGTTGCCTGCCCCGAGGGTGACATCGCCCCCGATGTGGCCGGTGTTGTAGATGGTGTCGTTGCCGTCAATGCTGTTGGGGTTGAACACACCGTCCATGATCGTGCCGCTGTTGATCAGCATGTCCGCATCGTCACCCAGATTGACGCCGCTGGTGATGTCACCGCTGTTGGTGACCGTGTCGTTACCATCGCTGAGGACCATAAACCCATCAATCAAGCTGAGATTGGTGACTTCGTCATCCCCAAGACCAAGACGCAGGTTTCCGTAGATCGCCCCGGAATTGGTGATCTCATCGGCTGCGTCGTCTCCGTTAATGTCTCCGACCGAGTTGTCGAACGCGCTTCTGAGGGTGATCGTGCCGGAATTGAGCAGGATGCCCCCGTTGTCGGCACCCAGGAAGATATCCCGCATCTCGATGGTGCCGGAATTCTCGACAAAGGCCGTGCGGTTCCCGTTTACGCCAAAGAACCCGCCGATCATCGTGCCGGAATTGTTGACCCGCACATCGTCGAGATCGGGAGAGTTCGAGGTAAAGGTCCTGTCACGATCGGCCTGCATCAGGCCGGTGTTTTCGATGATCAGGTCGAAGGCGCCGTTTGGGTCGTCGTCATGGAAAAAGTCGTTCAGCGCCTCCATCGTGCCGTGGTTGATGAAGATCAGCTCCTCTGCGCTGGCAAATTGGGAATTGCCGCCCGACAGATCGAAGAGTGCCGTCACGACGCTGGTCGTGGACACGTTGCTGATCGTGCCGTGGTTGAGGATGATCGCCGCGTCGGAATTGACATCGATGGTCGAGGAGGCGGCCCCGCTGATGATCGTGCCGTAATTGGTCAGCGTGGTGCGGTCGCTGCCGGACATGTCGAACGCGTGTGCGCCGTCCTCGAAGACCAGGACGCCCGGGGCGACCACGACCTCGTCAAAGCCGGTGATGTTGGTGGTGCCGTTCAGGATGTCGGATGAGATGAGTGTCGTGGTCATGGGATTTATGCCTTTGGTCTACAAGATTTGGGCGGCAGACCGCCTTTCAAACATTATTGAATGCTTTCAAATAGTAAGGTCATAATCCATCCCCCCGAACAGGGGGGATGGACGGAGCAGTTGTCAAAGCAGGAAGTCGGTTTCGCTGAGGCCCGTCACGCCGGTGACGTTGATCCGGAAATCCTGGGTCCCGTCGCCGTTCACGTCGACAAAGACGACCGAGTCCGGCCCACCGCCCGGTTCGCGGATCACCAGCTCGGCTTCGCCATTGGCCGACACCGCGCCCAGGCCCTGGAAGTTGATCGTGCCTTCCACCAGGGCCGTCAGGTCGATCAGGTCGCTGC
This sequence comes from Tateyamaria omphalii, assembly GCF_019802125.1. Taxonomy (GTDB): domain Bacteria; phylum Pseudomonadota; class Alphaproteobacteria; order Rhodobacterales; family Rhodobacteraceae; genus Tateyamaria; species Tateyamaria omphalii_B. Next base: position 37,488 of record NZ_JAHVHT010000008.1, read on the forward strand.
CGATCTGGAAGTCGGTGATCGTGTCGAACTGGCCGCCTGTGGTCCGGCTTTGGGCAAAGTTCTGGAACTCGAACACATCCTCGCCATTGCCGCCGGTGAGCGTGTCTGAGCCTGCACCGCCCACCAGCGTGTCATCGCCATTGCCCCCGCTCAGAACATCCAGACCGGCACCGCCATGGATGTAATCCTCGCCATCGCCGCCGTTGAACACGTCGTTGCCACCCTGGCCGAACAGGGCGTCGTCGCCGTCATTGCCCGCCAGCGTGTCGTTGCCCGCGCCCCCTGCGATGTTGTCATCACCGTCACCGCCCGAGGCGACGTCGTTGTTCAGACCGCCACGCAGGGTGTCGTTGCCCTCGTCGCCGCGGATGGTGTCGTTCTGGGCGCCGCCATTGATGTAGTCGTCGCCCTCTCCGCCCTCGAGGCTGTCGCGGTTGGCGCCACCCCCGATGGTGTCGTCGCCGCCGCCGCCCAGGATGGTGTCATCGCCGACGCGGCCCTGCAGCAGGTTGGCGCCGTCATTGCCGGTGATGGTGTTGTCGAGGCCGTTGCCCGCGCCATTGATGTCTTCGGCGCCCAGCAGGGTCAGCATCTCGATGTTCTGGGCCAGGGTATAGCTCGCCTCGGACTGCACCGTGTCGGTGCCCGCGCCCATGGTTTCGAACAGGATGACGCTGCCATCGCTGATCTGGTACAGGTCGTCGCCGCCTCCGCCGATCACCGACCCGGTCACGGTGCCGCCGCGCCCGTCGAACGTGTCATTGTCATTGCCCAGCAGGACCGACCCTTCGATGAAGCCGGAATTGACCAGCACGTCCTCGCCTGAGCCCATGTCGATATTGCCGGTGATGTCGCCGCTGTTGATTAGGTCGTCGTCTGCTCCCCGGGTTCCGATCCCTCCGATGATGGTGCCGGTGTTGGTGATGATGTCCACTTCGGAATCGGTGTTGATGACCAGAGCAGAGGATCCGGTGCCGCTGCCAGTCGTCGCAATGGTGCCGGAGTTCACGATAAGGTTGCTGCCTGCGCCAGCGACATTGTTGAAGATCTGGATGGCGTTGTCGCCTGAGGTCAGGATCTGGCCCGAATTGATGATTTCCATTCCTGAAGATTGCGACAGGATACCATCTGCACCTGCGCCGAGCCCCGAGATCGTACCGCTGTTGATGACGGTGTTGCCGGTCCCGCCTGCGGTTTGGTCACTGAAGATGATGACGGTCTGGCGCGCGGTGATGGTGCCAGTGTTGACCACTTCAGTGCCGTGGCCCGAGGCCCGGATGGCATCGTTATTGCCGAAGATTGATCCGCTGTTGTTGATGGCAACACCAGTTAACCCGGTGGCCGTGACGTCGATCCCCGGACCCGCAAGCTGCGAGATCGCGCCGTTCTGGGTCACGTTCGCTTCTTCATTGCCGATCAGGGTGACGGTGCTTGTGCGCAGGCCGCTTACGGTTGTGGATGTCATTGGAAATCCCTCCCTTGGAATTCATTGATGAAAAAATGTGCCGACAAAATAAGCGCCGGTCTGCCGTGAGTATTGTGTGCCACCTCTTTACCACACAAGCGTTTTGGCGCGCTGGTCCGGAATTCCTGCCCAAAACTTGGGCCGATACACGCACAGGTTGGCGGGTTTACGCGCGGCATCCTGACATGACACGTTTAACGGCCTTGCGTGTCCGGAGATTTCTGCACAAAACGGCGGCAGTTTTAAGCCAAGGAGCTTTTTAAGCATGAAGATTGCAGTGATCGGCACGGGCTATGTGGGCCTGGTGTCTGGAGTGTGTTTCTCCGATTTCGGCCATGATGTGGTGTGCGTCGACAAGGACGCCTCCAAGATCGAAAAGCTTGAGCGGGGCGAAGTGCCGATCTTTGAGCCGGGTCTCGATGTGCTGATGGCGCGCAACGTGGAAGCGGGGCGTCTGTCCTTCACCCTCGATCTGGACAAGGCGCTGGACGGGGCCGAGGCGGTGTTCATCGCCGTGGGCACGCCGACGCGCCGGGGTGACGGCCATGCCGACCTGACCTACGTGATGGCCGCCGCGGCCGAGATCGCGACCACGGCCAAGGATTATATCGTCGTCGTCACCAAATCGACCGTGCCCGTGGGCACCAACGCCAAGGTGGCCGAGGTCGTGGCCGAAGCGAACCCGAACCTTGAGTTCGACGTCGCCTCGAACCCCGAGTTCCTGCGTGAAGGGGCGGCCATTGATGACTTCATGAAGCCCGACCGTGTGGTCGTGGGCGTGGAAAGCGAACGCGCGGCCAAGGTGATGTCCGACATCTACCGTCCGCTCTATCTGCGTGACTTCCCCATCGTGACCACAGATCTGGAAAGTGCGGAGATGATCAAATACGCGGCCAACGCGTTTCTGGCCGCCAAGATCACCTTCATCAACGAGATCGCGGCGCTGTGTGAAAAGACCGGCGCCAACGTCAAGGAAGTGTCGCGCGGTATCGGTCTGGATGGCCGGATCGGCAACAAGTTCCTGCATGCCGGTCCCGGCTATGGCGGATCGTGTTTCCCCAAGGATACCAAGGCGTTGGCCCGTATCGGCCAGGAACATGCCGTGCCCATGCAGATCACCGAGGCCGTCATCAAGATCAACGAGGAGGTCAAGCGCCGCATGGTCGACAAGCTGCTCGATCTGTGTGGTGGATCCTTCAACGGCAAGACCGTTGCCGTGCTTGGCGTGACCTTCAAGCCCAACACCGATGACATGCGCGATGCGCCCAGCCTGACCATCGTGCCTGCCCTCGTGGGCGGTGGCGCCACCGTGCGCGTGACCGACCCTGAAGGCCGCCGCGAGGGCGAGGCCCTGCTGCCCGGCGTGGAATGGACCGAGGATGCCTATGCCGCGACGGCGGGTGCTGATCTCGTGGTGCTTCTGACCGAGTGGAACGAGTTCCGTGCGCTGGATCTGGGCCGCATCGCGGGTGCCATGACCACACCGGCCATGGCCGATCTGCGCAACATCTATTCCGAGACGGACGCGGCCAAGGCAGGCTTTACCGCCTATGCCTCGATCGGGCGCGGGCGCGAGGGGGTGGCGGCCTGATCGCCCCCCTCATCCCCCTGACATAGACGGAGCTGCCCCATGCCCAAGGCCCTTATCACCGGAGCCGCTGGCTTCATCGGTTATCATCTGTCCAAACGCCTTCTGGCCGATGGCTACGAGGTCATCGGCTTTGACGCCATGACCGATTATTACGAGGTGGCACTCAAGGAACGCCGCCAGCAGATGCTGCTGCAGAACAGCGCCTTTCGCGCGGTCAATGAACGGCTTGAGGCCGATGGCGTGCTGATGGACCTGATCACCGCCGAGAAGCCGGATGTGATCGTGCACCTCGCCGCGCAAGCGGGCGTGCGGTATTCCATCGACAATCCGCGCTCGTATGTCGAAGCCAACCTGATCGGCACTTTCAACCTGCTGGAGGCCGTGCGGGCCAACCCCTGCAGCCATCTGCTGATGGCGTCGACCTCGTCCGTCTATGGGGCCAATACCGAGATGCCCTATGCCGAGACGCACAAGGCCGACAGCCAGATGTCGTTCTATGCGGCCACGAAGAAGGCGAACGAGGCGATGGGCCATTCCTATGCCCATCTTTATGATCTGCCGATCACCATGTTCCGCTTCTTTACCGTTTACGGTCCCTGGGGACGGCCCGACATGGCGCTCTTCAAGTTCACCAAGGCGATCCTGAACGGCGATGCCATCGACGTCTACAATCACGGCGACATGCGCCGGGACTTCACCTATATCGACGACCTGGTGTCGGGCATCGCGATGCTGATCGACGCAGCACCCGTGCGCCCCGGGCCAGGCGAGACGGTGCCGGAAGGGGACAGTCTGTCGCCCGTGGCACCTTACCGCGTGGTCAATATCGGCAATTCCGAACCGGTGCAGCTCATGGCCTTTATCGAGGCGATCGAGGCCGCCCTGGGGCAGGAAGCCAAAAAGAACTTCATGGAAATGCAGCCCGGTGACGTGCCGGCCACCTGGGCCGACGGCACGCTGCTCAATACCCTGACGGGGTACGGGCCGCAGACCTCTGTCCACGACGGCGTGGCCAATTTCGTGGCCTGGTATCGCGACTATTACGGCGTCTGAGTATGTCTGAGCCGGGGCCTGATTTCCTCTGCATCGGGATGCAGAAATCGGGCACCCACTGGCTTTATCACCGGCTGCGGGGGCATCCGGACTTCTGCATGCTGCCGCGCAAGGAACTGCAGTTTTTCGGGCGTCCCTTTCCATCGGCGGGCAAGAAGGCCGGGCTGATGGCCAAACGCGCCGAATGGCTGGCCGCGGGGACGTTTTCCGCCGCCGATCAGTCCTTTACCGATATGTTCATGGCGCTGGAGCGCCGCCGGGATCATCCGGTGTCGGTCTATCGTGACCTGTTCTCCTTTACCGATGGCCGGCTCAGCGGTGACATCACCCCGTTCTATGCCAGCCTGTCCGACGATCAGATCGCGCAGATCCGTGCGGACCTGGGCGATATTCCGGTGCTGATGTTGGTGCGCGACCCGGTGGCGCGGGTCTGGTCGGCGCTGAATGATGGGGCCAACAAGGGCAAGGTTGCGGACGCGGCTTTGCGCACACCGGATGCACTGCGCGCGCAACTGGCGCGGCCTGCATGGGCCGGGGCCTCCTTTCCGGCGGCCAGCTACCGGCGCTGGTCGCAGCACTTCGACGTCAAGGTGTTCTTCTTCGATGATGTCCTGACACGCCCCGTTGCGTTGCGAGACGAGATCGTCACCCATCTGGGCGGGCGTCCGGGCCTGCCGATGGATGCTCATGCGGATGAGAACGTGAAGGCGGGGCGCCTGCGCCTGGAACAGTCAGACGGGATCAAGGCGGAGTTGCGCGCGCTGTTCGGTGCGGAGCTGCGCGACTGCGCGCAGCTTTTTGGTGGACCCGCCCTGCACTGGGGCGCGCAATACGGGATAACCTGACCCGGCGCCCAACAGGTCGTGATGTTGCATGACAAGACGCCGGACCGCCCGTGGCGGGTCCGGCGTCTTGCGTGTCAGGATGCCGCTTCTTGCTGTTCCATGCGCTTGCGGCGCTTCATTGCACGCTTTTCCTCGTGACGCTTGATCTGCTTGACGACATATTCGCTTGCCGTGGCAGGGTCGATGGAGGGCGCTGCATCGGGTGTTTCCGCCGGATCGAAACCGAGCAGCCGGTAATCGTCGGCCACCTCATTGGCGAAATAGGCGACGTCCTCTTCGTGGAACCACGCCTTCCATTCGCCCGACCCTTTGGAACGGGACACGTATTCGTGCTTGTCCGCGACTTCGAATTCCGACGTCATGTCCAGACCCAGATAGTCGCCAAGCGCGCCAAAGGACTGGGTCAGCAGATCTTCGTAAGAGAACATGAAGAACGCATCGTCCCACTTGCGTTTGACGACCGCCGGGATGATGGCGTTCTTGCGGTAGATATCGGGAAGATCGCTGCGATCCGTAAGCTTGCCCACCTCGCGCAGAATGCCGAGCACGGAGATACTGTCCGGTGCCTCTTCCTTTTGCTTGATCAGATCCAGGAAAGCCTGGTTCTTTTCCGGACCGGACTTGTCCAGCAGGCGGGGTGGGTTGAACAGCAACCGGCTGACGACATTGTCGCGCGGATCCCGGAAGATGATGATCTTGCGGTCAAACTCATCCAGGGCGTCCGTCATTCTCCGGGTTACGGGTCCGAGCAGGGCTTTGCACAGGCGCGCAGGGTCTTGCGTTGTTTCGAAATAGGATTTGAACGCATCCATGTCGCGCGGTTCGAACAGCCCCTTAACGGGGCTGCCGGATGCCTGCTCCATGGACTTCTGGATGGCATAGAACAGTGCTGTTGTTCCGCTCTTGGCCGCGCCGAGAATAAGCGTGTGATGCAGCGGCGGTGTCGCCGCGGATCGAGATGACACGTGGATCACTCCTGGTTTGGTTTAGGCGGTCGTGCTGGCTTCAGCGGTATCCGCTTTTCTTTTGCGGCCCGTTGCGCTGCGGCTCGGGCGGAAGCTGACATATCGTGCTGGCGCGATATCCTTGGTCGAGCCATCTGCGGCCTGGCGTTGCGTGGCTTCGCGTTCGGTCAGCACGAAGCTGCCCAAGCCGCTGATCGCGACCTTTTCACCGGACAGGGCCGTCTCGCGGATTTTGACAAAAAGACTATTTGCAAACCGACGTGCGTCACGCTTTGACATCTTGGTATCTTCGGCAACGACATCTGCTAATTCATTGAGTTTCATACCGCTTCTCCTATGTTGCGGAACGCGCCCTTGGGCGCGCGGATAGCGCTCTGAACATGGGGTTCAGTGCCAAATAAATTGTACCAATAAGGGGGGTCTTTCGCAAATTTAATCCATGTTTGAGGCGCGCGCTGGCTGCGCTTCGCCAAGGGTCGCTGATTGTATCAGCAGGGTCCCGCACTTCGGTCTTGGCTGCTCCTTCACCGCCCTTGCTGCATCGGAATAGATGCCGCGCATTTCTGGTCAGGCGTATCCCGCCCGGATGTCAGTGCGCAGTTTTTCGGTGGCTTCGGATTCAAAAATGCACTCCACCAGAAAGTCGACATCCAGCTCGTAATACTTGCGGGGATTGCGGCGGCTTTCGGGCACCGTGAAGTAGCTGTCCGGCAGGGCGACGTGCTTTGCGATCTTTGCATTCATGTCGCCAAAGCGGTCCAGATAGGTCTGTGCCTTGTCGCGCTTGAGGAAGACGGGGCTGCCGGTGAATTGCGGATGATGCGTGCCCACGGCCAACATCACCTTGGACACGTCGTTCAGGGCCTCGGGGGGCAGGGTCTGCCCGTTATAGGTCAGTTCGCCATCCATGCAGCGCTGTGTCACGGTCTGGCTGGCCTTGACGAAACGTTCGTTCAGGGACTGGTTCTTGCGGGCTGGGCGGGCTTCGACCTCGACCCCCATCAGTGCGGCAAAGGCGTCGCTGATGTCGGCGTGATCTTCGTAGATCAGCACATGCATCTTGTCGTGGCCGAAGACATCGGCCCATGCGGAATAGATCCCTTCGAAATTGGTACGCCCGTTCTTGCTGAGCGTTTTGACGAAGGTGCCGAAAGGTTTGACGTAACCGCGTTTGCAGGCCTGGGCAAAGATCGATTCCGACCAGGTCAGCTGGTTGCGCAGGCACAGGATCGGGCGCACGTCGAAGTCACTGAGCCCGGCGGCCACCTCGCGCACCTGCGCGGCCGAGATCAGGCTGAAGTCTTCGGAACTTACGAAAATCCGGTCAGAGGTCGAGGCGCGGGCCGCGTCGACCAGATCCGAAAAGCCGGGCAGATCCGGACGGAAGCGTTTGTGCTTGCCCACGTCCCAGGCGGCATTGTGGTGAGCCTGATTGGGGGCAATGGCCTGCGGCAGGCAATCGATACCCGCGGCCTGAAATGGCCCCTTGGGATGCATGAAATGCATCTGGACGGTGGACGTGCCTGTCTTTTGCAGCCCGATATGCAGGTACAGCGTCTTCATAACGTTCAGGTCATCTTCTCTTTTTGGCGCGGCGTAAACGAGTGTGTCTACGCCGGGTTGTACCGTTAACTTTGCCGTGCCGTATTTGCAATGATCACGGCGTAATTATGAACCATCTCCCAATAAGTGAGAAGTTCCCAGAATCGGGTTTCTGCCTGCTCTCCGAACCGCGCGCGGTCCTGCGGGTTTTCCAGCATCCAGCGCAGGCATGACCGCATGCTGTCTATGTCGCCAATGGGAAAGAGCAGCCCGCTTTCCCCATCAACCACTTGTTCTTGCGTGCCAAAGACGGCCGACGATACCACGGGCAGGCCGAAGGACATCGCTTCGACGATGACACGTGGATAGCTTTCATTGTGCGAGGCAAAGACGAACATGTCTGCGGCACGATACCACAGGGCCACGTTATCGGTCTCGCCGATGATGTGGATGCGGTTCGCGAGATCCTCGCCCAGTTCGGCGATGCGGGCCTTGAGATCGTCCAGATAGGCCGAGGGCTTGGCCCCCACCAGCACCAGCCGCATCTTGGCCTGAACCTTCTTCGGCAGGCCCGCGACGGCTTCGACGATGTCGCGCTGCGATTTGCGCGCGTTGACCGAGCCGACACAGACCATCATCACGCCACCGGCGGGAATGCCCAGTTTCTTGCGCAGCGGGGCCTTGTCCATCTGGCGCACGGTATCGAAATGCGACAGGTCGATCCCGTTGGGGATCAGCCGTGCATCGGGGATGTCATGGCTGCCCTGCCACAGCTTGCGGGTGTGGTCGGACACGAAGATGGTGCTGCGCCCCTGGGCCAGGCCCGCGCGGCAGGTCTCCATCACCGGCTCGGGGCCGAAGTCGAAGGCCACATGCTCGTCCGAGCTTTCGCGGATCATCGACACGGCCGGCACGCCCGCGCTTTCCGAGATGCTGGCGAACCACAGGCTCGTGGCGGTGTTGGCCACGGTCAGGTCGATGTCATATTCCTTGAGTGCGGTGCGGAAAGCCTCGGCCATGTCTTCGTAGGTGCGCGAAATGATCTTGGTCGCCAGTCGGCTGGTGACGCCCAGTTCGGGCACGATGACCTCGATTCCGGCGTCTTCATAGGTCTTGCGCAGCGCCCCGTCGATCACGGCAAAGATGGTGGGGGTGATGTTATAGGCCTTCTTCAGCCCCAGCACGGTCTGCATCAGGCTGGTGGGAGCGCCTTCGCCCACATTCAGGTTGTGCGACACGAACATGACCCTGCGGGGCGGGGCACCGACAGGTGCGCGGCGCTTTGGCACACAGGTGCGCACCAGGGCCTCGTACTTGTTGCGGATCGCCACATCGCCGAAGCGGTCCTCGATCACGCGCTGCATGGCGCGCATGTATTCGGCCCGGGTTTCGGGGTCGTCCAGACGTTTCAGTGCCGCGTCCAGGCCCGCCTCGTCCTGTACCACGGCCCAGCCCATGCCCCCGGCCTGCAGCAGAACCGCGCAGGCGGGTGCAGTGGCCACGATCGCGGGCACGCCATTGGCGATGGCGGTGATCAGGCGGTTGGGGCTTTTCGATTGTTCCTCGGCCCCGTGGCTCAGCACACAGACCGAACATTTCCGCATTTCCGCGACGAATGTGTCATAGGCCCAGTCGGTACAGATATCGACATAAGGGGCAAAGGACGGATCCTCGGTCTTGGCGATATGGTTGAAGGACCGCTTGCGCGAGATCAGCTTCATGCCGCGCTTGGTCTTCTTCATCACGTGGTCGATCATCCAGCGGGCGCTGTCGAAATTGCTGCGCCCGGGATTGCCGTACCACAGCACGGATTTCTTGGGCTTGGTCAGCGATGCGTCGCGGTCGTCACGGTAGTCGATGCCGTCGGGCAGGTAGGTGACGGCCTTTTGCAGCCCCAGCTTCACGATCGCCTTTTTCAGCGCGATGGTCGACGCGACGATGATGTCGGCGCGCTCGGCCAGTTCGAAAAAGCGGGTCTTGGCGTGGACCCCGCCGACCTTGCGGTCATCCTCGAAATAGCGGTCGCAGACATCGTAGATCAGCGCGATCTGCGGGTTGTCGCGCAGGATCTGCATGGTGGCGTCCGAGGCCAGCTGCGAGACCACCGCAATCTCGGTGTCGGGGCCAAGCCCCTGCAACGTGGCCTGCATGGCGTTGCTGTCGGCCAGAAGCTCGGCCGGTTGCGCGCAGCGCAGGCGGGAGGAGGCGAAGTTGGCTGCCGGTTCCCAGAACGGGACAAAGGCCACGCGCGGGCAGCTGTCACGCTCCATCTCCGGCAGGGCCAGCACCTTGTAATAGTCGCGCGCGGTGCGGGTCACGTCGTGATGGGCTTGGGCAAACCCCACCGCCTCGCGCCGCATGCGGGTCTGCAGCGCCGGGTCGTCACGCAGCTTCTTGATGCGTGTGATCAGCTTCTTGGTGTCGCGCTCGATATAGAGGATACCGTCGCCATCCTTGATCTTTTCGGCGTGGAAACCGGCGGCCTTGGTGGTCAGGACCGGCACGCCCATCGACAGGGCCTCCATCACCACGTTCGAACAGCCTTCCTTGCCCGGTGCAACCGGGTGGATCAGGCAGTCGATGGCGCCGTAGAACTTTTCCTTCATGTCCTCGCGCGCGATCTGCTCCTTGCCCTTGCTCAGCTTGACCAGGGGCAGGCCCATCTTCTCGCAGGCCTCGTTCACGAAGCGGAAACCCTTGATATGGGCCTCTTTCGTGGTCGACAGGTTGCCGGCAAAGCCCACGGTGAAGGGGCGTTCGGCCGCCGGTACGGGATCGGGATGCCACTCACCCAGATCCAGCGCATTGGGGATCAGGTGCACATTGGGGTGCAGGGGCGCAAAGATGTCGTAAAGGTGCTGGTTCAGCACAATGATGCCGTCGAATACGGCCACGTCCTTGCGCAGCTTGTCGTGATCGTCGCCATAGGTCAGCGCCACGGGGCGTGGTCCGCCGACCCGCAGGATGTTGCGCCGGGCCGACCGGCCGCGCATCTTGAAGATCTTGATGTCGAAATAGAGCGCCACGTCCGTCTCGACGTCGTGGCCGTCGATGATGTGTTCGAACTCGGGCAGTTGCTTGGCCAGCATCTTGGCATTGTTGCCATAGGCCCAGCCGACATTGTCGGGGTTCATCACCCAGTTCATCGTAGGCTTGGCTTTCGGGCCGGGGGCCACACCGTTGGGCATCAGGGCGGCGTTCAGTTGCTGGGCGGTTGGGATGACCCAGCGGCCTTCGGCCTTGCCCGAGCGCAGGTAGTGCAAGAGCGGGTTCACGCCTGCTTCCGCCACGTCCGTGTTCGCAGCCAGGTAGCTCATCCCGTCAAAGGAGGGCGAGGGATTACGGCCCAGCCGTGCGCCCAGCCAGAGGTAGTGCTGGACCGGGTCGATCTTGAGCAGGGCGACATCCGGGTATTCCGTCAGGTACCAGACCGGATCGAACAGGTCCGATCCACGGATCACGTCAATGTCTTCGGGCGTGGTGGCCGGGGTCAGCGGCACGGGTTTGGTGCGGAGGGTCATTGCGGCGCTCCCGTGCTGTCGGTGGAGGGGGCTGGTTCTGTGCCTTCGGCCTTGGCCACGGGGGGCTGGGGTGCCTTTGGTTCCCGCGGTGCCCGGCCTTCGGCCAGACCGTAGAGGATGAAATGGGTCAACGGATCCATCCCGGTTTCGGCGACGTCGGGATTGGAGTGCAGATACCAGTCGGCATCGAACAGCCCCGAACGGCGGACGGCATCCATCTGGCGGCGCAACTGGCCGCTGTTGCGGCGCCAGAACCGGACATGGCGATAGGGTTGAAGCAGGGCGAAGACGGCGGCCAGGTCAGCTTGCCCGGCGCGCAGCGTTGCCACGTCCATCGTCGCCTTGGCCGCGGCATCTGCCGCCTCGGTGAGGCGTTTCTCGGTCTCTTCCGCCACTTCCTGCATGGCAGTCAGGGTCTTTTGAGCGGCGTCGCGCTCGGCCTGGGCCTGTCGGGTCTGCGTTTCTGTCTGCATCAGCAGGTTGGTCAGCTGCGCCAGTTCGGAATGGCGCGTTTCGGTATGGGCGGTGGCCTGGGCCAGCTGCGCCTTGAGCGCGCCCATCTCGGCCTCATGCGAGGCGCGCAGGCGGGCGATGGTCGCCTGGGCTTCGTTTGCGGATTTCTGCAACGCCACATTTTCGCGTGTCAGGCTCTGGACATGGGCATGTTCCAGATCGGCTTCGCGTTTGAGGCTCTTGTTGATGCGGCTCAGGGTCTGGGCGTGCTGGTCGGCCTCCTGCTGCGTGGATTCCGCTTGGTTCAGGGCGCGCCGTGTGTCGGTCAGTTCCGCGTCCTTCTGGGCCAGCGCGCTTTGGGTTTCTGCCAGGCTGTCTGCCTGGGTGCGGTATGCACTCTCGGCGGCTGAGAGGGCCTCCTGAAGAGTGGTGACATGGGTTTCCTGTTCTGCCAGGCGCGCGGTCTGCTCGGTGAGCTGTGTCGCCTGTTCAGCCATATGGGCGTCTTGCTCGGCCAGGGTCACATCCCGTTCGGCGAGGCTGGCCCGGGCGGTGTCCAGCGCGGCCTCCTGCTCGGCGATGACCATGTCGCGGTCCATGGCGCTGTTCTGCAGCGCGGACAGATGGGCGGCCTTTTCCGCGCTGTCGGCCTGCAGGGCGATCAGCGCATCCTCCTGCTCGGTCAGGGCGGCGCGTGCGGTTTCGAGCTCGGTGTTCTGGGCGTCGAGCCTGGCGCGCAGGGTCTTGGTCTGGGCCTTGGTACGGGCCTGCAGGCGGGCCTTGAAGTCCTCCTCGGCGGCATCGGCGCGGGCGGCTTCGATCTCGATCTCTTGTTGCAGCTTCTGCATGACGCGGGTCTGCAGGGTGGCTGCCTCGGCCTGGGCCTGGGTCTGGGCCTCCATATGCGCGTCGAGCTGTGCCGTGGCCTGTTCCTTGAGCCTGCGTTCCTTCGCGCTTTCCATCCGGGCGGCGTCTGCTTCGGAGCGCGCCTTGGCTGCCGCCCGCTGCGCTTCGGTCAGGGCGGTTGCGGCGCTGCTTTGACTGTCGGCGAGCTGCGCCTGCGCCATGCGCCGGGCCTCGGCCACGGCCGCTTCCGCGTCGTGCTGCGCCTTGATCAAGGCTGCTTCTGCCTCGCGGCGTTCCTTGGCCAGCTCCTTGATGCGGGCCTGGTTGTCCTGAATGACGCCGATGCGCTTGGTCAGCTCGGTCTGGGTGTCGCGCATCCCATCGACCAAGGGGGCAAAGACCGCGACCGACGCATCGAGATCGGCACGGATCGCATCCAGGCGCGCGTGATCGGCCTTGCGCTCCTGCTTGGTGGCCCAGTGTTCGAAGATGCCGTAGGCGTCGCGCAACCAGTCCGACACCAGCGGGCTGTCAAGCTGGGACTCGTCGCTGACATGGTGGCGGTGGTCGGGCGAGATCAGCCTGCCCACTTCCGTGCTGACCTGTGCCTGCCCACGGGGCCAGACCAGGTCGAGCCCCTTGGTCACCCGGTCCATCGCGCCGGCCCAGTTCTGCATCATGCCGTCGTAACTGATGACCACACGGGCCTGTCCGCGTGTCGCGCGCTCGGCCTCGAGCATATAGCGCAACCACAGAAGGTGGGACAGTTCGGGTGCAAAGTCATTGCGCGCTTTCAGCGAGGCGGCGACCTCGATCGGGTTGCGCAGGGCCAGAAGCGGGCGGGGCGTCAATCCGGCGGTCTCAAGCACCATCTCCCAGAAGGGCATCAGGCGTGACACCCGGGGGTCCTTGAGCACGAGAAACCGTGACGTGCCGAATTCCGTGTCGAGCAGGCTTGCGGCTTCTTCCGCGAATTCTGCCACTTTGGGCGAGCGTTCCCAGCCGTCGGGCAGGGCGCGCCAGTCGTCCCATCGTGACCCGGTCAGCGCCAGAAGCCGATCATTGAAATCCCGCAGGGCCCGCGATTCCCAGTATCCGGTTGGATTGTTCGGGCTGGGTCCGATCAGGGTTTCGGGCAGGTCCGCGCCCATCAGACTCAGCACACGGGTCAGCAGGCTGGTCCCGGATCGGTGCATGCCCAGAACGATCAACGCGGTCCGGGACGCAGTCCGGGACGGGGCGGCATGAGAGGTCTTTGGGCCAGATGCCATCATGTCCTCGTATTCTAAAGGAGACCGGTATAATCGCTCAAACTATGCGGGGACCACTAGTCAAGCGCGCGCCAAAGTGCAAGGTGCGCCCAAAATACGAGCCATCTGGTGGCCGCAGGCAGGTATATGCATAAAAATCTTTCAAAATCAGAAGGTTGATGCAGATTTTCTGCATCTTTCGTGCTGCCAATCAGGCGACATCCATGTAGGCACGCCCCTTTTTTGGGCAGAAATCGGCCTTCTGCGGCACGTTGCGATGCTGCAGCGCGGCAATCCGCTCACGAGGGGGTTAAAAGTTATGCACGCTGGGCGCTGTGCCACGCTGTGGGCACCCGATCGCCGAAGCGCTTCCGTACGAATTTGTATTGCCTGGCAAAGGCGCGTTCAAAGCCGTGACGGATGTCATCGGGGATCGCGGCATCCCGCCCGGGATTGCTGCGCCTTGCGCCATCGGCTTGAATGGCGTCGATGTCCAGAAAGCCGCATATGTCGTCCAGGGTCTCGGGTGCGAACAAGTCTTCGTAGAAGACGTATTTGATGCGGTCGCGGGGGATGACTTTTTCCAGCGCTCTGATCGTGCGCTCATAATCCGCACGTTCAATCCGGGGCAGGCGCCCGGCCTCGATCAGCATCTTTGCCCGCGCCGCACAGGCCGCATCAAAGGCGTCGCCCTTGGGCACGTCGGGATGTTCCACCGCCTCCGCCATGCGGATCTGCGACCACATCCGATCCACCGGATCGCGCAGCAGGAACAGGAATTTCGCAGTGCCGATGCTGGCCATGTCGGCAAAATGCGGCGCATCCAGGATGGCATAGGCCGGGGTGATATCGCAGACCACCGGCTGGGCGCGATAGCCGCGCAGAAGGTAGCGCAGATAAGGGTCGTGATCGCCTGGCTCTCCGGTATAGATCGTCAGAAGATCCGTGACCTCGCGCAATTGCTTGAGCACCTTGGCGTTGCCCGGCCCCGTTTTCGCGGTCAGCTTGTTTGCAAGGGCGGCGGCCATCTTGACCCGGTTGGCAATGGCCAGGTCGGCGCGGCCCGCCATCACGTCAAAGTAATGCAATTCCTTGTTGCGGCAGAAATGCACCTGCGGGCTGGCGCGCAACGCTTCATAAAGCCAGGTCGTCCCGGCCTTCTGCGCGCCGATGCAAAAGACCATCGTGGCTGTGTCGGGAAAGCGGGCAGCGCGTTTGGGCATGGCGGTTTTGGTCCGGAAGAAAGAGGGGTGCAGTCGCATCATTGCACACGCATGTTGTAGGCGTGGTGTTTGATGGCGTCTTCGATGTCGTCGTAATAGTGCAGCACGCCGTCCTCCAGAACGGCCCCGGCCTGGCACATCTCGCGCAGCATCCCGATCGAGTGGCTGACGAAGACCGAGCCCGACCGCTCCATCCGGTCGAGAAACACCGCCCGGCTCTTGCGTTTGAAGGTGGCGTCGCCCACGGCAGTGATCTCGTCGATCAGGTAGGTGTCAAAGCTCAAACCCATGGATACGCCAAAGGCCAGTCGCGACCGCATACCCGAGGAATAGGACCGGATCGGCAGGTGGAAATGCGTTCCCAGCTCGGCAAAGTCCTGCACGTAGTCGCTCAGGGATTGCGTATTCACCCCGTAGATACGGGCAACGAAGCGGGTGTTCTGCGCACCCGTCATGTCGGGGTGAAACGACCCGGAAAACCCCACCGGAAACGAGATGTTGCCATCGCTCAGGATCTCGCCCGACGTGACGTCGGAGGTGCCCGCGATCATCTTGAGCAGGGTCGATTTGCCCGCGCCGTTGCGGCCCAGCAGTCCCACGGACACATTGGTGGGAAAGACCGCGTTCACGCGGTCCATCACCACCTTGCGGCGGCCATGCAGGCGGTAGACCTTGGTCAGGTTGCGCAGCACGATCATCGGCAGATCCTCAGCGGCGGTCCCGCAGCGAATAGCCGATCAGCACCACGATGGACCAGATCAGGAAGCTGAACAGGGTCACCAGTCCCAGCGTGCCCATCCGGTCCGGGCGCACGGCCGTTTCGGCCAGGGTCGGTTGCACATGTGCCGCGATATAACGGCTCTGGCGGCGCGATTCCGCAACGGCCGCGTCAAAAGCGGCCAAGGCGGCAGTATAGGATTGCTCGGCAAATTCCCGGTCCACCGACAGGCGCTCGAACTCGCCCACCAGGTTGACAAAGGCCGTGTGGTTGTCGCCGTTCTCGTCGGCGCCCAGCCCCAGCTTGTTGCGCTCTTCCCGGATGCGCTCTTCGATCACATTGCGGCGACGCTCTGCCTGCTGCAGGCGCGGATCGCTGTCATTGGTGGTGGTCTGGCGCAGGATGTCGGCATCGATCAGGGCCTGGGCCAGTTGCTGTTCCAGGGACGACAGCAGGCCCGTCTGGATCTGAAGGGTCGAATCCGGTGACACGATCTGGTTCACGTTGCGGAACCGGGTCACTGCCTCGCGCGCGGTCTTGAGCCGCTCCACCGCGGTTTCCAGTTCCTCGCGGGCATAGCGGGTGGCGTCCTCGCGTGCGATGGCCGACAGCCGGTTGATCATGAGCGAACTCTCGTCATAGATCATCTGCGCGATGGCCTGGGCGTCCTCGGGGGTAAAGGCCTGCACCTCGAGATCGATCAGCCCGGTGCCGCTGTCATTGTAGACCTTGACCATGCGCCGCCAGTAATCTGTCAGATCCTCGATCGATCCGGGGGCATGGTAGGTGAAGATCGGGTCGACGTCCGGGTCGCCCTTGGCCCACAGCATGCGCAGATCCAGTGCGGCGTCGACGGTGCGCACCAACTCCTGGCTCTGGATGAACTTGTACAGGATGTCGGTGTCGGATGAGGATGAGCCCGACAATTCGGCCACCCCGCCCAGAAGTTCGATCGCCGATCCGATTTCCTCGGTGCGCACCGAAAAGCCGGCCTCCGACACATAGCGGTCGGCGGCGCGTTCCCACAGGTACCAGGCCGACAGTGCAATGGTGCCCACCACGAAGATCAGGAAGCTGACGACCACGGCCACGTGACGGCCCCGCACCTGTTCTGGCTCTGCCGGGGGGGCGACGGCGGGCTTGGCAGCGTCTGCCTCCTGCGGGTCGATCGGGTCGTCCTCGTCCAGTTTTTCCACGTCTTTGACCAGTGTGGCCAACTTGGCAGCGCGCGCGGCTTCGACCTCGGCGATGGCCTCCTGGCGTTCGCGGATCTTCTGCGCCTTGCGTTCCTCCATGCTGACGGGGGCGGCCGCGTCCTTTGCGGCAGGCGTGTCGGTCTCGGGTGCAGTCGGCTTCACGGTCTCTTTGGATGCCGAGACCGCGGGGTCCGCTGCGGTCTCGGCATCGGGCTGGGTATCTGTCTTGGCCACGAAGGACCGGGGCCGGGATCGGGGGGAGGAAGGGCCGGAGCGGGTCACGGGGGGCGAACCTTATGTGATAAATTGATAAACTCGGCTCAGTTCTACATAACGGTTGCGCAAACTGCCAGTATCCAGATTGGACCTCGCGCGTGCCCACGCTCAATATCCTGTTGTGTACGCGGAATGGTGCCGCCTATCTGGGCAGGCAGCTTCAGTCTTTCGTGAACCAGACCCATGTCGATTGGCGGTTGTGGGCCAGCGATGACGGGTCGACGGACGATACCCGCGCCCTGCTGGCGGATTTTGCCGCCGCGCATCCTGACCGGGTGGCCCCGCCTGTGGCCGGACCGGGGCAGGGGGCGGCGGCGCATTTCCTTTGGCAGCTGGCCCGGCCCGAGATGGCGGGACAGTGGGTCGCCTTTGCCGATCAGGACGATGTGTGGTTGCCGCACAAGCTGGCGCGCGCGGCAGAATGGTTGCGCCCCGCGCCGCCCGATGCGCTTTATGCCAGCCGTTCGATGCATACGGACGCCGCGGGCACCGTGCTGGGCCCGTCACCGCGCCATCCCCGTCCCCTGGGTTTCGGCAATGCGCTGGTACAGAACGTGTTGGGGGGCAATACGCTGGTGCTGACGCCCGGGGCCACGGACCGGTTGCGCGCCACGCTCGACGCGGCCCGGCGCGCGGATGTCCCCTTTCATGACTGGTGGGTCTACCTGGTGGCCACGGGCACGGGGATGCCGATCCTGCATGATGACGAACCGGGCCTGCTTTACCGCCAGCACGGGGGCAATCTGCTGGGCGCCGGCGGGCGGCGGCGGCTGGCGCGGGCGGCAATGCTGTGGGATGGCACCTATGCAGGATGGATCGACCGCAATCTGGCCGCCCTGGCGCAGGTCGAGCGGCTCACACCCGAAGCCGCGGTGCTGTGTGACGCAGTGCGGCGCTGGCGTGCAGAGGGGCAGGGCAGCCCGCAGGCCCTGGGCCTTTACCGGCAAAGCCGCGGGGGCGATATGGCGTTGCGCGGCCTGGCGGCTCTCGGCCGGCTTTAAGCCACGGAAAGGTGGCGCATCAGCTTGGCGTCAAGGGCCGCCATCCGCTCCAGCCGCCGCAAGCTGTCATCCCGTTCGAGCCGTGCCGCCAGTGCGGGCCATCGCTGTGCACCCATGTCCTTCGGCCCCTCGTTCACCCGGGTATTGACCAGATGCACCGGGGCGCCCAGCACGCTGTGCAGATCCGCCTCGAGCGCCGCAAGCCCATCCATGCCATAGAAGGCATCGACCGCCTCCGCTCCGGCCCGGGCCCGGGCCATCAGTTCGGATTTCGTCAACTTCGAGATCCTGGACCAGCCCCGCATCTTCCGGGTGGCGAAATATGTGCAATAGAAGTTGTCGTAGTGATCGCGGATGAACGTGCGCCAGCGGGCGTCACCGCCGAAGAAGTAGTCATCCGCCGAGCGCTCGAGGATGGTGCGCATACCGGTGTGTTCGGGGCGCTGCAGGGCCTCTGCATCCGTCCCTTCCGCCTTCTTCAGCAGGTAGAAATAGAAGGAGGCGATGCGTTCACGCGGATCGCGCAGCACCGAAAAGGTGAAGCGGTCCTCGGGCAGTGTTTCGAGTGTCGTCCAGTCCAGATGCCCCGAATAGAGCCTGTATCCCGGTGGGAACTGGTCTTCGGGCCCGGCCTGCGTGTGCACGCGCACGGGGCTGGTCCGGTCCTCGCCGATCACGCGGGTTAGCTCGGTGTGCACAGTCTGCCCTGCGGTCTTCGGGATGTGCAGGAAAACGATTGTCCGCGCCGACATGGGCGTCACATCCCCTCGCGCAGATCGATCTTGTCAAAGGCGAATTCCTCGACACCCTGCTTGACCATCTCGTTGACCCCATGCACGAACTTGGTCGTGTTCGACGGGTCCAGATGAGCCATTTGCCACGGCGCGTAGCGCCACCAGCGGCAGCGCAGCAGGGGCGAGATCAGCTTGGCAGGCACGCGCATCTTCTTGATGACGGCCGGATTGCCCGCCACGACGGCATAAGGGGGCACGTCACGTGTCACAACCGCATGGGCCGCCACGATGGCACCGTCGCCGATGGTCACACCCGCGCCGATATAGGCCCCGTGGCCGATCCATACATCATTGCCGATCGTGGTGATCTTGGCCCTGGTGGCCGGGCCCTCATATTTGAACTTGTAGTCGTGATACTCGGCCCCGCCGGCAAATCCCTTGTCGAGATTGAACAGCGCGTCCCCGATATAGAAGGCCGGGCTGGTCGACACCCAGGTGGTGGGATGGTTCTGGCGCCCGATCTGGATGTTCTCGCCCATCGAGCAATAGCGCCCGATGCGCGCGGCAAAGCAGTAGCCCGACACCTGGTAGGAAAAGGCGCCCAGTTCGATGGAATGCTCGTATTGCGTCCATTTGAGGCTGCCGGGGGCTTCAAGCACGGTATGGTGGGGCAGGGTGACGGACGTCCCTCCCCGGTTCAGGACCTCGATGCCGCGCGACTTGAGCGCGCGCAGAGAAACGGAATGTGGTTTCATGTGGTTGGCATGTCCGATCTGTCAAAATGCGTTCTGAAATGCTGCGACAGACCCTCTACCAGATTTTGATCCGGTGCAAAGGGCACCACGTGACCGTTCGGCGCTTTTCCGACTGCGCCGCCTTGTGCGCCGATTTCGAAGGCATGAACGGGTAGGCCCGTCGCCAGCGCTTCATGGGTGGTATAGGAAAAGGTTTCCGGCCAGATCGACGGGATCAGCCAATCCGTGATCCCGTAGCGGTCGACAAGTGTGGCCAGATCCGCCAGTGCGTAATCTCCGTGCACGGTCACCAGATCGGAGGGCGGCATATGGGCCGGATCGACATTGCCCAGCACCACCAGCCCGGTGTCGTGCCGGTGCAGCGCGCGGGCCAGATCCTCGAGCAGGGCCGCCCCTTTCTGATAGCCGATATTGCCCAGCACGGCCACGACATGCCGTGTGTCTGCACCCGCTGCCGCCCGGTCCGACAGGTCCGGCACCTCTGCCAGAAGGCGGTGCGGGATTACCGCGATGCGATCTTCCGCCTGCGGATAGGCGGTGCGCACATGGTCGGCGCTGTCATTGGAAAAGACCACGAGCCGCTCCGCCACATCCACCACTGCACCCCAGCGGGCCTGCCATTCCCCGAGAGTGCAGATCTTGCCATCGGCCATGCGCTGGCTGTGCGCCGGATCGGCCGCAGCGCCTCCGGGCACCGGGGTGCCATGATACAGCCCATCCTGTCCCAGCAGGGTGTAGGACGGCGAGATCGGAAAGAAGTCGTGAAACAGGATCTCGACCGGGTGGCGTCCCCTTGCACTCAGCGCCAGGAGGGCAGCGGGCAGGGAGGCAGGGTCGGGATCGCCCACGCCGCAGGAATAGATCACGCGGCGGCGGGTCAGCGGCGCCAGCAGGTCCAGCACCGTGTCGAGATCGGGCATCGTCGCGGCGCTCACCCCCCGGGGTGTGACCAGCTCCACCTGCCAGCGCTCCGGCCCGCCCACGCGCAGCACCACGGCAGGCAGATCCCGGGCCAGGTGGTCCTGCGCGATCCGGTCCTGCAGGTAATGTTCTGCACCCCCACCCATGGCATGGGCGATGTAAACGGGCACCTCTGCCCCGTCAGGGATCCGGGCGGCAGCCCAGGCCATCCCCAGCGCCAGCCGGGCCGAGCGCATCGGATCGCCTGCGATGAACATCTGCACTTCGTTGTCATAGGCCGGGTAGCGCTGCGAGACGATCGCGTTGTTGGCGGCCACGAGGGCCTGCTTTTCCGCGCTGCCGAAGCTCTGTCCGCCCCGGTGTTCGACAAAGAGGTTCGGGATGCCAAGATGCCGCCCCCCAAGGGCGCGTACGCGCTGGCACCAGTCGACCTCTTCCCCGTAGCCGCGCCCGAATATGGTATCGAGATCGGGGCATTGCTTCAGGTAGTGCAGGTTCATGCCCATGCAGAAGCCTACGCCGGTCGGGGCCTCGGCCTGGTTCACCTGTCCGTTCAGGCGGGCGGCGGCGGCGTCTATGCTGTCCACGGCGCCGGACGGCAGGTCGGTGCGGGCGCAGATCACCGGCACGGTGAAAATCTCGGCATCATTGGACAGCGGCGTGGTGGTGGCCACGCTGCGATCGGTCAGGATGGGGCGCATCAGGCGGCTGGCCCATCCCGCGGGCACGAAGGCATCCGAGTTCAGCAGGATCACCGGATCGCCCCATGTCAGGGCCTGCTCGAAGCCACGGTTCACGCTGCGGATAAAGCCCTTGTTGCCCTCGTTTTCCAGCAGGGTCACACGGTCCTGCCGCTCGGGGTTGGCGGCGACCCAGTCGCGCAGGAACGGGCGCACGCGGTCGTCGGTCGATCCGTCCTCGATCAGGATCATCCGCCAGGGCAGGTCGGTATGGGCCTCGACCCGCGACAGCGCCTCGTCCAGCAACTCGAACGCGTTGTAGATCGGCATGACGATGGTGACCCTGTCTTGCAGGGCTGCTGTCGTCGGGGGCGGCGTGAAAATACGTTTGTCCAGAGCCTGCGCCACGGCATAGCTGTGCAGGTTCAGCCCCTGCTTGATACGGGCCCGGTAATGCGGTGCCCGTGTCAGCATCCAGCCCAGACCTGCCGGACTGAGCCGTGCGAGGGCCTTGGCAAACCGGGCCAGAACCCGCAGTCGGGCCCGACGGAGCCCGATGAGATGCAGCGGTGTCGTCACCGGATCGCCACTGCCGGGCACATCATGGATCTCGACGCCGATGCGGCGCAGTTGCCTTGGGTGAATCTGTCCCAGCGGCACGGTCAGGTCAAAGCCCACATCCGGGGCAATGCCGCGGTCCTGGGCCACGTCCTCGCGTCGCAGACCGATGGGAAAGGGGGTGGGCTGCCCGTCGATATGCAACACACCGGATTGCCCCTCGGCCCAGCCGGCCAGGCGCAGATGTCCATTTTCCACCCGCAGCACGTCGATCGCGCCGATAAAGCGGTCCTGCGATCCGGGCAATTGCATGGGACGTCCCGCAACCTGCAGATGTTGGGCGGAATACCGGGCAAGAAGGGCAGCAAGCTGTCGGCGCAAGGCGGAGTATCTTCTTCCTGGTTCCGGTCGTCGGGTGTGGCGGGACATTCAGCACATCATGTTCAGGCTGGCAAGGGCAGGTCATTGATTGACCCCGTCGGGGGTTGCCGTATCCTTGCCTTTGCACTGAAATCAGGATGCAACATGAGACCACGCACCAAAGCGCTTCCCCCCCATCTGCAGGCCGTGATCAGCGACACCGGTACGGGCAACCTGGTCGAGATCCACCCGTCGGTCGAGGTCACCGGAAAGGCGGCGATCCGCCTGTCGGGCAACGGTCATCACCTGGTGATCGGTCCGGGTACGAAGCTTGCAGGCTGCCTGATCGAGCTGCGCAACCAGGACAGCAGCGTCCAGATCGGCGCAGGCTGCGTGATCGGGGGTCAACTGCGCTGCCGGGCGCCAGACACCCATATCGCCATCGGCGACAAGACCACGATCATGGCCGCGGTCATCACCCTGCACGAGGCGGGGCGGATCACGCTTGGCGCCGATTGCATGCTGTCAGGCAACATCACCATGGATGTGAGCGACATGCATTCGATCCTCGATGCGGCCACAGGCACGCGGATCAACCCGCCTCAGGACATCCACATCGCGGATCATGTCTGGATCGCCCAGGGTGTGCAGGTGATGAAAGGGGCCACCATCGGTGCCGATTGCGTGATCGGCGCGCGGGCGCTGGTGACGGGGGATATTCCACCGGGCAGCCTCGCCATCGGCGCCCCCGCCCGCGTACAGCGCAGCGGTGTCACCTGGGACCGGGCGCGCCTGCCCTGGGACGAGGGGGCTTCCGATCCCGCGCCGGCCACGCCCGCGCGCTCCGAGCCGTCCCAGGACCCGAGGCCCTCGCCGCTTGCACGCATGTTCAGGGCGCGGCCCGGTTCCGGATGACGGTATGCAGCAGGCCGGGGGCAAAGGGACCGTCGAGATCGGTCCGCGTGCCATCGGCCCAATGCACGCTCAGGGCGACAGCCTGACGTCCCTCGGGCAGGCCGAAATGCGCGCGCGGCGCGTCAAAGGACATGAACCCGCCGCCCAGTTGCAATTCGCGCTGCTGCACCATGCCCGCATCATCCGTCAGCGTGATCCGTGCGCCGATCCCGTCCCGGTTGCCGATGCCATCCTGCAGGGCGACCACGATACCGCGCGCCTGGCTCCCGTTTACAAAGACCGTCACCGGCCCGTTGACCGGATGGGTCACGATGTCGAGATCGCCGTCATTGTCGATGTCGAAGGTCGTGGCGGCCGCCGTCATCAGGTAATCTTCCAATCCGAACGGGCCGGAGGCTTCGGCAAATCTGCCCGTGCCCTGATTGTGAAAAAACAGGTTTGACGGCGACACCTCGTTCGGCACCCAGGTGCCGTTGACGATATAGACGTCCTGATAGCCATCGAGGTCGGCATCAAAGATCTTGGTGTCCCAGCTCCAGCCGCCCACATCCAGCCCTTGTGCGGCGGCACGGTCGGCATAGACGTCGCCGTCCCAGCTCAGAAGCACGTTCGAGCGCAGAATCTGCGGATGGGTCAGCGCAATCTCGTCTTCGGTGGGCGTCCGGATCGGTTTGAAATGCAGCTCGCAATAGGCGCGCGGCACCGGCTGATCGACCGGGATCAGGGCACAGAGCGACGCATCGCGCTTCTGGATCGCAAGGTCCTTGACCAGCATCGCGCGGCACTCCGCCCCGTTGCGCCCCGTCAGCTTCTGACATTCGCTTGCATATGTCGGATCGAAATTGTTGCCCGAGCGGTACCAGGCCTTGATCGCCATGTTGGTCTCGCAGGTGGCCTTGGCGTCCGGGTTCACGATGGCATCGCAATAGCGGTCCAGCGACTGCATCTTGAGCGTCTCGGACACGCCCGAGGACCGGCCCGCGATCTGTGCGAGGTAGATGTCGGTCTGGCCCGCATTGTGCAGATCGGCGGTCTTGATCGACATGGTGGTCGTGGTGGTGTGCGGGATCAGGCCGCTGTCATGCACGATCATGTCGAAACCGCCCGCCCCGTCGCCGCGATAGACATAGTCGGGAATGTCGAAATCATTGCCCACCAGCAGATCAGCGGTGCCATCCGCGTCGATGTCCGAAAACAGGATCGACAATGTCTCACCGGGCAGGCCGGGCAGGGGTGTGTGGCGGGGGAAGCTGCCGCCCTCGTTCCACAGGATGGCGTTGCGCGATTCCTCGCCCGGGATGCGCCGGTACCAGCCTGCGGCCCAGTTGCCTGCGGCCACATCCAGATCCCCGTCCCGGTCCGGATCGCCCAGCGACAGGGCAATGGCCAGGGGGGCCTCGGGCCCTGCCACCGGCACCGGTGCTTCGGGGCCGAACCGGCCTTCGACATTGCGCCACGTGTAGTTGCCGGTCAGATAGGTGGCGATGAACAGGTCCTTCCAGCCGTCATTGTCCAGATCGGCCAGCACCGCGTTGAACACGTGCAGGTCCGCCAGCGGGCCCAGGTCCATCGGCACACGGGCAAACTGCCCCGCCCCGTCATTTTCGTAGAGATAGAGGCCCACTTCGGTCGAGGCGATCACCAGATCCAGATCCCCATCCCGGTCGATATCGCCCGAGGACAGGCTGCGCCCCTCCCAGAAGGGGGGCCACATGTCGCGCATGGTGAACTCGACGGGCTTGTCGATGCCGATCGTGTCGGCCTCGATCCGGGTAAAAGGGGTGGCGGTCGCGGGCGACGACGGGGCCAGCGGGGTCTGGGTGACCACGACATCGGGTTCAGAGGCCTGTGCCGCGCCCCAGGGCTGTGGAGCCTCCGCCTCGCCCAAGAGCATCTCGAGCGCGCGTTCCGTCTGCCACTGGTGATAGCTGTGCGCACCGATCCCGGCCCCGACGCCCAGCACCACGACCGTGACCGACATCAGCCAAGCCGCCCGCGCGCCCAGCGATTGCGCCACGATAAAGAAGGAATAGACCGAAAAGATGCCCAGCGTGAACAGCAGCGTCATGATGTAGCCATGGGCGATGCCCGCGCCCAAAAGCGCCCCCGTCACCACCACGTCAAAGGCGATGGGCACCGGCAGAAACAGCCCCACCACGGCGATCAGCAGCAAAAGACCAAGGGAAAAGCCCAGGCCCACGATCATGTCCTGCGGCAACAGCGTCGCCGTCACCGCCCCCAGAAAACCGGCGAGCAGCATCAGGGGCACGGTCATCCTGATGATGTACCACAGGTTCGCCACATAGCTGCGCACCACGCCCACGACGGCAGCCACCAGCCCTTCGGAGCCCGCGCGCTGCGTGGCGACCGGGTCTGGCAGGGGGCAGGTGATGTCCTCGGGCGGCAACTCGGTCTGCGGCAACAGCCGGCAGATCAGGGGCACGGCCACCAGGATCACCACAAGGCTCAGCGCGATCTTGGTCACGGCCATGTAAAAGGGGACAAGGCTGAAGAGCATCGTCAGCACCACGATGTTCAGCGTGGGCGAGGCGACCATCGCGCTCAGCGTCGTCTCGGCCCGCATGCCCGAGGCATACATGCCCCGCGCAATGGGGGCGGCACAGTTCACGCAGACCCCCAATGGCGTGCCGATCACCAGCCCCAGCACGGAATTGGAAAACCCGCCCCGGAAACTGCGCTGCCGCACGAACGGCATCAGCGTCAGAAAGGCGGCGGCAAAGAGCACGCCAAAACTCATGCCCTTCTTGTTGGTGTCGATCCAGTTCAGCGTGGTCCAGAAAATGCGCTCGGCCAGGCCCATGCTCTCGGAGAGCAGGAACCGCGCTTCAAAGCTCAGCGGGTCCTCAAGCTGGATGGCCCCCGACATCATCGCCTTTTCATCCAGCGACGGATAGCGCGAGCCGGTCCAGAACAAGGCGGCCAGGGTGACGAGGATCAGCGCCGCCAGGACAAAGCGTTTTTCATAGGGAGGTTGAATGAAACGGTCCATGTGCGCGTGTCCGTTTTGGGGTGGGCTTCAAGCGTTGCCGGATCGGGGTCTTGTGGCAAGGGGGTGATCACCCAAGAATATGCCTCGGACCCCGGACATGAAAACGGGCGCGACAAGGCGCGCCCGGTTCCAATGATCTTCGTGCGGCGGGATCAGTTCTGATCCAGTTCCGCCTCCAGCGCATCGAGACGGGCCTTGAGCGTGGCGTTCTCCGCGCTCAGTGCCTGGATCGCGGCCAGGGCAACACCGCCGGTGTCGATGGACGAGATGCCGGTGTCGGACGCACCTGTGCCAAAGGCGGCATAGAAGTCCTGGGCCATCGGGCCGATATGGCGCGTGCCGTCTTCGGCGTCGTGGATATAGGTCCACTCGCTCACCGGCATGTCGCGCACCTTGGCCAGGATCTCGGTCGGGTTGACCGGCTCGATTGCCATCTTGCGGTTCTTGTCCGACGATTGCGTCAGCGTGCCCTGGATGATCAGGTCACCGGTGTCCTTCAGCTCGAACTTGCGGTCATCGGTGTTGTCGCTGGGCACCAGCAGGAACGAGTTGCCCGCGTTGATCAGCCACTGCGCGTCGGTCCGTGTGGTGTTGTTCAGGAACACCTGCGTGGCGCCCGTGTTCTCGATGGTCAGCTGCTGCTTGCGCCCGCTGTTGCTGGTGTCCGCGATCTTGAGGTTCGCGTTTGCAGAACCGCTGATCAGGACGGACGTGTCGCCGCCATCGCCCTCGATATCCAGTGTCGCATCCGGCGTGTTGTCATTGATGCCAACCTGACCCGAGCGCAGGTTCAGAAGATCACCACCTGCATTCGGGAACACCCGGAACGGCAGCTGGCTGCTGTTGGTCACATCGCGCAGGAAGAAGTTGGTTTCGTTGCCCGCAAGGTCCCAGGTCTGCAAGCCAAAGCCCGAAGACCCGTTCTGCTCCAGACGCAGGGTCGGGCTGTCGCCGTCAGTCACGTGCAGTTCGACCACCGCGTTGGAATTGCCGATGCCCACATCGCCGGAATCGTCGATCGACATCGCGTTGTTGCCGGCCCCGGCCGAGACGCGCAGGGGCGATGTGCCCGCCGTCGCATCGTCGATCGAGAAGAAGTTGGCGCCGCCATTGTCGGGCGAGTTGATCGTGATGCGCCAGTCATTGCTGGGGAACGAGGCCGAGGCCGAGGTGTCGTCGAAATGAAGCCGCAGGTTGTTTTCCTTCAGCCGCACCGTGTCGAAACCAAAGGATTCGCTGGTCGAACAGTCGATGCCGACGCACAGGCTGCCCTGAATTTTAACGTCACTGGTGAAATTCTGCGCGGCAGATGCGCCCACAAACAGGCACAAGGCAGTCGTGCCAAGGGCGGCACTGCGCCCAAATGATTTAAAGAATGTAGTCATTGTACTCTCCGTAGGGGCTGAACCGGCTGATACCGGTTTCTCGTTTTGTGTTACTCTTCCTTGATGTCTTCAGGCTGCACGATCACGCCGCGCGACACGACAAAGGCACCGCCGGTGGCAAAAGGCACGGCAGCAGTATCACGGGCCGCATCACCGCGCCCATTGTCGATCTGGTTGACGATCTTGCGCCGTTCGTCGGTCGCTGCAGTCAGTTCATAGCGGTACACACCGTCCACGATCTCGGTCCCGCGCAACTCATAGACGGGCGTGCCGGTGGCGGCGAAAATCTGGATCACCTCGCCCGTGGGGGTCGAGATGGTCATGGTTGCATTGCTCAGTCCCTGCCAGTTCTCGAACCAGACGGCGGAGGAATTGTTCTGCTGCACCGGCTGCGGCGCGTCGGCCCACAACACCGTGGCAGAGGTCACAATCATCAGCAACGCGGTGCCCGCGCGGCGGATCAGGGAATATGGTGCAGTCTGGAACATGTAGAGAACTATGCGGATCGAATCGAACTGACGGTAATACGGGGCGTTAAGGAACTGTTAACAAAACAATGCGCAGTTAACCTAACGTAAATCCACGCCTGCTGCAAAGATTTATGTTCAATCTATTCGCCTGACCGATCAGGACCGATCCGGGTCTGGGCCATCCTCTGCGCTTCGGCGATCTGGTCGGTGGTGGGCACGCTGCCATAGGCCACGCTCAGCCCGGCGGTGTTGACCCCGGCCCGCTGCGCCAGCAGAAGCCACATCTGGCCCAGCACGTAATCCTGCGGCTGCCCCTCGCCCCGGAAATACATCAGGCTCAGGTTCGCCATGGCAGGCCCGTGCCCCTGCGCCGCCGCATCGGCAAAAAGCGCCGCCGCCTGCCGCAGCATGTCGAAATCGCGTTCGGGATGGGTGACCAGCGCCCAGCCCATCTGGAACCGTGCCACCGGATCACCCGCCTCGGCCTGCTGCTGCAGGGCGGTGACCGCCGCCTCGGTCAGCTCCAGCGGTGCGAGACGCGGATCATAGACATAGCTGGCACCGACCCCGTCCTGCCCCGCACCCCCGCCCAGGCGGTAAAGCTCGTGGGCATAGGCCTCGTCCACCGGCACGCCGAACCCGTTTTCATAAAGCACGCCCAGATTGGTCATCGCCGGGCGCAGCCCCAGCGTCGCAGCCTGCGCAAAGTAACCCGCCGCGCGTTCGTAATCCTGTGCAACGCCCTCGCCCCGGACATAGAGCAGGCCCAGATTGTTCAGTGCCCGCGGATGATCCTGTGCGGATGCCGCCTCATACAGCGCCCGCGCCCGGTCAAGATCGACGGCGCGGCCCGTTCCCTCGTGAAAATGCACCGCCAGGCTGACGGCTGCATCCAGATGGCCCGCGTCAGCCGCACGCTCGTACAGGGCCGAGGCCCCGGCCGCATCCCCCGTCGCCTCGCGCACCAGCGCCAGATCATAGAGGTAATTCGGATCGCCCGAGGTCGCCGCATGTTCCAGCCAGCGCAGGGCGGCTTCCGCGTCGCGGTCCACACCCAGCCCCTCGAAATAAAGCTGTCCCAGCCGGTTCTGGGCCTCCGCCAGCCCCGCAGCGGCGGCCTGCTGCAACCACTCGGCGGCGCGCATGTGGTTCTGCAACACCCCGTCGCCCTCCAGATAGCGCTGCGCCAATGCCATCTGGGCGCCCGTGTCCCCGGACCGGGCCGCCGCCTCCAGATCGGTTTGCGCCGCGGCCCCCAGCGGAAGGATCAGCGCAAGGCAGAAAGCCAGCGCACGGATCATGGTTGCGTCCGGGCCGCAGCGGGGATCCGGTCCGATGCGGTGTCGAAGAAGGTGCGCACCTGGGCTTGCGCCGCGCTGACCTGATCAGGGGTCATCAGCTTGCCCAGCACATCGCGCTGCGCGCCCGCCTCGGCATGGCCGCGCGTGGCGGCGATGTTGAACCAGGCATGGGCCTGCACGTAATCCAGCGCCGTGCCGTTGCCCGTGGCATAGAGCGTGGCCAGACGGAATTGCGCGGGCACATCGCCCGTCTCGGCCGCCCGTGCAAGATAGGGCAGGGCGCGCGTCGCATCCCCGTCCGTATCAAGCAACAGTGCCCCCAGGGCCGCTTGTGCGGCGCGCAGGTCCTGATCGGCCTGTGTGCGCAGCCAGCCGCGCGCCGCATCCGCACCCTCGGCAGCAGCCATCACGACCCAGTCCACAGCCATGTGCGGCGGCACGATCCCGTCCAGCGCCCCCTCTGCCACAAGCGTCCCCAGCCGTACGGGGCCGTCCTGATACCCCTGTTCTCCAGCCAACCGGTAGTAACGCGCAGCGGTCTTGACGTCGGGCGCACCCATGCCGCGCCCGGTCTCTATATATTGACCCAGAAGGAAACTGGCCTGCCCGAGGCCCGCCTCGGACGCGCGGTCCAGCCAGGTCGCGGCGGCCGCGTCGTCGACAGGCACGGCACCTGCGCCCCCATAGGCCAAAGCCAGGTTCATCATGGCACCGGGATCGCCCGCTTCGGCGGCCGCATTCAGCCAGCGCAACGCTTCACCTGCGTCCTGCGCGGCCCCGTCACTGCCCAGCAGGTGCTTGGTGCCCAAGGTGCGCTGCGCGATGGGCATGCCGCCCTCGGCCGCCCGGCGATACCAGTTCAGGGCCGCCGGTTTATCCGGCGCGATGCCGTTGCCGGTGTCCAGCGCAAAGGCCAGGAAATACTGTGCCTCCACATGCCCGCCCTCGGCGGCGGCGGCCAGCCAGCGCACGGCCTCTGCCGTGGCTTCGGGGCTTTCCTCGCCGCGCGACAGACGCTTGCTCAGATCATATTGGGCGTCCGTGTGACCCTGCGTGGCAGCGGCCCGCAAAAGGGTCAGGGCGCGCTCGGCATCCTGCGGCACGCCTGCGCCACTGTCATGCAGAAGGGCCAGATAATACTGCGCCTCGGCCACGCCCTCCTCGGCCAGCGGGCCAAGATAACCTGCGGCCCGCGCCGGATCACGGTCCACGCCCGCGCCCTGACCCGTCAGAAACATCCGCGCCAACAGCGTCCCGGCAGCACTTGTGCCGCCTTCCAGCGCCTGTTCCAGCAGGGCGATACCGCCCTCGATATCACGCGGTCCGCCCTGACCCTGCACCAGAAGCACGCCCAGCCGGAACTGTGCCCATGCCTGACCGTCCTGCGCGGACAGAGGGGTCAGGGCAGTCCGCGCGGTGACATAGTCCTGCGCGGACAGGGCTGCCGCGATGTCATCGGGCAAGGCATCCGCAGGCTGGGCCGAGGTCATACCCGGTGCAGTCAGAACAAGACAAAGAGACAGAAGGGCAGGGCGCAGCAAGGTCATGGTAAGTCACCCTTCGGGCAGGCAATGAACGGTTGTCAAAATTTGGCTGCGCGGACCCTATCACGCGCGAGGCACGGCGCAAGCATCAGGCTGCGGCCCGCATCAGCCACAGGACGGCCCCCGCCGCGCACAAGGCCGCGCCAAAGGGCAAGGCCCGGGTGCCCGCCATCCCGCCGCGCGTCACCAGCGCAGCGGCCAGCGCCATCAGGGCAGCCACCAGCACAAGCTGGGGCAGGGCCGCGACGCCGGCAAACCCGCCAAGCCCCGCCATCAGCTTCACATCGCCCATGCCCAGCCCCTCGCGCCCTCGCAGCCGGGCATAGGCCCAGCGAAGGGCGGCGAAACTGCCCGCCCCGGCCACAGCGCCGACCAGCGCCGGGATCAGACCGATCCCCCCCGGCAAGGCCGCCAGACCCAGGGCCACAGCCCCCAGCGCAGCCGTCAGCGGATCGGGCAGACGAAACCACACCAGATCCGTTGCCGCCAGCGCCACCAGCAGCCACAGCCACAGCGCGTTGAGCAGGACCGCCACCGGCCCACCCCCCGCCAACACGGCCAGCACCGCAGCCCCAATGGCCAGGATCTCGATATACAGGGTCATGGGCGGGATGGACGCGCAGCAGCGGCGACACCGACCGCGCAGCAGGACAAAGGACAGAACCGGGACCAGATCGCGCAGACCCAGCCGCGCCCCGCAGCTCCGGCAGGCCGAGGGCGCACGCACCACGTCCTCGCCCCGCGGCAGCCGGTCCACCAGCACAGCCAGAAACGACCCCACCGCAGGGCTGATCAGCAGCACGAGCAGGGCCAGGGGATCAGGGACAAACATTTCGGCCTTTTGGTCCCTCCACAGGCGATGGACAAGCCCAACCGGCCATGCCTATCATCCGCGCAACAGGGGACAGAACCAATGACACCGCACGCACAGGCCAATCCAGCAGGGGCGCAACCGCCGCGCAAGGACGCCGGATTTTCCCTTTTGGAACTTATGGTTGTAGTCGTGATCCTGTCGATCCTGGCGCTGGTGATCGTACCGCGCGTCATCGACCGGCCCGATCAGGCCCGTGCGGCCCGCGCACAATCCGACATCGCCGCGATCTCAAGTGCCGTCGAACTCTACCGGCTCGACAATTTCCGCTATCCCACCACCGAACAGGGGCTCGCGGCCCTGGTCAACCGCCCCACAACAGAGCCCGCACCCGCCAACTACGCCGAAAACGGCTATATCGACCGGCTGCCGGTCGATCCATGGGGCCAGCCCTACCAATACCTGTCGCCGGGGGTGCATGGGCAATTCGACATCTTCACCTATGGGGCCGACGGTCAGACCGGCGGCTCGGGCGCAGATGCGGATATCGGATCATGGACGGGCAGCTAGGCCCGCAGGACCGCTCTGCCGCCACACGCGGGTTTTCCCTGATCGAGATGCTGGTGGTCGTGGCCATCCTCGCGGTGCTGGCCAGCGGGGCCAGCCTTGTCGCTGCGCGCGGCGGGGACGGACAGGCCGGTGCCGATGCACAGCGCCTGATCCGCAGCATCGAGGCGACCCGCACCCGCGCCATCGCCGGACGGCAGACCCTTGGCCTGGTGCTGGAACGGCGCGGCCTGCGCGTGGCCACCCGGCGCACCACGGGATGGGAGGTCAGCGACCAGCCCATCCGCTGGCGCCAGCGCGCCACCGTGCTGCGCGGGGCAGAGCAGGGGGGTACCGACCGGCCCGACATCGTGATCCTGCCGACAGGAACGGTCACCGAATTCACCGTCACCTTCTCGGGGGGTGGGTTGCGGCGCAGCACCTGCCGGGGGGACGCGGGGGGCCAGGTCACATGCGACGGTTAGGGCGACGGGATAAAGGCGAACGGGGCATCACCCTTCTGGAGCTGGCCGTGGCGATCCTCGTGCTGGCCCTCGGCAGCCTTGCTGCCCTGCGCGCCACGGACCAGGCGCGGCTGTCGATCGGTGGCGCACAGGACCGGATGCTGGCCCAGCTTGCCGTGCGCAACCGCGCGCAGGCCCTGCGCCTGCCGCCGGGCGCGGTGCCGCTGCCGGATCAGGTCACACTCGGTGGCCGCACCATCGTGCTCGAACAACGCTCAGCCCCTACCGCCGCGGGGCTCACGGCAATCACCATCGTGGGGCGCGTGCCGGGGGGCGGGGGCGTGCAGCAGGTGATCTATGTGGACTGACGGCACACACGATGATGGCCTCAGCCTGATCGAACTGGTGGTGGCGCTGGCGATCTTCGCGCTGGTGGCCGTGATGGGGATGCAAAGCCTGACCGGCACGCTGCGCGCCCGCGACCGGCTGACCGAAATCGACACTGAAACGGCCGAACTGAGCCAGGCGCTTGCCCTTCTGCGCAATGACCTCTTCGCCGCCGTGCCGATGCTGTTCTATCCACCGGGATCCGCCCCCGTCTCGGCCCTCGACCAGACGGGCACCGCCCTGCACCTGTCGGTCGCGGGCCAGCCGCGCGGCCCCGAGGCCCAGACCGACCGGCACCGGGTCGAATGGCAGCTCGATCCCGCCACCGGCACGCTGACACGCCGGGCCTGGCCCACGCTGATCCCGCGCGAGGCATCGCAGATCGGCCCCGAGATCGCAGTGCTGGAAGATGTCGAGGCGCTGACGCTGCGCACGCTCTGGCCCGAGATCGGCTGGGTGGACGGCGCCGTGCCTCCGCTGGGCACGATCACGATCATCCAGACACCCGAGGTCGACAGCGACGGGCCGGGGGCCGTGCCTGCCGCCTATGTCAGCACCCTGCCGCTCGCCGCTGAACTCACACTCGAACGGTCGGGACAGGGACCCTTGCGGCTCCTGCAGGCGCTGCAATGACCGGGTCACGTGGCTTTGTCCTGGTCAACGCGCTGGTGCTGGTGGCCGCCATGGCCGCCGCCGCCGCGCTGCTTCTGTCGCGGGCCGAAGGGGCGCGCATGCGGCTTGCAGCCGCGCAGGAGGCCGACGCGCTCACCGCCGCGCTCGATGCCTACCAGACACTGGGACAGGCCGTGCTGACCCGCGACCAGCGCAGCGGCAACACCGACACGCTGCAGGAGGCCTGGGCCGAGCCGGTCACCGATGCGGAGCTGGACCCGTTCGGGGTGCGCCTGTCCGGACAGATCATCGATGCGCAGGCACGCTACAACATCAACTGGCTGTCGGTGCCGGGGGATCCGGTGGCCCGGCCCGCCTTCGACCGATTGCTTGCCCGGCTGGGCACATCGCAGCAGACAGGCGATGTGCTGGCAGCGTTCGTCTCGGCCCGAGGACCGGAGAACCGCGGCGCCTATGCCGCGACCATCCCGCCCATGGCCCCCCTGGGCGGGCCGGTCCTGATGCTCGACCAGCTTGCGACCATCCCCGACCTGCGGCCCGAGGATCTGGCCCTGCTGCGGCCCCACCTGACAGCGCTGCCTGATGCGGCCCCGCTCAACGTCAACACCGCTCCCCTCGGCACCCTGACAGCGATGCTGCCCCAGGTCTCTGCGGGCCGCCTTGCCACCGCCCTCAGGGCGCGCGACCGCGACCCTTTTCCGTCGGTCGAAGCGTTCTTTGCCGCCATCGGCCTGCCCTTTGAAAGCGATGACCCCGAGGCCGCCGACCCGGGCCGCTTCGCCGTTGCATCCGACTGGTTCCTGGCCGAAGTCACGGCCCGGCTGGAGACAGAGACAGGCCCGCGCCAGGCCACGCGGCAGATGCTCTACCGCCGCCTCGGCACCGGCGCCGGGGTCGAGGTCGCCTGGCGGGTGTCGCGCTTTGACTAGGGCGGCGGCGCAAGGCACTGTGGCGCCGGAATGAACGGGGACGTGCGCGGTGACAGCATTCGGAGACAAGGCAACGCCCTGCGTGCACGCAGGCCAAGAGGGCACCGCAGGCGGCCCCCATGTCCTCTTGGTACCGGGGGCCGAGGTGCCCAGCCTCGCGCTCGACCTGCCGGGCAAGCTGCGCGGACAGGCGCGCGAGGACGTGGCGCGACGCCAGCTGCGCGACCGCTTCGGGATCGAGGATGCAGGAGAAGATACGGGCACCGAAATGCGCCCCCTGCGCGCCGGGAGCGGGACTGACCGCTTCACCCGCGTGCTGGTGGCCGACGGGGCGCGGCTGGATCACTGGCGCAGCGCAGCGATGGAGGGCTGCCGCGCCGTGCTGCCCGACTATCTTGCCCTGCCCACGGCTCCGGGGCTCTGGACGCTGGCCGCCACGCCCGACGGGGTCGCCGTGCGGCTGGGCGTCGATGACGGGTTCGGCGGTGCGGCCGAGGTGGCGCTGGCGCTTCTCGACGCCATGATCATTGAAGGGAACACGCCCCGCGCCATGCTCGATCTGGGTCCAGACCTGCCCAGTCTGCCCGGGCTGGCGGACCTCGCCGCCGCCCATGATATTCCGCTGGTGCAGGACGCCGACGCCCTAGCAAGGCTCGGCATCGACGCCCCGCGCGCACTGGCGCAGGACGAACTGGCCATGGACCTGCGCCGCGATCCGCGCCAGGCGCGCGATGCCGTGGCCCGGCGCTGGCTGCCCTGGCGCATGCCCCTGGCCCTGGGCCTCGTGGCGGCCGGGCTCTGGGCTGCCTCGCAGGTGGTGATCATGCAGCGGATCGAAGCGGAGACCGCCCAGATCCGCGCCAATTCCATCGCCCTGGTGCAAGAGCATTTCGTGCCCACAGGGCCGGTGCTCGACATGCGGGTGCAGGTCAGCCGCGCGCTCGACGCGCGGCGCAGCGCCGCCACCCCCGATGCACCCGACACCGATCCGCTGGCGCTCCTGAACCGCATGGCGGGCGTGATCGCCGCCGAAGGGGCGCGCACGCAGGAAGCGGGCTATACCCCGAACCAGGGCCTGACACTCGTGCTGGACATGAACAGCTTTTCGGATGTGGACCGGCTCGCCGCCGCCCTGCGGGATACGGGCGCCAGCGTCGATGTGCTTGAAACCCGCGCCGCCCGCGACGGGCCGGGCGTGCGCACCGACCTGCGCATCACGGCAGCGGAGAATGAGCGATGACCGACATGCTGATCGACGCGCTGGCCCGCCTGTCGGCCCGCGAACGGATGCTTCTGGCCGCCGCCCTCCTTCTGGCGCTGCCCGCCGGTCTGCTCTTTGGCGTGCTCCTGCCCCTGCACGACGCGCGCGGGGCCGCGCTCGAGGCGCGCAGCGACGCCATCGCCCTGAACATCTGGGTGCAGGACCGGGTGGCCGAGGCAGGCACCCTGGCCCCGGTGGCCGCCACGCCCGACCGCGCGCCCATCGGCACCAGCGCCATCGAAGAGATGCTGATCGATCAGGGCTTGCGGGACAGGGTCAGCCAACTCGGCGCCGATGGCGACGGGGTGGTGACGCTGCGGTTCGACGACGTGCGCTTTGGCCGCGTGGCGGCATGGCTGTCGGAGGCCCATCCCGACTGGGGCTATGACATCGCACGGTTGCGGTTCGAAGCGACGGATACGCCCGGCAATGCCGCACTCGCCCTGACGCTGATCCCACCCGAGGGACCCTGAAACAGGGTCTAATTCAGGGTTTTCAGCCGGGCAGCAATGCTGGCCTGACGGCCCACAAGGGCGCCCAGCGGGTCCATCTCGGGGTGCTCCGCCAGCACCTCGTCCAGTGCCGACTGCGCCGCGCGCAGCCGCGCGGTGGCCGCCGCTGTCTCGCCTGCGCGCAACAGGGCCAGACCCATCTCGTGATCGGCCGTGCCCCGCACCGCCAGTGCCGCGGCCCGCGCATCGCCCGTTCCGGACTGCGCCAGCGCCCCCGCAATGGCCGAGGCGCGATCAAAGGCACCGGCCCGCAATTCGCTGTGCCCATGCTCCAGCCGCACCCGCGTCTCGAAGGGCCCGGCATCCTCCACGAGCCGCAGATAGACGCGGTTTGCCCGCGCATAATCGCCCTTTTCCAGTGCCGTACGGGCCTGGGTGTATTGCGATTTGAAGCCACGAGGGCTGTCAGCGGTGTTCTCGGCACAACTGACGATAGAAAATACGGAAATTGCCGCGATTGCGGCCCTGATTGGACGTCCTGCCATTGCCTCAGCTCTGATTTTTTATTAATTTTCAGTTAATTTATCACAGCCTGCTTATTCCGTCCACAAGACCGGCCCATATGGGGCTCTCACCGTTGAAAATGCGCATCGTCTCCACAGTTCTGACCGCACTCATGCTGGGCGCCATCGTCCTGGCGGGGATGGAGCTGACCCA
>NZ_JAHVHT010000009.1 GCF_019802125.1 Tateyamaria omphalii
CCGCTATGACGATCCGGCCCCGATCAGTTCGGTCATCCGCAAGACCTATATTCCCGGTCTCGACCTGATCCCGGGCAACCTGGAACTGATGGAGTTTGAACATGACACCCCCCGCGCGCTTGCGACAGGGGCGGCTGGCTTGTTCTTTTTCCGCGTGAAACAGGCTCTAACACAGGTCGAAAGCGACTATGACGTCGTGGTGATCGACTGCCCGCCGCAGCTTGGCTTTCTCACAATGTCTGCATTGTCGGCGGCCACCGGTGTGCTGGTCACGATCCACCCCGAAATGCTCGACGTGATGTCGATGTCGCAATTCCTGCGCATGACGGCCGATCTGATGGATGTCATCGCGGAAAGCGGCGCCGACATGAAGCATGATTGGATGCGCTACCTGCTCACCCGCTACGAACCGGCGGATGCCCCACAAAACCGTGTCGTGGCCTTCCTGCGCACCATGTATGGCGATCACGTGCTGAACGCGCCCATGCTCAAGTCCACCGCGATCTCGGACGCGGGCCTGACCAAACAAACGCTCTACGAGGTGGAACGCTCCGCGTTCACCCGCTCCACCTATGACCGCGCGATGGAAAGCCTGAACGCGGTCAACGACGAAATATCGGCTCTAATACAGGCAACTTGGGGGCGGACATGAGCGACAGCCGCAAGAAACGTCTGTCGATGCTGGACAGCCTGGCCGCGGCGCAGGCCCCTGCCCCGTCCAGCTCGATGATGACCACCAACCGCGCCCTGCGGTCCGCGCGCGATGCGGTCGATGCCCATCACGTCTGGGATCTTGATCCCTGGGCCATCGACGATCTGCGTCCCGAGGACCGGATGGAAGCGGGCGACATTCACGACCTGCGCGGCGCGATCGAGGCGAACGGCCAGACCGTGCCGATCCTCGTGCGCCGCAACCCCGAAGATGCCGACCGCTACCTGCTGGTCTATGGCCGGCGACGGCTCGAGGCGATCCGCCAGTCCGACAAGGTCGACAAGGTGCGCGCGCTCGTTGCGACGCTCGACGATGACGCCGCCGTCCGGGCGCAAATCTCGGAAAACATGGCGCGGCGCGACCTGACCTTCATCGAAAAGGCGCTGTTTGCGCGGTCGTTGGTCGATGGCGGCTTTGGCACCCAGGCCCAGGTGGCCGAGGTGCTGACCGTGACGAAATCGGCCATCTCCATGGCCCTCGCGGTCGTCGATGTCGTCAGCGTCGATCTGGCGCGCGCCATTGGCCCTGCCCCCGGTGTGGGCCGTCCGCGCTGGGACACGCTGGCACGGGCCATCGAAACCACGGGCACCGATGTCAGCCACCTGATCCCCATCGCGCAGGACACGCATGAAAAGGCCGAACTGGACGCGGTCACAGACCCGATGGCACCCTTGCCCCAGGATCCTTCCATTACCGCCTTTGAGGCGGTTTTGGCTCATTTAGAGACGAAAAAGCCCGTCGAATCCAAGCCCAAGACCCGCACAGCAGGCAAAAGCCGGTCCGTGCATTCCGGGGAGCGGCGCATCGGCACCGTACGGCGCATGTCACAGGGCGTGCGGCTGGATGTGGACGCAGGCAATTTCGCGGACTGGCTCGAGCGCAATGCCGATGCCGTCCTCAAAGACCTTCACACGCGCTGGCAAACGCGCGGCGAAGACTAGGCAAGAGCAGTAACCAAAGGAGGCACGCACCAGAAAAGGCAAAAGAAAAAGGTCCCGCAAAGCGTTGGCGCCCCACGAGACCCTTGTGTTTAGCAGCTTCAAGGTACGATTTCGCGCCCTCTCCCGCAAGTCCCAAGTGATTCGTGGACTGGATTTTTTGTGCCTGCGTGAATGAAATTCATGACCTATGTACCCATCACACCGTTCCGCGGGACGGTGACCGAAGTTCTGTTGGCCAACGAACACCTGGCTCGAACGACTGAAACCAGACCGCACGCCGACAAGTGGGATGTGCTGCGCGAGTTGGGTGTGGCAGGCCCCGAACTGGGGGTCTCGGACCGCCAACTCACCGTGCTCCAGGCCCTGCTCAGCTTCCACCCCGAGACCGAACTGGGCGGAGACGGCGATGCACCGGTTGTCTTCCCCTCCAACGCATCGATTTGCGAGAGGCTGAACGGCATGGCCTGCTCGACCATGCGTCGGCATCTTGCCGGGCTGGTAAAGGCCGGCCTGATCATTCGCCGCGACAGCCCAAACGGCAAACGCTACACCAACAGATCAGGCCACGCTTTCGGCTTCGACCTCTCCCCCCTCGCCCTGCGATTTCCCGAAATTTGCGCAATGGCCGAGGCTATCCGTGCTGAACGTGACCGCCTGAAGCGCCTGCGGCAAACCGTAAGTCTCATGCGCCGCGATCTGGCCTCCCTGGCCATCTATGGTGCTGAAACGCGACCGGAGCTGAGTGTGTGGGACGCCTTTTCCGATCTCGCCATCCTCACAGCCCGGGACCTGCGTCGCCGACTTACCGAAGAGGATATGAACCGTCTCGGAAAACGTTTGGAAGAGGCGTTGGATAAAGCCCGTGATCTGCTGGAACCAAACAATCTGATCACCACAGATGCCGAAAATGAGCACCACAATCATACATCAAATACAAAAGTAACTGGTTTTGAACCAAGCCATGGAGCAACGCGCAAAGAAGCCAAAAACGACGAAGATGGGAAGTCTATACACAGAACGAGTCACGACAATGAGCCCGCCATACCGTTGGGCTTGATCCTCTCGATATGCGCTGAGATTCAGATCTACACCGAGGCGCCGATCAGACACTGGCACGATCTGGTGCGAGCGGCGGACATGGTCCGACCGATGATGGGCATTCAGTCATCGGTCTGGTTGGAAGCAGTCGATACGATGGGTCCGGAACAGGCGGCGGTGACTGTTGCTGCAATGTTGGAACGGTTTGACCAGATCAAGTCCCCGGGCGGGTATCTGAGGCATCTTGCGCGACGGGCTGGCGAGGGCAAATTCTCTTGTGCGCCGATGGTTATGGCATTGATGCGGAAGGATGCGGCGTGAGGGTTCACAGTTGTGAACTTTCTACCGTGCGGTCTGTTTACCAGAAGTTCACAGCTGTGAACTTTGCGCACCAAGAGCAGGGCAGGGGAGCCGTGTCGGTCACTCATCGTGAGGTATTGAACTGGAAATGCACGATCCGAATAATCTTTACTTCTTTTATCGGGAAAGCTAACACAAGTGCCGATTGCGCGCCCCACCCCCTGACTTGGCAGGCCCCGCGCTGCCAACGACACATCAGGTGGGGATACCATGCAGAAATGTATTCTGGGGGGCGTGGCCATGCTGGCCGCGGGTGCAACGACGGTGCAGGCACAGGACGATCCAGTGGAGTTGCCACCTCTGATCCTTGGCACAGCGCTGAGAGACGATCGAAACATCCGGGACATTCCTGTCGCCGCATCGGTTGCAGAAGGCGGGGAGTTGCAACAGCGGCAAGCCGACACGGTCGAAGAACTGATCGGGGATGTTCCAGGCGTGTCGATTGAGGGTGGGCCGCGCGGCGTGGCACAGGAAATCAATATCCGCGGCTTTCAGGACGAACAGGTCGTGCTGCGGTTTGATCGGGGGCGATTGAACTTCAACAGAGCGCATAGCGGGCGTTTCTTCTTTGATCCCGACATCGTCGAGCGGGTCGAGGTTGTGAGGGGCGGGGGGTCGACCCTGTTCGGATCGGGCGCAATCGGTGGTGTCGTCGCAGTTGAAACCAAGGATGTTGAAGACCTGCTTTTGCCCGGACAGACCACCGGCGCGCGGGTACGTCTGGGCTATTCCGACAATGGCGAAATCTGGAGCCCGTCCACAACGATTTATGGGGATTACGGCAACTTTGATGCGCTCGCCTTTTTCGGAGGGCGTGAGTTTGGCGCATCGCTTCAGGACGGCAATGGCGACAATATCCTGCGGTCCGAGGTGGACACGCTGAATGGCCTGCTGAAGCTGGGGTTTGAGCCGACCGAGGACCAGCGGTTCGAGTTGAACCTGTCCTATTACGAGGATGACGGGCTGGTGCCGCCCAATGCCAATACCACGGCTGACCTGAACCCTGTGACCGGCAACGATTCCGAACGGTCGGCTGAGATTTTCACGTACCGCCTGTCATGGGACTGGAACCCGGAAGGATCGGATCTGGTGGACCTGTCGGTCCTGTTCTACGGCAACACGCTGGAAATTCAGGATGATCGGATCCGGGATGGCCGTGCGGATTTCACGGAATACGACACGTTTGGTCTGGAGGTTACGAACCGGTCCAAATTCGATGTCGGGGTGCCGGTCGAGCTGGTTTACGGGATTGAGGCATACCGGGATGAACAGGCGGGCACTCGCAGCGGTGCACCGCGCGTGCAGTTTCCTGATGCCGAGGCCACGACGGTGGGTGTCTTTGCCGAGGCGACATTCGGTATCACGGATCGGTTGGACCTGATCGCGGGCGTCCGGTTCGATCAATACGACCGCGATGTCGACGATCCTACATTGGCAGATGCCGACGACGATTTCTTTTCCCCGCGGATCGGGTTCAGCTTCCGGCCCAACGAGAATTGGCAGATCTTTGGCAATGTGGCGCGGGCCTATCGTGCGCCGACGCTGACCGAGCTGTATAACGATGGGGTACATTTTTCTTATGGCGAGGATCGCGGGATCGAGTTCACGAACAATTTCGTGCCGACGCCAGACCTGGAGCCGGAAGAGTCCACACAGGTGGAGCTTGGGGCGCGCTTTGAGCGTGCCAACATGTTTCGGCCTGGTGACAGCCTGCGCTTTTCGGCGAATGCATACTATGCGGATGTGAAGAACTTTATTGATTCAGTTGTAACAGAACCTGATTTCATAGGCGCTGTAACACCGCCGTTTTCCACAATTGCGGGCACTTCCTTTCAGCGCAACATTGATGCCGAGCTGTACGGGTTCGAGGCGGAACTCGACTATGACGCAGGTTGGTGGTTTGGCGGGCTGGCCCTGACCTTGCCCGAGGGCGAGGCAAAGAATGGCGAGCAGTTGGGGTCGATCCCGCAGCCGCGCCTGACCGCCACATTGGGCTATCGACCGACGTCCGAGTGGACTGTGGGCGCGCGTGCGACCTTTGCCGGGGATCAGAACGATTTTCCAGAGACCGGGCGGGCAGGGGAGGCGTACACCGTTGTCGATCTGTTCGGATCCTGGGCACCGGAGCAGGGTCTGTTTGAAAACGCCGTGTTCCGCGCGGGCATCGACAACGTGTTCGACGAGCAATACGTCATCTATCCCAACGAGTTGCCGCAGGCTGGCCGGTCGATCAAGCTTTCGGCGTCGTTCCAGTTCTGACTGGCGGGGCGGATCCTGTATAAGGATATGATTTTATTAAGAAAAGACGTCCGGCGCGTGTGATCCGCCGGACGTCATTCATTTTTCTGCGGATCGGTGTCCTGTTGCGGGCTCCATGGGGTGATCCCGAGCCGGAGGGAGGCCCGCCCGACCATGTGCGCGCCGATGGGCGCTGTCAGCAGCAGGAAGAACACCACCAGCACGCAGCGCAGGACAATGGCCGGGTCCGCGAAGTGGAGGGCGGCGCCCGCCATGATGAGCCCGGAGCCCAGCGTGCCGACCTTGGTTGCGGCGTGCATCCGCGTGAACACGTCCGGCAGGCGCAGGACGCCGATGCCTGCGACCACCGTCATGGCGGCGCCGAGGAAGACAAGGACTGCGGCGGCGAGGTCGATCATGTGTTTTCCTCTTCTTCCTGTGCCTTGCGCCGGCCGACGGCCCGTTCGGCAAAGCGCGCAAGTGCCACCGTCGCAAGGAAGCCCACGAGTGCCAGAACGAGCGCCACATCGAGAAAGGCGGCGTCTTGGGAGCGGATCGCGGCGAGGCCGCAAAACGCAACGATGGAGACTGTCATCTGGTCCAGTGCAACCACCCGGTCGGGCAGGGTGGGCCCGATGGCGAGCCGGATGAGCGCGAGCCCCACGCCGATGAAGACGAGCGCGAAGCCGAGCGTAAGAACGGTGTCCATGAGTGTCATTCCCGGTCCTCCACAGCGTCGATCACCCAGCGTTCCATCCCTTGTTTGAGCGAGCGGCACACCGCTTCGGGGTCGTCGGCAAACATGATGTGCAGCTTGAGCGTCTTGCGGTCCTCGCTCACGTCGATGGAGAGTGTGCCGGGGGTGAGTGAGATGAGATTTGTCACCAGCAGGATGCCGGCATCCGTTTTCACGTCGAGCGGCATGTCGACTATCGCGGGGTTGGAGCGGTGTTTGGGCGTGAAGATGTCCCACAGCACTTCGATGCTGGAGACGATCAGTTCATAGTTGAACATGACCAGCAGCCGGATCCAGTACCAGACCCGCTTGAAGTAGGTGGATTTCACGCCCGCCAGCGGCTGGATCAACATCAGTACGAAGTAGCCTACCGCCAGTCCGGACAGCACCGACAGCCAGGTGAACGTATTGAACAGGATCATCCACGCCACGGCGAAGAAGATGTTGGCGACCAGTGTGTTCATGCCTTACCCCCGAGTACCGTTGTGATATAGGCCGTCGGGTCCAGAAGTTGCGCGGCGGCGTCCTTGGCAAAGGTCACGAAGGGGTCGGGCGAGAAGCCGATGACGAGCGTCATGGCTGCCAAACCTGCGATGGGGATCAGGAGGTGGCGGCGGGCCTGTGGTGTGAGCTGGCTGAGCGCGGGGTCGGCGCCTTCGGGGTGGGGTTTCCAGAATGCTTCGGCCCAGATTTTCGTCATCGAGAAGATGGTGAGCAGGCCCACGAGCAGCGCGACGGCGGCGATGATCCAGCCTTGGTCTTCGATGGCGGCGGCGACCAGCACGTATTTGGCCCAGAAGCCCGAGAGCGGCGGGAAGCCGGCCAGAGAGAAGGCGGGGATGAAGAAGAGGATCGCCAGCAGGGGGGCGGATTTGTAGAGGCCGCCGATGCGGTCGAGGTTGGTGGAGCCTGCGGTGCGTTCGGCCACGCCCGCGATGAGGAAGAGGTTCGCTTTTACGACGATGTGGT
This sequence comes from Tateyamaria omphalii, assembly GCF_019802125.1. Lineage (GTDB taxonomy): Bacteria > Pseudomonadota > Alphaproteobacteria > Rhodobacterales > Rhodobacteraceae > Tateyamaria > Tateyamaria omphalii_B. The sequence goes on from NZ_JAHVHT010000009.1 coordinate 6,995, forward strand.
GGACGAGGTAGAAGACGGCGCCCGCCACGGCGAGGGGCGTCAGCAGGGCGAGGCCCATGATCATGTAGCCGATCTGGCTGACGATGTGGAAGGACAGGATCTTGCGCATGTCGTTCTGTGCAGCGGCCCCCAGAACCCCTGTCACCATTGTCAGGCCCGCCACCCAGAGCAGGATCTGGTGGGTGAAGGCAACGTCGCCATCGAATACCAGCGTGAACATGCGGATGAGGGCGTAGACGCCAACCTTGGTCAGCAGTCCCGCGAAGACGGCGGAGACCGAGAAGGCGGGCGTGTGGTAGGCGGCGGGGAGCCAGAAGAAGAGGGGGAAGACCGCCGCTTTGACCCCGAAGGCGACCATGAACATCATCGCCACCACGGTCACGAGGCCCTGATTTTCGACCGTGTCCAATGTGCGGGCGATGTCGGCCATGTTGAGCGTGCCGGTCATGCCGTAGAGCAGGCCAATGCCCGACAGGAACAGGATGGTCGAGATCAGGTTGAGCGTGACGTATTTGATGCCGCCGTCGATCTGGTCCTTGTTCCCGCCAAGGATCAGCAGGCCGAAGGACGAGATCAGCATGACCTCGAACCAGACATAGAGGTTGAAGAGGTCACCGGTCAGGAAGGCGCCCACGACGCCGCCGATCAGGATGTTGAAGAGCGCGTGGTAGCCGAGCCGTTCCTTGCGTGCGTCGATGTCTGTCAGGGCATAGACCGACACTGCGAGCGCCGTGATTGCGGTGATCACGACCATGACTGCCGACAGGTAGTCGGCGACCAGCGTGATGCCGAATGGGGCCGACCAGCCGCCCATCTGTGCAGCGATAACGCCCTGATCCAGCACGCGCACCATCAAGAGGATGGAGGCGGCAAGCAGCACGGCGTTGCCTGCGACGCTGAACCAGCGCCCGGCGGCGCCGTAGCGGGCAAGGAAGGCCAGTACCGCCGTCAGGAAAGGCAGTACGAGGGGTGTGGCAAGGGTCCAGGTCATGTCGTGTCTTCTGTGCGCGGCTCAGCGATCCGCATGTCGTCCGAGTAAAGTGTGCCCAGTGTCGTGTAGGCGCGGAACATCAGTACGAGGGCAAAGGCGAAGAGGCCGAAGCCGATCACGATGGCGGTGAGTACAAGCGCTTGGGGCAGGGCGTTGGCCACGTCGCCCACGGGGCCGTCGGCACCTTCGGGGATGAGGGGAGGTGCCCCGGCGGTAAGGCGCCCTGACACGAAGATAATCAGGTTCGCCGCGTTCGAGATCAGCACCAGCCCGAAGATGAAGCGCAGCACGTTGCGCGCGAGCATCAAATAGACCGAGGTCGCGACCAGCACGCCGATGGTTATGGCAAGGAGGGCTTCCATTCAGATCTCCTCTTCCATGGCGAAGACGATGGAGAGGATGGAGCCGAAGACCACCAGGTAGACCCCGATGTCGAAGAACAGGACTGTCGAGATGGGGATCCCCTTGGAGTCTGCCGTTTCGTTGATGAAGAGCCATTGGCCCGTAAAGAGCGCATCCCCGAAAAATGCTGCGAAGATGCCCGCCAGCAGTGCGATGCCAAGGCCTGCCATTGCGATGTTCTGAGGCATGACCTTGAGCGCATTGCGAGCGTCCGCGGTGCCGCAGGCGAGGGCGAAGAGCACAAAGCCCGTAGAGCCGATGAGGCCGCCGATAAAGCCGCCTCCGGGCTCGTTATGGCCGCGGATCAGCATGTAGAGCGAGAACAGCACGAGAAGTCCGCACAGGTACTGGGTGCCCACGCGCAGGATGATCGAGTTCATGGGTCTTTCCTTGGGTGTGTGGTGCGCAGGAGCGCGTAGGCCGAGAGGGCGGCGATGACGACCACGGCGATCTCGCCAAAGGTGTCGAGCGCGCGGAAGTCCACGAGGATGACGTTGACGATGTTGCGGCCGAAGGCTTCGGGCCAGCTTGTGACCTCGAAATACTCGGTCAGGCGCAGGTCGAGCGGGGTTTCAAGTACCGCCAGGAGCACAAGGGTGACCGAGAGGCCGATGGCCCCGGCGAGGATCGCGTCAAGCGGGCGGTGGTCGCGTCCGTTTTCGTCCAGCACGGGCAGGCGCAGTAGGGCGACGGCCACCAGCACCACCACGAGTGTTTCGACGAGAAGCTGGGTGATGGCGACATCGGGCGCGCTGAACACGATGAAGATCATGGCGACGCCGATGCCGACCACCCCGAGCGCGGCCATGGCCGCGATGCGGGAGCTTGTCAGGGCCGTGAGTATTGCCCCTGCGCTGATCAGAACGACGAGGGCGATGTTCTGGAAGGTGACGTCCGACAGGTCGGGCAGGGTGGGCATGGCTTGTCGCGCGATCATCGTGCCGCCGATGGCGACCAGCACCGTGGCGAAGGTCGCAAAGATGTAGCGCCGCAGGATTCCGGGCTGGATGATGCGCGTTTGCCATGCGGCGAACCGCTTGAGCCCCAGGAGGAATTTGTCCCAGCCTTTGTCGAATTGCGGGGATGCATCGACCAGCCGCCCAAGCGCGGGGCGCAGGCGTTTGTGTGCGAGGTAAAGCGTGATGCCAAGGGCGACCGTGGCGATCGACATGATCAGGGGCATGTTCACGCCCGCCCAGAGCTTCAGTTCCTTGGAGTCCTCAATCGAGCCGAGCAGGGATTTCACTGTCGGGTCGACCAGAGAGGTTTGCAGGAGGTCGGGGTAGACGCCGAAGAGAGCGCCGAGGATGGCGAGGATCACGGGGCCCGCCAGCATGGTCCACGGCGCTTCATGCGGTTTGCGGGGGAGCGCAATGCCGGTGCGTTGCCAGAAGGGGCGCAAGGCAACGATGCCTGCGATTGCGAACATGAGCGCGTTGGCCAGGAGCAGGGCGGCGGCGAAGAGGAATGGTTCGGATCCGATGGCGAGGATGCCCGCGTATTTCAGTTCCTTGCCGATGAAGCCGAGGAAGGGCGGGAAGCCGGCCATCGAGAGCGCGGCCAGTCCTGCGGCGAAGGCCGTGACCGGCATGACGCGCCCGAGCCCGCCCAGCACGTCCGCCTCCCGCGTGCCGGTGGAGTGGTCGATGCAGCCTACCACGAGGAACAGGGACGCCTTATAGAGCGAGTGGACCACGAGGAAGGTGGCGAACGCCGTCATGGCGTAGCCTGACGTCTGCCCGAGGAACAGCGTCAACGTGCCGAGCGCCATCAGTGTGGTGTAAGCCAGCGCTTGTTTCAGGTCCGTCTGCCGCAGGGCGAGGATGCTGGCGAAGACCGCCGTGAAGGCCCCTGCAATGGTGAGCGTCCAGAACCAGACATCGGTGCCCGCCATGCCCGGGTGCATCCGCGCCATCAGGTACACCCCCGCCTTGACCATCGTGGCCGAGTGCAGGAAGGCCGAGACCGGTGTGGGGGCTGCCATGGCGTTGGGTAGCCAGAAGTGGAACGGGAACTGCGCCGATTTGGTGAATGTACCCGCCAGGATCAGGATGAGGATCGGCAGGTACATCTCGTGCGCCTTGAGCGCGTCGGCTTGTGCGAGGATTTCCGACAGCTCGAAGCTGCCCATGGAGAAGCCCAGCAGGATGAAACCCGCGAGCAGCGCCAGCGCGCCTGCGCCGGTGACAAACAGCGCCTGAAGGGCGGAACGCCGCCCCTTGGCCGTGTCGTGGCCGAAGCCGATCAGCAGGTAGGAGGTGATTGTCGTCAGCTCCCAGAAGACGAACAGCCCGATGAGGTTATCGGCCAGCACCAGTCCCAGCATCGCCAGCATGAAGCTGGTCAGAAACAGGGCGAAGCGGGCGAATTGCGGGTGCCCGGCGAGGTAGGTGTTGGAATAGAGCAGCACCAGCGCCCCGATGCCCGAGATCAGCAGCGCGAAGGTCAGGCTGAGCCCGTCCAAGAGGAATGACATCGCAATGCCGAGCGACGGCACCCAGTCCCAGACGAGGCGCAGGCTCTGCCCTTCGGCAACTGCCGGGGCGAGGCTGAGGAACCAGCCAAAGAGGAGTAGGGCGATCCCGACGGGGATGAGGCCGACAAGGCCGTTTCCCTTGGGCTGTGTCGCGGTGGCGGTGTCGTTCAATGCGTTTCCAGTTCTTCAATCGTAACGGGTGAAACAAAGCCTTCGGGTTTGACGGCAAGGACGGAGCACGTGACCCGGCTGAGGATGGTCTCGGCCGTGTTGCCGATGAACATGCCCGACAGGCCGGTCCGCCCGAGCGTGCCCATCACCAGCGTGTCGATATGCTGTTCATGGGCGTGCTGGGCGATGACGTCGGCGGCGATCCCCTTGACGTGCATGATCTGCATGCGGTCGGAAAACGCGGTGTACTGGTCCGTCAGCGCCGTCAGGCGGGCGTGGCTGTCCTGTTTGGTGGTGAGCAGGAGCGCCTCGATTTCTTCCGGCGGCGTGTGGACCCGGCTGGAGCGCAGGAGGTGCTCTTCGTGGAGATACCAGGCGTTCAGCACGTCGAGCTTGGCGTCGTCCTGCACGGAGAGGGAGGTTGCGAGTTGCATGATGTTGTTGTTGAGCGCGTCGCGGGTGGTGTCGCTCGGATCAGGGTCCACCGCTGCAACGATGTGCTTGGCCTTGGGCTCGGCCTTGCTGTTGAGGATCCAGACGGGGCAGGGGCATTTGCGCAGAAGGTGCAGGTCGGGCCCGCCCAGCACGTTCCATGTCGGGGTCTGGTCGGCGGCCTTGAGCACGAGATCGTTGCCTTGGGTCAGGACGTGGCGGATGACCTCGATGAACCCGACCCCCTGTGCCAGCACGGTGGAGACCTGTGCCCCGTCGTTGCGCAAGCCGTTTGCCACCTGTTCCAGTTGTTCCTTGCGCGCCGCGAGCAGATCGGCTCCCACTTGCCATCCACGCTGACCCGACAGGGTCGACAGCATCCGGGCCAGATCGGATTGATCCGTTTCCGACACATCCAGCAACGTCAGACGGGCGCCGTTGGCCTTCGCCAGCCAGAGGGCGCGGGCCACGAGCGCGTCTGAGACGCCTTCGGGGTTCGAGACGACAAGGATGTTCTTAAAATGCTTCATGCAGCGGTCTCTTGGGGCAACAGAGGCTGAGATGGGCCTGAATTTCGATTGATCAAATTGAAAAATGAGAAAGAATTGATAGATATGATCTATCATCTTGACAGGAGGGCGCTGTGCCGACGCTTCAGCAATTGCGTTATCTGGTCGCCGTGGCTGATACCGGGCATTTCCGGCGCGCGGCGGAGGCGTGCCATGTCACTCAACCGACTTTGAGCGCGCAGCTCAAGGAGTTGGAAAACAAGTTGGGGGCGGTTCTGATTGAACGCAGCCGCGGTGCTGTTGTTGCCACCCCGCTGGGCGAGCAGATCATCCAGCACGCCCGGACCGCGCTGCGCGAGGTCGAGGAAATCCGCACCTTGGCGACGCTGCAGAGCGGGAGTTTGAACAGTACGATCAAGGTGGGCGTCGTACAGTCGCTGGGCTCATATCTTTTGCCCATTCTGGTGCCCGACCTGCACAAGAGCCATCCGCAGCTGAAGCTGTATGTGCGTGAAGGTCTACCCAAGCATTTGCTGGAGGCATTGGGGGCTGGATCGCTTGACCTGTTGCTGTTTCCCTTGCCGACGCGCGAGGCAGAATTTGAAACCCGGTCCCTGTTTCGTGAACCCCTGTCGGTCGTGATGCCCTTCGACCATCCATTTGCCGGTGAAGAGACGATTGCCCCCAGTATGCTCAAGGGCGAGACGATCATGGCGCTGGAGCGGGGCCATCGGCTTTATGACAAGGTGGAGCGTATCTGCGAGCAGCATGGGGCGATCCTGTCGAGCGAGTACGAGGGCACGTCGCTGGACACGCTGCGCCAGATGGTTGCGATGGGCATGGGGCTTTCGCTGTTGCCTGCCCTTTATGTCCGGTCCGAGGTCACGAGCCAGGAATTGGTGCTGGCCCGCCCGTTTCGTGGCACGCCGCCGTCACGGACCATCGGCATGGTTTGGCGTCGCAGCACCGCGCGCGAGGCCGAATATCAAGACCTGGGCGATGAGATTGGCGAAATCCTCGCCCGCCGCGCGCGAGAGGTGATCGTTCTGGGTTAGGCGGGGCTTGGCCGTGCCCGCATCCCGCGGAGTGTGAGGAGCCCTGCAATGGCGATGCCCAACAGGTCGGTGCGCCAGTCGCCCGAGATCATGCAGATGGCCCCCAGCAGCAGGATGACCCGGATCACTGGTCCCGCGGCGCCCATGAACCAGCCCTGCACCGCGCCTGCCAGCATGTAGACCCCGATGAGTGCTGTGAGCAGGTTGCGCAGGCTGATATACCACGGTGCCTCCATCAACAGGCCGGGGCTGTAGAAGAACATGAACGGCACGATGAATGCGGCGAGGCCGACCTTGAAACTGGTGACGGAGGTGCGCATCGGCTCGGACCCGGCGATGGCTGCGCCTGCATAGGCGGCAAGGGCCACCGGGGGTGTGATGGCCGAAACGACGGCGAAGTAGAAGACGAAGAAATGGGAGATGAGCGGGGTGATCCCGATCTCGATCAGGCCGGGTGCCACGACGGACGCGGCCACGGCATAGGCGGCTGTCGTGGGCATTCCCATTCCGAGGATGACCGAGATCATCATGGCGAACACGAGGGCGAGAAGCGTGCTTTGCTGGGCGAGATCGAAGAGCAGGCTGGAGAAGCGCGCGCCGACGCCGGTGAGCGAGATGACCCCGACGATCAGGCCCGCGCAGGCGCAGACGATGATGATCTGCAGCGACATGCGCCCGCCGTTGCCGAGTGCTTCGTAGACCTGTTTTGGCCCCATGCGGTAGGGCGTGAGCCAGCTGACCACTGCCGCCGAGGCGATGGCGAGCGTGCCCGCGCGGATCACCGAATAGCCGCTGAAAAGTGCGCCGATCAGGATGACGATGGGCAGGAAGAGGTAGGCTTGTTTGGCCAGATCACCGAGTTTCGGCAGTTCGTCCGCGCGCATCCCGCGCATGCCGGTGCGGCTCGCCTCGAAATCGACCATGAAGTAGATGGAGGCGAAGTAGAGGATCGCCGGGATCAGCGCCGCCACCACCAGTTCGGTGTAGGGGATGCCCGTGATTTCCGCCATGATGAAGGCGCCCGCGCCCATGATCGGCGGCATGATTTGCCCGCCGGTCGACGCTGCCGCCTCGATCGCGGCGGCGGATTGGGGGCGGTAGCCGACCTTTTTCATCAGTGGGATCGTGAGAGACCCGGTGGAGACCACGTTGCCCGCCGAGGTGCCGTTGATCATGCCCATGAGACCGGAGGCCAGCACCGACACCTTGGCCGGGCCGCCCTTGGCCCGTCCGGCGGCGGCGAATGAGAAGTTGACGAAATAGTCCCCGACCTTGGAGCTTTGTAGGAAGGCGGCAAAAATGATGAACAGGATGATGTAGGTGGAGGACACGGCGGTGGTTGGGCCCAGCACGCCGTTGTCGGTGAAGACGTAGGTGAAGAAGCGTTTGGCGTCGTAGCCGCGGTGTTCGAGGAAGCCCGGCATCCAGGGGCCCGCAAAGGCGTAAGCGATGAAGATCAGGGCGATGATCACCAGTGCCAGCCCTGCGAGGCGGCGGGTGAGTTCAGCAATCATGATGATGATGACGAAAGCCGCCCAGCCGTTGTTCGGGTCGGCAAATGGGGTGCCTGCGCGCAGGCGCAGCGACAGGGTGTCGAGGCTGAACAGGATGAAACCGCAGGCAGCGAGTGTGGCCACGATCAGGGCGATGTCGGCGAGCGGGAGTTGTCCCTTGCGTGCGGGGTAGAGCCAGCCGGTGAGGATGGCGAGCAAGGTGCCGCCCGCGAGTGCGGGGCCGAAGGCTGCGAGTGTCCAGGGCGGTGGGGCAGGGGTGCCGGGTTCGAGGAATGCAATCGCGGCGACGAGGGAGCCGAGGCTGATGGTGGTCGCGAGAAGGGCGATGGCGCCCATGAGGTGGGACAATGGCCCGTTTGAGCCTTCGGTTGCGGGGCGGAGGGACATGGCCGCACTCGTGCCGAAGCCCAGGATCAGCGCGCCCGCGATGTGCATGATGCGGAAGGTCCAAGTCTCGAGCGGTGCGATGTTGAGCACGTAGAGGTGCCAGCCCGCGTAGATGGCGCAGAGCAGGAAGCCGATGCGCGTGAGCAGATCGGTGTCTGCCGCGCCCGGTTGTTCAACTGGTGTTGTTTGCGTCACCGTGTCCGTCATGCGTTCCATCCCCCGACTGCATGAAAACGGCACCCCGCCCGAAATGGGGCAGGGTGCCGGAGTAGCTTAGACGATGGGCAAGCGCCTAGTCAGCAAGTTCGGCCGGGATGTCGAACCCGTTGTCGCGGAACCACTGTGCCGCGCCCGGGTGCCAGGGCAGGAAGGTGTTCTTGTCGAAGTTCTCGGGCAGGGTTTCGACCGCGGCCTTGTGGATCTCGAGCATTTTGGGGTTGTTGCCCATCACGGTGTCGACGACGGCATAGACGAAGCTGTCGGGCAGATCCGCGTGCGCGATGGCGAAGTTCCACATGGACACCGAAAGCTGGTCTTCCTCAAGCGAGGGGTAGGTGCCTGCGGGGATCGTGAACTCGGCCACGGGTTGCGAGCCGATCACGGCCGCCTGTTCCTCGGGCGTGAAGCCGAAATAGGTGACGTCGGTTTGCGCGTCGAGCTGGCTGAAGGCGGGGTAGGGCAGGCCGCCCGCCCATGTGTAGACGTCGATCAGGCCGTCCTGGAGCTGTCCCGCCAAGTCCGCAGCGCCGCCGTTGCGAAACTCGACATTCTTGCCCATGTCTTCGAGGATGCGCGGCCAGTAGGTGCCGGGTGTGCCTCCGGCCGGCCCCACGCCCACGACGGCACCGTCGGGGATGTCGGCAAAGCTGGTGATGCCGGAGCTGGTGAGCGTGACGGCGTGGAAGCCGGTCTTGTACATCGGGAAGATCGCGCGGATCTGGTCATGTTGCAGACCGGGCGCCAGTGCGCTGTTGCCGTTGAGCGCGTCGAAGGCGGGGCCCATCGTGACCATGCCCATATCCAGATCGCCGGTCTGCACGAGCGCTGCATTCTGGACCGGGCCGCCGGTCACTTCGGTGCCGCCGGGGATGCCGAGCGCTTCGGAGACCATGTTGGCCCAACCGGCGCCGTAGACGAAGTATGTGCCGCCCTGGCTGGCGGTGCCGACCGAGAAGCTGTCGGGCCAGTCGCTGCGGTCCTGAGCGTTGGCGACCGTGGCGCCAAGTCCGACCGTGCCCGCCAGTACGGCAATGTGAACGGCCTTGAATGTCCGGGTGATGTTCATGGTGTCCTCCTCCTGTCAGATGACGCGCGCTGTTTGCAGCGGCTTTTGTAGCTGAACGATTTTTACGTAGGGTGACGTATGGTCAGGAGAAGCATGGGCGGCGGCAATCGGCTGATCCCTGCCCAGAGTTGCAATCATCCCAGTGACTTCCCGGCCTACACATTTTCTTGAAGGAGCCGTGTGGGGGATAGATCAGAGTGCAAGCTGCCTCTCGATCCCGATCCGGTCGAGAAAGGTGTCATCGTGGCTGACCACGAGGATTGCGCCGTCATACGCGCGCAGCGCCGCCTCGAGTGTTTCCACGGCCTCGATGTCGAGGTGGTTGCTGGGTTCGTCCAGCAAAAGAAGCTGACGCGGCTGACTGTGTCCAAGAGTGCATGCCAAACCTGCGCGCAAGCGTTGCCCACCGCTGAGCGCGCCAACCTTTTGCAAGGCGTCGTCGCCGCGAAACAGAAAACGCGCAAGCACTGCGCGCCGGTCGTTCTCGCTGGCGTGTGGGTCGAGACGGGCAATGGCGTCGCGCACCGTCTCGTCCGGGTCGAGGAGGCTCATGTCCTGATCCAGAAGGGCGGCGGGTACATGCAGCTGAACGGAGCCGTCGGGTACCGGGAGGTTGCCGTGGATACAGGCCAGCAGCGTGGATTTGCCGGAGCCGTTGGGTCCGGTCACTGCGATGCGCTCTGGTCCGCGGATGGCGAGAGACACGTTGTGCAGGATTGGGGCGTCCGACCCGTAACCGAATGTCAGCCCGTCGATCCGCAATACATCCCGCCCGCTGGCAAGTCCCGACGGTGGAATGTCCATGACCAGCGGCTCAAGAACCTCCACCGCCTCGCGGGCGTTTTCGAGTGCGGACCGGGCATCTTCCATCTGACGATTGCGCAGCCGCGCGGCGGCGCTGGCCGACCCTTCACTGCGTTCTTTCGCGGCATCGAGCAGAAGCTTGGGTTGACTGCCAGAGGCCCGCAGTTGTCTGCCCTGTCGGTCGGTGCGTGCCTTGCGTTCTGAGGCAACGCGGATGCGGGCCTCGGTCTCGGCCACAGTCCGGGTTGCGCGGGCCAGAATATCGTCTGCCCTGGCCAGTTCGGCGGATTTCATGTCGCGGTAGGCGGCGTAGTTTCCGCCATAGGTTCGTGCGCCGAGCGTCGTCAGTTCGACAATGGCGTCCATGTCGCCCAGCAGGGTGCGGTCGTGGCTGGCGATGATCGCGCAACCCGTCCACGCGCGCAGAGCCTCCATCACCTGCGTGCGCCCGTGCGTGTCCAGGTGGTTTGTGGGCTCATCCAGCAGAAGCGCGTCCGGTTCCTTGAACATGAGCGCCGCCAGCCCTGCACGGGTGCGCTGACCGCCCGAGAGTTTGCACAGTGGTGTGTCGATCGGCAGATCGAGGCCGACTGCGGTCAGGGACGTTTGGAGGCGTGTCTCGAGCATCCAGTCGGCATTGGCGAGGTCGTCTGCTGTCGCCTTTCCCCGTTCGGCGCGTGCAAGCAACGCCAGCTCTGCTTGAACCGCGAAAAGGTCGGCCAGCGTGTCGTCGGGCCGTTCTTCGGGGTTCTGGCGCAGAAAGCCGACGGTGTGCGGGCGTGAGATGGTGCCGGCAGCAGGTTCAAGCTCACCCGCGATCAGGCGCAGGAGCGTCGTTTTGCCCGTACCGTTGCGCCCGACAAGCCCGGTGCGGCCCGGTCCAAACGTCAGGTCGAGATTGGTAAAGAGGGGGGTTGCGTCGGGGGTGTTCCAGCAGAGACCGGACAGGATGATGGAGGGCATTGGCAATGCTCACTGCAGTGAAACCGGGAAGGTTGATCAATGTGCGAGTGTGCAATCCACGTGCCTGATCCTGTCTTTGGTACGCAAAACACATAGGTGCCGAGATATGGCGGCACAAGATGTGTGATGTGCGGCGGGACATACGTGGCGTGCGGCCGTTCCGGTCCAAGATCGGTTCATGTTCGGTCGGGGTGAGCGTTTCGGTTGCAGATGGAGGCCATCCCGGGTTTAAATTTCACGCCTGAAAGCCTTTGGCTTGAACCTGTCGCGGAATTGTATACTACAGCATACAATTTGCGCGCGGAGGACCGGAAACCGCGTGCGTCACTGTCGGAATGCAAGACGCGGATAGGCCCCATGACCCTTTATACTGAATACCTGACCGAGATCGAAACACGCGCGGCGCAAGGGTTGAGCCCCAAGCCGATTGATGACGGTGCGCTGACCGGCGAAGTCATCGGCCATATTCGGGATGCAGGCAGTCCACATCGCGACGACTGCCTTAACTTCTTCATTTACAATACGTTGCCCGGCACGACCAGCGCGGCAGGTGTGAAGGCGGCGTTCCTCAAGGAGATCATTCTTGGTGAGGTCGTGGTCGAGGAAATCACCCCCACCTTTGCCTTTGAGTTGTTGGGACACATGAAGGGCGGCCCCTCGGTCGAGGTGCTGCTGGACCTGGCGCTTGGCAAGGATGAAGGGACGGCCAAGAGCGCGGCGGACGTTCTGAAAACGCAGGTCTTTTTGTACGAGGCGGACACCGACCGGATCAAAGAAGCGTATGAGGCGGGCAATGAAATTGCTGCGGAGTTGCTGGATAGCTATGCCAAGGCCGAATTCTTCACCAAGCTGCCCGACATCGATGAAGAGATCAAAGTCGTCACCTATGTTGCCGCCGAAGGTGATATCTCGACCGATCTGCTGAGCCCCGGCAACCAGGCGCACTCACGCGCAGACCGCGAATTGCACGGCAAGTGCCTGATTTCGGAAGAGGCGCAACAGGAAATCGAGGCGCTCAAACTCAAGCACCCGGATGCCCGCGTGATGCTGATCGCGGAAAAGGGGACGATGGGTGTCGGCTCGTCCCGGATGTCGGGTGTCAACAACGTGGCATTGTGGACCGGGAAACAGGCCTCACCTTATGTGCCTTTCATCAACATTGCCCCTGTTGTGGCCGGCACAAATGGGATTTCGCCGATCTTTCTGACCACCGTTGGTGTGACGGGCGGCATCGGTGTCGATCTGAAGAACTGGGTCAGGAAGATGGGTGAGGACGGCAAGCCGATCCTCAACAACGATGGCAACCCGATCCTGGAACAACGCTATTCCGTCGAAACAGGCACGGTGCTGACCATCAATACCAAGTCGAAGAAGCTATACAGTGCGGATGGCAAGGATGAGCTGGTTGATATGGCCGGATCGTTCACGCCGCAGAAGATGGAGTTCATGAAGGCTGGCGGGTCCTACGCCATCGTCTTTGGCAAGAAACTGCAGACATTTGCGGCTGAGACGCTGGGCGTTGAGGCACCGGCGGTCTTTGCCCCTTCGAAGGAGGTCAGCCATGAGGGGCAGGGCATGACCGCGGTTGAGAAGATCTTCAATGCCAATGCCCTTGGCACCACGCCGGGCAAGGTTCTGCACGCAGGATCCGACGTTCGGGTGCGGGTCAATATCGTGGGCTCGCAGGACACGACAGGCCCGATGACGGCGCAAGAGCTTGAGGCGATGGCGGCCACTGTCCTGTCTCCTTCCGTCGACGGCGCCTATCAGTCGGGGTGTCACACAGCATCGGTCTGGGATGCCAAGGCACAGGCCAATACCCCGAAACTCATGCAGTTCATGAACCGCTTCGGTCTTGTCACCGGGCGCGACCCCAAGGGTCAGTATCACGCGATGACGGATGTCATTCACAAGGTTCTGAACGACATCACGGTCGATGACTGGGCCATCATCATCGGGGGCGACAGCCATACGCGGATGTCGAAGGGCGTGGCATTCGGTGCGGATTCCGGGACCGTCGCGCTGGCGCTTGCCACGGGCGAGGCGTCCATGCCGATCCCGGAGTCGGTCAAAGTCACCTTCAAGGGCAAGATGGCGGACCACATGGACTTCCGTGATGTTGTCCATGCCACCCAGGCGCAGATGCTCGCCCAGCACGGGGACAACGTTTTCCAGGGCCGCATCATCGAAGTGCATATCGGGACGCTGCTGGCCGACCAGGCCTTTACGTTCACCGACTGGACAGCGGAGATGAAGGCGAAGGCGTCCATCTGTATTTCGAACGACGACACGCTGATCGAAAGCCTGGAAATCGCTAAAAGCCGCATTCAGATCATGATCGACAAGGGGATGGAGCATGACAACGGTATGCTCGCCAAACTGATCAGCATCGCGGAACAGCGCATCGCGGATATCAGATCGGGCACGAAACCCGCGCTGATGCCGGACGAGAACGCAAAATACGCGGCCGAGGTGGTCGTTGATCTTGACGAGATCATCGAACCCATGATCGCGGACCCCGACGTCAACAACATCGATGTGTCAAAGCGTTATACCCACGACACCATCCGTCCGATTTCCTTCTACCGGGCCGAGAAGAAAGTGGACCTCGGCTTTGTGGGTTCCTGCATGGTTCACAAGGGCGACATCAAGATCGTGGCGCAGATGCTCCGCAATCTTGAGGCGCAGTATGGCAGTGTCACCTTCAAGGCGCCGCTTGTTGTCGCGGCCCCCACCTACAACATCATTGATGAGCTGAAGGAAGAGGGCGACTGGGCCATTCTGCAGAAATACTGTGGCTTCGAATTTGATGATGCCGCGCCAAAGGTCAAGGCACGCACCGAGTATGAGAACATCCTCTATCTCGAGCGTCCGGGCTGCAACCTTTGCATGGGCAACCAGGAAAAGGCGGCCAAGGGGGACACCGTCCTTGCCACCTCGACCCGGCTGTTTCAGGGCCGCGTCGTGGCTGACAGCGAAACCAAGAAAGGTGAATCGCTGCTCGGGTCGACCCCGGTCGTGGTCCTGTCCGCAATTCTGGGCCGCACACCGACGCTGGAGGAATACAAGGTCGCCGTCGACGGCATTGACCTGACCAAGTTTGCACCGCCACTGACCAAGCCGCTGGACAGCTTGTCGGTTCACTTCTGATGCCGGAATATGCCGAACGGCGCGCGTGTGTTTCCGCTTGAGACTGCGTGCCGTTTGGCGTGGGTGTTCCTCGGCCCGGCTCCGATACCTGGGTCCGGGTCCGCGGGCGTACCAGCACTGACGAGCCTAGGGCAGGGCGCTTTCGTTCAACGCTTTTGAGTCGATCAGATGCCGTCCCGGTGGCGTGCAATCATTCCATTTTCATCGCTTCGGTTTCGATGTTGATGCGGACTTCGTCACCGACAAGACCGTTGTCGACGCCATATGTCATACCGAAATCGCTGCGCTGAATGGTGGCCGACATCGACAGCCCCAACACCTCGCGTTTGTGGCCGAAGGGGTATTCCGCAACCTTGTTGAGCGTCACGTCGAGCGTGACGGGCTGGGTCACACCCAGAATGGTCAGATCGCCCGTGACGGTGCCACTTGAGTCGCCGGCTGCCGTTCCGCCATTGGCCACAAACGTGATCTCGGGGTGTTCCGAGACATGCAGGAAATCACGGTTGCGCACGTGCCCATCCCGCGCTGCATTGAACGTGTTGACCGATTTGGCGTCGATCGTCACCGCAACTTCGCCAAGTTCCTGCGTGTCCACGTCATAGAAAAAGGCGCCGCTGAGGTCCGTGAAGATGCCCAGTGTCCGTGCATACCCGATGTGTTCGATGGTGAAGTAGACATTGGTGTGCTCTGTATCGAGCTCATAGCGGGCCATGTCGGCTTGGGCGCCTGCTGCAAGGGCTACGAAGACGGCGGTCGCTGCGAGAGTTGTGCGCATGGTGTCATGTATCCTGTCTGGTGCGCTGGGGCGGGTGTTCGGGCGAAAGCATCGCCGCCGGACATGCGCGGGTTGAGTCTGATGGTAGTAATATAGTGCAGTGAGGCTGCAGGACAGGTTTGATCAAGTGCAACCGGCGTGCATCGCTTGTCATTGCGTCCGCCGGTTTGCAGGGACATCTGGGTCGCATCGCGCATTTGCGAGGTGCGGCCATTGTCACAGTTCCGTGACAATGGCGAATATTCCTGCGCGTGGCGTGTTTATCAAACTGTGCAATGCTGCGCGCGCATCTAGATTAGGCTGGAACGTGATTGGAAAACCAAATGTTTCGGAGCACCCCGCACATCGTTGCGCATAGGATCGAGAGCCAAACGCCGCTGAGGGGTTTTCTGGGTTTCACGGTCCTTTTCGGGCTGATGCTGGTGCTGGCGTCTCTTTATGCCTTTGGCACGGCCATCGTGCCGCTTGCGCTGTTTGGAAGTGCCGCTGTGGTTGCGGCATACGGACTGGTTTGCAGTTATGCCCACCCGGTACTGGGATTGTGTAATGTCATCACGCTGTTGCGCGTAGCCTTGGTCGCCTTTCTGGTCGGCGCCGTTTTTGCCCCTGCGGTGTCCGCGTGGGTGGTGTTTGCGGTGGCCCTTGTCGCCTTTGCACTGGACGGTGTGGATGGGTGGCTGGCGCGGCGTGCGGGCCTTGCGTCGGAGTTCGGCGCACGCTTCGACATGGAGACGGATGCCGGTCTGGGTGCGGTGATTGCCCTGTGGCTGCTGGTCAGCGGCACCACCGGGCCCGAGATCCTGGTCCTCGGCTTCATGCGCTATGCCTTTGTCGGCGCCGGGTTCCTTTGGCCTGCCTTGCGGGCGCCGCTGCCGCCATCGTTCCGGCGCAAGGTGATCTGCGTTGTCCAGATCGCGGCCCTTATCCTGCTGCTTTTCCCGCCCGTGCCGGATGTGATCGGTGTGCCCGTGGCCGCTGCCGCGGCAGTGCTGCTTGCCTGGTCCTTCCTCGTCGACATTCTCTGGCTTGCAAGGCGCTCTGCATGACACGGGTTGCCGGGCTCGCTCTTGCCGCGGCGGTGATTTTTGCCGTGCTGGTGCTGCCGAACCACCCCGGTACGATGAAGTGGAGTGCGCTGAATCGCTGGCCCTTGGAACTGCCGGTTCTGCTGTTGGGGGCGGTGGCCATCGGGCGGCGCTGGGGCGTGACCCATGTCGGTGCCTTTGTTCTGGTCGCGGCGGTTGTCATCAAGCTGGCCGACTACGGGATGTTCACTGCGTTCAATCGGACGTTCAACCCGGTGCTCGATCTGTTCCTGGTGGGCGCCGGTCTGTCGCTCTTGCGGGACAGCGTGGGGACCATGTTGGCGGTGCTGGCCGTGGTCGGGGCTTGTGCCGGGCTTGTCATCCTTTTCATTGCGATTGAGCGCAGCCTGCGCGTCTGGGCTGCCTTGTCCCCCCGGCCGCTGGTGCGATGGTCGGCGGCGATACTTGCTGTCGTCGGTGCAGGCTGGGCCGCGGCGGATGCGGGACATCACCTGGACGTCTGGCGTTTCGACAAGAGCCCGCCCGGCACGGCGTGGACAACGCGCCTGACCGTCAAGCGCGGGATCGAGGTGCGCCAAACTGCGGTGGACCTGGCACGCTTTGCCGACGAGGCGCAGCGGGACGCCTATGCCGATGCCACCGGTCTGCTGGATGCGCTTGACGGGCGGGATGTCATCCTGATCTGGATCGAAAGCTATGGGCGTGCGAGTTTCGACAACCCGCTCTATGCGCCGACGCATCTGGCAACGCTGCGCGCTGCCGAAGCCGAAATTGCCCGGACGGGAATGGCGATGAAGAGCGGTTGGCTGACGTCGCCGACCGCAGGCGGTCAAAGCTGGCTGGCCCATGGCGCTTTGGCAAGCGGGCTTTGGACGTCCGACCATGGGCGCTACAAGGCGATGCTGGCCAGCGGGCAGAAGTGGTTGTTCCACTTCGCGCGGGACGCAGGCTACCGCACCACCGCCGTGATGCCCGCGATCACGATGGGCTGGCCCGAGAGCCTGGCGATGGGATTTGATCATGTCTTTCCCGCCGCAGATATCCCGTACGAGGGTGATCCGTTCCGCTGGGTGACGATGCCGGATCAGTTCACGCTGGCCGCATATCGTGACCTCTTGCCTGCCGATCCGCGCCCGGATTTCATTCAGATCGCGTTGATCTCGTCCCACGCCCCTTGGACACCTATCGCCGAGATGGTGCCGTGGGACGCGGTCGGGGATGGGACGATCTTCAACGACATGGCGGCGCGTGGCCCTGCGCCCAAGGATTTGTGGCGCGACCGGGATGCGGTGCGTGATGCATACCGCCGGTCCGTGGACTACGCTTTGCGCGTCACGTTTTCGCACGTGGCGCGCCTGGGCGATGCCGCCCCGCTGGTGATCGTTGCGGGTGATCATCAGGCCGCAGGCTTCGTGGCGGGCAGCGACAACAAGGATGTTGCCGTTCACATGATCGGCCCGTCCGATGTCATTGAGCGCATCGACCATTGGAACTGGACCGATGGGCTGATCCCTGCGGGCGACGGCCCTGTGCGGCGGATGGACAGTTTCAGAGACGACTTTCTTGACGCATTCACCCGCGCGCAGGTTTCGGAGATAGTGGCAAGATGACCCTGCACTGGATCAAGTTCGCGGTCTCCGCAGGCGGCCTTGCCCTGTTGCTGTGGTGGACGGATGCCCCAGGCGTGCTGGCCCGACTGCAGGGCGTGGATCACACTTGGACCCTGTTGGCGCTTCTCTCGGTCACCGCGGCGACGTTCGCGATGGCGAGCCGTTGGATGATCGTGGCGCGCGCCTTTGACATTCACATCCCCTTTTTGGCCGCCTTGCGAGAATACTATCTCGCGCAGCTGATCAATCTGGCCCTTCCCGGCGGCGTCGCAGGTGACGTGACGCGGGCGGTGCGCGCCCGGCAGGCCGCCGATCTGAAGCGCGCGGCGCAATCGGTCATGGCGGAGCGGTTGCTGGGTCAGATCGTCATAATGGGTTTCATGCTGCTTGGTTTTGTCGGGGCGGTTGTGCTGCCGGGCGGGCTGAACTGGGGTGGACTGGGTTGGTTCGTTCCGGGTCTGCTGGTTGTTTCCGTGATCGGCGCTTTGGCGATTGCGAAGACGGATACCGCAACGGCCCGGTTCGTTCGCATGACCGGTGACATGACCCGACAGCCGGTCATGCTGGTGCATGGAGCAGTCACGACCTTCTGCCTGATCTTCGGCTTCTATGCCTGCGCGCGCGCCACAGGCGTTGTCCTTCCTGTTGAGGCGTGGGCAACGCTGATACCGCTGGTTCTGACGGCGATGCTGATCCCCCTGTCCATTGGCGGTTGGGGGTGGCGGGAAGGTGCGGCTGCCGCGCTGTTTCCACTCATCGGCGCACCAGCCAGCGCCGGTGTCGCGACCGGTATCACATACGGGCTGGTGCTTGTGGCTGCGACGCTGCCGGCGGCGGTCTTCCTTCTGCTTCCAGGTTTTTCATCCACCCTCTCAACCAAAGGCAAAGCTGACATATCATGACGCAACCTGCACATCTCACCCGCCGTTTCTTTCTTCAGACCAGTGCTGCCGCAGGCATGGCCACCGCTGCCGCAGGCGTGCCTGCATTTGCGGCCACGTCCGTGAATTTCCAATTGTCCTGGCTGCATTCGGTGCAGTTCGGTGGCAGCTACATTGCTGCCAGCAAGGGGTATTGGAGCGACCTTGGTCTCGATGTCTCGCTGAGCCAGGGTGGCCCGAATGCGCCTGTGGAACCGCCCGTGGTGTCGGGGACGGCGCTCGTCGGGATTTCCGCGGCTGACTATACCGCTGCCGCCGTGGCGCAGGGCGCGCCGTTCAAGATCATTGCCGTGGCGATGCAGAAGAACCCCTTTGCCATCGCGTCGCTGGCAGGCAATCCGGTGAACACGCCCGCGGACCTCATTGGCAAGCGTATCGGGATGGCAGTTGCGAACACGCCGGTGCTGCAGGCGCTGTGCACGCTGAATGACATCGACATCAACGATATTGACATCGTGCCGACGCAATACGATCCCGCCCCGCTTGTCAGCGGTCAGGTCGACTGTCTTTTGTGTTGGGAGACCGACCTGCCGGTTGCCATGACCGTGCAGGGTGTCGACAACACAACGATGCTGATGGCCGATCACGGCTATGCCTTGCATTCCCAGACCTACATCGCCACCGAAGATGCGCTTGCCAATCGGCGCGCCGATCTGGTGGCCTTGCTGAAGGGCGAAGTGATGGGCTGGAACGATTACTTAGCGGACACCGATGCCGCCGCTGCCCTCGCGGTCGAGATGTTTCCCGATGCGGGGCTCGATCTTGAGGCGCAGAAGCTGCAGGCCGCGCGGCAGGTGCCGTTGATGTTCAGCGATCTCACGGCAGAGAACGGGTTTGGCTGGTTCACCGACGAAACGGTGGCCTCCAACATCGAAACGCTTGCCCTGCTGGGGCAGGATGTGTCGGCGGATCTGTGGGACCGGTCCCTGCTTGAAGAGGTGCATGGCTGAGCCACCTGCGAGGTTTGCCCGGACATGGCCAGCGTCGACATAGAGTGCAGTGACGCCAGCAAGCGCTTTGGCGCGACGGAGGTCGTCGCACCCTTGTCGATCGCGCTGAAGGCCGGGCAGACGACAGCACTTGTCGGGCCCTCGGGCTGCGGAAAGTCGACGATCCTGCGCATGATTGCGGGGCTGGAGGACCCGGACACCGGCACCGTCATGCTCGGGTCCGAACCGCCTCGGGCCGTGGCGCGGCGTGGCGGTCTGGCGATGGCGTTTCAGGATCCTTCGCTGCTGCCGTGGCGCAGCGTGCGCGCCAATATCGCCTTGGGTGCGGAGCTGGCCCGCAAACCGGCCAAGGATGTCGATGCGCTGATAGAGCTTGTCGGGCTGGGCGGGTTTGCCGGACACCGGCCTGCGGAACTGTCGGGTGGTATGCGGCAGCGGGCGGCGATTGCACGCAGCCTGATCTCGGCCCCTGATGTGCTGTTGCTGGATGAACCCTTTGGCGCGGTCGATGCCATGACGCGCCGACGTTTGAACACCGAGCTTCCGCCCCTGTGGCGGTCGCGCGGGGCGACGGTTGTCCTGATCACCCACTCCGTCCAGGAAGCGGTGCTTCTGTCTGACCGTGTCTTGGTACTGTCCCCGCGGCCCGCCTGTATCGTGGCCGACATCGCCGTCGATCTGACGGGTCCGCGCGATGCGCACTTGCTGGAGACGACCGAAGCGCTTGCATTGTCGCGCGAGGTGCTTTCGGCGCTGGAGGGTGTGTGATGGCAGCCCTGCGTGCGCTTGGGTGGGGCCTGTTCTTTCTCGCGATTTGGGAACTTCTGGCGCGCGTCAGTGCTCAGGACGTGCTGCTGAGTGGTCCATCGGACATCGCCGTTCATATCAGCGGGAACGTTGGGCTTCTGGCGCGTGCGACACTCGAAACCTCGATCAACGCGATGTGGGGATTTGTTTGGGGCAACCTAGGCGCAGTGCTTTTGGGCGCTGTCATCATGCTGGTACCGCGCAGCGAGCGGACGCTGTTGGCGCTTGCCTTGCTGGTGTTCTGCGTGCCTTTGATTGCGAGTGGCCCGATCTTGCGGGTGCTGTTCGGAACCGGCACCGGGCCGCAGGTAACGCTGGGGGCGCTGGCTGTCTACTACACCACCTTGCTGACATTTCTGATCGGGCTGCGGTCGGTGTCGCAGAACTGGACCGACCTGATGCGCATCTACGGGCGAGGGGCGCTGTCCACGCTGATACGTGTGCGTGCGCGGGCCAGTCTGCCGTATCTGTTTGTTGGCCTGCAGATCAGTGCACCAGCCGCCTTCCTTGGCGCGATGATCGGTGAGTTCACGGGGGCGGAACGGGGGCTGGGTGTTCTGACGTTGCGCGCCATGCGCGGGTTGGACACCGACGCGACATGGACTCTGGCGCTGGTTGCCGCCCTGATCGCGATGGCTGCCTATACAGTGCTTGGATGGCTTGGTCAGCGCGTCGTTGGCTACCGGCCGGTCGTTCTGTTGTCCGCACCGGCGTCATCCGGGCCAAGGACGCCGTGGGCCGCCCTTGCCGAGATCGGGTTCATCGTGTTCCTGGTCCTGATCCTGTGGCAAGCATCGATGGACGTGTTCGAGCTGAACCGCTTCTTTGCAAAACGGCCCGGCGATGTCTGGACCTTCGTGATGGAGCCGCAAAACCGAAGCACCCTGTTGTCTGCGTTGGGCGAGACATTGGCGTTTGCGGCGCCGGGCTATGTGGCCGGTTTGGCGTTGGGTGCCGGGCTTGCGGTCCTTCTGGTTCTGTCGCCGCGCCTGAGCACGGCGGCCATGCCCGTGGCCGTGGCGCTGCGTGCCGTGCCCATCATAACCACGGCGCCTCTTCTCGTGCTCGCATTCGGGCGCGGGCTGGTCGGGACCATGGTGGTTGTCGCGGTGATGATCTTTTTCCCGACATTTGTTGCCTGTCAGCAGGGTCTGCGTCAGACGCCTGGCCAGATTGTGGACGTCTTCAGAAGCTACGGCGCCGGGCGTTGGCATGTGCTGCGCGCCGCGCAGGTCCCGGCAATGCTCCCTGCTTTCTTCGCCTCGGCGCGTATGGCGGTTCCCGCAGCGCTGCTTGCGGTCACGACGGTGGAGTGGCTTGCCACGGGCAAGGGGATTGGCGTCTTGATGGCCATGACGGCCAGCACATCGAACTACAATATGCTTTGGTCCTGCGTGGTCGTCCTCGCCATAGTTGCAACAGCGGTCTATGGGATTGTTGCCGGGATCGAGCGTGCGGTTCTTCGCATCTATGCAAGCGAGCAGGTGACATGATCAGAGCCGTTTTTGCGATACCCGGGGACAAGGATCGCCGCACAGGTGGTTTCATCTATGAGGCGCGCATTCTGGCAGAGCTGAACGCGCTGGGATGTGATACGGCGCATCTGCAACTGCCGGACAGCTTTCCCGATCCAACCCCGATTGACATGCACGCGGCCCTTGATGCGCTGAAGGCCGTTCCGGGGGACGTGCCGATCATACTGGATGGCCTGGTCTTTGGCGCAATTGATCCTGCGGGTCTCGCCCAAGTTGCTGCGCCCGTGATTGCGATGGTTCATCATCCTCTTGGTCTTGAAACGGGTCTGTCCAAGGCACGTGCCGACTTCCTGCTCCAAAACGAGGCAGAGGCGCTGCGTCACACCGACCATGTCATCGTGCCAAGCCCTGAAACGGCACGTGTCCTGTGCCGTGATCTGGGTGCTGATCCGGAGAGGATCACGGTGGCGCTGCCAGGATTTGACAGGCCCACTGTCAACCGTGCTCCGATTTACCCTCCACTCATCCTGTCCGTCGGATTGCTTGCGCCGCGCAAGGGGCACGATCTGTTGTTGTCGGCACTTGGGCAACTGCGAGATTTGAGCTGGCAGGCGGATATCGTGGGCAAGACACACGACCCGGAATACGCTGCCTCACTTCACGATCAGACGGCAGCCTTGCGCATCGAAGATCGCGTTTCGTTTTCGGGTGAAGTGGAGCAAGCGGGACTTGCGGCCCGTTTCAATGCCGCGACTGTTTTCGCGCTCGCCACGCGCTACGAAGGCTATGGCATGGTCCTGAGCGAGGCCATGCAATACGGCCTGCCGGTCGTGTCGTGCAACGTCGGAGCCGTTCCGGAAACCGTTGGTGCGGCGGCCATGCTGGTCCCGCCCGAAGATCCTGCAACGCTTGCAACTGCATTGCGCCAGATCATTCAAGACCGGTCGAAAGCCAAGGAGTTGTCCGAGTTGTCAGTGAGCAAAGCTGCTACGCTTCCCCGATGGGAGGAGACTGCGGAGATATTTGTTTCGGTGATCAACCGTCTTGGTACGGACAATGCGTCGGAACGCTCGGGGTTTTCATGAACCTCTCGCGTATGGCTTTGCCGATAATCCGAGTTATGTTTTATTCCGGTTCTGCGCCGATGGCTGCAAGGGCCGCGTGGGCGACATCCTTGTCCTGTTCCGCGGTACCTGATCCAACGCCAATGCCGCCGACACATGTGCCATCGACAAGGATCGGCAGCCCGCCGCCCAGCCGTGTGACCGCATTGTCGGTCGCGGCCGCAATGGCGGGTCCGACTGCTTCGGGGATGGCGTCACTTGGTGCGCGAATGGAGGCGGCGGTGCGGGCCTTGGTCTCTGCGCTTTTCAGGCTGAGGTATTTTGCCCCTGTCATGCGAATCTGACCAAGGGCGACGCCGCTGGCATCGACAATCACGATGCACTGCGGCTGGCCCATCTCTTCGGCCTTTGCAATCCCCGCCTGCAGCATGGCCATGACGGCCCCGTGTGTCAGGACAAGTGACTTTTCGACATGCATGGCTTCCATCCTTTCGCCCTGTTTGTTATCGGTAACATAACAGCAGCTCCGGAAAGAGGAAAGCATATGTCTGCAGCAGAAATCGGTGTGATCGGGTTGGGGACGATGGGGGCGATGCTGGCGCTCAACATCGCGGACAACGGGTTCACGGTGGCGGTTCACAACCGTACGGCCTCGCGTATTCCGGAGTTCATGGACAAGGCGGGCGATCTGGCCGAGCGGATCACCGGCCATGCGGAACTTGAAGACTTCGTGAAAGGTCTGGCTACCCCCCGCAACATCATCCTGATGGTACCGGCGGGTGATACCGTCGATGCACAGATCGAACAGTTGCGCTCGCTTTTGGACGCGGATGACATGATTATCGACGCGGGCAACGCGAATTTCCACGACAGCGAGCGAAGGGCGAAAGAAGCGGAAGCTGCCGGGGTTCCATTTCTGGGCATCGGCGTGTCGGGAGGGGCCGAGGGTGCCCGCTTTGGCCCGTCCATCATGGGCGGTGGCACACCGGACGCATGGGACCGGGTGGCCCACATCCTGAAAGCCATTTCTGCCAAGTACGAGGGCCAGCCCTGTGCTACCTATATGGGTGCGGGTGGGGCCGGGCATTTCGTGAAGACCGTGCACAACGGGATCGAATATGCCGATATGCAACTCATTGCCGAAGCCTATGGCGTGATGCGCGACGGAATGGGCATGGATGCCGCTGCCTGTGGGGCGGTGTTCGACCGTTGGAACGAGGGATTGTTGCAGAGCTACCTCATTGAGATTTCTGGCAAGGTTTCCGCCGCGATGGATTCGGAGACGGGCAACCCGATGCTCGACATGATCCTCGACCGTGCCGGTCAGAAAGGCACCGGGCGTTGGACCGTCATCGAAAGCCAGATGCTGGGCGCGCCTGTGCCGGTGATCGAGGCTGCAGTTGTAGCGCGGAACTTGTCGGCGCAGCGCGATCTGCGTCTGGCGGGGGCCGAGGCATTCGGTCCGACAGGTGGCGCGATGGCCGACGGCACGCTCAGCTTCGACGATCTGGAACAGGCCCTGATCGCGGGCAAGGTGCTGTGTTACGCGCAGGGCTTTGAGTTGCTGACCAAGGCCAGTGCGGACTACGGTTGGGATCTGCCGATGGCCGAGATTGCCGAGGTCTGGCGTGAGGGGTGCATCATCCGATCCGCGATGCTGAACGACATGGCTTCCGCCCTGACGGACGCGCCCGAACGGAACCTGGCCTTGGCTCCCTATTTCGCAGACATTCTGCGCAAGAACATGACCGGTTTGCGCAAGGTGGCTGTGGTGGCAATGGGTGCGGGTCAGCCCGTGCCTGCGCTGGCGGCCGCGCTCAATTACTTCGACACGCTGACCAGCGCGCGGACCACGGCGAACATGCTCCAGGCGCAGCGCGATTATTTTGGTGCGCACAGCTTTGAGCGCACCGACAAAGATGGTGCGCATCACGGGCCTTGGCTGGATCAGCACATGCAGTGAACGCGTGCAGTGCGCCGTGAAGGCGCACCCTACACTTCAGACCGGTGAGACGCCGTTCACGTTGAGGAACACGGAATAGAGTGAGGTTGTCCCGGCAATAAAGAGCCGGTTCAGCTTCTCCCCTCCGAAGCAGACATTTCCGACCAGTTCGGGGATGTGCACCTTGCCGATCAGAACACCGTCGCTGTTGATGCAGTGCACGCCGTCTGCGGCAGAGCTCCAGATCCGGCCATGGGTGTCGAGGCGGAAGCCGTCGAACAGCCCTTCGGTGCAGGTGGCGAAGACCTCGCCGCCGGATAGTGTGCCGTCCGTGTTCACAGTATGGCGGCGGATATGTTTGGGACCGTCTGCGTCATGGGTGATCCCGGTGTCAGCGATGTAGAGCAGGCTTTCATCCGGGGAGAAGGCGAGGCCGTTGGGTTTGACGTAGTCGTCGGCAGCGATGCTGATCTCGCCCGACGGATCGACGCGGTAGACATGGCAGGCGCCGATTTCGCTTTCTGCTCTGTCCCCTTCGTAGTCCATGAGGATGCCGTAGCTGGGGTCGGTGAACCATACCGAGCCGTCTGATTTGACCACAACGTCGTTGGGGGAGTTCAGCCGTTTGCCCTCGTAGTTGTCAGCGATGACGGTGATGGAGCCGTCATGTTCGGTGCGCGTCACGCGGCGGGCGAGATGTTCGCAGGACACCAGCCGCCCTTGCCGGTCGACCGTATGGCCGTTCGAGTTGTTTGACGGTTGGCGGAAGGTCGAGACGGACCCGTCGGTGTCATCATAGCGCAGGATGCGGTTGTTTGGGATGTCGGACCAGAGCAGGTAGCGCCCGGCGGCGAACCACACTGGCCCTTCCGACCAGCGGGCGCCGGTCCAGAGCCGTTCGACGCGGGCGTGGCCCACGAAACACTCTGCAAATTCGGGTTCAATGACTTCGAACCCGGTCCCTTCGATCACGCCGAACATCGTCTTTTCCTTCTTTTGTCGTGCCAAACCGGCGCACGCCCCAGCCCGGAGGTGGGCCCTGGTTGCCGGGATGGGCCGGGTCGGTGCCCCAGATTGCCTGATAAGTGTCGATTGCCATGCCGCGTTTCTGCATCAGGGCGAAGGCCACCGCCAACAAACCCCACCATACCGCCAGTGTCAGCCACATCCAGACCGGACCGTTGGCTTTCCACAAGCCCAACACAATCGTGATGATCGCCAGCAGGATGACACCGTAGCCGATGCCCTTGTGCAGCGCTTCGAACATGCGCCGCCATGGAGTCATGTCGTAGTGGTGCCCGCGCATCTGCGTGTCTGTTGGTCCGCCTTTTGAGCCACGGAAGACGCCGAGAAGGACTTGGGCCGTAGCCCCGGCAAGGACTGCATAGCCGAGCCAGTTGTGCAGGCTCATTGTTCCGAGGTCGCTGGGCAGCACAAGTGCCAGTCCAAAGATCGACAGACCCACGACCAGCGACTGACCCATCCAGTGGCTGCGCCACCAAACCTGGTTGTCCACCTCGCGGGGCCAGTCCTGACCTGGCATCACCTTGAAGAACCGCGCGATCAGCACGGCCACCGGTGCAAGGATGCCCCACGCCAACACCATCGACCGGGCGTGCCACGAGATGGCGAAGCCGACCTCGTGCGCACGGCTTGGATCAATGGGGGCGAGGAGCCAGTCCATCAGCCTTTGACCGCCCCGGCGGTCATGCCGGTGATGATCTGGCGGCTGGCGAGCAGGGTGAAGATGATGGGCGGGATCGCGAGCAGCATGCCGGTGGCCATGATGACCCCCCACTCCACGTTGAACTCGGACATGTTGTTCACAATCAGGATCGGCACCGTGCGCGTATCACGGTCCGACAGGGCCGAGGCGAGCAGGTATTCGTTCCATGCGATGCGGAAGGTGAAGATGGCGGCGGCAGCAAGGCCCGGTTTGATCAGGGGCAGGACAACCTTGAAGAAGACCTGGAACGGCCCCGCCCCATCGACCCGCGCTGCTTCTTCTAGCGACCGGGGGACCTGAACGATGAAACTCTGCAGGATCCAGATCACAAAGGGTAGGTTCATCGCCACATAGATCAGGATGATACCGGAGTGCGTGCCGGCGAGGCAGACATCGCCTCGCCCGCCAAACGCGTCGCGGATCGCGCCTCCTATGATGCCATCGCGATCCAGACAGAACTCGTTATTCCACAAACCAAAAACAGGGACGAGCAGCACGGCAGGCGGCACCATGCGCACCATGAGCGTGCTGAGCGACACGGTGTCCCGCCCCATGAACCGGAACCGCACCAGCGCGTAGGCGGCCATGCATCCGATCACCAGTGTCAGCGCGGTAGAGATCAGAGCGATGATCAGCGAATTGATGAAAGCGCCACCAAACTTGAGCGAGCAGAAGTCGAGGTGCTCGGGCTCGTACCAAAGGACATCACACAGCGCTTGCTCATAGTTTTGGATGGTCGGCATGAAGATCAGGCCGGACGTGCCCGAGATGATGTCCACATCCAGCTTGAACGAGTTCATGAACATCAGGATCACGGGGCCCACGGACATAAAGACCAGAAGGGCGATGACCGCATAGAAAGCCGGGTTGGCGCGGGAGTTGGGGGTGGACATCAGCTTTCCTCCTCGACCAGCGCATTCAGCCGGGCGGCGCGGGCTTCCTGCCAGCGGTTGAAGGCGAACATGCCCACGGTCAGCAGCAGAAGCAGGATCAAGAGATAGTTGGACATGGCAGCGGCGACGCCAAGTTCCCGGAACTCAGTGGCGGTACGCGAGATGCGGAGTGCGAGGATTTCGGTAGATAGGCCCGGGCCGCCCTCGGTCATCACGAGGATTACTTCGAGGACCTTGAAGGCGTCGATCAGGCGAAGAAGAGCGGTCACGATCAAGACGGGCATCATCAGCGGCAGCTTGATGTGGATGATCTGCTGCCACCCCGTGGCGCCGTCGATGCGCGCGGCTTCCAGTGCGGACCGGGGCAACGATTGCAGGGCGGCAAGCGACAGGATGAAGATGAAGGGGGTCCACTGCCAGATATCGGCAATGATGACGGAGGTCAGAGCGTAATCCCCCAACCAGTCCACACGCGGCAGACCAATGCTGTCGAGGAAGCGGTTAAACGTGCCGACAGTGGGGTGGTACATGTAGCGCCACATGAGGCCCACCACGACGGGGGCGATCATCATTGGCAGGATGAACATGGTGCGGAGAAGCGAGATGCCGCGGATTTCGCGGTCGAGCAGTAGGGCAAGGCCCACTCCGATCACCATCTCGATCGTCACCACGAAGAAGGCAAAGCGCAGCGTCACGCCAAGGCTTTCGTGAAAATTCGGGTCGTTCCAGAGGAAGATGTAGTTCTTGAGGCCCACGAACTCGGCCTCGCCAATGGTCTGGCTCGGGTTCCAGTCGCGGAAGGAGCCCCAGACCATGTAACCCAGCGGGTACATCAGCGCGATTGCCATGATGATCGCGGCGGGTGCCATGAACATGTAAGGCGTCAGTCGGTTGGCCATCGCGGTACGCATGGGTCAATCTTTCCGGGGTCTTGAAGGGGGCAAAGGGCCGGGGCGCGGGCGTGTCACCGCACGCCCCGGCAGGAGGAAAGGCTTACTGCCAGGTGTAGTAGCCGGCGTCATCCATCACGGCGCGGGTCCGTTCGGCCACGCCATCCAGCGCTTCCTGAATGTCCAGATCCTCGGTCAGCACCTTGGACATGGTCGTACCGATATCGGCGTTGATCTTGCCCCAGACGGGGATGATCGGACGCCAGTCGGGGTCGGCGAATTTCAGCGCTTCACCAAAGGTCGAGGCAAACGGGTATTTCTCGTTCAGGCCCGCGTCCTGGTAGGTCGAGAATCGCGAGGGGTTGCCGCCTTCCATGGCGACCATCAGGTCCCCTTTCTTGGACGTCAGCCACTGCATCAGGAGGAAGGCTGCTTCCTTGTTCTCGGCGTTTTTGGGAATGCCGATGCCGAAGCCACCGGTTTGCGACCCGCGACGGACACCTTCGGGGTGCATGGCATAGCCAACCTTGCCAACCACCTGGCTCCGCTCGGGATCCTCGAACCCTGGCATGAAGGCGATGGAATCCATGAACATGGCAGCCTGACCGCTGGCGAATGCGTTTGCTGCTTCGGAGGGACCAAAGCTCATTGCGCCTTCGGGGCCGCAATCGACAATGGTTTTCAGTGCATTGGCCGCCTCGACACCGGCAGCGTTGTTGATGATCGGGTTCCATGCGTCGTCAAAGACGCGACCGCCCAGCGGGGCGAGGTGCAAAAGGAAGGCGTGGCTGGCCTGGTGACCGGAGGCTGCGCGGGAAGCCATGCCGCCCATGCCCGGCTCGACCTCGGGGATCTTGCAGGCTGCATCGAGCAGTTGGTCGTAGTTCTCCGGGGTTGGAATCCCGTGCTTTTCAAAGATGTCCTTGCGGTAGGCCAGGACGGACGTTTCCGAACCAAAGGGGATGCCAAACAGGGATCCGGTCGGACCGGGCAGATACCCCTTGAAGCCGCCCGCGACGCCGATGTTCTCGACATAGCCGTCGATCAGGTCACCGGCATCATAGTTCGGGTCGGCCAGCTTGGGGTTCATGAAATACTTGGCGAGGTTTTCCAGCTGGTCGGCAAAGACATAGTCGGCCTTGGAAAACACGACGTAGGAGATCAGGTCGTACTCACCTTCATCCTGCGCCAGTTCCAGCGTCTGACGCTCGCGCATCTTGAGGTAGGGCAGTTGGTCCACTTCGACCTCGATGCCCGTTTCCTTGGTGAACTCGGGCAGCACCTTCATTGCGGCATTATAGTGCGGGTGCGCAGGGAAGTTCACGATCAGCGTCGTGCCCGCATATTCTTCGTAGGGGTTGGCATAGGCCGCCCCTGCCATGATGGCAGCGGTCGTCAGACCCACCGCGGTTGTTTTCAGTCCTTTGAACATGTGTTCCTCCCTTAGAACTTTATTGATTTTCAAAGTGCGTTTTCGGTTGTGCGGTCGAACAGGTGTACGCCGCGTTGGTTGACCGCGAATGTGAGGGTTTGGCCGAGCGCAACGGGGCTTTCAGAGTTCACCTCGACCATCACCTGCGCCGAGCCGCATTTGCAGAGCAGCACGGACTGCGCGCCGATATATTCGGAGACCTGCACGTCGAGCGTGAGTGCCGTTGCCGGGTCAGCTGCGTCGTCATAGCTGAGGTCAGAGGGCCGGATGCCCAGTGTCACCTCGCGGCTTGAATGCGCCTTGGCCTTGGCCGCAATCTCGCCCGACAGTTTCAGGTCAAAGCCTTCCCCGGTGACCCATATCTCCCCTACCCGCTCTTCCAGTGCGCCGTCGAGGAAGTTCATCGGCGGCATACCCATGAAGCCGGCGACGAACTTGTTGACCGGGCGTTTGAACAGCTCTTCGGGCGTGCCCTGCTGCTGGATATAGCCGCCATGCATGACGACGATCCGATCGGCGAGCGTCATCGCCTCGATCTGGTCGTGGGTGACGTAGATCATGTTTTTCTGCACGCGCTGGCTCATGAGGGCCAGTTCGGCCCGCATCTGCCCGCGCAGCTTGGCGTCGAGGTTCGACAGCGGTTCATCGAATAGGAAGATGCCGGAATCTTTGGCCAAGGCGCGAGCCATGGCAACCCGTTGGCGCTGCCCACCCGACAAGGCACCGGGCTTGCGGCCCAGGAAGTCGGTCAGGCCCACCATCTCGGCCACTTCTTTGACCTTGGCGTTGATCTCGGATTTCGGGCGGCGGGCCAGGCGCAGGGCAAAGCTGATGTTCTGCGCCACGTTCATGTGCGGGTAGAGCGCGTAGTCCTGAAATACCATCGCCAGATCGCGTTCCTTGGGCTCCAGATGACTGACCGGTTTGTCGTCGACGTAAATCTCGCCATCCGACACATCCTCAAGCCCCGCGATCATGCGCAACGTTGTAGACTTGCCGCAGCCGGAGGGACCGACGAGCACGGTAAATTCGTTCTCCGCCATCTCAAGCTCGATGCCGTGCAGCACCTCAACATTGCCGTAGCGTTTGACCAGATTGTCGAGCCGGATGGTGGGCATAGGTGTTCTTCCGTTCTTTGTTACCGGTCACATTAACGATTGTGACCGGTAACACAAGAGAAATTACCCTGCGTAACCACCTGAAAACCCTTGGTTTCGCTATTTCGTGCTGTCGCGGAAGGTCAGATTTACCGGCACAGGAACCAGTGAGCGACTCACCGGCGCATCGTCTGACAGCAGCTGCCCGATTAGTTTCCCGGTCTCGCGCCCGATGGTTTTCGGGTCCACGGAGACGGTCGTGATCGTGGGGGTGGCAAAGCGCGACACCTCAAAGTCGCCAAAGCCCGCGATGCCAATATCTCCAGGCACGGATTTACCGAGTTTCAGCATCACCGACAGCACGCCAAAGGCGGGGGCATCCGACACACAGAACACGCAATCGGTGTCGGGAAACTCTTTGAGCAAACGGGTGGCAGCCTCCGCGCCCTCTTCGATAGACAAGGGCGGCTTGCCGATTTTGAGCGCCCGATCTGTCGGCAGGCCCGCCTCCTTCATCGCATCTAGATAGCCTTTGCGTCGGGCCGCGCCACGAGTCCAATCATCATCCGCCTCACCCACGAACGCGATGTTGCGATAGCCCCTCGCGATCAACGCCCGCGTCATGTCCGCCGCAGCCTTGCGGTTGGAAAAGCCGATGGTGTGGCCGATGGGATTGTCGGGCCGCTCCCACAGCTCGATCACCGGGATATGCGCATCGCTGAGAAGTGCGATGGTGCGATCTGAATGCCCATCATAGGACAGCACGATCGCCTCTGGGCGACGCTTGAGCATGTCCTCGACCAGCTGCTCCTCGCGATCCGGGGAATAGTCCGTGTGGCCCAGCAGGATTTGCTGCCCGATACCCTCCAGTTCTTCAGTCAGCGCTTGCACGGTTTCGGCAAAGTGCAGGTTGTTGAGCGATGGGACCAGCACCGCCACAAATCCCGAGCGCTTGGTCGTCAGACTGCCCGCCATTTGGTCGGGCACATAATTCATTTCACGCACGACCTTCAGGATACGGTCGCGCGTGTCCTTGGAAATCGGGCTGTCCTTTTTCAGCGCACGGCTGACAGTCATGCGCGACACACCGGCCGCGCGGGCCACATCGCGCATCGTGACGGGGCCAGAGGATTTGGACGGTGTCTGGGGCATAGCCTGCAGGGTGTGCCCGGTCACAACGCGCGTCAAGATGCAATTTCAGGGCATCTTTCATCCGTTTCGGCGCCTTGGAACCAGCACGACATAAACGGGCGTAAAATCGAAATACTTGGAGAATTGCGGATTTTGTAATAATCTGCGGTAGAAATTCATTTCTTCAATACGCATCCGTCTTTTCTGGCGGTTCCATGAAACACATTGAAAATAGGCCGCTACGAGGTGGCAAAGGATATTCAACACTGACTTTTTGAAGGATTTTAATATGTCAGGGCTTACAAAACGGGATGGCGAAATTTCGCGCCTGCATCCTGCCATTCGCGACAGTGTCGCTACCATCCAGAAGAAGCTAAACGCCGAGAAAATCCCGTTCCGGGTGTTCGAGGCATTCCGCACCCCGCACAGACAAGCCAGCCTTTACGCCAAGGGACGTACCAAACCGGGAAACAAGGTCACATGGGTTGGCCCTTGGGGTTCAATCCATCAGTACGGATTGGCGGTGGATTTCGTTCTGTACGAAAATGGGAAATGGAGCTGGGACGACAGCGGCGCCAAAGCGAAATGGTGGGCCCGGATGCACGAGGTTGCCGCCGAACACAACATGACCCCGCTTTACAACAAGAAGAAGCAGCTGATTGAAAAACCGCATGTTCAATTGGTGGGTGTTACATCTTCCGAATTGCGCGATGGCATCTATCCGGACGGCGGCGATGCTGTCTGGGCCGAGCATCTTGCCGACTTAATCGACAGTTGGAACGGAAGTGGCGCGCCCGCCAAGCCGCCTTCGGCACCGGAAAAGCCTGCGCTCGATCCCACGCTTGTCGTTGATGTCGACCCGGCTCCGACGGCGGCTCCAACGCTCTTGCCCAGCTCAGCGGATGCGGACGAACGTTTCGAGAAGCTACACGGTTTTATCAAATGGGCAGAGGGGGGTTTTGCCAATCACCCCGAGGATACGGGTGGGGCCACCAATTTCGGGATCACCCGCGAAACGCTTGAGGATTGGCGCGGCAAGCCCGTAACCGAAGAAGATGTGCGCGCCCTAGGCCGGGAAGAGGCGGACCTGATCCTGCGCACCAACTACTATGCACGCTGCCGCTGCGGGGAAATGCCGGACCGCACAGCAATGGTCGTTTACAACACCGCCGTCCTGTCCGGCACGGACAAGGCAGTCCGGACTCTGCAGGAAGCGTTCAACACGATGGGCATGACGGTCAATGGCGGGCCTCTCAAGGTAGATGGGATCATCGGGCGCAACACAATTGCAGCCGCGCGCGAGACCGACGCCGAGGCCATGTCCGACACCTATGTCGACCTGTACGAAGCCTATCTCAAGACCCGCCACAACTTCGATACTTTCGGAAATGGTTGGATGAACCGGATTGCGAAGCTGCGTGAATTCCTCACCACATTGCCAAAGGGGGCGGGCAAGCGCCCGACGACTGTCATGAAAGTATCCAACAAACCCTTGGGCCTGGACTTGGATGCAGATGACCTGCTCTCCGTGATCGCCGCGGTGTCCACGGGTGGCAAAAGCGCTGCCGCGAAGCTGGTGTTGAACCGCATCATCAAGAAGAAAGTCGCGCAAGCGGAGGACGACAGCGTGACCGAAAGCCTGCTGAAGGCGGCGCTGGAAGAGAGACTTGATGACCTCGAACCAGAGACGCCGACACCTGACAAACCACCACTCACACCCGTCAATGCAGCGCTGGGAGAGACTGTCGGCAGGCTGCTGAACGGCAGGAAGTCCGTCATCGGGATCGTCGGGCTGGTCCTTACATCAGTTGTTCCGACCTTGTTCCCAGAGGGCGGCGGTATAATTCACCCTGACCTCTTGAAGCAGTTTGAAGACAACCCGGATATCCAGACAATCCTGTTCACTTTACTCAGCATCTTCACCGGGTGGGGCTTCCTGGGAAAAATCGACAAGGCGATCCGCGACGTGCGGGCGGAGATCTGAGCCATTTCACAAAGAAAACGCCCCCGATCATTCGGACCGGGGGCGTACTATTTTCTGTAAACGCGATTTAACGCTTGAGCGCGCCGACCCCTGAGAAGCGGAACGCTTCCTGTTCCAGCGCATCAATCTCTTCAGCGCTCATCTGGTCATGCGCGACCGTGATCCGTCCGAGGAAGACAAAGGGCAAGTCGCCCGAGCGGCCTTCAAGATCAGCCTTGATCGCTTCGGCCGTGGCAGCGCCCACGTCGTCGCCCATGCGCATCGGTGTCGCGTCCAGCTCGCCTCGGCGGATGGCGTCGAGCTCCAGCCCAGTGCCGCCCCAACCGGTTGAGAAGATCTCTTTCTCCTTACCAACCGATACCTGCGCCTCAACCGATCCCATCGCCATCGCGGTGTTGGCGTTATGGATAATCGTGGCCTCCGGGTAGGACTGCAGGATCAGCGATGTGCCGGCAAAGCCGCCCTCGCGCTGATACTCACCATAGTGTTCATAGACGGTGGTCCAGCCTGCTTTCTCCTCGACGCAGGCTTTGAAGTCACCCGAACGCTGGTTGTCGGTGATGCCGGGAATGCCGCGGTTCATCGCCATGGTGACACCTTCGCCCAGACGGCCGATCATGTAGTCGCACATGGTTAGTGCACCGGCGGCGGACGAGAAGTCGAACCAGGCCGCAGGCTGATGCTCCAGCTCTTTCAGCGGGGTGTGGAACGCCCAGACGTAAGTGGTCAGGTCGTCGGTCTCAGCCGCCAGTTTCGAGATGTTGTCGGCCTGGATCGCCAGTTCGGAAGGTCCAAAGACGACGTAGTCATAGATGTCTTTGTCCAGGACCACCTGATTGGCATAGGTCGTTTGCAGCGAGTGTTCGATCTGGCGCGAGGCGAACTCGGTGGTTTCATACTGAATGCCCAACTGGTCAAGACGCTTGGTCATCGCCAGATAGTTACGCGCCCAGAAGTCCGAGGTGTCCGACGAAGGATAGATCAGCGCGATCTGGATCGGTGCATCCTGCGTTCCACTGAACTTGACGGCGTCACCGCCGACAACAGCCTGCATGGCCTCTAGCTTACCTTCGGCATTCACCTCATCCGGCACCCAGTAATCGCGGTCTGCGATGTCGGGCAGCTCCTTCAGCGGCAGGGTTGCGTGACCATCGGCCATTGCCATTCCGGTCATCGCTGTTGCCACGAGGGCTGTTGTTGCTAAAAATCTCATTTCGGTTCCTCCCTTTGCAATGAGAGCGGGACCATCGGTCGGGTCGGGGCTGCACCCCCGGCCCGGCCATCCCGCATTTTGGCCGGATCACCCGCTTGGCGCGACGTCCCCGGCAAAGATGCCGCCGATCGCCAACAGGGCAATCAGGACACCAATCAGTAATGCGGAAAACCGCACCAGTTTCTGGCCTTCAGCGGTTCTGAGGTCTGCAAACCAGCCCCCTGCCCCGTCGCGATCCTTCTTCTGGATCCAGGCATAGAGTGCCACCGAGCTGATGATCACGAAGCCCGACGCCACCGGCTGCCAGAAGAACTCGATCCGAAGCGTGACCAGAGCATTCAGCATCATGGCGAGCAAGAGCACGCCCGAGAACGACCCGATGATCGACGCGCGACCACCAAAGAGCGACGTGCCACCAACAACCACCGCCGCGATGACGTGCAGGTTGAAGAAGGGGGCCATCGTCGCCTGAATTGCGTTCTGCTTGCCGGTCAGCATCAGACCCGCGAGGGCCGCACACGCACCACAGAGCACGTAGGCATAAACCTTGTGCCGCTTCACACCGATGCCGGTCAGTTCCGCCGATTCCGGGCTGGAGCCAATGGCGACCGTGTAACGACCGAAGTGGGTCCGTTGCAGGATGTAGTAGCCTGCGACCATGGTCAGGATGCCGATGACAGCCGGTGTCGGGATGAAGAACGGCGTCTGACCACGGCCCATTTCCGTAAGGACATCTGGGAAACGCGCCAGCACCAAACCCTTGGCCAAGAGCAGCGCCAAACCCTTGTAGACAAGGTCCATCGCCAGTGTCCCGATAAGGTCGGGCACATTGAAGCGTGTGATCACCAGACCGTTGATCAGGCCCAGAAGGGCTCCAATCGTCAAAGCAATCGGGATACCGACATAGATCGAGAAGCCGAACTGCTTGACCAGAAACGCCATGATGATGGCCGACAGCACCGCGACCGAGCCGACCGACAGGTCGATCCCGCGTTGCGTGATGACAAAGGTCATCGCCATTGCCATCGGCATATACAGCGCCGCATCCTGCAGGATCAGCTCAAGGTTGCTAATCCGGTAGAACCGGTCGGGCGAGGCTACGGCCATGAACAGGAAGATGGCAACGATCATCGCCATCGGCGCAATCACCGCCATGTACGGCTCAAGCCGTTCGGTCAGCGGTGCTTTTTCATTTGTCGCAACTGCGGCGTTCATGCGGCGTCCTCCTTGGCACCAACGATCATGCCCAGCACTTCCTGGGTCGAGCTTTCAGCGGTGAGGGCCACGCCCACACATTGGCCGCGGCGCTGCACGTGGACGCGGTCGGCAACCTCGAACACATCATCCAGCGAGTGGCTGATCAGGATCACGGCCAACCCTTGCTTTTTCAGTGCCATGATCAGCTTCAGGGTCCGTGCCGTCTCTTGCGGACCAAGCGCTGCGGTCGGTTCGTCCATGACCAGCACGCGGAGCCCTTCGTGATAGACCGCGCGCGCGATGGCCACGGCCTGACGCTGGCCGCCCGACAGGCTGTCGGTCTGCGCATCCAGCGATTTCAGGCGAACACCCAGCCGTTCCATCAGAACGCGCTCGGTCTCCTCGCGCATCTTCTTGTTGTCTAGGACGGTGATGCCAAACACCTTCTTGGTCAGCTCATTGCCCAGGAACATGTTGGCTGCCGGATCAAGGTGATCGGCCAGCGCCAGTGTCTGATAAACAGCGTCGATCCCAGCCTTGGCAGCATCGGCGTGGTTCGAAAACTCGACCTTCTCACCGTCGATATAGATCTCGCCTTCCGTCGGTTGGTAGACGCCGGTCAACACCTTGATCAGTGTCGACTTGCCTGCGCCATTGTCGCCGACGATGGCAAGAACCTCACCGGCATAGGCACTCAAGTTCACATCTTGCAAGGCGGTCACCCCGCCGAAACGTTTGGTTATCCCGCGCATCTGCACGAGTGGCACATCAGCCATATCTCTCTCCTCCGGTTGCACGGATGCCGCGGGCTGCGCACGTGCCCGAGCGGTTCGGAATTGGGGTGCGGGGTCCCGTCACTCACGCCGGGACCCCGCGGGGAGGGACCTCTACTTCCCCCAGATCTCGGCATAAGCCTCGCGGTAGGGGATGTCGGGGTCGAACTGATTGCTGTCACCCAGTTTGGCGAGCCCTTCGGGTGTGACCAGCGCGGGGGATGTAATGTAGCCCGAGCACGCCTCGCCCTGGATGGCGCGGTTCAGCTCGTCCACCAACTGCCAGCCTTGCAGGTTCAGCGGCTCGGCCACGGTGATCGCCTGATAGCCGTTCGAGCGGATGCGTTGGAACGCAGCTTCGGAGCCGTCACCGGCAGAGCCAGCCAAAGGACCAGCATCAGGCGACAGACCAGCAGCGGCCAGCGACGGACCCATAAAGTCAAAGTACAGGTCGTTGATTGCCAGCGCGTGGGTCCAGCTTTCACCGTATTTCTGCAGAAGCGACGTGGTCAGCGGGCCCATGCGGGTCGATGTGTCTGCAATCGGCGTATCCACGTATTCCAGAACCTTGCCACCTGCGGCCTCGACTGTTTCCTGCAGCCGGTCGGCCTTGTCGATGGCGATCTGGTAGGTGCTGTCGGTGAAGATCACGACACCGATCTCTTCGCCCTGCGCCTTGGCATCGTCGATCGCCCATTCTGCGGCCACTTCGGACACGGTCATTGCGTCGGTCGACACGTTGGCAAAGATGCCACCGGGCGCATCACAGCCGATGACGGGGCCAGAGTGCCACGCAACCATGGGCACGCCTGCGTCCACGACGCCTTCCAAAGCGGCTTGCTGTTCGACAGCGTCAAAACCGTTGATGATGATACCGTCAGCTTTTAGCGCCAGCGCCTGACCAATCGCAGCCGTACGACCTTGGATCGAACCTGCACCGTCTAGCACGCGCACATCCCAGCCGATCTTCGCGGCGGCTTCTTCAACTCCGGTGGTCACACCCAGGATGCCGCCATTCTTCAGGTCGCCCGCGACCACCACGATGGATTTGCCATCAGCCGCCGTTGGTCCACTTGTCGGCCCGTCCCATTCGGCCAGAGCGGGCACGGCTGTCATCATGGTCGTCGCCAGAAGCCCTGCGATAAAGGTCCGTTTTTGCATAGTTTCCTCCCTTTGCAATGTTTCTTTCTTGTCGTGCAGTTTGGCCCAAAAACCGGTTCCCACTTTTTGGACTGCACTTGTGCGTCAGCGCTTGTCTGCACCTTTTTTGCGCTGCGCGTAGCCTGCGATGCCGATGGCAACCAGCAGGGTTACTCCGTTGAACAGCGGCTCGACCCAGAAGGAGCCGCCGAATTGTTGAATGCCTGAAATGCCCACGGCAAGGATGACAACACCCACGACTGTGCCCCACACATTGACCCGTCCGGGCTTGATCGTGGTGGAGCCAAGAAAGGCACCCACAAGCGCAGGCAACAGGAACTCGAGGCCCACCGACGCCTGCCCGATCCGCAGCTTCGCGGCCAGCAGCACACCGGCCAACGCCGTCATGGTGCCGCTCGCAACAAAGGCGCCGATCACATACTTCCGCGTGGGAATGCCGTTGAGTTGCGCGGCCCGCTGGTTCGCACCAATGGCATAGAGGTAGCGACCGATGGGCGTGTATTCGAGCACGATCCACATCACCACGGTGATGACGATCAGGTAGTAGGCGGTGATGGGCAGACCGAACACAAAGGTGGTGTTCAGTGCATAGAACCCATCTGGCAACAGCCCCACCATCTGGCGCCCGCCCGTATGCCACAGGGCAAGGGCATAGAGCACGGTCCCGGTACCAAGCGTCGCGATGAAGCTGTCGATCTTGGCAACCTCAACCAGCAAGCCATTCAGGAACCCGGTCAGCGCGCCCAGCAGCAGAACGATGGCAACAGCCATCGGCCAGGGCAGGCCCAACATGGTCTGCAAGCTGATGGCAAGGATGTGCCACAGCACGATACCATAGCCGACGGTCAGGTCGATCCGCCCCGCCGCCATCGGGATCATGGCCCCAAGCGACAGCAGCGCAATGATCGCTTTGTCCGAAATGATGGACCGCAGGTTCAGCATCGTCGGGAACGTGTTGGGCAACAGGACCGAAAACAGCCCGATCAGGAAAACGGTCAGGATCACCAGGCCATAGACCGGCAGGAACCGCATCAACCGCTTGCCAATGGGCAGCCCTTTGAGTTCCGCCTTGGTTGGCTCGAGTGCGCTGGATTCAAGCGACTGCATGCGAACCGCCCCCTTCTGTCTTGATGTTGCCAGCCGACGCGGACTGGATCAGGTTTTCAGTTGTCAGCCGCGTGCCGCTGAGTTCGTCAACGATGGCCCCTTGGCTAAAGACGATGGCGCGGTGGCAAATCGTGGCGATCTCTTCAAAGTCGGTAGACATGATAAGGATCGCGACCCCCTCACCCAAGGCGCGGTTCAGCAGGGCATAGATTTCAGACTTCGCGCCCACATCCACACCGGCTGTCGGATCTTCGCAGATCAGCAGCTTGCGCTTGGTGGCGAGCCAACGGCCAATGACAACCTTTTGCTGGTTCCCGCCCGACAGCGCTTCGATGGCAAGGGTCGGGTCATTGGGCGACAGGCCCAGCTCAGCCCCGATGATCGCGGCCTGCTCGGCTTCGACACGGGGCGACAGCATGTTCAGCAGCTTGCGGCCGATACCATCGGGGTTGAGAAACGTGTTTTCGCGAATGGACAAAGACATTGCGACCGACTCTTCGGTGCGGTCCTTGGCGACCAGCCCGACGCCGGAATGCAGCGCCTTTTGCGGCGACGCCAAATCAGGCGTCTGGCCATCCAACGTGACCTGCCCGTCAAAAGGAACCAGTCCAAACAGCGCGCGCGAGATCGCCTCGTGCCCTGCCCCGCGCAGACCGACAAGGCCCAACACCTCATTCTTCTGCAAATCGAAGTCCAGCTTCTGCATCCCCGGCACTTCGAAATTGCGCAAGGACAGAACCGCCTCACCAATCTGATCGGTCGCCTTGACCGTCTCCCGCGTCTTGCGACCGACAATCTTCTGCACCAGCTCCTCGGGCGTGGTGTGGTCGATGCTCCGCACACCCACCATTGCGCCGTCGCGCAACACGGCCACACGGTCGGCAATCTGGAAAATCTCATCCAGGCGGTGCGAGACATAGATCATCCCCACCCCCTTCTCGCGCAGCGGTCGGATGGCGGCAAACAGCCGCTCGACCTCGTCCGCGGGCAGCGATGCCGTGGGTTCGTCCAGCACCAAAAATTCGCTGTCCACAGCCAGCGCGCGGGCAATGGCTACCAGTGACTTCTCGGTCCGGGTCAGGTCCTCGACACGGGTCGTGGGATCAAATTCCGCATCCACCTTGCGCAGCGCTTCGATGGCGAAATGCTCCACATCCTTCCAGCGGATCAGCCCATTCTTCTTCGAAAAGCCTAACGCCAGGCCGATGTTCTCGGCCACCGTCATCCATTCGATCAGCCCAAGGTCCTGGTGGATGAACGCCACCTTCTGGCGCTCGCCAAACCCTGCCGGTTTGTGGTGGTACGGTTCACCATCAATCAGCACCTGCCCGGCGTCCGCCGTATGGATGCCGCCCAGCACCTTGATCAACGTGGACTTGCCCGCACCGTTCTCACCCAGCAGGGCCACGATCTCGCCGCGACCGACGCTCAGCGACACATCCTTCAGCGCATAGGTGCCGCCAAAATGCTTGTCGATGCTGTCGAAAAACAAACCTGTCTGCAGGTCCGGCATAACGTCTCCTCCGGTGTCACGCGGCCCCAACCTCCCCGTTGAGTTACCCGTAACGTTACGCTAGCATCGGGTCAGAGCGCGGGAAGTGTCAAGGCTTAAGTTACCCGTAACGTGAAATGGCTGTGAGCGTGGATAAAGCAAATAAAAACAATAAGGTAAGCCTGTCTCAGGTGGCCCGCGCCGCTGGTGTCTCAAAGATGACCGCAAGCCGTGTTTTGCGGGGCGAAGGCGGATATTCGGAAAACACCCGCGTCAAGGTGATGGAGCAGGTGGACGCCCTTGGCTACCTACCGAATCGTTTGGCGACGGTTTTCGCCGGTGACCAGAGCTCGACCTTCATCGGCGTGTCGATCCCGGACCTCGGGAATGAGGTGTTCGCGCAGGTCCTGGAAGGCATCGACCGCAAGCTCGGGACCTTTGGATACCAGTCCGTATTGGGCCTTACCCAGCACACCCAGCAAGAGGAAGAGAACTGGATCAGGACGGTGCTGTCGTGGCAACCCGCGGGCCTCATCCTGACCGGTCGATACCACTCGCCCCGTGCCACCGACATGCTGCGAAACGCTGGGATCCCGGTCGTCGAAATCTGGGATCTGAATGCCGCGCCTCTCGACATGAGCGTCGGCATCAACCACTTCGACAGCGGCTTTGACATGGGCCGCTACCTGACCTCTCTGGGCTATCAGAACATTGGCTATGTGGGCACCTCCCACGACACCGCCAACGCCGCGACCGAGCGGCTGAACGGCTTTTGCAAGGCGGTCGAAGGGGCCGGCGGCGCGGTGGTCAAACAGCTCTGCCTGCACGACACGGCGACTTACTATCCTGGCTTTTACGGCACCGAACAACTGCTCGCTGCGACCCGGAACATCGAATGCATCTTCTACCAGAACGACGCCATGGCCTTTGGCGGTCTGCAATACTGCGCGTCAAAGGGGTTGAGCGTACCCGATGACATCGGCATCGCAGGCTGGGGCGACTTGCCGATTGCATCCGTGATGAACCGGCGGCTCACTTCCTGCCACGTGTCGCACCTGAAACTGGGCCAAAAGGCCGCCGAGATGATGATGGGGCGGCTCACGGACGAGCCGGTGCCGACATGCACCGACATCGGGTTTCGTTTGATCCCAGGGTCTACGGTGCGGAACAGCGGGGTTTAGGGGCGCTACAGCCAATTTCCTGCAAGACCAATCCAAAAAATAGGCGCCGCACCGCCGTTTCGCGCAAAGATATGGAAAAAGGTTGAGCCGTGCACGTTCAGCGGCAACACCTTTGCTGGAAATTGGAGTATTTCATGCAGTGGTGGCCCAAATCTGGAGAAGGTTGGCGAAGTGGCCCGTGGTGGACAGTCGGTCCGTCACGTTTCGTGTATTTGCCACTCTTGGCTTTGGTCGTATTTCTTGTTTTGCGGTACCTGATTTAGATCACGGTCGGTTTTGACCGCGCATTTGCGCAAATGATCCTCATGCCGTTTGGCCAACTCCGTTCGCCCCACACCGATCCCACGCTATTCCGTGCAGGCCCACAACCCGCCTCCGAAGTTCCTCGGCCATCACATCTCAGACGGTAGCGCTGCGACACAAAAGGATGTATACAATAGTATGCAGAACTGTCGCCCGGAGTCTTCTTGTGATCGAAGACCTGCATCACATCCAACTCGCCATGCCGAATGGCCGCGAAAATGACGCGCGCGCTTTCTACGTGAATGTCTTGGGCTTTTCGGAAGTCGACAAACCCGACACCCTACGCAAACGCGGTGGTGTTTGGTTCGAGAGCAACGGCGTGCAGCTACATCTTGGCGTGGAGCAGCCATTCTCACCGGCAAAAAAGGCACACCCTGGTTTCAGAGTGAAATCCTTGGATGAAACGATTCAGCATCTCATCAATGCCGGTATCGCTTATCGCACTGACATAGACTTGCCAGACATCCAGCGCATCTACGTCGATGATCCGTTTGGAAACCGCATTGAACTGCTAGAAGTGATATCTGCCTAGCTAGCTCGTCTCGCCGACTACCAGCGCCGAACCCACATCAACCCGCACCGGATCATCGACTGCACCGTCAAAAATCCCCTGCAACAGAGCCACAACCTGCCGCCCGATATCCTCGGCCTGCACATTCACGGTCGTGATCCGCGGGTTCGATACTTTCGCCACCTCAAAGTGACCAAAGCCGGTGATCGCAAGATCGTCGGGCACACGCAGACCCATCCGCTGCGCGGAACTCAAACAGCCAAACGCCACCGGATCCGAAACGCAGACAAGCGCATCGTATTGCGCCACGTCCCGCCCCATCGCCTCGATCACTGCAGCGCCGTGGCGCATGGACACGGGCGCGGGCCCGGCATCGATCATAGCAACCTCGGGCAGGCCATGCGCCCGGGCTGCCGCGACCACGCCAGCCCGGCGTACCGCGCCGCGCATGTCGGCACCTTCTGACGCCCCGACAAAGGCCAGCTTGCGCCGCC
Source organism: Tateyamaria omphalii (assembly GCF_019802125.1). Classification (GTDB taxonomy): domain Bacteria; phylum Pseudomonadota; class Alphaproteobacteria; order Rhodobacterales; family Rhodobacteraceae; genus Tateyamaria; species Tateyamaria omphalii_B. The sequence continues at coordinate 50,329 of NZ_JAHVHT010000009.1, forward strand.
CCGTCGCCACCAGGTGATCCACGATATGCGCCATCGCATCGCTGTTTGAGAAGCCAACTACATGGCCCAACGGATCCTCGGGCAGGTCCCACATCTCGATCACCGGCAGGTCGCGGGCCTGTACCAACCTGCGCATCTCGTCGGTATGATGCCCGCCGGTCAGCACCAGCGCCTCGGGGTTGCGAGTCAAAAGCTGGCGCACCAACTCCTCCTCCCGCTCAACCCGATAATTCGTGCTGCCCAAAAGCAGCTGCAGCCCCGCCTCGCCCAACCCATTGGTCAAAGCCCTAAAGGTTTCGGCAAAATTCGCATTGTTCACCGACGGCAAGGTCACGGCGACAAACCCGCTCTTTTGCGTGCGAAAGGCCTGCGCCGTGCTGTCGTAGACATAGCCCAGATCGTCCGCCACCTGCCGCACCCGCGCGCGCGTCTTGGCATTGACCGTCCGGTCATCGCGGAGGGCGCGGCTGACGGTCATGGGCGACATGCCCACCGCCTGCGCCACGTCCCGCATGGTGACACGCGCACCCATGGCTTACGCCTTGAACTCGTTGAGCTGCGTGACGTGGTGATGAATGCGCCCGTCAAAATGCTCGGCCACGATCTCGCCCGTCACATCGCGCGACTGCGCGCGGAAAGGGCTGTCCAAAGCACTCTCCATCGCCGCCTCATCCGGGTAGGTGATGGCGAGGATCAGCGGAAACTCGGGCGCGCCTTCATCCCGGTCATCACTGAACATCACGCGCACATCCGTGTTGCCGGGAAACTGCCTCCACAAGGGCACCAACCGCTCCAGCACAGCCGCGCGAAAGGCATCGGTCTGGCCCGGTTTCACCGACCCTTCGAACAGGGCAAAGCGTGTGATCATGTCTCTATCTCCTCTTTCGCACCTTGGAAAAACTCCATCAGCGCGGCCTGATCTTCTCCGCCGAGTCCGGCGGCCGTCAGCATCCGGTGAATTTCGGCGCAGAGCGCGGTCATGGGCATCGACGTGCCGGTCTGCCGCGCCAGATCGTTCACCATATTCAAATCCTTGACCATATTGTCGATCCGTCCCGTGCGTCGGTAATCCTTGGTCGCGAAACGCGGCAGATACTCCTGCAGCAGAGCCGAATCCGCCCGGCCCCCTTTCAGCGCCTGCGGGATTTTCTCCGCATCCACGCCCGCGTCTAGCGCAAGCTGCGTGGCCTCCGCCACAGCCATGAAGCCCAGACCGCACAGCACCTGATTGATCAGCTTGGTGGTTTGCCCGGCACCGGATGGCCCCATATGCGTGTAGTTCGCCGCCACATGCTTCAGCGCCACGTGGGCGTGCTCCACGTCCTTGGCCTCGCCACCCGCCATAAGGGTCAACTCGCCAATCAGCGCCTTGGGCGCCCCACCTGACAACGGGCTGTCGACCCAGGCCAGCTCACGCTCAACGGCCATCTTCGCAAATTTCCGCGTCGCATCCGGCTCGATCGACGACATATCGATGATCAAGGTCCCGGGCTTGGCCCCGTCTGCGATCCCATCCTTGCCAAAGGCCGCAAGGCCCACGATGCGCGACGCGTTCAGGCTGGTGATCACAAAGTCCACGTCCTTCGACGCTTCGGCAGCAGAGACAGCCGCAACCGCCCCCTTCTCGACCAGCGCGTCCACCCGCGCCTTGTCCAGATCAAAAACGTTCAGGGAATTCCCGGTCGCCAAAAGCCGTTCGCCAATAGCGCCGCCCATGGCCCCCGCCCCGATCAGGGCAATCTTCTCACTCATATCATCGTCCCCCGTACGTAATCTTCCGACTGCGCGATCACCTGTTCAAAGGGCCGCGCGATGTCGATCTCTCCACCCCATTCGTCATCGCCCAGCCGCTCCAAGGTCGCGAACTGGCTGTCGAGCAGGGAGGCAGGCATAAAATGCCCGGGCCGATGCGCGACCCGCTTTGCCAGCACATCACGCGGCGCATCCAGATGAATAAAGTGCACCGGCTCATCCACATGTTCGCGAATCCAGTCGCGATACTTCTTCTTCAGGGCCGAGCAGCCAATGGCGATGGCGCCCTCGTGCCGCGCCAGCATCCGCCCCACATCGGCCAGCCACGGCGCGCGGTCCTCGTCATCCAGCGGCACGCCCTGCGCCATCTTGTCGATGTTCTCCTGCGGATGCAGGTCATCGCCATCCACGAACGCCATGTCGCACATCACCTGCAAGGCCGTCCCCACGGACGACTTCCCGCAGCCCGACACGCCCATCAGCACATAGCACCGCATCAGAGCGACGCCGTGATGCCGCCGTCCACGAACAGCGTGTGACCGTTGACAAAGCTCGACGCGGGCGAGGACAGGAAGACGGCGGCGCCCACCAGCTCCTCGACCTTTCCCCAGCGGCCCGCAGGCGTGCGTTTCTCCAGCCAAGCCGAAAACTCAGAATCCGCCACAAGGGCTGCGTTCAGTGGCGTGTCAAAATAGCCAGGCGCAATCGCATTACACTGCAAGCCATGCTTGGCCCAATCCGTCGCCATCCCTTTGGTCAGGTTCGCCACAGCTCCCTTCGTTGCCGTGTAGGGTGCGATGCCCGGCCGGGCCAACGCCGTCTGGACCGACGCGATGTTGATGATCTTGCCCGCACCGCGCCCGATCATGTGCCGCGCCACGGCCTGCCCCACATGGAACACGCTCGCGATGTTTGTCTGCAAGAGCCGCTCAAACGCATCAGCGGGGAAATTCTCCAACTCCGTCCGGTGCTGCATCCCGGCGTTGTTGATCAGGATATCGATCGCGCCTTTGTCCGCCTCGAATCCGTCCACCGCAGCCCGCACTGCATCATGGTCCGTCGCATCAAAGGCCAGCGTATGCACGTTGCCGCCCAACGCCTCTGCCGCCGTCGCCAGCTTGCCCTCATCGCGCCCGTTCAACACGATCTCCGCCCCGGCCTCCGCCAGCCCTTTGGCCAAGGCAAAGCCGATCCCTTGCGACGATCCGGTGATCAAGGCGCGACGGCCCGAAAGCGAGAAAAGGTCAGACATGCGACACTCCGAATTTTGAGGACGGGATTGACGCCCGCCGAATTGTTATCGATAACATGATACCGATAACATCGCGTGTCAACGAGGAATCGCAATGACCAAACCCATCGTTCTCCAAGTCGGCCCTTATCCAGATTGGGATCAGGACCCGCTGGACGCCGCCTTTGACGTCAAACGCCTGTTCGAAGCATCCGACGCCCCCGCTTTCCTCGCCGAACACGGCCCCAACGTGCGCGCCATCGCCACACGCGGAGAACTTGGCGCCGATGCCGACATGATCGCGGCCTGCCCATCGCTCGAACTCATCTCAGTCTATGGCGTGGGCTACGACGGCGTAGATCTCGACGCCTGCAAACCGCGCAACATCCGCGTCACCAACACGCCCGACGTGCTGACCGAAGACGTCGCCGACCTCGGCGTCGCCATGATGCTCTGCCAGTCCCGCGGCATGGTTGGGGCGGAAAGCTGGGTGCGCGACGGCTCATGGGCGGCCAAGGGGCTCTACCCGCTCAAGCGCCGCGTCTTCGGACGCAAGGCGGGCATCCTCGGCCTCGGCCGCATCGGCTTCGAAGTGGGCAAACGGCTCGCGGGCTTCGGCATGGACATCGCCTATTCCGACATCGCGGCCAAGGACTACGCCCCCGACTGGACCTTCCTCGACAACCCGCTGGCACTGGCTGAACACGCCGACTTCCTCTTTGTCACGCTCGCCGCCTCGGCCGAGACACGGCACATCGTGAACCGCGACATCATCGAAGCAGTCGGCCCACACGGCATGATCATCAACATCTCCCGCGCTTCCAACATCGACGAAGACGCGCTGATTGACGCCCTGCAATCTGGCGCACTCGGCTCCGCAGCCCTTGACGTATTTGAAAAAGAACCCGCGCTCGACCCGCGCTTTCTCGACCTCGACAATGTGCTGGTGCAGCCGCACCACGCCTCGGGTACAATCGAGACACGCAAGGCCATGGGCCAGCTTCTGCGCGACAACCTGACCGCCCACTTCGCAGGCGACGCCCTGCTGACCCCCGTTCTGTGAAAGGCCACCCCATGAAAGTCATCGTTGCCCACGCGGCCAAGGACCTGCGGGTCGAAACCCGCGACATGCCCACGCCCGGCCCAGGGCAGGTGCTGGTCAGGATGGCCGCGGGCGGCATCTGCGGCTCGGACCTGCATTACTACAATCACGGCGGTTTCGGCCCGATCCAATTGAAGGAACCGATGATCCTCGGGCACGAAGTGGCGGGCCATATCGAAGCCGTGGGTGATGGCGTCACGGACCTCGACACAGGCGCGCTTGTCGCGGTGTCGCCCTCCCGCCCCTGCGGTCAGTGCAAATACTGCCTCGAAGGTAAACAAAACCACTGCCTCAACATGCGGTTCTACGGCTCCGCCATGCCCTTCCCGCACATCCAGGGCGCATTCCGCGAATACATAGTCGCCGACGCCGCCCAATGCGCCCCTGCGGGTGATCTGAGCGCGGGCGAGGCCGCCATGGCCGAACCCCTCTCCGTCGTCCTGCACGCCGCCAAGCAAGCGGGCGACCTCATGGGCAAGCGCGTGCTGGTCACCGGCTGCGGCCCCATCGGCCTGCTCGCCGTCCTCGTCGCGCGGGCGGCTGGTGCGGTTGACATCGCCGCCACCGACATCTCGGACTTCACGCTGGGCAAAGCCCGTGACGTCGGCGCTGATAACACGATCAACGTCGCCCAAACCCCCGACGGCCTCAGCCGTTTTGAAGTGGACAAGGGCCACTTCGACGTGCTCTTCGAATGCTCCGGCGTCGCCTCTGCCCTCGCCTCCGCCGTCCCGGCCCTGCGCCCCAGCGCCACCATCATGCAACTGGGCCTCGGCGGGGACATGACCCTGCCCATGCAGGCGATGACGGCCAAGGAACTGCAGCTCAAAGGCTCCTTCCGCTTCCACGCCGAATTCTTCACCGCCGTGGAAATGATGCGCACAGGTCGGCTCGATGTGACCCCGCTCATCACCCACGCCATCGGCGTCGACGCAGCAGTCGAAGCGTTCGAACTGGCAGGCGACCGGTCACAAGCGGTCAAGGTCAACATCACGTTCTGATGACCTGCGGCGGTGCAAAACGCATCGCCGCTTGTCCTTGCCCATAAAGTCTACTATTTTTATCGGAAATCACAGAACACAGCCAAGCCACCCGGCCCAGCCATCCCTTGCCCTTGTTTAGCATCAGGATCTGGTCGCGTGTCTGCATCTCACATTTCCGCCGAAACCATCCGCGCCCGCCGCGCGGATAAACCCGACCTCCGCGATCGCGACTTTGCCGAACAAAACGGCATCAGCGAGGGCGCGCTCGTCGCCGCATATTGCGGCCACGGCGTCACCCGCATCGACGCGCATCCCGACGTGGTCATGGACGCCGCCCAGCAACTGGGTGAGGTCATGGCACTGACCCGCAACGCCTCCTGCGTGCACGAGAAGATCGGGACTTACGACAACTACCACCCCGGCCACCACGCCGCGATGATCCTGACCGAAGACATCGACCTGCGCATCTTCCCCAGCCACTGGCAGCATGCCTTCCTCGTCGAACGCGAAAGCGACGCAGGCACGCGGCGCAGCCTCCAGGTCTTCGATGCCGCAGGCGATGCGGTGCACAAGATCATCCTGCGCGACGGATCGAACCACGCAGCCTTTGCCGACCTGACGAAGAAGCTGGCCACCGACGACCAATCGCCGGACGCCAATTTCGCCGACCGTCAACCGCCCGAAGCCCCTAAGATCGCCGAGGACAAAATCGACATCCTGCGCAAGGAATGGCAGCGCATGACCGACACGCACCAATTCCTCCGGCTCGTGTCCAAGCTCAAGATGAACCGCCTCGGCGCCTACCGCGCCGCCGGTGCCCCCTTTGCCCGGTCGCTCGCTCCCTCTGCCATCGACACGCTGCTCACCGATCTGCAACGCACGGAAACCGAGGTGATGCTCTTCGTCGGCAACCGCGGCTGCATCCAGATCCATACCGGTGCGCTGCACACGCTCAAACCCATGGGCCCATGGCAGAACGTCATGGACCCCCGCTTCAACCTCCACCTGCGCCGCGATCACGTGGCCGAGGTCTGGGCCGTGGACAAGCCCACGCAGCGCGGCACCGCAACCTCGGTCGAAGCGTTTGATGCTGACGGCGCGCTGATCTTCCAGGTCTTTGGCGTACCGAAGGAGGGTCGCGACAGCCGCCCGGCCTTCCGCGCCATCGTGGCCGACCTCGACGGGGTCGCCGCGTGATGGAGCGCCGCGACTTCATCGCCCTGTCGCTGGCCCTCGCCGCAACGCAGCCCACCCGCGTACTTGCCGCAACACAAGACACCATCGCCATCGGCGGCGACGTGACCGAGATCATCTATGCCTTGGGCCAGCAACACCGCCTGCTCGCCCGCGACGCCACCTCCACCTACCCGCCCGAGGCGCAGGCGCTGCCGGACGTCGGCTACATGCGCCGCCTGTCTGCCGAAGGGGTCCTGTCCTTCGCCCCCTCCCTCATCATCTCAGCAGAAGGCGCCGGCCCGCCCGAGGTGATCGACATCCTTCGCGCCGCCTCCATCGACTATGTCGAGGTGCCCGAGGGCTATGATCCCCAAGCCATCACCGCCAAAATCACCGCCGTCGGCGCGGCCCTCGACGTCCCCGACGCAGCCCAGGCCCTCGCCGACCAAACCGCAGCGGCATTGGACACCGCCCTCACACGGGCAAGCGAAACCAACGGCACCCCGAAGCGCGTCATGTTCATCCTCTCGACCCAAGGGGGCCGCATTATGGCCTCCGGCACCGGCACAGGGGCCGACGGCATCATCGGCATGGCAGGAGGCACCAACGCCATCTCCGCCTTCGAAGGATACAAGCCACTGTCGGACGAAGCAGCAAGCGCCGCCGCCCCTGATGTCATCCTGATGATGGACCGCAGCGGCGACCACGCCTCGACCGACGAAGAGCTGTTCAGCCTCCCCGCCCTGCAAGCCACCCCCGCGGCGCAGAATAGGTCCGTGGTCCGCATGGACGGCCTGTTCCTCCTCGGCTTCGGCCCGCGCACGGCGGGGGCGGTCACCGCCCTCAACCGCGCACTCTACCCCGCCTGAGCCCATGGCACTGGCCGATCACCTGCCACAAAGCCGCGTCGCACGGGCGCGCATCCTGCACGGCTGGCTCGCACTGGCCCTGATCGTCGTCAGCCTCTTCAGCCTCACGGTCGGCGCCACAGAAGTCTCCTTCGGCCCAGCCCTCTGGAAACTCGCCACCGGCGAAGCCCTCACGCGGATGGAAGCCATCGTCCTCTGGGACATCCGCATGCCCCGCCTCATCCTCGGTCTGCTCGTGGGCAGCGCCCTCGCGGTCGGCGGCGCCGTCATGCAGGGCCTCTTCCGCAACCCGCTCGCCGATCCGGGCCTCGTCGGCGTCAGCGCGGGCGCGGGCCTTGGCGCCATCACGGCCATCGTGCTGGCAGGCCTAGCACCGCTCTGGCTCTCCCGCATCGCAGGCGACCAACTGGTGCCTATCGCCGCCTTCTTCGGCGGCTGGGCCAGCACAATCCTCCTCTACCGCGTCTCGACCCGGCGCGGCCGCACCTCCGTCGCCACGATGCTCCTCGCGGGCATCGCCCTCGGCGCACTCGCGGGCGCGCTCTCCGGCATCCTCGTCTACATGTCCGACGACCGGCAACTGCGCGACCTCACCTTCTGGGGCCTCGGCTCCCTCGGCGGCGCAAGCTGGGCCAAGGTCGTGGCCGCAGGCCCTATCATCGCCCTCGCCCTCATCGCCGCCTGCACACTCGGGCGCGGCCTCAACGGTCTGGCCCTCGGCGAAGCCACCGCCGCACATATCGGCCTCAACGTCCAACGGGTCAAAGGGCTGGCGATCCTCACCGTCGCCGCAGCCACCGGAGCAGCCGTCGCCGTCTCGGGTGCCATCGGCTTCATCGGCATCGTGGTCCCCCACCTCCTCCGGCTCGGCACCGGCCCCGACCACAGACCACTCCTGATCAACGCCGCCCTCCTCGGTGCGCTGCTGCTGGTCCTCGCAGACGTCATCGCAAGGGTGATCATCGCGCCCGCCGAACTGCCCATCGGCATCGTCACCGCAGTGCTGGGCGCCCCCGTCTTCCTCTGGATCCTGCTCCGACAGCGCGGAATGGTCGACCTGTGACGCTCGTGGTACGCAACCTCACGGTCCGCTACGGCCCCAAAACGGTGATCAAAAACCTCGACGCCGACGCAGTTCCCGGCGCGCTCACCGCCATCGTCGGCCCCAACGGCTCCGGCAAATCGACCCTGATCAAGGCGATCTGCGGCGACCTGCCCTACACCGGCCAGATCACCCTCAACGGCACCGACGTCGCCACCGCCCAGCCATGGGAACTGGCGGGCCTGCGCGGTGTGCTGCCCCAGGCTTCCAGCCTCGCCTTCCCCTTCCACGCCATCGAGGTCGTGCGGATCGGGCTGACCTCCGGTCTCGACGCCGAACACCACCACCGCGCCGAAGCCGCCCTCGCCCGCGTCGGCCTCGCAGGCTACGCCAACCGCTACTACCAGGAACTGTCGGGCGGTGAACAACAGCGCGTGCAACTGGCCCGCGTGCTGGCGCAGGTATGGTCGCCGGGCACGGCAGACGGCCCGCGCTGGCTGATGCTGGACGAACCCGTCTCCAGCCTCGACATCGCGCACCAGCTTCAGGTGATGACCATCGCGCGCAACTTCGCACGCGCGGGCGGCGGAGTCATTGCGGTGATGCACGACCTCAACCTCACGGCCCTCTTTGCCGACCACGTGCTGGTCATGGCGAACGGCCAGCTTCTGGCATCAGGACACCCCGCAGACGTGATGACGGACGACGTGCTGTCACGCGCCTACGGCTGCACCCTAAGGGTCAACACCCCACCAACGGACACCATCCCCTACATCCTGCCCCATTGCGCCGCACCCCATGCCGCCGAATAGCGCCTCACGAGCCAAGAAAAACACAGGACACGCACCATGAAACTCAGCACCAAGGGACGCTATGCACTGGTCGCCCTCGTGGACCTCGCCTTTCACCAGGATGCCCGCCCCGTCTCCATGGCCGAGATCAGCCAACGGCAAAACATCTCGCTCCCTTACCTCGAACAGCTCTTTGCCAAACTGCGGCGGCACGGACTGGTGCTGTCGATCCGCGGGCCCAGCGGCGGCTATCGGCTGGCACGCGCCCCGCAAGACATCCGCATTGACGAGGTGCTGAGCGCCGTCGACGAATCCGTCGATGCCATGCGCACAGGCGCCGGGGCCAAGGGCGGATCGTCAGGAACGCAGGCGCAGTCGCTGTCCAACCGTTTGTGGGAGGGGCTAAGCGCGCATGTCTACGTTTTCCTGCACAAGACGACGCTGGCGGATGTGATCGGCAACACGCTCGTCCCCTGCCCCGCCATCCCCGCATTGTTCGAAGTCGAAGACGCCTGATCACGCATCACGCATCACGCCGCCGCGCTGGCGACCGCGGCGGACGATGGGCATAAGCGTCCATCGGATGCGTCATCACGCGCAGCGCTTCGGGCCGCACGCCAGCGCACGCCCTCCGAAGCCAAAGGCGCAACCATCTGTACGTCACCGGATGAAGATACAAACCAGCACTCCTTGACACGGGTCGTCTAAGGACACTCTGCCGGGCAAACAGCGGTTGCTGAGGCTGGGTGACAGAAACATGACAGAAAAAGTCGGGATTCTGCAATCGATTCCCGACAATTTCGCTCAGAAAGGCTTGCCTTAGCGGCAGAAGCCTGTAATTGACTATTTCTGTAGGATTTAGATCAATGGAAACAGGGAGTATTTCCATGACCACCAGAACGTGTTTCGTCACCCTCGCCGTCGCAGCGATCACCGCCACCACAGCCGTGGCCGAGGGCGAACTGAACCTCTACTCGTCGCGCCACTACGACACCGACGAGCGGCTTTATTCCGACTTCACCGACGCCACCGGCATCACCATCAACCGGATCGAAGGCAACGCCGACGAACTCATCCAAAGGATGACGGCCGAGGGCGCCAACTCCCCCGCCGACATCCTGTTGACGGTCGACACCTCGCGCCTCGAACGGGCCAAGGAAGCAGGCGTTCTGCAATCCATCGAAAGCGACGTGCTCGAAGCCCGCATTCCCGCCGCCCTGCAAGACGGCGACAACCAGTGGTTCGGCTTCAGCCAACGCGCCCGGATCATCTTCTACGACAAGACCGACGTAGAAAACCCGCCCACCAGCTACGTGGACCTCGCCGACCCCGCATACGAAGGCATGGTCTGCCACCGCTCCTCGTCCAACGTCTATTCCCAGACCCTGCTGTCGGCGATCATCGAAAACCACGGTGAAGACACGGCCAAGGAATGGGCCCAGGGCCTCGTGAACAACTTTGCCCGCGCGCCCCAGGGCGGTGACACCGACCAGCTGCGTGGTCTCGTGTCGGGTGAATGCGACATCTCGATCTCGAACACCTACTACTTCGCCCGCGCCATCCGCAAAGAGGTCGACGGCCTGCCCGCCGACGCACGCGAGAACATCGGCTGGATCTTCCCCGCCCAGAACGCCGAAGGCGCGCACATGAACCTGTCGGGCGGCGGCGTTGCTGCCAACGCACCGAACCGCGACAACGCGATCCTGTTCATGGAGTACCTGGCCAGCGATCAGGCGCAGGAATACTTCTCTGCCGGCAACGATGAGTACCCCGCTGTGCCAGGTGTGGGCCTCAGCCCCTCTGTCGCCGCTCTGGGTCTCTTCCGCCCCGACGCTGTGGACCTCACCGAAGTGGCCAAGAACGTGCCCGCGGCCCAGAAAATCTTTAACGAGGTCGGCTGGGAGTAAGCAAACCTCTGCCCAAAATCTGGAAGGCGCGGCATCCCACCGCGCCTTTTTCTTTTCTTACTGTATTAGTCAGGATTGACGATCCCGACAAAAACAATCAACATATCTGCAATGAGTCTCAGCCACCCCTGAACGGGCAGCCCGGACGCCGGTGACACCAACTGGAGGTGAGACATGGTGAGACGAGACAAGGACCAACGCCCGCGCACCCGCGCCTGCTGCGACAAACCCTGCTGTCAGGAACTGCTGCAGGGGGCCGTCGACGGGCACTACTCGAACGATCACTGCCTGGAACGTATGCTCGATCATCTGGAGCGGGCGGCATGAACGCGATGACACAAGTCCCGAACACAACCGCTGCACCGGATCCGCAGCAAATGGATACCTACGATGCGCGTGATCTGATCAAGGACGGGGTGCAAGCCTCCATCGTCCTCGACGGCCAAGTCTACTACCTGCGCATCACCCGCGCGGGCAAACTGATCCTGACGAAATGACAGCGCCTCACCACGCCCGCGGCGGGGCCACCGTTGCCGTGCTCAACCGGATGGAGGCATGGGAGGCGAACCTCGTCCTGAACCTGCGCCTCTGGTGCGAAGGGCCAACCGGCCAGCACCACGCGCGCGAGGATTACCTCAACGCCCTCCCCGCCGCCGAAGCCGAACGCGCCTGGGCCACATTCCAACGTCTGACGCGCAAGATCCTGTGCACCGCCCCGCGCCCCCTGATCCGGCACGCGGTCGGCTGCAATTGCGTGGGCTCGGATGAATGCGTCTTTGTCCACCTGGTGCGCACAGCGTCCGACGGGCACCTGAATGACGCCGCCCTGATCGCCACCCTGCTCACCGGTCCCGCCCATGCCGAACATATCGCACTGATGGCGGGTGAGGTCGGCAGCACCATGCGCAGCATTCACAACAAAAAGACAGAACCGCTTTCACCCGCAGCCGCGCCGAACGTGGTGCGTCTGCACTAACCAAAGTCAGAACAAAAACCCAAAGGGGACGTTACCTATGAAACTGACACGGACAACGGCACTCGGGACAGTGCTGCTGGCAGCCACCCCCGTACTCGCGGACAAGGCAGCCGTTCTGGACAACTACGCCGACATCGCGCTGGCCAAATACACCGACAGCCTGACCACGGCGCAGGCCCTGCTCGATGCGGTGAACACGCTCACCGAAACGCCCTCCGCCGAGGCGCTCGAAGCGGCCAAGGCGGCCTGGATCATCTCCCGCGTCCCCTACCAACAATCCGAGGTCTACCGCTTCGGCAACGCCATCGTCGACGACTGGGAGGGCAAGGTAAACGCCTGGCCGCTGGACGAGGGGCTGATCGACTACGTGGATCCCTCCTATGGCGGCGCCACGGATGAAAACGAATATGCCGTGCTGAACGTGATCGCGAATCCATCCTTCACGCTCTCGGGCAACACCATCGACGCCTCGACCATCACGCCCGACCTGCTCGAAGGGGCGCTGCACGAGGCCGACGGCGTGGAATCCAACGTCGCCACCGGCTACCACGCCATCGAATTTCTGCTCTGGGGCCAGGATCTGAACGGCCACGGCGCGGGGGCAGGCGCACGGCCCTGGACGGACTACGCCCAGGACGACGCCTGCACCGGCGGGAACTGCGACCGCCGTGCCCAATATCTGACAGCAGCAACGGAGCTGCTGGTGTCCGATCTGGAATGGATGGTGGCACAATGGCAGGACGGCGGGGACGCCCGCGCCCAACTTACCGCAGACGAAAACGCAGGGATCAGCGCGATCCTCACCGGCATGGGATCCCTGTCCTACGGCGAACAGGCGGGCGAACGGATGCGGCTTGGAGTGCTGCTGAACGACCCCGAAGAAGAGCACGACTGCTTCTCCGACAACACGCACAACAGCCACTTCTACGACGCCCTCGGCATCCGCAACGTCTACCTCGGCAGCTACACGCGGATCGACGGCACCATCGTGTCGGGCGACAGCCTGTCGTCGCTGGTGGCCGCCGCAGATGCAGGCGTGGACACGGAACTGAAAGCCAAGCTCGACACCACGATGCTGGAAATGTCCGAAATGAAAACCGCAGCGGAGGCCGGGTTCGCCTATGACATGATGCTCGAACGCGGCAACGATGCGGGCGAGGCGCTGATCATGGGCGCGGTCGACGCGCTGGTGGACCAGACACGCTCCATCGAACGGGCGGTTGCTGTGCTCGGCGTCGACGCCATCGAATTCGAAGGGTCCGACAGCCTCGACAACCCCGATGCGGTCTTCCAGTAACCGTTTCCCCGTGCGCGGCAGGTCCGTTCCCAAAGACGCGCCGCGCACCCGCCGCCTCCCCGGGCGGCGTCTGCGCGCACCGGCGGCCAGCCACGATCCGGTGCGCGCATTGCAATTCCTGACCAAAAGACCCAGCTATATCCAAACCAGCGAGGTTTCACATGGCCAAGACCCCAAGCCCCTGCATCGACGTCTGCAAGTTCAAGCGCGAAGGCCACTGTATCGGCTGCTCGATGACCAAGGTGCAGAAGTCGATGTTCAAGGACCTGAAGAAAGACAAGCACCGCGAGGCGTTTGTCCAGATGCTGATCGGTCAACAGTCACGGCTTGGCAAATACCGCCACTGGGCGCCGCAATACCTGCGCAAATGCCTGAAGAAGAAAGTGAAACCCATCGCCGAAGTGCGCGACGCGGCCTGAGGAGTTGATATGCGCCTCCCCCTGATCGCCCTCTGCGCCCTTGCGGCCACCCCGGCCCTCGCGGACTACAGCCTCGAACTGACCGAGATCGGCAAGCGTGACTACTACTGTACGATCACGGTTGCGCTGACGAACAACAGCGACACGACCCTGACGGAAATCAACGCCTTCTTCCTGAACCACATCGGCGACGAACAGGTGGGCCGGTCCAAGGGCGCGTCGTTTATGAACATCGCCCCCGGCGCGTCAGCCTCCGCCACATTCGAAACACCCAACGCCCCCTGCTCGGCCAACGAAACACAAGTCGAAAGCTACCAAATGGTGATCGGCGCCTGCCGCATCGACAACGCGTTCGAGGACAAAGCGGTCTGCGTCGACCGCATGACACTCACCGCCCCCTTTTCCTCGGCCACAGCGCTGAACTGACAGGGGGCTGAAACGAAAAAAGGTCAAGCCAACCGCCGCTGTCCGCAACGTGGCTTGACCTCTGCGTGGGTCGCTGCCTGGATACCTGGCTGCCTCTACGGTGGCTCGGGTGTCTGGGTGGCTTCCTATGCCTCTCGCTGGGCGCGGCTCAGGCCAGATGCGCCCGCAGGAACCAGGCGAACTTCTCATGCTCCTGACCACGTGCGATGCACAGATCCTCGGTCAGAGTATCGCCATGCTCGGCAGCCAACTCACCACAGCCGGCCAACGTGGCGGCCAGGGTCTCCTGCGCCTCCTGCATGGCCTTGATCATCTCCTGATCGGTCGCGTGCCCGTCATGTTCCTTGACCTTCGACCGCTCCAGCATCCCCGCAAGCGTGCCCTCGGCATGGGCATCCAGCGCGCGGATACGCTCGGCCAGATCGTCCTGCGCAACAAAGTGATCTTCGTAAATCTTCTGAAACAGCTCGTGTAGCGGCCCGAATGCCATACCCTTGACGTTCCAGTGAAAGTTCTGCGCCAGCATGGTCGTCACGGCAGTTTCGGCCACGGATTGATTCAGCGCCTCGGCAATCGCGGCACGTGAGTCGGTCGACAGCGCTACAGCTGTTTGGGTCATTCCTAGCTCCCTAATCGAAATTTCACGCTGGCTGGCACAACACTGGCTGGCTTGCCCTCTAGTAATTAGGCAGCCTGACAGCATTAGCAAGGACTTTTTAGAATAATTCTAAATCAGAGAAAAATACTCTGAAATCCGCCCCACCAGATACCGGATCAAACGGCGGTGTTCCGGCAGCACACGCGACTTCAGGAGAAAGGCAACGCTGCCCTCATCCTGCGTGGTGATAGCCTGCCCCAACTGAAGCAGCCAGGTCTCGTCAAAGCTCATCTCGACCGTACCCGGCGCGTGCAAGCGCGGCTGTTTGCCAAGCGCTTGTGCCAGGCACCGCATCAACGCCTCGGCATGGGCCTCCTGACTGGCCGACCGGGTCGCATGAAGCAGTGCACAGGCTTCGAACAGATCAGCCCGCCGCTTGGATCGGCAGGACATCGACATGAAGCGCAGGTGGTTCAGAAAGGCAAACGCAGCATCCGAGACGGGCCGCACCTGCGGCATGCGCTGCGGCTCTGTCGCCAAGTCCAATCGCAAGGGCACCATGTCGCAGTCTCCAAGGCTGTCACGGGCGGGAATCATCTCGCCATTCCGTATTCCTGAGTATATTTATAAGTTATGAAGAAAATCACAACCGCCGCGCCGACAATCCTTGTCGGGATCCTCGCATTTTCGCCACCCGCTGTGGCCGATCTCACGGATCTGCACCTACCCGTGATCCCGCGCACCGCGGCCGAGGCTGAGCGGATCGAACGGGTCGTCGCGCCCACCACCGACTTCACGAAACCCGAACAATTCGAAAGCAATCCGGGCGGCGCCGCCACCGTCCGTGCCCGCGCCACGCGCGACGCCTTTTCCCAGCCCTCCGGCAATATCAGCTTCGAAAAAGAGCTCGATTTCAAAGTCGGCAACGGCCTCTTCAAAAAGCTGTGGGTGTCCTCCCCCGCCTCCACCCTCGCCTCCGACGGCCTCGGCCCGCTCTTCAACGCCCGCTCATGCCAGCGCTGCCACCTGAAGGACGGGCGCGGCCACCCTCCAGAGGGGCCAGACGACAGCGCCACGTCCATGCTCGTCCGCATCTCCATCCCCGGCGGCGCCGCCCCTGAACAGATCGCCGACTACATCGCCACCCGGCCCGACCCCAACTACGGCGGCCAGATCCAGGATTTCTCCATCGCCGGCATCGCGGCAGAGGCCGACATCAAAATCACCTACACCGAGGAAGTGATCGCGCTTTCCGGCGGCGAAACCGCCAGCTTGCGCAAACCGACGACCACGCTCACCAACCTCGGCTACGGCCCCCTGCACGACAGCGCCATGATCAGCGCCCGCGTCGCCCCCCAAATGATCGGCCTCGGCCTGCTCGACGCGATCCCGGCGGCAGACATTCTGGCCAAGGCGGATCCCGACGACGCAGACGGCGACGGCATCTCGGGCCGCCCCCAGATCGTCATGTCGGACCAATATGGCGTCCCCATGCTGGGCCGCTTCGGCCTCAAGGCAGGCAAGCCCTCGGTCTGGGAACAATCCGCCGCCGCCTTCGCGGGCGACATCGGCATCTCGACCCCGCTGCACCCCGCAGGCCACGGCGACTGCACCGACACCCAAACCGCCTGCCTTGCCGCCCCCAACGGCAACACGGCCGTCCACGACAACGCCGAGATTGGCACCGCCGGACTGGAACTTGTGTCCTTCTACTCCTCCAACCTCGCCGTCCCAGCCCGCCGCAACATCGACGACCCGGAAGTCCTGCGCGGCAAACAGGTCTTCTACAACACCGGCTGCATCGCCTGCCATACACCCAAACATGTCACGCACAGGCTCGACGGCCAGCCGGAACAAAGCTTTCAGCTCATCTGGCCCTACACCGACCTCCTGCTCCACGACATGGGCCCAGGCCTCGCCGACAACCGGCCCGAAGGACGCGCGGGCGGCCAGGAATGGCGCACGCCGCCCCTCTGGGGCATCGGGCTGACCGAACAGGTCTCCGGCCACACCTACTTCCTGCACGACGGCCGCGCCCGCAACCTGCTCGAAGCGGTGCTCTGGCACGGCGGCGAGGCTGAACCGCACAAGCAATCCGTGATCGACATGCCCCCCGCCGACCGCGCCGCCCTGATCCGTTTCCTCGAAAGCCTCTGACATGCGCCTCGCCCTCGCCGTCCTCTGCCTCTCCGCGCTACCCGCCGTCGCGGACATCCAGCGCACGATCAACACCCACATCCTGCCGGGTCACGCAGCGCTGGTCGAAGAAACCACCAAACTCGCAGACGCGGCCCAAGCCGACTGCACGCCCGAAGCACTCCGCCCCGCCTTCCACGCCGCCTACGACGCCTGGATCAGCATCAGCCACATCCAGTTCGGCCCGATCGAGGATCAGGCGCTTCCCCTCGCCATGTCCTTCTGGCCCGACCCGAAGGACAGCACCGGCAAGGCACTGGCAAGACTCACCGCAGCTACCGATCCCATCGTGGACGACCCCAGCGCCTTCTCCGATGTCTCCGCCGCCGCCCAGGGCTTCACGGCCCTCGAACGGATGCTCTACGACGACCAGCCCGATGCCGCCTACGCCTGCCGCCTGACCCAGGCCATCGCGACCGGCCTCGCGCAAAAATCAGGCTCTATCGAGGCTGAATGGCCCGCCTTCGCCACCTTAATGACCACGGCCGGAGACGACGGAAACACCCGCTTCCAAACCCCGCTGGAGGCAAAACGCGCCCTCTACACGTCCCTCTCCACCGGCCTCGAATTCCTGCACGACCAACGCCTTGGCCGCCCCTTGGGTACATTCGACCGCCCGCGCCCCCGCCGGGCCGAAGCACGGCGCTCGGAGCGGTCCCTCCGGCACATCCAGCTGCAACTGGCCGCCCTCGAAGCGCTCGCCACCAGCATGACCGACACGGACCTGACAGCGACGAAGGCAGCCTTCGCAGAAGCCCGCAGCCGCGCGGATGCACTCGACGATCCCGCCCTCCAAGGCGTCGCCGACCCCGCCGAACGGTTCAAGGTCGAGGTGCTGCAACAATCCGTCCGCGCCATACAGGTCGCTGTGATCGACGAAATCGGCACGCCCCTCGGCATCACCGCAGGGTTCAACAGCCTCGACGGCGACTGATGCCCTCCCGCCGCACCTTCCTCGCCGGGCTCACCTCCGCCTCGCTCACGCCCTCGCTCAGCTGGGCGGATGTCGGCAACCCCATCGCGCTCAGCGCCGCAATGACCGCCAGCGGCGCCTACGTCCTCGTCGGGCTCACGGCGACAGGCAAAATCACTTTCCAAATCCCCCTGCCCGCGCGCGGCCATGCCGCCGCAGCGCACCCGCACATGGCCGAAGCAGTCGCCATCGCCCGCCGCCCCGGCACCTTCGCCAAGGTCATCGACTGCGGCACAGGCGACGTCAAACAGACCCTAACCAGCCCAAACGGGCGGCATTTCTACGGCCACGCGGCGTTTTCCTCTGATGGCGTTCTGCTCTTCACCCCGGAAAACGACATCGCCACCGGCGCGGGCCGCATCGGCATCTGGGACCGCAGCGCAGGCTTCGCGCGCGTTGGCGACATCCCTTCCGGCGGCATCGGCCCGCACGAGATCCTGCGCCTGCCAAACGGTACGCTGGCGGTCGCCAACGGCGGGATCAGAACGCACCCCGACACCGGGCGCGAGAAACTGAACCTCGACACGATGCAGCCGAATCTCACAATCCTCGCCCCGGACGGCACCCATATCGACACCGCCCACGTCCCGCAGGACACGCATCAAAACTCCCTCCGCCACATCGCCGCCGCCCCCGATGGCACCGTGATCTGCGGCTTCCAATGGCAGGGCGACCCGTTCGCAGCACCCCCACTTGTGGCTCTGTACAAGGGAAACGGCACGCTCCTGCCCGCGCACATTGACGAAACCGCCCTCTTCGGCCTCGACGGCTATATCGGCAGCGTCAGCGCCTTCGGCAACGGGCGCTACGCCGCCTCCTCACCTAGGGGCAACCTCGCGTTCACATTCGACGAAACCGGCCACCAGACCGGCGCGCACAAGGCAACGGATGTCTGCGGCCTCTGCGCCGCACCCGACGGTGCATGCCTTGTCACGGACGGGCTGGGCCGGGTGCACAGCCTCACGGGCGACACGCTCAACCACCGCGCCACGCATCCGCTTGCCTTCGACAACCACCTCGTTGCACTCACCTGACAGCAAAAGGATCACACCATGTACATCGCCATGAACCGCTTCACCGTCGCCGCCCGGAACGCCGAGGCGTTCGAAGCGCTCTGGCTCGGCCGCGACAGCCATCTGAAAACCATGGACGGCTTCGTCGAGTTCCAGATGCTCAAGGGGCCGGAGGACGAAGACGGCACACGGCTCTACGCCTCTCACACCGTCTGGGCGTCCGAAGACGCCTTTCGCGCCTGGACCCGGTCCGACGCCTTCCGGGCAGCCCACAAGGACGCGGGCAGCACCGCCAAGCTGCACGAGGGCGCGCCGAAATTCGAAGGGTTCTCAGTCATTCAGGAAATCTCGGCTGACTAGAGGCCATTGCACGCGCCGGGGATTTGATGCGCATCATCGACCCCCGGCATCATCATCACCAGAAGCGCCGCACAGGTCGGCACCGGCGACGCGGCCCGCATCTCGTGCGCAGCCAGAACACGGCTTGCCGCAACATCGCCAGCATCCGCCGCCTGCTCCAGATAGGCAACACCACGCGCCTGCGCCTGAACATCACAGCGATCCTCGGCCAGGCGCGTGCCCAGATAGGCCATCGCGCCCACATCGCCACGCGCGGCCAGCCGTTCGACGGGGTAAAGCGCAACATCACTGCAGGCCAGCGGCCGGACAAGCTCTTCAGCGGGCCGCAGAACCAGCGCGGTGGCAAGCGCGCAGGACAGCAGAACAAACATCCCGCACAGATACTGCACCATGTGCAATGCGCTGTCCTTGCCGGTGCTGCGGGTCCCCATCGGTCTCACCGTCCCTGAATCTGGATGGAAAAGGACCGCCGCGCCCCCTGCGGCGGGGCGGGGAACGGAGCCGCCCTCTGGATCACCTGCATGGCCGCGCGGTCCAACTCGGCAGAGCCTGAGCTGCGGGCAACCGACACCGTGCTCAAACCCCCGTTCGACGCCACGCGAAAGGCGACCGTGGCCGCTCCTTGCGCGCTCACGCGCGGTCGGCGCACGCGCTGGATACGGCGCATGACTTGCCCGGGGTAATTCGACGCCGCTGCATTGCCCGCCTGCGTGGCCCCCTGCCCCGTGGCGCGCTGTGCAGGCGCGGCTGCGGTGCCGTCCGTTTGCCCGGCCCGCGCATTGGTCTGGGCCTGATTGCCGCGCTGGGACGGCACGGCTTGCGTGCGCGTTGCCGTTCGCGTGGTCTCCTGCGGCGCCGGTGGCGGGTCATCGGGTTTGTTGCGCTCCTCGAACTCCCGGCTGCGCACTTGCGGGCGCAGGGATTGAGTGACCTCCATCTGGTCGGGCTCCTCGGCCGTCAGGGTATCGGGCGGCGGCGCAATCGCCTGCTCTGTGGGCGGGACAGGCGCGTTGGGCTGATCGGTGGCACGGGGTACAACCCGAAGCGTCGGCTGCGGCACAGGCGCCATATCGGTCACTGACAGAGCGGGATCAGGCTGCATCGTATCGTCCGGGGGTTGCACTGCCGTCACCCCTTCAGGCGCGACCGGTTGCTGGCTCGCTTCCGGTGGCGGAACCTGTTCGGCCATGTCTTCCACCGGCACCGGCTCTGTCATTTCCGTCGCCTCGACCCCGGACAACGTTCCTTGCGCGAGATCGGCAAACCCATCGCCCAAGGATGCTTCCGCGGCACCCACTTGTCCGCCTTCGATCAAAACATCTTCGGTCAGGTCCAACCCCATCACACCGCCCAGATGCAAGGCCGCTGCCAGCCCAAAGGCAACGGCAGCAACACGGCGCGACCCCAGCCTCATTGCAGCGCCCGCTCGGTCACGATGATCACACGGCCCGCGCCAGCGCGACGCAGTGCGCGGCCGAGGGCGACCAGATCGGCGGCAGGCAAATCCCGATCCGGCACAATCCGGACCTCCTCCCGCGCCTCCGGTTCCAGTCCGGCCAGATAGCTCTCTGCATCCGCCTGCGTGGCACCGCGATAGGCCATTTGCCCGTCCGCATGGACCACCAGCGCGTCTGGCGGTGCGCGTCCCTCCAGATCATCGGTCCGCACCAGCGCCAGATCCCGCTCCAGCGGCGGCGCGAGGGTCCCCGCCACCATGAAAAAGACCAGCATCAGGAACACGACGTTGATCAGTGCAATCGTCGGCTCCCGTGTCTGCCTGCGCGCCCGCATCAGCCCTGCCCCAACACGGTGATCTGCAAGCCGGGTACGGCCCGCAAGACGACGAGCAAATCGGTCAACCGCTGCGCCGTCACCCCGTCCTGCAAGCTCACGATAACGGGCTGCTCCGCGTCTCCGCTCATCGCTTCCGCCAGCGCGTCCAGCGGCACGTTCGAACCGTTCAACGCCACCGCATCCTCGGCCACCCGCAGGAACAGCGGCGGCACGTCTGCGGGCGCAGCCCCCTGCCCGACACCTCCCGCCGTCAACTCCACCTCGGCAAAGGTCGAAAAGGTTGAGGTCAGCATGAAAAAGAGCAGCAGTAGAAAGATCACATCGATCAGCGATGTCATCGACACCCGCCGCCGTACAACCCGCGCCCTAGCCACCGGCAGGCACCATATCAGTCTCTAACGAATGACTTTCAACCCGCCCCACCGGCGCCACGACGGTCAGGACAAAGCCGTCCGCAGCCACACGCTCGGCGTCCATCCGCCCTTCGAACCACGCCAACACGAGCGCTGTCGGCATCGCCACGGCCAACCCCACGGCAGTCGTCAACAAAGCCACCCAAATGCCCCCCGCCAGGATCGACGGATCCACCTGCGCCCCTGCCGCCTGCAGGGCCTGAAACGCTTCGATCATGCCCAGAACGGTGCCAAACAGACCCAGCAATGGCGCCAACTGCGCCACCGTTTCCAGAAAGCGAAACCCCCGCTCCAGGCGCGAAAACCGGTCCTCGGCCATGGCCTGCAACCGGTCCCGGCCCAACCCGTCAAACCCGGCCTCGACCACACCGGCCAGGTAACTCCGCGACGTGCCCAAAGCCTCGCGCGCACCGGCACGATCCCCCGTATCCCACGCGGCCACAGCCGTGCGCACGGCCGCATGACGGCCCACATGCGCCGCCGAAAACTGCCACAGCTTGTACAGGATCACGGCCAGCGTCACGACAGACACGGCCATCAGCACCAGAACAACCGGTCCGCCAAGGTCCAGAACCGCCCGCAAATGCCCAAGAACAAGGTCCACCATCAGCCCAGCACCTCGATCTCGACACGGCTCGACGGCACCAGACCCGCAGCACAGGCGCCCGCCTCCAGCCCCTCTGCCGCACATGTATGCAACCCGTTGAACAGCACCCGGCCCAGACCGTCACAGCCCACATCCGGCACCGCAAATTGGCGCACACGCGGACGGCCCACGGGCAATGCGCCGAAATCGAACAGGGTCAGCCGGTCCACCTGCCCCGCCGCATCAAAGAGCACGGTTTCGTAGACAAGCTGATCGATGGCTGTTTCATGCCCGTTCGTGACCATGAAGGTCAGCGTGCAGGCGCTGTCACCATCACGCACCGTGTTCAACTCAATGGCGATCTTGCCGGTCAGATCGACCTCTTGCGCCGCAGCCCCTGTCGCGATCATCGCCAGGGCCGCCAGACGCACAAATGTCGTCCCCATGCCAAGCTCCTTCATTCAAGAGTGGGATGACCTGGCAAAGCGGCTGGGGACCCGTTGGCACCCTTACAAACACGTCTTTGGGGTCCGCGCAATACTTGATAGAAAGACTAGGACAAAGCCGCGCGGGCTCTTGTGGCGGCCTTTCGCGCAACCGCCAGATGTAGATAAGTCTTGCACGAATCCCGCAAGTCAGCCAATAGTCACGGAAAAAGACGGTCAAACGGTGAAAAGCGTGACCGGAAAATACAGGCAGGTGGCAGAGGAGCCGGGGCAGATGGACGGCACGCGCACTCAAAATGACCTCAATTCCGTCATTCGGCAACACTCCGAATGGCTGGCGACCCAACTTCATGCCCAACGCGAAAGCCTGTTTCCCCCCGACGCGGCCAAGGAAATGCGCAAATTCACCAGCGGTGAGGCAGCGACACTCCTGGGCGTCGGCGACAGCTACCTGCGCAAACTGCATCTCGAAGGGCGCGGCCCCTCGCCCGAGGTCACATCGGGCAACCGTCGCCTCTATTCGGCAGCCGACATACAGTCTCTAAGACATACTTTAGAGACGACCGCCCGTCGCCCCGGTGAATACCTGCCCGGACGCCGCGACGGGGACGAAATGCAGATCATCGGCGTGATGAATTTCAAGGGCGGTTCGGGCAAAACCACTACGGCAGCCCACCTCGCACAGCGTCTCGCGCTCAAGGGCTACCGCGTTCTTGCCATCGACCTTGACCCACAGGCGTCCCTGTCGGCCCTGCACGGCGTTCAGCCAGAATACGATCTGCCAGAGGGCGGCACGCTCTATGATGCGATCCGCTATGACGATCCGGCCCCGATCAGTTCGGTCATCCGCAAGACCTATATTCCCGGTCTCGACCTGATCCCGGGCAACCTGGAACTGATGGAGTTTGAACATGACACCCCCCGCGCGC
>NZ_JAHVHT010000010.1 GCF_019802125.1 Tateyamaria omphalii
CCACTTGGTACACGGTCTGCATCTTCTCGATGACAGTGGCCGCGTCGGTGAAATCCTCACCGTAGTCCACCAGCCCATCCAGATTGGCGAGCACCGGGTTCAACCGCCACAAGCGGCGAAGCGCGCGGGTCTTGAGGCGTTGGGGCAATTCAGCTTTCAGGAAATCACGCACCGCATCAGGGCTGTCCAGCGTTTCGGGTTCCGGCAAGCTCAGCTCTGCGAGGATCTCTTCATCGGGCCGCTCTTCCAGCTTCGCCGCTTCAGCCTCGGCAACACGCGCCTCCAGCGCCTGCTCCTCGGCCTCCACTCCGGCACGGCGCCGGGACCAGAAATCCCGGCCGCTCAATGTACCCGCCTCCGCTGCCGCGCGGGGGACGCATAGATGTCGGCTGCTGTCGCAATACGTGGATCACCAATGCCGTCCTGCGTCAGGTCCGTCCGCTTCTTGTCGCGCTTGCGTTTGATGAACACCTCTTCCTCGTGGAAGTTGGTGACAAAGCTCTGCACCCAGGCCACCAGCCCCGCGGGCATCGGCACCTTCTCGACAATCTCTTCACCGCTGTCGGTGTAGTCCTGCGCCTCATAAGGCGACGCCGTGACCAGCACGACGTCCAGCGGCTGATCACTCACACCCTCACGCATCACTACGTAGATGCTGGGCACCTCGGCAGACAGGCCATGCAGATACGCCTCAGTCTCAGCCCCGTGCAGGTCCAACGGCAGTGTCGCGGCATGGTATTCCACCGCCTCGCCTTCGCGCCGCAACTCCTGCCAATCAGCAGGACCGGCACCCGGCAACACGGCAACAGCTTTCCAGGAATAGGCGGCCCACTGCGTCACGCCGGGCAGTCGTCGCAAAACAACGCCCAAAGGCATGGACTGGTACTTGTCTGGGTTTCGGATCAACCTATTTCCTCCGTGTGGTTATTAAACTGCCTAATTTCTGATCCGAGAAGCGTCTTATGTGAGGTTTCGCGGTGTTTGCGGAAGCACAGGCAATTTGGCCACCTTGTCCCACCGATCCACAGCGCAAGGGACGAATTGTCCATCATGAGCGTTTCTGTCGGGAATACCGCCGTATACCGAAGTACGAATCACCCACGCCAATTCGGGGCCGTCTGGGCGGGCCTCGACACAAGAAATCGGTTTGTGAACGGCTGCGAATCGCGGCTACGCTAGGCCAAACAACCAGCCGGACGACGGGGTTTTGAACCGTCGCAGCAAGGGGAAAATACGTGGCCAAGTCACTGATTACATGCGATTGTTTGGGCACCCAGACCATCGACGCCGAAGGGTTGTCGCAGGCCACCGGCCTGGATGTCCGTCCCCCCTGTTCGGCCCTCTGCACCACCCAGTTGGACCGCGTCCAGGCCGCACTTGAGGGGGGCGATGCAGTTTTTTGCTGTACCCAGGAAGCCCGCGTTTTCGAGGAATTGGCGGAGGGTCTGGACCTGCCCGCACCCCCCACCCTCGACCTGCGCGACCGGGCGGGGTGGAGCGACGATGACTTCCCAAAACTGCCCAAAATGTCCGCACTGACTGCCGACGCCATGCTGCCCGGGGAGCCGGAAAAGACGCTGGATGTGGTCAGCGAGGGGCTGTGCCTGATCCTCGGACCCGCAGAGGTGGCGCTGGACGCCGCCGCGCAACTAAAGGATCACCTGGGCGTCACCGTGCTACTGAGCGATACAAGCGACGTACCCGACACCCGCGATTTCGACGTGGTCGTGGGCAAGCTGCGGCGCGCATCAGGCGCCTTCGCCAATTTCGAAGTGGTCATCGACGCGCTGCAACAAATCGAACCCGGCGGACGCGGGGCCTTCACCCTGACCGACCCGCAGGACGGCGCCAAATCGCAATGCGATATCATCCTCGATCTGCGCGGCGACACGCCCCTGTTCCCCGCACATGAAAAGCGCGACGGCTACCTGCGCGCCGAACCTGGCCACGCGCCGGGCATCGCTGCAGCCATCCTCGCCGCCTCGCACCTGACCGGCACGTTTGAAAAGACGCTCTACGTCAAAACCACCCCCCTGCTCTGCGCGCACAGCCGCGCGGAACAGACCGGATGCACCAACTGTCTCGACCTCTGCCCCACCGGTGCGATCACCTCCGCAGGCGAGCACGTCGCCATCGACCCGATGATCTGCGCGGGCTGCGGCGCCTGTTCCGCCGCCTGCCCCTCGGGCGCCATCACCTACGACGCGCCGCCCGTCGATCTGACGATGCGGCGGGTGCAGGCGATGGCCAAGGCGTTCCTTGATGCGGGAGGCACCGCCCCACGCTTGCTTGTCCATGACAGCCACGGGTCTGAGATGATCCGCCTGTCGGCACGCCACGGCCGCGGCCTGCCCGCCGATGTCATCCCACTGGAGATGTCAGCCATCGGCGCGTTCGGTCACGCCGAAGCCATTGCCGCCCTCGCCGCAGGCTTCGCAAGCGTTACGCTGCTGCCGGGCCCGAAGGCGGATGTCCCTGCGTTAGAGACGCAAATCACGCTCACCAACGCCATTGCAGGCGCAGGCAAAGCCACATTGCTCGACACACCCGACCCCGACGCGATGAGCGACGCGCTCTACGGGGCCGAGGCCCCTGCCCCGGTCGCTACCCCAGTCCGCCCCATGGGCACGCGGCGGCAGATCACCCGGCAAGCGGCCAAGGCGCTGCATCCCGACACCGACAGCATCGCGCTGCCCGACGGCGTGCCTTACGGGGCCGTGCTGGTCGATACCGACGCCTGCACGCTCTGCCTGTCCTGCGTGTCACTCTGCCCGTCGGGTGCCCTTGGCGACAACTCCGACAAGCCTCAGCTCAGGTTCCAGGAAGACGCCTGCCTGCAATGCGGCCTCTGTGCCAATATCTGCCCCGAAGACGCGATCACCTATGAACCGCGCCTGAACCTCACGGACGCGGCGCTGACCCAGACCATCCTGAACGAGGAAGAGCCCTTCCCATGCATCGAATGCGGCGCGCTCTTTGGCTCCAAATCCGCCATCGACCGGATCACGGACAAGCTGAAGGATCACGCCATGTTCTCGGGCGACAAGCTGCGGATGATCCAGATGTGCGACAATTGCCGGGTCACTGCGCAGTTCCACGCCGACGACAACCCGTTCCAGGGCGGCGAACGCCCCCGCGTGCGGACCACGGACGACTACCTGTCAAAGCGGCGCGATCACTGATGTTCGAGCGGCTTGCCCAGATCGGCAGGGTCCAGCACGGCCACATAGGCCAGGATCGCCTCAAGGTCGTCGAGCGTCAGCTCGATCGGCGCGATGGGCGACGGGCGGTCGATGGGGAATGGGTCGGTCACACCCTCAAGCTGGGTAAAGGCCGCATGGGGTTTCAGCGCGTAGAAGCCCGCAAAGCGCGCCTGCCAATCCTCAAACCCGCGCATGACGAAAAAGCTCGGCGTAGAGCCTATTCCAAAGCTGTCCTTGCCCCGCTCGGTCACGTGACAGCGCCCGCATTTGTCCCAAGACACGCCCTGCCCCGCTATGGCGTCACCGGTCATCTCGACCTTCGCCACGACGCGCTCCTGCACCTGCGGCTCGGTGAACAGCGGCTCTCCGTCGGGCGCAAAACCCTGCACCGTGCGACGCCCAACATCGGACGTCAGCCAGTCGGCAAAGCGCTGCGCACCCTTCCCGTCACCGCGCAAATCCATATGCCAAGTCTGACCGAGACCCGAAAACAGCGCCCGTCCATCCGGGCCCAACACGAGATCGGCCGCAGCAGGGTCATCCACAATTTCGACCCTAACCTGGGTTTTCAGCGAAAAGCGCGGCGCGATATGCTTGATCAACCCGCTTTCGACCAGCGCAGGCGGGGCATAGAACACCACCCGTTTGTCATCGGCCATTGCCAAACCCGGCAACAGGGCCAAGATCAGTACCAACATGCGCATTGGGTCAGCCTACGGTCCGCCCCGGCGCTGCGTCAACAATAGGGAGGGGGAAGCCCCATGAGCGACGATTTCAACATGTCCATGCGCAAGTTCCTGAAACAGGTGGGCGTGACGTCCCAACAGGCCATCGAAGAAGCGATGCGCGGGGCCGAGACGGGCGGCAAGACCTACAAGGTCAAGGCCGTGGTCACCATCGAAGAGCTGGGCATGACACATGAAGTGTCGGGCGAGATCACCGGACAGGACTGACACGTGACGACAAGCAGGGATGAGGTGCTGGAGGTTCTGAAAGGGATCGAAGCACCGGGCGGTGACATCGTATCGACTGGTGTGATGCGTGCGCTGAACGTGGACGACGGCACGGTGCGCTTCGTGATGGAGATCAACCCGGCGCAGGCCTCCGCCTATGAGGGCGTGAAGGCACAGGCCGAAGCAGCGCTGGGTGCGCTCAACGGCATCGAAAGCGTGTCGATTGTGCTGACCGGACATACAGAAAAGGCGCCTCCACCCGATCTGAAACCGCAGAGACCAGCCGAGCCGAAAGGACCGCAGAAGGTGCCAGGCATCGACCGCATTCTCGCAGTGGCCTCGGGCAAGGGCGGCGTGGGCAAGTCGACCGTGTCGGCAAACCTGGCGTGCGCATTGGCGCAACAGGGGCGGCGCGTGGGTCTGCTGGATGCAGACGTGTACGGCCCGTCGCAGCCGCGCATGCTGGGTGTGTCCGGCCGCCCCGCCTCACCTGATGGCAAAACGATCCTGCCCATGCGCAATCACGGCGTCACGATGATGTCCATCGGCCTGATGATGAATGACGATCAGGCGGTCGTCTGGCGAGGCCCGATGCTGATGGGCGCGTTGCAACAGATGATGAGCCAGGTGCAGTGGGGGGCGTTGGATGTGCTGATTGTCGACCTGCCGCCCGGCACGGGTGACGTGCAGATGACGCTGGCGCAAAAATTCGTTGTCGACGGGGCAATTGTCGTCTCTACACCGCAGGATGTCGCCCTCCTCGACGCGCGCAAGGGCGTGGACATGTTCCAGCAACTGCACGTGCCCATCGTCGGAATGATCGAGAATATGAGCACGCATATCTGCTCCAACTGCGGGCACGAGGAACACGTGTTCGGACATGGAGGTGTCAAAGCGGAGGCCGAGAAGCTGGGCGTGCCCCTGCTCGCCGAGGTGCCACTTGACCTGCAGATCCGTCTCGCCGCTGATGGCGGTGCCCCGATCACGGTCAGCCAGCCCGACAGCGCGCAGGCACGCGCGTTTCAGGATGTTGCCGCCGGTCTCGTCTCGCAGGGGGCTGCATGAGCGATGCCGCCATCACCTTCCCACCGCTGATGTGGGGCGAGGCAGCGCCGGACAGCGCATTCGACCATGCGGTCATGCGCGCGACGCTGGGCTGTGACGCGGGCCTGATCGCTTACAAATTGGGTGCGGCAGAGATGGAAGCGGCGTTGGTTTTCGCGCCCGAAGTGCCGCTATCCAAGGCGATGACGATGCTGCCGTTGTGCGGCGTGGGCTTCCAAAACGCGCTTGGCGCGCTGGCTCCGCCCGAGGTCGCCGTGCATCTGGACTGGTGGGGCGGCATCCGCGTGAACGGCGCACGCTGCGGCGGGTTTCGGGCAATGGCATCTGGCACAGACCCGGAGGCCGTGCCGGATTGGCTGGTGATTGGTTTCACACTGCCGCTAATCCCGGCCTCTGAGGATTTGGGCCACACCCCCGACGACACTGCCCTTTTTGCCGAGGGCTGCGCCGAGGTGGACCCCCCTACCCTTCTGGAAGCCTGGGCGCGGCATACCCTCAACTGGTTGAACCGATGGGAAGATGAGGGATCCGCGCCCTTGCATTCGGAATGGCGAGGATTGGCGCACGGGATCGGCGAAGATGTAGAAAATCAGTCTCTAAACGGGACGTTTTTGGGTGTGGATGAGGATTTTGGCATGCTTCTGCGCGATACGGAGACAACCCACCTGATCCCGCTGACACAAGTGCTGGAGGCTCAGACATGAAACTCGCCCGCGCGATCCATTTCGACGAAAGCGACATGAACGTCTTCGCCTCCCCTGCCCGCACCGGTGAGTGGTGCATCTCGGGCGGGTTCGAGTTTTCGAATTGGGGCGAAGGCGATCTGACCGGAAAAGCGCGCCAGGCCTTTGCCAATGGCTGGTTCGGGTTGGAGACG
The DNA here is from genome assembly GCF_019802125.1 of Tateyamaria omphalii. GTDB lineage: Bacteria > Pseudomonadota > Alphaproteobacteria > Rhodobacterales > Rhodobacteraceae > Tateyamaria > Tateyamaria omphalii_B. The sequence continues at coordinate 6,099 of NZ_JAHVHT010000010.1, forward strand.
GGCGGGCGTGTGACCTTTGTCGCGGTGACACAGCTTGAAACGCCCGAGTTAGAGACGTTGACCGACCTGCTGGCGCAGCATTTCGTGACCTATTACGGCGCACCTTCCGCCGAAGCGGCGCGGCCCGTGGCGGCCGAGGAGCTGTCGCAAATGATCGAGCTGTGCGAGGACCATGATGCAAACACCCTACTCACCGTCTCTCGTGAATTGACGGAAGCTGGCGTGCGCGAGGCGTATCGGACCATCCAGCCGCAAGACGCAGGTCTGGATCAGTTTGCGATCCATGGGGATACCGGGCACAAGCACTAAGATCCTCGATTTCGAATTGGCGATGCCAATCCGACCAACGCGGGGGCCAGCCCCCGCACCCCCGTCGTATTTTCAGTCAGAAGAAGCCAAAATCGCCTAGTTAGACACAGGTTCGGCGTTGAAAACGAACAGGGTTTCACCGTCGATGGTGTACCCATCAATCAACGCTTGCGCCCGGTCGGACGTGAGCCACGTTTCCAGTTTGGACACCAGGTCGGTTTTGACATGTGGATGTAGTTCGGGGTTCACCGGCAAATAGGCGTATTGGTTGAAAAGCACCGGGTCGCCGGAAAAAAGCATCGCAAGATCGCCCTTGTTGCCGAAGTTCAGCCAACTCGCGCGGTCCGACAGGATGTAGGCGTTAAGGCCGGAGGCTGTATTGAGAGCGGCGCCCATGCCCGCACCTACGGCACGGTACCATTCCCCGAACGTATCGGCAGCAAGATCGGCGTCAGCCCATAGGCTCAGCTCCTTCTTGTGCGTGCCGCTGTCGTCCCCGCGACTGACGAAGGCAGCATTGGACGCAGCGATGGATTGAAGCGCTTCGGCAGCCGTTTCAGCGGTTGCAGTGCCTGCCGGATCATCCGAGGGGCCGACGATGATGAAGTCGTTGTACATGATTTCGCGTCGGTGCGTCCCGAAGCCATCGGCGACAAACGCCTCCTCCGCCGAGCGAGAATGGACGAGGATCGCATCTACATCGCCCGCCTCACCCAACCTCAGCGCCTGGCCTGTTCCGACGACAAGCAATTGAACTTCGAGGTCCAAGTCTTTGGCAATCTCGGGCAAGAGCACATCGGCAAGCCCGGAGTTGTGGAATGAGGTCGTGACGGCCATGCGCATCTGATCGGCGGCCTGCGCAATACCGGCGGTGATCGCCGCCAGAAAAGCCAACAACAGTGTCTGTTTCATTCCACGATGTCTCCTTGCAAAAAGGCGCGCGCTTCGGGGGTTTGCGGGGCCTCGAAAAATGCGGGCGCCGGGCCGGTTTCATGAACTTTACCGCCCAACATAAACACTATCTGATCCGCAATGCGCCGTGCTTGACCCATATCATGTGTCGAGAGGATTAACCGTGTGCCATCCGCCTTGGCCTGCAGAAGAATCGCTTCGATCTCGCGCATGGCGCGGCCGTCGAGGGACGCGGTTGGTTCATCGAGAAAGACCAAGGCTGGATCCGTGATCAGCGCTCGGGCGATCGCCAGTTTTTGCTGTTCACCACCCGAAAGCACCATGGCGCGGCGGGTCAGATGCGGCTCTAACCCCACCTTCGCGGCCCACTCTCGCGCGGCCGCGCGCGCCTGTTTCCGCGCAACACCGCGCAGCTGTAGCGGGTAGGTCAGGTTTTCCTCGACCGTGCGGCGCAGCACCACAGGCTGTTGAAAGACGAAAGCCTGATGATGCCGGGCTGTTGCGGTATCGCAGGCCCAGCTCACCTCTCCGCCCGTCAGGCGGGCCGTGCCGTGCATCAGGCGCAGCAGGGTGGTTTTGCCGGATCCGTTGGGCCCTATGACAACGCATAGCCCCTGCCCGTCCAGCGACAGATCGATGGGCCCGACCAGACGTTTGCCACGCCGGGACGTTTCTGCCCCCTTCAGCGTCAGTGGAAACAGGTCGCTCACCATCTGCTGTCTCGTTCTGTCTGGCCAATCCAGTGGATCAACAGGTTCACGCCGAGGGCCAAGGCGATGAGCACAAAGCCAAGGGCCAATGCCAGGGCGAATTCGCCTTTGCCGGTCTCAAGCGCGATGGCAGTGGTCAGCACCCGCGTGGCGTTGTCGATATTGCCGCCGACGATCATGATGGCGCCGACCTCTCCGATCCCGCGGCCAAAGCCGGCAAGGGCCGCCGTCAGCAGCGCCCTACGCGCGTCCCATAGCAGCGTGCACATCTTCTGCATCTGCGTGACGTTCAGAGAGATGAGGAGGTCGTGGTATTCGGCCCACAGCTCGCGCAGAGACTGGTGCGCGATAGAGGCAATGAGCGGCACGATAATGATCACCTGCGCGATGATCATGGCCGTTGGGGTGAAGAGCAGGCCAAGCGCGCCGAATGGGCCGGAGCGGGACAGGAAGATATAGACGATCAGGCCAACGACAACGGGCGGAAGGCCCATCAGAGCGTTCAGCATGGCAATGGTTGCGCGCCGCCACCGGAAGCGGCGGACGGCCAAAAGGGCGGCGAGGGGCAAGGCGATCAGGCACGCAATGAAAAGGGCGGTGAGGGTGACGCGGAGCGAACGCAGCGCAATGTCCGCCAGTTCGGCATCGAACGTGACGACCAGCCAGAATGCGTGGCGCAGCCCCTCCCAAAGATCGACGATGGCCGATCCTCCCTTTGCTTGTTTTGCGTGAAAGTGGCCGGTTTTGCGGGGGGATACCAGCCCTGTTCTCAGCAAACGCCAGCTTGTCGCTGGCGGGTCATGCAACCCTCTATCCTGTGGTCAAACTGTCCAGCGTGAAAAATTGCCCATGGGCAATTTACCAACGCAGCGACCGAGAATTGCCCATGGGCAATTTTTTGGATCAATCGCCGAATTCGGCGTTCAGATACGCATCAAACGCACCTTTGAGCTGCGCCTTGGTCATGCCCGCTTCGAACTCGATCCGGACCTTGCGGCCCTTTTGAACCACAGCGATGCCCTTGTCATGGGTGCTGCGGCGATAGACTTTGCCTTCTGTTTCAGGCTTGGGCTGCACCGGCTTTCCAGCGCGGGTCAGACGGCGCATTACATTGGCGGCATCAACAAAGGACCCGCGCCCGGCCCGCGCGCGTTCTTGCTCGCGCCGGATGGCGCCGGCCTCTTCCAGCACGGCGCGAGACGTATCGGGTTGCGACAAAAGCGGCTTCAACTCGCGCGCATTGCGTTCGCGGATTTCGCGGATGTTTGGGAAAGCATCGACAATGGCCTGCGGCAGCTTTGCCAGTTGCAGGTAACGCGACAGCCAGGGCTGGCTGACCTCCAGCCGCTCCGCCATCGCCTTTTGCTTACCACCGTAGTAGCGCGCGACGGCATCTGCGTAGTCCAGCGCGCGCTCATAGTCCGAAATGTCCTCGCGGTCGCGGTTCTCGATATCGGCGAGGCGGAACGCTTCCTCGTCCGAAAGCTGGCGGGCTTCGACAAGGTATTTGAACTGCGTGTAGTTGTTGTTGCGCAGCCATGAGACGGCAAAGTGACGGCGCGCACCGCAGATGACTTCGAAATCGTAATCTTCATCATCCACGGGCCGGACAATGGCTGGAAATTCCTGCTGGCCCTGCGAGCGAATGCCGTCGATCAGGTCGCGGCAATTGTCCTCGGTCAGCAGCGCGTAATCGCGATTGTGTCGTTCCCACATCCGGCAACGGGCCGGATCGACCCAGCGCAAGGTCTTTTCCTCGACTTCGCCGGCCAGCCGATCGCTGATGGCGGTGGTCCGTTTCAGAAAGCGCGCACCGGCGCGGTCGGAGGCATCCGGCACAGCCTCCAGATCGCTTAAAACATCGTCAAAGATTGCATCGTACTTGCGGGTCATAGCAGTCCCTCCTTGCGCAGTTGCGCGTGATGGCTTGGCCAGGTCTTGCGGATCAGCACTTCGATCTCGCGACAGACAGCATCCAGGTAAGCGCGGCAGCGTTTGTGCGTCTCGGTCCGGGTGGCCGGGCCGGTCAGCTCGTAGACGGTGGACAGGTTCGCCGCGGCATTGTCGATCTCAGCGCTGTCCTTGAGCACCGATTGCAACATGTCCATGGGAAAGACCGCGTCCATCATCCGTTTGATTGCCATATGCGCCGATTTCGAGTCGTTCATCTTGGTTGCGAGGATCTTAACAAAGGCATAATCGCGCGTACCCCCGTGGCGCGCGAGCTCGTTGAGCGTGGCGCCAAGCATCTTGAGGAAATGCGCGGTCGAGCCGAAATCGATGTTGTTGGGCGGGGCAGGGATGACGAGCGCATCCGCCGCGCGCAGGACCGATAGCGACAGCATCCCGAGGGCAGGCGGTGGGTCGAGCAGGATGACATCGAAGCGGTCCTTTATCGTCTCTAACCCGTTGCGTAGGCGGTCCAGCACGAACACCTGTTCGCGGGCCATGCGGGCGGCGAATTCGTATTCGGCGTCATAGAGCCCGAGATTAGCGGGGATCAGCGCGATGTTGGGCCAGTAGGTCGCGCGCAGGGCGTAGGACAGATCCTGCGGCCCGCCATGGCGAAAAAAGGGGTAGAGCGTGTCTTCCTCTTCGTCCACATCCACATCGGGATTGAGGCCGAAGACTGACGTTGTGCTCGCCTGACTGTCGCAATCCACGACGCAAACGCGGTAGCCTTGCAGCGCGAGATGCTGGGCGAAGTGGCAGACCATCGTGGACTTCCCCACGCCGCCCTTGAAGTTCTGGATGGCAAGAACCATCGCCGGGTCACTGTCCGCGCGGTGGGGTAGGGTGCCAAACACCTGCCGCATGCGATTCACGTCAGCAAGGCTGTAGCCCGTGCGGCGCCCCGTTGTCGGATCTTTCTCAGGCATGGGCAGACGGCCGTCAGCCTCCGCGTCGCGGATCAGCTTGTCGCTGCGACCAACCATGTCTGCGGCGCGTTTGACGTTGAACCGCAGATCTAGCGACTTTTGCGCGCCGGGGGCATAAAGCCTGTCGCGCAGCCGGTCGATCACGGTCGAGGCTCGAGTGGCGAGTTTGTCCAACTCCTCGAGGGAGACGGGGGGTAGGGCGGACTGCTCCATATGGACCTCTTCAAGGGGCGTTGGTCCGAATCATGACGGGTGCGGGCGGTTGCCTCAAGTACAAACTTTTGGCGGAGAGGGCGAAAAAAGCGGAAATTTGCGGGAGGGGCGCAAATGGTCAGAAGCTGCGCCCGGATGCCTCGATGTATGGAACTCTGAGGCTGTTGATACCTGAAGTTACCCGAAATGTACGTCTTTGGAATAGTGTCGCTGACGGTTGCGTCGGAAACACTCAAAAACCCAGATTTAAAAACACGCCCTATTCAGGATTCTTAGTGTTCACTGTTCGGGCTGCTAAAACCCCTGTATTGCAAGGCTCAAACGGCTCTATCGCTTACGTTCCGGGGTGGTTTGGCTTACGCATCGGGATGGCAATTCCTACGTCTCGGGGCGCTTACTCTTACGTCTCGGGTGGCCTTTAACCCTTACGTTTTGGGTGAGTCTGCGGTCCGACTCAGACCGTTGATTTTCTGGCGTATTTCGAATCACTTGCACGATGCTTCGATTCCATATCGCCCGTTTAACCTTACAAATTGGGTGCCCCGCTTTTTGTAGACGCCTCCGGCGCGCACCGTTATTCTTACGTCACACTGCCCGTCAGAGGTAAGAGAAGAGCAGCATGGCGGAACGCCCAACCCAATCCTACCGGACCATTGACGCCCGGCCAAACGCGCAAAGCCTGGTGAAGCCGGGTGAACTGGTGGACCTTGTCGAGGTCACCCCGCTGACGCTGGCCGACCGGCGCATCTATAACCAGCTTCTTGAGAATGCGTGGGACGCGATTGAAAAGCCGGTGACGCACGTGATTTCCAAGTCGGATCTGCGTGGCTCTCACAACTCCAATGACAGGGTAGGGGAGTCCGTCGAGAGGCTGATGTCGGCCATCGTCAAGGTGAAGGTCACGCATGAGGGCGAGGATGCCATCGAGCGGGTGCAGTTGCTGGGCGGCAATATCGAGACGACGCGCCGTGACGGGGTGCTGGAATACGAGATCCCACAGCGGCTGCGAAAGATCATCAAGGACTCGACCGTCTTTGCCCGCCTGCAGCGCGAGGTCATGTTTGCGCTCAGTTCCAAATATGCGCTGACCCTATACGAGATGATCCAGAAGCGGGGGAACCTGCGCTATCGGTCATCGGAGAAATTTGCGCTGGATGACCTGCGCGGGGTGCTGGGGGTGCCCAAGGGCAAGCTGATCTCATGGTCGAACCTCAAGCTGCGGGCGATTGAACCGGCGGTGGCCGAGGTGAATATGCTGTCGGATTATGTGGTCGAGATTGAGCCGGTGAAGACCGGGCGGCGGGTGACGCATATCGAACTCAAATGGTGGCGCAAGGATGGGGCAGGGACGGTTGAGGCAGAGCGGGAGCTGACCTTTTCCAAGGTCGGGCGCAAGGCGCGGATGGCGAACACGACCGAGGAGTTGAAGCCCCGACCCGCTTGGTTGGAAGCCGCAGGCCCCGCGCTGCGGACCGAGACTTACGAGACTGCGCGGCTGCGATATCCCGGTTACGACATCTACCACGTGGAAAAGGAGTGGCGGGCCTGGGCCGCCACGAAAGAGCCGCCGCGGGATGCCGACCGCGCCTACCTCGCCTTTTTCCGGAGCTTTGCGGAAAACAACCCGCTGCGCTAGCGTAGCGCCATGAACTCCGTCCGTTTCCGTCTGTTGATCCTGGCCCTTGCGCCGATGGTCGTGCTGATGCCGCTCTTGCTGTTTCTGGGCATGACGCGGTGGACGGCGGATTATGACGAGGTGCTGATCGCCAATGTCGAAAGCGACCTGCGGATCGCGGAGCAGTACCTGTCGCGGTTGATGGTGCAGACGGGGGACGAGTTACAGGCGGTGGCGGGCTCGGTCGAGTTCGCGCAGACGCAGCCATCGGGGCGCGATGCGTTCTTTGAAGAGAAGCGCGCGGCGCTTGAGCTGGATTTCCTCTATTATCTGCCACGATCAGAGGTCACGGATCGGTGGCCCGTCGCACAAAGCGCTGCGACGGGGCAGGGGCGGACCGAGATCGACATTTTTTCGGCAGACGATTTGGCGGCAATTTCGCCAGACCTCGCCGAGCAGGCGCGCATCCCCTTGATCGACACCGAAGCTGCTGTGCCGACCGACCGTGTGGTCGAGGATCGGGGGATGGTCATTCATTCTGCAACACCCGTGACATTGCCCGGCCGGGATGGCGTGCTGGTGGGAGGGATTCTGCTGAACCGGAACCTCAGCTTCATCGATACGATCAACGCGCTTGTTTATCAGGATGGGTCCGCGGGAGGGTTGCGGCAGGGAACGGCGACACTGTTTCTGGAGGATGTGCGCGTCTCCACCAATGTGCGCCTGTTCGAAGATGTCCGCGCCCTTGGGACGCGCGTGTCTGCGGCCGTGCGGGGCAAGGTGCTGGGGGAGGGGCGTACATGGCTCGACCGGGCGTTTGTGGTGAATGACTGGTATATTTCGGGCTACCTGCCGCTGACGGACAGTTTTGGCGAGTATGTCGGTATGCTGTATGTCGGTGTGCTGGAAGAGCCCTTTACCATCGCCAAGCGTAATGCGTTCCTTGTCATTATTGCGGCCTTCGTCGCGGTGCTTCTTCTGTCGGCACCGGTGTTCCTGCGGCTCGCCAAGGGTATCTTTGCCCCGCTCGAACGCATGACGCACACCATGTTCCTAGTGCGGCGCGGCAACCTGTCGGCGCGGAACGGGCAGAGCGGCGGTACGGGTGAGATTGGCGAGGTGGCGGGGCACCTTGATGACCTGCTGGACCAGGTGCAGGAGCGGGATGAAGAGTTGAATGTGCGGGTCGCCAAGCGGACCGCAGAATTGCAGCGCGCCAATGAGAAGCTGGAAGAGACGTTTCGACAGTTGGTGATGAGCGAAAAGCTCGCCTCGATCGGGGAGATCACGGCGGGTGTTGCGCATGAGATCAACAACCCCGTGGCTGTCATTCAGGGCAATGTCGATGTGATCCGCGAGACGCTGGGCGAGGGCAGTGACGCGATCCGGACCGAGTTGGGTCTGGTGGACCGGCAGGTCGCGCGCATTCAGACGATTGTGGGCAAGCTCCTGCAATTCGCGCGGCCGGGTGAGTTCGCGGATCTGGAACAGACAGTGCCGGTGGCGCCGGTGATTTCGGACTGCCTTGTGCTGGTCAATCATGTCATCTCGCAAACCGAGATTGAGGTGAAGACGGAGTTGACCGCGCTGAACGAGGTGCGGATTGATCCGGGCGAGATGCAGCAGGTGCTGATCAATCTGATCATGAATGCGGTGCAGGCGATGGGCGGGCAGGGCACGCTATCCATCCGCGCCGAGGATGTTGCGCAGGACGGGGTGCCGGGTGTGCGGGTTGCTGTGTCCGACACCGGGCCGGGCATTGCGCCGGAGCGGGTCGACGATGTCTTTGCCCCGTTCTACACCACCAAGCAGGCGGAGGGGACGGGCCTGGGTCTGTCGATTTCGCAAACGCTGATCCAGCGCGCGGGCGGGTTGATCCGGGCGCGCAATCGTGATGCCGGTGGGGCCTGTTTCGAGGTGTGGTTGCCGGCTGCGGAGCAGGATGAAACCCGGCTGACCCACAGCGCCTGACCCTCGACTCATCCTATCGAAAACTACGTGATTCTGGGTATGAGCCTGATCTGTCAGTTCAGATTGACAATTTGTCACAGGGCAGGGGTCTGCGCTGTTGTCCGCTAACAGTATGCAAATGGATACCGTTCCCGTTTTGCGGGAAATTGCTAGAGCGCAGAAAAAATTGGAAAAAATGAGACAAATATAAAACGATTTACAAGACACCTCGGTCTATAGATCAAAAATTTACAAAAAAATCCAATAACACCAGCAGGCAAAGCACGATTTTACAGAAACGTGTATGGTGACCCTCAACAGGCGCATATCAAAACGCCCCGGGTGAAGAAGCCGATGCAAAGCGGATCCGAGCCCAAACCGGAGGAGACCCATGAATATTCAAAGCACGCCGAATTCGGCCGTTTTCCCGCCGTCGGAAGAGACCAAGGCCCGCGCACATCTGGACGCGGACGGCTATGCCAAGATGTACGCCGCGTCCGTTGCCGACCCCGAAGCGTTCTGGGGTGAGCAGGGCAAGCGGCTGGACTGGATCAAGCCCTACACCAAGGTGAAGAACACGTCGTTCGCGCCGGGCAATATCGATATTCGCTGGTTCGAGGATGGCACGCTGAACGTGTCGGCCAACTGCATCGACCGGCATCTGGAAACACGCGGCGATCAAACGGCCATCATCTGGGAACCGGATGACACGTCGAAGGTCGAACCGAAACATATCACTTACCGCGAACTTCATAGCTCGGTTTGCAAGATGGCAAACATCCTCGAAGAGCTGGGCGTTCGCAAAGGCGACCGGGTCATCATTTACCTCCCAATGATCCCGGAAGCCGCTTATGCGATGCTGGCCTGCGCCCGCATCGGCGCCATCCATTCCATCGTGTTTGCCGGCTTCTCCCCGGACGCGCTCGGGGCGCGGATCAACGGCTGTGACGCCAAGGTTGTCATTACCGCCGATTACGCGCCCCGAGGCGGACGGGAGACCCCGCTGAAGTCGAACACGGACGCGGCCCTGTTGCACTGCAAGGACAGCGTGAAGTGTCTGGTGGTGAAGCGGACAGGCGGTCAGACGACCTGGACCGACCGCGATTACGATTACAACGAGATGGCGTTGGAAGCGTCGGACTATGCCGCACCCGCCGAGATGGGCGCCGAGGATCCGCTGTTCATTCTCTACACGTCCGGCTCGACCGGTCAGCCGAAGGGTGTTGTGCACACTTCGGGTGGCTATTTAACCTATGCGGCGATGACCCATCAGTACACGTTCGACTATCACGAGGGTGATGTGTTCTGGTGTACCGCTGATGTGGGTTGGGTGACCGGCCACAGCTACATCGTCTATGGCCCGCTGGCCAACGGGGCGACAACCATCATGTTCGAGGGCGTGCCGACCTTCCCCGATGCGGGTCGGTTCTGGGACGTGTGCGAGCGTCATAAGGTGACGCAATTCTACACCGCGCCGACGGCTATTCGAGCGTTGATGGGCGCGGGCAATGAGTGGGTCGAGAAGTATGACCTGTCGTCTTTGCGCTTGCTGGGTTCCGTCGGTGAGCCGATCAACCCAGAGGCCTGGACCTGGTATCACGAAGTTGTCGGCAAGGGCGCGTGCCCGATTGTCGATACGTTCTGGCAGACCGAAACCGGTGGTCACATGCTGACCCCGCTGCCGGGTGCAACGGACCTGAAGCCCGGGTCTGCGCAGCAGCCGTTCTTTGGCGTGCAGCCCGTCGTTCTGGACCCTCAAAGTGGGATCGAACTGGATGGCAACGGGATCGAAGGGGTTCTGTGTATCAAAGACAGCTGGCCCGGTCAGATGCGGACCGTGTGGGGCGACCATGAGCGGTTCGAGAAGACGTATTTCGGTGACTACAAAGGCTATTACTTCTCGGGCGATGGCTGTCGCCGGGATGACGATGGCGATTACTGGATCACGGGTCGTGTGGACGATGTGATCAACGTCTCTGGTCACCGGATGGGGACGGCCGAGGTGGAAAGTGCCCTCGTTGCCCATGCCAAGGTCGCTGAAAGTGCTGTTGTTGGCTATCCGCACGATGTGAAGGGGCAGGGCATCTACGCCTATGTCACCCTGATGAACGGTGAGGAGCCGAGTGACGCGCTGCGTAAGGAGCTGGAAACCTGGGTCCGGACAGAGATTGGCCCGATTGCCAAGCCCGACCTGATCCAGTGGGCGCCGGGTCTGCCCAAGACACGTTCGGGCAAGATCATGCGCCGCATCCTGCGCAAGATTGCCGAGGATGATTTTGGGTCGCTTGGGGATACGTCGACACTGGCCGATCCGTCTGTGGTCGATGACCTGATAGAGAACCGCATGAACCGGAGTGACGACTGATGGACGGTGCTGTGGTTACAGTGGCGGCCCCCGTTTTCATCCTGCTTGGCCCTCCGGGGGCGGGCAAGGGGACGCAAGCCCGGATGTTGCAGGAGGCCCAAGGGTTCGTGCAGCTTTCGACGGGTGATTTGCTGCGCGCCGCTGTTGCGGCGGGCACCGACGCTGGCAAGGCAGCGAAGGCTGTCATGGAAGCCGGTGGGCTGGTGAGTGATGACATTGTTATCGCGATACTCAAGGACCGTTTAGCCGACGATGATTGTGCGCGTGGTGTGATCCTCGATGGCTTCCCCCGTACGACCGGGCAGGCCGAAGCGCTGGATGATCTGTTGGCTGACAGTGGGCAGCGCATCAATGCCGCCATCAGCCTTGAGGTTGACGACAGTGCCATGGTCGCCCGCATCTCGGGTCGTTTCACCTGCGGAAATTGCGGTGAGGGCTATCACGATGTGAACAAGCCGACGCGTGCCCTTGGCATTTGCGACAAGTGCGGCAGCAGCCACATGAAGCGCCGGGCCGACGACAATGCGGAAACGGTGTCTCAGCGCCTGACCGAATATCATAACCAGACAGCGCCCCTGATTGCCTACTACGAGGGCAAGGGTGTGCTGCAATCCCTCGACGCGATGGGAGAGATCGACGCGATTGCGGCGACCCTGTCGGGGATGGTGAAGGACGCCGCCACCTGACGACCGGCTTGTCCTGACAGAGTTTTTCGCGGCACGTGTTTTGCCGCGCCTGTTCCCCGTGTGCGTGGGGAGCGGGGTGGTCCCGGCGTGTCCGGGGCTTTGTACGCGCTGCCCCATGATCTGCATCAACGCATGTCGCAACGGGGTGCGCAGACTGGAGGAAATACGCGGTGACTGGACAGCCCGGTCGCTTGCACCGACCGAAGGGGTCCCGCGCGGCCCCGCATCGAAACCAAAGGAGGAGCCGCCATGGCGGAAGAAACCACAAACATTGCCCGAGCGTCCGAGGCGGACAAGGGCTATTGGGCGGCCAACGTCCGCATGATACTGATATCATTGGTCATTTGGGCGCTCGTGTCCTTTGGCTTTGGCATCGTTCTGCGTCCGCTTCTGAGCGGTATTGAAGTTGGCGGCACCGACCTGGGCTTCTGGTTCGCGCAGCAGGGATCGATCCTCGTCTTTCTGGCGCTGATCTTTTTCTACGCCTGGCGGATGAACAAGCTCGATAAGCAATACGGCGTGGACGAGGAGTAATCGCCATGGATCAGTTTACACTCAACCTGCTGTTTGTGGGCGCGTCCTTCGCGCTTTACATCGGCATCGCCGTCTGGGCCCGCGCGGGGTCGACGAGCGAGTTCTACGCGGCCGGTCGCGGCGTGCACCCTGTCACGAACGGGATGGCTACCGCCGCCGACTGGATGTCGGCAGCCTCGTTCATTTCGATGGCGGGTCTTATTGCCTTCACCGGATATGATAACTCATCTTACCTGATGGGCTGGACGGGCGGTTACGTGCTACTGGCGCTGCTCCTCGCCCCGTATCTGCGGAAGTTCGGCAAGTTCACGGTGTCAGAGTTCATCGGCGACCGGTTCTATTCCGGGACGGCCCGTATGGTGGCCGTGATCTGTCTGCTGGTCGCGTCGATTACGTATGTGATCGGTCAGATGCAGGGGGTGGGTATCGCCTTTGGTCGCTTCCTTGAGATTGACGCCTTCTGGGGTCTGCTCATCGGGGCGTGTGTGGTGTTTGCCTATGCCGTGTTTGGCGGGATGAAGGGTGTGACCTACACCCAGGTCGCGCAGTACTGCGTGCTGATCACTGCCTACACCATTCCGGCGGTCTTTATCTCGCTGCAACTGACCGGCAACCCGATCCCGGCCATGGGCCTATTCGGAAGCACGGAAAGCGGTGAGCCGCTTCTGGCGAAACTGAACCAGATCGTGACCGACCTTGGTTTTGCCGAGTATACGGCGGCGCATGGCTCGACCCTTAACATGGTGCTGTTCACGTTGTCGCTGATGATCGGGACCGCGGGCCTGCCCCATGTCATCATGCGCTTCTTTACCGTGCCCAAGGTGTCGGATGCGCGGTGGTCTGCCGGTTGGACGCTGGTGTTCATCGCCCTGCTGTACCTGACGGCGCCTGCCGTTGGTGCGATGGCGCGTCTGAACATTTCCGAACTGATGTGGCCCAATGGCACGTCCGGTGAGGCGGTAAGCGTCGAAGCCATCGAAAGCGATCCGGAATATGCCTGGATGGCGACGTGGCAGAAGACCGGTCTTCTGGATTGGGAAGACAAGAACGGCGACGGCCAGATCCAGTACTACAACGACGCGAATGCCGAGTTGCAGGAACGTGCAGCGGCCAATGGCTGGGAAGGCAATGAGCTGACCAACTTCAATCGTGACATCCTGGTGCTTGCGAACCCGGAGATTGCCAACCTGCCCGGTTGGGTGATCGGTCTGGTCGCGGCGGGTGGTCTGGCGGCTGCGCTGTCGACGGCCGCGGGTCTGCTGCTCGCGATCTCGTCGGCGGTGTCGCACGACCTGCTGAAAGGCCAGTTGACACCCAACATGTCAGAGAAGAACGAGCTGCTTGCAGCGCGGATTTCGATGGCGGCGGCGATTGTGGTTGCGGTTCTGCTGGGTCTGAACCCGCCGGGCTTTGCGGCCCAGACGGTTGCGCTTGCCTTTGGCCTTGCGGCGGCCTCGATCTTCCCCGCGCTGATGATGGGCATCTTCTCGACCCGCATCAACAATGTGGGGGCGGTTGCCGGGATGCTGGCCGGTCTGGTTGTGACCCTGCTGTACATCTTCCTGCACAAGGGCTGGTTCTTTATCCCGGACACCAATTCGTTCACGGATGACAACCCGCTCCTGGGGCCGATCAAGTCGACATCGTTCGGTGCGATCGGGGCCATGGTCAACTTTGCTGTCGCTTACGTGGTGGCCGGCATGACCAAGGAAACCCCGCAAGAGATCAAGGACCTGGTGGAAAGCGTGCGTATCCCGCGTGGAGCGGGTGCCGCAGCGGCCGACCACTAAGGCCCTTTGGGTGCATCGCAGCTTCTCTTCCCTGCGATGCGCCTTGAACTCAACGGCCTGTCCGCGATGTTCGTGGGCAGGCCATCGTCTTGATCGGGAGGTAGCTCATGGCATCGCAGGATCTGACCGTATTGCCGGTGGATCAGTTGATGACGCGCGACCCGGTCATCTGCGCGCCGGGCGAGACCATCCGGGCGGCGGCGGAGTTGATGGCGGCGCGTCGCATTTCATCGGTTTGTATCGTTGATGCTGAAGGCTTTCGTGGCATCGTGACCGTGCGGGACATCAATGCGAAGGTCGTCGCTGGGGGAATGAGCCCTGACGTGCCCGTGGAGCGGGTGATGACGCCTGCGCCTTTAACGTTGCCGCCAGATGCGCTGGGTCTGGACGTGCTGCACATGATGATGGAGCGCCATATCGGTCATGTACCGATTGTCGAGGGTGAGCAGCTTGTCGGCATTGTCACCCAGACCGATTTGACCCGGTTTCAGGCGCTGTCCTCGGCAGAGTTAGTGCGTTCGGTGGCCGAAGCGTCTGACGTGGCGGCGATGACCGAGGTGACGGGTCGCATCCCCGGTCTGTTGGCGCAATTGGTCGGGGCGGGGACACGACACGATGGAGTGACGCGCCTGATCACCGACATTGCCGATACGGTGACGCGCCGGTTGCTCACGATGGCCGAGGAGGAATTGGGCGCGCCGCCCGTGCCGTACCTTTGGCTCGCCTGCGGCAGCCAGGGGCGGCGCGAGCAGACGGGGGTGTCGGACCAGGATAATTGCTTGATCCTGTCGGATGATGTCTCTGACGCCGATATGCCGTATTTTGCCAAGCTGGCGCAGATCGTGAGCGATGGGCTACATGCTTGCGGCTATGTCTATTGCCCCGGCGACATGATGGCGACGAACCCGCGCTGGTGTCAGCCCTTGTCCAAGTGGCGCGCCTATTTCGACGGCTGGATCGCGAAGCCAAACCCGGAGGCGCAGATGTTGGCCTCGGTCATGTTCGATCTGCGGGCGATTGGTGGGGATGAGACCCTGTTCGCCGACTTGCAGAAAGATACGCTTGCCAAGGCTGCGGGCAATTCGATTTTCGTGGCGCATCTGATCGCCAACTCGCTGAAACACGCGCCGCCTCTGGGCCTGTTCAACCGGTTGCCGCGCACGCCGCTGGATCTGAAGCACAGCGGTGTGGTCCCGGTGGTCGATCTGGGCCGGGTCTATGCCCTGCAGGGGCAGGTGACGGCCGTGAACACGCGCGCGCGGCTGGAGGCTGCTCTGGAAACGGGGGCGCTGTCGCCCGGCGGCGGGGCGGATTTGATTGACGCCTATGATATGATTGCAACCACGCGGCTGCGGCGGCAGGCGCGGCAGATCAGGGAGGGCGAGGCGCCGGGTAATACGCTGCCGCCCGATGTCTTGTCAGGGTTTGAGCGCAGCCACTTGCGGGAGGCGTTTGTCGTCGTCAAGACCATGCAATCGGCGCTGGGGACGGGCAAGGGAGCACTGGGGTAGGCCATGTTTGTGGAATTGATTGCGACGGTTTTCGCGGGCATCGGTGCCGCGGGGATCGTCATGGTGTTGAACCTGATGACCGGGCGGCACCTGCCGAAATGGCTTATGCCGGTGGCAGCGGGCGCGGGCATGATCGGCATGACCATCTCGAACGAATACACCTGGTTTGACCGGACGGCGGAGCAACTGCCAGAGGGGATCGAGATTGCCATGACCGTCGATGAACAAAGCTGGTGGCGGCCCTGGACGCAGGTCGCGCCCTATACGAAGCGCTTTGTTGCTGTGGATGTCGCCAACTTGCGCCGGAACGATGCGCAGCCGGATCAACGGATGGTGGATCTGTACTTTTTTGGCCGCTGGTCGCCGGTGAACCAGACGCCGATGCTGTTGGATTGCGCCGGGTCGCGGTCGGCGGTGCTGATCGACGGGGCGGAGTTTGCCGCCGATGGCAGCGTGAGCGATGCCGACTGGCAGGCGATGCCGGGCGACGATCCAATCCTTAGTATGGTGTGCGAGGCCTGAGATGCTGACCCGCCTGTCCCTGCGCCTGCGCATATTCCTGTTCTTCTGCCTCTTGGCGGCAGGCGGGGCGGCGCTGGCGGCTGGGGCGCTCTATTTCGGGTGGGCGCGGGGCGACGGTGCTTTGCCGGGCGGGCCTTTTGTGACTGCCTTTGTCCTTTTCGCCTTCCTCAACACAGGTCTGGCAGCGGTGGTCTGGCTGCTGTTTGACGAGAATGTCGCCAAGCCCATCAATGCGCTGGCAGCCGAGTTGCGCTTGCGTGCGCATTCAGGCGTGGACCGTGAGGTGGACGCGGAGGTGGCGCGCTATCTGGGTGACCTCGCCCCCGCTGCGCAGGCTGTGTCGCAGACCCTGAGCACAAGTGTGATGGACAGCGCAACCGCGGTTGCGCACAAGACCGCGCGCCTGCAGGCAGAGGCCGAGCGCTTGACCGCGCTTCTGACTGAAATTCCCGTGGCGACCATCATGGTGAACGAGCGCATGGGCATCGTTCTTTATGACGGGCAGGCGGCCGAGATCCTCGCGGCCATCGCGCCGCCGCGGCTTAAGGCGCCCTTGGTCGACTATTTCTATGCCGCTGATCTGGGGCGCGCGAAGTCGACGATGAATCAGACCGGGGCCGAGGTGGCGTTTGATTTGCGGGACAAGGATGCGACGACCACTTTTGCTGCAAAATTCAAGCCGTTGGACGGGGCGGGCTACATGCTGCTGATCGACGTGCCGGAGGTACCCCTGTCGCCCAAGGCGGCCCGTCCGCTGGTCTACGATTTTGACCTGCTGAGCGAGGGGGACAGCACAGATGTGCAGGACACCGTCCTGTCCGAGCTGTGTTTCGTCGCCTTCGATTCCGAAACCACGGGTTTGTCGACGACCGATGATGATGTTGTGCAACTGGGCGCCGTACGTGTCCTGAACGGCAGGATCGTCGACGGCGAAGTGCTGGAAAGCTACGTGAACCCCGGTCGCCCGATTCCACCTGCATCCACCGCTGTGCATCATGTGGCCGATGCGGATGTGGCAGGCGCCCCTGATTTTGCGACGGCAGGGCGCGCGTTGCACGGCTTTTGCCGGGACGCGGTTCTTGTCGCGCACAATGCGCCCTTTGACATCGCGTTTTTGCGTCGTGGGGCGGAGGCGATGGAGGTCGATTGGGATCATCCGGTGCTGGATACAGTGCTGCTGTCCGCCATCGTCTTTGGCACGACGGAAGAACACACGCTGGATGCGCTTTGCAATAGGCTCGACATCGTGATTTCGCCTGAGCGGCGGCACACCGCTCTTGGTGATGCACAGGTAACGGCGGAGGCGCTGGTGCGGTTGATCCCGCTGCTTGAGGGCAAAGGGTTGCGTACGCTGCGGGACGTCATTGCCGAGAGCAAGAAGCATGGCCGCCTGTTGCAGGATTTGAACTGACTTGCATGGTTGGCATTCACGCCCATATACTACTCAGTAGCAATGGGAGCATGTGATGTCTGTCAAAGCCTCGGTTTCGATCACGGATCAGCAGGATGAATTTGCCCGTCGGCTTGTGGCGGATGGCCAATATGCGAGCCTGAGTGCCGTGGTGCAGCGTGGGCTGGAACTGGTCCGAACCGAAGATGCGCGGGAGCGGGCCGAGTTGGCGGCTTTGCAGGCGTTCTTTGCCGAACGGGCAGAGGGACCTTTCGTGACGGCAGAGGACGGTCGCCGCCGGACCGAGGATATGATTGCGGCCAAATCTCGTGCCCACAGATTATAGGGTTCTGCGCAGCGCCGCCTGCGATGCCGACATCGAAGTTATCTTTGACCATCTCTTTCAGTCGTACCGCGATCTTGGCGATCCGCTTGAAGATGCACTGAACCGGGCGGCAGCGCGCGTGCGCGGGATTGAGGATGCGCTGGCAGGCCTTGGTGATGTACCGTTTCAGGGAACCCTGGTGCCGCAGATCATGGACGGCCTGCGGCACGTGACCAAGGACCAGGCGGTGTTCTATTTCATCTCAGATGATGCGCGTCGCGATGTGCGTGTACTGGGTGTGTTTTTTGGTGGGCAGGACCATCGACGCCATATTCTGCGCCGTATTGTCGAAAGCGAGCGGTAATACGATTTATGTAAAATCCTGGGTTGGAGGCTTGAAGCCTTCGCTCAGGAAATCGCAGACGCGCTGCGCATTTACTGGTTTTGCAAGCAACTTGATCCCAAGGCGTTTGCAATGCGCCCTGAGTTCAGTGGTGCGGTCGGCCGATACGATAGCGGCGGGCACATCGCCGTAGCGCCACAGGATGTCCTCGTAAAGCTCGATGCCGGTCATGCCAGCACCAAGTTGGTAGTCTAGCAGGAACACATCCGGCACCAGGTCGATTTCCGAGATGGTTTCAATCGCCTCTTCGCCTGTCTCTGCCAGAATGACTTCACCGCCGCAGCTTTCAATCAGGTGCATGATGGCCTGCGCGACACTGCGGTTGTTCTCCACCAGCATGACCAGCAGGCCACTCAGGTCGCGCAAGGCATGTGAAGGCGCTGCCCGACGCGGGTCCAGCAGTCGTGCGGCTGGGGCCGACACCGGCACCACCAGCGAAAAGCAACTGCCCGTCCCCGGCTTGGACCAAAGCTCAAGCGGATGGCGCAGGCCTTTGCACGCCCGTTCAACAATGGCGAGGCCGAGGCCAAGGCCCGCATTGGCGGATCCCGGTGCAAGCTGTTTGAACTCTTGGAAAATCGCGTCCTGATCTTCTTCGGGGATGCCGCAACCGGTGTCCCAGACCTCGATCCGTGCAAAGTCACCGACGCGGCGCACCCCGGCCAGAACACGCCCCCTGTCGGTGTAGCGAATGGCGTTCGACAGCAGGTTCTGCACGATGCGCCGCAGGTAACCCGGATCACTGACGACCGTCAGATCGCTGTGCACCATCGAGAACGTGAGCCCCTTGGCCCGCGCCGTCGGAGCGAGTTCGTCGCGCAGCGGGTTGAAGATCCCGGTCAGCGACACGGGTTGGACGTCAAACACTGCTTTGCCCGCGTCGAGTTTCGAGATGGCCGACAGCGCCTCGATGATCTGTTCGACGCCTTGCAGGGCGGTTTCCGTTTTCGCGACCACCTGTTTGATCGCGCGGTTGTCCGTCTGATCCGCGATGGAGGATACGAACAGTTTGGCCGCGGAGAGCGGTTGTAGAAGGTCGTGGCTGGCGGCGGCGACAAAGCGCGACTTGGAGGCGTTGGCGCGTTCGGCTTCGCCAAGTGCTTCTTCCAGCTCGGCCGTGCGTTCCTCAACCCACCCTTCGAGCCTCTCGTTCACCTCGGACAGCGCGCGAGTGGCGGCGCGTTCCGAAGTGACATCCGTTAGGCTGATGACAAAGCCGCAGTCAGGCATTTCCTGCGCAAAGATGCTGTAGATCTGATCGCCCTTGCGTGTCACTTCAAACGCGATGGGTTCGCGCGTACGGGTGCGGTTGGTCCAGTCGATGAACCGTTCGGCGGTAAAGCTGGCGTCGAACATCAGCTCCTCGCGGAACTGCTCCATCAGGTCGTCGAAGTTCAGTGTGTCGCGCAGCCGGATCGGGGCAATATCGAGCAAGCGGTCCATCCGCTTGTTCCAGCCCACCAGCGTCTTGTCGTGATCAAAGATGCAGACGCCTTGATTCAGATGGTCAAGCGTGGCTTGCAGCTTGCGCGCCTCCTGGTGGCGCATCTTGTCCCGTTCCTGCCGCTCCATCCGGATGATGTCGGTCACGTCGGTTTGCAGGATCACGGTGCCATTGCGCGACGTGCGGTGTTCAGAGGCTTGCAGCCAACGGTCCCAGATCAGGCTGACGTTGAACACCACGTGTTCCTCGCGGTGCCGTTCGAGGCGCAGCTGCGCCCAGTCGGCAGCGGTCTGTCCGTCGGGCAGCGCCAGAAAGCGGCTTGTCGAGAGGTAATTTACGTAGTCCTTGAATGTCAGACCTTCTTTCAGAAGCGGTTCGACATCCTGCAGGTCACGGCAAAAACGGCTGTTGTAGAGGACAAGCCGGTCGTCCTGATCAAAGAGCGCAAACCCTTCGTTGATTGTTTCGATGGCTTCGGTGAGGTTCGACCGGGCCGTTTCGGTCTCGCGATTGGCTTGTTCGAGCCGTGCATTTGAATCTTGCAACAGATCCAATGTGCGCTCCAGATCGCGGGTGCGGTCACGCACCTCGGATTCGAGCAGGGCGGCACGTTCGAACTGTTGATAGGCAAAGCCCGACTGCTCGGTCTTCTGCTCGACCCGCCGCATCAGGGCGTGCGAGATTTGCAGCAGCTTTTCGTTCTGCCGCTCAAGCGAGTCGTTCGGGTTGACCAGCGACACTAGCTGACCGCCTCGTCTTCGGGCGTGGGGTGGTAGAACGCAGCGCCGCTCATGGTGTGGTTGACGTGCAGCGGACCGATCTGTTCGCCGTAAGTGGAAAAGCCGGTCACGCGATGCGCGCGCAGCACGTCAGAGATCTGACGGGTCTGTTGCGATTGCTCAGCCTCGATCCGGCGCAGGATGCAGTCGCAGCCGATGATGTTTGCAGGCGGCTCGGGGCGGCCGAGTTCGGATAGTTTCGATTGCAAATGCGCAGAAAGGTTTTCCGGCGATGCCACGGTCAGCACCATGCCTTCGTCAATGGCGGAGAAGAACACCAGCTCGCCATGTTCGTTGACCTGCTGGATGGCCCGCACATGGTGGGTGTCGCCGATGCGCACGACCACCGGGTGCGAGGCAAAGGTGAAGCGGTCGAGCTGGTCAGGATCCTTGCCCACCAGCCGCGCATATTCGCGGGCCGCGGGTTCGGCGTTGATTTCCTTGACGATGCGGCGTGCCGGGTCGGCGCCTGTAACGACCATCTGCGTGTCCCCGGGCACAAGGTGGTTCAGGCTGAAGACCCGGGTGTGATATTTGCTGCGCGCCAGCGTCAGGATCGCGGCATTGCTGGCCACGTTGCCATTGAGTGCCACAAAGGTCTGGGAAAACGCGGTGCCGTCCCCGGCCGAACCGCCAAATATCGGGAAGTCGCGCAGGGCGGGCGCGATGGTGGCGGTCAATGTGTCTTCGCTAAGCGACAGACCGTCCACAACCAGAAAGGCGAAGTTGTCGTCCAGTCCGGGTGTTCTGTCGCGTAGCGCGATGCGTTCCAGGGTGATCTGGTCGATGGTCGCCTGCATGTCGAGCGCGTCGATATCCTCGAACAGCAAGGACGTCGTGGCGAACCCATCTTCGGGAAAGGCGACCGCCACAACCAGCCCTTCTTCATACCCGGTTGTTCCGATCTCTCCTGCGGTGGTGCAGGCCAATACGTCAACGTCTGGAAACAGCGTGTCGGCCTCGGCCACAACGCCATGAAAGTCGACGGCTGGGGTGACAAAAAGTGCGACGAGCGCAAACGGGCCTTCACCCAGCTTTCGTTTCAGATGCTTGACGGGTGACGTCGTTGAAGCGCGCACTTCTGCGGTACGAAGGATGTCATACCGGTCTGCCACAGCACGTCCTTCGAGCCTTCCGGCCTTGGACTGCAATGTCATTTACTCTCTCCCTGACGCTAAAATATGAGCGTCAGTCGCCGCTTGGCAAGACATTTGAGTACTTGGCTTCCTGCGCCACAAGCACCGCCTGTGTCCGGCTTTGCACCCCGAGCTTGCGCATGATGGCCGTCACATGCGCCTTGACCGTGGTCTCGGCAATCGACAGGTCAAACGCGATCTGCTTGTTCAACTTGCCCTCGCAAATGAGGTCCAGGATGCGGGCCTGCTGGTTCGTCAGGGAGGACAGGCGGGCAAGGTGGTCGTCCTTGCCTTCGGCACCGTTGCCTTCGACAAAACCGGCGGGTTTGTAGATGTCGCCGGCTGCGATCGTTTCGATCGCGTCGCGGAAGACCGAGCGGTGGGAATGCTTTGGCACAAAGCCTTGGGCACCGGCCACGATGGAATTGGCGATGATAGAATTGTCGGTCATAGACGACACGATGATCACCGGCGTTCCGTCGGCGGTGCGTTTCAGCCTCATCAATCCGTCCAGCCCATCGACATCGGGCAGGTTCAGATCCAGCAGGATCAGAGCGGGCGGCGTATCGTCACCCAACCGTTCAAGTGCCCGTTCCAGGCTATCGGCTGTCACCACCTTGTCGAAATTCGCGACCGACCGCAGCGTCAGTTCCAGCGCGTCGCAGAACAGCGGGTGATCGTCGATCACCAACGCCCAGCCTTGCGGCATCTTGGTTTCGGGCGGATCGGACAGTGGTGAAGTTTGAAGCGACATGGGTTCAGCTTAGCCCACGCTACTTCCGCGGGTCACCTGCCAAAAGGTCTTACATCCGAATGCAAAACGCCCCCGCATTTGCAGGGGCGTTTCACAGTGTTTCAACAAATCAGTTCGCAGAAGCCAACTGTTCCGGCAAACGGAAAGTCCAGAGCATGCCACCTTGGTTCAGGTAGTTGACTTTTTTGGCCACTTCACCACCCCAGAGCGGAACCGCGCCACCCCAGCCGGAGATCACGGTGACGTACTGTTCGCCATCCTGTTCCCAGGTGATGGGCTGACCCACGATGCCCGAGCCGGTCTGGAAGGACCACAGCTCTTCGCCCGTCTCATCATCAAAGGCGATGAACTTGCCTTCGGGCGTGCCGGTGAACACCAGGCCACCTGCGGTTGTCATCACACCACCCCAAAGCGGTGCGTCGTTCTTGAACTCCCACTTGGTCTCGCCGGTGTCCGGGTCGATCGCCTTCAGGCTGCCGATGTGATCTTCGTAGTTCGGCTTGATGGTGAAGCCGGAGCCCAGATAAGCGGCACCCTTCTTGTAGGTGATCGGCTCGTTCCAGATATCCATGCCCCACTCGTTCGAGGGCACATAGAAGTTGCCGGTGCGCTGGCTGAAGGCCATGGGCATCCAGTTCTTGCCACCCAGGAAGCCTGGAGAGGAGAACACAACCTCGCCCTTCTTGCCATCGGCAGAGGCCGCGGGATCACCGGGACGGTTGGCTTCGGCAAAGATCGGTCGGCCGTTTTCGTCAAGTCCTTCGGCCCAGGTTATGTCCTTGACGAATGGGACGCCGCGCACGAACTTGCCGTCTTCGCGGTTCAGGACATAGAAGAACCCGTTCCGGTCGGCGGTCGCAAAACGCTGCTCGCCCGCGCGGTTTTCATAGGCCACGACCTCGTTCACGCCGTCATAGTCCCAGCCTTCGCGCGGTGTGGTCTGGAAATGCCACTTGATCTCGCCCGTTGCCGGGTCGATCCCCAATCGGGACGCAGCATAGAGGTTGTCGCCCATACCATCTTCGCTGGGTGCACCCGCACCACGCAGGTGGCTGTTCCAGGGTGCCGGATTGCCGGTGCCAAAGACCAGCGTGTCTGTGTCAGCGTCATAGGAACCGCCAAGCCAGGTGGCACCGCCGCCCGTTTTCCACATATCACCGGGCCATGTTGCGTTCAGAGTGCCGGTCATGGTGCTTTCTTCGCCGTTGAGCATCCCCATATGACCTTCGATCACCGGGCGATGCCAAACCAGTTCGCCTGTCTCGGCGTCACGGGCTTCGACGGCACCGACGATCCCGAACTCGCCGCCCGAGTTGCCGGTGATGACCAGCCCGTTCACGATCAGCGGCGCGGCGGTGTAGCTGTAGCCCGCCTTGTAGTCGGCGATCTTCTTGTTCCAGACCGTATCGCCCGTCTTGGCGTTTAAGGCGACGATGCGGGCATCAAGCGTTCCGAAATAGACATTGTCGCCATATATGGCGGCACCCCGGTTCACCACGTCACAGCAGGGAAGAATCCCTTCGGGCAGGCGGGCGTCATATTGCCAGATCTCTTCACCCGTTTTCACGTCGATCGCATACATCCGGGAATAGGAGCCGGTGATATACATCACACCATCATGCACGATGGGCTGCGTTTCCTGGCCGCGCTGCTTTTCGCCACCCAGCGAGAAGGCCCACGCAGGCACAAGGTTTTTGACGTTGTCCTTGTTCAGGGTCTCGAGCGGTGAATAGCGCTGCAGGTGACGGCCCATGCCGTTGGTGAGCACGTCCGAGGTCGAGGCTGCGTCATTTGCCAGCATCTCCTCTGTGACGCCTTGGGCAAATGCAGGCGTGGTCGCAAGGACCCCCGCAACAGCGGCTGCGATAAATCTGTTCATGTGTTTTCCTCCCAAAACCCGTTGCTGGGCAGTTCTTGCGAAAGCGGTGAACAGATGCGGCACAGCCCTCGCCCTGCCGCAATTATTTGCGCAAACCGGTTGCGCAGGTATTGGCCAATGGTCGTAAGACCCCAAGGAACTTGACAGATCGCGTGCGACTTTGGTCGTGCAGCGACTCGCGACCTGGGGGTCCTGCTCCAAGTGAACACGACCTAACCACGCATCGGCGGCAACCTGTTCAGGCATCTGGTGAACGGGTGTTTGTGCGGCTTTGGTCGTATTCCGACGCCCGCCGATACTGCTAGGCTGAAGGTGATACGGGAGGATCGACGCATGTTTTTCAAAGCACTTGGCGGTGCCATTGCGGCTGCCGTCCTAGCCACCACCGTTCTTGCCGAAACCCCGACGCTGCGCGCGTCGGTCCTGAAGTTCGGTACAGTGAATTGGGAGCTGGACACGATCAAACACCACGGTTTCGACACTGCACGCGGGTTCGACTTGGTGGTGCAGGGCGTGGCGGGCGGGTCCGCTGCCAAGGTTGCGTTTCAGGGTGGCGAGGCGGACGTGATCGTCTCTGACTGGCTTTGGGTCGCGCGGCAGCGTGCAGCGGGAAAGGACTATGTTTTCATCCCCTATTCTAAAGCTGTCGGCGGTGTAATGGTGCCCCAAGGCAGCCCCACGCAGTCGCTTGCCGACCTGGCTGGATCCAAGATTGGTATCGCGGGTGGTCCCTTGGACAAGAGCTGGCTGATCCTTCAAGCCTACGCTGCGCAGGCGCATAACATCGATCTTGAGGCGCAGACCGAACAGGTCTTTGCTGCCCCGCCGCTGATCTTCAAATCCGCGCTTTCCGGTGAGGTCGATGCCGCCATCAACTTCTGGCACTTCCTAGCCAAGATGGAAGCATCGGGAATGCGCAAGCTGGTGGATGTGGCGAAGGCTGCCACGGCTCTCGGTCTTGATCCGAACACGCCCCTTCTGGGCTATGTGGTCAAGGGTGAGATGCTGCGCAACAATCCTGAACTGGTCAACGGTTTGGCTGCCGCGTCCCGCGATGCCAAGGACCTGTTGGCGTCGGATGACACCGAGTGGGACCGCTTGCGTGACCGCATGAATGCCAAAACTGACGCACAGTTCGAAGCGCTCAAGGCCGGATTTCGCGCCGGTATTCCCGCTCCCGGTCCGGTGGACGAGGAAGCCGCAGCGCGCATGCTGGCTCTGATGGTAGAGCTTGGGGGCCAGGATCTGATGGGCGACGCACGCGAATTGCCATCAGGCACGTTCCTGCCGTCCGGCAGCTAGGTGGCTAATCCTCTGCTTGACCTGCACCTGCACGCGCTCGCCCACGGCGACACGCCTGTTCTGAGCAATGTGTCCTTGCATCTTTCACGCGGCGATACACTGGCGCTGGTTGGGCCGTCCGGGATCGGAAAATCATCTCTCCTACGGGTCATCGCCGGGTTGGATACCCGGTTTGACGGCACCTGCGCATTGCACGGCACCTGCGCGATGGTGTTTCAGGAGCCGACCTTGCTGCCGTGGCGCAGTGTTGCAGAAAACATCAGTCTGACAACTGGCGCGGGCGATCAGGAGATCGAGGCGGTCCTGCACGATGTGGGACTTGAGGGCCGCGCCGAAGACTTCCCCGATCAGCTGTCTCTCGGCCAGCAGCGTCGACTTGCCCTCGCCCGCGCCTTTGCGGTTAAGCCTGATCTGTTGCTCTTGGACGAACCTTTTGTCTCGCTTGATGCGGAGTTGGTCGAAGATATGATGGCACTCTTTCTTCGCCTGCGCGCCGCGTATTCCGTCACGACGATCCTTGTGACGCATGTCGAAAGCGAAGCTAAACGTCTCGCGAGCCGGATTGTGACGCTTGGCGGCCAGCCCGCAACGATTGTCGACGACACCAGAAGTCTGAAAGCGTAACGTAGTGCGCGGCTAACCGCGTCGACCGATCCGTGTGCGTGCCGGGTCATAGCCAATAAGCGCAGCAGCAGCGAAGATGGCGGCGGCGAGCAGAGTCCACCCGAGTGCGCTGGGGTTGAGTTCGGCGTAGAGTGCAAAGCGGATCAGTTCGACCGCATGGGTAAACGGGTTCACAGCGCAAATGTCATGCAGCAGTTCCGAGCTTTCAGCCATTTTCCACAACGGGTAGAGTGCTGAGGACAGGAAGAACATCGGGAAGATGACGAAGTTCATCACGCCCGCGAAGTTCTCGAGCTGCTTGATGAAGCTCGACAGGAGCAGACCAAGCGCGCCCAGCATCAGCCCCGCGACAAGCAAAGCAGGCAGTGCGGTGACGTAGCCCCACGCGGGCATCCGGATGTCGAACACCGCAGCGATGGCGAGGAAAGCATAGACCTGCAGAATAGAAATCGCTGTCGATCCGAGCAGCTTGCAAAACAGCAGCCATCCGCGCGGCAGAGGCGAGGTCAGCAGCAGTTTCATCGACCCCATCTCGCGGTCATAAACGAGGCTGAGCGATGATTGCATCCCGTTGAACAGCAAGATCATGCCGCACAGGCCGGGCACGATGTAAGTCTCGTAGGTTATGTAGGTCTGGTAAGGTGGGATGATGCTGAGGCCCAGGGCCGCGCGGAACCCGGCGGCGAAGACCAGCAGCCAAACCAGCGGGCGGACAAGGGCCGCGATGAACCGTTCGCGCTGGTGGATAAACCGCAGCGCCTCGCGTAGCACTATGGCGCGCATGGAGGTGAGGTAGGCAGTCACGCATCTTCTCCCGTCATGGCGAGGAAGCGGTCTTGCAAGGGCTGGTCACCCGCAATGTCACGCGCTTTGCCTTGCGCCAAGACGTGGGCGCAGTGCAGCACGATCAGATCATCCTCGGATCGCACCTCATCCGTGAGATGTGTGGCCCACAGGATGGTCTTGCCCTGCTCGGCAAGTGCGTGGGCATAGTCGGTGATCGACGCACGCGCGGCAGCATCCAGACCCACAGTTGGTTCATCCAGCAGCAATATGCTCGGGTCATGCAGCAAGGCGCGCGCAATTTCGGTCCGGCGACGGTGCCCGCCGTTCAGGGCGCGGGCCTTCTCCCCTGCCCGCTCGCGCATGTCGAGTTGATCGAGCGCTGCGTCAATTCGGCTTCGCGCGTTTCGTCCGGACAGGCCATGCAGCGCTGCGAAGTAATTCAGGTTCTGTTGGACGGTCAGATCGAGGTCGAGGGTTGTCTGCTGGAACACAATGCCCAACTCGGCAAGTGCCGCACGTGGGTTGCTGCGCAGATCGTGCCCAGCGATCACAATCCGCCCTTCGGGCGCCACAAACAACCGGGTTAGCAGGTTGAACAGCGTAGACTTCCCCGCCCCGTTTGGACCCAGAAGTGCGCAGAATGCACCAGAAGAGACGCTGAAGGAAACATCCTCCAGCGCCTTTTTCTTTCCGTAGGAATAACTGAGGCCGTGCGCCTCAAGCCCTGTCATTTAATGGTGATATCCAACCGTTGCGTTTCGCCCGATGTGCCCGGGATCTTGATGTAGTATGCGCCGGGTTTGATCGCGACGAAACCAATCTCCATCTCGCCCGCCTCGTCAAACTCGATGCTGTCGAGGCCAAGGGGACGGATTTCCAAACCTTCCACCACGATCTCGTCGATCCAGATGGCGCGGAAGAACTCGGGGCCGACCAGCGCCAGTTCCTGGCTGCCGTCGCCCTGAATTTCGAACTCGTAGTAGGTGCCCGACTTCAGCTCCCACGCACCTTCGGGTGCGATGGGTTCGCCCGCCGACAGGATGATCGGCGGCAGGTCTTCCTTGTTGCTGCCACCAAGCAGGCCAGCGGCGCCGAAGCTGGGACCATCATCGTCGTCTGCAAGCACAAATGTCGGCACGGCAAGCGCCATCGCGGCGATCAGAGCCAGGGTTTTCATTGGGTTCCTCCCGAGATGTTTTGACTAGGACCCGGTCGGCCGGAAAGCGGCCCCCCAGGGAAAGCGGCCAACCTTGATGGACTTGATGGCTTCGCGTTTTTCGACGTCGATGACGGTCACATCGCCGGACACACCGTTGGTCGTGAACAGCATCGACCGGTCCTCGTTGAAATCCATGTGCCAGACGCGGCGGCCGACAAGGATGTAATCCTCGACCTCGTAGGTTTCGGCATTGACCACGGCCACGTGGTTCGACGGCCCAAGCGCGACAAAGGCATGGGTGTCGCCTGCTGTAAATTCAAAGCCCACGGGCTGCACGCGGTCGGGATGCACGCCCTGCACCTCAAAGCTCATCTTGGCCTTTTCAGTTTGAGTGGCCGTATCGAAGACGGTCAGTGTCCCACCGATCTCGGAACTCACCCACATCTCGGCGCCGTCCTTGATGAATTCGGCATGGCGGGGGCGGCTATCAACGAGGGTGTTGGCGAACAGCTCTTGCGTTTCGGTGTCGATCCAATGGGCCATGTTGGTGGTCTCGGACGTGGTGATGGCGATCTTGCCGTCGGGGGATACGGCCATCCCCTCCGGCTCCACGCCCACGTCGATCTGGGCCACTACCTTACGGGTTTCGACGTCAACGACCGTTGTGATCGCGTCATCCTCGTTTGCGATGTAGAGGTGCCGATCATCTGGATGCAGAACAAACTGTTCCGGGTCGTCGCCCGAGGGCAACTCGTGCAGGATTTCGCCCGAGTTGGGGTCCATCACCTGCACCGCATTGCTGTCGGATGCGCAGATATAGACGCGGCTGTAGTCACTATTGAACAAGATACCGCGCGGGCGTTCGCCCGTTTCATAGGTCCTGACAACTTCCAGCGTCTCGGTGGAGATCACCGAGATGGTGTCATCCTTTTCATTCGTCACCCAAATCTCTCCGGCCATCGCGGTGGACGCCAGCAGGGAAAACATCGCAGTCAAACGGATCATTGGAAGGCCTCGCATTTGCTTTCGGGGCGGTCAAGCCCCAGGCTGTCAAGTTCGTTGGTCTGGTGCAGGAACCCCTCGAGCGGGGCCTGGGCCACCAGCGCACGGGGGTGCGCGATGGCGATGGGCTGGCGCAGCTGACCGTTCCAGTCGCGGTAGGTCAGCGGGCGGCCCTTGAAACCCGCCAGTTCGAACTGGTCGGACATGATGTAGCTGCGCAGTGTCTCTGGATCGGTCGCATTGGTGCGGGTCATTGCTTCGCCCAGTGTGCGCACGGCGGCCCAGGCGGCATAGTCCTGCGCGGTCATCTCGCGGGCGTGTTCTTCCTCGAACCGCGATTGCAGTTGGGCCGCGCCCCACTGCTCGATCACCGGGGACCAGCCGACGGCAGTCAACCCTTCGGACCCGACCACAGGCCGCGCCTGCCAGGTGTTGTAGAGGACGTAGCGCCCGAAATCATGTACCTCGTCCGCGATGATCAGCGTGTCGTAGTCGCCGAAATCCTGAGTAAACAGTGGCACCTCTTGGCTGGCGTTCCTGCGCATATCGGCGTCGAAGGCCCACTCCTTTTCCGCCTCCAGCGACAGCCCGAACTTGGTGAGCGATCGGCGCATCGCCTCGGCATAGCTGGTGTCGGCAGCGTGCGTTCCGGTGATCATGACCAGATCGTCCCAGCGCTTCTTGACCAGCACTTGGGCAAGTGCATCCGTGCGCATCGCATCTGAAGCGATCGTGTGCAGCAAATTCCCCCGGCACTCTGCATCACGCAAGGACAGATCACCTGCAGAGGTATTGAACAATACTGCACCCTCGGCCTCTGCCATATCAGCGATGGCGGTAATGTCCTTCGGTGCAGCGTCAATCACCAGATAGGGAGAAGCGCTCAACAGATCGCGCGCGGCTGCAAGCGGATCGTCGCCCTCGAACACCTCGGCCACTGTCAGCTCATAATTCTGACCCAGGAACTTGCCTGTCGTCAGGTTGTCCGCCAGCCCGGTCTGCGCCCCGGCAAGCCCATTGTCTTCCGGGATCGGATCAAGGTTCGACAGGGTCGGTGGCGCAGGCTGCTCGACACGCAGATACCCTATGGTCAGGGTCGTTTCCGCCGACGCAAACGTGGTCAGCGCGCACCCAAAAAGCGCACCTGAGACAAGGTGTTTCACGAAAAGTCCTCCCAATACCACAACGCTACCTTGGCGGGTAAAGGGGTCGGTATAGGACCATGGTCTTACTCCCTTAGGCGCACAACCAAAGTCCAATATGATGGCCGGTTCTCCTGCCTTACGAACAGGGCAAGAGGAGCATTCATGTCAGGGAGGCATGTGATGAAAAGCACGACCCGAAAACAATTTCTGCTGGCTGGCGCATTGACTGCCATCGCAACCCTTGCCGTCGCCCACGGCGACGTCGCCCCGCAAGCGGTGGACACCACCGGCCTGCCTGCAATCGAAGGCGAGTGGTTGACCGAAAACCCCTACCGCGCCGACAAGGTGGGAGAGGAAACCTGGCTGCGCGCGGTCGAGATTGGCGCGTCAGGCTACAACCAGAACTGCGCACGCTGCCACGGGCTCGAGGGCGTGTCCGGCGGCCTTGCCCCCGACCTGCGATTCCTTGAAGCCGAAGAATACGGCGACGAATGGTATGTCGAGCGCTTTGTCGAAGGATACACTCAGAACGGCATCACCAAGATGCCTGCCTTTGGCGAGCTCCTTGGCCAAGAAGCGGCATGGGCCATCCGCACCTATATCGAAGCGCGTCCCGATGATGTCGCCATGGAGGAAGTGGCCGACGAGTTGAAAGCGATGCGCGACCAGCTTGCGGGTTATGCCGCCGATGCCAATGGCGCGGATGCTGACGGGATCAAGAACCGGCTGACCGAGATTGCAAACGACATCCCGACCCTTTCGGGTGCTCCGGTCGCCGACAGCGTCGCCTACCGCGCGGCCAACCTGATTGACGGCTCGCAAGGTTCGTACAAGTCAGCGTCCGAAGTCTTGACCATCGGATTGTCGGCCGCAAACTGACGGCATGACATTTCGACAAACGATCTTCTCCCTGGTGGTGGTGGGTCTGTCCATTGGGCAGGCCCACGCTGCTGATCCCTGTGCCGACTACGTGCCCCAACCCAAGCCCCAGAATGTGGGGCGGGACATCGTTGGCAAGGAGCTGGACCAGATCCAGGACCAAGGGCACATGCTGTTCGCGGTCTACGAGGATTACCCGCCCTACTCGTGGGAAGAGGGCGGTGATCCCATGGGCGTGGACATCGAAATCGCCCGCATCATCGCCGAGGATCTGGGTGTTGAGGCCCGGTTCAACTTCGTGGCTGCGGGCGAGAACCTAGACGCGGACCTGCGCAACAACATCTGGCGCGGCGCGCTG
Organism: Tateyamaria omphalii; assembly: GCF_019802125.1. Taxonomy (GTDB): domain Bacteria; phylum Pseudomonadota; class Alphaproteobacteria; order Rhodobacterales; family Rhodobacteraceae; genus Tateyamaria; species Tateyamaria omphalii_B. The sequence continues at coordinate 37,460 of NZ_JAHVHT010000010.1, forward strand.
ATCGGGGGCCGCATTGCCAACGTCATGATGCGCATTCCTTACGACAGCGCCTTCAAGTGTCGGGTCGAGCAGGTCGTGTTCACGGGCCAATATGCGGGCGAAAGCATTGCGATTGCCTATGACAAGGCGACCTACCCCGAAGAGAAACCCGTCCCAGCCTATTTCCGCTTCGACACCGTGGGGGTCGAAAATGATTCGATCTCTGATTTCTACCTGTCCGGTTTCGTGGGTGGGCAGTTGCAGCCGAACATCCGCCGCTTCCCGACGACCGCCGCCGCCATGGACGCGCTCAACGCGGGTGAGGTGAAGGCGGTGATGGGCCCCCTGGGCGAATTGGAGCACGGGTTGAGCGACACAAGCGGCGTGCATCAGCCCCCGCTCGCAGGCTTTGCTGTCAGCCAATGGACGCTCGGCGTGGCGGTCAATTTCCGCTACCGACCGCTGTCCTATTCCGTCGATGATGCGATCAATTATGCGCTGCAAGACGGGCGGATTCCGGCGATTTACGAGAAATACGGACTGACCCACCAAACCCCTGAAAGATAAGCACGACTTTGGTCGTACACACTTGGTCGAATGGTGCGTGGCAACCCTGCGTCATAGGCTTTCCATCAAGACAAAGGGGGGCAATCCATGAACCTGAGCGACACACGTTTGATCGACGCCGACCGGGCCACGGTCTGGGCAGCGATCCTCGACCCGGAGGTGCTGAAGGCCTGCGTGCCCGGCTGTCAGGAGATGGAGGGCACGCCCGAGGGCGGCTTCACCGCGACCGTGGTGCAAAAGGTCGGTCCCGTGAAGGCGACGTTTAAAGGCGCTGTCACTCTGTCCGACATGCAGGCCCCCGAAAGCGTGAATATCGCGGGCGAAGGCAAGGGTGGCGCTGCGGGCTTTGCCAAAGGCGGCGCCAAGGTGCGGCTTGAGGCGCAAGGCGATCAGACCGTCCTGCACTACGATGTCGAAGCTAAGGTCGGCGGCAAGCTCGCCCAGCTTGGCAGCCGCATCATCGACGGCTTCGCCAAGAAGATGGCTGACCAGTTTTTCAACAATTTCCAGGATCACGTAGGTGCGCCTGCGCACATCGAAGAATCCGAGCCGGAAACGTCAGAAGACGCACCCAAGAAGGGCTGGCTCAAGCGCCTCGTCAGCTAGGCGCACACCAACACATCAGACATTCCAAGGGAGGAACGAATGACCAAGGTAACCATGACGGTGAACGGCAAGACCGTTTCCGGCGACGTGGAGGGGCGCACATTGCTGGCGTCCTTTCTGCGCGACGATCAGGGCCTGACCGGTACACATATTGGCTGCGATACATCGCAATGTGGCGCTTGTGTCGTGCATGTGGACGGGGTGGCCGTGAAGTCCTGCACGATGCTCGCGGCTGAAGCGGATGGCGCGACGGTTGACACGATCGAAGGACAAGCCAACGCCGATGGATCGCTGAACGTGATCCAGCAGGCCTTTCAGGATCACCACGGTCTGCAATGCGGCTTCTGCACGCCGGGGATGGTGATGTCGGCTGCGGCCCTCCTCAAGGAAAACCCGAAGCCGTCCGAACAGGAAGTGCGCGAGTACCTCGAAGGCAACATCTGCCGCTGCACCGGTTACCACAACATCGTCAAAGCGATCATGGCAGCGTCCGGACAGGACGTGACCGCGATCGCCGCTGAGTAAGGGGAGGAGACACGATGCCCAAGGATACAGGGATTGGCGCCGCCACCGTGCGCCGCGAAGACGTCCGCTTCCTGACCGGAACCGGCGAATACACCGATGACATCACGCTGGCGAAACAGACATACGCGGTCTTTGCCCGCTCGACCGTCGCCCATGGCACGATCAAATCCATCGACACCTCCGCTGCCGAAGCGATGCCCGGCGTGCTGGCCGTGTTCACGGGCGAGGATTTCGCCGACGTGGGTGGCAACCCCGCCGGCTGGCTGATCAACTCGCGCGATGGCGAGCCGATGAAAGAGCCCAAGCGCCCCGTGCTGGCGCACGGCAAAGTGCGCCACGTGGGTGACGCCTATGCAGCTGTGATCGCTGAAACCGTGCAGCAAGCGCGTGACGCGGTTGAGGCCATCGAGGTGGATATCGAAGAACTCGACGCCATCGTCGACATGAACGCGGCGCTCTCCGGGTCAAACTTCGTACATGACGAGATCGGCACGAACCAGTGCTTTGACTGGGGCTGGATCGAAGACAACCGCGAAGCGACGGACAACGCGATCAAGAACGCGCATCACGTGACCACGCTGGAGCTGGTGAACAACCGCCTCGTCCCCAACGCGATGGAGCCGCGCGCCTCCATCGGCAGCTACAAGGCGAGCACGGGTGAATACACCCTGCACACGACCTCGCAAAACCCGCACCTGACGCGGCTGCTGATCTCGGCTTTTGTCCTCGGCATTCCAGAGAACATGCTGACCGTCATCGCACCAGATGTGGGCGGTGGGTTCGGCTCCAAAATCTACCACTACGGGGAAGAGGCGCTGGTGCTGGCCGCCGCCAAAAGGCTGAACCGCCCCGTCAAATGGACAGCGGATCGGACCGAGTCTTTCCTGACCGACGCCCATGGCCGCGACCACGTGACCAAGATTGAATTGGCATTGGACAAGGACGGCAAATTCCTCGCCTTCCGCACCGACACCAAGGCGAATGTGGGCGCGTATCTGTCGAACTTCTCAACCGCGACGCCCACCTTCCTGCACGGCACGCTGATGGCCGGGAACTACACGGTGCCGCTGGTCTATGTGAACGTGAAGGCGGTTTTCACCAACACCGCCCCCGTCGACGCATACCGCGGAGCAGGTCGACCCGAAGCGACCTATTCCATCGAGCGCGTCATCGACAAAGCAGCGCGCGAGTTGGGGATGGATCCCATCGAGCTGCGTCGCAAGAATTTCGTGAAGCCCAACCAGTATCCCTTCGCCTCCGCCGCGGGGCTGGAATATGACGCGGGCAACTACGACGCGCTGATGGACAAGATGGAAGAGGTCGCGGATGTGGCGGGCTTTGCCGCACGCCGCGCCGAAAGCGAAAAGAACGGCAAGCTGCGCGGCTTCGGCGTGAACGCCTATATCGAGGCCTGCGGCATCGCGCCGTCGAACCTCGTCGGTGTGCTTGGCTCTCGCGTCGGTCTCTATGATGCGGCCACGGTGCGCGTGAATGCCACCGGCAACCTGAGCGTCATGGTCGGCGCGCACAGCCACGGGCAAGGGCATGAAACCGCCTTCCCCCAGGTGGTGGCGGAAATGCTCGGCATTGACCCTGCTGTTATCGACATCGTCCATGGTGACACGTCCAAAATCCCCTTCGGCATGGGCACCTATGGCTCGCGGTCTTTGGCGGTCTGCGGTTCCGCCGTGGTGCGGGCGACCGAAAAGATCATCAACAAGGCCAAGAAGATCGCAGGCCATATGTTGGAGGCGTCCGAGCATGACATCACGCTCGCGGACGGCGTGTTCTCGGTCGCGGGCACCGACAAGTCGGTGACCTTCGGTGAGGTCGCGCTGAAAGCCTACATCCCCCACGAGTACCCGCTCGAAGATATCGAACCGGGGCTAGAGGAAACAGCCTTCTACGATCCAGCGAACTTTACCTACCCTTCGGGCGCCTATGCCTGCGAGGTCGAGGTGGACCCGGAGACCGGCAAAGTGACCGTGGATCGGATGACGGCCGTGGATGACTTCGGCAACGTCATCAACCCGATGATCGTGACGGGTCAGGTGCAGGGCGGTCTGGCCCAGGGCATCGGGCAGGCGCTCTTGGAAAACACGTCCTACGATGAAAACGGCCAGCTGCTCAGCGCGTCCTACATGGATTACACCATGCCGCGCGCCGATGACCTGCCGATGTTCGCCGTGGATCATAGTCAGGGTACGCCGTGTACCCATAACCCGCTTGGAGTGAAGGGCTGCGGTGAGGCCGGGGCCATCGGTTCGCCCCCGACGGTCGTAAACGCCGTGATCGACGCTCTGCAATCAGGTGGGAAGAATGTGACCCATATCGACATGCCCGTCTCGCCCGCCCGTGTTTGGGAAGCGATGCAATGATGTGAAAGGGCAGGACCGGGGGCCAGCCCCCGGACCCCCGTGATTTTTTTGAAGCAGAGAAGAATGACTTCGCTCTGTTTCAGATGAAAGGACCAAGAAATGTACAACTTTGATGTTGAAAAGCCGGGCACCATTGCCGAAGCCGCTGCCGCCATGGGAGCAGACGAGGCACAGGCACTGGGAGGTGGACAAACACTGATCCCCACGCTGAAACAGCGCCTTGCCAGCCCGTCCAAGCTGGTGTCGCTGAAAGGCGTGGCCGAAATGCAGGGGATGGGCAAGGATGGAAACACGCTGCGGATTGGCGGGGCCACGACCCACGCGACCGTTGCCGCCGATGGCAGCTATCCGGCCCTGTCGGCGCTGGCCTCTCATATCGGTGACCCGGCAGTGCGCAACCGCGGCACCATCGGTGGCAGCCTTGCCAACAACGACCCAGCGGCATGCTATCCGGCGGCGGCTCTGGCTTCGGGTGCAACCATCGTGACCAACACGCGCCAGATCTCGGCGGATGACTACTTCCAGGGTATGTTCGACACGGCTCTGGAAGAAGGCGAGATCATCACCGCCGTCAGTTTCCCGATCCCGCAGGCTGCGAACTACCAGAAATTCGTCCAACCCGCTTCACGTTTTGCCTTGGTCGGTGTGTTCGTCGCCAAATACGCAGACGGTGTTCGAGTGGCGGTCACAGGCGCCTCGAACGAGGGGGTGTTCCGCTGGACCGAAGCGGAAGCGGCGCTGAGCACCAACTTCTCCGCCTCTGCCCTGGATGGGCTGACGGTAGACCCCGACAACATGATCACTGACCTGCACGGTGCTGCCGCCTATCGCGCGCATCTGGTCAAGGTGATGACGGGCCGGGCGGTAACCGCTGCGGGCTGATCACTACCCATCAAACGGCAAAAGGGCGGGGACTATCCCCGCCCTCTTTTGTTTCAAAACGTGATCAGGTCTCCGCCCGGATCGACAAGCGTAGTCCTATGAACGCCTGACGTGGTGCTTACACGTTTGACCAAATCCAGATCCGCCAGCACCAACCCAGTCGACAAGGCGTCCGCCATTGCGGCGGTGTCCGCTTCGACGGAAACCGTAGACCAGCGCGGCAACTGCACCGGATGCACGATATGACCGCTTGAACCCACCGGCGTTGCCATGGGACTCGACGTGGCGACGGCCCTGTTTTCAATGGTGCGCATGGCAAGCATTCCATGGATCGGGTCAGATACGCCCAACCGCCACGGCCTGCCAGTACCGCGATGCTCCCCGATATTGACGAGCGTCCGCTCAAAGCCACGGCTGCGCAGCATGTCGGAGACGAGGTCAGTGGCAAACCCTTGAGCGATTCCGTTGAAGGTCAGCGCCTGTCCCTGCCCAAGTGTCACTTCACGACCCTGAAGCGTGACCTGATCCCACCCGATGCGTGCGCGAGCGGCCATGACATCGCCACCGTCGACCAGCGCACGCCACAGCGGCTGCACCGTTGGATCGAACAGACCATCGGTCATGCGATACGCCGCATCCGCGAGTTGCATCAAATCCATGAACCGCTCCGGCACTTGCCGCGCGCCATGCGCATTGAGCAACGCCAACTCCGACCTCGGATCATAAAGCGAAAACAGGCCCTCGACCTCTGCAATCAATGCCCGCGCAGTCTCCAGCGCTCGCGCAGCAACATCGGACGGCCCATGCAACTCGATCGACGCCTCAGCACCAAAGGCGCGGCCCGTCCATCCATGCCGCTGCGCCAGTGCAGGCGACCCGGCAAAGCAGGCGGCAACGGCAAGAAAACGACGACGATCCATCATTCTGCCGCCACCCCAATCTTGCGCCCCTTGGCGGCGAGGATCAGTGGCACGCATTGCTGTTGATCCTCGTGGATCGTCACGCAATCGAGGCACTGGAAACACTCCGAATACTGGATCTCGCCCGTCTTCTTGATGGCGCCGTAGCTGCACTTGACCTTGCACAGCTGACAGGGTGATCCGCACTCCGCCCGCCGCGCGATCCAATCACGGCCACGCACCAGCCCGCCAATCGCCATCACCGCCCCAAGCGGGCAAAGGTATCGGCAAAAGCCCTTGAACAGCACCATGGACAGGACCAGCAACGCGACGGCGTAGGCTACATAATACCACTCGCGAACAAAGAAGGTCGTAATCGCGGTCTTGAACGGCTCCACCTCGATCGCTTTGTCCAGAGCGGCAGGTGCGGTGACCATGAGCGCCACGAGCACAGCCAACACAGCATATTTCAGGTTTTTCAACTGCGCGTCCCAGAGCGCATTGGGCTCAATCTGCGGCAAGCGCAGCAAACGACCCAGATGATGTGCAAACTCCTGCAACGCACCGAAGGGACAGAGCCAGCCGCAAAACAGCCCCCTGCCCCATAATACGAACCCCAGAATGGTCACGCCCCATACGGCGAGGGAAAACGGATCGTAGAGCAGGAAGGCAAAGCTACCGCCATCCAAAGCCGTTCGCCCGACCGCAAGCGGGGTCGCGATGGACAGCTGCCCCTGCCCCCACCAGCCGACAAATCCGACGACAAAGGCCAACACACCAAGGCGTAATGGCGTGAAACATGGTGATGCCGCCAGCCGGTTCTGCCCCACAAGGAGCATGGCGACGAGGCCCAGAAGAAACACACCCAGCACGGCCAGATCTACTGCCCGATTGCGCAGCGCATCGACCCAAGGCGGCGCAGGCTTGATGACTTCCGGACGCTTGTAAAACCGCTCCGGCGTCACATGCGGTACATCCAGCGTCACCGAACCGATCTCGGGCTGGAACGACCCGTGTTCGCGCAGTGCCTTGACCTTCAGCACCCAGTCACTTGCCGGATCAAAGCCCAAACGCCGGTCCGTTCGCAGGATCAGTGCTGCGCCATCGTAGACGGCGTTGTGCAGTTCATTTGGCAGTGCGTCGTTCAGCTCGACATAGATATCACTGTCACGGAACGCGATGGGAAAGCCGCCCTGTTCCGCGCTGATCAGGTCAGGCGCGGTGTTACGCACAAACTCGTCCGTCACCAACCCGTGCCGTCCGGCTTCAATCACCAGCACGGGCTCGTCCGTGTCTGCAATCTCCATGAACCCCTGCAACTCTTCAAAGCTGCTCTTGCTCAGCACCGCCTCGGCAATCGACGGTGCACCGATGTCCACGACCCACAGATCCAGATAGGTGCCGTTTGGGTCGTCCTTCGCCTCCGGGTCGTCATCCTCCCAAAGCGTGCCGTCAAAGGCGATGTCCATCTCGGCATTCGTCACCACCTTGCGCGTGACAATGCCCTGCGCCACCAGGTCGTCCCAGGTCAGGTCCTCGCGATATTCCGGGTCGGGGTAAGCAGGCGGTCCAGATGAAATCCCGCCCATCTTCTCCCGCGCCACCTGCAGTGCGGCAGCCAGGATGCTCTCGTGCGCGATACGCACCGATGCCGTGCCCTTCGTCACCCCGTCCAGGTAGACCAGCGCCGATCCGTCACCGCCCGAGCCATAGGGTGAGCCGACCACAAGAGTGTCCGAAATCGAATGCCCGCGATATTGCTTGAAGAAGTCGTAAAACAGCTTCTCCGGCAGGCCGGAGACAAAGATCGGCTCGTTGTGCGAGATCAGTTGCACGTCCAAAAATCGGCCCTCCAGATCAAGGACAACCAGCAAGTTGATGGCTGCCCCCGAAAAGCCCGGCAGCGGCGCCATCGGTTCGGTTTCAAACACATAACCCGCCTCGGCCCCGCCCGAATTCAGCAGCTGCCAAACGCCCTGATCGTTGATCTGCTCGCCGAGGGACATGGGCGGCACGATATAGGGCGCCAGCACTTCGCGCGGCAACGGTTCGGCCGTCACCGATACCAGCGACATACACCACAGTATGGCGCTGAGCAGACAAGCAAATATGCGTTTGATCCCTGACATCCATCGCAGCCTATTCCGCTGCGCGATGCGACCCTATGCGACTAAGGTATGACCGAGGGCCAACACTCCTTTGGCCGCGATCACATTTGTGACAGGCTCGCCCCATGAAAGACGCCCGCTTTGACATCACGGCGCTCGCCCTCTCCCTGCTCGGTATGCTTGCCCTGTGGTGGGGTGCGGCGTGGCTAGGTAGCGACCCGACGATCCTGCCCTCCCCGGCCGAGGTCTGGCGCATTTTCCTGCGCGAAGTGGCAGATGGTGAGATGCAACTCCACTTCACCGCCACGCTGTTGCGCGTCGCCGCGGCCTTCTCGCTTGCCATGGGATTTGGATGCCTGATCGGCCTTGTCATGGGCTTCAACGATACGGTCAACCGCTGGTTTTCAGCCTGGCTCGTGGTGCTCCTGAACGTGCCTGCGCTGGTGGTGATCGTGCTCTGCTACCTTTGGATCGGCCTAAACGAAGTGGCCGCCATCACCGCCGTTGCACTCAACAAAACGGCCATGGTCGCGGTTGCAATCCGCGAAGGGGTCCACGCCCTCGACCCCAAGCTGCGCGACATGGCGCAGGTCTTCCGCATGTCACCCGCGACACGGCTGCGCCATGTGATCCTGCCGCAGCTTTGGCCCTATATCGCGACCTCGACCCGCAATGGGCTCGCCATCATCTGGAAAATCGTGCTGGTGGTCGAATTCCTTGGTCGCAGCAATGGCATCGGCTTCCAGATCCACCTCTACTTCCAGCTGTTCGAAACGGGTTACGTGCTGGCCTACGCGCTCAGCTTCGTGGCGTTCATGCTGCTTCTGGAGTTCACCCTGCTCCGCGCCATGGAAACCCGGGCGACCCGCTGGCGCCAACGCACCGCCTAGAACAGCAGGTTGCAACCCAACGTCCGGTTCATCGCCTCAATCAACTCGTCCACCGTCTCGGCACCGACATATTCCCCGCCAGTCTGAGTGGCGAGGCACTGGGCCACACTGACCGAGTTCAGGTAGTCGGTATCTCCTTCGGTTTCCCACCCGAAATGCTCGCCCCGCACCTTGAAGCCGATCACATGCACGGTCAGCGCAGTGCCGGACAGTCGCGCGGCAAGGGCACAGGTCTGCCCGCCGCATGTCTCCTTGCCATCCGTGACCAGCACCACCGTCCCCGGCTTTTCGGGCGATCCGAGTGTCCTGGCGGCGAGCGCAACCGCCTCGGTCAATGCGGTCCGTCCTTCCGGCTGCAAGTCCTCGACTGCCGCAATCACGGCCTCCGCCGCGCCAGCGCGCGGACCAAAGCGCAGCTCAATGCCTGAACACTCGCCTACACCTCCGGCACCACCGGGACCGTAGACAATCAAGCCAATGCGCCGAAACGGCTCGACCTGAGGCATGACCGTGCGCATCGCGCGGCGGGCTTCGAAAATCCGCGGCTCATCGATCTGGTTGAACCCCATCTCGGCCATGGAACCGGACCCGTCAAAGACGATCATCGCGTCATCGGTGCAGTCCGCCCGCGCGGCAGTGGACACAAGAACGGCGGCAATCCCAAGCGTCGCTGCAATCCTGCGTCCCATGTCTGCCCCCTACCGACGATACACAAACTCAGGTGCAGCAACCTCCTGCACCTCTTCCACCAAAAGCGCGTCCAAAGCCGCCCGCCCCGGCGATTTGGTGCACACCGGATCCGGGGCAGCCGCATCACCCAGAACCGCCATCGCCTGGCATCTGCATCCGCCAAAATCAATGTCGCGCCGTTCGCAAGACTGACACAGGTCTGGCATCCAATCGGTCCCGCGATACGCATTAAACGCGGCACCCTCGTACCATATGTCAGTCAACGCCCGATCTGTAACCTTCTCAAACTGCAAATGAGGAATGGTCTCTGCCGCGTGGCACGGCAATACCGTACCGTTCGGCGTGATGTTCAACCCGGTGGAGCCCCACCCATTCATGCACGCCTTGGGAAAGTCCGCGTAATAGTCCGGCGGCACGAAGTCGATCACCAGCCGTCCCTTCAACGTCTCGACCGCCCGTGCCACGGTCTTCTTGGCCGTCTCGACCTGCTCCCAGCTCGGCTGCAAGGCCGCTCGATTGACCAGCGCCCAGCCTTGGAACTGCACGCACGCCACCTCGATCCGCCTCGCGCCCAGACGCAGGGCCATATCGATGGTTTGCGGCAGATCATCAAGGTTCTCGCGGTGCATGACCGCGTTCAGGGTCAAGGGAAACCCGATTTCCGCGATGATTTCGGCCACATGCATCTTGCGATCAAACCCGCCTTTGTAGCCGCCAATGCGGTCCGCCATCACGGCATTCACGCCCTGCAAAGACAATTGCACGTGGTCCAAACCGGCGTCATCCAATTCGCGCAACCGCCGCTCGGTCAGCCCAATACCCGAGGTGATGAGGTTCGTATAAAGCCCCGCCTCCCGCGCCGCGATCACCAGTTCGGCAAGATCACGACGGGACGCAGGTTCGCCACCAGAAAGGTGCAGTTGCAGCACGCCCAACTTGGCCGCCTGCTGAAACACGTCGGCCCATGCTTCAGTGCTCAGCTCCGTCTCTTTCGCCAACAGTTCGGTCGGGTTCGAGCAATAGGGACAAGCCAGCGGACACCGATGCGTCAGCTCGGCCAGCATCGCCATGGGGGGATCAACGCGGACGGACATGTACCATCCCCCGATCCCTCAGATCTTCGACAAAGGCGGTGACATCCGGCGCGATCACGTCCACAGGCGCATCGTAAACCTGCGCCAGATCAGCCGAAATCTCGGCCAGACTCGCCTCCCCATCCAGCCGCCCCACTACAGCCTTGCCCACCTGATCCAGCACCAACACACGTTCGGGGCCGAGGATCACATCGACCTTGCGCACCGCATCGAACTGCGTGCGCACCCCGCGCGGCAGATATGGGACATCGTCCGGCGTCACCGCGCCAACCCCTCGCCCGGTTGCCAGCCACCGGGCGGAATACGACCCGGCTCCACATATGCTGACCAAAGAGCATCAAGCTGCGCCCAAAGCACCTCGGTCTTGAAGGTCAACGCGCGCACGGCGGCATCCTGATCCGCCTTGGTTACGGCATGATCCATCACCCACTGCAGACCAAAGGCCACATCCTTCGGCGCCTCGCTCAATCGGTTCTGGAAGTAGGAAAGGGTCTCGGAATTCGCGAACTCATAGTGCTCCAACAGACCTGCAATCCGGTTCTTGTGGATGGCCGGGGCGAAGAGCTCTGTGAGCGATGAGGCCACCGCCGGCAGCAGCGGCTCGTCCCGGACAAAACGCACATAGGCATCAACAGAAAAGCGGGTGGCAGGTAGAATGCCAACTTCAGACGCCACATAATCCGGGTCTAGCCCAACACCCTCGGCCAGCTTCAACCAACGCGCAATGCCACCTTCTCCGGGCGCGGACCCATCGTGATCCTCGATCCGAGACCGCCATGCCCGACGCAGCGCCGGATCGTTCACACGGGACATGAAGGCCGCGTCCTTCATCGGAATCCGCGTCTGGTAATAGTAGCGATTGATCACCCAGGCCCGCACCTGATCCGGGGTGCAGCCACCGGAATGCAGCTTGTGGTGAAACGGATGCTTGTCGTGGTACTGCGCCTCGCCCACAGCGCGCAGCCGCGCTTCGAACACGTCTTGGCTGTCCGGTTCAACGATCACAGCGCAATCTCCATCCCATCAAAGGCAACGTCCCAACCCTTGGCCAGCACCTCGGCTCGCTCAACACTATCCGGCTGCAGGATCGGGTTCGTGTTGTTGATATGGATGAAGACCTTGCGCCCCTCAACATCCGCCAGGCGATCAAGACTGCCCAATTCCCCGTTCAGCGGCACATGCCCCATCCGCGCCCCCGTCTTCTCGCCGGTGCCAGTGCGCTGCATGTCATCATTGTTCCAAACCGTTCCGTCGAACAGCAGTAGATCAACGCCACCGAGCCGATCCAGCAACCAGTCGGGAATAGCAGCACATCCCGGCACATAAGCCGCCCGCGACGTTCCATCCTCCAAGAGCAAGCCCACCGTCTGCTCTCCAACTTCCTCAAGGTTCAAACTGTCCCCTTCCAGAAACAGAGCAACCTTGCCCGGCACAGCGAAGGGCGTAACCGTCAGACCAGGCACGGCTTCAAACGGCACATCCAAAGCGATCCGATGCTGCGCCACAAGCGACGGATCAAGTACACCGAACACAGAATTGGAGCGCAGAATGTCGAGACCTGCCGCCGTCGCATAAATATCAAACCCCGTCTTCTCCCGCAGGGTCAACAGGCCCGCGATATGATCAATATCCCCATTCGTCAGCACCACAGACGCAATGGGCGAACCGCGCAAGGCAGGCGGGTGCATCGCAGCACACGCGTCTACCTGCGCCCGGATGTCAGGCGAGGCGTTCAGGACCACCCAGGCCTCCCCATCCACCGACACCGCGACCGAGGATTGCGTCATGCGCGGGATCACCCCGGCACGCGCGTCAGCGCAATTGCGGCAGCCACAATTCCATTGGGGCAGCCCCCCACCGGCGGCTGCCCCAAGAACAATCAGTTTCATGTAGCAATAGGTGGTTTAGATCACGTCGCGCTCAGCGCCGCGATCATCGTCTTCACCGGGGCCGTACATGTTGATCTCCATGCCGCACTTCACTTCGCGCGCCTTGGGTTTTGTCCATGCCATTGCAGATTCCTCCTCTTTCACTTGAACACGATAGCGCCGGACCCAACGGCGCCATATGCGACTTTAGCCCTAGGACCGTCACAGTCATTCCGACCAGGCCGCCATCCGACGGTCGATGGTCTTGCGCGACACACCCAGCCGCCGCGCCGCCTCGGCCCGGTTGCCATCACACAAATCAATCATGCGTAGGATGTGGCGCTGCACCACAAGCTCGAGGTTCTCGATGGCCTGCGCGCCAGTCACGCTGCCATGGCCGGAAAACTCCTCCGGAAAGGCGCCCAGAATGACCGACCGCTCAATCAGGTTGCGCAGCTCCCGCACGTTGCCGGGCCAATCATAGCGGCGCAGCTTCAGCAGCGTTTCCTCGTCCAGCTCCAACGACGGCATGGCGAGCGAGGCCGAAAACTGCGCCATGAAATGCGCGGCCAGTTCGACAATATCATCCATCCGGTCCTTGAGCGGCGGCATATCGATCTTGACCACGTGGATGCGGTGATAGAGGTCCGCACGGAAGCGACCCGCAGCGACCGACGCTTCAATGTCGTCATTCGTGGCGAACAGAAACCGGACGTTCAGCGGAATCTCACGCTCGGCCCCGACAGGGCGAACCTTCTTGTCCTCCAGCACGCGCAACAAGGCCGCCTGCACCGTCTCCGGCATCTGCGCAATCTCATCCAGCAGCAGTGTGCCGCCATCAGCGAGCAGCAAAAGCCCCGGCTTCAACCGATCCTCCGCCTCGACGACGCCAAACAGCTCCTCTGCAAACCGATCCGGCTGGATCGTGGCACAGTTCACCGGGACAAAGGGCGCCTCGGCCCGGTCCGACAGGTCATGTAGGTGCCGCGCGGCCATCTCCTTGCCCGTCCCGCTGGCGCCAGTGAACAGAACCGGCGTGGGCAATGGCGCCAAGCGTGCCAGCATCGCGCGTACATCTTCCATCGGCTCGGAGTTACCGAGCAGCTTCCCGTGTCCCTGACCCGAGGACAGTTCACGCCGCAGCAGCGTATTGTCGCGTTGCAAATATTTGCGGTCCAACGTCCGCGCCACCGCGCTCAGGATCTGGTTGGCCCGAAACGGCTTCAGCACAAAGTCACTGACGCCTGCCCGCAACGCTGCAATCGCCGTCTCAAGATCTGCATAGGCCGTGATCAGGATCGCATCCGCAAAGAACCCCTTGCGCTTCTGCTCAGTCAACCAATCGAGGCCCGTACCCCCCGGCATCAGGTTGTCGAGGATCACCAGATCATACTGCGCCTCATCCAACGCCTTGGTCGCTTGGGCAGGCGAACCCACCGCGTCCACCCGCTTGACCCGCGGCTCCAGCGTCTTGGTCAGGAAATGGCGCATCCCCGGTTCGTCATCGATGACCAGCACCTTTGCGCCAGCCAGCGACTTGCCGTAAATGTCCGGGGTCGAGCGGGGGGCGTTCATCGGATCAATCCAGCCTCACCGCATCGCCCGAGCCCACAGCCCCAGCCGTCAGGCCAAGCTGTTGCAGGGCGAAATACGACCCCACAGAAATCACGATCAACGCGGCAAAGCCCATCATCATGGCCTTCATTGTCTCTCCTCCTTGGTTGCCGTGCGCAGATACGCGATCAGATCGGCGCGGTCCTGCGGTGCGGCAATCACCTGCATCGGCATTTTCGAGCCGGGGATATAATGATCCGGCCCCTCGTCAAACAGCGCGTCAATGGTGGTGTCGTCCCACACTATGTCCGACCCATCCAGCGTTGGCGAGTAGCGATAGCCTGGCACCACCCCCGCCTTCCGCCCGAACACCCCGTGCAATGTCGGCCCCGCCTTGCGCGACGGCCCGTTCTCAAGACTATGGCAGATCGAGCATTTGCGCATGAACTGCCGTTCGCCATTGCTCATCGTCTCGGCATCGCGCAGGAAGCTGCGCGTGTCGCCCCCTGCGGGATCATATGTATCGAGCAGCGCCACCGGCCAGGCATAGATCACATCGTCGATGCCCCCGGCATGGATCACGGTACCGTCAGTGGAAAACGCCAGCGCCCAAACCGGCCCCTGCCGCATGGCGCGAAAATCGCGGGTGATGCGCCACTCGTTCGTATCCACCATCATTATGTGGCCCTCGCCATCGCCGATGGCAAGCTGACCGGTGGGGACATGATGCTCCATTGACAGGATCGGGCGGCGGTCGAGGGTGAAATCCGCGATCTGCTCACCCGTCTCGACGTCAATCACGCGCGTGACCCCATCGACCGCACCGTAGGCCAACCAGCCCTGCGGCTCGTTCACGACGATCTCGTTGACGGCAAAGCCGTTGGACGCGAGCACGCGGGGCACGCCATCGGTCGCCCAGACACGCACGGTTCCATCGCTCGACGCAGAGTAGATGCGCGTTCCATCCTCTGAAAAGGCCACCGCATTGACCCCTGCATCATGGCCTAAAAGGTCCCGACGCACAGCGGTCCAGGACCCGTCATCGTCGACCTTTCCAACATTCCAGACACCAATGCTGCCGTCCCATGATGCCGTCGCGATGGTCGGACCATCTGGGGCCATGGCAGTCGCAATGTCCTGTATCTTGCCCTTGTGCTTGCCAAGCAGATGGCCCGTGTTGCCCTCCCACAACCACAGCGCAAAGTCGTCGCCGCCCGATAACAGGATGCCCGGCTGAAACGGCTCAACCGTGGTCACGGCCGCGTCATGGCCCTCAAGCCACAACGGCTCGACACCGTCCCACAGCCCGACCGAATTATCGAAGCTGGCCGACGCAAGCGTGCCGTCATCGGTTACGACCAACCCCATCACGGGACCGCCGTGGCCCTTATATGTGGTGAACTCCTGCGCCCCGACCGGCAGGGCAAGACACAGAAACAGGCTACTCAGCAGGCGTTGCATCTTTGGGCGCGGCCTTGTCCTTTGCCTGCAGTTCCTCCAGCCACAGCGAATGGTGCTGACGGGCCCAAGCCTCGTCCACCTCGCCCGACCCCATCGCGTCATAGGCACCCTCCATGCCCACCGAGCCGATGTAGATGTGCGCGATGATGATCGCCATCAGGACAAAGGCAACGATGGCGTGCCAGGCCTGCGCGTACTGCATCTCTTCATGCGGAGCCATTGCGGTGGGCAGTGGCCCGTAGATCGGCAAGCTCTCGATCCCGACGCTGCGCATCAGGTCAAAGGTTTTCATGAACATCGGAAATTCGAAGGGGAAGAGCAGCGACACCCCGGACAGGGAGATCGACCCACCCAGCAGGATCACTGACCAGAAGATGATCTTCTGCCCGCCGTTGAACTTCTTGGCGGGTGGGTGCTTGGACCCGACGATACCGCCGGCCTGGGCAAACCACGTGATGTCGGTGCGGTTCGGGATGTTGTGCCAGACCCACATGATGAAGATCGCGACCAGCGCGACCATAAAAGCCCAGGCCACGTTGTTATGGATATACTTCGACGCCATCAGCAGCGTCGCGTTGAATTCCTTGGAGATATATGGCGCGATGAACATGCGCCCGAACAAGGTCAGCAAACCGGTGATGCCCAGCAAAATGAACGACCCCGCCAGCAGCCAATGCGCGGCCCGTTCGAATGACTTGAAGCGCGTCACGGTGCGCCCGGTCTTTTCATAGTCCAGCCTCACCTTGCCGCGCAGAACAAAGAATACGAGCAACAGGGCAAGCGTCCCAAGCAGCAGATAGCCACCATATTTGGCCAGCGGCCCCTGACGGAACTCCAGCCACGCCATACCGCCATCCTGCACCAGCACGGTGGCCACCTCGCCCCCTGCTGACACGGTGATGTCGGCCGACCCATAGCGCAGCGCGCGCCACAGGTCAGGGTCGGACGCGCCGCCGAGGGTACCAAGCTGACCGGACAGATCGCGCGCGTTGCTCGTGGCATCGCCGGTCTTCGGTGCGACTTCCTCGCCGCGTTGGCGGGCCAGAATATCTTCGAGTGTTTGCGCCCCGCCAGTGGCGGAGCGGTCGATGGTTTGTTGCGCATCTTGCGCCGCGGCATGAGGTGCGGCCAGGGGCATAAGCCCCAGGCAAAGCACAAAAATCAGAAATGCACGTAGCATGTCATGTCTCTCCATTTGCCGCGGGAGGACGCGGCGTTAACTGTCGATGCTGATCAACTCGATGGTGAAATTCAGCACTTCGTTGGGGCCAATCGCCTGACCCGCGCCTTGGGTGCCATAGGCAAGCTCGGAAGGAATCCAGACCTCCCACTTGGCACCCGGTTTCATCAGTTGCAGAGCCTCCTGCCAGCCCTGGATGACGCCATTGACAGGGAAGCTCGCTGGCTCGCCACGCTCGATCGAGCTGTCAAAGACTGTGTCGTCCAACAGGCGGCCTTCGTAGTGCACGGTCACGGTGTCGGTCTCGGCTGGGGTTTCCCCGGTGCCTTCCTCGACCACCTGATATTGCAGGCCACTATCAGTGGTGGTGACGCCGTCGCGTGCGCCGTTTTCCTCCAGAAACTCCGTGTTTTCGGATAGCTTGGCTTCGGACGCGCGGGCATTCAGCGCCTCAAAGGCTGCGACAATCGTTTCTTGGTCCAGACGCGGATCGGCCCCCGCCTCGATATCGGCGATGCCCTGCACAAAGGCGTCGAGGTCAAACTCCAACTCGTCATTCTGGGCAAGGTTTTCGCCAATCTGCAGACCCAAGCCGTAGCTGACACGGGAATCCACCGACTCCAGCGGCGGGCCGTCCTGTGCCAGCACAGGTGCAGCAGACATAAGCAGGGCGCTGACAGTCAGCGCGGACATGAAACGAGGCATGGTGAACCTTTCAGGATAAGAAAACATCATGACGCCGTTGCTAGTGCCTGCGGGGGTCGAACCCAAATCAACAGAAGCGGAGCGCGCGAAACCTCGCTGCACGCCGGTGCGGAAACGGGCATGTGCCCGCCTTTGTGTGTGTGAGTGCCCGGACGACCTTGCCGTCGTCCGGGCCAGAGGGGATCACCGCGGCTGGCTAAGCACACTGGCCAGTGGTCCCCCGTCGCTTAGCCGTCCTGACGGCCGTAGGCAGAGCCCCAGCCCCAAGCGCCCGAGCCGAAGCCACGCGCCACGACACGCTCGCGGTAGATAGCGGACACAACGTCGCCATCACCCGCCAGCAGCGCCTTGGTCGAACACATCTCGGCGCAGATGGGCAGCTTGCCCTCGGCGATCCGGTTGCGCCCATACTTGGCGAACTCGGCGGTCGAGTGGGTCTCTTCGGGACCACCGGCGCAGAAGGTACATTTGTCCATCTTGCCGCGGCTGCCAAAGTTGCCGGCCTGCGGGAATTGCGGCGCGCCGAAGGGGCACGCATAGAAGCAATAACCACACCCGATGCAGAGGTCCTTGGAGTGCAGAACCACCCCTTCCTCGTTCTGGTAAAAGCAGTCTACCGGGCAGACCGCCATACAGGGTGCATCGGAACAGTGCATGCAGGCCACGGAGATCGACCGTTCACCGGGATCACCATCATTGATGGTGACCACGCGGCGGCGGTTGATGCCCCAGGGCACTTCATGCTCGTTCTTACAAGCCGTGACACAGGCGTTGCATTCAATGCAGCGCTCGGCGTCGCATAGGAACTTGGCTCTCGCCTGTCCTCCTAATGCCATGTCGTCTCCTCCTTACGCTGTCCAGATTTTGCAGAGAGTCGCTTTGGTCTCCTGCATCTGGGTTACACTGTCATAGCCATAGGTCTGGGCGGTGTTGGTGCTTTCGCCCAACACATATGGATCGGCACCCTCGGGATACTTCGAGCGTTGATCCTCACCCTGGAAATGACCGCCAAAGTGGAAGGGCATGAAGGCCACGCCTTCGCCCACCCGGTTGGTGACCATCGCCATCACCTTGACCTTGCCGCCTTCGGGCCCTTCGACCCAGACCTGGCTGCCGTCCCGCACACCAAGATTGTTGGCGTCACGCGGGTTGATCTCGACAAACATGTCCTGCTGCAACTCGGCCAGCCACGGGTTCGAACGGGTCTCGTCCCCGCCACCCTCGTACTCGACCAGACGGCCGGAGGTGAGGATGATCGGGTAGTCCTTCGAAAAGTCCTGTTTCTGGATTGACGCATACAAGGTCGGCAGCCGGTAGGCGTGACGGTCCTCGTATGTGGGATAATCCGCAACAAGATCCCTGCGGTTGGTATAGAGCGGCTCGCGGTGCAGCGGCACCGGATCGGGGAAGGTCCACACGACCGCGCGGGCCTTGGCGTTCCCGAAGGGCGCACAGCCATGCTTGATCGCCACCCGCTGGATGCCGCCCGACAGGTCGGTCTTCCAGTTGGTCTTGGGTCCCGCCACGGCATCGATTGCCGCGCGTTCCTCGTCCGTGAGATCACCCTCCCAGCCAAGGTCCATGAGCATCTGCATCGTGAATTCAGGGTATCCGTCCTGAATTTCCGAGCCCACGCTATAGACCCCTTCGGCCAGCAGGTTGTCACCGTCCCGCTCAACACCGAAACGCGCGCGGAAGGTGAGACCACCCTCAGCCACAGGCTTCGACATATCATACAGGTTCGGCGTACCCGGGTGGTTCATCTCGGGCGTGCCCCAGCTGGGCCATGGCATCCCGTAGTAATCCCCGTCGGCAGGGCCGCCCACGGCTTGCAGCGTCGTTCGGTCGAACGTGTGCTGGTTGGCCATGTGGGTCTTGATCCGCTCAGGTGACTGACCGGTGTACCCGATGGTCCACATGCCGCGGTTGATCTCGCGCAGCGTATCTTCCGGGTTCGGGGTCAGACCATCCTCTTCCAACTGGATGTTGCGGAACATCCGGTCGTGATACCCGAACTTCTTCGCAAACAGCGCGATGATCTCGTGATCGGGCTTGGATTCAAAGAGCGGCTCGATGATCTGCTCACGCCACTGAATGGACCGGTTGGATGCGGTCACCGACCCGCGCGTCTCGAACTGGGTCGAGGCAGGCAGCAGGTACACCCCATCTGTGCGGTCATGCAGCACGGCGGAAACGGTCGGGAAGGGGTCGATGACGACCAGCATATCCAGCTGCTCCATCGCCTTCTTCATTTCCGTCATCCGGGTCTGCGAGTTGGGCGCGTGGCCCCACAGCACCATGGCACGGACCTTGTTGGGCTGATCCGTATTCTCCGGATCCTCCAACACACCGTCGATCCAGCGCGATACCGGAATACCGCTCAGGTTCTGCAGCGCCTTTTCCTTGCCATCGGCACCGGTGGTGGTGGCGAACTGAGCAGCCAACCACTCGGGGTCTTCACCCCAAACGCGGCTCCAGTGACCCCAAGCGCCCGCCGACAGACCATAGTAGCCCGGCAGCGTGTGGGACAGAACACCAAGGTCCGTAGCCCCCTGCACGTTGTCGTGGCCGCGGAAGATGTTGGTGCCGCCACCGCTTGTGCCCATGTTGCCCAGGGCAAGCTGCAGGATGCAGTAGGCGCGGGTATTGTTGTTGCCGTTGGTGTGCTGCGTGCCACCCATGCACCAGATCACGGTGCCGGGGCGGTTGTTGGCCATGGTGCGGGCCACACGCTTCAGCTGCGAACCGGGGGCTCCGGTCACACGCTCGACTTCCTCGGGCGTCCACTTGGCGACTTCTTCCTTGATCTGGTCCATGCCCCAGACACGGGTGCGGATGAACTCCTTGTCCTCCCACCCGTTGTCAAAGATGTGCCAGAGTATACCCCAGACCAGCGCCACGTCGGTGCCGGGACGGAAGCGCACATACTCGTCCGCATGGGCTGCGGTGCGGGTAAAGCGCGGGTCACACACGATGACGGGGGCGTTGTTCTGCTCCTTGGCGCGCAAGAGGTGCAGCAGGGACACGGGGTGTGCCTCGGCCGGGTTGCCGCCAATGATAAAGATCGCCTTGGAGTTATGGATGTCGTTGTAGCTGTTGGTCATGGCGCCGTAGCCCCATGTGTTCGCAACACCCGCAACGGTGGTCGAGTGACAGATCCGCGCCTGGTGATCCACGTTGTTTGTGCCCCAATAGGCAGCGAACTTGCGGAACAGGTACGCCTGTTCATTGTTGTGCTTGGCCGAACCCAGCCAATAGACACTGTCCGGGCCGCTTTCTTCCCGGATGTTCATCATGCCGCCGCCGATCTCGTCGATGGCTTGCTCCCATGAGATACGGACCCATTCGCCGTTCTCTTTCTTCATGGGATACTTCAGGCGGCGTTCACCGTGGGCGTGCTCGCGAACAGCGGCACCCTTGGCACAGTGAGACCCGAGGTTGAACGGGCTGTCCCAGCCGGGCTCCTGACCCGTCCAGACGCCGTCCTGCACCTCGGCCACGACCGTACAGCCGACCGAGCAGTGCGTGCACACCGATTTCTTCAATTCCACCTTGCCCGCTGCCGCCGTGGCAGCGCTGGCCTGGGTGACGGTTCCGCCCGTGGCGGCAATGGCCGAAAGGCCCCCGATCACCAGTCCCGATCCGCGCAAAAACGCGCGCCGGTCTACCGAAGCGTTGGCTGCTTCAGTCAGGATACTTGTCCGCTGGGGGCGTCTCGCAACCCCGTTGGTCTTTTTCCTAAGCATATCGCTCTCCCTTGCTTGCACCCCCTTGCCGGGGCCGCTCGCTTGGTTTCTTCTTTGGCTCTCAGCAGTCGGGCGTCACGCAACCAGTCGCTGATCCCCTGCCCCGTCCGGGCTTATTCCCGGGCGCAGCGTTTCCTCCCCGCTTCGCTCAGAAGCGTGCGCTGTCAAAATACGCGCGGGTGTGCGCTGTATCCTGCATCTTCTCCGAGGTCAGATCAGGCTCTGCCGCCTCGGCCTGCGCGCCGGTCGCAACCGCCACCGCCGCAACGGGCGCCGTGGTTCCAGCCAGCTTCAGAAAGTCACGGCGCGATGCCCCGTCTTCCTTCTTGCTCATCGAAAGGTCTCCTTTCGCTGTTTTGGCCGGGTTGCCCCGACCGGTTTGACGCCTCAATCGGCGCCGCTCATCCGGAAGGCTTCCGCCTCCACGGCCATGAAAATCTTCCCCACCGTCCCGACGGGCGTGTAGAAAACGGACGTCTTCGCCTCTTCCAGGTCGGTAAAGAAGTGGCCCGCCCAGGGACCGATATGCTTGTTGAAGAACTCTTTCTGCGCGCCCAGATCAGCGGGCGTGCCAAAGCGGCCCACGATCATGGCGCCCATCATCTCCATTAGGCTGGCAATGCTGTCTTCGGGCTCGAACACCGTCTCGGACCGCTGCATCCCGATGCGGGTCATGTCCTGACGCAAGCTGGCCAGCGGCTTTTCGTTCAGGAACCCGGTCAGGTAGTAGCTGGCAAAGGGCAACAACTCACCCCGGCCCAGACCGATGAACAGCTTGTTGAACTCGGATTGCGCGGCCCGGGGCTTCGTCACGCGGGCCAGCTTGGCAAGCGTACCAATGGCTTGACCCAGCTCGGTCTCATCGCCGGACAGGCCTGCGGTCTGCGTCAGCAGCATCTCGTCCGGCGGTCCGGCCAGCAGCGCGCCCAGAAAGTTGAAAAGCTCGGCGCGGGCCCGATCCATGTCTGCGATTTGAATGTCTTCAGCGGCTGTCATCTTCGGGTCGTCCATCATGCAGTGTCAAAGGCAAAGCGCATCCGGCGTTGCGGCATCGCTATGGGTTCGGGGTCAGGCTCGGGCGGTGGAGCTTGGGCGACAATCAGCGGGGCCTCATCGGTGTCCACCTCTTCGGCGGGAACATCCTCTTCCGCTTCAACCTCAGGCGCTTGGTCTTCCTCTTCATCCTCAAGGAAGGCCGACGCCATGCCCTTGCCCACTTGGTACACGGTCTGCATCTTCTCGATGACAGTGGCCGCGTCGGTGAAATCCTCACCGTAGTCCACCAGCCCATCCAGATTGGCGAGCACCGGGTTCAACCGCCACAAGCGGCGA
>NZ_JAHVHT010000011.1 GCF_019802125.1 Tateyamaria omphalii
AAGCATGCGTAATTGGGCTGACCCTGAACTGAGGTCGAGCTCCCGATAGGATCACAGGGCATCTGTGAACATGGGAGAATTCGAATGGAGTATTATGCTGGCTTGGATGTATCGCTGCGGTCGTGCGCGGTTTGCGTTGTCGACGGCAAAGGGGCGATTGTCTGTGAGCGAGAGCTGCCCTGCGAGATCGAAGAGATCGCGGGTTGTCTGACTGCACTTTCCTTTTCAATCGAACGCATTGGCTTTGAATCCGGCACATTAAGCCAGCATCTGTTCTACGGTCTTACTGCGGAAGGGTTCGATGTTGTCTGTATGGAGGCGCGTCAGGTGAGCGCCGCCCTATCGGCAATGCGCAACAAGACGGATCGGAATGATGCCCGCGGCATTGCCCAGATATTGCGGACGGGGTGGTTTAGCCCTGTTCATATGAAAAGCCGGGAGGCGCATGGCGTTCGGGCGCTTCTGAGCACACGGAAAGCCCTGCTGAGTAAGACCATTGATCTGGCCAACGAAGTGCGTGGTCTGCTGAAGATATTTGGCATACGTCTGCCGAAAACCGTGCAGCATGGCAGCTTTGACGGTGTGGTCCGGCCGATGATTGAGATGGACGACGTTTTGGCCCACGCCATGTTGCCGCTTCTGGATGCGCGGCTGGTTCTGTATCAGCACTTTCTGAAACTCGACCGCCGGGTCAAACGCGCGGCCAGTCAGGACGAGATCTGCATGCGCCTGATGACGGTTCCCGGCGTTGGCCCTATTGCCGCTCTCACCTTCAAGGCTGCCGTTGATGATCCCGCGCGGTTCAAAAGGTCTCGCACGGTGGCAGCCCACTTCGGCCTTACACCTCGAAGATACCAATCTGGCGAACAGGACAACCCAGGTCGGATATCGAAAGCCGGGGATCGAGACGTAAGGTCGACACTCTATGCCGCCGCAAACGCCTTGTTGATGCGGACGATGGCGGGCTCTCAGATCAAGTCATGGGGTATGCGCTTGATGCGTACCAAGGGACGTCGCCGCGCCGTTGTGGCTGTCGCGCGCAAATTAGCCGTCCTGCTTCACCGTATGTGGGCTGATGGCACTGAGTTCCGTTCAGAGAAGGTGGAGGGCACGGCATGATCTAAACGCCCAACACAAATCTGAACGGGGTCGTCCTCACCGGACGAGGTTCGTGGACAAAGCCGAAAATGTCTGCTGCGCCATCAAGCGCGTCCCAAAGCGAGGCTCTCCACCGCCAATCCGACACATGCATGCAGCGATGTCCCACGAGGCATCACCCAGACTGCGAAGAGAAGCGTGACCCGGATGAGTGACAACGGTCCCAAACAAAGAAGGAAAACGAGCTTGACCCAAATGCCCAATTAGAGAAGC
>NZ_JAHVHT010000012.1 GCF_019802125.1 Tateyamaria omphalii
AGCTGAACCGTGCCCGTCACGTCCGTCGTACGGAAGTAGAACTGCGGACGGTAGTTCGCGAAGAACGGCGTGTGACGGCCACCCTCTTCCTTGGTCAGGATGTAGGCTTCGGCCTCGAACTTCGTGTGCGGCGTCACCGAACCCGGCTTACAGAGAACCTGGCCACGCTCGACCGCTTCACGGTCGATACCACGCAGCAGCGCGCCGATGTTGTCGCCCGCTTCACCGCGATCCAGCAGCTTGCGGAACATTTCAACGCCGGTGCAGGTCGTTTTCTGGGTGTCCTTGATGCCGACGATCTCGATCTCGTCGCCCACGTTGATCACGCCACGCTCCACACGACCGGTCACAACCGTACCGCGGCCGGAGATCGAGAACACGTCCTCGACCGGCATCAGGAAGGGCTGGTCCACGGCGCGCTCGGGCGTCGGGATGTACTCGTCGACAGCTGCCATCAGCTCGCGGATCTTGTCTTCGCCGATCGCGTTGTCACGGCCTTCCATCGCCGCCAGCGCGGAGCCTGCGATGATGGGCGTGTCGTCGCCGGGGTACTCGTAGCTGTCGAGCAGCTCGCGCACTTCCATTTCGACCAGTTCCAGCAGCTCTTCGTCGTCGACCTGGTCCACTTTGTTCATGAACACGACGATCTTCGGGATACCAACCTGGCGGCCCAGCAGGATGTGCTCGCGCGTTTGCGGCATCGGGCCGTCGGCGGCGTTCACAACCAGGATCGCGCCGTCCATCTGGGCGGCACCGGTGATCATGTTCTTGACGTAGTCGGCGTGGCCGGGGCAGTCGACGTGGGCGTAGTGACGCGCGTCGGTCTCGTATTCCACGTGCGCGGTCGAGATCGTGATCCCGCGCGCTTTCTCTTCGGGCGCGCCGTCAATCTGGTCATATGCCTGGAAATCACCAAAATACTTCGTGATCGCCGCCGTCAGCGTCGTCTTGCCGTGGTCAACGTGGCCAATCGTGCCAATGTTAACGTGCGGCTTCGTACGTTCAAACTTTTCCTTTGCCAT